>NZ_WURB01000050.1 GCF_009830105.1 Microvirga makkahensis
TACAACTACACGGCATGGCTGATGACTTCAGCCGGGAAGCGATGACGGGCATCGCGGGGATGGCGAGACACGTTCATCCCATATCTATGTCAGCATCCCATCACTACCCGGTTAGGCTGACGGTGCCATCTCGAGAGCTCACCGGCTCCGGTGGCCGTACATCGCGTGCAGCACCTCTTTCGTCCGCCAGTGCATATGGCCAGTGCCCTGACGATGATAGCTGCTCGCGTGTCGTCTTTATCGTCGATAGCCTCGAGCGTATTCCGACCGAGCGGTCGCTCGCCGCCTTCATAGCCTTGCGGGATACTGCTGGGAGAAAAATATGGAAAGCATGTCCTGATCCAGGAGTGCCTCCAAATCCGGCACAGGCGTTGCGAAAGGCATCAGGGGGAAGACCCAGTGGCTCGCCCGCTGAACTGGGCGAGCCGTGCGGTCATGCCGAGCGGGACTACCCCTTCGGCAATGTCTCCTTCATCGAGCGGCGCTCAGAAACCTCTGCGAACCACGCGGCGAGCTTCGGATGAGTGCTTCGCCAATCCTTGTCGGAGAAGCGGAAGTCCAGATAGCCGAGCGCGCAGACCACTGCGATCGATCCCGCGTGAAATGCGCCGGAGATCCTTTCGAACCACTTTCCTTCCAGATCGTCTAAGCCGGAATCGACCTTCGCCATCTGGCCTGCATACCAGTCGTCCCACCGGAGGCTCTCCGGCCGCAGGACCGCCTCATAACGACACAGAAGGCAGGCATCGAGGATCGCATCCCCAAGTGCCTCCAGGGTCAGCACGTCGAAACGATCCGCCCCTTGCGGGTAGACCGTTCCTTCTCGGCCGGCGAGGGAGTCAAGATAGGCGCAGATCACTCGGCTGTCGAACAAGGGGGTGTCATTCTCCAGCAGGGCGCAAGGCACCTTGCCGGATGAGTTGTGCTTGACGATTTCGGGATCCCGCTTGACCGGACCGGCGGCTGAGCCAAGGATCTCGATCTGATCTTCAACGCCACGCTCGTAGGCGGTAACCATGACCTTACGGACGTAGGGTGATGCTGGTGAATGAAAAAGTCTTATCGTCATCAAGGCTTCCTTTTTGATGTTTTCCTGTTTTGGGTGTTCGCCCGAGCCGGCACGATACGCAGCGCGCCTTCAGACTGACTGTTCAGCTGACTCAAGAGATAGTCCATGGCAAAGAGCACATGCTCACGCATGATCGCTCCGGCTCGCATTCCGTTCCCGTGGGAGAGCGCTTCGGCGATCCGGCGATGGTCGTCATGAGAGCGATGAATGATCTTCCAGTGCTCCCATAATATGATGCGATCCGATGTCAGGGGCACGTTGTGCAGGCGCGCGACGAAATCAGCGATCCAGGGATTTCCGGCAATCGTCTGTATCAGCTTGTGGAAGCTCACATTCATCTCGCGGTATGGCGCGTGGTTGTCTTCCAGCAGCTGTCCGCCTGCAAGAAGCCGATCTCCCTCCGCGACGAAGTCGAACAGCTGCTGAGCAAAGGCGTCGGTCATGTTGGGCGCAGCCAGTGTGCAGGCGAGCGCTTCAAGCTCCGCGCGCACGATGAAGGCCCCGCGGATCTGCTCGGGCGAAAACTCGCGGACCCGGTATCCGCAATTGCTCTCGTAGACGACGAGACCGGAATCGGCGAGCGCTGCGAGCGCGGTGCGGAGCGGCGTCCGCGAAACGCCCAGCTGCTCGGCCAACCGGTTCTGATGCAGTTTCTCGCCGGGTTGCAGCTCGCCGCGCAGGATCACTTCACGCAGCCGTTCGCCCACCATTTCTGCACTGGTATGGTTATCCGTCAAATGGCTACCCCCTTGGACAACGTCACGATCGTTCAACTTTAGTCGCGCAATGTCAGGAATAAAATTGGATCCAAAATGATATTTATGCAAACATAATATTTGCCAGAGAGCGCAGAATGTGTTCATTCTGCTGTCGTTGCTTGTTAGGATGTATCAAGAATGTCACACGTCTGTCTTGTCACCGGCGCGGCTGGCGGCATCGGGAGAGCCGTCGTTCGCCGGCTCGCAGAGGATGGTTTCAGCATCCTTGCCGCGGATCTCTCACGCGACGCTGCAAGGGACACGTTGAGCGGATTGCCTGGCGAGGGGCACCGCGCTGTTGCGCTCGACGTTGCAGATGAAACGAGCGTCATCAACACCTTCAGGGTCGCCGAAGAGGCGGGTGCGCCGATCGACGCCGTTGTCGCGGCTGCAGGTATTCTTCTGTTCGGTCCGGGTGGTGAGCGCCCGCCGATCACGGAAATCGAGTTGAAGGACTGGAACTTGACGCAGTCCGTGAATTCAACCGGGACCTTCCTTCTGTTGCGTGAATACCTGCGTGCAGCAAGCCGCCGCACTCTCAGGAATGGCCGCTTCGTGGGCTTTGCGTCGGTGGCGGCGCAGCTCGGAGGCTATCGCTCGAGCTCGGCGTATATTGCATCCAAGAGTGCGGTACTGGGCTTGATCAAGGCGGGAGCGCGAGAGGCCGCCCATCTCGGGATCACGGTGAATGCCGTTGCTCCCGGCCTGATTGACGCGCCGATGCTGCACCAATCGCTTGACCCCGGGAACTACGCCACAGTCACCGGATCCATCCCTCTTCAGAGAGTGGGCAGCCCCGAGGATGTCGCCGGAGCCGTTGCGTTCCTGATGGGCAAGGACTCGTCCTACATCACCGGCGCCGTGATCGACGTCAACGGCGGGTATCGCATGCAGTGAGAACCGTGCGCCGGCCGTGGGCGTAGGCCGGGCCGGTGCACGCACAGGGGGGAGGAGATGTCATGATAAGAATTCTAAGATTCTTGACAAATTCATTGACCGTTCTGGCAGGATTGTCAGTCGCCCTGATGATGTTTCACATCATGGCGGACGTCATCGGGAAATACGTATTTCACTATCCGGTCCCCAGCACGGCCGAGGTCGTGGCCAACTACTACATGATCGCTTCCGTGTTCCTGATCCTCGCTTATGTCGAGGCCAAGGGATCCGCGATCTCCGTGGACCTCATCTATGACAATGTCGGTCCCGCCGCGCAGCGCGTCATGTGCAAGGTGGGCCAGATCGGCACCTTGATCTTCTACATGGGCCTGGGTTGGTTCTCGTGGGATGTGGCAATGCGGGCTTTTCGGATCAACGAGACCGTCGACGGCCTGTGGCGTGTAACGGTTTGGCCCGCGAAATACATGCTGCCTCTCGGCCTGGCACTCGCCTGCCTCGTGCTGCTGATCAAGATCTTCGCGGGCGACCGGGTGCGGCTGGTCGAAACCACAACCCAGATTCATAGTCACTGAGGCCTGCGATGGACCGCATAGAGATTGGATTTATCGGAATTGGTCTCGTTCTGACGCTGATCGGCCTGCGGATGCCGATCGGGGTTGCTATGGGCAGCACCGCCTTCATAGGCATCTGGAGCATGATGGGCTGGAGGCCCGCGGTCGGTATCGCCAAGGCTGTTCCGTTCCACCTGATTGGCGACTGGAACCTGTCGGCGATCCCGATGTTCCTGCTGATGGGCTTCATTGCCGTGGAGGCGGGCTTGACCCGCGGCTTGTTCGGCGCAGCCCGCATCCTGCTGTCGTGGCTGCCGGGAGGGCTTGCCTCGTCCACGGTCGCTGCAAGCGCGCTTTTCGCCTCCGCATCGGGATCATCGGTCGCAACCGCCGCAGCCTTCTCACGCATCGCCGTTCCGGAGATGCTCAGCTCGAACTATAACAAGGGCCTCGCCACCGGGTCCGTCGCGGCGGCCGGCACCCTGGGAGCGCTGATCCCGCCCAGCGTTCTGATGATCGTCTTCGGATTGCTGCTCGACACTTCGATCTCGACGCTCTTCGTTGCGGGCATCATCCCGGGCATTCTCACCGCCGTGATGTTTCTCGGCATGATCACCGTCCGCTGTGCATTGAATCCCGCGCTGGCGCCGAAGGTGAAAGTAGAGGTCACGCCTGAAGAAAAATGGGCACTTATTGCCGATGCATGGCCCCTGCCAGTGCTGATTCTTGGAATCATGGGTGGCATTTTCGCCGGCATCTTCACCGCGACCGAGGCCGGTGCGGCGGGCGCGTTCCTCGCGTTCCTTCTGGCTCTTGCGCGCGGACGCCTTAACATGGGCATCATGAGGCGCGCCCTTGTGGACACTGCGGCCGGAACCTCGGAAATCTTCATGGTCATTCTGGGTGCGGCGCTCTTTGCGCGCTTCGTGGCGCTCGCCACGATCCCGGATTTTGTCATCGGTCTGTTCGACGGCTATTCGACCTTCACCGTCATATTCCTGATCTGCATCCTGTTCCTGATCCTGGGCGCATTTCTCGAATCGATTTCCATCATGCTGCTCTGCCTGCCGGTTCTGGGGCCGCTCCTCGTCGCGCACGACGTGAATCTGATCTGGTTCGGCGTTCTGACGATAAAGCTGCTGGAGATCGGCCTTGTGACGCCGCCGATGGGGATGAACGTGTTCGTCATCAAGTCCTCGATGGGCAATCGCGTCACGCTCGGGGAGATTTTCAAGGGCGTAAGCTGGTTCATCCTGATCGATTTCGTGACGCTGGCCCTTCTCGTCGCCTTCCCCGCAATCAGCCTCTGGCTGCCCGCCTTCATGGCCAACTGACGGTCAATGAAAAACCTGGGCGCTCGAATTCGTGCCCAGTTCAACCCAATCAAGCTATCTAGGGAGAGAAATCATGAAAAGAATTCTGACGACAGTTGCCTCGCTGGCCATGATGTCGAGCCTGGCTCAGGCGGAGACCTATCAGGCAACCAACTGGATGGCGCCGACGCATATCCTGAACGAGGTCGCCTTCGCGAAATTCGTCAACGATGTGAAAGCCGCGACGAACGGCGCCATCGAATTCGAGATCTACTCCTCGGGATCGCTGGTTCCGGCGCCTACAACTCTCGGCGCCATTGGTGACGGTGTGGCACAAATGGGCATTGTCGCCGCATCCTACACGCCCTCGGACCTGCCCCTTTCAGGCTTGATCAACGATCTTGCCTTTGTTGCGAAGGACGATTTCGCCACGGCTTTCGCCCTGACCGAGATCGGACTCACCAACCCGAGAATGCAGAAGGAATATGCGAAGCACAATACGGTGTTCCTCGGCGGCTATTCGACACCCACCTATGTGTTCTTGTGCATGAAGGATCTCGGCGACCTGAGTTCGGTCAAGGGGCTGAAGGTCCGCACTGCGGGAACGGCGCAGAATGAATGGGCCGCCTCGCTCGGTGCGATTCCTGTCGCGGCGCCGATGCCTGATGTGTACTCGGGTCTCGAGCGCGGTTCGCTGGACTGCACGCTTTCCGATCCGACGAACCTCGACAAGGGCTACAAGTTCTGGGAGGTCGTGAAGTCGATCACCACCCTTGAGCAGGGAACGTCACTCGGCGCGACCTATGTGTACAACAAGGACTTCTGGGAAGAGATCGGTCCGGAAAGCCGCCGCAAGATCCTCGATCTGACCGCTCTCGGCCTTGCACGTTCGCAGGTCGCTTATGCTCAAGCCGTGGGAGCCGCCCTTGCCGGCGCTGCCGAGCGCAAGATCTCCATCAACAAGCCCCATGCCGAACTGGAGGAGGCTCTGGCCAAGTTCAGAAGCACTCTCGTCGAGAACGCTCCGGCCCGCACCATGAAGGAGCGCGGTGTGGAGGATCCGAGCGATATCGTGAAGGAGTTTCTCGCCCTGCAGGAGAAGTGGGCCAAGCTCCTCGCGGGCATCGATCGGAACGACGCCGAAGCGGTGGCGAAGGTTGTACATGAGAACATCTTCGCGAAGCTGGACGAGAACACATTCGGCCTGAACTGATCCTTCCGACCGGCGCAAGAATGCTTGCGCCGGTCCCTTGAGGTCTGCGGGCATGCTTCGCGGTCCTCGACCGATCCCCGTGATTATCTGACTTTTACCCTGCCTTGCACGTCAAGGCGCTTGGAAGGTTATGTCCATGTCTGAGCACAGATCGCCAACCGCAATCGTCACCGGCGCCGGCGCCGGGATTGGCCGCGCAATTGCCAACCGTCTCGCGGAAGACGGCTTCGCCATTGTCGTTGCCGATCGCGCGCAAGCGCCTGCCGAGGAAACGGTCCGTCGACTTCAGGATAAGGGTTACGAGGCGCGCGCCGCGGTCCTCGACATCACCGACCCGACGGCCACGCAGTCCCTGATCGACAGCGTCGAAAACCTGCATGTTCTGGTCAACAACGCAGGCATCTTCACCGTCATCGAGTTCGATAAGCTCACTGCGGACGATTTTCGCAAGATGTACGAGGTGAACCTGATCGCGATGTTCACTCTCTCCCAACAGGCATCGCGGAAAATGCCCGAAGGGGGCCGCATCGTGAACTTGTGCTCGCGGGCAGCCTTCGGAGCTCGGCATTATGCGCACTACGTCGCTTCGAAAGCGGCGGTCGCGGGATTTACCAAGGCGATGGCCCTGGAATTGGGAATGAAGCAGATCACGGTGAACGCGGTCGCACCTGGCATTATCCAAACCGACATGCTGCTCGAGCGAAAGGATGGCCTCGATGAGATGCGCGCCGCACAACCCACCGGAAAGCTGGGTATCCCCGAAGACATCGCTCACGCCGTCTCCTTCTTCGCCGATCCTCGTGCGAGCTACGTCACAGGTCAGGTTCTGATCGTGGACGGCGGCCGTTCGGTCGGCGGCACGGCAGCATTCTGAGGAAAGGCAGAAATGGACCTTCCTATCACATCCCTTCAGGGAAAGGTCGCCGTCATCACCGGTGCGGGGCAGGGCATCGGCGAGGCGATCTGCCATGCGTTTCTCTCGGCAGGCGCTGTTGTCGCGGCCGTCGACCGTGAGCCGGCCGGCATCAACGGACTGGCGTCGAAATCGGATCGCCTGATTCCCGTTCTGGGCGACGTGACCGACGCGGGCCTGCTCGATGTGATCGGCGCAGCCCTCGACGGGTCCGGCCTTTCGCTCGACATCCTCGTCAATAACGCCGGCGTCGCACGTGGCGCCCACGCTATCGCAACGTCGGACGAGGACCTCCAGCGTTATTTCGACATCAACATCCTCGGTGTCTTTCGCCTGTCGCGATGGGGCGTGGCTCGCATGATGGAGACGGGTGGCGGATCGATCGTGAACACGGCCTCTGTCTTCGGTATGATCGGCGCCTACAACAGCGCGGGCTATTCGATGTCGAAGGCGGCCGTTATCGGAATGACCCGTCAGATGGCCACCGATTTCGGTCCCTCGGGCATTCGTGTGAATGCCGTGGCCCCGGGCCTGATCGAAACGCCGCTCACCGCCGAGCGCATCCAGACCGAGACCTGGCGCCGTCAGATCATGATCGAGCAGTGCCCGTTGCAGCGCGTCGGTAAGCCGGAGGATGTCGCACGTGCCGTGCGGTTCCTCGCCTCCGACGAGGCCTCCTTTGTTACCGGGCAGGTCCTAGCCGTCGACGGAGGATGGACAACTGGCCGTTTCCCCAGACCGGAGCCGCTCCATGGCGTCTGAGAGTCTTCCCGCAAGCTGTGACCTTCTCGTCGTCGGCTCCGGAGCGGCGGGGCTAGCGGCGGCGATCAGTGCGGCGCACGGTGGCTTGAAACCGGTCGTCGTAGAAAAATCCGAGTACTTCGGCGGCTCGACCGCCGTGTCGGGCGGCGCGATCTGGGTGCCCGACAATCCGCTCATGCGCGCCGCCGGGATGGAGGATGACCCCAAAGCCGCCCGCCGCTACATCGAGCTTGAAACGGGCAATCGCTTCAATGCGGAGTTGGTTGACGCGTTTCTCGACAACGGCCCCGAGGCCATCGCGTTCTTCCATGAAAAGACGGCGCTGAGGATGGCGCATCGCCCCTATTCTCCGGACTATCACCCGGAAAAGGATGGGGCGGCGCTGGGAGGGCGCGTGCTCGATGCGCTGGAGTACGATGGCAGGGCTCTGGGCAGGAACCTTGCACGGCTGCGTCCTCCGATCAGGGAATTCACCATCCTCGGCGGCATGCAGCTCGGCCGGATGGATCTCTACCATTTCGTGCGCATGATGCGTCGATGGCCATCCTTCGTGCATGCGACCAAGCAGGTTCTGCGATACGGCAAGGACAAGATGCTCGTCGGCCGCAACACGCGTCTGAGCCTGGGCGCGGCGGTCGCCGGCCGCTTGGCGGAGACGGTTTTCTCCCTGAACATTCCGCTCTTGACCGAGCATGAGCTCGTCTCGCTTCGGCGGGACGGGGCCGGTCGCGTTTCGGCCGCCGTCATCCGCACCAGGCAGGGCGACAGGACCATTGAGGTCAGGAAAGGTGTGGTTCTCGCCGGTGGCGGCTTTCCGCATGATGCGAAGCGCCGTGCGGACATGTTCGATCATGTCCGCCGCGGCTTGCCCCATTACAGCATGGCACCTTCGCCGAACACCGGCGGGCCGATTTCCGCAGCCGAGGCGATTGGGGCGGCCTTCGTCACCACCAATTCGGACGCCGCGTCCTGGGCACCCGTCTCCCTGATTCCGCAATCCGACGGATCGAAGCGGCCATTTCCGCATCTGTTCATGGACAGGGCGAAGCCCGGCATCATCGCAGTCGGCCACGATGGCCGGCGCTTCACCAACGAAGCGGCGAGCTATCACGACTTCGTGCAGGGGCTGGTGACCAAACTGATGGACGATGGCCGGATGTCGGCATTCCTGATCTGCGATCATCACGCGCTGCGCCGCTACGGACTGGGTGCGGTGCCGTGTTTCCCAGGCAGGATCGGTCCACACCTGAAATCGGGTTATCTCAAGTGCGGCCCGAATGTGGAGGAACTGGCTGCCCGATGCGGCATCGACGCCAAGTCCCTCGGCTCCACGATCGAGCGCTACAACCGATTTGCCGCCCAGGGTATGGATCCCGATTTCGGCAAGGGATCGACCCCCTATCAGACGGCCCTCGGCGATCCGGACCACAAGCCGAACCAGTGCTTGAAACCCCTCGAAGGTAAGCTCTACGCCGTCGAGATTTTCCCGGGCGACATTGGCACGACGATGGGTTTGGACGTCAACGCCAACGGTCAGGTCCGCGACACGAGCGGCCGGGAGATCGAGGGCCTTTACGCCTGCGGAAATGACATCAACTCGATCATGAGCGGGTCGTATCCCGGTGCAGGCATCACGCTCGGACCGGCGCTCACATTCGGGTACATCGTCGGGCGCCATGCCGCATCGCAATGAGTTCCTGCCGCAGATCTCTGCGGCGGAAAGCTCATTCGAGAAGGCTCTTCGCCCTCGCTTAAGGTCACCGGAGGAGGACGTCCTCAAGCCGCGCCAATGCGGCGAGAAGGGCAGGGGCCTTAGGGCCGAGATCACGCAGGATGCGTTGCTCGAAGTCCAAGGCTTTGGGCACGATGTCCTTGTATGCGCGGCGCCCCTGCGCCGTGAGCGTCAGGATTTCCTCGCGGCGGTCCTCCTCACTTTCGCGGCGCCTGAGCCAGCGGCGCATCTCCAGGGCCCGGACCGCGCGGCTGACCTTGGTCTTGTGCATGGATGAGTGCCGCCCGATCTCCTTGGCGCTGCTCTCCCCGAATTGGCCCAAGGTTGCGAGGACCCGCCATTCAGGCGTCGTCAGGTCGTGGTGCGGACCGTAGACGGACTGGAATTCCCGGGAAACGGCTGCGCTGAGCCGGTTGAGGCGGTAAGGCAGAAATTGTTCGAGATCGAGTTTCGTCATCGGGTTGTTAGTTACAAAAACAATAGTTACGCATGTAACTATCTTTGGAGGTTACGACCATGAATGTCCAGAATCAAATTGCTCAGACGCAGGCATCGCAGGTGCAGGAGAGCGCAATCCAGCCGGGCTATATGTCAGGCTTCGGCAACGGCTTCGAGACCGAAGCTCTCCCCGGAGCGCTGCCCATCGGCCGCAACTCTCCCCAGAAGTGCTCCTACGGTCTCTATGCCGAACAGCTGAGCGGTTCGCCCTTCACCGCGCCGCGCACCACGAATGAGCGGTCTTGGCTCTACCGGATACGGCCGACCGTGACCCATTGGGGGCAGTTCCAGAAGGCCGACATCGGCCTGTGGCGCACCGCACCTGCGGTCGAGGTGGAGGTGCCGATCGCTCCCATGCGCTGGGATCCGATCCCGCTTCCGACCGAATCTGTCTCGTTCCTGGAAGGCGTCCGCACCATGACGACCGCAGGGGATGCGGGATCCCAGGCCGGCATGGGCGCGCATGTCTACCTGATCACCCGCTCGATGGTGGACGAGTACTTCTACAATGCCGACGGCGAACTGCTGTTCGTGCCTCAGCAGGGATCCTTGAGACTCTGGACCGAGTTCGGCATCATCGATATCGAGCCGGGCGAAATCGCCGTGATCCCGCGCGGGGTCAAGATCCGTGTGGAGCTGACCAGCGGCCCCGCCCGCGGCTATCTGTGCGAGAACTATGGCGGCGCGTTCACCCTGCCGGAGCGCGGGCCGATCGGCGCCAACTGCCTCGCCAATCCGCGCGACTTCCTCACGCCGGTGGCGGCGTATGAAGACAGAGATGCCCCTTCGAAGATGTACGTGAAGTGGGGTGGCTTGCTCTGGGTCGCCGACATGGATCACTCGCCGCTCGACGTGGTGGCCTGGCACGGCAACTACGCACCCTACAAGTACGATCTGCGGCACTACTCGCCGGTGGGGCCGATCCTGTACGACCATGCCGATCCATCCATCTTCACCGTGCTCACCTCGCCTTCGGAGACGCCCGGCACGGCCAATATCGACTTCGTGATCTTCCCGGACCGCTGGCTGGTGGCGGAGAATACCTTCCGGCCGCCGTGGTACCATATGAACGTAATGAGCGAGTTCATGGGCCTGATCTACGGCGTCTACGACGCCAAGACCGGCGGCGGCTTCGTGCCCGGTGGCATGTCGCTGCACAATACCATGCTGCCGCACGGGCCGGACGTGGACTCCTTCGAGAAGGCGAGCAACGTGGAGCTCAAGCCTCACAAGCTGGAAGGCACGCTTGCCTTCATGTTCGAAACGCGCTTCCCGCAGAAGGTGACGGCCTTCGCGGCCGAGACCGAGTCGCTTCAGAAGGATTACGGCGCCTACGGTCACAAGCTGAAGAAGCACTTCAACCCGAACCAGCGGTGATCGAAACAATGGCGCAACTCGATCATACGCACGATCCGAAGCTCGAAAGCTGGGTGGCTTCGGCCAACGGCCACGCGGATTTCCCGATCCAGAATCTGCCGCTGGGGGTCTTCAGCCCCCGCGGCGGTGGGCCCCGGGGCGGCGTCGCTATCGGCGATCGGATCCTCGACCTGCCAGCTGCTCTCGCAGCCGGTCTCTTCACGGGCGAGGCCGCTCGGGCGGCGGAGGCAGCCTCGGGGGCGGCGCTCAACGCCTTCCTCGCTCTCGGCGCAGGCCCGCGGCAGGCCTTGCGCAGGCGCCTGTCGGAAATCCTGGCGCAGGGCAGTCCCGATCAAGGGAAAGCGGATGGGTGCCTGCAGGCGGCTTCCGATTGCACCCTGCACCTGCCGGCGCGCATTGGGGATTACACGGATTTCTATGTCGGCATTCACCATGCCACCAATGTCGGCAAGCAGTTCCGCCCGGACAATCCCCTGCTGCCGAACTACAAGCATGTGCCGATCGGCTATCATGGCCGCGCGTCGTCGATCCGCCCCTCCGGCGTGCCCGTGCGCAGGCCGCGCGGGCAGACGAAGCCGCCGGATGCGTCCGAGCCAGGCTTCCGTCCGAGCCAGAGGCTCGACTACGAGCTGGAGCTGGGCGTGTGGATCGGACCCGGCAACGAGCTCGGCGAGCCCATCGGCATCGCCGAGGCGCCCGGTCATATCGGGGGATACTGCCTGCTCAACGACTGGTCGGCGCGCGACATCCAGGCCTGGGAATATCAGCCGCTCGGTCCGTTCCTGGCCAAGAACTTCGCCAGCACCATCTCAGCGTGGATCGTGACGCCTGAAGCGCTTGCGCCATTCCGCATCCCGCAGCCGAGCCGGCCTGAGGGCGATCCCGCTCCGTTGCCTTACCTGACGGACGAGGCGGATCGGAACGAGGGTGGGCTCGATCTGGAGCTGGAGGTGCTGATTCTCACTCCCGCCATGAGGGAGAAGCGCCTTCCGCCCCATTGCGTCGCCTTGTCCAATGCACGCCACATGTACTGGACCGTCGCCCAGATGGTCACGCATCACACGTGCAACGGTTGCAATCTGCAACCGGGCGACCTCCTGGGCACAGGCACGATCTCGGGTCCCGATCAGGAGAGCTGCGGCAGCATCCTCGAGACAACCTTGGGCGGCAAGAACCCGATCGTGCTTGCCTCCGGAGAGGAGCGGCGCTTCCTCGAGGACGGCGACGAGGTGATCCTCCGCGCCCGCAGCCGCAAGGAGGGTTTTGCGCCCATCGGGTTCGGCGAATGCCGGGCCACGATCCTGCCGTCACTATGAGGGCGAGGAAATGAAGCTCTATACGTATTGGAGGTCCACATCCTCCTACCGCGTGCGCATTGCGCTTGCCCTCAAGCAGGTCGAGGCCGAGCAGGCCTTCGTTCATCTGGTCCGCAACGGCGGTGAGCAGAATGAGTCGGGCTACAGGGCCATCAATCCGCAGGGACGCGTGCCGGCGCTCGAGCTCGACGACGGCAGCGTGCTCATCCAGTCGCCCGCGATTCTGGAATACCTGGAGGAGGTCTATCCGGCGCCTTCGCTTCTGCCGCCCGACCCGGTGACAAGGGCCAAGGTCAGAGCGGTGGCGTCGATCATAGGCTGCGATATCCACCCGTTGCACAATGTCGGTCCGCTCACCCATCTCAGGAAGGCTTTCGGCCGTTCCGAGCAGGAGGTTTCCGACTGGATCGCCACCTGGATCGGGCAGGGGCTTTCAGCGGTCGAAGCCCTCATCGGGGATCAGGGCTTCTGCTTCGGTTCGGATCCGTCGATGGCCGACGTTTATCTCCTGCCGCAGCTCTACGCGGCGCGACGCTTCAACGTGACGCTCGCCTCCTGCCCGCGCATTCTCCGTGTCGAGAGAATTGCCGGGGAGCATCCGGCTTTCCGCAGGGCGCACCCGTCAGCCCAGCCGGACGCGGAATAGTGGTCTTTGGAGAATCTCGGCATCGTAATCGTGCTTGCCATGTCGCGTCGGTCATAGGGAACTCCGCTGCCGACATGCTTCGTCCGGCCGCGGAGTTCGCCAGGCCTGTCCGGGCGCGATCCAACTCCCGTAAGGAGAGAAACTGATGAACAAGGTATACGGCGATGCGCGTTCTGCGCTGGCTGGTCTGGTGAAGGACGGGATGACGATCATGGCCGGGGGGTTCGGCCTGTGCGGCATCCCGGAGGCGCTGATCGAGGCGATTCGTGATT
>NZ_WURB01000051.1 GCF_009830105.1 Microvirga makkahensis
GGACCATGAAAGTTTGGAGAGGATGATGGAGGCGGGCATGGAAACGGATCGTCCCGAGGGCAAAGCAGAGCGGCAGTGCTGTCGGGTCGAGATCCATCGGTGCTCACATCCTGTTCTACATGGCGCAGCGTAACGACCTGGGCGTCACCTGGTTGATATATAGTGACTACCAGCCTGCTGCAAGTTCCCGATAGGAGGGCAGTGCCATCAATGGTCTGGTGGTCTTTGCTGCCGGATATCGGATTGGTCTCCGGCTCCGTTTCGGGAGTGGAGCAATTCGCGCGTTGAAGGGGAGTTGAACCAGAAGACGACACCGGAGGGCCTTCATCACAGGAAACGGGCGCAGGAAACGGGTCGCCGCCTACGATCCGATCTGGGAATTCCGTCATGGGCATTGGGCTCAAAGAAGAAGGATTTCCATCGGTGACTACGCTCATGAACAAGACGGCCATCGTAACCGGAGCCAGTTCCGGTATTGGATGCGCGACGGCCAAACTATTCGCGCAGGAAGGGGCAAACGTGGTCGTTACGGCGCGCCGCTCCAATGAACTGGAAGCACTGGTTGCGGAGATCAGGGAAGCCGGAGGTGCCGCCATCGCAGTTGGTGGCGACGTGAGGGACGAGGCACTGGCCGAGACACTTGTCAGAACTGCGGTCGAGCACTTCGGCGGTCTCGACATCGCCTTCAACAACGCTGGTGTCGTGGGCGAGACCGGGACCGTATCCGGCCTGTCGGCAGATGGATGGCGCGATACGCTCGAGACCAACCTGACGAGCGCGTTTCTCGGAGCCAAGTATCAAGTGCCCGCAATGCTGGACCGGGGCGGCGGTTCATTGATCTTCACCTCGAGCTTTGTCGGCTACTCGGCGGGAATGCCCGGAATGGCCGCCTATGCCGCGAGCAAGGCGGGGCTGATCGGCCTGACCCAGGTTCTCGCGACCGAGTTCGGAGCCAAGGGCGTTCGCGTGAACGCCATCTTGCCGGGTGGGACCGATACACCCTCGAACATCGTCAATGCGCCGGGATCGCCTCCAAATGTCCGCACCTTCGTTGAGGGTCTGCATGCTCTCAAGCGCCTTGCGTCTCCGGTGGAGATCGCGAAGGCAGTGCTGTTCCTGGCATCGGATGCCTCGAGCTTCGTTACGGGGAGTGCTTTTGTCGTCGACGGAGGTGTTTCCATAACCCGGACGTAGCGCCTGGTGAACGCGGGTTCGTGTGCTGAGCACGAACCCGGTTGCCCAATGCATATGAATTCCTGAAGGATGATCTGGGTAAGGTCTGGACAAGGAAATCGCGATTGAGATCGCGATGAGATTGTCGTTTTCGCGCCGCTGCTTATCGGGTTCTTGGTGGTCTTTGCTCCCGAATGCCGAGGAAATCCGGCTTCGCTTTGAAGAGCTTCTTCATCGAGCCCGATGGACCGGGACCAATGATTCTTGTCATGGACTCCGTCCTTGGCACCGGCCAAAAGCTCCTCGCCAGGAGCCTGCCCAGCCCGGTGTTTCTCGGCTCCTCCCATGGCGCGGTGATGCCGTGTGGTGCTCTCGCGGCCTAAGGCTCTTTGCGGGGAATCACTGTGATGCCACCGCTGACCTCCAGCACCGCGTATTTGATTTGATCCATTCGCTCGATGCCTTGCAGGCGGCGGGCCGCCTCCATCACGTCTTCCTCGTCCACCCGTGCCTTGCGCATGCGGTCATGAAGCGGTCGACCGTTCTCGACGATGATGGTGGGAGCGCCATCCACAATCTTCTCGAACAACTTCGAGCGCGCCTTGATCAGGGACACCATGACGTCAATGAAGAGGAGGGTCGCGATGATCAGAGCGGCATTGGTGACCGAGAAGTCCTCGCCCAAGAGAGCCTGCTGGGTAGCCTCGCCGATCATCAGCAGCAGCACGAAGTCGAACGCCGTCATCTCCGAGAGGGTGCGTCGCCCAGCAATGCGAAACAGGATCAGCAGGACGAAGTAGACCACGGCGGCTCTGAGAACGGCGTCCATAAGAGCCTCTCAAGGATAAATGAACATAGAAAGGCGGGCTGGTTCGCGCCCGCTCAGCCCCACCTCGGCTTCGACGGAGCCGAACCTTTCGGAGCTCAGGAAGAAGCGAATGGAGGCCGCCTTGCCCGGCTCGGCCGCCGCAAAGGCGTATTCGAGCCCAGTAGGAGTCACCTTCGCCTGTTCCGGCTCAGGCACGATCTTCTCGATTCTCATGGCGTCGGCGAAGCCGTCGCTGACGTGGATCAAGACAGTGCCGCCGGACACCGCCTCGGGAGAGAGGTGGAGCCGCAGCGTAGATGGAGCCATGTGGCGCTGGAACCGCTCGTACTCGACCCGAAGGGCGCCGGTGCTGTCGCGGGCCTCGGACCAGCTGAGCGGGCCCGTTGCAAGAAGGCCCGCCAAGGCGGCCAGCAGGATCAGGCCCATGGCCCACCACCCGATGCGCTGGGCCATCCAGGTGCGCTCCTGAAGCACCATGTCCTCGCCAATCTCAGCCGAGGCTTGCTTCTCCTGCGCCTGGATGTTGCTGTCGTCCACCATGATGCCCCCCGATGCAATTGTTACCCTGCAAATGCTTAAGGTTGCCCGGATAACGCGCCTGCGGACGGATTGTGCCAAAGCCAGGCACCCGATGGAATTGCAGCAGCCCTTGGCATAGGTTCCGCATTGCATGATCGACCAGCAGTTGCCCCCTGAATGGCCAAGCTGGGACAGGAAATGCCTCTTCCGATCGGAGGTTGAAGCCCCGGGCCAGGGGTGGGGGCCTTCGCTTAAGTCGGGCGCATGGCAGGACTTGCGACGGTTGTGGGTACCCGTCCCGGTTCCTGCCCCAGCTACAACCGCACGCTCACGGGGAGGACTTGCCATGCCGCAATCAGCACGTAACAGACGCGATCCATCCTTTCCCGGAGCTGCGGCATGGGCGGCAAAGAGATCTGACCGGCATCAGAGGCATTCACCCGCAGACGTCATTCTGGACGCCTTGACGGGCGCAGTGGCATGAGCGGCGGCCGTATGGGCGATGGACCGGGTCGACCGGTTCAACTGTCGGCGCGGTCTCGACAGCCAAAGGACGCGTCGCAGGACGCAACAAGCTCGGCCGCGTAGCATGGATCCGGCTCATGTCATGGCCGCAGGAGCCGGGGAGGGCGCTGGACTTGCGCGTGCGTCACGCCAGCTCGATACAGCCGGTCTTGCTGTCGGACGCCACCTTGTCCTGTGCCGGCGCTGCTGGATCGAGCCGTCCTTCATTACCTCGGCGACGGAGACAGGGGCGTCCTCCGTCCAGCGTGGAAAGCTCACGAAGATGCGTCCATCCTGCGAAACGGCCACGCCGGTGACCTGATGCTCGAAGGTTGCAACCTGCTCGAAAACCTGCGGCGAAGGCGAAGTCTGGGCCATGGCGGAGCCGAGGCCTGCGGAAGCTGCAAGGCAGACGCCGAGCAGAAGCATCGCATGGAAGGGAGCGTGGCGCGTGGGGCCTCCTATGGGATGTGCTGGAGGGGAGGTTCACGCACATCTCCCATGGCCCATCAACCGGGCGAGGCTCGCCCTGTTCCATGAAGGGCCACTCTTCACCCGCCGTCGGGGAGTGCGGTCACGCCTTCTTGAGTTCGCCCGGCTTGTGAGCCGCGATCTTTCCCGACTTGTCGCTTTTCACGATGTACTCGGGATTCTCCTTCGAAGCCGCAACCTTGTGGCCCTTGATCTGCGTGGGGCTGGTCTGCTTCTTCACCACCTTGCCGGTGCTGTGACCGCCCGACGAGTCCCAGGATACCTTGTCGCCGGCCTTCAGTGACTTCGCCATAACAGGCTCCTATCGAACGATATCCATTGGCAACTCGGGCTGGCCGGTTGCGTTCCGCCCAGCATCCCACATGCCTGCAATGGGGAGGGGCTGGGGTCTTCAGTCCCGCAGCAGCGTACGGGCCGGCTCTTCGGCAAGGGCCCGCTCGATCTCCTCGCGGCCGGGCGTGCCGGCCTGCAGGGCCTTTTCCAGGTTCTTGGCGTATTTCTCCATGCGCTTGGGCGGCAGGAGCGGATCGTTGGGATCGACGAGCGCTTCCACCAGCGCCGGGCCGGGCTCGGCCAGAGCCTGATCAAGCACAGGCCCGCACTGCTCCGGATCCTCGACACGGAACCCGCGGATGCCGAAGCCCTCCGCCACCTTCGCGAAGTCGATGGGTGTGAGATCGCATTCGTATTCCGGATTGCCCAGGAACATCATCTGCTCCCACTTAATCTGACCGAGGGTGTTGTTCTTCATCACGATGATCTTGATCGGAAGCCGGTAGCGAACCACCGTGGCAAGTTCTCCCAGGAGCATGCTCAAGCCGCCGTCGCCCACAAAGGCCACCACCTGCCGGCCCGGGAAGGCCAGCGCGGCCGCAATCGCATATGGGATTCCGCAGCCCATGGAGGCGAGAAGGCCCGACCCGGAAAACATCCGCTCCCCGCGCGCCTCGACATAGCGGGCGAGAAGGCCAGTGTTGTGGCCGGAATCCCAGGCCACGATGGCGTTGTCGGCTAACCGCACGTTGAGGTCGCGGGCAATCCGGCCTGGCTTCATGGGACGCTCGTTCTTCTCGATCGCATCGTGCAGCAGCCGGCGCCATTCGGCCATGCCCTGCTGAGCGCGCTCCAGGAAGCTGCGGTCCTCCTTGCGGGCGAGTTGCGCGTTGAGCATCTCGAGCGCAGCCCGGGCATCGCCCACAAGCCCTATCTCCGCCGGAAAACGCAGGCCGATGCGGGTCGGGTCCCGGTCGATCTGCACGCCGCGGGCCTGATCGGGCTTTGGATAATACTCAATATACGGGAAGGTCGAGCCGACGATCAGGAGCGTATCGCATTGCTCGAAGGCTTCCTGCGAAGGGCGTGTGCCCAAAAGGCCGATGCCGCCGGTGGTGAGCGGGTGATCGTCCGGCACGACCCCCTTTCCGAGCAGGGCCTTGACGATGGGAGCGCCCAGAAGCTCCGCCGTGCGGATCAGCTCGTCGTCGGCATGGTAAGCTCCTTGCCCAGCCAGGATTGCCACCTTCCGTCCAGCGTTGAGGATCTTCGCTGCGCGGGCAACAGCATCTGGATCAGGGATCCCGGTCGATTGCGTCTGCGCGAAGGAGGCGTGGTGCGGAACATTGCGGGCGGAGGGCTTCACCGTCGCCTCCGGCTCCTCCTGTACATCCACAGGAATGGCGACATGGGCAACACCGCGATGCGTCAGGGCCATGCGGCAGGCGAGCTCGACGGTGTTCTCCACGTGAAGGGGGCTCATGATCCGGGCCGTGTAGAGGGCCACATCCTGGAACAACTTGGTGTGGTCCACATCCTGCTGCGTGAAGGTATCGATGAGGTCGTGATAGGGCAGGCCGGTGATCGCAATCACGGGAGCTCGGTCGAACTTGGCATCGTAGAGCCCATTGAGCAGGTGAATGCCGCCGGGGCCTGTGGTGGCGAGGCAGCATCCGAGCCTACCGGTGAACTTGGCATAAGCGCAGGCCATGAAGGCGGCTGATTCCTCATGCCGGACTTGGATGAAGCGAATGCGGTCGGAGCGGGTGCGGATGGCTTCCATCACCCCGTTGATGCCGTCTCCCGGCATGCCGAACACCACATCGACACCCCAGGCGATCAGGCTTTCAATGAGAACGTCGGCTCCGTTGCGGGACATTGTAGGCTCCGTGCTGAGGATGTTGGGTCGGTTCGACCTTTCAGGAGAATCTGACCGAATGCCGGCTCGACCGCCACGTCCCAGCTGAACTCATGCACGCTTGCGTTGTTCCGGCTCGCGAGAATCAAGGCGGCTCGTGTGACCTGCTGGGACAACCGAGGATGAGCCGCGTCTCTCGTACATCGGCCCGCTCAGGAAAAGGTGGTTGCCAAGGCGAGGCTCCAGGACAAACTTGTTGTGATCACCGGGGCCGATTCAGGGATGGGCCAGGCCATGGCGGAGGAGTTCGCCAGAGAGGAGGCTCACGTGCCGTCACCTTCCACACGGATGAAGAGGGTGCCCAGGAGACACGCAGGCGGGTGGAAGACTTAAGACGGCGTGCACTCATGCAGCAGGTCGATGTACGCGACGAGGCCAGCGTCGCGCTGCTCTTCGAAGCGGTGCAGCGGGAACTCGGGCCGCCGGACATTCTCGTCAACAATGCCCGCATGGGCTCCGGCGGATCGCCAGTTGCAGAGACAACGACCGAGGACTTCGATACCGTGACCAGGACGGATCTCTACGGCCCGTTCTTCTGCCGCCGTGAGTTCATCCGGCATCGGAAGGCGACAGGACCTGGCGGGAGAATCCTCAACATCACATCCTGCTTGAGGCCATTCCCAGCCCGATGAATCCAGCCTATGGCGCAGCCAAGGGTGGCCTTCCCGCCTTCACCCGAAGCCTCGCGCTCGATCTAGCGCCGGAGCGCATCAATGTGAACGCCATCGCTTCCGGGCTGATCAGGACGCCCATGACGATAGAGCGCATGGATGACCGGGAGAAAAGACGGGAGGAGATGCCGAATATCCCCTGGAACCGGCCCGGCGAGCCATGGGAGATTGCAAAGCTCGCCCTTTATCTCGTCTCGGAGGATGCAGATTGCGTGACCAGACAGAGCTTCACCATTGATGGCGGCCTTGAGACGAACTGGGGGGCAGGGCGCCTGACAAAGATCGAAGTGATGGACTGAGAACGTCGACTTTGTCAGATCCATTTGCTCTGCCACCACCGCTTGAAGGCGATCCATTTCCGCACCAGCCAGATCACCGCAAGTCCGACAGGCTTTCTCAGAAAAGGAATGTCTTGGGCGATGAGCAGCAGACCAACCGGCAGGAACTCGATGCCGAGCACGGGAAGGAACCACAGAGCGCTGGAAAGGATCAACAGCGCTCCAAGCGGAATGCGGATCCAGCGGGAGCTTGGATGGCGAAGCCACCGGAGCGCCCGCGCCACGGGTCCCGGCACCTCGTGCTCAAGATCCTCGTAGGCGCGCTCCAGCGTTCTCCCTCCATCACCCCCCACCTCAAACCACTCCCTGTGTTGGCGGCCGCTATGAGATCAGCCGTTACCTGTCCCAAATCACCCAAAGGCCAGACAAGACAGTTTCTCAGACGCAAACGGAGCCGCGTTGGACGCTCCGGATCGCTCTTGCTGCTCTTTCAACGCTTGCGTCTGAGAGGTTTCCATACCTGCCTAAGCACGTATCGCGGCAGCGTAGGAGGAGCTCAAGGCCCCACATTGCCTCCCGTGCTGCCGAATACGCCACCGGTCGCATAGCTGGATTCCCGTGAGGCGAGCATCACGTAGACAGGTGCAAGCTCGACCGGTTGCCCGGGGCGTCCGATGGGAGAGTCGGCACCGAACTGAGGCAGCTTGTCGGGCATTTGTCCGCCACTCGGCTGCAACGGCGTCCAGAACGGTCCGGGAGCCACGGCGTTGACGCGGATGCCCTTTGGAGCCAGCTGCTTGGCCAGAGATTTCGTGAATGCCACGATACCGGCTTTGGTAGTGGAATAATCGAGAAGAGCTTCCGGAGGATCGTAGGCAACGACGGAAGCCGTGTTGATGATCGTTGCGCCTGAGGGAAGATGCGGCACTGCAGCCTTCGTGATCCAGAACATGGCGTAGAGGTTTGTTTTCAGCGTCGCATCGAACTGCTCGGTCGTAATCGCCTCAATGGAGGGCTGTGCCGTCTGCCGCGCCGCATTGTTGACCAGGATATCGAGCCCGCCGAGCTGAGCCACAGCATCCGCGACAAGCCGCCGACAGAAGGCTTCATCCCGTAGGTCTCCGGGAATGGCCACCGCCTTGCGGCCTTCAGCCCTGATGAGGTCGACAACTTCCCGGGCGTCCGATTCCTCGGCCGGCAGGTAGTTGATGGCGACATCGGCACCTTCACGCGCGTAGGCGATGACAGCCGCCCGACCAATGCCGGAATCTCCACCAGTTACCAGTGCTCTGCGGCCCGCGAGCCGGCCGGAACCCTTATAGCTCGTTTCGCCGTGGTCAGGTCTCGGATTCATCTTGGAGGCCAGGCCTGGCCACTCCTGCGTCTGGCGAGGGAAAGGAGGCTTGGGATACTCAGTGACCGGGTTCTGCAGGGTTCGGCCGCCCGTCGGCGGGCTCGCCGTGGGAGCTGGAGAATCGGCCTGTTGTGCGAGAGCCGGTCCGCTGGAGGCCAGTAAGCCGGGCGCTGCCATCAAACCGGTCCCCAATCCATTGACGACCAGACGACGCGAGGGTGCATTTTTCGGATCCTTCGGGTCCATACCTTGTCTCCTCTGGGTTTTCACGGGTTGGTCGCCATGTGCCTCGGTCATGTTGGAGCTTGGGGCTTCAACCTAAAGCGATCGAAGATCTGCCGTTGCGATAAGGCCGCTGTTGGATGGCGACTCCCGGTTAATTCGACCCGACAAACAGGATCCCTAGACGTTCATTGGTCCCGGGATGTCGTCCACATCTCTAATCTCGTCAACTGAACGGCAACGTCCTCGTTCCTTCAGGGTGAGATCTATCTGGCGCGAGTTTCATCAACGGCCGTGCTTCCCTTTCCGGGGGCCGGCAACCGGACGTAAGTTGGTTTGCTGCTCACTTGAACGCTCTCACGGGTACGGCGTTGCACAGGAAAGCGAACCGCTCTCAAGATTTGACCATCAGCGTTGGAGCAGGATCATGGCCCGGCATCAGTCCAAAGAGCAGAAAGAAACGGTCGAGCGTGTCATGCACGAGTACAAGCATGGCGAATTGCGCATCCGTGGGAATGGGCCGAAGGTCAAGAACTCCAAGCAGGCGATCGCCATTGCCCTGCACGAAGCAGGCGCTTCAAGCCAGGAGAACCCAAAGAAAAACCGTGAGACCTTGCGCAAGACGAAAACTAAGGAGCGCAGGGGCAAGACGGCTAAGGCCAGAACTGGAGCCAAGAAGACCGCCCGGCATCGTGCTCGCGGGGGTGACGGCAAGACCAGGGCTGAACTCTACGAGGAAGCCAAGCGCCGTCACATTCCGGGCCGCTCCAGGATGTCCAAGGAGCAGCTCGAACACGCCCTCGCGCGCTAGAGGGCAGGTTTTGCGTTGAGGATCTAGCCAAACGAAGACTTTAGCAAAACCTAAGTCACCAATGGTGAGGCTCGGTTAGGCTGCACCTCCCTTTCATCAGAAGCCGTTTCGGAAGATCTGCATGACCGCAATGAAGGCAGTCCGCATTCATCGTTTTGGAGGCCCGAGGCATTGATGATTGACGATGTGCTTTCGCCGCATCCGAAGGATGACGAGGTTCTCGGGATCCGTTGCAAACTTTTTGGTAATTCAGTTCAGCCTACTCCTCCGGCAAACTCCGGAGGTGCATGATGTTCAAAGACCGGCATTTTGATCGCTTAGTGATCCTCCTGTGCGTCCGGTGATATCTGGCCTGTAATCTGAGCCTGCGGAATCTGGAGGAGATGATGGCTGAGCGCGGGATCTCCGTCGATCATGCCACTGTCCATCGCTGGACAATCCGCTATGCTCCGCTTCTGCTGGCGCAGTTTAACCGGCGCAAGCGGCAGGTCCCCGGCAGGTGGCACGTAGATGAAACGTACATCGAGGTGCGTGGTCAATGGCGGTATCTTTATCGTGCGATCGACAACAACGGCGACCCAGTTGAACTCTGGTTTAGCGAGCGCCGAAACCTCACCGCAGCCAAGCGGTTTCTGCGCAGGGCGCTCAAGCGGCGCGGCCGGCCCGAGAGGATCGTTATCGACGGCAGCCAGACCAATCGGGAGGCGATACTGTCTTGCGACACGACGGACCCACTGCAAGACCGATCACGACGTCAGCTGAAGCCGATCCGGATCCGGCAGAGTGCCTACCTCAATAACCGCATTGAACAGGATCATCGGGCCGTCAAGCGGCGGATCCGGCCGATGCTTGGATTCAAGTCTACGGCATCCGCTCGGGTGATCCCGAAGGGCATCGAGATGGTTCACATGATGCGCAAAGGACAGGCGAAGTACGCCTGCAATCCGCAACTATCCCTCGCCGAGCAGTTTGGCGTCCTGGCTGCGTGAGGCCTGCGGGCGGAGTAGACCACTTTCTGTCCTCATCGGAGATTCGCGACGAAACTGTTCAGGGTCTTAGCCTGCGTCCCGTGGTGGAACGGGTGACGTGAACCCGGCCCTGGAGAGTTGCATGACACGTCTGGTCCTTGAGCCTCTGAGCTCATTTCGTTCCTATCCGCCGGAGGAGATGATCGCCCGGGCACAGGCCTTTTAC
>NZ_WURB01000052.1 GCF_009830105.1 Microvirga makkahensis
CGCCACCGGCTTCCTGATCGCGGCTCTGCATGCGGCGGGGCTTGTTACGCTTACCCACACTCCCAGTCCGATGGGTTTCCTCAACGAGATCTGCGGCCGCCCGGAGACGGAGAAACCGTACATCCTCTTCGTTGTCGGCTACCCGGCCCAGGGCTGCACGGTGCCGGTTCACGGCGGGATCAAGAAACCTCTGGAGACGATCGCCTCCCGGCTGTGAAAGTGTTCCGTCGTGCCGGAAACCGCTCAAGGACAAGCCGGCGCCCGCTGATCCAAAGCGCGTCGGCGCACTCCTTTGGCTCATCGGCATTCCGATCCCCATCATCATTCTCCTGTTTCTCTTATTCTGATCAATTCGGATATGAGGGCTGGCGGATCCTTCTCCATCCAGAGCATCGGGAACGGCTGAGCCGATGCTAGATATCCCGGCGATATTCTGACCTGGAAACTCACCGGTCGTGATGGCGTTCGCTAGAGTTGCACGATTGTCAGAGAGCCTCATGGCGATGGACGGAAGAGCTGGCCAATACCCGACTGGAGACATTCCGCGAGGTCTCGCGGCCGGACTCTTGGCCGGCCTCGCCGCATCATACGCGATGAATGCATCCCAGCCGGCAACCTCTCGACCGACCCAGCTGAACCGTCAGCCACAAAAGCCCAGGAAGATGACGCAAGGGTTTGACAGCTCCGATCCTACGACTGCCAAAGCCGCGGCAGAAGGAGATCGCCGGTCCGGCTGTTCATTATGCGGTCGGCGCAGCGCTCGGCGGTCTTTATGGTGTTGCGGCCGAGATTGCGCCCGGTGTAACGGCAGGGGCAGGGCTTCGTTTTGGGGCTGCTGTGGCTGTGGCTCTTGATGAAGGGGTCGTACCAGCGATCGGGCTCTCAGGGCCGCCATGGGAGTCACCTTCCTCAACGCACCTCTATGCACTGAGCTCGCATCTTGTCTTTGGCTTGACGGCGGAGATCGTCCGCCGGAGTGCAAGGAGCCTTCCGGCCTGATTGCAAGGAGAGAGGCCGTTGTGACCGATGCCTTGAGCGGTATCGGTCTTGAGCTTGCAAAGCAGGCTTGAGGGCACCGCGAACAGGATCTTGCCGGAAACGACTAAGGTTGATCAGCATCGCAAGAGACCGGAGCCAGGTGCTGTCGGCTCTGAAATATAGGACAATATGCAAGATGCTCTCGTCGCGTCACGGCGTGAGAGACCGATCTTTTGCGAATACCGTTTTCTCCTCGAAGTCGGGCCCTGGCACGGGCGGACCTAACCCGAAACTCCACATTCGCACGATGGGCGGACCTTTGCACAGTGTCGCTCTATGACCTTGGCTGTCCCTCGGCAGACCTTTGATGGCCCCGCTAGGGGACATGGCTTTGGGAACAATGGCAAAGCCTGCCAGTTGGAAAACGTTGATTATCTTACGCCTCAGGATCATGTCGATCACCCAGCCCTCGAAGACCGATCGCAGCCGTACCTTGGAGCGGCTGCGCCAACACCAGACCATCCTGGTCGAGTTTGCCCGGTTGGCTGCGGAGGCAACCGATCTTCAGCGGCTGCTCGACCTCGCCTGCCAGCATGCCGCCCGGGCCGTCGGCGTAGATCATGCCAAGGTGATGCAGTACCGCAGCGATAAGGGCGACCTGCTCATGATCGCCGGCAAGGGCTGGAAGCCCGGCACCGTCGGACACGCGCGGCTGGGGGCCGACATGCTATCGCCGCCGGGGCGGGCTTATCAGACCCGCGAAGCGATCTGCCTCGGAGCCATCAATGACGATGCCGATTTCCGCTATTCCTCGCTCCTGCGAGAGCACGGCATCGTTTCGCTCCTGAATGCACCAATTGCCATCGACGGCGTGGTCTGGGGCGTGATGGAAGTGGACTCCACCACGCTCGACGCCTTCGATGAGGACGATCAGCGCTTCCTGGTAGCCTTTTCCCTCGTTCTTGCTCTGGCGGTACGGCACCGGCAGGGACAGGCCGAGCGGGAGCGCAGGGCCGAGGAGATGGGCCGGCGCCTGGCGCAGGCTGAGACCTACATGCAGGAGCAGAACCATCGGGTCCGCAACTACTTCCAGATGATCCTTTCGATCCTGGGCAGCCGCAGCCGCCGGGCGGCCAGCGGGCAGGCCCGCACGGAACTGGAAGAGGTAATGGAGCGGGTGACTGCCGTCGGCTTGGCTCACGACCTGCTCACGGTGGAGAGCGGCCACAGTGCGGTCGATGCCGCCACCTACCTCGATGCACTCTGTCTCGGCATTGAGCGCAGCATGACCGATGAGGTGCGGATCGAGCGTGATCTCGAATCCATCCAGCTCCGGCCGGACCGGGCGGTACCCCTCGGGCTGATCCTGAACGAGCTGGTGACGAACTGTATCAAGTATGCGGTCAAGGAGCGGCCAGATGCCTTTATCAAAGTCCGGTTCTGTTCCGACATCGGCACCTCAGAGGCCCTGCTGAGTGTACAGGACAACGGGCCAGGCTTGGGCGAACAGCGGCCGGGCAGCCTGGGACTGCGGCTGGTGCGCTCCTTGGCAGGTCAGCTCAGCGGACGGATCAACATCGACAGCTCAGGGTCCGGAACAGAAGTGACGCTGATCTTTCCGCTCATTGAGTAGGGCATGGCTGGATTGACACCTGTCAGATCCGAGACACCCCTCTCCGGCTGAGGGCGCACACCTCCTATCACGTACGCCGGGTTTTCCGGATTTCGCAGTGGACTATCCATGAACCAGAATAACGACCCCAAGCAAGTGGGGAGCAGCCCGTCCCCCGATATCCAAGGGGAGGGGCAGAGCGGCGGCATCCCAGCCGCAGGTCAGCACAAGAATCTCTCCTACAACCCCATGGGAGGTCCGGGCATCACCCATTGGCAGGAGGCTACGATCACCCAGCCGGGTCTTGGCGAGCGCGGGAACGTGTTCTTCGCCGCCATTGAGATGACCCGCATGCCGATGACCCTCACGGATCCCAACCTGCCGGATAATCCGGTGGTGTTCGCCAATCGAGCCTTCCAAGACCTCACCGGTTACACGGAAGAGGAGGTGCTCGGGCGCAACTGCCGCTTCCTCCAGGGTGCCCACACGGACCGGGAGGCTGTCGACGAGTTGCGTCAAGGCATCAACGAGCGACGGGCTGTCTCGGTCGAGCTTCTGAACTACAAGCGGGACGGAACGCCGTTCTGGAACGCCTGCTTCGTGGGACCTGTCTTCGACAGCGAGGGCAGGCTCCTCTACTTCTTTGCCTCCCAGCTCGACGTGACGCGGCGGCGAACCTCCGAGCAGGCCTACCGCCAGGCGCAGAAGATGGAGAGCATCGGCCAGCTCACGGCCGGTCTCGCGCACGACTTCAACAATCTCCTGCAAGTGGTCTCGGGCAACCTGGAGCTGGCGCTCTCGCGCACGGATGATGAGTCCTTGCGCCGCCCGCTGGAGAACGCCAGCCGTGCGGCCGAACGGGGCGCCAAGCTGACGAAACAGCTTCTGGCCTTCGCCCGTAAGACCCGGCTCGAGCCCAAGCCCACGAACCTCAACGCACTGATCGCCGAGTTCGGCGAGATGCTGGAGAATTCGGTTGGTCCGCAGATCGAGATTGAGCTCAATCTGCGCGCCCGGGTACCCTCGGCCCTGGTCGATCCGGTGCATCTGGAGATGGCGGTGCTTAACGTGCTGATCAACGCTCGCGATGCCATGCCGAAGGGTGGCACTGTCACCATTGGCACATCCAAGATACACCTGAACGGCGATGCAGCCGCCCACCACCTGCCGCCGGGCGACTATGTTGCGCTCACGATCAAGGATGAGGGGGAGGGCATGCCGCCGCACGTGCTGGAGCGGGCGACGGAGCCGTTCTTCACAACCAAGAGCCAGGGCAAGGGCACAGGCCTTGGGCTGGCGATGGTGCATGGGTTCGTGCAGCAGTCGCTTGGGCGTCTGGAGATCGAAAGCGAGTGCGGCAAGGGCACGACCCTGCGCATGCTGTTTCCAGCAGTGGAGACGCAAGCGATAATGCTCCGCCAGCCAAGCCGGGACCTGGCGCACGCGGAACCAAGGGGGCAGGCGGAAACGATCCTCATCGTTGAGGACAGCAACGACGTGCTCGAACTCGCATGCGAGCACCTGACGGCGCTTGGCTACATCGTCCTGACCGCTCGGGATGCCGACGAGGCGCTCGCCGTCTTCGACAAAGCCGAGGGAAAGATCGACCTGCTGTTCACCGATCTGGTGATGCCAGGCAGCATGAACGGATTGGCGCTGGCCGATGTCGTTCGCGAGCGAGCACTTGGTATCGGAGTGCTTCTGACCACGGGCTACAACGACGATCTCCTGACGGAGGGGAAAGCCTCGGTCGGGGCCGACGTGCTTGGCAAGCCTTACCGGCGCACGGAACTGGCCGACCGAATCCGGTCCGCCCTCAACAACCGCGACCGCGAGCGACAGGTGCCGAGCTATCCTCCGGCACGGGGACCGCGGCACGAGGGTTGAGTGTCAGCTCGCTTGGATAGCTTGTCCAGCGCCAGAGACGGGTCCTGACCTCGAAGATGATTCCGGCCGGGTCGAAGTCGAGCCGAATGGAGCCGTCGAACTCATTCCGAAGGCCCCGTTCCAGCAACCGGCTGCCGAAGCCTTTCCGCTCCGGTGCCCAGACCGGCGGTCCGCCGACCTCGCCCGGAGGGAGGATAGGCGGCGGATGAGCAACGGGGCGCTAACCCGATCCATGCTCTCTCAAGCGATCAGGCGGCCGACGTCACGATACCTGTGCGGGTATTGGCAGGGGAACAAGCCATCCGAATTGATTTGATAAGACACCCCGGCGGCCCTGAGATGGTTCTAGCATTCGTGCGGCTCGAACAAATCGCAGATGTCGCCGAGTGCTCGCCAGAGTGCGTCAAAGGTTCGGGCTTCGGCTTTGCGCAGGTGCGCTTTGACCTTGGCGAAAGCCCGCTCAATCGGGTTCATGTCCGGACTGCACGGTGGCAGGAACAGGAACCAGGCGCCCTTTCACTCTTGTGGACCGCGAGGTTTTCGAGGATCGCCACGTCGCCTTTGTGCAGGGTCGGCGCGTGCGCACTCCGCCGCCATGAGGCCTTGTTATATGGGAAGCCGCAGCCTCGCGCAGTGCCTCAAGGATTGCAGCGGTCTTGTTGAGGCGAGCCAGTTCCGGCGGGAGCGGGATCGCTTGCTTCGACACTTACGTTCTGCTGCTGTGCCACCTTCTGTGCATGTGCTGGATCATAGATCGCGACCACCTGGTCGATGGCAGAGACCTGTTTCTTGATGACCTCGATCCTGAGTGCCAGTTCCTTGGCCTCCCCGAGGAGTTCAGCACGCTTCCGCTTTAGTTCCTCCTCAACTCTCACGTTGCCCTCCTCCTGAGTGGAGCCGGAGAGTACCCGACGGGCTGGATCAAGTCTGGTGGCTTTTGCTACCGAATGCCGCAGATCTGCTCCACAATCCTCTTACCGCTCGATCATGTCGCGGATACGGATTGCAAGGCTCTCAATGACAAACGGCTTGGTGATCATCTCCATTCCGGGCTCTAGGAAGTCGCTCTCCACCGCCGCGTTCTCCGCATAGCCGGTGATGAACAGCACCTTGAGGTCGGGGCGGTGTTCGCGGGCCTGATCCGCGAGCTGACGTCCGTTCATCCCCGGCAGGCCAACATCCGTCACAAGGAGATCAATCCGCCGCGAGGATTGGAGCATCTTGAGGCCCGATGGGCCGTCAACCGCCTCCAAAGCCCGGTATCCAAGATCCTTGAGAACATCGACGATGAGGTTGCGCACCACCGGCTCATCCTCGACAACGAGCACGGTCTCACCCACCTCCGACCGGGGAGCGTCTGCCAGTCCGGCTGCCTCCGTCTCCTCCTCGACCGTCCCGTAGAAGCGGGGCAGATAGATTTTGACCGTCGTGCCTTGCCCAACCACAGAATAGATCCGGGCATGGCCTTCCGACTGCTGCGCGAAGCCGTAGATCATCGACAGGCCAAGACCGGTGCCTTGGCCGAGCGGCTTAGTGGTGAAAAACGGGTCAAACGCGCGCTCGATCACATCGGGCGGCATGCCGGTGCCGGTATCTGTGACCGCAACGCAGACATACTGGCCGGGGCGCACTCCCGGGTGCAGGGCAGAGTAAGTACGGTCGAGATGCGTGTTACAGGTCTCGATGGTCAGCCTGCCGCCATCGGGCATGGCGTCGCGGGCGTTGATGGCCAGGTTGAGGATGGCGCTCTCAAGCTGGTGCGGATCGCAGCGCGTCAGCCACAGGCCGCCTGCTGTGACGAACTCCATCTGGATGGTCTCCCCGAGGGTACGCCGGAGCAGGTCCTCCATTGAGACCACAAGCTTGTTGACGTCCACCGTCTTGGGCGCCAACGGCTGCCGACGGGCGAAGGCCAGCAGGCGGTGGGTGAGGGCGGCAGCCCGCTGCGCCGAGCTCATGGCTGCCTTGGCGTAGCGCTCAATAGCCTCTGTTCGGCCCTGAGCGATGCGGGTCTGCATCATGTCGAGCGATCCGACGATGCCCGTGAGCAGGTTGTTGAAATCGTGGGCGATGCCGCCCGTGAGCTGGCCGACGGCCTCCATCTTCTGGGCCTGGCGCAGCGCCTCTTCGGTCTGCCGCAGGACCTCCGCCTGCTCCTTCTCGGCGGTAACATCGCGGCCATAGGCGTAGACGAGGTCTCCTTCCACCGAGGTATGCCAGGAGATCCAGCGCGGCGTGCCGTCCTTGTGCGTGTAACGGTTCTCGAAGTTCGTCAGGTTCTGGTTCGCCGCTGCGTCGTCAAGGCCGCCTTGAGTCAAAGCGGCATCCTCGGGCCAGACGAAATCAAGGAACGAGCGCCCGACCACTTCTTCAGGCGCATGCCCCAGGATCTCTGTCCAGGCCGGGTTCACGGCCCGGAAAATCCCATCTGCGCCGACAACAACGAGCAGGTCACGCGAGTTCTTCCAGACCCGGTCGCGCTCGGCCGTGCGCTCCGCTACGCGCGCCTCAAGTGTGTGGTTGAGGTCCCGCAGCGCCTCTTCGGCCCGTCTACGCTCGGCGATCTGGTGCTGCGAGGCCCGGAACAGGCGGGCATTGTCGATGGCAATCGCCGCCTGGCCGGCAATGCCGGTCAACAGGCTCTCGTGCTCGTCCGTGAAGACGCCCGGCCTCTCATGGCCGAAGAAGAGGCCGCCCAGCACTTCCCCGGATCGGGAGATCACCGGCACGGCCAGATAGCTGCGGACCGGCAGGTGCTCCTTGGGCATGCCATGATGAGTGTCGCTCTTGCCGTAGCGCGGATCCTTGGTGATGTCGTCCGACCGGACCACGCCTTCGCCAGAGAAGGTCGGGTGGAAGACGGCCGTGTTGCGCGGCATCGGGAACTTCGAGAAGGCCTCGCGCGGTACGCCCGACAGGGCATAGAGCACGTAGCTCTCACCCTGTTGGTTCATGACATTGTAGAAGAATGCGCCAAACTGGGCTCCCGTCAGAGCCACGCCCGCATCGGTAGCGGCCTGGACCAGCGTGTCGAGGTCGAGTTCGGAAGCAAGCTGCGAGCCGATCCGGTTCAGGATTTCCAGGCGTTCCTTTTCTCTGGCGAGCGCCTGCTGGGCAATGTGTGTCTCAGTGACGTCATGCCCCTCGCAGAAGATGCCGATAATGCCGGTTTCATCGATCACCGGCTCGTAAATGAAGTCAAGGACGACTTCTTTTTCAGGCACGCCGGGCGAGGCTTGCAGGCGGGCCGGGACATGGTTGGCCACAAACCGCTCACCAGTCGCGTAAACCTGGTCGAGCCACTCAAAGAAGCCCTGACCTTCGAGTTCCGGGAACACCTCCCGGACAGTCTTGCCGACGTAGCCGCGATCTCCGAACAGCCGCACATAGGCTTGATTAACGAACTCGAACATGTGGTCGGGTCCGGTAAGGACGGTGATGAAGCCCGGCGCCTGCTCGAACAGGCGCTGCTGGCGCTCCTTCTCGGCGGCCAAGCGGCGCTCGGCCATGACCTGCGCGGTGATCTCGATGCAGGGGCAGAAGAAGCCGGCGACTTGGCCGGCCTCATCCCGAACGGGCGTATAGGAGAAGGCGAAGTGAGCCTCCTCCCGAAAGCCCCGGCGCAGCATGAACAGGGTGATGTCGTCCATGCGGACGGGTTCGCCCGCATAGGCCTGCTCGACGATGGGAGCGAGATCGTCGCGGATCTCGGACCACACGTCCAGGAAGGGCCGACCCAGCGCGGCTGGATGTTTTTGGGCCAGGATCTCGGCATAGGCATCGTTGTAGAGCAGGATGCGCTCGGGCCCCCAGGCGATAAACATGGGTTGGGAGGAGCCGAGCATGACGCTGACCAGTGTTTTGAGCGCCTGTGACCAGTCGCTCGGCGGGCCTAGCGGCGTCGCTGACCAGTCATGGGCGCGGATCAACGCTCCCATCCGCCCACCGCCGGAGAGAAAGTCCAGGAGAGCGATCGGATCAGGCCTGCCCTGCATTACGCGGTGTTCCATTTGGGAGGGACCCCACCCCGAGGGGCGCTACTGCTTAAAGCCTCCATGTGTCATGTCCCACAGTTATCAGCCAAAGTGGACGCCTCTTTGGTGCGATGGCAGCGCGCGTGGGTACCTAGAACTTGACCGGGCCGGGGCAACCCCATTCCCTTTGCACGATCTGCCAAGTCTTCTCGGGAACACACAGTGAGGAAAGGATCGGCGAGCACCTGCCGCATCCTCACAGGCAGTTGACAGGGATGACGCCTGCGGAGCCGTTTCGGGCCCATCACTGAAGAGAGGATGTTTGATCCCGGAGTTTGATGGTGCGATATTGTCCCCAGGGTGGAGGGACGCGCTATGGGCCAAGTTCTCCATGGGATCGCCGGCGACTTCCTGCGCGCGCTGATCAAGGCCGTGCCTTACGAGGTGCATACGGTCCTCACTGACCATGGCATTCACTTCACCACACCCAGCAACACAGCTTCTGCAGCCCGCTGATCAAGAATGCTATAAAACGGGGCGAGATCTTCCGGGCCCATGCCTTTGAGTAGGCCTGTGCCCAAAACGAAGCGGATCATCGCCTGACGAGGCCGAGGCATCCATGGACCAATGATCAGGTTGAGCGGATGAACCGAACCATCAAGGACGCGACCGTCGGATGCTACTACTACGACTGCCATGACCAACTCCGGCAGCATCTGGCTGACTTCGTGAGCGCCTACAACTTCGCCCGACGGCTCAAGACCCTGAAGGGTCTCGCACCCTATGAGTTCATTTGCAAAACCTGGCTCAAGGATCCCAAACGCTTCGGCTTTGACACGGTCCATCAAACTCCGGGATCAAGCATCCCTCTCTCCTAGCGTATCATTGGGCACAAATCTTGCGCTGACCCGGGAAAGTCAGGCAAGCGGACGCGGAAAATGGCCTCTATGACGCTGGTGTCACCCCGGTGGAAGATCGAACGGGCTCCTTACGGCACCGCGCTGGCTGGGGCTGCTCTGAGGTCCTGCAGTTTCACGACCAGTTCGGCTCCAGTCATGTTCTTAACGAGGTAGGTGGGCCTGCCTTCTCGAGATTGGACGATGCGGGTGATACAGTAGGTCCGGTCACTGTCCCGACCGGAAGGCGGTTGCTTCAGGCGAACAAGCTGGTCGGCGTGGTATGTGGACTGCATAACATCCTCATTGGTGCTGGAGCAGATAAAAGTTTCCCCTCCTGCACAGCGGCTGCCTCGACTTGGATCAAATCACGCGGAGCCGAACCTGCCTTTGCCAACTGCATAGGTGTGTCGGGTTGAAGCATCTCAGCAATGAGATCAATCTGTCGAGATGCCCAGCCGCTTCGCCTTTGCAGCCTTCGCTCCAGTCCGATCAGGCGGATGTGACGGGCAGCACCTTGGCATAGCTCTGACGGATCTTCCGGTAGCACTCGCAGGCCACCCCTTCGAGGCCCGCTTGGTCCACGATACGGATACCGCCGCGT
>NZ_WURB01000053.1 GCF_009830105.1 Microvirga makkahensis
CCGGTGCGGTGGCCGGTGGATCCCATCTGGTCATGCGAGGTGGCGACGACGAGCACTTTGGAGGCGGGCATCTCTGTTCCCCGGACGGTGGCGCTACGCCGTCAACCCGAAACCGCCGGGGAGGTTCTGACCGAGCGAAAGAACGGCCGTCGAACAGTACACCCTGCCTCTGAGATCCTTGCAGACTTTATTCCATTACCTACACTGGGGTATCCCAGCGGACATCATATGTGGACTTCGAGGCGACGGGGTCACCGTCCGCTCTCTGTGAGACCGTGCACGGATGGATGTACTCCGGCCCGGTCCTTTCCTGCACTGTCCTGGCGATGCAGGCGCCCGTCCGGTATCCAATCAGCCCAGGCCCTTAGTGCGCGAGGCAGAGATGCGAGGACATCCTGTCCGTTCGCCCCGGAGCCTGGGCTTTCCTGTTTCTGAGCCTTGCTGTGGCTGACATGTGGCCCCTGACACTGAGTGGAAGTGAGCCGAACGTGCTGATCCGGGCAGCGAGCGAACGTCCACACGGCTGCGCAGAAGGGCAGTGCCTGACCAAAAGGCGACATCCATTTCGCTAAGATGTGTATCAGGCGGAGTTCGAGCAGTATCAGAAGAGCGGTCCAGGACCTCAAGCTCCTTCCGGGCAGCTCTGCCGTTCAAGGATTGCTACATTAGCCGAAGGGGCAGAGCCTATCCTGCCCGGGCAACCTACGGGTATGCGACACTTGCTTTGTCAAACGCGGCGGTGTCCCGAGCACCTGGATGACCTTGTCGCCTCACAGGCAGCCTGTCAGGGGGGCTTCCATTCTCTAGGATTAGCTTCCGGTAGGAATGAGCTGTCGAAAAGACTATCATCAGATGAACCCGAGGGGGTTGCTGTGTACCAATCTGGGGACGGCGCCACTATTTTCGACATTGAGATCGACGCATCTGAGGCGTCGAGCCGTGCTGTTGACCCAGATTCTGCAATTCCGTTTCCTGACAAAGATCTTCTTTTCAACGCCAGTTTCAGAAGATCAGGAGCCGATCTCCTTCTCACAGCACCCGAGACAACCGCTGTCATCTTGGGATTCTTCAAGGACGAGCGGCGTCTCGGCATTACAACTCCGGGAGGGGCGAGCCTTACGGGCGCGGCCGTCGAGGCGTTGGCAGGTCCAGATGCGCCAGCGAAGTACGCGCAGGCAAGCGGTGCAGCGATGGCTTCGCCTCCAATCGGCCGCGTAGAAAAAGCATCAGGATCCGTCACTGTACTGCGGAATGGCGTCTCAACCGAGCTTCGGCTCGGCGACACAGTCGCGAAGGGTGACGTCGTACAAACCGGTCCGAACTCGGCGCTGACGATCAAGTTCAACGATGGGACGGTCTTCAGCCTGTCCTCCAGCGCCCGGATGGTGCTGAATGACCTGGTCTATGCTGCGGACTCCAATGCGAACTCGGCGCTTTTGACGCTCGTACAAGGTGTGATCGGGTTCGTAGCAGGCCGCATTGCAAAGACCGGTGATCTCAAGATCGACACGCCAGTCGCCACGATGGCCATTCGGGGGACAGCTGTTCAGACGGAGATTACAGCAGCCAGCGGAGCGACGCGGTTCTCCCTGCTCACCGAGCCGGACGGAAGCGTCGGTTCAATCGTTCTCCTGGACAAGAACAACCCATCTCACGTGATCGTATCAATGTCGGATGCTCGCGTCGCGACCCTCCTGACGCCAGTGTCCGGCTCCGTTCCGCAGATTACGCAGATCACCAAAACGGATGACGACATCCGCGGTGAAAGCGATTTCGTGAGGGATTTGTTTCAGTTCGTTTCCGTCGAGCCTCGGCAGAGGAGGGGCAGCAGCGATCCTTATGATACCCCGACCATCCCGGTGAACTTGCCCCAGGATGTTGATCCAATCGATCCTTCTGAGTTTGTCTTACCTCCTCTTCCTCTCCAACGCACCGTATCCCGCGATGTGATCCTTCCGCCCCTCATAGCAGCGCCTGCACCGACCCAGGGTGCTGCGATAGAGGATGGTCCGGTTGCGCAACTCAGCGCACTGGCAGCCTTCGATCCATCAGTGGCGGGAACGCTCGCACGAGCGGTTGTGCCGGCATCACTGCCCCCCGGCGTGACGTATCACGACGGCGAGCGAAGTTTTCGTCTGGACCCCGCCCATCCGGCGTACCAGCACCTGGGAGTGGGAGAAACAGAGACTGTCATTGTCGGTTACACTTTGATCTTCAACAATGGCACCGCCGTGCCAGCATCAGCAACCTGGATTGTCGATGGCCGCAACGACGCTCCCGTTGCAGGGAACGATCGCATTGGTGCTATCGAAGAGACGGGGCAGACGATCGTTAACGTCCTCACCAATGATCGCGACATAGATGGCGATGCTATCCGAGTGGCTCGCTGGACGAATCCGATCGAGGGCTCCGTCAACCTGGATGCAAAGGGTAACCTCGTCTTCGATCCTGGCGATGACTTTCAAGCCCTCAGTGCCGGTGAAGTCGCAACCGTGGCTTTTGCCTATACTATATCCGACAGCAACGGAGGGACCGATACTGCAACCGTGACCCTGCAGGTCCGGGGAACAGGGATGTTCTCATCGCCCCGTCAAGTCTCTTCAGATACTGACATTCTCGGGTTCAATCGCCAGTCAGTCTCTCTCTCGGTCGACGCGCCGACGGCTACAGCGGCTGCAACGGCGGATTTGGAACTGATGATCGGCCTCGGCCCGGTTCTGCAGCCGCAAATGAATATTCTCTATCTGATCGATATCTCGGGCAGCACCTCGGATGGCTTCGTGGGAACCCCGGTTGGCGATCTCAACAGTGATGGCCGTGCTAATACTGTTCTCGATGCAGAGATCGCTAGTCTAATTGCGCTGACCGAGCAGGTGAGGAGCCTCGGCTTCTCCTCAGCAGATGTCACGGTGACGGTTATTCCCTTCAACGGGAGTGCCGATCCGGCCGACTCGACGGAACCGCATCAGAGCAGCGTGAATGCTGCGACCTTCAACCTGGGGCAGGCCGGAGATGGAGCAATCGCTACCTATCTCAGAGGCCTTGATGCAGGCGGCGAGACGAACTTTGCCAGCGCCTTGCGAGCTGCCAATGATCGCCTTCAAGGTCTTGACCAAGGAGGCGAGGCAAACTTCCTGTATTTTCTCTCTGACGGCAGGGGGCAGGGCCTAATCGATGTTGAGGTCGCAATCCTGAACGATCGCTATGGAGCCAAGATCACCGCTCTCGGGGTCGGTGAGGGTTCGGACCTTTCACAACTGGATGAAATCGACAACACCGGCGGAGCTTCTCTACTGACATCACCGGGCCAGATAGATGTATCTGTTCTGGGGTCACCACTGCCAAGTGGGACAATCACCGATATCGACGTGATCGTGAACGGCAGGGATAACGGCGAGATCGGTCCAGAGGATCTCGTTCTGACGTCACGGGGACTGGTTCTCAACGCACCTGTCGACGGCTTGAGACGGTTCGCTGGCGATCAGAATGCAGTTTCAGCAACGGTCACGTTCGCCAGCGGTGAAGTGCTTGCGACCGAGCAGATTATCGCAGGCGCTCTGCCCCGCTCCACGGATGCTATCCTGTGAATGAACGTTCCCCGACCGCTGTCTCCTTCGGTTTTCTGCATGACTGTTTCTTCCTACAGAACATACGGTCGCGATCCGGAAGCCTTCGGAACTGCGCTGCTCAAGCACGAGACCCTGCTCCCGGGGAGCGAAAGCCATGCCGTCCATTCTGAAGTGGATGCGGCGCTTCGGGACCGGCCGGATCCTCGGTCTCCTGCTTCTCCTGAGCCTGCTTGCGCTTCGGGTCCTGGATCCAGGCTTCGTTGAGGCTCTTCGTCTGAAGTCGATCGACATCTATCAGCTCATGCACCCGCGCGCCGAGCGCCAAGACCTCGTAGCCATCGTAGATATCGATGAGCAGAGTCTGCGCGCTCTGGGGCAGTGGCCGTGGCCACGCACGATCATGGCGGAGATGGTTGCGAAGATCGTCGAAGGAGGCGGAACGGTCATCGGGTTCGATGTGCTTTTTCCGGAGCCTGATCGCAGCTCGCCGGAGGTCGCGGCCGAGACCTTTCAGGGTTTAGACGACGCCACACGCGAGAAGCTCCGACACCTGCCCAGCAACGACATCATCTTTGCCAATGCCATTCGTGCGTCTGCGGTGGTGCTCGGACGTTCGGGGTATCGAGTCTCAGGGTCTGTGCCCACCGCCCAAGCAGGGATCCAGACGGGAATCGCAACTCTCGGTCCTGACCCGCGTCTCTTCTTGGTCGAGTTTCCACACCTGCTGCAAAATCTTGCCGTTCTCGACGAAGCCGCTCAAGGACATGGCATGTTCTCGGTTTCTCCCGACCGGGATGGTGTCGTTCGACGCCTCCCAGTCGTCGCGGTGGCCGGTGGAACCATCGTTCCTTCTCTTTCACTTGAGATGCTGAGGGTCGCCACCGGATCGGAAACCGTTCTCGTCAAGACAGATCCGAGTGGTGTTCGGAGCGTCAGGGTCGGCGCTTTCGAGATCCCCACGGATGGAAAAGGCCGGGTCTGGGTTCATTACTCATCACCCAACCTAGGTAGATACATCTCTGCAATCGACCTCCTGCGCGACAGAGTGCCCGCGGGCGCCTTGGCAGGGAAGATGGTGCTTATCGGGACATCGGCCGCTGGTCTTCTCGATCTCAAGGTCACCCCGATTCACCCGGCCCTACCAGGGGTAGAATTGCATGCGCAGCTCCTGGAGAGTGCTCTCACAGGCTCGACTCTGAGCCGGCCGAGCTACACAGCCTTCATTGAACTTGTGCTCGCAGCCTTGATGAGTGTGATGCTGATCGCCAAAGCTCCAAAGGTGAATGCCGGAACTCTCTTTGCTCTCGGTGGCGCTACTGCCGCGGTGACACTGGGGGTGTCGTGGTACTTGTTCGCAGGCCTTGATCTTCTCATCGACTACACTTTCCCCTTGGTCGCAAGCTTCTTGGTTTACGCCGTTCTCGTTTGCACCAACTATGTGACCGTTTCTGCAGATCGCTACCGGATCAGATCGGCCTTCAGCCAGTATCTCTCGCCCGAACTGGTCGAGCAGTTGGCGCAATCTCCGGAGAAGCTGACACTCGGCGGAGAACAACGTGAGCTAACCGTTCTCTTCTCGGACGTGCGTGGTTTCACGGCCATTTCCGAGCTCTACAAAGATGATCCAAACGGGCTGACGGCTCTCATCAACCGGCTTTTCACCCCGCTTACGCGGGACATCATCAAGCGCCGTGGGACGATTGACAAATACATGGGCGACGCGATCATGGCCTTCTGGAACGCTCCGCTCACTGATCCCAACCATGAGGTGAACGCATGCGAGGCGGCATTTGCAATGCTGGACAGCCTTAAGGCCCTCAATGAGCAGCGTCAGAGGGAAGTTGGCGACAATCAGCCAGTTTCACCGCTGAGAGTCGGAATAGGCCTGAACACCGGCCTCTGTGTAGTCGGCAATTTCGGATCCGATCTTCACTTCAACTATTCGGTTTTGGGCGACACTGTTAATCTAGCGTCCCGCCTCGAGGGACTGACCAAGCTGTATGGTGTCCCTATTGTCGTAGGTGAGAAAACTGCCCGAGCAGTCCGCTCTCGCTTCGCCGTTCTCGAAGTCGATCATCTGCAGGTGAGGGGAAAACGCGAGCTGGAGCGGATTTTCACGATTGTGGGTCACGCTGATGTTCTCGGAGACCCTGATTTCGTGGAGCTCGTTGAACGAAACGGCGACATGCTCGCTGCATATCGCAACTGCGACTGGCCGCAAGCTCTCGAGTTAAATTTCCTTTGTCGAGAACTCGGCAAGAAGTTCGGCCTTGATGATTATTATGAACTCTATGTTCAGCGTATCCGGCACCGGGCTAATACCTCTGTGTCGTCGAGTTGAAGAGGCTGCGGCTCAGCCAAGATTTAGAGAGATCTTAGCTTAAGCCGCACTCATACGAGGACGCCCGACGCGACGATCGCCTATGCGAGCCATCAAGCGCGCGAACGCCGCCTTCCGACACGGGGCGCTCCTTTGCGTTGCGACTGCTTGAGTCTCAGGTCCAGACCTTGCTCTTTAACAAGCTATCGGCTTCGAGGTGGCTCGTCGGGGAGCCGCCTCAGGTGGTTAGAACTCAATCTGCTCCGCAATCAGAAGGGCATCGTCAATGTCGGTGCCGAGATACCGCACGGTACTCGCGATCTTGGTGTGACCGAGCAGGGGCTGGACGGCGCGGAGTTTGCCTGTTCCTTGATAAATCATTGAGACCATTGTGGGTTGCGTCGCAAATTCTGAACGGGACAACAAGGAAGCTGGGAATCTGTGAAGCGTTTATGCTGCGAGCAGGTCAAACTGCTGCGCGAGTGATGACTGCGGATTGCAGGCGTACCTCGCCTGCTGTTTACGCATCATGTGAATCATCTCGATACCGTCCAAAATCACACGGGCACTGGTCATGGACTGAAATCCAAGCATCGGCCGCACTCGCCGCTTGATGGCGCGGTGATCCTGCTCAATGCAATTATTCAAGTAGCGCCTCGGGTGGATCCTGACCGGCTTGAACTTGCGCTTTGACCTGTCCTGCAGCCGGTCCGTAATATCACAGGATAAGATCGCCTCACGGTTCGGTTGGCTGCCACCGATGACATTCCGCTCAGACCGGCCATGCCGCTTGAGCGCGTTGCGCAGGAACCGCTTGGCAGCGGCGAGATCTCGCCGGTCACTGAACCAGAACTCGACCGTGTCGCCATTGTTGTCGACGGCCCGATAAAGATACTGCCACTGCCCGCGCACCTTGATGTATGTCCCGTCAACATGCCATTGGCCAGTGACTGGACGCTTGCGGCGATTGAATTGCTCCAGCAGGGGCGAGGTATTGTGAGTAGCCCAGCGGTGGACGGTGGCATGGTCAACGGAGATGCCTCGCTCGGCCATCATCTCCTCAAGATTCCGCAGACTCAGATTATAAGCCAAGTAGCATCGGACGCAGAGCAGGACCACTAAGCGATCAAAATGCCTGCCCTTGAACACGCTATCCTCCGCCGTCGAACCCGCCGACACGATAGCTGAAACTCTAAAGCAAATTATTCCGACAGATCCGAAAGGTTTCTCAGCCGAGTGCCCATGGAAGATCATAGGGTTGATCGATTAGAGCGCATAAGTGCGAGGCTCCTCGCAAGCCCCGGGACAGCTTGGCTGGCTACGCTTTCTCTCCTAATTTCAATTTTCATAACGAGTTTTCCCGGCATTGCACATGAGCCTCAAGATACGATCGATCAAGAGCCGGGTTATGCTGTTGGCCGGCATAGGCTTCATTGGCGCGAGCGCCATCCTGACCTTCTCCGGCTCTCAGATCATGATGACCACCAGCCGAACGGAGTCTGTCTCGGCAGCCCGCACACTTCTGACCCAGTATAAAGGTGTTGTTCAGGAGGAGATCGGAAGAGCTATCGTGGCAGCAACGGTCGCAACTTCGGCTGTGGAGGGGGTTGTCACAGACCGCCAGCTCGACCGCGATGAGCTTGGTGAGGTCATGACCCGGATCATCAAAGGCCGACCCGACCTGGTCGGAATGACCCTCGCTTTCGAACCTGACGCGCTCGACGGCCGCGATGCGGAGTACAAGCAGCATCCGTACTCTGATGCGACTGGCCGGTTCGTTCCCTACTTCTTCTGGACACCTGATCGTGCCATCGGGGTCGAGCGCTTGGTTATGACGAAAGAGGCCGGCATCGAGAATTGGTACGAGAAACCCCTGAAGGAAAGGCAGACGCTCATCACGCCGCCTTACATTTATCCGGTGAACGGCAGGGATGTCCTGATGACGACCGTCAGCTCTGTTGTCAGACGGGGAGGCGACGGAATCGGCATCGTGACCGCTGATCTTGCTCTGAACAAGATCAGCGAAGTGATCAACGGCCTGAAGCCGTTCGGTGAGGGTTCCGTGGCTCTGGTCGGATCGGGAGGGCTGTGGGTAGCCCATAAGGACAGCAATTTTCTTGGGAAGGCTGCAAACGATAAGTTGCTGACTGAACTTGCCGAAAAGATCGATGATACTGGATTTGCTGATGCAACCGTAACTGCCCCCTCGGGCGTCGAGCTCTATCGCGCCGTTGCATCGATCGATTTCCCGGGCGTGAAGGAGCCCTGGCTTCTTTCGGTTTCTGTTCCGGCAGACGCAATGGTTGCAGGTGCGCTGGCGGCTCGGCAGCTCATGCTGCTGGTTGCAGCAGGACTTTTGGCGCTGGCTCTTGCCGGTGCATGGCTGGCTGCCCGGTCGTTGGCTCGCCCCATTGTCCGAATGACAGCAACCATGCAGGAGCTGGCCAGCGGGCATACCAGTGTTGAAGTCATGGACAAGGACCGTTCGGACGAAATCGGTGGTATGGCTGCGGCAGTCCAGGTCTTCAAAGATGCGCTGATCGCCAAGGAGCTGACCGCCGAGCAGGCGGCTCGCGAGGCCGACGCGAAGATGCGCCGAGCGCAAGCTCTGGACGAGCTCACGCAGCGGTTTGAGGCCCAGGTGTCGGCTCTCACGCAGGGCCTGGCCTCGGCCGCCACCGAGATGGAGGCGACCGCCCAAAGCATGACAGCGGTTGCCAACCAGACGACCCAGCAATCCGTGACTGTCTCCTCCGCGGCGCAGCAGACCTCGGCCAACGTGCAGACGGTGGCCGCCGCCACGGAAGAGCTCTCCATCTCGATCCGCGAGATCGCCTCGCAGGTGGGCCAGTCCTCGCAGGTGGCCGAGAAGG
>NZ_WURB01000054.1 GCF_009830105.1 Microvirga makkahensis
CCGGTGCGGCAGCAGGCCCCGGACAAGCAAAAACCCCTGACGCTGTTCACGTACAGGGGTTTTCACTTTTCGAGGGCTTTTGTGTGGGCCGTGTGGTTGAGTGTTGGTTGCGGGGACCTGAAACCACTGACGCTTTGGCGCACAACAGAAGGTGGGCTGCATCCTATAATCGTTTGGCTTCAGGGAGGCTCACAGAGCACCTGACTTGCAATCAGAGGGTCCTGGGTTCGAGTCCCAGCGAGCTCACCACATCTCTCAATGACTTACCGGCACATTGAGATCGAATCATCAGGTTTCCAGAATCTCCCGTGCGCACCCGGTGCGCACGGATAGTTATCCTTTTGAGCAAGCCGAAGCGGTACAAAGAAGCACTGGAGTTGTCCGAATACGCCGAGGCGTGGTGCAAGGATGCCGAGCGTCGATGGAATGAGACAACATCGGCTTTCTGGATGGATATTGGGCTCCAAAAATTCCGTGACCTCCGATCACAGCTTGCAGCGAAGGTCGCACGTTGCCGAAGGGGCCTCAACTCTCACATAGAGCGACTCCAAGCCGCCAAGATGGAGGGCAGAATGTTTCTAGGTATAGGCATGACGCTGGGTGTAGTGCTGGCCTTTGGAGGAGAGATCATCATTCAACCCACCTCGATGCCCAAGAGCAGCAAAGCAGGCAACCTTAAAGTGCAAATCTCTGCGAGTTCTGACAGCACGTCCATGCCCATCATTGTGGGAAATGCCAACCTGCCCGATGGCGTGGAGCCGCTGGTAGATGTACGACGGTGGGAAGCTAAGTTTTTCGCGCAGGACCCGGCGCTTGTCGTGGCCGGCGCATTCAAGGCAGGACCGTTCAGTTCGCGGGGAGCGCCTCTCCCTCCCGGTACATACGAGGTCAGCATCTCGCTGCCCGTTGCGCGGCTTCAGCCGGCACTCGTTTAGGCGCTCATCGGTGACAAAGGCCAGAGTCTCAAGAGTGCTTTAGTGAAGAGCAGCGCCACAGACGGCCTATGCAATTACGTTTCGTGCTGCATCCCGTTCGTCATCCCATAGCACACTTCGGAGCTTCAGGACCAAAGGGCGCGACAATGAGAGACCTAGGCCGCAATTAGAATCCGGAGCAGCTTGCGCAGCGCACCGTTAGGCTAACAAGCTGCGGTGATCCAGGCTTACGAACCAGCGGGTCAGAAGCCAGTGGCGATGCCCTTAACCTCAGCCCACGCGCCGACGACCCATGCTCGGACCTGGCGATGATCAGCGGCATTCGTGTGAGCAGGGTGGCAGAAGAGATTTGCCGCCTGCTCGTGGACAGAGAGGGAGCATTGAGCCCGCTTGGCTAACTTGAAACACCTCGCAATGCGCTCCCGCCGCTGGGTCGGCTGATGGCCGTTCTCGGCCTTGTTATTCAGACCTCCCTGCTATCGATACTCGAGACCCGGCATGATCTCTCGCTTGGCCGCGCAGTAGCTCGCGAGCTTGTTAGTGACCACCACGCGTGGTGCGATAGCTTGCTTCTTGATCACCTTGGCAGCCAGCATCTCCTCGATCATGCGCAGGGGAAATCGGAAGTACAACCACATGGCACGGCTGATGACTTCCGCAGGGAAACGATAGAGGGCACAGCAAGAAGGACGTGTCGAGGTCATACCTCGTCTATGCCAGCAGCCCATCACTCAGAAGTTAACCTGACGGTGCCACCAAGTCATCTCGATCTGGCCGTTGCGAACACCTTTATGACGCTTGACTATTGCAGTTCAGAATCTGATCAAAAAACAGCTAATGTAAGCCATTCGGCAACCAATGCAGGTTTGTCGACGTCTGCAATTTCAACAGTTACCTTATGACGCAAGCGAATTTCAGCGTCGGCACGGCGCGAGAATTCATCGAGGACGAAGCGGCAACGAATTCGGGCACCACTACGGACCGGCGAGATGAAGCGAACCTTGTCGAGACCGTAATTCACGCCCATTTTCTTGCCTTCGAGATTTGGCAAGGCCTCCTCCGCGAAGGACGGCAAGAGTGATAGTGTGAGAAAGCCATGTGCGATCGTGCCACCGAACATGGTGCGTTCTGCTCTGTCAGGATCGACATGGATGAACTGGTGGTCATCCGTTGCTTTTGCGAACCGATCGATCTGCTCTTGGTTGATGCTGCGCCAAGGAGATATTCCAACCTCGTGGCCGACCAGGGCTGGTAGGCTATCAGGATGGAGCACTTGCGCTCGGGTGACGCTCATTCTGTGGTCCTCGTCGAGGTTGTGATGCAACCTGCCTTCTTCGTTTTCGTCATTTCAACAGGAAACGGCATTGCTATGGGAGAGGCTTTCGTCAGGCTGCTTGAACCGGATTCGCCATGCGAGACGGCTGCCATACCAGGGGCAGAAGCCTGGGACGTGGGCGATTTCTGCGATCCTATTCGACCACCTCGCGATCCGGGATATCTACTCCATGGTGTCAGGAAGCTGCCGCCGCAGCAGTTTCGCTCCGGTGATTGGCCCTGTGGCGTTTCCTGGGCAGGGGTTCAGATTGACACCGAATGGCAGTTTCGACGAACTCGGTAACCGCCTGCACGTACTGCTCCGGTGAGATGCCGCGGCGGCGATACTTGCTGCGTTTCACGTACCAGTCCTGCAGGAGCGGTTTGATCAGAGACGCCGTGAATTCCACGTCTCCGACGGAGAAGAGGCCGCTCTCGACGCCGTCGGCTAGTGCATCGGCAATCATTTTTTCCGTCAAAAGCTCGCTCTTCGTGGCTTTCTCGCGTCCTTCCTTGGGAAAAGCCTTGGCCTCCATATAGGCGAAGACGAACCAAGGCTGCATCACCTCCGTGAGGTAGATATGTGTCTCGAGTAGCCAATGCAGGCGTTCGGCCGGATTATCCGCGAAGCCCTCGGGGGGCGACCCAAGCGCTTCAGACACGGCGGAGGAAACCTCGCCGAGGATCATCATCAGGAGCGTGTCCTTGGTATCGAAGTAGGTATAGAGCGCCCCCATGCTCAGACCCGACTCCGTTGCCAGATCCCGCAGGCTCATGGAGTGGAACCCTTTTCGGTTCGCCAAGGTCAAGGTCGTCTGAATGATAGGCATCAGCTTCGCTACCGCGACATGGGGCTTTTGCGTGCGAATGGTGTCGCGGTGACGTTCCAGCATGCGCGTGCAGATTGCTTTGAGGGAAAAGTCGAACTCGGCCTGAAAAGACTTCAAGGTTCGCTGCCGTGGCCGCCACTTGGGTGTGGCGCGATCCTCGGCTGGCACTCGTCCGCCAGACGGTCCGTGCGCATTCTGATGAGAATTGGTCCGTTTCATGGTTGCAGGAATAACCGACGAGCCTCTCTAAATCAACGAAAGGCTGCTGTTGCGCAACGGCAAATTTCACACTAAAAATGCGAACGCTCGCTCGTTTTATGCGAATGCGACGGCAGCAGAAGGGGAATTCGATGGGGTTTGGCGCTGATCTGAGCGGACGCTCCGCGCTCGTTACGGGAGCATCCAGTGGTCTTGGTCGGCACTTTGCACAGGTTCTTGCTCGCGCCGGCGCAGAGATCATCGTCGCTGCCCGCCGGCTGGACGCCTTGCAGGATGTCTGCAGAGACATCACTGAGCAGGGCGGGGTCGCCCGCGCCGTGCTGCTCGACGTGAATGATCATGCCTCCATCGAGAAAGTGATTGAGGCTACCGCCTCCTCCGGCGGGCTCGATATCTTGGTCAACAATGCTGGCGTGACTGTGACGAAATCGGTTCTGGATGTTTCGGAAGAGGACTGGGACCGCGTTGTTGACACCAATCTGAAGGGAAGCTTCCTGGTCGCCCAGGCGGCCGCTCGCACAATGAAGACACAGGGACGCGGCGGCGCCATCATCAATATCGCCTCAATCCTCGGCTTGAGGGTCGCCGGCCATGTCTCCCCCTACGTGGCTTCGAAAGCCGGTGTCGTTCATCTGACGAAAGCCATGGCGCTTGAGCTTGCCCGCTACAACATTCGTGTCAATGCTCTCTGCCCCGGCTATATCGAAACGGAGCTGAACCAAGACTTCTTCAAGAGCGAGGCCGGCGAGGCGCTCGTCCGGCGCATTCCGCAGCGCCGGCTTGGTAGGCCAAGCGATCTCGACGGTGCTCTCCTGCTCCTTTGCTCCGAGGCAGGCTCGTACATCACAGGTTCCACCCTTGCCGTTGATGGTGGGCACCTCGTCTCCAGCCTCTAGGACATCCCCATGGACTTTCATATCTCGCCGCTGATCGAAGATTACCGCTCGCGCATCGCCACCTTCGTCGAGCGTGAGATCCTTCCCCTCGAGGCTGACCCCTCCTCCTATGACGAACACGAGAACATCGCTCACGGTGCGCTCCAGACCACGCGGGCCAAGGCGAAGGCGGAAGGCCTCTGGTGCCTTCAGTTGAAGCCGGAGACGGGTGGCGCTGGTCTCGGCAGGATCGGCATGGCCGTGTGCTACGAGGCCATGAACCGCTCGATCTTCGGGCCTGTGGTGTTCAATTCCGCCGCCCCCGACGACGGCAACATGATGCTCCTCGAAACCGCCGGCACCCCCGAGCAGAAGGAGCGCTGGCTCCAGCCGATCGTCAGCGGCGATGTGCGCTCCGCCTTCGCCATGACCGAGCCGCATCCTGGCGGCGGCTCCGATCCCAGCATGATCCAGACCCGTGCGGAGAAGCGCGGGGACACCTATGTCGTGCATGGGCGCAAGTGGTTCATTACAGGCGCGGAAGAGGCTAGCCACTTCATCCTCATCGCCCGCACCTCGGACGATCCCCGTCATGGCCTTACGGCCTTCCTGTTCCATAAGGACCAGCCAGGCTGGCGCATCCTGCGCCGCATTCCGATCATGGGGCCGGAAGAGCATGGCGGCCATTGTGAGATCGAATTTGACGGCCTGGAGATCCCAAAGAAGAACGTGCTTCTGGGGGAAGGGCAGGGACTGAAGGTCACGCAAATTCGTCTGGGCCCAGCACGGCTAACGCATTGCATGCGCTGGCTCGGGCTGTCCAAACGCTGTGTCGAGATCGCCCAAGCGTATGCGGCGGAGCGCACCGGTTTCGGCCAGCGCCTTGCCGACCGGGAGAGCATCCAGCTGATGCTGGGCGATCTCGCCCTCAAGATCGAGATCGGCCGTCTGCTCGTCATGAAGGCCGCCTGGGCGCTCGACCAGGGCAGCTTTGCGCGCAAGGAGGTGTCGATGGCGAAGATCCACGTTGCCAATCTGCTGCATCAGGCCGCTGATACCGGCATCCAGATCAATGGAGCGCGCGGCTACTCCAAAGATACTGTCCTGGAGTGGATTTATCGTTATGCGCGCCAGGCGCGGCTGGTGGACGGAGCCGACGAGGTGCATCGCATGGTGCTCAACCGGTTCCTCACCTCTGAGGGCTCGAATTTCTGGAGTTGGCCAGTTACCGATGGCGGCACGCTCGCGACCTCTGCTTGAGGGTGGAGACTAAACGGTTCACCATAGGACATGCGTGGATCTTGGGAGCTGCCGATATGAGACAAGAGAAGCACCTTGCCCCGCGCGAGGCCAATTTCCGACCTCTGACGCCGCTGGATTTCCTTGAGCGAACGGTCTCCATCTACCCCGACAGAGCCGCCGTGATCTGGCATGACCAGCGGTACAGCTACCGCGAGTTCGCCGACCTCGTCGGGCGCTTCGCGGCTATGCTGCGTCGGAACGGCATTGGGGTGGGAGATACGGTCTCTATCATGGCGCCGAACCGTCCGGAAATGCTAGCCTCTCATTATGCTGTTCCCATGGTCGGGGCGGTGCTCAACACTATCAATACTCGGCTCGACGCCGATACCGTCGGCTACATTCTCAAGCACTCCGAAAGCAAAGTCCTCCTTGTCGACCCGAGTTGCGCCGATACAGCGAAGCGGGCAGCGGCCGGCCTCGACGTCGTTCTTGTCCGGATCGATGGTGGAGGTGGCGCGGGAGCCGAGGAGAGCTTTGAGGCTCTCGTGGAGCATGAGAACCCCGATCCCATCAGCACCTCCGCCGTGACCGACGAATGGCAACCGATCTGCCTCAACTACACGTCGGGAACGACGGGACGCCCCAAGGGCGTGGTCTATCACCATCGCGGCGCCTACTTGAATGCCTTGGGCAACATTCTCTCTTTGGGCCTGACCACAAGCTCCATCTATCTCTGGACGCTGCCTATGTTCCACTGCAATGGATGGTGTCATACATGGGCAGTGACGGCTGCGGGCGGCACCCATGTCTGTCTCGACAGGGTCGAGCCGTCTCTGGTCTTCCGGGCCATCGAGGCACACGGTGTCACCCACCTCAGCTGCGCACCCGTTGTGCTGTACATGCTTTTGAACCACCCGGACAGAAGTTTGAGGGATCCGTCGCGCCGGGTGCTTTTGGCAACTGGGGGGGCATCCCCGACGAGTGCATTGATCCGACAGCTGGACGCAATCGGGTTTGATCTCGTTCATCTCTACGGGCTGACGGAATCCTACGGTCCTGCGACGCTCTGCATGTTGCGTGACGACTGGGGTCTCACGAGCGACGAGGAGAAAGCTCGCGCGTTGGCGCGTCAGGGCGTCCGTCACATCACGGCCAATTGCGTCCGCGTCGTGGACCAGCAGGGAGACGACGTTCCAAGTGACGGGGTCGCCGTTGGTGAGGTCGTCTTGAAGGGCAATACGCTGTTGGCGGGGTATTACGGCGACGAAGCTGCCACCCAGACTGCTTTCGCCGGGGGAGAGTTCCACACCGGGGATCTCGCCGTTCGCCATCCCGACGGCTACATCGAGATCAAGGACAGGGCGAAGGACATCATCATCTCCGGCGGCGAGAACATCTCAAGCCTGGAGGTCGAGAGTGTTCTGCATCAGCACCCTGCCGTTCTGCTGGCTGCGGTCGTTGCCGTGCCGGATGAGAAATGGGGCGAGACGCCCTGCGCCGTCATCGAGCTGAAGGACGGGATGACCGCGACGCCTGAGGAACTGACGGCTTTCTGCCGAACCCGATTGGCCGGCTTCAAGGTCCCGCGCATGTTCGTGTTCCAAGCTATTCCGAAAACCGCGACCGGCAAGGTTCAGAAGTTCCAGTTGCGGGCGGAATTGCGAGCCTCGGATAGATCCTGACCACTCTTCCTCACGCAGATCAGGAGACTGCTGATGGCCGACAATCCTTCGACCGCTCAAGCTCATCCGCCGGATTTCGATGCTGAGAGGCTCGACCGCTTCTTGCGCGCATCAATCCCGGGCCTCGGCGGGCCCATGACCTTGGAACGGATCGCCGGCGGGCAATCCAACCCGACTTTCTTCGTAAGCTACGAAACGAGGCAGCTCGTTCTCCGCAAGCAGCCTCCCGGCGAGTTACTCCCGTCCGCTCACGCGATCGATCGGGAGTACCGTGTCATGGGCGCTTTGAAGAAGGCTGGCGTTCTCGTTCCGACCGTTGTTCTCTACTGCGATGACCGAGAGGTCATCGGAACGCCCTTCTACATCATGGATCGCCTCGAGGGTCGTGTCTTCCATGACGGCGCGCTCCCAGGCCTTTCGAGCGACGAGCGCCGCCTCATGTACCGCTCGCACGCGCAGGGGCTGGCAGCTCTTCACAATGTCGATCCGGCCAGTGTCGGCCTCTCGGATTATGGAAAGAGTGGCAACTACTTCGCCCGCCAGATAGGACGCTGGACCAAACAGTGGGAACTCTCCCGGACGCGCACGGATGCAAATATCGATCGGCTGATCGAATGGCTGCCGAAGAACATCCCCGATGACGATGCAACGGTCGTGACGCATGGCGACTTCCGGATCGGAAACGTCATGTTCCACCCGCAGGAGCCGCGTGTCATCGCAATCCTCGATTGGGAATTGTCCACGCTTGGGCACCCTCTGGCGGATTTGGCCCATGCCTGTATGGGGTGGCACTCCGCGCCGCACGAGTATGGTGGATTGATAGGGCTGGACCTGGCTGCTCTTGGGATCCCGAGTGAGGCCGAGTTCACGGAAGCCTACTATGAGGCGGCCAATCACGGGCTTCGTATGACCCGCTTTCACATGGCTTTCGCGCTCTTTCGCTTCGCTGTTATCTTCGAGGGAATTGCGGCGCGGGCAAAGGCTGGCAATGCAGCCGACGCGAATGCCGCTGCAGTCGGCCCTCTGGCGGCAAGCTTCGCGCAGCATGCCGTCGATGTCTTGAGCCGCGATCGATAGCCGCGGCTCAGTGGTAACGAGAGTCGTCTTGCAGTGGAGCCGACAGCACGAATCTGTTCAGGGGCTCGCGGAATGAGGTGGACAGACCAGTCAGGTAGGCGCGGATCCGCGCCTACCTGAACGGCTTCCTCAGCTCTTCTTCACCAGGGGGCAGCTGCCCTCGGTCTCCGGCCTGAACGCCTGATCCCCCGGAACGGTTGCAAGAAGCTCATACATGTCCCATTCGCCTTTCGAATTCTGAGGCGCCTTGACCCGG
>NZ_WURB01000055.1 GCF_009830105.1 Microvirga makkahensis
GTGGTGCCCTTCCTGCTGGAGGACCGGCTCAAGGAGCTGGGAGGCCGCTTCGAGCGTGGGCCGGACTGGCAGCCCTTCGCGGCCCAGGACGGCAACTTGATCACGGGGCAGAACCCGCAATCCTCCGCACTCGTCGCCCGGCACGTGCTGACATCCCTCGGCAGGGCAACCTGAATGACGACGCTGATGCTCGTTGGCGCGACAGGCCTGGTCGGCGGGGCCGTCCTGCGGCGGCACAGGATGACCCACGGCTGGCCCGCATCGTCGCCCCGACCCGTCAGCCATTGCCTCCCCATCCGAAGCTCGAAAACCCGGTGGTTGCCGTCCAGCACCTGCCGGCCGAGGCCGCGTGGCGGGCCGTCGACGGCGTGATCTGCACCTCGGCACCACGATCCGCAAGGCGGGCTCGCAGGAGGCCTTCCGCCGGATCGACCACGACTATCCGCTGGCCGGCGCGCGGGTGCTGATTCCAGACCATCAAGGTTCGTCACGACAGGCGACCAGGGTTGGTCTTGGCGTCTCAGCCGATCACCGGAACATTAGCACCGGAATCCTGCACCGCCGGACCATGGCCGCGGTCGTGCTGCCGACGATCAGGCTGCGGATACGGCTATGCCCGTAGGCACCCATGACCAGGAGATCGATGCCCCCGAGATTCATCCGGTTACCGATCACGTCGTCGGCGTGACCGGGAGCCAGCGTCGCCTGGACGGCGAATCCGGCCTCGCGCAGGCGGGCTGCCGCGGCATCCAGGCAGCCCCGCTCGCCCTCACCGCCGACGGTAAGGAGTTCGCACTCTGCGCCGTGGAGCAGCGGGCTGCGGACCATGTAGTCGATGGCCTTCTCGGCACTCGGGCCACCATCATAGGCGACGAGGAACCGCTGGATCGGGTTATAGGCCCGCGCTGCCACGAGGAGAGGCTTGCGGCTGGACCTTCCCACCCGCTCCAGGTTGGAGCCGAGGTGCCCCTTGGCAAAGTCGGCGGCCTCGCCCCTCTTGCCCATGACCACCAAGTCGGCGTCGGCCTCGAACTCGACGACCGTTTCCACGAGGTCACCGTGGCGGAGTTTGGTCGAGACCTTCTGAACCCCGGCGGCCTCAAGCCGCGCCTTGGCATCGTCCAGGAGGACCCGGCCGCGCCTCAGCGCCAGCTTCGCCTTCTGCTCGTCGAGGCTGGCCAGCTCCCGCAGGAGTTCGTCCCGCTCGTCAGCGTCCAGGTTGCCGCTCAGGTCGATTGGGGTACTCGCCGTCTCGCGCCGTCCGAGCACGTGCAAGAACTCGACCTCGGCAAATGTCCGGGTCGCGGCCCAAGCTGCAAGGTCACAGACGCTCTGCGCATAGGCCGACCCATCGATCAGTGCCAGGATCTTCGTCATGGCGGTTCCTCCCTCAGTGTGCCGTCAGACGCTCAAGGGCGTCCGGCTTGTCGTGCATGGCGAGCTTATCCACGAGAGTCGCACTCGCCTCGTTCAGCCCGATGATCTCGACCTCCGTTCCTTCGCGACGGAACTTCAGCACCACCGCGTCGAGTGCCGCCACCCCGGTGAGATCCCAGATATGCGACCGGCTGACATCAATCCGGACCCGCTCCAGCGCCTCCTTGAAATCGAAGGCTGCCGTGAAGTCTTCGGCCGAGGCGAAGAACACCTGCCCTTCCACGACATAGGTCCGCTCGCGCTCGTCCGCCGAGGGGGCCGAGGTCACGCGGAAGAGCTGCGCTACCTTGGAGGCGAAGAAGATGCCGGACAGCAGCACGCCGATCAGCACGCCGATGGCGAGGTTGTGGGTCGCCACCACACCGATGACGGTCGCGAGCATGACGATGCTCGAGCGTCGGGGATGGAGCGTGAGATCCCGGATGGAGGCCCAACTGAAGGTGCCGATGGACACCATGATCATGATCGCGACGAGCGCGGCCATGGGAATCCGGCGGACCCAGTCGCCGAGGACGACGATCAACAACAACAGGAACACGCCGGCGCAGAAGGCCGACAGACGCCCGCGCCCGCCGGACTTTACGTTGATGACGGACTGGCCAATCATTGCGCAGCCTGCCATGCCGCCGAGGAAGCCCGTCACGAAGTTGGCGATACCCTGGCCGATGCATTCCCGGTTCTTGTCGCTCGGCGTGTCCGTCAGCTCGTCCACGATGGACGCGGTCATGAGGGATTCGAGCAGGCCGACCGCGGCGACGCCCGCCGAGTACGGCAGCACGATCATCAGAGTCTCCAGGGTCCATGGCACGTCAGGCAGCAGGAACACGGGCCAGGTGGAAGGCAGCTCGCCCATGTCGCCGACGGTGCGCAGCTCCAGCCCCAGGGCCAGCGTGACCGCAGTCAGCACGACGATGCAGACCAGCGGCGATGGAACGACCTTCGTTATCCGCGGGAAGCCGTAGATGATGGCCAGCCCCGCCGCGAGCATAACGTAGGTCAGCCACGGCACGCCGATCAGCTCCGGCAACTGGGCCATGAAGATCAGGATCGCCAGCGCGTTCACGAAGCCGGTCATGACTGACCTCGACACGAACCGCATGAGGTAGCCGAGGCGGGCGATGCCGGCGAGGACTTGCAGGATGCCAGCCACAATGGTGGCGACCAGCAGGTATTGCAGGCCGTGCTCCTTGACCAGCGTCACCATGAGCACCGCCGTGGCGGCGGTGGCGGCGGAGATCATGCCCGGGCGACCGCCCGTGAACGCGATGATCACGGCGATGGAGAAGGAGGCGTAGAGGCCGACCTTCGGATCCACGCCCGCGATGATGGAGAAGGCGATGGCCTCGGGAATGAGGGCAAGTGCGACGACGAGCCCGGACAGGACGTCGCCACGGATGTTGGAAAGCCAGTCACGGCGCAGGTTTTCGATGAAGGTCATTGGTGTCCAGACATCACAAGGAAGCCAAGCCCGTGGGATGACGGGGCTGCTAGAAGGCTTGGTTACTGGATGGTCCGGCGGGTCGGCGGCCGGAAGAGCCACCCGGAGTTGCACCGGGTCCTTATTCGCTGCAGGCTATTTGCCTGCCGGCCGTGGCGATATCAAGTCCTAATATTGCCCTTTACGTTCCGATGGGGCCGCTCGAGGCTTGGCAGAAAGGCGGGTCCGCTGTCTTGCGACAGGCTCACCGCGCAGGTTGGCCCGCCAATCCGGGCGGACCTTCGGTATCCGCCCCCAGCCTATCGGCCTGCCTCCTCATCCGCGGGGCAGCCGCAATGAGGAGGCAGGCCGATAACAGCGCGTACGCTTCCAGCATCGTGAGCTGGTGCGTGACCGCTGAAGTGTGTGGTTCCGCCGGTCGACTGCCCAACCAAGGCCGTGAGAGAGAGAGAGGCGGAAAGTCCGCTTGGGGGTCAGGAACCGCGATTCCTTGCGCTTCCGGAACGTCCGGTTCGATAAGAATTGCTGCCTTCGAGCCAAGGTCTCAGGAATGCCATGACCGGACCTTCCGCTTTCAAAGATTCACCTCGGGGAAATCCATTCATGGAACGGAACCGGCTTCCCTAGGCGTGCTTAACCCGTAGATCGCCGCGATCCGCTCCAACAGACGCCCACTTGCTGCATCTTCTTGCAAGTCTTGATTGAGCTGATTGTCGACGATCAGGTGAGAGAGGCCGTGGACGAGAGCCCACGCGCCAAGGGCAGCGTCGCGAGGCGATGGAGATCCTCTATCGAGGGTCGCATGTTGCAGAACTCGAAAAGCGTCTTGGGCCGCTTGCTCAAGATCGGGATGCGATTGCCGATCCAGCCCGCTGCCGAACATCAGCCGAAACAGACCCGGATGAGCCAAGGCAAAGCGCACGTATTCTTGGCCGAGAGCCAGCATGCGGTTCTCCGGTGTGACGGCTGATGCCTCGAATGCCAACCGCAACTGCCGAAAGCCATGAGCCGCCACGGCAGCCAGGAGGGCTTCCCGCGTGGGAAAGTGCCGATAGGGCGCATTGTGAGAGACCCCCGCAATACGGGCTGCCTCGCGCAGACTGACCGAAGCCGGCCCGTCCCGCTCGATCAGTTCGGCCGTGGCCTCGATGAGGGCATGTCTCAGATCCCCGTGATGGAAAGGCTTGTTCGGTTCTGGCTTGTGTGTTGACAATGTCAACATCTCCTCGCATGTTGGCGACGTCAACTTGGCAGATGACAGTGAGCCGTCAATCCTGGAAGCCCCATTATGTTGTTTTTCATGCTCATTTTGATCGCAACGCTCGTTGCCCGCTTGGTCGGGCTTCGGAGGGGTCCGGGCATGATGGATTGGACCTCATCCATGCGTTGGGGCATGGCCGCAGCACTCGTCTTTTTCGGAATAGATCATCTGCTGACACCGGATCGGTACCTGCCGATGATCCCGTCCATGCTGCCGTATCCCGCGGAAATCGTCTTTCTGACCGGGCTATGCGAGCTCGCTGGGGCAATTGGGCTGCTCATCCCCCGGACCCGGCGTCTGGCAGGCATCATGCTGGCCATCTATTTCGTCTGTGTGTTTCCAGCCAACATCAAGAATGCTGTCGAAGGGGTGGTCGTGGAGGGCCTGCCGACGGCGTCGTGGTACTACTGGGTCCGCCTTTTCTTCCAGCCGATCGCGATCTGGTGGGCTCTTCGTGCGTCTGAAGTGATCAGTCCTCGCCGCACCCGGTCAATCGCGAGGACCGGCCGCGCTTGAGGAGAGCCACGAGGACTTTGCTCGCATGGCCACGATCCATCGTCGACGCCACGTGAAGAACGTCGTCCTTGCTCACGGTCAGTGTCCTCAAAGAAAACCGAGCTCCGGGGAGCGGACCTGTCCGGTCCGCTCACGCAGCTTCTCGCGGGCGTAGATCAGGGCCTCGCAGCTTGTCCCGGTGCCCGGAACGCGGTATCTAATCCCAATGTCATTGATCCAGAACATTGCTGCCGCCAATGTTCCGTTCGCCGGCCGCCCGGCGGGCGTGTTCCCTCTTTGCGTCTCCGGATAGCAGCGGGATTCGGCCAGGCCGTCCTCTCCCGCCCGGAGACGATGCAACAAGCGGCCTCCCTGAAATCAAAGACAGTTTCAACCATGCTCGCATCTCCTCGAGATCGGCGGGAAGGTCCCGTGACCGGCTTCCGTCGAACTATCATCTTCGCGTTGCTGATGCTCTGCGCAGTCCTGTCCCTCGCAGGAACCGACCTCATCCTGCCGGCCATGCCTGCGCTGCCGACGATCTTTGCGACCAACGAGGCCGCCGCTCAGCTCGTGCTGGCGTCCTATGTCGCTGGTACGGCCATGGGGCTATTGCTCTTCGGGATGCTGGCAGATCGGCTGACCCCGCGAACGCTGGTCGTGTCCTCGCTCGTTGTCTTTGCGGTTGCATCGGCGGCTTGCGCCCACTCTCCAAGTATCTGGGCCTTGATCGTCGTGCGCCTGGTGCAGGGAACCGCATCGGCAGCCGCACCTGTCTTCGGGCCTGCCATCATCCAGCAGATCTTCAGCGAGAAGGCCGGCATTCGTGCCATGGGCTTGCTCGGCAGCGTTGAGTCCCTCGTTCCTGCTCTCGCGCCCATCGTCGGCGTCTTCCTGCTCGGCAAATTCGGATGGCAAAGCTCATTCGAGGTTCTTGGAGTTGTGGCAATAATCGCGGCAGCGCTGATCCTCGTGCTCGGGCTGCCGCAACAGCCGAAAGCGGCTGGTGCACGGGGCAGCTACCGTGTGCTCCTTCTGGACCCGGTGTTCATGCGGTATGCACTGTCCCAGGCAATGACATTGGCCGGCTTGGTGGTCTTCGTATTCGGCGCTCCGGCCGTGATCGTGGAGACCATGGGCGGAACGCTGCATGATTTCATTGCCATGCAGGTGTGCGGCGTCCTTGGCTTCATCGTTGCGGCCAATCTGACATCACGATGTGCCGAACGTTGGGGCACCGAGCCCATCATCCTCTTCGGGACGGCCATGGCCCTGGCAAGCGCCGTAACGATCCTGACCTATGCTCTCGCCGGCGGGAGTGACAGCGCACTTCTTCCAGCCTTGTTCCTGCCGATGAACGTTGGCCTGGGTCTTCGCGGCCCGCTCGGGTTCTATCGCGGGATCGTTGCGTCCGGCACCAGCAATGCTCGCGGATCGGCTTTGATCGTCTTCTTCATTCTGGCCATGACCAGTTTGGGCACAATCATAGCGGCACCTTTCATCAGCCAGGGATTGTGGGCGCTCGGTGCGGTGACCTGCGGAATCCATGCCTTGTCCGTCGGCTTGCTTCTGCTGCTGCCCAAAATGCCTGAGGTGAGCTGACAACCTCATGATCCGAGAGGGTATGTCTGACAAAGGAGGTTGGTTTGAAGCAGAGCATCGCGCATATTGCTCTCGTCGTTCGCGACTACGACGAAGCCATCGATTTTTACGTCAACAAGCTTCGGTTTGAGCTGGTCGAGGACACGTACCAGCCGGAGCAGGACAAGCGTTGGGTTGTCGTTCGCCCCCAAGGCGACGGAACGACGTCCTTGCTTCTGGCACGCGCCTCCACCCCCCACCAGGAAACATTCATCGGCAACCAGGCGGGTGGCCGCGTTTTCCTGTTCCTTCGGACCGATGATTTGCAGAGGGATCACGCCGCGATGCTTGAGCAGGGCGTCGAATTCGTTCGCGAGCCGAAGAAGGCCCCCTACGGCACCGTCGCTGTGTTCGAAGATCTGTACGGCAATCTGTGGGATCTCGTTCAATTCTCGGACGGTCGGGACTGAGCGCCCGGCAGTTTGGATTTCGCGAAACGGGAGCCACGGAACCTGGCCTTTGACATCAGAGCCCCCGGCAGGCCGGTGAGGCGGTCAGCAAAAGGTCAGCACGGGGTCAGGTAGCGATGTTCGCCAATTCTCCGGATTTGGTTCTTCCGACCGTTAACTAGGCCCGCTGGGCTATACCCAGCCCAAAAGACCAGTCCTCTTTCTCAACCTCCACGAGGCTGATGAAAACGTCCTCTGCCCGGATTCCCGGGTTGCGAGAAAGGTTTTTCTGACGCCGCCGTGGCCTGAGATTTACACAAATGATCCGGAACGGCGTCACGGCCTTGAGGCGGCGGAAGCGGAGTATTCTCGCCTTTTGCAAGCCTATCCAGAACTTGGTGACGAAGTTTCCATTCTGCCCAAGGTCAGTGTTTCGGATCGCGCCAACATTATCGAGAGAGCTTTACGGTAGGTACCCGCTTCCTGAGCCCAATAATGAAAGAGAGTTTCCGATAACCCATTTACGGGATTATTTGAGGTAGCATTCCCCGCGATTTCTGCGATGGGAGCTATCGACAATGCAGACAGCCTACGCCGCATCAACCCTCATAGATGCAGCCGGATTGGATAATGATGTTCGTATCTGAGACAGTCGATGTGCCGATGGTCGAAGTTCCGCCGGAAAACATCATTCTCAAAGATGACCGGATAGGCCGCCGATGGCAGGTCGCTCTTCAGGGTTTTGCCATCGGGCGCTATCCGGTCACACAGGCACAATATGCGGCGGCAACTGCGCTGCGACCATCCGTACACGCCGGTCCGCAGCATCCTGTCGAGAGTGTCTCATGGCTTGATGCTGTCCGATTCTGCAATGCACTATCCCGAGTGTCCGGCCTCCAGCCCTGCTATGAGGTAGACGCGGCCCTGCCAGGAGCCACTCAAATTACGAGCAGCAACGGTTACCGCCTGCCGACCGAGGCTGAGTGGGAATATGCCTGTCGCGCCGGCGACCAAAGCCCACGTTATGGCGCGCTCGATGCGATCGCGTGGTACCCTGATAATTCAGGCGGGCATTCGCATGGTGTAGGACAGAAGCAGCCCAATGCCTGGGGTCTTTGCGACACTCAGCAATGTGTGGGAGTGGTGCTCCGACCAGTATGATCCGGCACTTTTGCAGTAACTTGGAATAGGCATAGCGAGCCCCACCCGGGAGCTGACTTCAAGCGGCGAGACCGAAGCGCTGACCCACGCGGCGGACTTCGCCTGCCGTTCCTGGCTGTTGCAGGATGTAGCGCCCCCGTCGGATCATCCGCATCACCTCAAAACCGTTGATGGTGGTGGCCGAGGCCGTTGTCATCCTCTGGAAGCCGCGCGCCGGCCGGATCGCCCGCTTGAGCGCACCATGATCCGCCGCGATAACATTCTTGCGGTATTTCGAGGTGCGATGCTCGACATCTTTCGA
>NZ_WURB01000056.1 GCF_009830105.1 Microvirga makkahensis
TCAGCTGTATCTGGACTTCATCAACATGTTCCAGTTCCTCCTGGCGCTGCTGGGCAACCGCAACGAGTAAGGACGACGGTACGGACAATTCTCAGGAGCCCCGGCCCAAAGCCGGGGCTTTCTGCTGGCCGATTGCGCGGCATCATGGGATCCTGAGCTCTCAGGCTGGTTGCCGCTCCAGTGGAGACAGCCTCTCACCGGGTCCTGTTCTGCTTCTTGGTCCAGCAATGCTCGTTCAACCCGGCATTCGGTGGCAAAAGCCGCCGAAATGGAGATAACCGAATGAAGATCAGGGGAGAGTTCCCAAAGATCGTCCAGCTCCATCAATCTGCTGCAGGTGAGATTGTCGATGAGGCTTTCACCTGTGACGAGAACGGAAATGTCCCTTCGGTAGCATCAGCGGGAAGAGCCATCCATGTTCGGGGCCACAGAGGTCCTCCGCTGCCAAGGTATACGCCGAGCGACACGGCCAGGATTCCAATCCAACCACTAGGCGACAGCGCCTTCCCCAGAATCGGGGTGGTCAACAGCGCCGCAATCGTCGGAATCAGCGCTCCGAAGAGAGCTTCTTCAGCCGCATCCAGCGGGCTTATGCCGATGTCCATCACCGCTTCTCGACCCGGTATTTCGACTGGTATGTCGCCGATCTCGCGTGGAAGGAGGACGCCCGGTGGATGAGCAACGGGGCGTAGACCCGCTTCATGCTCGGACAGGCTCTCCGGAGGCGGACGTCACGGCACCTGTGCGGCTACTGGCAGGGCAACGAGCCGCCGGAGCTGACCCGGGAAGGATATGGCCCACTGTCCCTCTCGACCGGATGCGGTGGCAACCCACCCTTGGCTGAGACGTTGTCAGGACAATGTGTACCTGCAAGCTGCGATACCGTTCTTCACCGGCACCAACGGCCCTGACCCGGCGCCGGGCCGTGCACCTGTTCGTGGGTGCAGCGCTCGCGCCCATTGTGGCGGGATGCGAGCGCATTGCGCCGTTCATCGTGTCAGACGAGACCGTGGAACAGCTTGGACTCGAGACCTGGGCCAGGCTGCGCCAGCAGATGCCGGTATCCCAAGATGCCAGAGCGCAGCGGCAGGTGGCAGCGGTCGCAAAGCGGCTCCTCGTGGCTGCAGGAGAGGATCCAAACCGTTGGGAAACTCAGGTCTTCGCCGAGCCGCAGGCGAACGCCTTCGTGCTGCCCGGCCGCAGGATCGGCGTACTCGAGGGCATGCTCCGGATTGCCAGAACCGAGGGCCAGCTTGCGGCTGTCATCGGGCACGAGATCGGACATCTCCAGGCCGAGCATTCGCGGGAGCGGGTGTCTGCCGAGACGCTGCGGCAGTGGGGATTGCAGCTCATCAGCTTCCTCCTCCAGATCAATGAGGTGGCATTTGCGCGCGAGATAGCGGCGCTGCTTGGGGTGGGAGTCGAGTTTGGCCTTGTGCGGCCTTATGGACGAGCGCAGGAACTCGAGGCTGACAGACTCGGCCTATTGATGATGGCCAAGGCGGGCTATGACCCGCGTGAGGCGGTTGAGCTGTGGCGGCGCATGGATCGGCAGGGCGGTGGCATTCCGGCCATCCTGTCCACCCATCCGGCGCCGCAGGACCGCATCGAGGCCATCCGGGCGATGATCCCGGAGGCGATCAAGGCGGCGAAAGCCTAGAAGGCAGGCCCGTCCATGCGGTGATGTCACATCCACTCGGGCATGGGATTGGGGCGCATAGATCGCGTGGCATGACTGATCCCCTCCGCGACAGGCGCCACCGCTTTCCACTTCAGATCATCGCCCATGCCGTCTGGCTGTATTTCCGGTTCCCACTGAGCTTGCGGCTGGTCGAGGAGATGCTGTTGGAGAGTGGGATCGCGTCTCCTCCGAGACAGTTCGGAGCTGGGCCGTGAAGTTCGGGCCATCTGCCGCCCGCTGCCTCAGGCGCAAAACGCCGAGCCGCCACGACATCTGGCACTTGGATGAGGTCGGGGTCACCTTTGCCGGCGAGAAGCATTGGCGAGCCGTTGATCAGGACGGGGACGTGCTTGATGAGATCGTCCAGACGCGGCGGGACACCAACGCGGCCAAGCGGATGCTGAAGCGTCTGTTGAAATAGCAGGTTGGGGGACAAGAACTGCTCCCAAACACAAGCCAAGCTAGAACGAACCAACCCCCTCCTTCCGGGATACCGGCCCCCTCCCCTTCTGACGAACCAAGAGCAGGCAGTTCCTTTGGGCCATCCCGGTAACGCTATCCAGAACGTTCGTGTCGACAGACCTGGTGCCTGCTAGGCACGAGCGATGGTCAGGGACTCCTCCGGTTTGGGCAGGGACAGCGCGTAACCCGTTAGATAGCGTAGATCGTAACCGCTGTTCATCTCGTGCAAGCGCTCGACCAGCAGGTCGAGGCGTTCGACCTGAGGCATTGCCAATAACCGGCACTTGCGGAAGGCCTCAAGAGGTCGTGGCTGTATCGTATCTTGAGCTTTCCTTTGCTGATGCCGTGCGCCGCCAGGTAGGATTTCAGAAACAGTTCGAGGGCATGAGCGAGCAGGGAGAAGCCGGCATGCGGGAATTCGGTTTTGCCGTCCTGGGTCAGCCGTTCAAAGGCCAAGAGGTACTCTTCGCCACGGACGAAAAGATCTGTGGCGAATAGGCCGAGCGGCTGCGGCATCTCGATGTTGGTTTCGTTTGGCATCGTGGGGGCTGAGCATTTGTTGGAGAGACTTGAAGGGACTTCCTATGTCTGTCCTAGGGCATTGAAGCCTCAAAGTGGATTCCAATTCGAGTCTGAATCGGTGGTCATTTGGGTAAGCGCATCGTTATGAGTGCGGAATATCTCAAGCTGCCGCGCGGGTTGGGTCGATGAAAAGCCCCGGTTTTGGCCGGGGCTTTCCTGCGTTCTAAAGCATTGGGGGTGAGTTTGGATTCACTCCGATGCTTTAGAAAGCGGCCCCGAGCTGATCGACGAGATAGTACTCCCAAACAGGGATCGTTACGTGAATGAAGATTGTCTAGGAATTCGCAGAACGATTTTTGCAGCGCCGCGAGCTTTCCGAGTCGTCCCTGCTTACGCCCATTCACCAATGACAGCAGTGAGGCAACCAGCGACCTCAAGCAGACGAAATGAAGGTCCGCTTACTCTGCGAATGCGGAAATCCGGATAAGGTCAGCTCCGTGCCAATTGCAGTCGTTCGTGGCTGATCGGCAATGTTCGGGCTGCCGGCCGCGGCGATGCTGTCGGCTACCTAGGTCATACCCCAACGGGCAGACGCGGATATTCGCGTGACCCAGACGTCGAGAAAGATTATTAGTGCGGCATGCATATTCGCACCGCCCGTCCCGAAGACGCTCCCGCCATCTGGTCAATCATCGAGCCGGTCATTCGCGCTGGCGAGACCTATACGCTTGACCGGGACATGATTGAGACGGACGCGCTGGCTTACTGGCTTGGCCCGGACAAGGAGACGTTCATAGCCGAGGAAGACGGAACAATCCTCGGCACTTACTACATGCGTCCGAACCAAGCAGGCGGTGGCAGTCACGTTTGCAACTGTGGCTTCATGACGGGTGCGGATGCTACGGGGCGTGGGGTGGCGCGGCGGATGTGCGAGCACGCGCTGGCGCACGCCCGGTCGCGTGGTTATAAGGGGATGCAGTTCAACTTCGTGGTAAGCACCAACGAACGGGCGGTGCACCTCTGGCAGAAGCTCGGCTTTGAGATCGTCGGCCGGCTCCCTCTAGTCTTTCACCATCCGGTCCACGGCTACGTCGATGCGTTGGTGATGTTCCAAGCGCTTTGAGAGCCGCTCCGCGCACACCTACAGTCCCGTCTCGCGCAACCATCCTTCGCTGAGGCATGTCCCTGCGGAGATGAGTTCAAGGCGTCTGAGGCTCATTGTGGAGCAGGAAGCAGCCAATTAGCGTACTCATGCTGATGTGTGCCAGGAGGGTGGGTCATGACGGACACACGCCCGACCGATGCAGGTCGTGAGGAACACGATCTGTTTACCTGGTTCAGCTTGACAGGCGAAAGAAGGAGAGACCAGGAGCGTTGCATTCTTAAGGCCTATCGTAGCCCCCTGTCCAAACTGGTTTGGATGGCAGAGTCTCCAAGCATGCAAAGTCTAGCCGACGTCCAGGTGGAAAGCGGGCGGCAAAAATAACTTGATCAGATTTGTAGGTGGGCCATCTCGGTGCGGTGCAGATCTATTACACGGAGGTGAGACAGGGGGAGCGCAACCTCTTGCACCCTCTCAGCAAAGGAAGCGGTATCGGAAACGGAGCTGGGATCAACGACTCCGTGAGCTACGTGTCCCAACCTTAGGATGGTCCGGAATGGGTCACGAGCAGGAGATCAGCGTGAAGAGCGGAATGTCCGACTTACCTCGGTAAGCTGACAAAGACTCTGGGAAGCGCGCCAAGTCTGGGCTTCGTCGGCAGAACAGCCGAGGTTCATCGCGGGGGCTTCGCTTCAGGAGCACTGCAATGCAAGACACTACCGCTGACCATCCCTGCCGAACCAACTCCCCTTGGAATCGGGGCAAGCTGATTGGACCCAAGCCGCCTCTGAAAGCCGAAGAGATCTGGTCCATTCGCGTCAGGCTCCAGGTTGCTCACCGCATCCGGGATCTGGCCCTGTTCAACTTGGCCCTCGACAGCAAGCTGCGATCCTGTGACCTCGTTGCGCTGCGCGTCGATGACGTGGCCCTCAATGGGCGGGTGCGGTCCCGAGCGACGGTGATGCAGCGGAAGACGGGCCAGCCTGTTCAGTTCGAGATCACAGAGCAAACCCGGGAGGCTGTGGGACGCTGGCTGGAGAAGAAGGACCTGCACAAGGGCGAGCCCCTTTTTCCGAGTCGGATCAATCGAGCGAGGCCCATGACCACGCGCCAGTACGCCCGCCTCTTGGCATCCTGGCTTCGCGCGATCGGGCTCGATCCCCTCGCCTATGGTACCCATTCCCTACGGCGAACCAAAGCCGCTATGATCTACCGACGAACAGGCAATCTCCGGGCCGTTCAGCTCCTGCTGTGTCACACCAAGATTGAGAGCACTGTTCGGTATCTCGGGATTGTTGTCGACGATGCCCTTCTGATTGCGGAACAGGTTGAGATCTGATCGCCTGGGGCGGCCCGCCATCGAGCCGCCTCAGAGCCGACGGCCTGTTACGGGGCAAGGTCCGGACCTGAGGCTCAAGCAGCCACAAGGCAAACGACAGGCGGGTGTCAGGAGCGGACCTCACGGACATCATGTGGCCACCATCAAGAGTACCTGAGCAGGATCGATCTGAACGGATGCTCAGGCAGTGTCCTCAACCAACTCACGTCGCTGGAACCGACAATTGAAGGGCGGCGAGGCCCGACATCAGCAGATTGTCCGGATTGGGGAACTCCCCTGTCACGTCGGTCGTCAGGGTTGAACTTGTAGCTGCCGGCGACGAGAGAGCTCTTGTGCGAGTATGCGTCGCCGGTTGGCAGGACGAGCCCTAACTGCCGCTGCCCACCCATCCTTAAGCCTCACCGAAAACTATCGTAGCAATTTTCGGATGCTCAAGCATGCACCAGCGGGTGAATATGCGCGGGGTGGCCCTGGTAAATATTGAAGCCGTACCTGCCCTGCTAAGCACAATCCTATCGTTGAATTGCTCCAACGAAGGTAAGTTTTGCCCAAATCACTAGGAATGATACGCAGCACTTGTTATTGTTTAGGAAAAGACCTATGTAGATTATATCGGATTTTGTCCGGACAATCGGGTCGTTTCGCTTTTGGCACTGCCAGGCGCACGTTCGGACTTTCTTACCATTACATCGACGAACCGAGTTGAGGCCGCGCTTATGCGCGCCTTCCCTCACGTGCATCTGCAATAATCGCGAAAGGTTATTCCAATGGTTATGGGCACTGTAAAATTCTACAACGACATGAAGGGCTTCGGCTTCATTCAGCCGGATGATGGCAGCAAGGACGTGTTTGTCCACGCCACCGCCCTCGAGCGCGCCGGCATGCGCGGCCTCGTCGAGGGCCAGAAGGTTGCCTTCGATACGGCGGAAGACCGCCGCTCCGGCAAGATCGCCGTCAACAACATCGAAATGGCGTGACCGCCGATGACTGGCTCAGGACACAGGCCTGTGCCGCTCAGTCTTGAAGCCGCTCCCCTGTGGGGCGGCTTTTTTGTTCGCCCCCGCAATCATCGGGCAGCGGTCAACCGCCCTGCCCGACAACGGTCGGGCTCCAGGAAAAATGAATGTCTCACAAGTATAATGTTCGTCACCGCATCTAGTCGTCCGGCTTCGGCGAGCGCGCCGTGCGCGAGAGCGAGATTGCGGCACAGACATGAACCAATTGACCAGCGCAGACGCCTTCTCCCGTGGGTCGCAAATCTACGATCCTGTTGCCCTGCTTCGACAGGGTGATGAGGCCTTGTACGTTGCTCGGGTCGGCATGAAGGCCTCACGACAGTTCATGATCCTCATGCCAACGGGTGAGCCTGCGTGGCCGCATGAGCCTCTCGGCAGCCTCTCCGATGTCGCCTAGGCTCTTCGGGCCCACGAGTGGCAGCTCGTTGCGCCTGAGCCGATGGGCGAGAGTACTCGACAAGCCGGGATGTTGGCGCGACTGCTCACGGAGCGAGCCTGACAACAATGAACTTTATATCGATTCTCTGCTCGCAATCTTCGGCATTATTCCAGTGCCAAAGATCGACAGCTCCCGCACGTGAAGGGCAGGCTTTCGCGGCTTCAGGAGAGATAAGCGCAGGAGTTCACGAACGAAAACCACAGCAACAAAATATCAGTCTCTGATGTTGCTGCCGCGTGTGGCTTGTCTTCCAGCCACTTCATCAAATCGTTCAGCACATCATTCGGGCAATCGCCACACCAATATCTCGTGAACCTCCGCCTCGCATCGGCAGAGAAGCCTCTCGTCGAAACCGACTTGCCGCTTTCGCATATTGCTTATGTGAGCGGCTTCTCGAGCCAGAGCCATATAACCGCGACGATGCGACGTTACAAACTAGCGACCCCCGGCGAGATCAGGAGACGTAAAGAGATCTCACCTCACTATTACGAACGGCGCCAGCAACTCTCTTACGCATTGTGCCGCAAACACATGACGGAATGCTCAAAGCATCAGCCGTGATATAGTCACAACGCCAGGTCTCTTGCATCAAAGCTGAAAAAATTCAGCAGGATTTTGATATAATCGCATTTCCCTGAAAGACGCCTGCCCGAATCCATGTGCTTCATGCGGCCTATCTCCGTCCGGAGATTGAAGGCGGTATCTGGCTCATCGTGCTTCGCGATCATGCTGCATACTGTCGGGCTGCATTGCCTTCAGCCGGATCGGCAGGATCGCTGTGCAGATGCGGGGGCATCTATGCAACATTCTATCGTGCGAAATCACGCACGATCTTTATCGAATGCGGGTGG
>NZ_WURB01000057.1 GCF_009830105.1 Microvirga makkahensis
CACAGCCGCCGAGACCCCGACCGGGAGCCGCTTGGGCAAAGCGTGAAAGACGAGGCCGGTGACGAAAGCGCCAGGAAGCCAGCCAAGAAGGAAGCCGACCGTCGGTCCGGCGAAGACGCCAAGGCCGCCGCGGCCGCCGGCCAGAATCGGGGCCCCGAGCGCAACCACGAAGATGACGAGCAGAACGGCTGCCGCCCCCTGACGGGGCCCCAGGAGAACGCCCGCCAGCATGACGCCGAGGGTCTGCGCCGTGATGGGAACGCCGCCGGCGAAAGGCAGGTCGAATTTCGGCAACAGGCCGAGGGCCGCGATGATGGCGGCGAACAGGGCGATGCGAACGAGGCTACGGGTAGTCATGCTTGCCTTCCTGTTTCCCTCTCGAGGGGGTGGATGGATCGAAGCCTCTGGCCTCGAGGGCCTCGGCAATCCGGTCGGCCATTCGCATAGCATCCCCCACGAAGGGTGCAAGCAGGCGGAGGGCGACCGGCCGTCCCGTCCTGGCGTGCCATGCGTCCTCCCTCTGGCTCCACGTCTCCAGCAGGACGGGAACGAACCGCAGGAGAAGGGCGACGGCCAAAGCGGGAGCCCGAGGATTGACACCCAGATGCGCCAGGGGCTTGAACACGGGGGCAACGGCCGACATCAGGTCCTGCATCGTCGTGGTCAGAGTCACGAGATTCGCCGCTGCCACCATGAGAAGGATGCGCAGGACCGACGCGGCGGCGCCGCTCCACGATTCCATCCATGCCTGGATCAGGCCAATCACGAGCAGGAACGGGAGCAGAGGCTTCAGAAGGCCGAGTCTGCTGAGGATATCCCGCCCGAGGCTTGCATAGACCAGCAGCAGGGCGCCGAGCCCGAGAGCGAGCCAGCGCCAGTCCGTCATGGGAAGAACGGCGAGGCTCAGGAGCGCAATCGCAACCAGCTTGAGCCCTGCGGGCGCGCGATGCAGCCATGTGGCGCGGGAGACATAGCTCGAAATCATGAGATCACCTCCGGCTGCGCGCGCGCAGCCGCGTCGTAGGCTGTCAGAACGTCCTCCGGTGGGCCGTCCGCCCGGATGCGTCCTCCTTCGAGCCAGAGGATCCGGTCGAAACGGGCAAGAAAATTGAGGTCGTGGCTCGCCATGATCAGTGGCTGGGGCAAGGCGGCGAGTTGTTTCGCGAATGCAAGCCGCGTGCGCAGGTCCAGGCTCGCGAAGGGCTCGTCGAGAAGGATCAAATCGGGTTGAAGGGCAATGACGGAGATGAGGCAGACGAGCTGCTTCTGCCCTTCCGACAATTCATGAACACCGCGTTCCAGCCAATCGCTCCTTCCATAGCGGGAAAGCCAGGAGCGGGCTTCGCGCTGCGCCTCCTGACGCGTCAATCCCCGTTCCTCGAACCCGAACGCGATCTCCTCGCCGACGGTCGGAAAGATGATCTGCCGGTCCGGATCCTGGAAGAGAAACCCGACGCGGGATGGAATCTTCTTTCGGTCGGTCTTCGTATTCAGGCCCACCGTGGTCACGGTCCCGCCGGTGGGTTGCGCCAGGCCGTGAACCAGGCGGAGCAGGGAACTCTTCCCCGATCCGTTCGAGCCGATCAGTCCCACCCGCCGCTCGCTCAGAGCAAGCGAAAGATCGGGGATCACGCTGCGATCTCCGTACGAGAAACTGACCCGGTCGAAAATGACATGAGGCGCGGTCACGAAATGACGAGTCCTTCGGCGTTGGCGATCGTTCGGTCAAAAGGGTCTCGGACGGCATCACACAAGAACCCGATCCCGGAGGTCCGGAAACAAAGTCCGGGCTTGCTTCATGGCTTGCGTCATGGGCAACTCACGGGACGAGGAACGGGATTTCCTTCGATGAGGCACGCACTTATCCAAAACCTTACCATCTCCCTCGATGGACGGAGCGGAGATATGCGCTAGAGTGGCGCCGAACCGTATTGCAGCGGTTTTGCCTCATGAGGGAAACGATGTCCATGAAACTGACCCGTCGCGATTTGGCCAAGCTCGGACTTGGCGTAGGCGCTGCCGCCGCTCTGGGGCGCAACGCCTTTGCGCAGGCGCCGGCCTTCTTCCGTATCGGGACCGGCGGCACTGCAGGAACCTATTACCCTATCGGTGGCCTGATTGCGAACGCCGTTTCGAACCCGCCGCAGCTCGTCCTGACGGCCCAGGCGTCCAACGGCTCAGTGGCCAACATCAATTCCATCGCATCGGGCGCCCTCGAGTCCGGCTTCAGCCAAGCCGACGTGGCTTATTGGGCCTATACGGGAACGGGCCTGTTCGAAGGCAAGCCCAAAATGGAGGATCTGCGCCTCATCGCCAACCTCTATCCGGAGAGCATCCATCTCGTCGCTGCCAAGTCCGCCAACATCAAATCCGTATCTGACCTAAAGGGCAAACGCGTTTCGCTCGACGAACCGGGCTCCGGAACGCTTGTCGACGCCCGGATCATCCTGAGCGGCTGGGGCATCAAGGAAAGCGACGTGAAGGCGGACTTCCTGAAGCCGAACCAGGCTGCCGAGCGCATGCGCGACGGCGGACTCGACGCCTTCTTCTTCGTCGGCGGCTATCCGACGAGCGCGATCACGGAGCTCGCGGCGACCGGTGGCGGCATCGATATCGTGCCTCTGGCCGGACCTGAGGCGGATGCCATCCGCAAGCAGTACAGCTTCTTTGCCGCCGACGAGATCCCGGCCGGGACCTACAAGGATGTCGGCGCCGTGAAGACGCTTGCCGTCGGCGCACAGTGGGTCACCTCCGCAAAGGTGCCGGACGCGGTCGTCTACCAGGTCACGAAGGGCCTTTGGGGCGACAAGGCCCGCGCCGCTCTGGACGCCGGCCACGCCAAAGGCAAGATGATCCGCAAGGAGAATGCGCTTGCGGGTGCCGGTATTCCGGTTCATGCCGGCGCCGAGCGCTTCTACAAGGAGGCTGGCCTGCTCAAGGGCTGACCCGAGAAGCCTTCCATATCCGCCTCCCGCGCCTCACGACGCGGGAGGCATCGTGTTTTGAAGCACTTGCCTGCGATATCCGGTTCAGTCGAGATGCAGGCAAATGCGCAGAGTTCGTTCTGAAGAGCGGCGGCGCAAGGGTGCGCAGGCCGCCTGACCATGAGAACCGCCATGTCCACGCCCGACACGTCCGCCCTGATCGAGAACCGCAGCCTTGAGGAAAAATTCGATCCCGAGATGCGCTTCCGTCCCCTCCTGCCGGGAACGGCTTGGCTCGTCGCGGGCCTGCTGATCGCGCTCTCGCTCTTCCACTATTACACGGCAGGCTTCGGCCTGCTGCGCGAGGCCACGCATCGCGGCATTCACATGGCGTTCGTGCTCGGCCTGATCTTCCTCGTGTTCACGGCCTTCAAGGCCGATCAGGACCGGGTCGCCCCGTCGAGCCTGTGGCGGCCGGGCGGCATTTCTCTCATCGACTGGGCTTGCGCCGTCGCGGTTGCGGTTGCGAGCCTTTACGTTCCGTGGATCTTCACCGAGCTGGCATTCCGCGTCGGCAATCCGACGCCGACGGACGTCGCCATGGGGACGATTCTCATCGTTCTTTTGCTCGAGGCGACGCGGCGTTCCGTCGGGTGGCCGCTACCCGTCATCTCCATCGGCGTGATGCTCTATGCCTATTTCGGCCCCTCCATGCCGGGCATCCTGCAGCATCCCGGCGCCTCTTGGCCGAACATCGTCAACCATCTCTACCTCACGAGCCAGGGCATCTACGGCATCGCGCTCGGCGTCGTGGCGACCTATGTCTTTCATTACGTGCTGTTCGGTGTGCTCGCGACACGCGTCGGGCTGGGCAAGCTCTTCATCGATCTCGCCACGTGCCTGGCCGGACGCTATGCCGGCGGCCCTGCGAAGGTGTCGATCTTCGGGTCGGCCCTCTTCGGCATGATCTCGGGCTCGTCCATCGCCAACACGGTGACGGTCGGCTCCCTCACGATCCCCGCCATGATCCGCGTCGGCTACAAGCGCCATTTCGCGGCGGCCGTCGAATCCGCAGCCTCCACCGGCGGCCAGATCACCCCGCCGATCATGGGCGCGGCCGCCTTCCTCATGGTCGAGTTCCTGAACGTCTCGTATCAGACCGTCATTCTCGCGGCCCTCGTCCCCGCCTGCATGCATTTCTTCGGCGTCTTCATGCAGGTGCATTTGGAGGCGAAGCGCGCCGGCCTACGCGGCTTGCCGTCGGAGGAGCTTCCGAACGCCGCCAAGGTGATCCGCGAGGGTTGGCAGACGATCATGCCGCTGGCCGTTCTTCTGATGGTGCTGTTTTCCGGCTTCACGCCCTATCTGGCCGCCTTCTGGGGCATTACGGCGTGCATCGTGGTGGGCGTCAGCCGCATTCCCGTGGTGACGCTGGGCTTCCTCGCTGCCGTCGCTGGCGCCATTGCGGCCGGTCTTCTCACCCAGACCATCTTCGTGCTGCCGCTTCTGCTGCTGGTCATGGGGCTGATGATCTATACCTATGTGACGAGCGAAGCCGGCAAGGCGAAGGTGCTCGAACTCATCGACGCTTTCGTGGTTGGCGCGAAATACGCCATCAGCGTGGGTGCCGCTGCAGCCACCGTAGGCATCATCGTCGGCATCGTCACGCTCACCGGCGTCGGATTCAAGATCTCCTTCATCGTGACGTCGTTCGCCGCGCAGATGGCGCAGACCATGAGCGAGTTCCTTCCCGTATGGCTCATGGACGTGAACAGCATGACGCTGTTCTTCACGCTGCTGATGACGGCCATCGTGTGCATTCTGCTCGGCTGTGGTGTGCCCACGACCGCGAACTACATCATCATGGTGACGGTGGCGGCTCCCGCTCTGGGCCTGCTCGGTGTGACCCCCATCGTGGCGCATTTCTTCGTGTTCTATTACGGGGTGCTCGCCGATATTACGCCTCCCGTGGCTCTGGCAGCCTATGCGGGCGCGAGCATGGCGGGCGCCGATCCGTTCAAGACCGGAAACACCGCGTTCCGGCTCGGCCTCGGCAAGGCTCTCGTGCCCTTCGTCTTCGTCTACGGCCCAGCCATGCTGCTGGTGACGCCGGATTTCACCTGGACGAGCTTCTTTCTGGTGACCGCAGGCGCCATCGTCGGCATCCTGTTCCTGTCCATGGCATTCGCCGGCTATGCCTTGGCGGAGATGCGGGCATGGGAGCGCTGGCTCATCGGCATCGCGTCCCTGCCGATCATCGCGCCGGATCTCAAGACCACTCTGATTGGTCTCGCCATCGCCAGCCCGGTCGTCGTGTCCCAGCTCCTCAAGATGCGCGCTCAGGTCGCTCCTAGGCCAGCCTGAGCGCAGGTTCAGGATCCAATCCGTCCATCGCCTGTTGTCCCTGCAGGGCCTCGCTCGAAGAGTCCTGCAGGGGCACGCGATGGAGTTCGTATCCGCCTTTCAGATCATCCCGTCGGACAGTGAACGCCCCGGCGCTTTCGTCATTTTTCCCTATGACCGCGACCTCGTGCGCCGGTTCCGCGAGACATTCCCTCGGGCGCGCTGGCGCGGAGAAGAGCTGGGCTGGTTCGTTCCGGGAACCACGGCCGCGCAGAGGCTCGATACCTGGATGGCGCAGGAACTCGAAACCCTGGACCGTCACGCGGATGCCAAAGGGCGGGATGCCTATCTCTTCGAGCCGTTGGAAAGCTCCTACCTCACGATTGGGGACGACCTGAGTATCCGGACGCCGTATTCGCGCACGATCGTTGAAACCCTGCGCTCCATCCCCTGGGCTCGCTGGAGCCCGGATGAAAAGGTCTGGCGCGTTCCCTTCCGGTCCTATGAGGAACTGCGGTCGAAGTGGCCCGTGATCGAGGAGGCGGCCCGGCGCAGCGAACCGGGCGAACGGAAAAAGCGGCGCGAAGAGCAGAGGCAGCATGGCGCTTCGCCCGTGAGCCCAATCCAGACGGAGCGTCGCCGCAGGCGCTACCCGGTTCCCGGAGACGATCTCCCGCCTGTCGAGACGCCCCTCATGACGCTCTCCTGGGGTGTCGTGGTGTTCGAGGAAATCGACCACCATGCGATCGAGGAGGTGCCGGACAACCGCATCTATCCTCACGTGAATGAGGAGCCGGGGCGTTATGTCTGGGCGCATTGGAGGATGCCGAGCTTGCAGGAGGTTTACCGGACACGGCCTGCCCGCGAAGCTGAGGAGTATTCCTTGCGCGAGACCAGGGGCTGGTGGCTGCCCAGCCGGGACGAGCTTCAGGAGAGGGCGCGCAAGCTGCGAGAGCTGGAGCGTGCGCAGCGCGCGCGCCACGCGGCCCAGAAGGACTCGGTCGGCCCAGGGGGCTAGGGCAGGAGAATGAAAAATCCGGGCGCGAGGCCCGGATCGTCAAGCGTGGACGGTTCCCCGATCAGAACGGAATATCGTCGTCGAAATCGCTGCGGTGGGAGCCTGCATTCGCCGGCTCAGGCCTGCGCTCCATGGGGGATGAGCGGCCGAACTCGCCGCCGCGGCTGATCTGGCCCGGCTCCTCGTCGCCGTACTCCGACGCCCCGCCGCCCGAGCGGCCGTCCAGGATCGTCAGCTCGCCGCGGA
>NZ_WURB01000059.1 GCF_009830105.1 Microvirga makkahensis
GGGCATCTCCGGAGCGATCCAGCACCTGGCGGGCATGAAGGATTCCAAGGTGATCGTGGCCATCAACAAGGACGAAGAGGCGCCGATCTTCCAGATCGCCGATTACGGCCTCGTCGGCGACCTCTTCGCCATCCTCCCGGAACTCAAGGAGGAGTTGACCAAAGCCGGTTAATCGGGTCAGGAATAGACATACGACAGCGATCCGGGCGGCACTTCCCGCCCGGACGCTTTGAGCATGGACGGTAGGCGGATTCAAGATGGGCATCGAGATCAAAACGGTTGGCGTGATCGGCGCGGGGCAGATGGGCAGCGGCATTGCGCATGTCTGTTCGCTCGCGGGCTTCAGCGTCCGGCTCCACGATCTCTCGGAGGAGCGCATCAATGCGGGCCTTGCCACCATCAACGGCAACATGGCGCGCCAGGTCGCCAAGGCCGCCATCACAGACGGCGACCGGCAGACGGCACTCGAGCGCATCAAGCCGGCGCTGGGCTACGACGACTTGGCCGTATGCGACATCGTGATCGAGGCTGCGACCGAGAACGAGGAAGTGAAGCGCAAGATCTTCACCAATCTCTGCCCCTCGCTGCGCCCTGATGCGATGATCGCGACCAATACGTCCTCGATCTCCATCACCCGGCTCGCCGCCGCGACTGACCGCCCGGAAAAGTTTATCGGCATTCACTTCATGAACCCGGTGCCGGTGATGCAGCTCGTGGAGCTGATCCGCGGCATCGCGACGGATGATCCGACATACGAATCCGCCAAGGAATTCATCGCCAAGCTCGGCAAGACCTCCACCGTATCGGAGGACTTCCCGGCCTTCATCGTCAACCGCATCCTGCTGCCGATGATCAACGAGGCGATCTACACCCTGTACGAGGGTGTGGGCTCGGTGGAAGCCATCGACACGGCCATGCGGCTCGGGGCAAACCACCCGATGGGTCCGCTCCAGCTTGCCGACTTCATCGGCCTGGACACCTGCCTGTCGATCATGCAGGTGCTCTACGAGGGCTTGGCCGATTCCAAGTACCGCCCCTGCCCGCTCCTGGTGAAATACGTCGAGGCCGGCTGGCTCGGACGCAAGACCAAGCGGGGCTTCTACGATTATCGCGGCGAACACCCGGTCCCGACCCGCTAGGGCATGGGACGTGAAAAGTGAACTTGCACTTTTGGGACAAATCCGATGCTCTATCCTTTTGAAGAGCGCATCGGACAGGAAGGTGCATTTCAGTTAGGGAAGCATCCAATGCCGCCCTCCGAGCGGCGCTTCGTCGGGTGCGGAACGCATGGCCATTTCAGGGGACCAAGCCCCAAGGGCGAATTGTTCACTGAAATCAAATCGGGTGCGTCACAAACGTTCCTCGGGTGAGCTTCACAACAGCGTCACATTGCCTATAGTCTACTCAGACGGGACTACTCTTCTTTGAGAGGAGGCGGTGTGACGATTCGCATCAAACCTGTTGCGAGGCCGGAGGTCCGCCCGGCCTTTGTCCTCGATGCCGGGCATAGGCCTTTGGGCGACGATCCCCTGTCTATTCGAGACCGGACAGGTGCGATCAAAGTGGCGCTCCCGGATCCGTCGAACGGCGCGTCCGCGTACGACAAAGCCGTCCGAAGTCCGAGCACCCCGGCCCGCTTCTCTTCAGTCATCTCTCTCACCCGACACTCAGCCCCTTCCCGGTCAGGCTCCTACCCGCTCCGACAATTTCCCGCGCGATCATTGCAGCCACCGGGTTCGTGGCGCCTGCGCAGCTCGGAAACCGCCAAGACTCCGTTCCGGAGTGAGGGTTCCAGATGAACGTTCCCATCTCCAACCTCAGAACCCTCGTTCTCAATGCTGACTTGCAGCCTCTGAGCTGGGCTCCTCTCTCCATCTGGCACTGGCAGGACGCCTTCGTCGCCGTGATCCAGGACCGGGTCGTTCAAATCAAGACCTACGACGACGTCCTGGTCCATTCCGCCAATCAATCCTTCGAAGTCCCGGCAGTCGTCGCCCTCAAGCGCTACCGCAAGCGCAAGAAGGTGGCGTTCACCCGGTATCATCTGTTCCTACGGGACGAGTTCACCTGCCAGTATTGCGGACAACGATACGACGCCAAGGATCTGACTTTCGACCATGTCATTCCGAAGAGCCGGGGCGGCATGTCGGCATGGAGCAACATCGTCGCATCCTGCAGCGCCGACAATCTCCGAAAGGGAAGCAAGACGCCGCAGCAGGCCGGAATGACGCTCAGGCGCAAGCCGTTCGAACCCACCCCCCATGAGCTCGACGCCATCGCCCGGCGCCTTCCCCAGGCCAGAGACGACCTCCACCAGACCTGGATGGACTTCCTGTATTGGGACGCCGAGCTTGAGAGCTAGCCTCCTTCCATCGACCTATCCTGTTGAACCGACGAGAGCGATTGTCAGCGCCCGAGGTAGAAGCCCTTATCCACCGCAGCCTTGGCCGCGAAGGCTGCGAGCGCGAGAGAGATCAGAACGTTCCAGCCGGCCAGCGACAGCCCCAGAAAGCGCCATGCGGCCTCCGTGCAGCTCACCACCCGCGTGTTCTCCAGCTGGCTGAGGAAATCGCCCATGGCGCCGGTACCGGTGCCGGAACCGCCGCCGCAATCGCTCGGACCCAGAAAGAGACCCCATTCGACACCGGCATGATAGGCCCCGAGCCCCGCGCTCGCGAGGAAGATCAAGGCCAGGAGCCATAGGGCCGCCCGGGTCCAATGCGGCGGCAGGAAAGCCGCCGCGAGACCGGCCGGCATGGCGAGATAGTAGGGATTGCGCTGGATGAGGCACAGCTTGCAGGGCACATAGCCGAACCCGTGTTCAAAGACGAGCGCGCCGCCGATAGTGGCGGCTGCAGCCAGAGCGACGGCCAGGGCCGATTGGCGCATGGTCAGGTGAAGGGTCATGCCTGTTCCCTCTTCAGAACAGATAGCGGAAGGCCGCGAACCCGCCAATGATGATGATGACGGCGAAGGTTGCGACGAGATTGAAGTTGTTGTCGATGATCCCCTTGATGCGCGGACCGAACCGGCTCATGAGCAGCGCGACCAGGAAGAAGCGGGCGCCGCGGGTCAGAGCGGAGAGCAGGATGAACCAGCTCAAGGAATAGCCGGCGAGTCCAGAGGTGATGGTGACGAGCTTATAGGGGATGGGCGTGAGGCCCTTAAGCAGGATCACCCAATGCCCATATTCCGCATAGCCGTGCCGGAAGGCCTCCACGCCCTGCGTGAGGCCGTAGAATTCGAAGACCTGGACCCCGATCGTATCGTAGAAGGCGACGCCGATGGCATAGCCCAGGACGCCGCCGAGGACCGAGGCGATGGTGCAGACGAGCGCATAGAACCATGCCCGGTCGGGACGGGCCAGCATCATGGGCACGAGCATCACGTCCGGCGGCACGGGAAAGAAGGAGCTTTCCGCAAAGGACACAGCGGCCAGGGCATAGGGAGCGGAGGGCTTCGAGGCGAGGGACAGGGTCCAGTCGTAAAGGCGTCTGAGCATGGGATTCCGGCAGTATCGGTCACAAGGGCCGCGCGCCCAGCCCCTTTGAGCATAAGCCGCCCGGAATAGCGAGAGGCAGGCTCAGCTCAAGCTTTCATAGCTGCCTGATTGACCACGCTCATTCCCTCATGGTACTTCGCAGATCCTTGCCCCTGTGGCGGAATTGGTAGACGCGCTCGACTCAAAATCGAGTTCCGCAAGGAGTGCTGGTTCGATCCCGGCCAGGGGCACCACTTTGATTTACTCATTTTTCAGCCATTGCCCGCGCCCAAGATGGTGAGCTCGCCGTCGGCACGTTGAGGACATTGCGCAGCTTGGAAGCAGTGGGGCCGATGGATGATTCGCGATGAAGTTCCTTTGTCGGCTGCCGATGCTCCAGCTCGATGCCCTCTCTCTGGTTCGCTGGCAATTTTCGTTATCTGCCGCGCCATAAAACAGCATGGGGAGGCGGCTTGTGGCTGGTAAAAACTCAGTCCGGCCGAGCCGTGACGGTGATCAGTTCCATTATTTCTGGGCCGCCCGCTATTGACGTGAACTGCTACCCGGTGGATCAGATCTCGTCGCTTTGACGATTGAGGGCGCTTCTGAGCAGGAGATTGCGTCTGGGAAGCCCCTGAGTGGCGAGCAGTTGATTGATGTGGGCCTCTACATTGGGTCCGAAATGCTCGGGACGGCGAGGCTCGTCCGCTACGTTCCGCTTAAGCACTCTACCCGCCGCACCACGGAGCCCTGGACGGCCAGTGGACTCGAGACGACGATTAGAGTGTTCGCTCAACTTTACGCAGAGCTTCTGGAGCGCTTCCCCGCCAAGGACATAGCCCAGCGGTTCCAATTCTCCTTCACCACTAACCGGCCGGTCGCCCCCAAGCTGCTGGAGACCATTGCGGATATCGCCGCTGGCGCAAAGCGGCGACACCCCAAGCTTAGCAGAACACTCGTGCGGTGGTCGAACCTTGGAACTGCCGAGGCGGCGTGGTTCTTCCGTCTCTTTTCCGTTGACGGGGGTGGGGCAGGCCTTTGGGACCAGCGCAACCTGCTGAGCCAGAACCCGGCAGTATCTTCCGGACACTGACTGCGACGCTCCCGTGCAGCTGAAGGAACTGGTCACGCGAAAGGCGATCACTGAGTTTGAGTCGAACCCCAGTATCCGTCTCCATGACGTCCTGCGCGCGTCGAAGGGACCGAAGATGTCCTACAGCCCGCGCGTTCCCTCATGCCCGACGCTCGGACCACGCCGGCGCGTGAACAGGAAGAGGAGATCAGGACAGCTGTTCTGGCTGCAAATGTACCCGTCGTCATTCATGCCGTACTATTACGAACGGCGCCAGGAATTCCCTTACACGGTATGTTGCAGACACGCGACGGAGCGCTCAAATCGCCCTCCCTGACAAAGTTACAACGCCAGGTCTCTTGCATCAAAGCTGAAAAAATTCAGCAGGATTTTGATATAATCGTATCTCCCTGAAAGACGCCTGCCCGAATCCATGTGCTTCATGCTGCATACTGTCGGGCTGCATTGCCTTCAGCCGGATCGGCAGGATCGCTGTGCAGATGCGGGGGCATCTATGCAACATTCTATCGTGCGAAATCACGCACGATCTTTATCGAATGCGGGTGG
>NZ_WURB01000006.1 GCF_009830105.1 Microvirga makkahensis
GCGTCGACCTCCTACATCCAACGGCGCCTGCAGATCGGCTACAACCGCGCCGCCTCCCTGATGGAGCGCATGGAGCAGGAGGGCATCGTCGGACCCGCCAACCATGCCGGCAAGCGCGAGATCCTGCTTGAAAGTCCGCATGGGGGAGAAGATTAACCTAGCACGGGAACCTTGGCCGCAGCCCTGCGTCATTCTAGAGCGCTGTGCAAAAGCCCAGCTGCGGTCATAGTGGTTCCTGGAAGGATGGTTCGGATGCGCCCTGTCAGCCCTGCCGGTCTGGTGTTTCTGGCGTCCGCTCTTGCGGGCCCGCTGCCGGTTGCCGCCCAGGTGCTGCCCATGGAGATGATCCTGCCACCCCGGTACCCGATCACACAGGGATTTGCGGCCTCCGTTACGTTCCTTTCGACCTCGTCCTTCCGTCAGGCCCCTGTGACCGCTCCGGCCGATGGAGCCGCACGGCCTGCTCGGCCCGTCGTCAGGCCCGTAAACGCCGAGCAGATGCTGGTGGCCACAGCGCCCCTGCCTCCGGCCCGTCCGGCCTCCGCCGCATTCCAGGCGCCGGAAGCGGAACCGATCGATATCGCGCCCCAGCCCATCGTAACCGCCTCGATGGGCCCGGTCGGCCAGGGCCAGCCCCTGCCGAACAGCGCGATCGTGGAGCGGGCCAACGCCTATTTCACCCGTCTCGACACGCTTGTCGCCGATTTCACGCAGGTCGGTGGCGACGGGCGGCGGACAGGCGGCACGCTCTATCTCCAGCGTCCGGGCAAGGTGCGTTTCGAATATGATCCTCCAGCCACTCTTGAAGTGATTGCCGACGGGCGCTCCGTGGCCGTGCGGGACCGCAAGCTCGCCACGCAGGACCTCTATTCGATCTCGCAGACGCCGTTGAAATTCCTGCTGCGCGAGCGGGTCAATCTCGGCCAAGACATCAAGATCACCGGCATCAGCAGCGAACCGAACGCGGTGCGGATCAACCTGGAGGACACGACCACCCTGGGCGGCACCTCCCGGATCACCCTGTTCTTCGATCCCGAAGTGCAGGATCTCAGCCAGTGGCGGATCGTGGATGCCCAAGGCTTCCAGACGATGGTGGTGTTGAACCAGGTCCAGAAGGGCCGCCGGATCGACCAGGACCTGTTCCGGATCCAGTACGAGGAAATCCGGGGCGACCACAGGTAGCCCTTTCCGGTCCCCGGTCCAATCACGGCCTCGTGCCGTGCGCCCGCGGCCCTTCCCTCCGGCGGGAATCTGTCGTAGCCCGGAACGGTCTTTTCGAGGGGGCTCATTTCCGTGAAACTCACCGTCTCCACCTGGAACATCAATTCCGTACGTCTGCGCATCGACCAGGTCGCCCGCTTCCTGAAGGAGCGGCGCCCCGATATCCTGTGCCTGCAGGAGACCAAGTGCCCGAACGACAAGCTGCCCCTGAAGGAGCTGCAATCCTTCGGCTATCCCTTCGTCGTCCATATGGGCCAGAAGGGCTATAACGGAGTGGCGATCCTTTCGCGCTACCCGTTTTCGGAAACGGGCGTAATGGAGATGTGCGACCGTCAGGACGCACGCCACATCACGGTAACCCTGAGCCCGCAGGCCAAGGCCGCCTCCGGCATCACGATCCATAATTTCTACGTGCCTGCGGGCGGCGACATTCCCGACCCGGAGGTGAACGAGAAATTCCGCCACAAGCTCGATTTTCTCAGCCAGATGCGTGCCTGGGGCGCGAAGGCGAAACCCACCTCCGGCCCCGCGATCCTCGTGGGCGACCTCAACGTCGCGCCGCTCGAGCACGACGTGTGGAGCCACAAGCAGCTCCTCGACGTGGTCAGTCATACGCCCGTCGAGACGGCGGCCCTGGAGGAGCTTCGCCAGGAGGCGGGCTGGATCGACGCCATGCGGCACCTGCGGCCCGAGCCCGAAAAGATCTATTCCTGGTGGAGCTACCGCTCTCCCGACTGGGCCGCCGCCGACAAGGGCCGCAGGCTCGACCACATCTGGATTTCGGACGCGCTGAAGGACTCGCTGCGGTCTGTCGACGTCACCCGCGACACCCGCGCCTGGGAGCGCCCCTCCGACCACGCGCCGGTGACGATGGAGCTGGAGCTTTAGGACCGCTCCCGATCTGCGGCCGATCTCCGTTCCCGGACGCGACCTCGTGAAACAGGAGACACACAGCTCCCCACAAGCCAGGCACAAGCCAGGAGGCGTAGAGGCGAGGAGACTCAACTCGCCATGCCTTGGGGGCACCGAATGGTATTCAAACTGCGTTCGATCAAGAGCCGGGTCCTGCTGCTTGCGGGGGCAGGCTTCATAAGCGCCTGCACGATCCTGACCTTTGCGGGCACCCAGATCATGATGAGCTCGGGGCGCAACGAAGCCATCGTGACGGCGAAGACGCTGCTCAACCAGTACAAGGGGCTCGTGCAGGCGGAGATCGGCCGGGCCATTTCGGCCGCGGCGCTCACGAGGTCGACCGCGGAAGCCATGGTATACGACTACAAGGTGGAGCGCGGCGAGCTCGCGGAGATCCTCGCGCGGGCCGTGGAGGGACAGCCAGAACTCATCGGCATGACCATGGCGTTCGAACCCGACGCTATGGACAGGCAGGACAAGAACTTCCTGGCGGATCCCTATTCGGACCCGAGCGGCCGATTCAGCCCCTATTTCTACTGGACGAAGGACAAGAAGGTCACGGTCGAGCCGATCAACCTGACCACCAAGCCGGAGGAGATCGCGAACTGGTACACGAAGCCTCTTCGGGACAACCGCGATCAGATCGTTCCGGCCTACAAATACCAGGTGAACGGCGAGGATGTTCTGCTGTCGACCGTGAGCGCCGTCATCCGTCGCGACAACGTGCCTGTCGGCATTGTCACCGCCGACACGGACCTTGAGACGATCTCGCGGGCGATCGGCGCGCTCAAGCCGTTCGACAAAGGCACCGTGAGCCTGATCGGTGCGGGAGGCCTGTGGATCGCCAACACGGATGCGCAGCTTCTCGGAAAGCCGTCCGACGACAAAGTCATCGCCGAGCTCGCGGCCAAGGCCAAGGATTCACCGTCCGGCTATGCCGACGCCATGATCGATGATGTCTCGGGCGACGAGATCTACCGCGCCGTTGTTACGGTCGCTTTCCCCGGGATCGAGGAACAGTGGCTCCTGGCCATCTCGGTTCCCGCCGACGCGATGATCGCCAATGTGATCGAAGCGCGCAATCTGATGCTGCTGATTGCCGTCGGCCTCCTCGCCCTGGCCCTGGCGGGCGCCTGGTGGGCGGCCCGCTCGCTCGCCACGCCGATCATGCGCATGACGGCCACGATGAAGACCCTGGCCCGGGGCGAGACGAATGTCGAGGTCACCGACACCGGCCGCATCGACGAGATCGGCGCGATGGCCAGCGCGGTGCAGGTCTTCAAGGAAGCCCTGATCGCGAAACGTCAGGCCGACGTGGACGCCGCCGCCGAGGCGGACGCGAAGATGCGCCGCGCGCAGATGCTCGATCAGCTCACCAAGCAGTTTGAGGCCAATGTGTCCGTGCTCACCGGCAGCCTCTCGGCTGCGGCCACCCAGATGGAATCCACGGCTCAGTCGATGACCTCCGTGGCCGACCAAACCACGAACCAATCGGTGAGCGTCGCCTCCGCCGCCGCGCAGACGTCCGCGAATGTGCAGACCGTGGCCGCTGCGACGGAGGAGCTGTCGATTTCCATCCGCGAGATCGCCGAACAGGTCGGCCAGTCCTCTCGCATCGCGGAGCAGGCGGTCACGGATGCGCAGCGCACCAACGAAACCGTGCAGACGCTCGCGGCTTCCGCCGAGCGCATCGGCGACGTGGTGCAGCTGATCAACAACATCGCCTCGCAGACGAATCTGCTGGCCCTTAACGCCACGATCGAAGCGGCCCGCGCGGGCGAGGCCGGCAAGGGCTTCGCCGTGGTGGCGTCCGAGGTGAAGCACCTCGCCACCCAGACCTCCAAAGCCACGGAGGAGATCTCGGCCCAGATCGCCTCCGTGCAGCAGGCGACCGCCGAGGCCGTGCAGGCGATCCACACCATCGCCCGCACGATCGGCGAGATGTCGCAGATCTCGGTCTCGATCGCCGCGGCCATGGAGGAACAGGGTGCGGCCACGGCCGAGATCTCCCGCAATGTGCAGGAGGCCGCGCGCGGCACGGAGGCCGTGACCGGCAACATCAACGAGGTGCGTCAGGGCGCAGGCGAAACCGGCTTGGCGGCATCGCAGGTTCTGGCCTCGGCGCAGGAACTGGCGCGCCACTCGGAAACGCTCAGCCGCGAGGTCGGCTCGTTCCTCTCGGGGGTGAAGGCGGCGTAAGGCCCGGAGCATCTGCCCCGAAGCGGGCACGTTCCCTTCGGGTTGATCCGGCGGGTGCCCATCGCGTGGCGCACCAGGCCGCGTGACAGGCCCGGAAGCCTCACTCCTCCGGAGGACGGGCCGGGCTCTCCTCGCCATCGATGGCGATGAGCTGCTGGCGCACCCGCTCCAGACCCTGCGTCAGGCGGGCGAGCTCCTCGGCCATGGCCTGCTGCATGGCGGCGGCGGCGGAGGGAAACTCCTCCAGCACCCGGCGCATGAGGCTCGGCGTCACCCGGATGATGGTGGAGGCTTCCCTCGCCGTCGCCGTGGCTGGCCGGGCGATGCGCGTGAAAAGGGCCGCCTGGCCGATCAGGGATCCCGGACCGGCCACGAAGGCTGCCGGTGAGCCGTCCTCGCTGGCATCGAGCGCGATGGCGCCGCGGCTCACCACATAGCCCCCGTCCGAGGGGGTGCCCTTGCGGAACAGCACGTCGCCCGCGCGGAGATTGCGGGTTTCCGAGGCGAAGGCGACGAGGCGCAGGGCGTCGCGCTCCAGCAGGTTGAACAGGGGAGCCTGAGCGAGGGCAGCAATGTCGTCGTCGAGGGCCATGGGTCCTTAAGGGATCAGCTTGTACCCGCCGGGCTCGGTGACGAGGATGCGGGCGTTGGAGGGATCGGCCTCGATCTTCTGGCGCAGCCGGTAGATATGCGTTTCCAGCGTGTGGGTGGTCACGTTGGAATTGTAGCCCCAGACCTCGGTGAGCAGAGTCTCGCGGCTCACCACCGCCCGGCCGGCGCGGTAGAGATAGCGCAGGATCGCGGTTTCCTTCTCCGTCAGCTTGAGCTTGGAACCCTTCTCGCTGGTGAGGAGCTTCGAGCCCGGGCGGAAGGTGTAGGGCCCGATCTGGAACACCGCGTCCTCGCTCGCCTCGTATTGGCGCAGCTGCGCCCGGATGCGGGCAAGCAGCACGGCCAATTTGAAAGGCTTTACCACATAATCGTTGGCGCCCGCCTCCAGGCCCATCACGGTGTCGTTGTCCGACCCCTGCCCCGTGAGCATGATGATCGGGCTGCGGAAGCCGTTCTGGCGCATGATCCGCACCGCCTCGCGTCCGTCCATGTCGGGCAGGCCCACATCCATGATGGCAAGATCGATGCGGTCGCCCTTGACCGCGTCGATCGCGGCGGCGGCCGTGTCCACGGTGGAGACCTGGAACTCCTCATGGAGGCCCAGCTGCTCGGCCAGGGTGTCGCGCAGGTCCTGATCGTCGTCCACGACGAGAAGGCGGCTGGCATTCGACATCTCAAACCCTTCACACGATGAACGGCAAAAAGCCCCGAGGCGGCTTCCAGGAGCAGGATCGAGGCCCGCTCCCGTTCTTCAGACATGATCGTCAAGTCGAAGGGCCGCCCTTTCGCGGCCCTGCCGAGGTCGGGTTTCCCGCTTTCGGATCACGCTCGTTGCTTTAGAGTAGTCATTCCCAGCTTGACAACAAGGGGCAGGGTCTGCCCTTCCACGGCTATGAAGCGAACCAGCGTTCATGTCATCCGCGTCCGCCGCTCCCCGCTCGACCGCCGCCGCGGATGGCTGACGGCCGGCAATCTCACCCTGCCCTGTGCCCTCGGACGCTCCGGCACGACCCGCGCCAAGCGGGAAGGCGACGGCGCCTCGCCGGTCGGACGCTTTCGCCTGCTGCAGGCCTTCTACCGGGCGGATCACGGGCCTCGTCCCCGCACGGGCCTGAAGCTGAACCCCATCCGCCCTCGCGACGGCTGGTCGGACGACGTCCGCGACCGCCGCTACAACCGGCCCGTGCCGCTTCCCTGCCCCACGAGCCACGAAAAGATGTGGCGGGACGACCATCTCTACGACGTGGTGATCGACATTGCCTGGAACCGGGGGCCGATCAGACGGGGCCGTGGCAGCGCCATCTTCCTCCACCTGGCCCGACCGGGTTTCCTGCCGACCGAGGGATGCGTGGCGGTGGAGCCCCGCATGATCCGGCGCCTCCTGGAGCGGATCGGGCCCCGGACGATGATCGAGATCGTGGGGTGAGCACAAGCGCCCCAGGGAATCGGGGGCGCCCGTACCGACCCTACCCTTCCCCGGAAGGAGGGGAGTGGCGTGTCTCCCTCAACCGCTTTCGGGCGATCGCCACATAGGCCGCCTGAGCCTCGAAGCCGATGAAGCGTCGGTTGAGATGTTTCGCTGCCACCAGGGTCGTGCCGCTGCCGCAGAAGGGATCGAGCACGATCTGGCCTTCCTGGGTGGTGAGTTCAATCAGCGCCTGCATCAGGCGGACGGGCTTCTGCGTCGGGTGTAGGCCGCCCTCCTTCGGCAGGAAGCCGAGATCGAGCACGTTCCCGGGTTCGGGCACGTATTTCAGCAGCGCATCCTGATTGTACGCGCCGATGCCGTGAACGAGCACGTTGTCGGCAAGCGTCGCGCCGATCCTATAGGGCTTGGTGAGCCAGAGGACCGGTTCGAAGGTCGGGCGCAGATTGCCGACGCGCCAGCCGTCCCAGGCCTTCGCGGCCGCCGCATCGCCGCGCCGCTCGTAGACCGCGCTCAGGCGCTGCGCCCGATGGGGCGCGCGCTCGCGCATCCAGGCGAGCATGTCCTTGTAGGAAAAGCCCGAATCCTCCATCGCCGCGATGCAGCGATGCGCGAGGCGGCGGCCCGCGAAGACGAGCGCTGAGCCCCCGGGTTTCAGCACCCGCAGCCATTCGGGCGACCAGGTGAGGCACCATTCGTAGTATTCGCGTGGAATGGCGCGGTCGGCTTCCGACCAGCCGTTGATGGGCTTGCCGCGTTTCTTGAACACGGCCCCTGCCCTCGCCTGCGCGGGGCTCGCGCCGAGATAGGCGGAATTGGTGTTCGTGTGCAGCACGTCCCAATCCTCGATTCCGATGCCGTAGGGGATGTCGCTCAGGATCAGGTGCACGCTCTCGGAGGGCAGAGACCTGACGAGCGCGACCGAGTCGCCAGCGAACACATCGTCGAGCGGCGAGAGACGTTCTTCCTCCGGAGGGAGGTGCTGGGCTGTTGTCTCCATCACGAAAAGCGGCTTCTCACGCGGTGGGCTTGGAGCGCGTCCCGAAGATGGCACTTCCCACGCGCACATGCGTCGCGCCGAGCTGGATCGCCGCGTCGAAATCCGCGCTCATACCCATGGAGAGAACCTTCAGGCCATGGCGCTTGGCGATGGTGTTGAGGAGCGCGAAATGGGGCGACGGCGGGTTCTCGGCCGGGGGAATGCACATCAGGCCGTCAATCCCGAGGCCGTATGTGGCGCGGCAGGCCTCCAGGAAGGCGTCCACCTCGCCGGGCGCGATGCCGCCCTTCTGCGGCTCCTCGCCCGTATTCACCTGAACGAGCAGGCGGGGCTTCTTGCTCTGGCGGGCGATTTCCTTGGCGAGCGCCTGGGCGAGCGAGGGCCTGTCGAGGGTATGGATCACGTCGAAGAGCTCCACCGCCTCCCTGGCCTTGTTGGACTGGAGCGGGCCGATCATGTGAAGCTCCACATCCGGGTAGCGGCTGCGCAGCTCGGGCCACTTGGCCTTGGCCTCCTGGACATAGTTTTCGCCGAAAACCCGCTGGCCGGCGGCCAGAACCGGTTCGATGGCCTCAGCCGGAAAAGTCTTGGAGACGGCGACCAGCGTGATGCCGGAAGGGTCGCGGTCGTAATCCGCCGCGGCGCGGCGGATGGCCTCCCGCACCTCTCTCAGGTTTTCGACCGCATCGTTCTCGCTCATGGACGTCCTCTAAGCTTTAGCTGGTTCCCTGCGCCGATTTCCCCTCCTCTTTGCGGGGAGGGAACCCGTGGCGGAGCAAAACTTGACCGACTCTTGCGTGCGAAACCGTTGACCGCGCGGGTGAGCTGTGTCCTAGTCCGCCCCACCATGGCGGCGCAAGCCGCTTGAATCTCGAACCGACGGATGACTTACGAAAAATGAGGCCCGAGCGCTACAACGCCAAGGAAGCCGAGCTGAAATGGCGGAAGGTCTGGAACGACCGCAACCTGTTCAAGACCAGCAACGACGACCCGCGTCCGAAATATTACGTGCTTGAGATGTTCCCCTATCCGTCCGGGCGCATCCATATGGGTCACGTGCGCAACTACACCATGGGCGACGTGGTAGCGCGCTACAAGCGGGCCAAGGGCTTCAACGTGCTCCACCCGATGGGCTGGGACGCCTTCGGCATGCCGGCGGAGAACGCCGCCATGCAGAACAAGGTCCATCCCAAGGAATGGACCTACGCCAACATCGCCACCATGCGCGCCCAGCTGCAGAGCATGGGCCTGTCCCTGGATTGGAGCCGCGAGATCGCCACCTGCGATCCGAGCTACTACAAGCACCAGCAGCGCATGTTCCTCGATTTTCTCGAGGCCGGCCTCGTCGACCGCAAGACCGCCAAGGTGAACTGGGACCCGGTGGATCGCACCGTTCTGGCCAACGAGCAGGTGATCGACGGCCGCGGCTGGCGCTCCGGCGCGCTCGTGGAGAGCCGCGAGCTGACCCAGTGGTTCCTCAAGATCACCGATTTCGCACAGGATCTCGACGACAGGCTCGATACCCTCGACCGCTGGCCGGAAAAGGTGCGCCTGATGCAGCGCAACTGGATCGGCCGCTCCGAAGGCCTGCTGGTCCGCTTCGCCCTGAAGCCGGAGACCGCCCCCAACGGCGAGAGCGAGCTCGAGATCTACACCACGCGGCCCGACACCCTCTTCGGCGCCAAGTTCATGGCGGTCGCCCCCGACCACCCGTTGGCGAAGGCCGCCGCCGCGAAGAACCCGGAGCTTGCCGCCTTCATCAAGGAAACCAAGCGCATCGGCACCGCGCAGGAAGCCATCGAGAAGGCGGAAAAGCTCGGCTTCGATACGGGCGTGCGCGCCGTGCATCCGTTCGACCCGGACTGGACGCTGCCCGTCTACGTAGCGAACTTCATCCTGATGGAATACGGCACGGGCGCGATCTTCGGCTGTCCGGCGCATGACCAGCGCGACCTGGATTTCGTCAACAAATACGGCCTGGGCAACACGCCGGTCGTCTGCCCGCCGGACCAGGACCCGGCCAGCTTCGTCATCACCGATACGGCTTATGACGGGGAGGGCCGGATGATCAATTCCCGCTTCCTCGACGGCATGACCATTGCCGAGGCGAAGGAAGAGGTCGCCAAGCGCCTCGAAAAGGAGACGCGCAACAACCGTCCGGTGGGCGAGCGCAAGGTGAATTTCCGCCTGCGCGACTGGGGCATCTCGCGCCAGCGCTACTGGGGCTGCCCTATCCCGATCATCCATTGCGATGAATGCGGCGTGGTGCCCGTGCCGAAGGACCAGTTGCCTGTCGTGCTGCCGGAGGACGTGTCCTTCGACGTGCCGGGCAACCCGCTCGACCGCCACCCGACATGGACGCATGTGGATTGCCCGAAATGCGGCAAGGCGGCTCGGCGCGAGACGGACACCATGGACACCTTCGTCGATTCGTCCTGGTACTTCGCCCGCTTCACGGATCCGACCCTCGAGGACAAGCCGACGGATCGCACTACGGTCGATTCCTGGCTCCCGGTGGACCAATATATCGGCGGCATCGAGCACGCGATCCTGCACCTGCTCTATTCGCGCTTCTTCACCCGCGCGATGAAGAAGACGGGACACGCGGGTCTCGACGAGCCCTTCGCCGGCCTGTTCACCCAGGGCATGGTGGTGCACGAGACCTACAAGGACGCGAGCGGCGCCTGGGTGCTGCCGGGCGATGTGCGTTTCGAGACGGAAGGCGGCGTGCGCAAGGCCTTCCATGTGGAGACCGGAGCGCCGGTCGAGATCGGCTCCATCGAAAAGATGTCGAAGTCGAAGAAGAACACGGTCGACCCGGACGAGATCATCGGTTCCTACGGCGCCGACACGGCCCGCTGGTTCATGCTCTCCGACTCGCCGCCCGAACGCGACGTGATCTGGACCGAGGAGGGCGTGCAGGGAGCAGGCCGTTTCGTGCAGCGCGTGTGGCGTCTCATCGGCGAGATCGCGGAGCGCATGAGCGACGGCGCTGACGGCGCTCAATCCGAGGGCCCTATCGGCCTTGCCGTCCGTAAGGCGGCGCACAAGGCGCTCGCCGCCGTGGAGGAGGACGTGGAGCGCCTGCGCTTCAACCGCTGCGTCGCACATCTCTACGAACTCGCCAACAGCCTTCAGGATCTGTCGAACCAGGCCAAGACCGCCGATGAGCCCGGCCTCTCCGCCGCTTTCGCGGAGGCGGGCCGCATCTTCGTGCAGCTGCTCGCCCCCATGATGCCGCACCTGGCGGAGGAATGCTGGGAGTCGCTCGGCCAGCCCGGTCTCGTGACCGATACGCCCTGGCCGATGCTCGACCGTTCGCTGCTGGTGGAGGACACGATCACCCTGCCCGTCCAGGTCAACGGCAAGAAGCGCGCCGACGTGACCGTGACGCGCGATGCGGATCAGGCGGCCATCGAGGCGGCCGTGCTCTCGCTCGAAGCCGTGCAAAAGGCTATGGAAGGAAAGCCTGCCCGCAAGATCATCGTCGTTCCGCAGAGGATCGTGAATGTCGTCGCTTAATCTGAAGAGCCTCCCCCGCATCGCTCGCGTGGCGGGCCTCACGGTTGGTCTGTCCCTTGGCCTGTCCGCCTGCTTCAAGCCGCTCTACGGCCCGACGGCCTCCGGCGAATCGCTCCAGACGGTCCTGGCATCCATCGACGTGCCCGAAGTCAAATGGCCCGACAGCCAGGCGGCGATGGGCCACTACCTGCGCAGCGAGCTGATCTACGCCCTGAATGGCTCCGGCTCGAGCACGCCCAAGCGCTATGTGCTGAAACTGGCGCTTGCCCGCTCGCTCACTACGCCGATCGTCGATACAGAGACGGGACGCGCGAGCTCGGCCATCGTGGGCGGGACGCTCAATTACACGCTGACGAGCCTCGACGGCACGAAGGTCTACACCCGGGGATCGGCCACATCCTCGACGTCCTATGATCGCTACCAGCAGCGTTTCGCCACCGTCCGCGCGGCTCGCGACGCGGAAATCAGGCTCGCTAAGGTTCTTGCGGAGCAGGTGAAGACCCGTTTAGCGGCGACGCTCTCCGCCGGGATCTGACGATGGTTGCCGTTAAGGCAGGTGACGTGGAAGGGGCGCTACGTCGGCCCGATCCGCGCATCGGCGTCTACCTGTTCTACGGTCCCGACATGGGGCTCATCAACGAACGCGCCCGCGCCGTCGCGGAACGCTCGGTGGACGACCCGTCGGATCCCTTCCAGCTCATCCGCATCGATGGCGACGATATTGCCTCCGACCCTGCCCGCCTCGCGGACGAGGCCGGCACCATGGGCCTGTTCGGCGGCAAGCGCGCCATCTGGGTGAAATCCACGTCGCGCAACATCGCCCCCGCCGTCGATGCCGTGCTCAAGGGCGCGTTGCAGGACACGGTGATCGTCATCGAGGGCGGTGATCTGCAGAAATCCTCCCCCTTGCGCACCCTGTGCGAGCGCTCGCAGAAGGCCCTCGCCCTGCCCTGCTATGCGGATACCGGCCGCGATCTCGGCGCCGTGGTGGACGAGACGCTGAAAAGCCATGGCTTCTCGATCGGCCGCGAGGCCCGCGCGGCCCTGATCGCGAGCCTCGGGGGCGATCGTCTGGCGACCCGGGGCGAACTGTCGAAACTCATGCTCTATGCGCATGGGAAGCGCGAGATCACGCTCGAGGACATCGATGCGATCATGAGCGACGTCTCGAGCCTTGCCATGGACGCCGTCGTCGACGCCGCTTTCGGCGGAGAGGGCACGAGCCTCGAGATCGGCTCACGCAGGCTTGCGGCGGAGGGTGTTCATGCCTCCGTGCTTCTGGGCGCGGCCCTTCGCCATGCGCTGATGCTGCTCACCGCCCGCCTCAATGTGGAGGAAGGACGGCCGATTTCGGCGGTGATGGAAACCTTGCGCAGCCTGCATTTCCGGCGCAAGCCGCTGGTCGAGCGCCACCTCCAGCGCTGGACGAGCGAGAGCCTGAAGGCCGTCATTGCGGTCCTCCAGACGAGCCTCCTCGACACCCGCCGCCTGTCCCTCCTCGACGATACGATCGCGGCCAGGACCCTGCTCGACATCGCACGTATGGCGCGACGGTAGCGCGGTGCACGGATATCCGTATGCCGCTCCCGGCTAGAGACCGGAATGGCGGGGGCATCCCGAACGTGTCCCTCCTCGGACTTTCCTCGAAGGCTGTCGGCGATCTCCCCGACCGAAAGACGCCGGAGTATCGGCCGTGAAAAGCGGACTTGCACTTTTTACGCGAATCCGATGCTCACCACAGGGAGAGCGCATCGTTCGGTGCGATCCGAAGAGCCACGTGTGTGAAAGACCGGATCCTGTTTTCCGCACGATGCGCTAGCTCGGCAGCGGCTCCCCGGCCCTCTCACGTCGGTTATCGGGCGCTCGAACCGGAAGCACCTCGCTCCGGCGCCCCGGGAAACTGCGCGCAGGCTCTTTCAACACCATGGCGCTGGGTGCGCTGCGAACGCATACGCCTGAGGATGTCGACATCTCGCTCTATGGGGTGTCTGAATGCTCCCGCATTTCAGTCTCGACATCGAGACGAGTGCACTGCCTGAGTCCTTCGCGGAGCTGCGGCAGCAGGTAGCGGCGGACGGGCTGGTGATTGCCTGTTCCGGATACGCGCACGGGATCCGGGACGTTTAGGAACGCTCTCGACTGGCCTGCCGGCGTGCCGGATTTTCCCGGCAAGCCGGTGATGCCCATCAACACCTCGCCCCGTCCGCGCATGCGCAGGCCGCTTTGCGCAAAGTACTTCCCACCATGTCCGCGCGACTCGTGCCGGAGGCGGAAGTGGCAGTGTCATCCCGGAACCGCAGCATCGACGAACCGGAGATCATCGCGGCGCCGCAGCTCCACGGTTCACGACCGCACCTGATGGTGCCTGAGCCATGGCGATCCGATGCCTGGCCCCCTCCCCGCATCATCCTTTGTCATTCCCGTTCCCGGAGTTGATCCGGGCATCAGTCCCTGGAGATCCGCGTGAGGATCCACTTCTTGATGGCGCTACGGTTCCCGAAGGCACGGAAGGCCGGATCAGGTCCGGCCATGACGCGCGATGATAACGGGAAAGTCGATCCGGGATCGGAGCGGAACAGAGCGCCGCGTTTCCTTTTTCTCTCTGCGGGGAGGAGCGCCCGTTTCACCGGAACGAGATCTCCGGCACAAGCCCGGTGATGACGAGGAACATCGGGATGCTGAAAATGAGGCGGCTCCCTACGGATTGAGTCTGCGGCAGAGCCCGTCGAGCTGCTCCAAGGTCTTGTAGCGGATACGCAATTCACCGCCATCGCCCTTGTGGTCGATGGTGACGGTGAGGCCCAGCACGTCCTGGAGGACGCGCTCCAGGGCGCGGGTGTCCGGGTCCTTCTCCACCTTGGACTTGGCGGACTTGGTTTCGAGCCTGGGCGGCTCGGCGCTTTCCGCTTGGGCAAGGGCCTCGACCTGACGCACGCTCATGCCCAGGTCGAGCACCTGCTTGGCAACGGTTACGGGATCCTTCACCGCCAGCAGCGCTCGGCCATGACCGGCGGAAAGCTTGCGCTCGACGAGAAGCTTCTTCACCGGATCGGGAAGATCGGTGAGACGCATCATATTGGCGATATGGCTGCGGCTCTTGCCGATGATCTTCGAGAGATTTTCCTGCGTGTAGGAGAACTCGGCCATCAGTCGGGCATAGCCTTCCGCCTCCTCGATCGGATTGAGGTCCGCACGCTGGACGTTCTCGAGAATGGCGTATTCGAGGGAGGTCTTGTCATCGATGTGGACGATGACCACCGGCACCTCGTGCAGGCCGGCCCTCTGCGAGGCGCGCCAGCGGCGCTCGCCGGCCACGATCTCATAGGCATCGCTCTTGTTCGGCACCGGCCGGACCACGATAGGCTGAATGATGCCGCGGTCCCTGATGGACTGAGTCAGCTCCTCGAGCTCCGAATCCTCGAACGCTTTCCGCGGATTACGAGGGTTGGGGCGCAGGAACTCGACAGGCACCTTCCTTGCGCCGCCCTTGCTGCTCTGGATGGTGCCGATTTCATCGCCAACCTCTCCGATCAGCGCAGCCAAGCCTCGGCCGAGCGACTTCATTTCTTTCGCCATAACTCTCTCAATTCTCGTTACGCGGCACGCAGGGCGCGCTCACGCTGAATGATTTCCGATGCTAAGCGGAGGTAAGCCTGAGATCCGGTGCACTTGATGTCGTAGAGCAGCACCGGCTTGCCGTGGGAGGGTGCTTCGGACACGCGCACGTTCCGGGGAATCATGGTTTCGTAGACCTTGTCGCCCATGAACTCCCGTACGTCGGCCACCACCTGCCCCGACAGATTATTGCGCGGGTCGAACATGGTGAGCACCACGCCGTGGATCGTCAGATCAGGGTTGAGCGCCGTACGAACCTGCTCCACCGTCTTGAGCAATTGGCTGAGACCCTCCAAAGCAAAGAATTCGCACTGAAGCGGGACCAGAACGGCGTCAGACGCCGTTAGAGCGTTGATGGTCAGGAGATTGAGCGAAGGCGGGCAATCGATCAGAATATAGGTAAAAGCTTCATTTACCTCATCCTCCGCCAAGCTGCGGATCGCCGCGCGCAGCCGGTGAGCGCGGTTCCGCTCGTTCGCGATCTCCAATTCGACTCCCAGCAGGTCGAGCGTCGAAGGTGCGAGCCAGAGTCCCGGCACCACCGTCTCCGTGATGCTTTCAGACAGCGAGGCTTCGCCGGCCAGAACGTGATAAGTCGAGACTGGACGGCTCTTGCGGTCAATGCCCAGGCCTGTCGAGGCATTGCCCTGGGGATCGAGGTCGATGATGAGCACCTTCTCCCCGATGGCGGCCAGGGCCGTGCCGAGATTGATGGCTGTCGTCGTCTTGCCGACGCCGCCCTTCTGGTTGGCGACCACGAGAACGCGCGGCTTCACACCACGCGCTCCGTCCTGGGCTTCGCTGAGGTCGGTCATCATGTCAGGCTCTCGATGGAGGTTATGCGAAGAATCCTGGCCTCGGAATCGGTGCGGCTCGGCAGGACATCTGCCTTGAATGTCCACCTTTTCAGGGCCTCGGTCAATTCGGACTCGGCATCACGCCCCTTTGGGAAGAGGCCGATTGTCCCCGCTTTCAACATAGGCTCTGTCCATTCCAGCAGCTGTGTCAGCGAAGCGAGTGCTCGGGCGGAGACCACGTCGGCTTTACCTACAAAACCGGGAATGACGGCCTCCAGCCGCGCTTCGTGCACGACGGCCGGCGCTCCAGTCAGGCGAGCGATCTGACGCAGAAAGGCGCATTTGCGAGAATTGCTCTCGACGAGGTGAACCGTCAGCCCCTTCTCCTGCCCCGCGATGGCGAGCACGAGCCCGGGGAATCCAGCGCCGGAGCCGAGATCGACCCAGGTTTTGGCCTCGGGAGCGAGGTCCAGAAGCTGGAGAGAATCGACGATGTGTCGGTCCCAGGTCCGGTCAAGCGTCGCCGGGCCCACCAAATTCTTGATAGCCTGCCAGCGCCGCAATTCGCGTTCCAGAAGCTCCAGCTTCTCTAGCGTTTCACGTGAAACATTCAGGTTGGCATGAGCCGAGGCGGGCGCAATCATGATGACACCGGCTCAGCGGTCCGTCCGGACCGGGACGTAGCCTTCTTCGCATGGGCAGCCAGGAGCGTGAGAGCCGCAGGGGTGATCCCCTCAATCCGCGCGGCCTGCCCCAGGGTCCTCGGCCGAACCAGCTCGAGCTTTGCCCTGATCTCGTTCGAGAGACCCGGAAGCCCGCGAAAATCCAGTGTCTCTTCAAGCACGATACCCTCGTCTCGCCGATAGGCGGCAATATCCGCCTGCTGCCGATCGAGATACACCGCGTAGGTGGCGTCGGTTTCGAGCCGCTCCCGCACTGGAGCCGACACCGAAGAGAGCTCCGGCCAAGTCTTGGCCAAGTCGTCCCAGCCAATCGCCGGATAGGACAGGAGCTGGTAGGCGGTGCGGCGGATGCCATCCTGGTTGAGGGTGAGGCCATGGCGCGCCGCTTCCTGTGGCGTGAGGCTCAGAGCCTGAAGCCGCTCGCGAATGGTGCGGATGTCCTCCTGCGTCTCACGGAAATGCGCCTCGCGCTTCGCGCCGATGCACCCGATCTCCAGGCCCTTTCCGGTGAGGCGCTCGTCCACATTATCGATCCGCAGGCTCAGCCGATATTCCGACCGGGAGGTGAACATCCGGTAGGGCTCACTCACACCGCGAGTGATCAGGTCGTCGATCAATACGCCGATATAGGATTCCGCCCGGTCGAAGACCATGTTCTCCTGCCCCGCCGCGCGACGGGCGGCGTTGATGCCCGCGACGAGGCCCTGGGCACCCGCCTCCTCGTAACCCGTGGTGCCATTGATCTGGCCTGCCAGGAAGAGCCCCCGCACCGCTTTGGTTTCGAGTCCTGCCGTCAGGTTCCGGGGGTCCACGTAATCGTACTCGATAGCATAGGCGGGCTGGAGCATCCGCACCTTTTCAAGGCCTGGAATATGCTTCAGAAATTCCAGTTGTACGTCCTCCGGCAGGGAGGTCGAGATGCCATTGGGATAGACCTTGATGTCGTCCAGGCCCTCCGGCTCCAGGAAGATCTGGTGCCCGTCGCGGTCTCCGAAGCGGACCACCTTGTCCTCGATGGAGGGGCAATAGCGCGGACCGGTACCCTGAATGTCGCCGGAATACATGGCGGAGCGGTGCAGATTGGCCCGGATCAAATCATGCACCTTGGCCGTCGTGCGGGTGATGCCGCATTCGATCTGAGGGGTCGTAATCCTGTCAGTCAGCAAGGAGAACGGCACCGGATCATCGTCCGCCGCCTGCTTGTCCACACCAGCCCAATCGATCGTACGACCGTCGAGGCGCGGCGGCGTGCCGGTCTTGAGCCGCCCCAGGGTGAAGCCGAGGCGGGCGAAGGTCCTCGGCAATCCGAGGGAGGGACGTTCCCCCATTCGGCCCGCCGGAATCTTCCTCTCGCCGATATGGATGAGCCCAGCCAGGAACGTCCCGGTGGTGATGACCACGGCGCCCGCCCTGAGCTGCCGCCCATCGCTCAGCAGAAGCCCGGTCACGCGTCCATCCTGCACGACCAGATCGTCCGCCTCCCCTTCCAGAATGGTGAGATTGTCGGTCTGGAGCAGCTCAGCCTGCATCGCGTGGGCATAAAGCTTCCGATCAGCCTGGGTGCGGGGTCCCCGCACGGCCGGACCCTTGCGGCGGTTCAGGAGCCGGAACTGGATGCCGGCGATGTCGGCGACACGGCCCATGACTCCATCGAGAGCGTCGATTTCACGGACGAGGTGACCCTTGCCGAGACCGCCGATGGCCGGGTTGCAGGACATGGCGCCAATGGTCGCGAGCTTGTGGGTCACCAAGGCGGTGCGTGCGCCCATGCGCGCCGAAGCGGCAGCCGCCTCTGCACCTGCATGGCCACCGCCGACCACGACCACGTCGAACATCCCGAGGGAAGAGATCTGACTCACGGAATTCTCCATGCCTGGGGTCTAGAACCTCGCGACGAAGAGGTCAAAAGGGCAAAATGTTCCACGTGAAACATTCGCGTCACGCACCGCTTCTTCACACGATTCCCACAGGCTGTGCAGAAAGGATTCACCACCATTCGGGCGATTCGTGAACAGCGCTTCGGCGAAATCGCACAGATTCGCGGGTCCGTTGAAGCGAGAGCCTATTTGCCGATGCAGAAGCTGGAAAACAGACGGTCCAGCACGTCCTCCACATCCACCCGGCCCGTGATCTCGCCGACCGCGCGGGAGGCGAGGCGCGCCTCCTCGGCGGCCAATTCGATCGGGCCGCCAGTCTCCAGCAGCGCCCTTCCCGCGGCGAGGGAATGGTGCGCCCGCTCCAGGGCCCGGCGATGCCGCTCCCGCGTGAGGAGGGCATCCCCCTGACCCAGAGCCGTCTCCGCCTCATGCTCAAGCGCGGTGATCAGGTCCGCGAGCCCCTCCCCTGTCGAGGCCGAGATCACAAGATCGCAGTCGTCGCGATCGCGGCTCACATCCGCCTTCGTGCCGACCCTCAGAAGCCGCCGGGCGGCAGGCGGGTCCGTCTCCTCGCCCTCGGGCGGAACAAGCCAGAGCACGAGATCCGCATCCTGAGCCCGGGCGCGGGCGCGGGAGACACCCTCCTGCTCGATGAGGTCTCCGCTTTCCCGCAGGCCTGCCGTATCCACGACGACGACCGGCAGGCCGCCCAGATCGCAATGGACCTCGATGACATCGCGGGTCGTTCCGGCAATGGGCGAGACGATGGCCACATCCCTTCGGGCCAGAGCGTTGAGCAAAGTGGATTTCCCGGCATTAGGAGGACCGGCCAGAACAACAGTGAAGCCCTCGCGCAGGCGTTCGCCGCTGCGGTTCGCAAGGGCCCGCCCGATCTCTACGTGCAGCCGATCGAGCCTCTGCAGGATATCAGCCTCCAGGTCCTCCGGCACGTCGCCCTCGTCGGAAAAATCGAGGCTCGCTTCAAGGAGGGCGAGCGCCTGAAGGATCTCCTCGCGCCAGCGCTCGGCCGTGTCGCCGAGGCGACCTTCGAGCTGGAGCATGGCCTGCCGCCGCTGGGCCTCGGTTTCCGCGTCGATCACATCGGCGAGACCTTCGACCTGGGACAGGTCCATCCGTCCATTGAGAAAGGCACGGCGAGTAAACTCCCCCGCCTCAGCCGGGCGGCAATCGGGGATAGTACCGAGAACCTTCAGCACCGCCGCCCGCGTGGCGAGGCCGCCATGAATGTGGAGCTCCGCCTGATCCTCGCCCGTGAAGCTGCGCGGCCCCGGCATCCAGAGAATCAGCGCCTGGTCGAGGGGCTCGCCGGAGCCGGGTTCCCGCAGGATCCGTACGGCCGCCCGGCGCGGCTCGGGCACGCTGCCGCCGAGCGTGTTGAGGATGGTCCAGCTCTGGGGCCCGCTGATCCGGACGATGCACACGGCCGCGCGTCCATGGCCGGAGGCGGTGGCGAAGATGGTGTCGTCCGAGCGCATGGGCATAAACCTTTTTGGACCTCTTCAGGGATCGGGCCATTATGATGATGAAAGCATCACGCAAGGCGGCGCAAGGACCGGTTCCGTCCGAAGCGATCGACCCGCCTCGCAGGAGCCGAACCCCCTCCGGAGCAGGATCCATGAACCGCCTCGCGCATGCCAGTTCACCCTATCTCCTGCAGCACAAGGACAATCCTGTCCATTGGTGGGAATGGGGAACGGACGCCCTGGCCGAGGCGAAGCGGCTCGACAGGCCCATCCTCATCTCCATCGGCTACGCCGCCTGCCATTGGTGTCACGTGATGGCCCACGAGAGTTTCGAGGACCCGGACGTGGCCGCCGTCATGAACGAGCTCTACGTGAACATCAAGGTCGACCGGGAGGAACGCCCCGACGTGGACCATGTCCATATGAGCGCCCTGCACCTGCTCGGCGAACAGGGCGGCTGGCCCCTCACCATGTTCCTGACTCCGGACGGGGAGCCATTCTGGGGCGGCACCTATTTTCCGAAGGAGCCGCGTTTCGGACGCCCCGGCTTCGTTCAGGTTCTCAGAGAAGTCAGCCGCCTCTATCACGCGGAGCCAGAGCGCATCCGCAAGAACCGGGATGCGCTGAAAGCACACCTGTCGAGGGGTGCCGAAACGGATGGCGGCGTGCTGGGGATTACCGATCTCGACCGCATGGGCCTGCGCCTCGCCGAGCTGTTCGACACCGAGCATGGCGGCCTCCAGGGCGCCCCGAAATTCCCCAATCCGACGATCCTCGAATATCTGTTCCGCTATGCCCGCCGCGCAGGGGACGGAGACGCGCGCCGGCGCTTCCTCCTCACGATGGAGCGGATGGCCCTCGGCGGCATCCGCGATCACCTCGGCGGAGGCTTCGCCCGCTACTCGGTGGACGAGCGCTGGCTCGTGCCGCATTTCGAGAAGATGCTCTACGACAACGCGCAGCTCCTGGAGCTCTATGCACTGGCCTATTCCGAAGCCGGCCGCGCTCTGTTCAAGGACACCGCGGAGGGGATCGTCACCTGGCTTGAACGGGAGATGGTGACGTCCGAGGGCGCCTTCGCCTCCAGCCTGGATGCGGATTCGGAAGGAGAGGAAGGCCGCTTCTATGTCTGGAGCCTCGCCGAGATCCGCGAGGCTCTGGGAGAGGAGGACGCCGCCTTCTTCGCCAAGGTCTACGACATCACGGAAGAGGGAAATTTCGAGGGTCGCAACATCCCGAACCGGCTGATCACCGGCGAGGCCCCTTTCGCCGTGGAAGAGCGGCTCGCGGGGATGCGGGAAAAGCTCCTTCAACGCAGATCGGCCCGCGTCAGGCCCGGTCTCGACGACAAGGTTCTGGCGGACTGGAACGGGCTGATGATCGCAAGCCTCGCCCGCGCCGCTCCCCTCCTCGGCCGGTGGGAATGGATCGGGCTCGCGGAGCGCGCCTATGGTTTCGTCCGGAAGGAGATGAGCCGCAGCGGACAGCTCGGGCATTCCTGGCGCGGCGGCTCCCTCATCTTCCCGGGCTTCGCACTCGATCACGCGGCCATGATGCGCGCGGCCCTCGCGCTCAACGAGGTGACGAGCGACGATTCCTATCTCCGTGATGCGGAAACCTGGCGCGATGTGCTGCTCACCGAATTCATGATCGAGGGAACCGGCTGCCTCGCCATGACGGCCCGCAGTGCCGACCCGCTCGTGGTGCGGCCGCAGCCCACCCATGACGATGCGGTGCCCAACGCGAACGGTGTGTTCGCGGAGGCACTCGTGCGGCTGGCTCAGCTGACGGAAAGCCAGGCCGATCACCGGCGCGCCGGCGATGTCCTCGCGCAGCTTCTCGGGGTGGCCCGCTCCTCCCCGCTCGGCCACACCTCGATCCTCAACGCCCTCGATCTCCACCTGAGGGGCCTGAGCATCCTCATCACGGGAAACGAGGCGGAAGCGCTTCACGGGGCGGCCCTGCGCGTGCCCTATCCCGACCGGAGCGTGCGGCTGCTCCGTCCCGGCGAAGCCCTTGACGAGAATCATCCGGCGAAAGCCCTCGCCTCCTCCAGTCCCGAGGCGCAGGCGCTCGTCTGCGCCGGCATGCGCTGTTCGCTTCCCGTCACCTCTCCCGAGGCTCTCTCGGGCCGGGTCGGAGAGATGATGGCGGGCGTCTCACCTGCCTGAAGAACCATCGTCCTCAGCGACCCGCCTTCCCTGCGCGCGCTTCCCGCTCAAGATGGGTGAGCGGCAAAGGCGCATCCGTCTTCACCTGAGTCAGAGCGAAGTTGGAGCGGATGTCGCCGATCATGGGCAGAGTCAGGAGCCTCTCTGTCAGCAGGCGCTCATAGGCTTTCAGATCTGCCACCACGATCTCCACGATGAAATCGGCGGTGCCGGAGACCATGTGGCAAGCCACCACTTCCGGCAGCGCGGTCAAGGCCTCCTGAAGCGCCATGGCATTCTCACGCGAATGCTTCTCCACCTTGATGTCCACGAAGACCGTCAAGCCGAGCCCGATCGATTCCCGGTCGAGGACGGCCCGATAGGTCCGGATGAATCCGTCGCGCTCCAGCCGGCGCACCCGCCGCAGGCACGGCGAAGGTGACAGGCCGACCTGATCGGCCAATTCCTGATTCGTGAGCCGTCCATCCGCCTGCAGGGCTCTCAGGATCCGCAAGTCGATGGGATCGAGACCGAAATCGGACATGAAATCACCGCTCCTGCAAATTGCGAGCAATAATCTGCCAATAGATGAGCACGATCGGGCCGAACTTCGCAAGGACATGCCTCGTCCTGGCAGGATATGCTGAGGATCGTCGATGGAGCTTCATCATGTCACGGCTCTCCGCCGCCGCGCCGCACCCGGCCGTCCGACCTTTCCTCATCGGCTGGCTCGCGGCCCTAGCCACCGTCACGATCTGGGCCTTCTGGATCGTGGGCACACGCCATGCGGTGACGAATCATCTGCCTCCCGCCGCCATCGGCCTCCTGCGATTCGGGATGCCGGCTCTCCTGCTCGCCCCGATCCTCTGGCGCATCGGCCCGTTCCCGATGGGGCTCACGCTCCTGAAAGGCCTAGGCCTCCTCGCCTCTGGCGCGCCCTTCTTCCTGGTCGTGGCCCTGGGAATGAAATTCGCTCCGGCGGCGGAGATCGGCCCGCTCCTGCCCGGCACGATGCCGCTCTTCGTCGCCGCGATCGGCCGTCTTTGCTTTCGCGAGCGCCTAGACGGCGTCCGGGTTTTCGGCTTCGTGCTCGTTCTGGCTGGCATCCTCTGCATCGGCGGGTCCGGATTGCTCTTCTCCGGCAGCGGCGCATGGCGCGGACATCTGCTGCTGCTGGGCGGTGCCTTCCTCTGGGGAATCTACACCCATGCCTATCGCCGAAGCGGATTGTCCGCCCTGCAGGCTGCTGCCTTCACCGGCTTCTGGTCCTTCCTGATCCTGATCCCGTTCGGCGCTCCTCCCCTGCTCGCGGCCGCCAAGGACGGGCTCGGCGGGACGATCGTCGCGCAGGCGCTCCTTCAGGGCTTTCTGTCGGGCATCGCCGGGCTTGTGCTCTATAGCATTGCCGTCGACCGGCTCGGTGCCTCAAGAGCCGCGGCCTTATCGCCTCTGTCCATCGTGCTGGCGGCTCTCATCGCCGGTCCCGCGCTCGGAGAGATTCCGGGTCCGGCCGCCGTGGCCGGCATCGTTCTAGCGACCCTGGGCGTTGTGTTCGCGAGCGGCATTCGCCGCCCACCCTCGCGACGCGCCGCAGAAGTCGTGAATACAGGAGAGCCGATGTTCCTTTTTTTCTCGAACCGGTTGGGATGCGCAGGCTCGCTCCTGATCTCCGCCGCCATCACCCTGCTCATCCTGTTCCTGATGGACGTGATCTAGGGCATGGCAAGGATCCACGGGGCCACGTCAGTGACAAGTGAACCCGGTTTTTTCCGCCGGCTCCTCCACGTCGTCCCCGGCCTCGTGCCGGCGATCCCGACTTGTGGAACGTCGCACCTTTCCTCATCGGGATGACCGGGACCGATCCCAGGATCGAGTCCGGGGACGGCCATGACACGATGCTCTCGTCCCGGAAAGGAGAATCGGGTCGACTCCGAAAGGGCAAGTCCGCTTTCACGTCCGATGCTACTGACACCCAACGAAAAACCCCATCCTCCGCGCGGAGAATGGGGTCCTCATTCTGCAGATTGAGGCCTGCGCCTCAGGTATTCATCGAGTCGAAGAATTCCTGGTTCGACTTGGTCTGGCGCAGCTTGTCGAGCAGGAACTCGATAGCGTCCACCGTGCCCATCGGGTTGAGGATGCGGCGTAGGACGTACATCTTCTTGAGCGTGTCGCTCGGCACAAGCAGCTCCTCTTTACGGGTGCCCGAGCGAGTGATGTCGATGGCCGGGAAGGTACGCTTGTCGGCGACCTTGCGGTCAAGGATGATTTCCGAGTTGCCGGTGCCCTTGAACTCCTCGAAGATCACCTCGTCCATACGCGAGCCGGTATCGATCAGCGCCGTGGCGATGATGGTGAGGGATCCGCCCTCCTCGATGTTGCGCGCCGCGCCGAAGAAGCGCTTCGGGCGCTGCAGGGCGTTGGCGTCGACGCCGCCGGTGAGCACCTTGCCGGAGGATGGCACCACAGTGTTGTAGGCGCGGCCTAGACGGGTGATCGAATCGAGCAGGATGACCACGTCACGGCCATGCTCCACGAGGCGCTTGGCCTTCTCGATCACCATCTCGGCCACCTGCACGTGGCGGGTGGCGGGCTCGTCGAAGGTGGAGGCCACGACCTCGCCCTTCACGGAGCGTTGCATGTCGGTCACTTCCTCCGGGCGCTCGTCGATGAGCAGCACGATGAGGTAGCACTCGGGATGATTCGTGGTGATCGACTGCGCCACGTTCTGCATCAGCACCGTCTTACCGGTGCGCGGCGGGGCGACGATAAGAGCGCGCTGGCCCTTACCGATGGGCGAAACGATGTCGATGATGCGCGGGGAGAAATCCTTGCGCGTCGGATCGTCGATCTCGAGCTTGAAGCGCTCGGTGGGAAAGAGCGGCGTCAGGTTGTCGAAATGGACTTTGTGCCGGATCTTCTCGGGATCCTCGAAATTGATCGTGTTGACCTTCAGCAGGGCGAAATAGCGCTCACCCTCCTTCGGGCCCCGGATCGGACCGTCCACCGTGTCGCCGGTGCGAAGGCCGAAGCGGCGGATCTGGGACGGCGAGACATAGATGTCGTCCGGTCCCGGCAGGTAGTTGGAATCGGCCGAGCGGAGGAAGCCGAAGCCGTCCTGCAGCACCTCGACCACGCCCGCGCCGATGATCTCGACCTCGCGCGCCGCAAGCTGCTTGAGAATGGCGAACATGAGCTCCTGCTTGCGCATGGTGCTCGCGTTCTCGACCTCGAGCTCCTCGGCGAAGGCGATGAGTTCAGTGGGGGATTTCGACTTGAGATCTTGAAGTTTGATTTCCCTCATCGGGGAACACTCTCGGGGTAAATGCGCGAATGAAAAAGCTGCGCAGGGGAGATCAGGGGAACGGTCGACAGGGCCGCTCAGTTCACGAGGGTGACTTGAGAGAGCCCTGTGGGGCCCGGGCAGCGCAACCTGTCTTTTATGGAAGAGGATTTCCTTATAACCGGGTTCGCCGACGATCTCAAGTCCCGTGTGAATAACCCTTTTGAGACGGTCATCCGAAAACCCGGACTCAAGGCTTCCCCGTCAGGACCGGGCCAGAGGCGGGGATCCCCGGCACAGAGCCGGGATGACGGCGAAAACTCAAAAAGGCTTCACGATCACGAGGATCACGATGCCGATCATCAGCACCGTCGGCACCTCGTTGAGAATGCGGTAGTATTTCGCGGGCCGGGTGTTCTTGTCGGCGGCGAATTCCTTCAGGCGGCGCACATAGACGCCGTGAACGCCCGAGAGGATCAGCACGAGGGCGACCTTCGCGTGGAGCCAGCCGGAGGCGTACCAGCCGCCGTCCCAGATCATGTAGAGGCCGAGCACCCAGGTCACGACCATCGCCGGGTTGATGATGGCCTTCAGGAGCCTCCTTTCCATGATCTTGAAGGTCTCGGACTGGATCGAGCCCTTCGGCGCGTCGCAGTGATAGACGAAGAGGCGCGGCAGATAGAGCATGCCCGCCATCCAGGCGATGACGGCCATGACATGGAACGCCTTGATCCAGAGATACAGCATGGTTTTCAAGCCCCCCGTACGCGAGCGATCATCTGCTCCACATGGGCGACCGGCGTCTCCGGCAGGATGCCGTGGCCGAGGTTGAAGATGTGCGGGTGACCGCGCACCGCCCCGAGAATGTGATCGATCCCCCGCTCCATCGGCTCACCCCCGGCGATCAGGGCGAGAGGATCGAGATTGCCCTGGGTCGCGACGGTGCCCGGCAGGGTGGGCAGCACTTGCGCCGGATCCAGCGTCCAGTCCAGCGCGAGCGCATCGCCGATCCCGGCCGAGGCGAAGCGGTGAAGATTCGCGCCACCGCCGCGCACGAACACGATGGCCTTGGCCTGGGGCCGGGCGGCCTTCAGGCCCTCCACCATGCGGCGGATCGGGTTCAGCGAGAGACGGTCGAAGAGAGCGGGCGGGAGCGCCGCGCCGAAGCTCTCGAAGATCTGGACCGCTTCCGCGCCTGCATCGATCTGGCGGATAAGATAGCCGGTGGAGGCCTGCACCAGCTTTTCGATGAGCGCGTCCATGAAGGCCGGGTTCCGATAGGCGGTGAGCCGGGCGGGAGCCTGATCCGGGGTGCCCTTTCCGGCGATCATGTAGCTCGCCACGGTCCAGGGCGCCCCGCAGAAGCCGAGAAGGGTGGTCTCCTTGGGCAAGGACTGCTTGAGGCGGTCCAGGGTCTCGAAGACCGGATTGAGCCGCTCCAACGGCAGCTCGTCGGCTAGCTTCGCAAGATCCGTCTCCGAAGTGATGGGATCGAGCTTCGGACCCTCGTTCTCGACGAATCGCACGTCCTGCCCGAGCGCATGGGGGATGACCAGGATGTCGGAGAACAGGATCGAGGCGTCGAAGCCGAAGCGGCGGATCGGCTGAAGAGTGACTTCCTCGGCAAGGCGCGGTGTGTAGCAGAGATCCAGGAAGGAGCCCGCCTGTTTCCGGGTCTCCCGGTATTCAGGCAGATAGCGGCCGGCCTGGCGCATGATCCAGATCGGCAGAGGCCAGACCGGTTCGCCGTTCAACACGCGGAGGATTGCTTTGGTGGGACGCTCGCTCACAGGCCCTCTCAAATAAGAATAAGTTTTGAATCTAAGAATCTGATGTTTCTCTTGGGCCGTGAATCGCAAAGCCGCAACCCCGTCCACAAGCCTTCCACACGGACCGCCACGTTAAGTGTTCGTTAACGGATGAGGCCGATCCGCCTCAATCCTTTCGGAATTCTTAAACCTTAACAGCCCGTTAAGAAAGTTGAACGGAACCTTAACGCTGGCCGCGGGGGTGATTCGTGCCGGATTCTCCCAGACGTGCGGATTCGGACTCGCACAAGAAGCTCCCCTGTTGATGGTTGTCGTGACAGATCACAGGCCCCTGCCCTGGACCTCGGACAGGAGCCGTTCTATCCACATCTATCGACTCCTTTGCGCATCGTGCGAGAAAGCGGATCCGGTTCTCGAACGATGCGCGGATTGACCAGAGAGCAGCGGATGGGTCCTCCACGCGAGGCTGCCTTTCGATCCGAGGCTCGGGAGAACCGCCGTGCCGGGACGCAGCTATTTCCATCTCCATCTCGTCTCCGACTCGACGGGCGAGACCCTGATCACCGTCGCCCGTGCGGTGGTCGCGCAATATGAAGGCGTCGCCGCCATCGAGCATGTCTATCCCCTGGTGCGCTCCACCACCCAGCTCGAGCGCGTGCTGAGCGAGATCGAGAGTGCCCCTGGCATCGTCCTCTATACTCTCGTGGACCAGGACCTCACGACCCGCCTCGAGGAGGTCTGCCGTGCGACAGGCTCTCCGTATCTCTCCGTGCTCGAACCCGTGCACCGGATGATCTCCTCCTATCTCGGCACGCATTCCACGGCCCGGCCCGGCGCGCAGCACATGCTGAACGCGGAGTATTTCAAGCGCATCGACGCCATGAACTTCACCCTCCTCCACGACGACGGACACCTGCCCGAGGACCTGGACGAGGCGGATGTGATCCTCATGGGCGTGAGCCGGACCTCGAAGACGCCGACGGCGATCTATCTCGCCAACCGCGGACTGAAGACGGCGAATTTTCCCCTCGTTCCCGGCATGCCGATGCCGCCCAAGCTCGAGGCGGCGAAAAAAGCGCTCATCGTGGGTCTCGTCGCCACGCCCGAACGCATCGTGCAGATTCGGCAGAACCGCCTGCTCAGCCTGAACGCGGACGATGACACCTCATATGTGGACCGCGAAGCGGTCGCGGAGGAGATCGCGGCCTCGCGCCGTCTGTTCGCGCGCCACGGCTGGCCGGTGATCGACGTGACGCGCCGCTCCATCGAGGAGACCGCGGCCGCGATCCTCGATCTCTATCGCGACCATCGCATGAAATTCATCGCGGAGTAGCCACATGCCCGCGCTCTGGACCCCATCCGAAAAGCTTCTCCTGGCTTCCACCAGCGCAACGCGCCTCACGCTGCTCGTGAGCGCGGGTCTCTCCGTCGAAACGCAAGCCGCAGGCGTCGACGAGAGGGCAGTGGAGGCAGCGGCCCGGAGCGAGGGCCTCGATCCGCCGGCGCTGGCGGCGCGCCTGGCCGCCGAGAAGGCGCTCGCCGTAAGCCGCCGCCATCCCGAGCGCATCGTGCTCGGGGCCGACCAGGTTCTCGCCTGCGGTTCGGCGATGTTCCACAAGGTGGCAAATCGCGAGGCCGCGCGCCGCCAGCTTCAGGCTCTCTCCGGGAAAAGCCACGCCCTTCATTCCGCCGGAGCACTCGCCATCGGCGGCGGGGTGGTGGAGAGCTTCGTGGCCACCGCCATCCTGGCCATGCGGCCGCTCACGGAGGAGGCCATCGACCTTTACCTGGATCTCGCCGGTCCTGCGGTGCTCCACAGCGTCGGCGTCTATCATTACGAAGGCCTCGGGGTTCATCTGTTCGATTCCGTGGAAGGCGATCACTCCACCATCCTGGGACTTCCCCTGCTTCCGCTCCTGTCGGCGCTGCGCCGCCTCGGCTGTCTTGCTCTTTAGGACCACACGATCATGACGAAGGCCTTCATCGTCGGCCATCCGGTCAGGCACTCCCGCTCGCCGCTCATTCACGGCTATTGGCTGAAGCAGCACGGGATCAGCGGCTCCTATGAGCGGATCGACGTGGAACCTGTGAATTTCGGGAAATTTCTTGAAACCTTTCATGAGCGGGGCTTTGCCGGCGGAAATGTCACAATCCCGCACAAGGAGGCGGCCTTCGCCGGTGTTGCGCGTAGAACCGAGCGTGCGGAGCGCCTGGGCGCCGTGAACACGCTCTGGATCGAGAAGGGTGTGCTGTGGGGCGACAACACGGACGTCGCTGGCTTCATGGCCAATCTCGACCTGAGCCTGGGGACAGGCTGGGATCAGGATGTGGATACTGCTCTCGTTCTGGGCGCGGGAGGTGCGGCGCGCGGCATCGTCGCGGGCCTGCAGGATCGCCCCTTGCGGAGAATTCTCGTCGCCAACCGCACCCTCTCGAAGGCGCAGGACCTGGTACACGGTCTCGCAGGGTATGGCCCGGCGAAACTCGAGGCCCTCGCCTGGGAGGATCTCGATCGCGCGATTCCGGGGTCGCAGCTCATCGTCAACACCACATCGCTCGGTATGACGGGTCAGCCTCCGCTGACTCTCGATCTCGCCGGGGCGCCGGGCCGCGCCATCGTCACGGACATCGTCTATGCTCCCCTGCGCACGCCGCTTCTCGCCACCGCCGAGGCCCGCGGCCTGCGGACGGTCGACGGTCTGGGAATGCTGCTGCACCAGGCGGTGCCCGGTTTCGAGCGCTGGTTCGGCATAAGGCCCGAGGTGACGCCCGAATTGCGCGCGCTAATCGTTGCCGATATCGGAGGCTCGAAATGACCTTCGTGCTCGGGCTCACCGGCTCCATCGGCATGGGGAAATCGGCCACCGCCGGTCTTTTCCGGCGTCTCGGCGTTCCGGTTCACGATGCGGACGCGGCCGTCCACGCGCTCTATCGCGGGCGCGCTGCGCCGCTGATCGGAAAAGCTTTTCCCGGCACCGTCACAGACGGTGCGGTGGATCGCCGCAAGCTCGGCGGGGCGGTGCTCAACGACGAGGACAAATTGAAGCGGCTGGAGAGCATCGTGCACCCCCTCGTGCGCGAGGAGGAAGAAAACTTTCTCCGGACGATTGCCGCGGCCGCCCCTCTCGCGGTGCTCGACATCCCGCTCCTCCTCGAGACCGGCAGCGACGCGCGCTGCGATGCGGTTCTCGTCGTCACGGCGCCTGCCGACGTGCAGCGCGCGCGGGTGATGGCGCGGCCCGCCATGACGGAAGAGACCTTTAACGCCATTCTGCGTAAACAGTTGCCGGATGCGCAAAAGCGCGCCCGCGCCCATTTTCTTGTCGATACGAGCCGTGGCTTCGCTTCCGCCGAAGCCCAGGTCAGGTCCATTCTGTCCTGCCTGGCAGGCCGTCCGGGCCGCCGTAGTCTTGCAAAGAGTGTTTGACGATGCTGCGAGAGATCGTTCTCGATACAGAAACCACCGGAACCGACCACGCCAAGGGTGACCGGATCATCGAAATCGGCTGCGTCGAGCTCTTCAACCACATCCCGACGGGCAAGAGCTACCACGTCTACATCAACCCGGAATGCCCGGTGTCGCCAGGCGCCTTCGCGGTGCACGGATTGAGTGACGAGTTCCTGGCGGACAAGCCGGTCTTCGGTTCCATCGTCGAGGAGTTCTACGAGTTCATCCGCGGTGCGCGGCTCGTCATCCACAACGCCGCCTTCGACATCGGCTTCATCAATGCGGAATTCGCGCGCACCGGCCATCCGGCGATCGATCTGGCGGATGTGGTCGACACGCTCATCATGGCGCGCCGGAAGCATCCGGGGGCCGCCAACAACCTCGACGCGCTCTGCTCGCGCTATGGCATCGACAATTCCAAGCGTACCAAGCATGGTGCCTTGCTCGACGCCGAGATCCTGGCCGAGGTCTATATCGAGCTGATCGGCGGCCGGCAGGTGGGATTCGATCTCACCGCTCAGCCCGTGAGGAGCCTCGGCCCCGCCATCCGCACCGATGCGGCCGCAGCGCGGGAGGGCAAGCCTCGCCCCACGATTTCGCGCCTGACGGATGCGGAACGCGCCGCCCATGCGGCCTTCGTCGAGCAGCTCGGGCCGAATGCTCTCTGGCGCGAGTATCTCGGCGAGGACGCGCCGGAAGCTTCCTGAGAATCGACGCAAAACAAAAGGCGGAGCAGTCGCCCGCTCCGCCTCCGCTCATCCGAAGACCGGACCCTCTTATGACAGGGTCTGACCGCCCTGCTGGTCCTGAAGTTCGGACGCGCGCTGACGGTAGAGAGCCACGAAATCGATCGGGTCGATGTACAGGGGCGGGAAGCCGCCGTTGCGCACCGCGTCCGCGACGATCTGGCGGGCGAAGGGGAAGAGCAGGCGCGGGCACTCGATCATCACGACCGGATGCAGCTGCTCCTGCGGGATGTTCTGCACGCGGAACACGCCCGAATAGGTGAGCTCGAAGGCGAACAGCACATCGTTGCCGGCCTTGGCATTTCCCTCGAGGGTGAGATCCACCTCGAAATCGGCTTCCGCCAGCTGCTTGGCGTTCACGTTGACCTGCAGGTTGATCTGCGGGCCTTCGGATTGCTGCTGCAGGGAGCGGGGGGCGTTGGGATTCTCGAACGAGAAATCCTTGCAGTACTGCGCGAGGGCGTTCAGCGCGGGCATGCCGCCGGGCGCTCCGTTGTTTGCCGGGTTATCGGCCATGGTTTCATGCTCCGAAGAGAGGTGAATCGGTCGACCCGGACGGGGCGCTTCTAGTCTTGAAGGCACCTGATCGGCAACGGGCCACGGATTCCCGCGCTATCATGTTTCCGGCTCGGGAGGCAAGTTTGCGAGTCTCCTTCGCTTGTCGCGGGAAGAGGTGGATGTTACGACCGAAGAACCCCATATGCAAAGAAACACATCCTCTTACCTCGGGGTGACACCCGGCGCCAGCTGGGCTTCCGGCAGGCTGACAACGGACCGACGATGCAGGATTCCTTCGACATCACGACCCTCATTTTCATCGTTCTCGCCATCTTCGTGATCTGGCGCCTCCGATCGGTGCTTGGACAGAAGACCGGCAGCGAGCAGCCGCCCTTCGATCCCCTGTCCCGCCGGGATGCGCCCCTGCGCCCGGGCAATGCGGCGTCCGAGACCGATCACAACGTCGTGCGTCTTCCCGGTCCCAACGGCGCCCGTCCTGCGGCCGAGAGTCAGACTGCTGAGCGCTGGAAGGGTTTTGCCGAGCCCGGAACGCCCACGGCCGCGGCCCTCGACAGCATCGCCCGCGCCGAGCCCGGTTTCGACCCCTCCGATTTCCTCGAGGGTGCCAAGAGCGCCTACGAGATGATCGTCACCGCTTTTGCGGTGGGCGACCGCAAGACGCTGAAGGATCTTCTCTCCCGCGAGGTCTACGAGGGATTCGAGCGCGCCATCACGGAGCGCGAGCAGCGCGGCGAACGCGTTGAAACCACCTTCGTCTCCATCGACAAGGCCGAGATGGCCGGAGCGGAGGTCCACGGCAGGACCGCGCAGGTCATCGTGCGCTTCGTCTCGCAGCTGATCACCGTTACCCGCGACGCTTCCGGCACCGTCGTCGACGGAAGCCCGGATCAGGTGGCCGAAGTCACCGACGTGTGGACCTTCGCCCGCCAGCTCGGAAGCCGGGATCCCAATTGGCAGCTCGTGGCGACCGAAGCGGGGCAATGAGGCATGCCGGGCGAGCCCTTCTCGCGTGCCTTATCGCCTGGATTCTGACCATGCCGGAGGGGGAAGCTGCATCCCGTCTGGCGGGTCAGGCGCGTCTTGAGGCCCTGTCCTTCGACGATCTCGACGCCTGGGCGGATGACGATCATGCCGCCGCCTTCAGGGCTTTCCTACGTTCCTGCCGCGCGCTCGATGCGCGCGCCGCCGAATTGAGACCGGCGCAGGCGCCGGAGCGCGATCTCCTCGCCATCTGCCGCGTCGCCTTGAAAGACCCGGACCTGCCGCGTCCCGAAGCCCGCCGGTTCTTCGAGACGCATTTCCGGCCCTTCGCCGTCGTTCCCCATTCCAGCCAGGGCTTTCTCACCGGCTATTACGAACCCGAGTTCCAGGGCTCGCGCACGCCCGATTCCCGCTACCGGTTTCCCCTGCTCGCAAGACCCGACGATCTCGTCACGATCCCGCAAGGCGAAAGCCTGCCCGGCATCGGCAAGGGACTCCAGGCCGCCCGGCGGACGGAGCAAGGCTATGAGCCCTACCCGGACCGCGCCGCCATCGAGGACGGGGCGCTGGGCTCGCAGGCCAAGCCCATCGTCTACCTTCGCGAGCCGGGCGAGGCCTTCATCATCCATGTGCAGGGCTCCTCCCGCATCCGGCTCACCGACGGCTCGGTGATGCGCGTGGCCTATGCGGGTCGCAACGGACGTCCCTATACCTCTATTGGGCGCGTGCTGGTGCAGCGAGGCGAGATGGATCTCGAATCCATGACGCTCGCCAGGCTCATGGGCTGGCTGAAGGACAATCCCGGCCCTGCCAGAGAGCTGATGCGGCAGAATCAGTCCTATATCTTCTTCCGCGAGGCGGACGAGCTCGCACCCGGGGACGGACCCATCGGCGGTGCAGGCTTCCCCTTGGTGCCGGGCCGGAGCCTTGCCGTCGACCGCCAGCTCTGGGCCTATGGTCTGCCCTTCTGGCTAGAGGGCCGATTGCCCCTCACCCTCGACAGATCCGAGCCCCTGCGCCGCCTCATGATCGCGCATGATACGGGCTCGGCCATCGTCGGTCCCGCGCGAGGCGATTTCTTCTTCGGCAGCGGCGAGGAAGCGGGCAACCGCGCAGGCCTGCTGCGCCACGCCGCGCGCTTCGTCGTGCTCATGCCCAAAGCCCAGCGATGACCAAGCGCCGCCGTACACGTCAGCTCAGCGCAGAGGAGCGGCGGCTCTGGTCGCATGTGGCCCGTCATGTGAAGCCCATGAAGGGAAAGGCGCTGCCGCCCGAGCCCGAGCCGGAGGAAGGGACCGCGACAGCCCCTGCCCCGCAGGTATCCCTGTCGCCTCCCCCGTCCCTGCAAGCGCTTCCGCCCCAGCCGAAGAAACCCGCAATTCCGCCGCTCGCTCCGGTGGAGCGCAAGACACTGACCGCCCTGCGCCGGGGGCGGAAGGACGTGGACGGCGTCATCGACCTCCACGGCATGCGCCAGGAGGAGGCGCATTTTGCGCTCATCGGCTTCCTGCACCGGGCGCAGCATTCGGGCCACGGCCTCGTGCTCGTCATTACCGGGAAGGGCGGAGCCTCCGCCAGAGGCGGGATGTTCGAGGAGCGCGGCGTGCTTCGCCGCATGGTGCCCCACTGGCTGCGGCTGCCGGACCTGAGATCTCTTGTGATCGGCTTCGAGGAAGCCTCTCCCCAACATGGCGGTTCTGGTGCACTTTATGTGAGGCTCCGCCGCAGGCAGGGCGCGGGATGATCACATGACCCCCTTTGGCGAACGTGTGCGGCAGCTGCGCCGCGAACGCGGATTGATGTTGAAGGACATGGCGGCCCATCTGGGCGTGTCGAGCGCCTATCTCTCGGCGCTGGAGCGCGGCGAGCGGGGCAAGCCAACCTGGACGCTGCTGCAGGGCGTGCTGCAATATTTCCACATCATCTGGGACGAGGCCGACGAGCTCACGCGGCTCGCCGATCTCTCCGACCCGCGCGTGAAGATCGACACCGCCCGGGCCGATCCCAAGGCGACGCTTCTCGCCAACCGCCTCGCCCGCGAGATCCGCAATCTCTCCGAGGGCGACCTCGAGGACATGCTCGCCATCCTCGATCACGCTCAAGGCCGCGAGCGCCGCGCCCCCGTGGCGATCCAGGCGGTGCAGGATGCCGTGTGAGGGCCGGTCTCGTCCCGGCCATCGCGTTCCGAAATGCGCGGCACTTCAAAACTCCGGGATCACCGGCATGAGCCCAGCGATGATACGATCCTACCGGATGAGCCGCTGATCGGGTCACACGGCCCCCGCCCTCCTGCGGCGAGGGGAAATCCAGCGACGCTCCCGCACCGGGAAGGTTCTTGACCGCTCGGGTCGGGAATGCCAAAGCGCCCTTGATCCCCTCCAACATCGTGGTTGTTCATGTCCCAGACCCGCATCGACGTGCTCACGCTCGGCAACGCCATCGTTGACGTGCTCGCCCATACCGACGAGGCCTTCCTGCTCCAGAAGAAGGTGCACAAGGGCGCCATGCAGCTCATCGACGAGGCCCGCGCGGAGGAGCTCTATCGCGACATGGGACCCGCCATCATCGTGTCCGGCGGCTCCGGCGCCAACACGGCGGCGGGCGTGGCTTCCCTCGGCGTGAAGGCGGGCTTCATCGGAAAGGTGAAGAACGATGAGACCGGCAGGCTTTTCGCGCACGATCTCAATGCCATCGATGTGCACTATGACGTGAAGCCCGCAGAGGGCGGCCCCGCGACCGCCCGCAGCTTCATCCTGGTGACGCCGGACGGCGAGCGTACCATGAACACCTATCTCGGAGCCTGCCAGAACCTCACGCCCGACGACGTGAACCCGGACACGGTGCGCGCTTCGAGCATCGTCTATCTCGAAGGCTATCTGTGGGATCCGCCGGCCGCGAAGGAGGCCTTCCGCAAGGCCGTGCGGATCGCGCACGAGGCGGGCAACAAGGTGGCGCTGACCCTCTCCGACGCCTTCTGCGTCGACCGCTACCGCGACGAGTTCCTGGGCCTCATGCGCGACGGGAGCCTCGACATCCTCTTCGCCAATATCCACGAGCTGCAGAGCCTCTACGGCACGTCCTCGCCTGAGAGCGCGCTGGCGGCTCTGCGCGAGGAAAATCTGCTCGGCGTCATCACCCGCTCGGAGGAAGGGGCCATGGTGGTCAGCCGCGGCGAGACTCTGGCCGTTCCCGCGTTCCCCGTGGAGCGCGTGGTGGATACCACCGGCGCGGGCGATCTCTTCGCCTCCGGCTTCCTGGCTGGTCTCGTGCAGAACCTGGAGCTGGTCGATTGCGCCCGCCTCGGCGGCCTGGCGGCGGCGGAGATTATCAGCCATCTCGGTGCCCGCCCCCAGGCCAACCTGCGAGAGCTGGCGCAGCAGGAAGGCTTGCTGGGGTAAGCCACCCTGCGTCATGGCCGGGCTCGTCCCGGCCATCCCGATCCGGATGGGTGCGGCACCTCAGGCAATCAGGATCACCGGCACAGGGCCGGTGATGACGAATGAAAGATTTCTCTCATCCGCCCGTCCGCCCGAACCAGAGCCCGAACAGGGCTGCGAGGGACACCAGCGCCAGAAAGCCGTTGAAGATCAAGAAGAGAGAAGGCGGGATGCGCTGGACGTCCGGCTGCGGCGGCTGCGATCCCGTGAACAGCTGGCGCCAGACGGCGGCGGCGAAGCAGAAGGCGCTGAACAGCACCAGCACGGAGCCGGTGGAGACGATCATCCAGTCCGGCACCACGCCTTCCAAGAGCTTCTTCGCGCCGATGCCGGAGGCGAGCGCAGCAAGACCCGTGCGCACCCAGGCCGCATAGGTACGCTCGGCGGCGAAGACGGTGCGGTTGGCAGCCAGTTCCGTACGCCGGTCGGCGCTGTCTTTCAGCTGGACGGTGGCCTTGGCTGTGGTCTTCGCCGCGGATTGGGTCCGTTCGGCGGCTTCTTGCGTGTTCTCCGCCGCTTCCTGGGTCTGCTCCGCGGCCTCCTTCGCATGCTCGGCGCTGCGCTTGAGCTTTTCCTCGACTGGTGGCGTGGGCATGGCTCCTCCATTGAACGGAGGAACAACGCTCAAGATTGCGAAAAAGGTCGGCGCTCAAAGACGCCGCAGCGCCACGGTCTCGATCCGGTGGCTCGCGCCCTTCGTGAGGATCAGGCTCGCACGCTGGCGGGTGGGCACGATGTTCTCGCGAAGGTTCGGCAGGTTGATGCGGTTCCACAATCCGTCGGCGATTCCGATGGCCTCCTCTTCGGAGATTTCCGCATAGCGGCGGAAGTAGGAGAGCGGATCGCGGAAGGCCGTGTGGCGAAGCCTCAGGAACCGGTTCACGTACCAGCGGTGCAGATCCTCCTCGTCGGCGTCGATATAGACCGAGAAGTCGAAGAAGTCGGATACGAAGGGAATGGCCGTGCCGTCCTTCGGGAGGCGCGCGGGCTGGAGCACGTTGAGCCCTTCGACGATGAGGATGTCCGGACGGTCGACATTGGTCTCCTCGCCCGGCACGACGTCATAGACCAGATGCGAATAGAGCGGCGCCTTCACGTTGCGCTTGCCCGCCTTGATATCGGCGAGGAAGTGAAGGAGCTTGCCGGTGTCGTAGCTCTCCGGGAAGCCCTTCCGCTCCATCAGGCCGAGCCGCGTCAGCTCCGCATTGGACAGAAGGAAGCCGTCCGTGGTGATGAGGTCCACCTTCGGAGTATTGGGCCAGCGGGCGAGAAGGGCTTTGAGCACGCGCGCCGTGGTGGACTTGCCCACCGCGACGGAGCCCGCGACGCCGATGATGTAGGGCACCTTGGCTTCCTGCTCGGCGAGAAGGAAGCGCTGTGTGGCCCTGAACAGTCCTTGCGTCGCCGCCACATAGAGCGAGAGCAGCCGCGAGAGCGGAAGGTAGATCGCCGCCACCTCGTCCAGGGAGATCGGGTCGTTGAGGGATTGCAGCTGCACCACCTCGTCGGCGGTCAGCGTCATGGGGGCGTCGGCGCGCAGCCTCGCCCATTCGTCCCGCGTGAACGTGCGATAGGGCGAGAGGCCGTCATCGGCCTGAGGCGAAACCACGTTGGGCTGGTCCATGCGAGCCCCCTTGCTGTGACGTCGCGACGTCAGGTCACGACTTGCGCGCGGCCTTCTCGGCAAGCCCCGATTGCGCGGTGCGGCGTTCCAATTCGGCCATCACGTCACTTAGCGGAATATCCGCGCCCTGCAACACGACCAAAAGATGATACAGCACATCCGCCGCCTCGGCCGTGAGGTTCTGCCGGTCGCGCTGGACGGCGGCGAGCGCCGCCTCCACCGCCTCTTCGCCGAGTTTCTTGGCCGCTTTCGCCGGGCCCTCGCTGAGGAGCTTTGCCGTATAGGATTCGGATGCGGGCGCCGCGGCGCGTTGCGCCACGATGCGGGCGAGATCGTCGAGCGTGAAGGTGGTCATGACTCCGTTCCGTCCGGTCAGGCCGCGTTCTTTGCAGGCTCGTCGAGCCGCATCTCCAGGCCCGCTTTCGCCATATAGCTCTTTGCTTCGGAAATCGTATGCGTGCCGAAGTGGAAGATGGAGGCTGCGAGCACGGCGCTGGCATGGCCTTTCTCGACACCGTCGACGAGGTGATCGAGATTGCCGACGCCGCCGGAGGCGATCACGGGCACCGGCACCGCATCGGCGATGGCGCGCACAAGCGCGAGATCGTAGCCCCCCTTGGTGCCGTCGCGGTCCATGGAGGTGACGAGGAGCTCCCCTGCCCCGAGTTCCGCCACCTGCCTGGCGAAGGCGATGGCATCGATGCCCGTGGCGTTGCGGCCGCCATGGGTGAAGATCTCCCAGCGCGGCATTTCGCCTTCGCCCGAGACCCTCTTCGCATCGATGGCGACGACGATGCATTGCGCACCGAACTTCTCCGCGGCTTCCCGCACGAAATCCGGATTGTTCACAGCGGCGGTGTTGATCGAGACCTTGTCGGCGCCCGCCAGCAGCAGCTTGCGGATGTCTTCGACCGTGCGCACTCCGCCGCCCACCGTGAGCGGCATGAAGCAGGCCTCCGCCGTGCGCTGCACCACGTCGAGCAGGATGCCCCGCGCCTCGTGGCTCGCGGTGATGTCGAGGAAGCAGAGCTCATCCGCTCCGGCCGCATCATAGGCCTTCGCCGCTTCCACGGGATCGCCCGCATCGACGAGATCGACGAACTGCACGCCCTTCACGACGCGTCCGTCCTTCACATCCAGACAGGGAATGAGACGCACTTTGAGCATCAGGCATTCTCCTTGCGTGCGGAACGCAGCATCGCCAGCGCTTCCTCCGGATCGATGCGCCCGTCATAGAGCGCGCGGCCGGAAATGGCGCCATCGAGCACGGCGCAATCGGGCTGGGTCAGGCGCTCGATATCGGCCATGGAGGCGAGCCCGCCCGAGGCGATGACCGGAATCGAGACCGCCCGGGCCAGGCCCAGCGTCATCGGGAAGTTGAGACCTTTGAGGATGCCGTCGCGCGCGATATCCGTGTAGATGATGGCGGCAACGCCCGCATCCTCGAAGCGGCGGCCGAGTTCCTCCGCCGACAGGGTCGAGGTCTGCGCCCAGCCTTCCACGGCGACGAGGCCGTCCTTCGCGTCGATTCCGACGGCGATCTTGCCCGGATGAAGCCGCGCCGCCTCCCGCACGAAGGCGGGATCGCGCACGGCGGCCGTGCCGATGATCACGCGGGTCACGCCCTTGGACAGCCAGCCCTCGACGGTCTTCATGTCGCGGATGCCGCCGCCGAGCTGCACCGGGATCTTCACGCGCGTGAGGATCTCCTCCACGGCGGACGCATTCATGGGCTTGCCGGCGAATGCGCCGTCGAGGTCGACCACGTGCAGCCATTCGAAGCCCTGAGCCTCGAAGGTGGCGGCCTGATCGGCGGGATCGTCGTTGAAAACCGTGGCCTGGTCCATGTCGCCCTGGATCAGGCGAACGCAGCGGCCTTCCTTCAAATCGATTGCGGGATAAAGAATCACGGACGCCACCTCAGGAAATTGGCGATGAGCCTGAGGCCGAGCGCCTGGCTCTTCTCGGGATGAAACTGGGTGCCGACGATGTTGTCGCGTCCGACGATGGCCGTGATCGGCCCGCCGTAATCGGTGGTGGCGACCACGTCGGACGGGTCGTTCGGCGTGAGCGCGTAGGAATGCACGAAATAGGCGTGCAGCCCGTCCGGTCCCGTGGGAATATCGTCCAGCAGCGGGTGGGGATTTCTCAGCTCGAGGGTGTTCCAGCCCATATGCGGGATCTTGAGCGACGGGTCATTCGGCGCGATGGCTTTCACGTCGCCATGGATCCAGTCGAGGCCGTAGCTGGTGGTGTGCTCGAGGCCGCGGGTGGCCATGAGCTGCATGCCCACGCAAATGCCGAGGAAGGGCGCCCCCTCCTCCCGCACGCGGCGCTGGAGCGCCTCCACCATGCCGGGAACGGAATCGAGGCCCCGACGGCAATCGGCGAAAGCGCCCACGCCCGGCAGGACGATCCGCTCAGCTCGTGCGACGAGGGAGGGGTCGGATGTGACGGTAATGGTGTGGTCGAGCCCTGCCTCGCGGGCCGCGCGCTCGAAAGCCTTGGCGGCGGAGTGCAGGTTGCCTGAACCGTAATCGATGATGACGACGCTCACCGGGGACGCTCCGCATCGGGAAAGAGGCCGATCACGGGATCGGGCCTTCTGAGAATGGATGGAACCGGCGCGGCGGCCGGATTGCGAGGAGGAGCCGAAGCGGGACGCTGCGAGAGCCAGCGGGCGAAGGCCTTCGCTTCCGCTTCGTCCCGGTCAGCCGCCGTGACCACATCCGCAAGGGCAAGGCCACGACGCGACAGCGTCCAGCGCCTGAGGCTGTTCGCCTCGAGGCCGATCAGGACCTGCAGGAGCAGCGCCGCCACGGTGCCTGCAGCATCGTGCACGTTCAGCATCTGCAGGAGCCCGCCGAAGGCGAAGACGAGCGTGAGGACGGCCAAACCGGCGAGCCAGAGCCGGTGGACGAAGAACCAGAGAAAGGTGAAGAAGAAAGCGCCCCAGGAGAACGCATCCTTCACGAGTTCCGCCTCCTCCAAAGCGGCCGGGTCACCCGGCCGCGCATCGCGCGGAAGGTGCAGGGTATAGGTGGTCATGGCGTCGTTTCCTCAGGCCCTGCCCGGCCATCTGAACGGATGCCGGGCAAAATGCCTCTTGGCTGAACTTAGAGCGTGCCCTTGGTGGAGGGAACGCGCCCCTCCTCCCGCGGGTCCATGGCGACGGCCTGACGCAAGGCCCGTGCCAGACCCTTGAAGCAGCTCTCGGCGACGTGGTGGCTGTTCTCCCCGTAGAGCGTCTCCACGTGGAGGGTCAGCCCCGCCTGCACGGCGAAGGCCTGGAAGAACTCGCGCACCAGCTCCGTGTCGAACACGCCGATCTTCTCCGTCGGGAAGGACGTGCGGAAGACCAGGAACGGGCGGCCGGAAATATCGAGGGCGATCCGGGTCAGCGTCTCGTCCATCGGCAGATGGATGTCTGCGTAGCGGGCGATGCCCTTTTTGTCGCCAAGCGCCTTGAGGATCGCCTGCCCCAGCGCGATGCCCGTATCTTCCGTCGTATGATGCTGATCCACGTGCAGGTCGCCCGTTACCTTCACCGTCAGGTCGAACAGACCGTGGCGGGCAAAGAGTTCCAGCATATGGTCGAGGAAGCCGACCCCCGTGGAGATCTCGGCCTTGCCGGTGCCGTCGAGGGCAATCGACACGGTCACGTCGGTCTCGGCGGTGCGACGGCTGACGCTCGCGGAGCGCATCATGAAAATCCTTTGCGGAGATGGAGACGCACGCCTTCTAGCAAGACCGCGCGGGAAACGCTACCCGCGTTGCTTTTGGCCGACGAGTGATTAAGTCAGGGGGCACACCGTCCCCTCCCCGTCCGCTGGAGTTCGCCTCGTGTCCGAAGACGCCGCCCCCCGCAGCATGCACGCCACCACGATCCTCATGGTCCGCAAGGGCGGCCGCGTCGTCATCGGCGGCGACGGACAGGTGAGCCTGGGCCAGACCATCGTGAAGGGCAATGCACGCAAAGTCCGCCGCCTCGCCAAGGGCGGGGTGATCGGCGGCTTCGCAGGTTCCACGGCCGATGCCTTTACCCTCTTCGAGCGGCTGGAAGCCAAGCTCGAGCAGTATCCCGGCCAGCTCACCCGCGCCTGCGTCGAGCTCACCAAGGACTGGCGCACGGATCGTTACCTGCGCCGCCTGGAGGCCATGATGCTCGTCGCCGACAAGGAGGTGGGCCTGCTGCTCTCGGGTGCCGGCGACGTGCTGGAGCCGGAAAACGGCATCGCGGCCATCGGCTCGGGCGGCAATTACGCCCTCGCCGCTGCGCGGGCGCTCGCCGACAGCGAGATCGATGCGGAAACCATCGTCCGCCGCTCTCTCAACATCGCGGCCGAGATCTGCGTCTATACGAATGCGAACATCGTCATCGAAACGCTGGACGAAACCTGATCGCCCGTCGGGGCCGGGTCCATCCCGGCCATCCGCGCCTCGACCGGCGCGGAAGACGTGGAGCCCCCGGAGCGAATCCGGGAACGACGACAATCCATTGAGCCAAGACATCTCATGACCACATTCTCCCCCCGCGAAATCGTTTCCGAACTCGACCGCTACATCGTCGGCCAGAACGACGCCAAGCGCGCCGTCGCCATCGCGTTGCGCAACCGCTGGCGGCGTCAGCAGCTCGAAGGCCAGCTTCGTGAAGAGGTGGCACCGAAGAACATCCTGATGATCGGCCCCACAGGCTGCGGCAAGACGGAGATCTCGCGGCGCCTCGCCAGGCTCGCCAATGCGCCCTTCATCAAGGTCGAGGCCACGAAATTCACGGAGGTCGGCTATGTGGGCCGGGACGTGGAGCAGATCGTGCGCGACCTGGTGGAGATCGGCATCGGTCTCGTCAAAGACGAGCGCCGCCGTCAGGTGCAGGCCAAGGCCCATGTGGCGGCGGAGGAGCGCGTGCTCGATGCGCTCGTGGGTGCAACCGCCAGCGCGGCGACGCGCGATGCGTTCCGCCGCAAGCTGCGCAACAACGAACTCGACGACAAGGAAATCGAGATCGAGCTGCAGCAATCCGGCGGCGCGGGTTTGCCCATGTTCGAAATCCCCGGCATGCCGGGCGCGTCGGTGGGCGCGATCAACCTCTCCGACATGTTCGGCAAGGCGTTCGGCGGCCAGCGCAAGACGCGCCGCACCACCGTGCGCGAGGCCTATGAGCCGCTGGTCATGGAAGAAGCCGACAAGATGCTCGACCAGGATGCCATCGTGCAGGAAGCCCTGCGTCAGGTGGAGAACAACGGCATCGTGTTCCTCGACGAGATCGACAAGATCTGCGCCCGCGAGGGCCGCTCCGGCGCGGACGTATCCCGCGAGGGAGTGCAGCGCGATCTGCTGCCTTTGATCGAAGGCACCACGGTCTCGACGAAATACGGACCGGTGAAGACGGACCACGTCCTCTTCATCGCATCCGGAGCCTTCCATGTCTCGAAGCCGTCGGACCTGCTGCCCGAGCTTCAAGGCCGCCTGCCGATCCGCGTGGAGCTCTCGCCGCTCACCGTCGAGGATTTCAAGCGCATCCTCACCGAGACGGAGGCGAGCCTCATCAAGCAATCCGTCGCGCTCATGCGAACGGAAGGCGTGGAGCTGGTCTTTACCGACGATGCCATCGATGCGCTGGCGCAGGTGGCCGTTGAGGTGAACAATACGGTGGAGAATATCGGCGCCCGCCGCCTGCAGACGGTGCTGGAGCGCGTGCTGGACGACGTGTCCTTCACCGCACCCGATCGCTCCGGCGAGACGGTGACCATCGACGCCGCCTATGTCCGCGGTGAGGTGGAGACCCTCGCCAAGAATACGGACTTGAGCCGGTTCATTCTGTGACCCGGGAACCGTCCTTCTCCGTCGTGGCCGCCCCGGACTTGATCCGGGGAGCGGTCTCAGCCTTCGGTGTCCCTCAACACGCTTCCAAGAAGGCATGGGTCCCTGGAGCAAGCCTGAGGATGACGAGATGAGCAGGGCTGCAGGGAACCGTAGACTTCCTCCCTGATTTGAAAGCCCATGACATTGGAGCTGCAAACCCTGAAGGCAAAGGCGCTCGCCATCCACGAGCGCCTTTGTGCAGCGTATGGCTGCCCGATCCCCTATTTCCATTCCCTCGATCCATTGAGCGAGCTGATCTCCTCGCTTCTCTCCCACCGCACCCGCAATGCGGATTCGGGCCGGGCGTTCAAGGCCCTGCGTGCTCGTTATCCCGACTGGGACATGCTGATGGCGGCATCCGCGCAGGAGGTGGAGGAGACCATCCAGGGCGTGACCTGGCCCGAGCAGAAGGCGCCGCGTCTGCAGGGGGTGCTGCGTGCCATTCATGAGCGTCACGGCAGCCTCTCCCTCGAATTCCTCAAGGACATGCCGGTGGAGGAAGCTCGCGCCTGGCTTGAGTGCATCCCGGGAGTCGGGCCGAAGACGAGTGCGGCTGTTCTGTCCTTCTCCACCTTGCGGAAGGCGGCCCTGCCCGTCGACAGTCATCACCATCGCGTCGCCGTGCGCACGGGGCTGATTGCGCGCAGCGTGGCCGTGGGGCCGTCCCATGCGCTGCTCTTCGCTCTGCTCCCGCCCGAATGGGATGCGCAGGCCGTCTACGACAACCATGAGGTGATGATGCTGCACGGTCAGCGCTGCTGCTTCTTCAGCAATCCGGCCTGCGAACGCTGCGCCATTCTGGATCTGTGCCCGACAGGGCAGGCGAGGGTGGGTTGACCTCTTGCCGTGTCGGCCTCATCCGCGACCCCGCTTCGGAAGCGGCCTCACGTTTTCGCGAGAGCCCTCAGACAAAAATCCCGGGGAGGGGAACGACCTCCTGCGTGGCGCGTTCGCCCATCAACACGCGAACACCTTGAGGAGTTACCCCATGCGTAAGATGCTCATGGCTCTTGCCGCGACTGCGGCTCTCGGCACATTCGGGCTCAGCGCTCCCGCTTCGGCGGCCGAGGCGCAAGCCGCTCCGATCAACGAACTCGTCGCTGCCATTCAGAAGGGCGAGGTGAAGTCGGATTACGTGCAGCGCCGCCGCTACGTGCGTCGCTATTATGCGCCGCGACGCTATTATGGCCGCCCCTATTACGGCCGCCGCTATGGCTATTATCGCCGTGACCGCGGCAGCGCCCTGGCTGCCGGAGCGGTTGGTCTTGCGACGGGGGCCATCATCGGCGGAGCCCTTGCGCAATCGCAGGCTCGCGCCAACAACGTGCATGCCTATTGCGCGCAGCGCTTCCGGTCCTACGACCCGGCCTCGGGCACCTATCTGGGTTACGACGGCCGCCGTCATCCCTGCCCGTAAGGCGCATCATCGACGCGCCTGACGAGAGGCACAACCAAGAAAGCCCTTCGATGAGTGAAACCATCGAAGGGCTTTCGGTGTTGGCGGCCGCCCGATCAGATGACGTAGATATCCGAATAGGACAGGCTCGCCTTGTTGGTGAGCCAGGCGATGAGCTGCTTTGCCGCCCCGCCCGTGCCGTCCGGATCGTAATACAGATATCCCTTGGCCTTGTCGTAGATCACCCGGTCGTAAGCGTCCTTCGCCGCAGTGCCGAGAACGAACTCGGAGCTGCTCAGGCGGCCCGTGCCGCCGAGCTTGGACATGTATTTGTTGTCGATCCTCAGATAGCCGTCGTAGCTCCTGTTGAAGTCCGTGATCCTGTCGTAATACGTGCTGCCGGGCCGGTGGTCCTTGAGCACGAATGTGTCGCTGCCAGAGCCGCCCGAGAGCACGTCCCGACCCAGGCCCCCGTCCAGAATGTCGTTGCCGGTGCCGCCGGTTAGCCGGTCGTTCCCGGACAGGCCATAGATCGTGTTGCGGCCCGCGTTGCCGACAATCGCGTTAGCGCTGCCGTTGCCCTTCAGCGTGATCGAGGCGCTGCCGCTGGCGTAAAGGTGCTCCACGTAAGCCGCGATGGTATGGCTGATCGCGGAGTAAACCCGGTCCGCTGTGCCGCCGGTGGAGGCTTCCACGATCCTGTCGCCCGCATTGTCCACGTAGTGGATGTCGTTGCCCGTGCCGCCGTAGAGCCGGTCTGCGCCGGGGCCGCCGTTCAGCACATCGTTTCCGGCACCGCCGTTGAGGACGTTGCCGGCCGTATTCCCGATGATCCGGTCGCTGCCGCTCCCCCCGATCGCATTCTCGATCAGGGAGCGCGGATCGCCCTGGTAGAGGCGTGCATTGGCCACGTTCCCCAGTGCCGGACGGACTGTCGCCGTTCCGTCCAGATCCGCCAACTGGGCTGTGCTGAAGGTGGAGAAGGCACCGGGCCGGAGATCGAGAACGAGGCCGGTCGTATAACTGGACAAATTATAGGTATCGACCCCGTTGCCGTCCCAGACGGTCATGAAGATCTTGTTGTTGAGGGGCGTTCCCCAGCTTTCTCCGTTGACGCTGAACTGGCCTGTCGTCGGGCTCCAGCGATAGACCGTGTTGCCCGCGTTGGTGTTGAAATTGGCGCCGTACATGTGCTGGAGAGCGGCGATGTCGTTCTGCATATAGGTGGTAGGATTGTCGCTCTCCGTGTTGCCGCGCACGAAGTCCGTCTGCGCGCCGGCATAACTCCGGTACGTCATGAGGGAATAGTTCCAGTTGTCTTCAGAGGGCGGCAGGAAGAGAGTATCGTTGACGTCTTCCGGATGGCCATGCTGCAGGCCCAGAGCGTGCCCAAACTCGTGGAAGATGGTCGCATAGCCCCAATTCCCCAGATTGGGGGTCAGATATGTCGGCCCTCCTTGCGGGTTCATCCAGATATCTCCGTCCTGAGCCGTCCCGCTCGGGAAATAGGCCCAGGCCGTCGACGGAGTATCGGACATGGCGAACCGAATGTGGGCGAACTCGTTGGGATTGCCTTCGAAAAAGGTCAGATTGGTATAGAGCTGGACATAGATGGCTGCGTCTCTGAGGGCGAATTGCTGGAACTCGTTGACAGAGTTGAAATTGTTCAGGTTCTCACCGCGGGCATAGCCATTCCCATAGCTGCCTGGATCGGTCGGAAACGCGATCGTCAGCTCTGTTGCGTCCCACGCGAATCCCGTCAGAAGGGCATCGATGGACCTTATCCCGGTAAAAGCGACGTTCCGTGACATAATAACCTCACTTCCAGCCTAAAGTGAGGTTATCATAGTTCGTGCGGGCGCAAAGCTCCGTGTGCGCCCGCACAAAAGCGCATCTTCCGCGACTTACTTTGCCGCGATGACCGCAATCTCGACCTTGAACTGAGGAGCCGCGAGCTTCGCCTCCACGGTCGCGCGGGCAGGGGCGTTGCCCGGGGAGACCCAAGCGTCCCACACGGCGTTCATTTCCTGGAACGTGGCCATGTCGGTGAGCCAGATATTCGCCATCAGGATCCTCGACTTGTCGCTGCCGGCCTCGGCGAGCAGGCTGTCGATGATCGAGAGGATTTCCTGCGTCTGCTCCGTGACGCTCTTGCCCGCGGTCTGATTGGCGACCTGACCCGCGAGATAGACCGTATCGCCGTGGACGACGGCGCCGCTCATGCGGGGGCCGGGCTTGATGCGTTGAATCGTCATGATTTTCCTTGCGCTTCTGAAAGAAGGGAGAAGGGCCTTTTCGGGGGTCTCCGGCTCAAGGTCAAGATCAGTACAGGGTCGTCCTCTGCCGTTCGGGCAGAGCCCTGTCGTAGGCCTCGCCGTCGAACCGGTCGGCGCTCAGAGCTGCGAGGATCCGGCCCGCGCTCGGCAGGGCTTCGCGAGCCACATGCCTTTTCGGATTCCACAGCTCGGAGCGCAGGATCGCGCGGGCGCATTGGAAAAAGACCGAGTCGACGGTGATCACGATCACCGATTTCGGCTCCTGGCCCTCGACGGCGAAGCTCTCCAGCAGGGCAGGGTCCACGGAGATCGCTGCGCGGCCGTTCACGCGAATCGTCTCGCCGACGCCCGGGACCAGGAAAAGCAGCGCCACCTGGGAATCGCGAACGATGTTGCGAAGCGAGTCGATGCGGTTGTTGCCGCGACGGTCCGGCAGCAGCAGGGTCTTCTCGTCCTGGACCCGCACGAAACCCGGCCCGTCGCCGCGCGGGGAGCAATCGAGCCCCTCGGGCCCACGGGTGGCGAGGGTCAAGAAGGGCGCGGCTTCGATGAAGGCGCGGTATTCGGGAACGATGCGGCTCGCTTCTTTCAGGATCGAGGCCTCGGCCGGCTGGCCGTAGAGCGCTTCGAGTTCGGCGATGCTGGAGATCGTGGCCCGCATGAAACGCTCCTCCTGACTGGACGGCAACAGACATAGCCCTGCCTCACCTTGGCCGCAACGGGAGGATGCGCCACGCATCCTTGTGTCTCCCGCGACCATGTGAAAGAGCTTGCAGGCCGAGGAACCCTGCCATGAAACCCGCCGTGACTCCCGCCCCGCCCGCGAAAGACGCCAGACGACCTCCCTATGCGGGCTACGCCATGGCGGCTATCGGAGCGGCTCTGTTCGCCTCGAAGGGCATCATCATCAAGCTCGCCTATGCGGAGGGAATCGACGCGGAGACGACTCTCGCCCTGCGTATGATCCTGTCCCTGCCGTTCTACCTGGTCATCGGCATCCATGCCCTCGTCCATACGAGAGCCAGGGGCGAGGCCTTGCCGGACGGAAGGCTCGTGCTGCGCACGATCGGCGTTGGGCTCATCGGCTACTGGACGTCGAGCTATCTCGACTTCAAGGGCCTGGAATACATCTCGGCGCATTTCGAGCGGCTGATCCTCTTCACCTATCCGCTCTTCGTGGTGCTGTTCGGCGCGGCCTTCTTTCGCCAGCCCGTCAGGTCCAAGGCGCTTCTTGCCTTCGCCGTCAGCTACGCCGGTCTGGCGCTGCTCTTCGTGCAGAACATGGCGGCTTCCGGCTCCGCTACGGGGACGGGAGCACTCTATGTGCTCTCCGCCGCGGTCACCTTCGCGCTCTATCAGCTCCTGGCGAAGCCTCTGATCATGAGGATCGGCCCCCAGCTCTTCACCTGCGTGGCCATGGGCGCGGCAGGCGTCGCCGTCATTTTCCACTTCCTGGCCACCCATCCCTTCGAAGCCATCTTCGTCTCGCCCACCTTGTGGGGGATCTGCTTGGCCCTGGCCTTCGGCGCGACGGTGCTGCCGTCATTTTTCTTGAGCGCCGCGCTCAAGCAGATCTCGGCGCAGGCCAACGCCACCATCGGCATGCTCAGCCCGGTGGTGACCATCCTCCTCGCCATGGCCGTGCTCGGCGACACGGTGAGCGGTTCCGAATGGCTGGGTGCCGCCCTCGTGATCCTCGGCATCGGCTGGTTCACCCTGTCGGAGCGCAAGGGCTGACCTCGCGTCCTGCTCTACGCATTCCCGATCAGCACGCCCGCTGCAAAGACGAGCGCGCCGCCGAGCACCACCTGGAAGGCAGCGCGCAGGAACGGCGTCTCCATGTAGCGGTTTTGGATGAAGGCGATGGCCCAGAGTTCCACGAACACCACGGCGGCGGCGATGATCGTTGCGGTCCAGAAATGCGGAATGAGATAGGGCAGGGCGTGCCCGAGGCCGCCGATGGCGGTCATGATGCCGGAGGCCAGCCCGCGCTTGACGGGGGAGCCGCGTCCCGAGAGCCTGCCGTCGTCGTGGGCGGCTTCCGTGAAGCCCATGGAGATGCCCGCGCCCACGGAGGCCGAAAGGCCGACGAGGAAGGTCTGCCAGGTATCCTGCGTCGCGAAGGCCGCCGCGAAGATCGGGGCGAGGGTGGAAACCGACCCGTCCATCAGGCCGGCCAAGCCTGGCTGGACGTAAGTCAGGATGAATTGCCGCCGCTCGGTCTGTGCCTCCTCCTCCCTCACCGCGTCCGGCGTGTAGGCGAGGCCGAGGCGGCGGGCCAGCGACTCGTGCGCCACCTCCGCCGCCGCGAGATCGCCGAGAAGCCTTCGCGTCGAGGCATCGGCGGTGCGCTTGGCGGCCTCCACATAGAAGCTGTGAGCCTGCGCCTCCATGTTCTCGGCAGTGGCGCGCACCTTCTCGATGCCGAGCGGACGCACGAGCCAGTCGGGCTTTCTCTCGTAATAGCCGCGCACATGCTCACGCCGGATCAGCGGAATGGTCTCGCCGAATCGCCTGCGGTGCAGCTCGATCAGCACAGCCCGATGCCCGTCCTCCTCCGCCGCCATCTCCTCGAAGACCTTGGCCGATTGCGGAAACTGCTCCTTCAATCCCTCCGCATAGGTGCGGTAGATCCGTGCATCGTCCTCTTCCGACGAGATGGCCAATGCGAGGATTTCCTGCTCGCTCAAGGAATCGAAGGGTCGGCGGTCGAAGCCGAAGACGCGGGAGAGCATGGTGGAGAACCTTGTTTAGAATGATTCTAAATACAATCCGCCTGCCTGAGCGTCAATCATGCCGAAATCGGGCTCGTTCCCGGGAGCAGAGATATCGAAGGCGTCGAAAAATGCAGGATCTGTCAGAGACCTTCCGCTTGAAATCAGGCAAGTCGTTCGATCGAAAACAGATGATGCAAGGGCCGGCTTCAGGAAGCCACGCGAAGCGTCTCACGCGCGTTTCGACCTACATTCATGATCATTCTGCCGCCGAATCAGGGATCTCCTCGCGATAAAAAAAGCGCGGCCGAAGCCGCGCCTTTCTCGTCTCGACCGTGAAGCCTCGAGCCTACTCCCCGACGTTCGCCGCCTTCTGCTGGTCGCGCTGGGTCTTTTCGGCTTCGCGCTCCGCCTTGAGCTGCTCGGTGATATCCTCGCCGGTCTCCTGGTTGACCACCTTCATGGAGAGGCGGACCTTGCCGCGCTCGTCCATGCCGAGGAACTTCACCTTCACCTTGTCGCCTTCCTTGACCACGTCGGTCACCTTGCCGACGCGGTTCTTGGCGAGCTCCGAGATGTGCACGAGGCCGTCGCGGGAACCGAAAAAGTTCACGAAGGCGCCGAATTCCATCACCTTCACGACCGTTCCGTCGTAGATCACGCCGACTTCCGGCTCCGCGACGATGGAGCGGATCCAGTTGTAGGCGGCCTTGATCGACTTGCCGTCGGCGGAGGCGATCTTGATGAGGCCGTCGTCGTTGATGTCGATCTTCGCGCCGGTCTTCTCCACGATCTCGCGGATGACCTTGCCGCCCGAGCCGATGACTTCGCGGATCTTGTCGACCGGGATCTGCATCGTCTCGATGCGCGGCGCGTGCTCACCGAGCTCGGCGCGCGGAGCGGTCAGAGCCTTGTTCATCTCGCTCAGGATGTGGGCGCGGCCTTCCTTGGCCTGATCGAGCGCGACGCGCATGATCTCCTCGGTGATGCCGGCGATCTTGATGTCCATCTGGAGCGAGGTGATGCCCTGGTCCGTGCCTGCCACCTTGAAGTCCATGTCGCCCAAGTGATCCTCGTCGCCGAGAATGTCGGACAGGACCGCGTAGCGCTCACCTTCGAGGATCAGGCCCATGGCGATGCCCGCCACCGGACGGCGCAGCGGTACGCCGGCGTCCATCAGGGCCAGCGACGAGCCGCACACGGTCGCCATCGAAGAGGAGCCGTTCGACTCGGTGATCTCCGACACGACGCGGATCGTGTAGGGGAACTCGTGAGGGGCCGGCAGCATCGGGTGGATGGCGCGCCAGGCGAGCTTGCCGTGGCCGATCTCGCGGCGGCCGGGCGAGCCCATGCGGCCCGTCTCGCCGACGGAGTAGGGCGGGAAGTTGTAGTGAAGCAGGAAGGTTTCCTTGCGGGTGCCCTCCAGCTCGTCGATGAACTGCTCGTCCTCGCCGGTGCCCAACGTCGCCACCACGAGGGCCTGCGTCTCGCCGCGGGTGAAGATCGCCGAGCCGTGGGTGCGGGGCAGAACGCCGACTTCCGACAGGATCGGACGGACGGTCTTGAGGTCGCGGCCGTCGATGCGCTTGCCCTCGTCGAGGATGTTCCAGCGCACGATCTTGGCCTGGACCTCCTTGAACACGGCCTTGACCTTCTCGAGATCGAACCTGGCTTCACCCTCGGCCGGGCAGAGCGCGTCCATCACCTTCGCCTTCACGGCGTCGACGGCGGCATAGCGGTCCTGCTTCTTGGTGATCTTGTAGGCTTCGCGCAGATCCTTCTCGGCGATATCGAGAACGGCCTTCTCCACGTCGGAGACATCGGCCGGCTGATAGTCACGCGGCTCCTTGGCGGCTTTCTCGGCGAGGCGGATGATGGCCTCGATCACCGGCTGGAAGTGCTTGTGGCCGAACATCACGGCGCCGAGCATCACGTCCTCGGGCAGTTCCTTCGCCTCGGATTCGACCATGAGCACCGCGTCGGTGGTGCCGGCGACGATGAGATCGAGGGAGGTCTGGTCCATCTCCTGGAGCGGCGGATTCAGCTTGTACTGGCCGCCGATATAGCCGACGCGGGCCGCGCCCACCGGGCCCATGAAGGGAACGCCGGAGAGGGTCAGCGCAGCGGAAGCTGCGACCATGGCCACCACGTCGGGATCGTTCTCGAGGTCGTGCGAGAGCACGGTCACGACCACCTGGGTGTCGTTCTTGTAGCCCTCGACGAAGAGGGGGCGGATCGGACGGTCGATCAGGCGGGAGACCAGGGTCTCCTTCTCGGTCGGACGGCCTTCACGCTTGAAATAGCCGCCCGGAATGCGACCGGCGGCGTAGGCACGCTCTTGGTAGTTCACCGTGAGCGGGAAGAAATCGATGCCGGCCTTCGGCTCCTTGGCCGAAACAACGGTAGCGAGGACGGTGGTCTCGCCGTAGGTGGCGACCACGGCGCCGTCGGCCTGGCGGGCCATGTGGCCGGTTTCGAGCGTGAGCTTGCGCCCGCCCCAAATCAGTTCTTCGCGTTGAGTATCGAACATGTTTCGTCTTTCATGACAGCAGGAGCGGGGGCTCGATGCCATGAGCAAGACGGCAAGAGGCTCCTGAAGCGGGAAAACCCGCTCCGGCTAGCCCCTTGCGATCCTGCCATGGTCATCGTGTCATCCGTCTCCTCAAAAGGGCGCCGGGACTTGTCTGAAGCCTCGCCAGCGCCGGAGCGAAAGGCCGGATATTGCGCATCCGGTCCGTTCGTGGACAGCCGGAGATGGTTCTTGGACCACATCCGGAAAACCGTCCGGAGCCGTGCTCCGGACGGAAAGGTCAAAAGCTTAGCGACGGATGCCGAGCTTCTCGATCAGGGTCCTGTAGCGGCTCTCGTCCTTCTTCTTCAGGTAGTCGAGAAGCGAGCGACGCGACGAGACGAGTTTCAGGAGGCCACGACGGGAGTGGTTGTCCTTCGTGTGGGTCTTGAAGTGACCGGTCAGATTGGTGATCCGCTCGGTCAGAATGGCGATCTGCACCTCCGGGGAGCCCGTATCGCCAGCCTTCTGCGCGAATTCGTTAATAAGCGCATTCTTGCGCTCAGCCGTAATCGACATCGCATATCCTTTCAGGTTTGCTTACGGTAAGGACCTTGGCCATCTGGCTGAAGGTCTGGTTCGTCCGGAAAGGGCCGGGCCGGGATGTCGTCCAGCGCGGTCCGTCACCGGGACGGTCCTCAGAGGGGTCAGCCCTTCGAGGCGGGCGCACCATACACCAATTGTGAATAAGTGCCAGCGGAATCCTTTTTGCCAAGCCTGGCAAAGGGATGCCGGCATGGCAACGCTGCCGGAACAAGTTTCGGCGGTCTCTGTTGGTGAGTGAGACACCCCTCATTTAGGAACCCGACACCATGACCGCCAGCACCGCAGGCACGATGGACCTGACCTCTAACGAGACCGTGAAGAACATCTTCATCACCGGCCTTCAGAACGCGCATGCCCTCGAGAAGGAAGCGTTGCAGCTGATGCAGCGCCAGGTGGAGCGCTTCGAGCATTACCCCGAGATGTCGGATCTGCTGCGCACCCACATCGCCGAGACGGAAGGCCAGGTGCGTCGCCTCGACGAGATGCTGCACACTTTCGGGGCGGACCGGTCTCTCCTGAAGGACATGGCGACCCAGTTCATGGCCAACATGGCCGCGGCGGGCCACATGCCCATGGCCGACGAGGTCCTGAAGAACACTTTCGCCAATCATGCCTTCGAGAATTTCGAGATCGCGTCCTACGAGTCCCTGATCGCCATGGCCGAGGCTGCCGGCCATCAGCGCTTCGTCCCGGCGCTTCGGGAAACCCTCCGAGAGGAGGAAAAGACTGCACAGGCGATCCGCGACATGATCGAGCCGATCACCCGGAAGTACCTGATGCGCGAGGCGCAGGGCCTGAAGGCGGATCGCTGAGGCCGTTCACACCTCTGTCCGGCTGGCCGTCCCCGGGCTCGATCCGGGGATCGGTCCCGGCCGTCCCGACAAGAAAGGCGTTGCGCTTAATGCAAGCGCGATGCCCGCTCAAGGGCGGGGATGACGCTGTGCGGCCCTCTCAAGCCCCCAGATTGAACACCCGGTGCGGCACCAGTTCGCCGCGCTCGATATCGCCGACGGCGACGAGGATGCCGTTGCAGGTGGCATAGGCCTTGCCGGCGAGCGGAGCGTCGCGGCCGCGCAGGATGATGGACTGGCCGCGCATCAGGCGGCCGGCCATGTCGCGGCTCACGGCGATGGAGGGGATCTCGCTCAGCGCCGATTCCACCGGGCGGAGCGCCGCCGGGTCGGTGGTGAGGTCGTCCACCGTCACCGCGTCGTGCTCGGTGAAGGGTCCCACACGCGTGCGACGCAAAGCCGCGATATGGCCGAGGCAACCTAAGCTCCGACCGAGGTCGCGGGCGATGGCGCGTACGTAAGTGCCCTTGCCGCAATCCGCCTCGATCACCGAGCGGTTGCCGTCGTGATGGACGAGGGCCAGGCGGTCGATCTCGACGGTGCGGGCTTGCAGCTCCACCACCTCGCCGTCGCGGGCGAGGTCGTAGGCGCGCTCGCCCTGGATCTTGATGGCGGAGAAGCGCGGCGGCACCTGTTGGATGGAGCCTGTGAAGCGAGGCAGAAGGGCCTCGATGTCGGAGGCGTCCGGTACCACATCCGTGCGCTCCACCACGTCCCCTTCGGTATCGTCAGTATTGGTCTCCGCACCCCAGGCCACGGTGAACACGTAGGATTTGCGTCCATCCATGATGAATGGCACGGTCTTCGTGGCCTCGCCCAGGGCGATCGGCAGGATGCCGGAGGCGAGAGGGTCGAGGGTACCCGCGTGACCCGCCTTTTTTGCCGAGAATGCCCGTTTGACTACCGCGACCGCGTGGGTCGAGGTCATTCCGACGCCTTTGTCGAGAATGATCCAGCCATTGATGTCGCGCTTCTTCGGGCGGTCGCCGTGAGGGCGACGGGGGCGCTCCCCGGAATGGTCTTCAGTCATCGCTCTCACTCGTCGTTGTCGTCGGCCTGTTCCGCGTCGAGCTTGCCCGTGTCGCGCGCCACACGCTCGGAGCGCAGAAGTGCGTCGATTCGTGCGGCCTCGTCGAAGCTCTCGTCGCGGCGGAAGCGCAGGTCGGGCGCGAATTTCAGGTTCACGCGACGGGCGACCTCCTGGCGCAGGAACTTCCTGTTCTTCTCCAGCGCCTTGATCACCGCATCCTCGTCCTTGCCGCCGAGCGGCATCACGTAGGCGGTCGCGAGCTTCAGGTCGGGCGACATGCGTACTTCCGGGATCGTGATCACATGCCGGTTCAGCACGTCGTCCTGCAGATCGCCGCGGGAGAGAACTTCCGCCAGAGCGTGGCGCACGAGCTCGGCCACGCGCTGCTGGCGCTGCGACGGGCCGGTGGTTTGTTCGAAACGTTTTGCCATGGGTCACCCTCCGGGATTGGACCGGATCATGTTTTGATCTCGTGGCCGGGATCAGCCCGGCCATCTCGATGGAATAGAAACAAAGCCCGTCAAAGCGTCATCACCGGGACAAGCCCGGTGATGACGCTTTGTTTCTGGGTGGGCGGGAAGCGATCTTACAGCGACCGCTTCACCTCTTCCACGCGGTAGCACTCGATGACGTCGCCGACACGCATGTCCTGGTAGTTTTCGAAGGCCATGCCGCAGTCCTGACCCGAGGTGACCTCGCGGGCATCGTCCTTGTAGCGCTTGAGCTGGGACAGCTTGCCCTCGTGGATGACCACGTTGTCGCGGATCAGGCGGACATGGGCGCCGCGTTGCACCACGCCATCGGTGACACGGCAGCCCGCGACCTTGCCGACCTTGGACACGTTGAACACCTCAAGGATCTGCGCTTCGCCGAGCCGTTCTTCGCGCAGGGTCGGGGCCAGGAGACCCGACATCGCTGCCTTCACGTCATCCACGAGGTCGTAGATGATGTTGTAGTAGCGGATCTCGATGCCTGCGCGTTCGGCCGCCTCGCGCGCTTCCTTGTGGGCGCGCACGTTGAAGCCGAGGATGATCGCCCCGGAAGCCTCCGCCAGCGTGACGTCGGATTCGGAGATAGCGCCGACGCCAGCCTGGACGATGCGGGCGCCCACTTCCTCGTTGCCGACCTTCTCGAGGGCTCCGGCAATCGCTTCGGCCGAGCCCTGCACGTCGGCGCGGATCACGAGCGGGAACTCCTTGCGTCCGGCACCGGCCTTCAGGTCGCGCATCATGTCGACGAGCGTACGTCCGGCCGAGCCCATGCGGGCGGCGGCGCGTTCGCGTTTCTGGCGGGCACGGTACTCGGTGATCTCGCGGGCGCGGGCCTCGGACTCGACCACCGCCACGCGGTCGCCCGCCTCCGGCGTGCCGTTGAAGCCCAGGACCTCGACCGGAACCGAGGGGCCGGCCTCCTTCACGCTGGAGCCCAGGTCGTTGATCAGGGCGCGCACACGGCCCCATTCGGCCCCGGCCACCACGATGTCGCCGGTGTGCAGCGTACCACGCTGGACGAGAACCGTGGCCACGGGACCGCGACCGCGATCGAGCTTGGCCTCGATGACCGTGCCCTCGGCCGAGCGGTCCGGGTTCGCCTTCAGATCGAGAATCTCGGACTGGAGCTGGAGACCTTCGAGCAGGTCGTCGAGGCCCTGACCGGTCTTGGCCGAGACCTCGAACTCAAGGGTCTCGCCGCCCATGGATTCCACCACGATCGAGTGCTGGAGCAGCTCGGTGCGCACCCGCTGCGGGTTGGCGTCGGGCTTGTCCACCTTGTTGATGGCCACGATCAGCGGCACGCCGGCCGCCTGCGCGTGGGTGATCGCCTCGATGGTCTGGGGCATGACTCCGTCATCGGCGGCCACCACGAGCACGACGATGTCCGTCACCTTGGCGCCGCGGGCGCGCATGGCGGTGAAGGCCGCGTGACCGGGGGTGTCGATGAAGGTGATCTTGCCGCCGAGCGGCGAGGTCACCTGATAGGCGCCGATATGCTGCGTGATGCCGCCGGCTTCGCCGGAGACCACGTTGGTCTTGCGGATCGCGTCGAGCAGCGAGGTCTTGCCGTGATCGACGTGGCCCATAATGGTGATCACGGGCGGACGGGGCGAGATGTTCTCGTCCATGTCCGGCGTGTCGAACAGGCCTTCTTCGACGTCCGATTCGGCGACGCGCTTCACCGTATGGCCGAGCTCCTCCGCGACGAGCTGCGCAGTATCGGCGTCGATCACGTCGGTGATCTTGTGCATCTGCCCCTGCTTCATCAGGAACTTGATCACGTCCACGGCACGTTCCGACATGCGGTTGGCGAGTTCCTGGATGGTAATCGTCTCCGGAATCGTGACCTCGCGGGCGATCTTTTCCTTCTGTTCCACCTGCCGGTGGCCCATCAGACGCTGGTTGCGGCGACGGAAGGAGGCGAGCGAGCGGGTGCGCTCGTCGTCGCCCGAGGTCGCGGCGGCGAGGGTCAGGCGGCCGCGGCGACGCTCCTCGCCGGGAGCGGCTCTCGTCGGCTTGGGGGCGACCACCGGCTTTGCCGCGCCGGGGCGGCGGGCTGTACGGGGTGCCTCGTCATCGTCCACATCGGCCGCAGGACTGCGGGCCACGACCGGCGGAGCGGTGCGGGTGTTCGGCTTGGCCGTGGTGGGATCGGGCATCGGAGGCGGAGCCGGGGGACGCGCCATGTGGTTCAGGCTCGGCGGCCGGCCGCCCGAGGTGCCGCCGGTGGCGCGCGGGCCACCGAAGCCGCCGGGGCGAGGGCCGTCGCCACGGGGGCCGTCCGAGCGGAAGCCTCCGGAACGCTGGCCGTCCTGACGGGGGGCACCCTGACGCGGACCCTCCTGACGCGGACCCTCCTGACGCGGACCGTCCTGGCGGAATCCGCCCTGGCGTCCTTCGCCGCGGGGGCCGTCCTGGCGCGGGGCCGGGCCCCGATCGCGGCCCTGTGCAGGAGCGGGAGCACGGCCCTGGGCGGGAGCGGGAGCCGCCGCCTCGCCTAGACGACGCCGGGCTTCGTCCTCGGCGCGACGCTTGCGCTCCTCGTCCTGGCGGCGGCGCTCTTCTTCCTCGTGCTTGCGGGCTTCGGCTGCTTCGCGGTCCTTGGCCTCGGCGGCCTCGCGCTCGGCGCGGCGGGCAGCTTCCTCGGCTTGGCGCTTGCGCTCTTCCTCTTCCCGGCGGCGGGCATCGGCCAGGGCGTTCATGCGGGCATCGCGCTCCTGTTCGGAGAGCGTCTGCAGCACCACGCCGGACCGGGGCGCGTTCGAGGAGGGGCCGGAACGCTGCGGGCGTCCGCCCTGGGGAGGCGTTGGCCTTCCCGCCGGCGCAGCCGTCTTCGGCGCGGCAGCGGGCGCTGCAGCGTGGGAGGCGGCCGGCTTTTCGTCCTTCGCCCCACCGGGGCCAACGGCAGGGCGACGCTTCACAGTCTCGACCACGACCGATTTCGAACGGCCATGGGAGAAGCTTTGGCGCACCGTGCCTTGCTCGACCGGGCGCTTCAGAGACAGCGTCTTGGACGACACGTGGAGAGTCTTGTCGCCCTGGTTTTTCGTATCACTCATTCCGCTAATGTTCCTGCGGGTTTCAAAATCGTGGGTTCGCCGGTCTCGTTTCCGAGGCCAGATTGATCGGCTCCGATGCCGCAATAAGTGCGGTAACGATGCCAGCGGTTCAGAAAGCCGTCGCTCCCAGCGCCCGCGACGAGGGCAGCATGTATCACATGTGACCGGCCTAATGCCAAATCCAATTCGTCATTTGACAATACTTGGACGACCGGAAAGCTAGATATTGCCCCGCCGAGGCGTTTTCGCAACGGGTTTGCCAATTTTCTTCGCCCATCTTCGGCCGCCTCTGCGGCATGAATAAGGGCAACGATGGGCTTATCCGTGATGGCCTGTTCGACTTTTCCGAAGCCGGTGACGACGCAGCCAGCCTTGTTGGCGAGGGCGAGGGCCTGTCTCATGTCGTCCCGAAGCAGGCGCTCGACGTCCTGGGACAGGGTCTCGGAGGCCTTGGCCTCCGTCTTGAACGCACGGGAGAAGAGGCGGCGCTTGACCGCCTCGTCCACCATGCCGGACCGGGCCGTCACCCAGACGCCCCGGCCGGGAAGCTTGTGCCTGAGATCGGGAACGACCTGGCGGTCAGGCCCGAGGACAAAGCGGATCAGCCCCGCGGGGCTCTGGGCCTCGCGGGTGACGATGCAGGTGCGCTCCGGTTCATGCCGCGGCACGGGTGCTGACCTCGCTTTCCCATCGCCGTTCTAGGACGGCTGAGCCTCGGTCTCGGCCTCGTCGGCCGATCCCTCGGTCTCTACGGTTTCTTCTGGCTGTTCGATCCAGCCGGCTTTCACGCGGGCGGCCATGATCATGGCCTCAGCCTCCGTGCGGGACACGTCGAAGCCGTCGAGCGCACCCTTGTAACGGGTCGCGTCGGCGCCCTTGCCCTCAGTCCAGCCGACGAGATCGTCGGTTGCGCAGCCGGCCAGGTCCTCGACATTCTTGATGTCGTTCTCGCCGAAGGCCACCAGCATGGCGGAGGTGACGCCGTCGATGTCCTTCAGCTCGTCCGAGACACCCAGCTCCTTGCGGCGCGCCTCGTTCTCGGCCTCGATGCGGGCGATGTAGTCCCGGGCGCGGTTCTGGATCTCAGCGGCGGTGTCCTCGTCGAAGCCCTCAATGGAGGCGACTTCGGCGGGATCCACATAGGCGATTTCATCCACCGAACGGAAGCCTTCCGATGCGAGCAGCTGGCCCACCACCTCATCCACGTCCAGTGCATTCATGAACAGGTCCGTGCGCTCGGCGAATTCCTTCTGACGGCGCTCGGATTCCTCGGCCTCCGTGAGAATGTCGATATCCCAGCCGGTGAGCTGCGAGGCCAGGCGCACGTTCTGGCCGCGGCGGCCAATGGCCAGCGAGAGCTGATCGTCGGGCACCACCACCTCGATGCGGTCGGCCTCCTCGTCGAGCACAACCTTCACCACTTCGGCGGGCTGGAGCGCGTTGACGATGAAGGTCGCCTGATCGGGGGACCACGGAATGATGTCGATCTTCTCGCCCTGGAGCTCGCCGACGACCGCCTGGACGCGGGAACCGCGCATGCCTACGCAGGCGCCGACCGGGTCTATGGACGAATCACGCGAGGTCACGGCGATCTTGGCGCGGGAGCCCGGGTCGCGGGCCACCGCCTGCACGGTGACGATGCCGTCATAGATCTCCGGCACTTCCGAGGCGAAGAGCTTGGCCATGAACTGCGGATGCGTGCGGGACAGGAAGATCTGCGGCCCGCGCGTCTCGCGACGCACGTCGAAGAGATAGGCGCGGATGCGGTCGCCCGGACGGAACGTTTCGCGGGGGATCAGCTCGTCGCGGCGGATGATCGCCTCGCCACGGCCGAGATCGACGATCACGTTGCCGTACTCGACGCGCTTGACCGCGCCGTTCACGATCTCGCCGATGCGGTCCTTGTATTCCTGGTACTGGCGGTCGCGCTCGGCGTCGCGCACCTTCTGCACGATCACCTGCTTGGCGGACTGTGCCGCGATGCGGCCAAAATCGAAGGGCGGCAGGGTATCGGCGATCACGTCGCCCACCTGGGCGGCCGGGTTGTGGCGGGCGCGGGCTTCCGAGAGGGTGATTTCTCGGGAATCGTTCTCCATTGCCCCGTCCTCGACCACCAGGAGGTGGCGCGACAGGCGCAGCTCGCCGGTCTTCGGATTGATATCAGCATGGATGTCGGTTTCCGCTCCGTAGCGTGAGCGGGCAGCCTTCGCGATGGCGTCCGCCATGGCGTCCAGCACGATCTGCTTGTCGATCACCTTCTCGCGCGCGACCGCATCGGCGATCTGCAGAAGCTCAAGCCTGTTGGCGCTCACAGCCATCGAGGTCACTCCTTAATTCTGTTTCTTGTTGGACGGGCTGCGCGGTTCGGGCGCCTCCACCACGTCCGTGTCGTCATCCAGATCGTCCGTGGTCGGCGCGGTGCCCCTGCGCAGCGACTCACGGATCAGGTCGTCCGTTAGGACGAGATGCGCCTCGCCCAGATCGGTAAGGGTTAAGCGCGCGATAGGCTCCAGACCCTCTTTCACGTCCGGAAGCTCGACCACGAGCTTGCCGTCCTCGATGCCCCGGATGAAGCCCCGGAAACGTTTGCGGCCATCCACCGGCACGGCCATCTCGATCTTCACCTCATAGCCGGTCCAGCGCTCGAAATCGCTGACGCGCACCAGGGGGCGGTCGATCCCCGGCGAGGAGATTTCGAGATAATAAGCGCGATCGATGGGATCTTCGAGGTCCAAAACCGGCGAAATCGCGCGGCTCACGGTTTCGCAATCGTCCACCGACATGGTGCCGTCCGGCCGCTCCGCCATGATCTGCACGGTGCAGCCATTCGTGCCGGTGACCTTCACCCGCACGAGGTTGAAGCCCAGATCCTCGATCACGGGCTCTACGATGGCGGCCACCCGGGCGGCGACGCCGTTCTCCGTAATCAGCCGCTTGTCGCGTTCGTTCGTCATGGCTCTCCGAAGCCCCGGCGTTTAAGCAATAAAAAAGAGCGGACCCGGCGGGGCCCACTCCCGACTGGCAGCTTGACGCTGCAACCAGAGCTGACACCCGCAGATATACCGATTCATGCCGAAAAAGGCAAGGGTCCTGCGAAGGGGGCTCTCCTGCGAATCCCCGCCCTCCGTCACGAACACCACGGGATCGCGGCCGCAATGAGGCTATGCTAGAGGAACCTGTTCCTTGGAGGGCCGACCGTGAAGATTTCCCGCGTGCTCCTCGTCCTCGTGCTGCTTGCGGCGGCGGGGGGAGCCTACTGGCGCATCGGCAGGCCGCCGGAGGTCGCCACCGTCGCGCCCATGCGCGGCGATGCGGCGGAGATCGTCTACGCTACGGGGGTCGTGGAGCCGCGCACCTGGGCCAAGGTCACGCCGCTCCTGCGGGAGCGGATCGTCGAGCTGTGCAACTGCGAGGGAGAGGCGGTGGAGAAGGGCGCCGTGCTTGCCCGCCTCGACGACAGGCAGGCGCAGGCGAGCCTCTCCGAGCTGCGCGCGCGCCAGAGATTTCTGAGAGCCGACTACGAACGGGTCGCCACCCTGGTCGAGCGCCGGGTCGCCAGCGAGCAGGCTCTCGACCGAGCACGCAGTGAGCTGAGCCAGATCGAGGCGCTCATCGCCGGTCAGGAGACCAGGCTCGAAACCTACGTCCTGCGGGCACCCGTAAGCGGCGTCGTCCTGCGCCAGGACGGGGAGGTGGGCGAGGTCGCCGAACCGGGTACGGTCCTGTTCTGGGTGGGCGAGCCGCGGCCCCTGCTGGTGGAGGCGGATGTGAACGAGGAGGACATCCCGCGCGTGGCCATGGGCCAGCGCGCCGTTCTCAAGGCCGATGCCTTTCCGGACCGCATCCTGGAGGCGAGGGTCGATTCCATCACCCCGAAGGGCGACCCGGTGGCCAAGACGTATCGGGTCCGTCTCGCCTTGCCGGAGGACACGCCCCTCCTCATCGGCATGACCGTGGAGGTGAACGTGATCGTGCAGGTTTCCGCCAACGCGCTTCTCGTGCCGACGAGCGCCCTGCGCGGCGCTTCTCTCTTCGTCGTGGAGGACGGCGTCGCCCGAAGGCGGGACGTGACGGTCGGCATCCGCGGAGCGCGTAACACTCAGATCCTCTCCGGCCTCGACGAAACGGCGCGCGTGCTCGCGCCGTTTCCGGAGGATATCGCCGAGGGGGCGGCGGTGCGGGAAAGGGGAGGCTGAGGCGATGCGTCTCATCCTGGAGCTCGCCCTGATCCACATCGCCGGGCGTGGCCGCCAGACCATGGTGGCCATTCTCGGCGTGGCGCTTGGCGTGGGATTCTCCATCGCCATGGCGGCCCTCATGCAGGGCACGGAGAAGGACTTCATCGCGCAGCTCGTGGACACCATGCCCCATGTGCAGATCTCGGACGAGCGCCGCACGCCACGCCGCCAGCCGGCGGAGGAGCTGTTCCCCGCCGTTCAGTTCGAAGGCCTGAGGCCGAAGGAGGACCGGCGCGGCATCCTCAATCCCGCCGCCGCCTTCGCGTCCCTGCAATCCTGGGTGCCGGGGCGCATGGCGCAGGGCCTCCGGACACAGGGTGTCGTCCGGTATGCAGGGCGCGACGTCGGTGTCTCCATTGTCGGCATCGAGCCGGAGATCGAGGCGACCGTCTCGTCTGTGGCCGGCGACTTCGTTCAAGGGAGCTTCGATGCGCTGCAGGCGGGGGGCAACAACATCGTCGTCGGCGACACATTGGCACAGCGGCTCGGCGCATCCATGGGCACGACGATCCAGCTCGTTTCGCCGACGGGTCAGTCCCGCGGCTTCAAGATCGTCGGGCAGTTCCATACGGGCAACAACGCGCGGGACGAGAGCGAAACCTATGTGCTTCTCAAGAACGCGCAGATCCTCTCCGAGCGGCCGAACGCCATCAACGACATCCGCCTGCGCCTCGACGATCCCGAAGCGGCTCCGCGCGTGGCGCGGCAGGTCGAGGCGGAGCTCGGCTACAAGGCCGTACCCTGGCAGGAGGCGAACGAATCGCTGCTCGAGGCGCTCGTGGTGCGCAATGTGGTGATGTACACGGTGGTCGGCGCGATCCTGCTGGTCGCAGGCTTCGGCATCTACAACATCATCTCCACCATCACCCACGAGAAGGCGCGCGACATCGCCATTCTGAAATCGCTCGGCTTCACTCAAGCAAACATGCGCCGCCTGTTTCTCATCGAGGGCCTGGCGCTCGGCATGGCGGGTTCCGCCGTCGGCTGGCTGATCGGGTTTCTGTTGTGCTTCGCGCTCTCGCAGGTGGAGTTCAAGCTCTCCGGCGCGGGCGTCGGCCGCGAGCTGACGCGTCTGCCGCTCTTCTGGTCGCTGTGGCACTATGCGATCGCCTCGGGCTTCGCCCTCGTCTCGGCGGGCGTGGCGGGTTATCTGCCGGCGCGGCAGGCCGCGCGGCTCAATCCCGTCGACATCATCCGGGGGGCCACATGAACGCGCTGATCGAAGCCGACCATCTCACCCGCATTCTTCCCGCCATCGTACCCGTGACGCTGGTGCGCGACGTGTCGCTCACCGTCGGCGAGCGGGAATTCGTGGCGATCACCGGCCCGTCCGGCTCCGGCAAGTCGTCGCTGCTCTATCTGCTCGGGCTGCTCGACCGCCCGACCAGCGGCACGTTGAAAATCGCGGGACAGGACACCTCGCAGCTCGATGATGACACGCTCGCGCGATTGCGGCTCGAAAGCCTCGGCTTCGTGTTCCAGTTCCACTTCCTGCTGCCGGAATTCAGCGTGCTGAAGAACGTGGAACTGCCGATGCGCAAGGCGGGACGCCTCCCGGCCTCGCAGATGCGCGACCGCGCGGCGGGGCTTCTGGAGGATCTCGGCCTCGCGGGCCATCTCGACAAAACGCCCGATCAGCTCTCGGGCGGACAGCGCCAGCGTGTGGCGGTCGCGCGCGCGCTCGCCAACGATCCGCATGTGGTGCTGGCCGACGAGCCTACGGGCAGCCTCGACAGCAAGAGTTCCGATCAGGTCTTCACCATCCTGCGGGATCTCGTGAGGAAGCGCGGCAAGACAGTGGTTGCCGTCACGCACGACATGGAGATCGCCGCGCGTGCTGACCGGCGCATCCATCTCGTCGACGGCAAGGTGGTGAGCGACGAGCGGGTGGCTCAGGCGAGGGCGTGACCGGCGTCAGACACGCACGAAGGTGAGATAGCTCGGGACGCGGCCTTCGCGGATGGCCTTCGCTTCGTAGCGGGTGCCGGGCCAGCCCTCGTAGGGCGTGCGCCAATCGTCGGCGCGCGCCGCCGTCCACCGGAAACGATCGGAGCGCAAGACCCGTGCCAGCACCCAACCGATGTAGTCGTCGATATCGCTGGCGAAGCGCAGCTCCGCGCCGGGCTTCATCACGCCGGCCAGCATGTCCAGCATCTCGTCCGAGACGAGGCGGCGCTTCCGCTGCCGGCGCTTCGGCCACGGATCGGGATAGAGGATGTACACCCTGTCGAAGCACGCGTCGGGCAGAGTCGGCAGCAGCTTGGTGACGTCGTCGTCCCAGACACGGATGTTGTCGAGCTTTTCATGATCGATGGCGGCCAGCAGTTTCGCCATGCCGTTCACGAAGGGCTCGCAGCCGATGAAGTTGATGTCCCGGTGGGCGCGGGCCTGGGCCGCGAGATGCTCGCCGCCGCCGAACCCGATCTCGAGCCAGGTCTCCCGCGCCCGGCTGTTCGGGAACAGGCCCGCGGGGTCGCCGCCCGGGATCACGCGGATCGCGGGCAGCAGGTTCTGGATCAGATCGTCCTGACCGGAGCGAAGCTTTTTGCCTTTCCGGCGCCCGAAGAAGGCGCCGGCGCGATGGGGTGCTTCGCTCATCGGGATCAGAAAGCCGCCTTCAGGGCGTCGACGAGGTCGGTGCGCTCCCAGGAGAAGCCGCCGTCCGCGTCAGGCTTGCGGCCGAAATGTCCATAAGCCGAGGTGCGCGCATAGATCGGCCTGTTGAGGCCGAGATGCGTGCGGATGCCGCGCGGGGAGAGATCCATGACCTCCATGAGCACGGCCTCGAGCTTGTCCTCGGCGATCTTGCCGGTCTCGTGCAGGTCCACGTAGATCGACAGGGGCTTGGCCACACCGATGGCATAGGCGACCTGGAGGGTGCAGCGCTCGGCGAGGCCGGCGGCGACCACGTTCTTGGCAAGATAGCGGGCCGCGTAGGCGGCCGAGCGGTCCACCTTGGTCGGGTCCTTGCCGGAGAAGGCGCCGCCTCCGTGCGGGGCCGCGCCGCCATAGGTGTCCACGATGATCTTGCGGCCGGTGACGCCGCAATCGCCGTCGGGCCCACCGATCACGAACTTGCCGGTGGGGTTCACGTGCCAGACGGTCTGGGGGGAAATCCAGCCCTCGGGCAAGGTCTGGCGGATCGTGGGCTCCACGATGGCGCGCACCTCCTCGGACGTGAGGCTCTCGTCGAGGTGCTGGGTGGACAGGACGATCTGGGTAGCCTCGACCGGCCTGCCGTTCTCATAGCGGACCGTGACCTGGCTCTTGGAATCGGGGCCGAGCTTGGCGGCGTCGCCCTGCTTCGCCTTTCGGGCGGCGGTGAGGTTCTCGAGGATCTTGTGGGCGTAGTAGATCGGCGCCGGCATCAGCTCGGGCGTCTCGCTGCAGGCATAGCCGAACATGATGCCCTGGTCGCCCGCACCCTCGTCCTTGTTGCCGGAGGCGTCGACACCCTGCGCGATGTGCGCTGACTGGGCGTGCAGGTAGACGTCGATCTCCGCGTTCTTCCAGTGGAAGCCTTCCTGCTCGTAGCCGATGTCCCTGATGGCGTCGCGGGCGAGCTCGATCACCTTGTCCTTGGTGATCGAAGCAGGCCCGCGAACCTCGCCGGCGATGACGACGCGGTTGGTGGTCGCCAGGGTCTCGCAGGCCACGCGCGCTTCGGGCTCGGCCGCCAGATACGCATCGACGACGGTATCGGAGATCCGGTCGCAGACCTTGTCCGGATGCCCTTCGGACACCGATTCGCTGGTGAAAAGATAGCTTGACCGCCGCACGATGGGATTCCTTTGAGGCAAATGCAAAAGCTGCGCCTACGGACAATGGCAGGCGTGTTTGCTGGTCATGCCTCACAGCACAGGAAAGGTCAAGCGAACGCGTTCTTTATGCCGAACGTTCCTTCTCTTCCTGGGCGGCTAGGGACGCCACGAGCTGAACGATGCTCTTGCGGACCTTGGGGCTCTTGATCTCCGTGAAGGTCCGGATGAGCTGGAGACCCTCCGGCGTGGACATCACGTCGGCGATGTAAGGAGAGGTTTCCTCTTCCGCGAAACCGGACCCGGCCTTTCCGCTCTTGATGCCGTCAAAGAAGAAGTGGATGTCGACGCCCAAGATCTTCGCAATATCGACCAGGCGGCCTACGCTGATCCGGTTCAGCCCCTTTTCGTATTTCTGAACCTGCTGAAAGGTAAGGCCAAGCATTTCGCCGAGCTTTTCCTGGCTCATGCCAATCGAGATGCGCCGCATGCGGACGCGCGTACCGATTTCCTTATCGATTGAGCTGGTCGACTTCTTCATAGCCCCACGCTTTCATGCCAAAGCTGACGGAACGTCGGATCCAACTTGTCTTATAAAGATGTGGCTCTTTGTTTTCGACGTACAGCCAAGGCCATTAAGCAGATGGTGAGCAGCGCCGTCAAAGAAAAGCTTCTTGTTTCCGGGGAATGTATAGCTTCTAGTGCAACCGGGAGTCTCGTGTCCAAGATGCCTTCAACCCCAAGTGGAAGGCTGTCCACAATCCGGCCGTAAGGGTCGACGACGGCTGAAATTCCCGTGTTGGCGGCTCTCACCAGTGGGAGGCCTTCCTCTACGGCACGCAGGCGGGCCTGAGCGAAGTGCTGGTACGGCCCGGTCGTCTGCCCGAACCAGCCGTCGTTGGTGACATTAAGGATCAGGCTCGGGCGCGGGCCGTCGCCTTCGGGCAGGACCTCTCCGGGGAAGATGGCCTCGTAACAGATCGTGGCGGCAACCGGCGGCAGGCCCGGAACCGGGAGGGCCTCGCGCCTCTCGCTGGGCTCGAAACCACCCGGAATATGCACGAACTGGCGCAGGCCCGCTGCGCGGATCAGGGCATCCAGCAACCTCGGCACGTATTCACCGAAGGGCACGAGGTGAACCTTGTCGTAGGAGCCGAGGATGGTGCCGCGGTCGTCGATGACCTGAATGGCGTTGTAGAACCTGCCGGCAGTCTCATCCGGCAGCGGCTCGTCCATGCGGGCGGCGCCGGTGATCAGTACGGAGCCCGGCTCCAGCAGGCCTCCGATTTGGGCGAGCGAAGCCGGATCGCGGTGCAGCAGGAACGGGAAGGCGGATTCCGGCCAGATGATATGGGTGGCGTCCGCATGGGTCCGGCCGTCGCGACCGGGGCTGGCGCTCAGGGTCAGGTAGCGCCTCATGATCGCGTCGCGGTTGCGCGGATTGAACTTGGCGTCCTGCGCCAGATTGGGCTGCATGATGCGAAGGCGCACGTTTTCCACCGTCGCGACGGGCGCGGCGGGAATGCGCCAGACCCCGAAGGCTCCGAGTGCGACGAGAGCCGCCGCCCCGAGGGCGGGCATCGTCCAGCGTTCCCGGGGCGTTCCGCCCGTCAGGACCAGGGCCGGAGAGGCGCCGATCGCGAGGGCGAGAAAGCACAGGCCATAGAGGCCGAGGAACGAAGCGCTCTGCATGAGCCAGAGGTTCTGGCCGAGCGCCATGCCGGGATTGTTCCACGGAAAGCCGGTGAAGAGATGGCCGCGCAAGATCTCGCTCGCCGTGAGCGCGAAGGTAAAGGCGAAAATGCGCGAGGCGTCGGGGAGCCAGAGCAGGCGGGCGAGCGCGAAGCCGAAGGCCGTGAAGAAGGCCAGCAGAGCCGGAAGGCCGAGGACGCCGAAGGGCAGGGCCCAGGCGAACTGATCCGCTTCCACCAGGAAGGCCGCGCCGAGCCACCAGAGTCCGGCCACGAAATAGCCGAAGCCCCAGAACCAGCCGATGAGCGCGGCCGATCCGAGGGAGGCCCGGAGCGAGAGGCCGCTCTTGGCGGTCCCGTCGATCAGCCAGATGGCGGGGGAGAGCGAGAGGACGAGCGCCGGCAGGAAGCCGAAGGGCGGCATGGCCAGCGCGCCCAGGGCGCCCGCAGCAAGGCCCAGAAGCGAGCGGCGCCATCCCCGGGCGAGGATGACGCGATCGGCCAGAGGGATCATTCCGCGGCTGCATTTTCAGGGCGCGGAGCGGCGTTCGCGGGCTCTCCGATCACCGCTTCGGGCGCAACATGCCGGAGGATGCGCAGGCGCTTCACCCGGCGGGGGTCGGCATCGAGCACCTCGAATTCCAGTCCCCTCGGGCCTTCAATGACCTCGCTGCGCGAGGGCACGCGGCCGGCCAGCGTCACGATGAAGCCGCCGATCGTGTCGATGTCCTCGGCTCCTTCCTCCTCCGAGAGATCGACGCCGAGGGTCTCCGTCACCTCGTCGAGGCTGGCGCGGGCATCGGCGATGTAGGTGCCGTCCGCCGCCTGGGAGATGGTGACGTCCTCCTCCTCGTCGTGCTCGTCCTCGATGTCGCCCACCACCATCTCCACGAGGTCCTCGATGGAGACGAGGCCGTCCGTGCCGCCGTATTCGTCGATCACGAGGGCCATGTGGGTGCGGGTCGCCTGCATGCGCACCAGCAGGTCGATGGCGGGCATGGAACGCGGCACGAAGAGCACGGGGCGCAGGATGTTGGCTTCGGCCAAGGTCATGGACAGGTCGATCTGACCGAGGCTCGGCGGGGGCGTGTCGTCGCCCGCGCCTCCCTCGGTGGCGTTGCCGTCGGCCCGCATGGCGATGAAGTCGAGGAAGTCCCGGATATGGACCATGCCCTTCGGGTCGTCGAGTGTCTCGCCGTAGACCGGAAGCCGGGAATGGCCGGCTGTGCGGAAGAGGCTCAGGAGTTCGCCGAGATTGGTGCCGGAGGCCACGGCCACGATGTCGGCGCGGGGCACCATCACGTCCTCCACCCGAATCCGGTGGAAGGAGAGCACGTTCTTGAGCATCGCCCTCTCTTGGGGCGAGAAGTCCGTGTCCTTGATGGAGGATTCCTCGAGGGCGTCCTCGAGATCGTGGCGGATGGAATCGCGGGGCTTGAACCCTAAGCGGACGAGAACGCGCTCATACCAATGTTCTCGTGGGATTTCATCGTCCGAGAGAGATCGGACAGGACGGTCGTTACGACTTCGATCTTCGTTCATATCAATGTGAGTTTCAGCTCAACGTTTTGCGTCTACGCTGCCATATCGCGATAGGGGTCGGCGATTCCAAGACTGGCAAGCGCCTTCACCTCGAGAGCCTCCATGATCTCCGCCTCCTCCTCGACTTCGTGATCGTAGCCGAGAAGATGCAGAACGCCATGGACGATCAAATGGGCGAAATGATGCGCGAGCTCCTTGGATTCCTCCTCGGATTCACGCACCAGCGTCTCGTAAGCTAAAGCAATATCGCCCAAATGGCGAGGCCCTGCCGCGCCCGGCTGTTCGGGCGCGGGGAAGGAGAGCACGTTGGTCGGCTTGTCCTTCCCCCTCCAGGTGCGGTTCAGTTCGCGGATATGGGCATCGTCGGTGAGCATCACGCTCGCCTCGAACTCCCCCTCGGCCTCGTCCGTGACGGCAAGCGCCGCCTCGGCCGCTGTACGGGCGAGCGCCTCCACGTCCGGGATCCTCTCCCAGCCGCCCTCCTCGCTCATGATGTCGAGCTCGATCACGGCCTTACGTTCCGTTCGCGGAAGGACGGTTGCTCCTGCGGCGGCGCCTCGCGGGCGGCGGTGTCGTAGGCCGCCACGATGCGGCGCACGAGGTCGTGGCGCACCACGTCCGCCTCCTTGAAGGACACGCGGGAGATGCCCTCGACGCCCTGCAGGATCCGCACGGCCTCCACCAGGCCCGATTTCTGCCCCGGAGGAAGGTCGATCTGCGTCGGGTCCCCGGTGATGATCATGCGCGAGCCCTCGCCGAGGCGCGTCAGGAACATCTTCATCTGCATCGAGGTGGTGTTCTGCGCCTCGTCCAGCAGCACCAGGGAGTTGGTGAGCGTGCGCCCGCGCATGAAGGCGAGGGGCGCGATCTCGATCATGCCGGTCTGGAGGCCACGGTCCACATGGCGCGCCTCCATGAAGTCGTAGAGGGCGTCATAGATCGGGCGGAGATAGGGGTCGACCTTCTCGCGCATGTCGCCGGGCAGGAAACCCAGGCGCTCGCCCGCCTCGACGGCGGGGCGCGAGATGATGAGCCGGTCCACCTGCCCCGCTTCCAGGAGCGAGACGGCATAGCCCACGGCCAGCCAGGTCTTGCCCGTGCCGGCGGGGCCTTCGGCGAAGACGAGTTCGTTCTGCTTGAGCGCCTTGATATAGGTGTTCTGCGCCGCGTTGCGGGCGCGCACGGGGCCGCGCTTGCGGGTGGCGATGTGGTCGAAGGCGGTCAGACCGGGGGCGGGTGCCTCCTCCGGGGAGAAGAGGGAGCCCTGCAGGGTGGCCTCCTCGATGGTGCCGTCCACGTCGCCGGGGCTCAGGGGAGCGCCCTGGCGGGCCCGGTCGTAGAGTCCTTCCAGGACGCGCCGCGCCATCTCGGACGCTTCCGGCGTACCCTTCACCGTCACCCGGTTGCCGTTGGCGATGGCGGCCACGTTCAGCCGCCGCTCCAGATGGGCGAGGTTCTGGTCGTACTGTCCGAAAACAAGGCTGGCGAGGCGGTTGTCGTCGAAGGTGAGGATGATTTCGGCCTCTTCCTCGACGCCAGGATGCGGGGTGCTGGGGGATCTGCCCTTTTGCGCTTGTGCGGTCGCATTGTCCGCTGGCCTCAAATGCCTCTCCTCTGAATTCGACGGCAGGATCGCCGCGAAAGTAACTCCCGTGGACGGAGAAGGTGTCAGGCCGCGGCCTGATCGCCGGACCGCACCACCTCTCCGAACAGGCTGTTCGAGCCTGCCCTCGTGATCCGCACCGTCACGACGTCCCCGATCCCGTGGCTGTCCGTCTCGATCTGGACGGCCTGAAGATAGGGCGACTTGCCGGCCATCTGGCCTGGGTGACGACCCGGCTTCTCCAAGAGAACGTCTAGAGTCTGACCAACGGTTCCGTGATTGAAAGCCTGTCTTTGCGTTTCCAACAGGTTTTGGAGGCGCGCCAGCCGCTCGGCCTTCACGGCCTCGGGAACCTGGGTCTCGATCTCCGCCGCCGGCGTGCCGGGGCGGGGACTGTACTTGAACGAGAAGGAGCTCGCGAAGCCCACATCGGCGATCAGCCGCATCGTGTCCTCGAATTCCGCATCGGTCTCGCCGGGGAAGCCCACGATGAAGTCGGAGGACAGGGCCAGATTCGGCTGTGCCTCGCGGATGCGCGCGATCAGGCGGCGGTACTCGTCGCCCGTATGCTTGCGGTTCATGGCATCGAGGATTCGGTCGGAGCCCGACTGCACGGGCAGGTGCAGATAGGGCATGAGGGCGGGCAGATCGCGGTGGGCCGCGATCAGCTCGTCGTCCATGTCGCGCGGATGGCTCGTGGTGTAGCGGAGCCGGGCGATCCCCGGGATTTCGGCCAGGCGATGCAGCAGGCGCCCGAGCGACCAGACGGAGCCGTCCGGGCCCTCGCCGTGATAGGCGTTCACGTTCTGGCCGATGAGCGTGAGCTCGCGCACGCCGGCATCGGCAAGACGCAGCGCTTCGTCGAGGATCTTGGAAACGGGGCGGGAGACTTCCGCGCCGCGGGTATAGGGTACCACGCAGAAGGTGCAGAACTTGTCGCAACCCTCCTGGATGGTGAGAAAGGCGGACACGCCCCGGTTCCGGATCGCGGCCTTCGAGGGCCTGGGGAGGTGGTCGAACTTGTCCTCGATGGGGAACTCGGTGTCGACCACGCGCTCCGTGCGCGCCTTCGCGAGGAGCTGCGGAAGATTGTGGTAGTTCTGCGGGCCCACCACCACGTCCACGGCGGGCGCCCGGCGCAGGATCTCCTTGCCCTCGGCCTGGGCGACGCAGCCCGCCACCACGATCTTGGTCTCCTGGCCCTGGCCCTGGCGCTCCTTCTTGAGCTCGCGCACGCGGCCCAGCTCCGAATAGACCTTCTCGGCGGCCTTCTCGCGAATATGGCAGGTGTTGAGGATGACGAGATCCGCCTCCTCCATGGCTCCGGTCTCGGAATAGCCTTCCGACGCCAGCATGTCCGCCATGCGCTCGGCGTCATAGACGTTCATCTGGCAGCCATAGGATTTGACGAACACTTTTTTCACGAGATCGGCCTGTCTGCTTGCGGTGCGGGCGGTCAACAATCGAGGGCCCTTTTAAGCCCTTTGGGCCTCGATGAGAATAGCGGCTGTTTGGCTCAATCCCGGTAGGCGCCTTCCACGGGCGCGGAGAGCTCCCGGTCCGCGTCGGCGATCGCGGCCGCAACCCGGGCGAAGGCGGGCCGTTCGATCGATCTGCCGTACCAGACGGCGAGGGCGGGAAACGGCTTCAAGGACGGACCGCCCAGGCGTCGGGCATCGTGTACCGCCATGAGCGGAGATGTCGGCCGCGGAGAACGCGCCGCACGGGAAGGGCTTTCCCGCAAGCTCGTCCTCCAGCTTGCCGAAATGGTCGGCGATGACGGGCTCGGCGCCCTTGGCCCTTGCCTCGTTCTCGATCCAGCGGGCCTCGTCCTTCGGCCGCGGTTCCGTCCGGCGCATCAGGGCCCGCAGGGGCGCCAGCATCACTTCGTCGGCGGAGACGTCGATCAGACGGCAGCGCGCGCGCTCTTCCGGCCGTTCCGGACAGGGAGCGGGGGAGGGGTAGGCATCCTCCAGATATTCAAGGATCGCCGTGGAGTCGTAGAGCGCGAGGCCGTCATCGACGAGGACCGGAACCTGACCCTTCGGATCGGCGGCCAGCACGGCCGGATCCTTCGGGCTGTCACCTCGGGTCTGGCTGAAAGGCACCTGGATGCGCTCGAAGGAGAGCCCCCTTTTCGTGAAGGACGATTTCCACTTTGCGCGAGAAGAGGCTCAAAGCGCCGGAATAAAGCTGCATCGTCGATCCTTCGGAGGGGTCTCACCGGCAGGGACAATGCTCCTGCATCGAACCGGGGGAAAACGAGAAATCCTTGCGCCTCGACCAAGAAAGGCTCTGGGAAGACTCCCGGCCGGGGATCGCCCGGCTCAGCCCGCCTTCAGCGCCCGCCTCACCGCGCTCTCGGCGGCGGCGGTGGCCTGCTTGCGGTTGCCGTTGAAGGGGATCGGCTCGCCCCAGGTCACCACCACGTCGATGGGATGCCCCTTCACGAAGAGCATGAGATGGGGAGCGAGATCCATGTCGCCGTACCAGGCGATGAAGGGACGGTCGCGCCGGGTCACGGGCAGGCCGTTGCGGCGGATGTAGGAAACGGCGAGCGGCTGCAGAAACACCTGTTCGACGCTGTCGTGCGAGAGAGCGGCCTGGGCCGCGCCGACGAGGGAGGAGCGGAAGGGCAGGAGCCGGTTGCCGTCGCTCGTGGTTCCCTCCGCGAACAGCACGATCACCTCGCCCTTCACGAGGCGATGGGCGAGGGCGTCGTTCACCTCGGCGGTGGCCTTCCGGCGCTGGCGGTCGATGAAGACGGAGCGCTGGAGCTTGGCGAACAGGCCGACGACGGGCCAGCTTTCGACCTCGGATTTCGCGATGAACGAGAGCGGATGCACCGAACCGATGACGGGGATGTCGAGCCAGGAGACGTGATTGGCGACGACGAGGGTCGGCGCGTCGCCCGGCGGCGTCCCCTTCTCGATCACGCGCACGTTGAAGAGCCTGAGCAGGATGCGGTGGAACAGGACCGGCAGGTGGTGAACGAGGTTCCAGCCGAAGCGGAGCCCCAGCATCTGCAGCGGAACGAGCACGAGGCTGCACAGCACGAGGACGAGGAGCCTCAGGGCGACGGCGAGCTTCGTCACGCGTCGTCCTTGTCGAGAGGAACCGCATAGAGCTCGAGGCGGTGATAGACCACCCTGTAGCCGAGGCGCCTGGCGATCTCGGTCTGCAGCGCCTCGATCTCTTCCGAGCGGAACTCGATCACGTCGCCCGTCTCGAGGTTGATGAGGTGATCGTGGTGCTCGCGCGCCGCCTGCTCGTAGCGGGACCGGCCGTCGCGGAAATCGAGCCGCTCCAGAATGCCTTCCGTCTCGAAGAGCTTCACGGTGCGGTAGACGGTGGAGAGCGAAATGCGGTCGTCCACCTCGGCGGCGCGCCGGTGCAGCTCCACCACGTCCGGGTGATCGGCGGCATCGTCGAGAATCTGCGCGATGATCTTCCGTTGGCCCGTCATGCGCAGGCCCTTGTCGCGGCAGGCGCGCTCGATCAGGCCGGGGCGGCGGGATTTTCCGGTGCTGGTGGTCCGTGCTGACAAGGCCTGCAACTCACTCCTGGAGCCTGGGACCGGAGTGGGATCCCGCTTCCGGGGCCGATCCGATGCTCACGTCTTTCGTAGGGCATCGTCCGGGCGCAAGGACCGGATCGCCGATACGGATCTCCGGTTCCGCACGATGCGCTAGGCGATGCTTATAAGGGACTTGCCGGGGAGGGGCTATAGCTCACGCGCCATGGTGAGCGCCGCGGCCCTGCCGCCGTCCGGCTTCTGATAATAGCCCTGCCGCCGTCCGGTTTCCCTGAAGCCGAAGCGGCGGTAGAGGGCGATGGCGGGCTGGTTGTCCTCCTCCACCTCCAGGTGGACCGTGCGGACGCCCCGGCGGGAGAGCTCGTCCAGATGCCGTTCGAGGAGGGGGATCGAGAGCCCCTTGCCGCGGGCCTCCGGCGCGACGGCGACGGTGAGGATCTCCGCCTCGTCGAGCACCGTGCGCGAGAGCACGAAGCCTACGGGCCTCGTGGCCGTCCCCAGGAAGATCCCGTCCCCGACCACGCCGCGCTCGCCCAGCAGCCGCTCGAATTCCAGGGTGCTCCAGGGCCGCGCGAAGGAGGCCGCGTGGATCGCCGCCATCCGGGAGGCGGCGTCGGAGCTCAGGGGATCGATGCGGGGACCGCCCGGCTTCTTGAAGAGATCGAAGAGGCTCATTGGCGTGCGATGCGCGCGCCATCCTGAGGCTTGGCGTCCGGATCGCGGAGATAGAGGGGCTTGGGCAGAGCCTGATTCGGGTCGGCGATGGCGCCGAGGCGCGCCACCCAGGCGATGTCGGGCGCCTGCGGCATGTCGGTCACGTGAGCCTCCACGCCCTGCATGCGCGCCTCCGCCGCGAGCGCCGCGGCCGCCGAGCCGCTGATCAGCAGGGGGCCGGAGCCGAGCACGCGGACCGCATCGCGATATGTCATGAGGCTCGGCGGGATGATGGTGCGTCCGCCCGGGGCGATGGCCTGGATGTAGATGTGCCCGTGCTTGGCATCGAGGGCGGCGGTGAACAGACCGCGCCGTTCCTTGACCATGAGCGGGGCGAGAAAGGCGGAGAGGGTGGCCACGCCGACGACGGGGATTCCGGCGGCGAGCCCAATTCCGCGGGCGGCCGAGATGCCGACCCGCAGGCCCGTATAGCTGCCCGGTCCCACGGTCACGGCCACCCGGTCTAGGCTCTCGAAGCCGCCTTCCACCTGGGCCACCACCCGGTCGATCAGCGGCAGCAGGGCTTCCGCGTGACCGCGCTCCATGGGCAGGGATTCAGCCGTCAGCGGCTCGGCGTCACCCGCCTGCCAGATGCAGGCGGAACAGGCGCCGAGCGCCGTATCGATGGCAAGAACGCGCAACGTTCGTCTCCGTATGATCGTGACCTCTCTTTAGCGCATCGTGCGGAAAAGTGGATCCGGATTTCCGCTTCGAACGAAGCTCTCTTCAATGAGTGGAGCATCGGATCGGACCCAGAGGTGCACAAGTCCGCTTCGGAGGCCGATGCTCTCGTCCCGCTCCGGAGGACGCTTTGAGGACGGTTCTCCCGCCCTGGAGCCCTTCCCGGCGGGTCCGTGTGGATCGTTCCCGGACCCGAGAGCGGCGTCAGCCCCTCAGGGCGATGCCGCCATAGCCCATGAGATCGGCGAAAAGCGCGGCGGCCACGCCGCAGGCGACGAGGACCAGCCCCGTAACGAAGATGCGGACCGAGCGATTGTACTTGGCGATCAGGAGAGAATCGACCGCCAGAAGATTGGCCAGGGCCTTGATCTGCAGCACGATCCCCAGGGTGATCGCGGAGACCGCGATCAGATCGGAGCGTTCCCAATCGCCGGGAAGGCCGGCCCACCGGCTCAAAAAACCCAGCGAGAAGCCCACCACAACTCCGATCGCCGTCAACGAGCCGTTGCGGAAGGTCGCGTCGATCATGGTGCGATCCGAAGCGGATTCGGGTGCCGGATCGATCCCGGTGGTAGGCAGTTTCTCGGTCACAGCATGCCGCTCATGGAGATCGGGAGCCGATTCTAGTCCAAATCGTCCCGAATGGCAGGATCCGACCCGGGCGGCTGCGCTCACTCGATCCGGCAGAATTCGTCGAAGGCGAAGCGCGGCGCGCGCGGGCGCAGCTTCTCGGGGATTCCGTAGCCGAGATTGATGAGGAAGTTGGACCTGGTCTTTCCGTCCGGGAAGAAGGCTTTGTCCACGCCCTCGCGGGAAAAGCCGCCCATGGGGCCGCAATCGATTCCGAGCGCGCGGGCCGCCATGATGAGATAGGCGCCCTGCAGGGTGGAGCCGTGAAGGGCCGTGTGCGCGATGGTTTCGGCGCTGCCCGTGAACCAGCTGCGCGCGTCCTTGCTGTGCGGAGCGAGGAAATCGAGCTTCTCGTAGAATTCCATGTCGTGCGCCACGATCACGGTGGCGGGCGCGCTCATGGTCTGGCGCACGTTGCCCTCGTCGAGGTGAGGCTTCAGCCTCTCCTTGGCGGCCTGGGAGACCACGAAGACGAAGCGTCCCGGGGAGGAATTGCCGTTGGTCGGGGCCATCTTGGCGAGATCGGCGATCCTGCGCAGGGTTTCGTCGGGGATCTTCCGGTCGTCCCACCACCGGTGGGTGCGCGCGTTGCGGAAGAGCTGGTCGAGGGCGGCGTCGGACAGGGGCGGCACGGCGGAACTCCAAAGAAAAAGCGCGGCGCAAGGGCCGCGCTGTTCATATGAGGGCTCCTGACATAGCGTCAAACCGCCTGGACCTCGCGCACGTCAGGCAGGAAGTGGCGCAGCAGATTCTGGATGCCGTGGCGCAGCGTGGCGGTCGAGGACGGGCAGCCGGAGCAGGCGCCCTTCATGACAAGATAGACCACCCCGTCCTTGAAGCCGCGAAATGTGATGTCGCCGCCGTCGCCCGCGACGGCCGGGCGGATGCGGGTCTCGAGGAGTTCCTTGATGGTCTCGACCGTGGAGGCGTCCTGCGGGTCGAAGAATTCCTCGCCGTCCTCTTCCGTCGCGCCGTAGCCGTTGGCGAAGAGCGGCGCGCCGGTCATGAAATGCTCCATGATCGCGCCGAGGATCGCCGGCTTCAGGTGCTGCCATTCGCCATCCGCCTTCGTGACGGTGATGAAGTCGTAGCCGAAGAAGACGCCCGTGACGCCCGGCACCGTGAAGAGGCGCTGGGCCAGGGGCGAGACCTCGCCCTGCGCGGGGGTCTTCGCCTCGAAGGTGCCTTCCGGCATCACGACGCGGCCGGGCAGGAACTTCAAGGTGGCGGGGTTGGGAGTGGCTTCGGTCTGGATGAACATCGCTTTTGGTCCTCTGACGCCGGTTCAAGGCCGGCCGAGCGGTGGGTTTAGAATCGTTCTAACAGGTTCCGTATTCAATGTGGATCGGGAAAGGGCCGATTCCAAGAGCGGAAAGGTGGTGCAGGCACCCGGATCTTTGCTACGTCTCGCGCGGGACGATCCTCGCTCAGCCCGCCAGGGCGTCGATTTCCTCATCCGTGAGGCTGCCTGGCACGATCACGATGGGAACCGGGAAGGTGGAGGCCGACTTGCCGGCAAGCGTGCTCACGAGAGGGCCGGGGCCCTCCTTGCTGCTGCCGGCCGCGAGCACGAGGAAGGAGACGTCCTCGTCCTCGCGAATCAGCTTGATGATCTCCTCCGAGCGGTTTCCGACCCGAATCACCTGCTCAGGCTCCACACCCGCGGCGTTGCGGGCCTCGCGGGAGGCCGCATCGAGGAGCTTGGCGGCCTCCGCGCTCGCCTCCTCGATCATGGCCTCGCCGACTCCGATCCATTCGAAGTTGTCCGGCGGGTCCACCACGGCGAGCATGAGCATGCTCGCGCCGGTGCGCGCGGCACGGCGCGAGGCGAAATGGACCGCTCTCGCGCATTCCGGGGTCTTGTCGACCACCACCATGAATTTGGGCCGGTGGCCCGATTCGTAGGATCGGCGCTGCCCGCTCATTGCCTGCTCTCCTGCAACGGCCCGCCCTGCTCCTGTGAACAGGCCGAGCGCAGCGATTTGATCTAGCGCATTGCCAGGGCCGGAAACAGGGGGCCGCGCCTGGTGCCCCCACGGCCAGTTCTCCTGCAGTTCCCTTGCCGAGAACCGGCCTCGTGCCCGTCGGGACGCTTCCTTTCGAAGGCGGGCCGTATCCGTACCGCCTGATGGGCCTTCAGCGGGCGCGAACAAAGCCCACGATGTCCTTCACCGCATCCATGGTCTGGGCGGCGATCACCCGGGCGCGATCGGAACCGTCGACCAGGATCGCGTCGATGTGGCCGGGATCGGCCATGAGGCGGCGCATCTCGCCGGCGATCGGAGCGAGTTTCGTCACCGCCACGTCCACCAGAGCCGCCTTGAAGCCGGAGAACTGCGAACCGCCGTGATCGCGCAGCACGTCTTCCGGCGTGGTGCCGGTGAGCGCCGCATAGATGGCCACAAGGTTCTCCGCCTCGGGGCGGCCTTTGAGGCCCTCGGCCTCGGAGGGCAGGGGCTCGGGGTCGGTCTTGGCCTTGCGGACCTTCTGGGCGATGGTGTCCGCGTCGTCCGTGAGATTGATGCGGGAATAGTCGGACGGGTCCGACTTCGACATCTTCTTCGAGCCGTCGCGGAGAGACATGACGCGGGTCGCCGGGCCCTGGATCATGGGCTCGGTGAGCGGGAAGAAGGCGTCCCCGTAGCCGTTCTCGGCGATGGAGGCGGCATAATCGTTGTTGAACTTCTGCGCCACGTCGCGGGTCAGTTCGAGGTGCTGCTTCTGGTCCTCGCCCACCGGCACGTGCGTGGCGCGGTAGACCAGGATGTCGGCGGCCATCAGGCTCGGATAGGCATAGAGGCCGAGCGAGGCGTTCTCGCGGTCCTTGCCGGCCTTTTCCTTGAACTGCGTCATGCGGTTCATCCAGCCGATGCGGGCCACGCAGTTGAAGATCCAGGCCAACTCCGCGTGCTGGTGCACCTGGCTCTGGTTGAAGATGATGCTCTTCTTCGGATCGAGGCCGGCGGCGAGATAGGCGGCCGTCACCTCGCGGATTTGGCGCTTCAGGTCGGCGGGGTCCTGCCAGACGGTGATGGCGTGCATGTCGACGACGCAATAGATGCATTCCATCGTCTTCTGGAGCTCGATCCAGCGGATCATCGCGCCAAGATAGTTTCCGAGATGCAGGTTGCCCGTCGGCTGCATGCCTGAGAAAACCAGCTCCTTGAACTGCGCCATCGTCTTGCACTCCCACGCGGAACCGGGTTGGACGCCGGCCGCGGCTTTCATTGTTTCAATCGGCGCGCGGTTATGACAGGGCTGCGCCACGATGCAAGCGTTTAGCGGAACGGGGGCACGTCGTCACGGGTCACTGCGCCGGTCAGCCATACCGCGAGGGCATAAACGGCAAGGCCCCCGAGGCAGAAGGCCGCGAGGGAAAGGCTGTCCATGGGAGCGAGAACCATCTGCGCCGCCCAGAGGCCCAGGCTCATGAGTCCCGTGGAAAGGACGATGCGCACCAGCCGCCCGAGGAAGCGGCGGTCGGGGCGCCACAATCCGGCCCGGGCCAGCAGCCAGACCATGGCGGCCGCATGGACGGCGCAGCCCAGGCTGATGGCGAGCGCGATCCCCGATATCCCCCAGAACGGCGCGAAAAGCGCCCCGCCGGCGGACGTCGCGAGGAGGCCGAGAACCGTGCCTGCGATCGTCATGCGAAGAGCGCCTCGGGCAAAGAGGGTCTGGCTCAGCACCTTGCCGGCGGTGGCGAAGGGGAGGCCCAGGCTCAAGGCTGCGAGCACCCGGGCCGTGCCCTCGGAATCGGCGGGCAGGAAAGCCCCGCGCTCGAAGAGAACCGTCGTGATGGGGAGACACAGGATCATGAGGGCGGCGCCCGCCGGGACGGCGAGCAGCAGCGCCATCTCCAGCGCCCTGTGCTGGGCCGAGACGATGGCCGCCGTCTCGCCTGCCCGATGGCGCCGGGCGAGTTCCGGCAGCAGCACGCTGGCGCCCAGGGCCGCCATGAGGCCGAGCGGCAGCTGCATCACCCGCTCGGCGTAGTAGAGCCAGGAGATGCCGGAGGGCCGGAAGGAGGCCACCTGCGTTCCCGCCAGCACGAACAGCTGCACCGCGCCGCTGGCGAAGAGGGCGGGAAAGCCCGCCAGCAGCAGGCTCTTCAGGCCCGCCGACCAGCGCGGCCAGCGAAAATGCACGAGCGCGTCTTTGCCGCGCCGCAGGGCGGCGAGCACCGCGAGAAGCTGGATCAAGCCGGCCACGCTCGATGCGGCCGAGAGCCATGCGGCCTTCGCATGGAGGGGAGGAGAAAAGGCGGTTTCCAGCACCGCGAGGGTCAGAATCAGGCCCCCGTTCACCGCGAGCGGCGCGAGCGCTGTCATCCCGTAGCGCCCGCGGATGTTGAGGATCGCGGCGGCGACGGAAGAGAGCGTCACCGACAGGACGACAGGAAAGGACAGGCGCGTGTAGAAGGCCACCAGCGCCAGCGTCCCGGCGTCATCCCGAAGGCCGGGCGCGAGGAGAAGCGCCACGAGGCCCGCGCCGATTTCGACGAGAGCCGTGAGCGCTAGGAGCGCCAGGGCAAAGGCGCCGATCACGTCGCCGGCCATCGCGGCGGCGTCCTTCCGGTCCGTGCGGCTCAGCTGCGGCACGAGGGCCGGATTGAGTCCGCCCTCTCCCACGATGCGGCGCACGAGGTTCGGCAGGCGAAAGGCCGTGAGGAACGCATCCGCCACCGGGCCCGCGCCCAGGGCCTGCGCGAACAGCATGTCCCGGACGAAGCCGAGAATGCGCGAGGCGATCGAGCCGAAGCCGACCAGAAGGGAGGAGCGGGCGAGCGACATGGGAATGTCGCGCTTAAACCCTTACGCGGAGTTTGTCTAAGGAGCAGATGGTCTGAGAGATGGTGCGGCCGTTGCTTGCCGGCCCCTTCCGGGGAGGAGGAACGACCGAGTGGGAAGAGGCCCGGCTTCTCTCCCCGCCCTCACCGGCGCACGCCCGGGCCGGGACGTCAGAGGATCGTCGCGTTCTCAGGAGGGGCGCAGCGCGCCGGCTCATCCCCTCGCGCGCGCAATCGCCTCGCGTTTCTGGGCCAGGGACATCCCGCCGACATAAGCTTCCGTAGCGATAAGGAAGGAAGGCGTGGCGATGAAGCCCAGCGAGTCGCCGATCTTGAAGGCGTCCGTCATCCATTGGGCGGTGCGGTCGGTATTGGCGATCTCTTCGACGCGCTTGAGGTCGCCGCCGAGACGCCCGATCTCCTTCAGCGCCCGCTCGCCGTCGACCGCGCCTGTGAGGCGGAAGAGCGCGAGGTGCAGCGGCAGGTAGCGCTCGGGCCCATAGACCTGAAGATAGGCGAGCGCCGCCTTCGTGGCCGTGACGGACGGGATGCCGAGCACGGCGAAATTCACGAGCACATAGGTGAGGTCGGGCTCCGCCTTCAGGAGCGCGGGCAGGTCGCTCGCCGACTTTCTGCACCAGGGACAGTTGTAGTCGAAATACTCGATCATGATCACGTCCCCGTGCCGGTGACCGAGCCTCACGGCCGACGGCAGAGCAAGCGTGTCCTCGACGAGTTCGATCGGCACCATCTGCGGCTCCGGCGCGGCCTGGGCGAAAGCCGGAAGGCCGGTGCCGGAAACGGCAAGACCGGCGAGAAGAGTACGGCGGGACAGGATCATGAAAAGGCTCTCGGAACAGGAGAGCCCCTGGTGCCGTCCGATCATGTCGGGAGCAAGGCCAAGCTCTCCGGGCTCATGCACTTGTGAAGGGGGAGCGGTCAGCGCGCTCACTTGCTGATGCCGAGATCCTCGCGCCGCTGCATGTCGAGAATGTTCGAGGCCAGAGCGAAGGCGTCGCGGGCGCGCACGACCCCGACCAGAGTGCGGTTGTCGGCCGGGTCCATCACGGCGATGGTGGCGCGGTCGTCGTTGCGGAAGATCTCGACAAGCTCGGCCAGATTGGTCTTGGGCGTCACCGCCGGGCTGGTTTCATAGATCAGGTCGGCCGCGACGATGGGCAGCCGGCCTTCCTCCTCTTCGATGGCCTCCACGAGGCGCGGATCGATCAGGCCGGCGAACGACCCGTCGTGCCGGTAGACGGCGGTGCCGCGGGCTCCGGCCGTGGAGACCGCGCGCAGGACGTCGTCCAGGTCCGCATTGGCGGCTACGGAACGCTTGGGTGGCCTGATGATGCCTGTGATCGGAGAGGCTGCAAGACGCGACACGTCGTGCCCGCCCTCGATGGCGAGGCCGCGCTGCTGGAAGCGCCAGGTCGCGAAGGAATAGCCGAACAGGCGATCCGTCAGGAACGAGGCCGCCACCGCGCCGATGGCGACGACGATGGCCGCGTCGTAATCGCCCGTGGTTTCGAGCACGAGAAAGATCATGGTCAGCGGGCTGCCGATGATGCTCGCGCCGACCGAAGCCATGCCGATCACGGCGCACAGGCCGGGGCTCACCGGCGGGATACCGGGAATGAGGGGCGCGATCCAGGCGATGCCTTGTCCGAGGAGCGCGCCCATCAGAAGCGACGCGCTGAAGAGGCCGCCCCGGAAACCGCTGCCGAGGCTTGCCGCCGAGGCGACGGTCTTCGCGCCGAGGAGCTCCAGCGCGTGACGTCCGGCGATGTCTCCGTTCACCGCATGCTCGACCGCCGCGTGGCCGCTGCCCAGCACGGCGGGAAATCGGATCGACAGGATTGTGAGAAGCAGACCTGCGGCGGCGCGGCGCACGGCGTGGTTCGGGAACAGGCGCTTGAACAGACGCTCGAGAATGGTCACGAGAAGCATGACGCCGATGCCGAGGAGGGCCGCGAGGAGGCCGATCACGAGGGCCAGCGGAAAATCTGACCAGAATGCTCTCGTTTCGAGCGGCAGGTCGAAAGGCTTCGCCTGTCCCGTCAGCAGCCACATGGTGATCACGGCGCAAATCGCGGCGAGCCCGATGGGGGCGAGGGTCCGCTTGGAATAGGTGCCGAGCACGAGCTCGTAGGCATAAAGCATGCCCGCGATGGGCGCCCGGTAGGCTGCCGCAATGGCAGCGGCCGAGCCCGCGCCCACCAGAACGCGCAGGTCCGAGCGTGGCCGCCCCAGGCGCCGTCCGAGACGACTCGCGAGCACCGCGCCGAGCTGGGTCACGGCAGCCTCGATTCCGACCGAGGCGCCGAACGATACGGAGGCGAGAATGGGAATGACGACGCCCACGGCATCGAACCAGCTCATGGTCCCGCCGCTGAGCGCATTGGCCTCCACCGCGTCGAGCGGTTCCCGGGTCTTCCAGCGGGAGAGCAGGCGGGACAGAACGGTGACGAGGATCGCGCTGCAGGTGAGGGCGAGCGCGATGCGCAGATGAGAGGCGTGATCGGGCAGCACGATCCGCCGTTCGGCAGCGAAGCCCAGGGTCGCGCGCTGTGCGAGGACGACGAAACTCTGGATCCCGGCGACGGCGACGCCCGTCAGGCAGCCGAGAGCCGCCGCCAGAGCGACGAGCCGAAACGAACCGGTGGGTTTGCGAAAACCAGGGATGGAGGAGAGCCGCGGTTCAGGACTCATTCGCAGGCCTTCGTCATGGGAGGAGGCTGTTCCGGGAACGCTCCCCATCGGAAAAAGTCGCAGCGCGACACGCGAAACGACAATGCCGCCCGGGAGCGGGCGGCATTGGAACGCGAGACCTGAATGGGCAGTGAATGCGCCTTACGCCTCTTCTCCCGTGACGCCTGCGGCGTCCTGGGCCTTCAGGATCTCGGGGCGGGGCATGGAGATGATGTTGTAGCCGGAATCCACGTAGTGGATCTCCCCGGTCACGCCCGCGGACAGATCGGACAGCATGTAGAGGGCTGCGCCCCCCACATCCTCGATGGTGATGTTCCGACGCAGGGGCGAATGGGCCTTCTGGTAGGTGAACATCAGGCGCGCATCTGCGATGCCGGCGCCCGCCAGCGTGCGGACCGGGCCCGCCGAGATGGCGTTGCAGCGGATGCCGGACGGCCCGAGATCGTTCGCGATGTAGCGCACGGAGGCTTCGAGCGCCGCCTTCGCCACGCCCATCACGTTGTAGTTCGGCATCACGCGGGTGGAGCCGCCATAGGTGAGGGTGAGAAGCGAGCCGCCGTTCTTCATGCGCCGTGCGGCGCGCTGCGCGACTTCCGTGAAGGAGAAGCAGGAGATGACCATGGTGCGCGAAAAGTTCTCGCGCGTGGTGACCTCCGTGTAGGAGCCCTTGAGCTGCGACTTGTCGGAGAAGCCGATGGCGTGGACCACGAAATCGAGGGAGTCCCAGCGCCTGTCGATGGCCTCGAAAGCGGCGTCGACGGAGGCGAGGTCCTCCACGTCGCAGGGGACCACGAGGTCGGAGCCCAGCGACTGAGCCAGAGGCGTCACCCGCTTGCCGAGAGCCTCGCCCTGATAGGTGAAGGCGAGTTCCGCTCCGTGCCCGGCCAGGGCCTTGGCGATGCCCCAGGCAATGGAATGGTCGTTCGCGACGCCCATGATGAGGCCGCGCTTTCCTTGCATCAGACCGCTCATGCGGGTCCCCCTCTGCATCGGCTCGATTGTCGGACGCCGATCGTTAGCAAACCGTGCATCCGGAGCCCTGGTCTTCATTTCAATGAGCGTGTCCATGCGAGATCCCCCTAAAGGTCCGGGACATCGCATGGCGCTGTCTCAGGTTTATGACGTCCTTAGAGCTGTTTCCACGGCCGTGGAAACAGCTCCCGTTTAGTTGCCGCATTTTTGACGGTGGACCGGGTCCACTTCGCCGAAAGATGCTCTAGCCGTTGTAGCGGCTGAAGACGAGCGTGGCATTGGTGCCGCCGAAGCCGAACGAGTTCGACAGGACCGTGTCGATCTTCGCGTCGTCGATGCGCTTGCGGACGATGTTCATGTCGGCGAAGGCCGGGTCGATCTCGTCGATATGGGCGCTCTCGCAGATGAAGCCGTTCTGCATCATCAGGAGCGAATAGATCGCCTCCTGCACGCCGGTGGCGCCGAGAGAGTGGCCGGTGAGCGACTTGGTGGCCGAGATGGGCGGGCACTTGTCGCCCGAGCCGAACACCTCGCGGATCGCCTCGATCTCCTTCTGGTCGCCGACCGGGGTCGAAGTGGCGTGCGGATTGATGTAGTCGACCGCCTCGCGCACGTTCTGGAGCGCCATGCGCATGCAGCGCACCGCGCCCTCGCCGGACGGGGCCACCATGTCGTAGCCGTCGGAGGTCATGCCGTAGCCGACGACCTCGCCGTAGATCTTGGCCCCGCGAGCCTTGGCGCGCTCCAGTTCCTCCAGCACCAGCACGCCCGCGCCGCCGGCGATCACGAAGCCGTCGCGGTTGGCGTCATAGGCGCGCGAGGCGCGGGAGGGGGTGTCGTTGTACTTGGTGGACATGGCGCCCATGGCGTCGAAGAGGTTGGACAGGGTCCAGTCCAGATCCTCGCAGCCGCCGGCGAACATCACGTCCTGCTTGCCGTACTGGATCATCTCGTAGGCGTTGCCGACGCAGTGGTTGGAAGTCGCACAGGCCGAGGAGATGGAATAGTTCACGCCCTTGATCTTGAACCAGGTTGCGAGCGTCGCGGACGCGGTGGAGGACATGGCCTTGGGCACGGCGAAGGGGCCGATGCGCTTGGGGCCCTTGTCCCGGGTGATCTCGGCCGCTTCCACGATCACGCGGGTGGAAGGGCCGCCGGAACCCATGATGATGCCGGTGCGCTCATTGGAGATGTCGCTCTCCTCGAGCCCCGAATCGCGGATCGCCTGATCCATGGCCACATGGTTCCAGGCGGTGCCGCGGCCGTGAAAGCGCATGGCGCGCCTGTCGACGAGGCTGTCCACGTCGATCTGCGGAGCTCCGTGCACCTGACAGCGGAAGCCGTACTTCTCGTAGTCCTCGGCCTTCGCAATGCCCGACTTCGCTTCGCGCAAAGAGGCAAGCACCTCCTGCGTGTTGTTGCCGATGGACGAAACGATGCCCATTCCGGTGACGACGACGCGCCTCATAGCCTACCTCTTCATAGGATCCTGGATGCCGGCCTTGTGATCCAACACGTAAGGCCTGACCGGCTCATTCTCAACCGCGAGCCTGCGGGGGATCGCCCAGCGATCCCCCTGAACAGATGGCCCCGCCGCACGCCGCAGGGCCGATTTCTCGAAAAGATCATGTCTTGTCAACATGATGCGTCTTTCCGGCATTGACCTTCGGGAAGCCCTGGAGCCTCAGCCGCCGGCCGGGGGCTCCGTCTGAAACAGGCCGACGCGCATGTCCTTGGCCTCGTAGATGCGCCGTCCGTCGGCCTCGAGCCAGCCGTCGGCGATGCCGAGCACCAGCTTGGAGCGGAACACGCGCTTGAGGTCCACGCCGTAGACCACCTTCTTCACGGTGGGCAGCACCTGGTCGGAGAACTTGACCTCGCCGACGCCCAGCGCCCGGCCGCGGCCGGGGGAGCCGCCCCAGCCCAAGAAGAAGCCGGTCAGCTGCCAGAGAGCGTCCAATCCAAGGCAGCCCGGCATCACGGGGTCACCCGCGAAGTGGCAGGGAAAGAACCAGAGGTCCGGGCGAATGTCGAGTTCGGCGCGCACATGGCCCTTGCCGTATTCGCCGCCCTCTTCCGAGATGGAGGTGATGCGGTCGAACATCAGCATGGGTGGCAGCGGAAGCTGCGCATTGCCGGAGCCGAACAATTCTCCGCGCCCGCAGGCAAGGAGCTCTTCGTAGTTAAAGCTGGACTGGCGGGCCATCCGGGGTGCCGATCCTTTCATCGCGTTCTCAAAAAGCGGCCCAGGGCAGGTCCCGGGGCCTTCGATGGGGCTCTGGTAGCACAGGCTTGGCCGTCCATCAAAGGGACCCGGGCGCCGAGCGGCAATTCTTTTGCCGTTCCAACCTCAAGGATCATTCCTTAAGCGCGGCCGCGGGTCACCTTGCGGCGACCCCCTCGCTTTCCTATGATTGTGATGATAGAAGCGCTCGTTCCCGCAAACAGTTCCGACGATGACAGATCCTTTGTCCGCCTATATTGAGTCCACCACGGCTCCGGCCCACCGGAGGGGTTGCCCCCTGTCTGAGCTGCGCGACAAACTTCGCCGCGTCGGCCTGCGCCCCACCCGGCAGCGCGTGTCGCTGGGCTGGCTCCTGTTCGGCAAGGGCGACCGCCACATCACGGCCGAGATGCTGTTCGAGGAAGCGAGCCGCGCCCGCGTGCCCGTGTCCCTGGCCACTGTCTACAACACTCTGCATCAGTTCACGGAAGCCGGCCTCCTGCGCCAGCTCGCCGTCGACGGCTCCAAGGCCTATTTCGACACCAACCCCACCGAGCACCACCACTTCTTCCTCGAGGATGTGGGCGAGCTCGTGGACATGCCCGACACCGCCGCCGTGAGCGTGGCCGATCTGCCCGAGCCGCCCGAGGGCATGGAAGTGGCTGGCGTCGAGGTGATCGTACGCCTTCGCCGTAAGTCGTCCTAAAAAATTCTCCGAACACGGTTCAAGAGCGGCAGCTGGAGCATCGGACCGGAAGGGGAGGCCGCTTTCCCCGATCGATCCGGTGCCCATTTTCTCAAGCGGCGCATCGCGGACTCCGGTTCCACGCGGTGCGCAGGGCTCCCGTCATGCCGATCGTCCATAGCCTCGCCGCTGTTCTCGTCACCGTCATCTGGGGCTTAAGCTTCGTGGTCATCAAGCTCGGTGTCGGTACCGTGCCGCCCCTGCTGCTCGGCGCTCTGCGCTTCCTCTTCGCCGCCCTTCCGGCCGTCTTCTTCGTCCCGCGCCCCAAAGTTCCCTTCGGGAACATCCTGGCCTACGGCTTCTTTCTCGGGGTGGCGCAGTTCGGGTTGCTCTTCGCGGCCCTCGCGCTGGGCATGCCGGCGAGCCTCGCCTCCCTCGTCATGCAGGCGCAGGTCTTCTTCACGATCCTCTTCGCGGCGCTCTTCATGAGCGAGCGGCCCGGACTTCACCAGGTCGCGGGCGGCCTCGTCGGGTTCTGCGGACTCGTGATCATCGCCGTGCCGCGCCTGTCCGGCAGCGGGGCCGGACCGTTCCTCATGACGGTGGCCGCCGCGGCCTCCTGGGGCGTGGCGAACATCGTGTCGAAGCGCGCGGGCCGGGTGGACATGCTGGGCTACATCGTCTGGGCGAGCCTCGTCGCACCGGTGCCTCTGCTCGGATTGTCGCTTGTGCTCGACGGGCCGGCTCAGGTCCTCTCCGCCCTGGCCGGCATGAGCCTGGGCACCTGGGGGGCCGTGGCCTATCTCGCCTATCCCACCACCATCCTCGCCTTCGGGATCTGGGCGTACCTGCTCTCGCGCCATCCGGCGGCGACCGTGACGCCCTTCGCCCTGCTCGTGCCGGTGGCGGGCATCCTCGGCTCGGCCCTCATCCTGGGCGAGGCCATGCGGCCCGTCGAGGCGATCGGCGGCGCCGTGGTCGTGGCGGGCCTGGCGCTGAACGTGTTCGGAGGAAGATTCCTGGGACACCAGAGAGCCGCCTGATGCCGCTCAGCGGATGAAGCCGAAGCCGGCGAGGGCGTAGGCGATCGGGAAGATGGCGACGAAGACGTTGAGGAAGCGGGGAGCGACCAGGGAGGCGATGCCGAGGATCGGTGCGAGGAAGGGGAGGAACTTGAAGCTCAGGTTGAGGGACATGAGGCTGGTTCCGGGTCACGTGTCCCATATCGCGTTACATGACGGGGTGCCTTGACAAACCCGAAAGATCCCTAAGGCCCGAAGGCTACTCGATCTGCTCGTTGGGATAGACGCCCCAGAGCTTTTCCTGTTCGACATAGCCGTCGAGATCGCGCGCGTTCTCCATGGTGATCATGACGCGGCACCATTTGCCGTCGCAGGCCCTCACGTTGGTGATCACGCCCGGCTGCATCTGGGCGATGACGGCGCCCTTGAGGTCCGGCCGGTCGAGCAGGCTGATCGGCGGTTCGCCGCTATTGGCCCAGGGCATCACGAGGGCCGTGCGCCGGCCTGAGAGAAGGGAATGGAGAACCCAGCCTTCGGTGCCCTCCGAATCGCGGATGCGCCGCCAGGTCTCGTATTCGGCGATGATCTCGACGGGCAGGCCCGCGCGCTGGAACACCCAGGCGGTCCGGTGATCCTTGGAGGGACCCTCGCGCAGGTTCACACGGTCGGACTTCAGGCTCACGAAGCGCGGCACGGGCAGGCCCGTGCCGAGGCGTCCGCCGGGAGGCTGCTGCGCCTGGGCCGACACTGCGCTCAGAAGAAAAGCGGCAATGGCGACGACGATCTTGCGCATGGAATTCCTCTCGGCGACTTTGTGTCTGCTTAAGCCTCTGATAGAGAAGCTTGGCTGATGCCGCCACGCGGCGGCTCGTCGCTTTTTGTTGCCGGAACAGGGTTAAGGGAGCGTGAAAGCCTCCCGAGAACCCGCCCATTTTGACGCGGGATTGCTGAGAGCCGATGAAAAAGAGACCTGTCGTCGTCGTCACCCGCCGCCTTCCCGACGTGATCGAAACGCGGCTGCGCGAGCTGTTCGATACGCGCCTCAACCTGGAGGACAAGCCTCTCGCGCGGGAGGAACTGACGGAGGCGGTCCGCACGGCGGACGTGCTCGTGCCCACCATCACGGACGAGATCGACGCCGCGCTGATCGAGCAGGCCGGGCCTGGTCTCAGGCTCATCGCCAATTTCGGCAACGGCGTCGACAACATCGACGTCGCCGCTGCCGTCGCGAAGGGAATCACCGTCACCAACACGCCGGGCGTGCTCACCGAGGACACGGCGGACATGACCATGGCGCTCATTCTCGCGGTCGCCCGCCGCATCCCCGAGGGCGCGCGCGTGATTCCCGAAGGGAACTGGGCGGGCTGGTCGCCCACCTGGATGCTGGGCCGGCGCATCACCGGCAAGCGGCTCGGCATCGTGGGCATGGGGCGCATCGGCCAGGCTCTCGCCCGCCGCGCGAGAGCCTTCGGCCTGTCGATCCACTATCACAACCGCCGCCACGTGCCGCCGAAGATCGAGGCGGAACTCGAGGCGACCTACTGGGAATCCCTCGACCAGATGCTGGCGCGCATGGACATCGTATCCGTGAATTGCCCGCACACTCCCGCCACCTACCACCTGCTTTCGGCGCGGCGGCTCAAGCTCATGAAGCCCGACGCCATTCTCGTGAATACCGCGCGCGGCGAGATCATCGACGAGGGTGCGCTCACCAAGCTCATCGAATCCGGCGCCATCGCGGGCGCGGGCCTCGACGTGTTCGAGGAGGAGCCCGCGGTCAATCCGCGCCTCGTGCGGCTCGCCAAGCAGGGCAAGGTGGTGCTCCTGCCTCACATGGGCTCGGCCACGCACGAGGGCCGCGTCGCTATGGGCGAGAAGGTGATCGTCAACATCAAGGCCTTCGTCGACGGCCACAAGCCGCCGGACCGCGTGCTGCCCAGCATGCTGTGATCCCTGGAGCGTCGGACATGAAAAGTAGGCTTGCATCTCGGGGATCGATCCGATGCCCTCTTCCTGGCAGCTTCGCTCGATGCACCGGAGGAGATGCCTCCATCATATAACATATGTGAGTGCGAGGCTCAGGGCACAGCGGTCAGAAGGGTTCTTCATTCTCGATGAAAAGCCTTCATGTCCGGTGGTCCTCTTCTCCTCAAGCTCGAACAGCACGACCGTCTCTCCGACGAGGAGAAGCGGGTTCTCGAAAACGCGATTTCGCGCATTCGAGTGGTCGAGGCGGACGAGGACATCGTGCACGAGGGCGATCATCCGTCCGAGAGCAATCTGCTCCTCGACGGATTTGCCGCGCGCTACAAGATCTTCTCCAATGGACGGCGGCAGATCACGGCGATTCATGTGCCCGGCGATTTCGTCGACCTGCACAGTTTTCTTCTGAGGGCCATGGATCACGGCGTTCTGGCGCTCACGCCCTGCCGCATCGCCGTGGTGCCCCACACGATGCTCGAAAGGATCACCGCCGAGCATCCCCACCTGACGCGCCTCCTGTGGCTCAACACCCTCGTCGATGGAGCCATTCACCGCGAATGGCTCACCGCCATGGGCCGCCTCTCGGCCACGGCCCACATGGCGCATTTCATCTGCGAGCTCTTCCTGCGCCTCAATGCCGTCGGACGCACCGACGGCGATACGATCCAGTTGCCTCTGACCCAGGCGGAGCTCGGCGACACGCTGGGGCTTTCCACCGTGCACGTGAATCGCGTGCTGCAGGAGTTGCGGAAGGAGGGGCTCATCCGATGGCAGGGCGATGCGCTGACGATTCTCGACTGGGAGCGGCTGAAGACGGTCGGCGAGTTCACGCCCACCTATCTCAACCTTCAGCATGAGGACCGCTGAGCATGGTGAAGGCCGATGCTTGCGGCCGTCCTCAATCCCGCTCCAGCTTCTGATCGATGCGCAGATAATCGGGGTTGTACTGGGCGATCCGCTGGAGCGCCTGCCGATCCCTGATCGTCAGCGTCTTTCCGGACGACGAGATCAGCCCGCTGCTCCGAAGCTCCAGCAGGGTGCGGTTGACGTGGACCGTGGAGAGCCCGAAAGCGTCGCTCAGATCGGCCTGGGTCAGCGGCAGCTCGAAGCTGTCGTCCTTCACCATCCCGATGGATGCCAGGCGGTCGGGCAGCTCGCAAAGGAAATGGGCCAGAGGCTCGCGGGCATCCATGCGTCCAAGCGACGTCATCCAGATCCGGTGCACGGCGCCGTCAATGAGGGTCGTGAGCCAGAGTGCGCGTGTGAGGAAGGGAAAGCTCCTCGTCACCTCGCGCAAGTCCTTGTGGGCAACGGACGCGACCCTGCAGGAGGTCAGAGCCGTAACTCCGCCGTCCATCTTCCTGAGCAGGAGGCTGTGGAGGTCTGCGAAGTCGCCGGGCACATGGATCGCCGTGATCTGCCGCCGCCCATCGGAGAAGATGGTTGTGGCGGATCGCAAATCCGGACAGGACGAGGCTGCTGTGAGAAGGGGTGCTGCCTTCGGGCACGATCTCTTCGCGCGGCTCATGGACACTGGTTCGCGCCGTGATCCTCTGGAGGACTTCCCTCTCCTCTTCCGAGAGGGCGCCATGCTTTTCGAGTTTGGTCATCAGAGAATTCTGCAGGCGCGTGATCGGACCCCCGAGGCCGGGCGGCATCTTGCGACGATCACCGTTGCATGTCCACTCCGGGACGTCCTGAAGCTCCCTAGCACGTCGTGCCGCGCAGGCGGGGGGACAGAGCCTCGACGAACGGCACGGTCATCGGAACGCGGCCCGACTCGTCCATGAGGATGATGGAATCGTCGAGCGGGTCGCCGGCCCCATCTCTGACGGCTTCCGCCGGGATGCCCCTGATGCCGTGAATAGCTTCGGTAGAGCCGCCTTGAGGCCGGGAAGATCGATGCCCTCCGGATCGTAGAGGACTTCGTCGTTGCGCCGAAGATGACGGTAGTGCCGAGGCCTGCGCCTAGATCATGGAGCGGTGCGGATTGTTCCGTGATCAGGTGCCGTCTCACGACGCCGAAGCGCGGCGCAGAGCTGCGCCGCAGCCCGCTCGCCTTCCTCCCACGCGCCTCCGGCCGTGCCCCATTGGGCGCGGGAGAGCGCCTCGCCCGCAAACCAGATCCGCTCGCCCACGGGCATCTTCAGGCTGTCGCGGATGGCGGCGCGACCCGGCGGAATGACGGCCCAGGACGCGCGCGACCAGGGATCGTTGCGCCAGCCGGTGGCATGCACGACGCTCAAGCGCCGCAAGGCGCGATGCCCGAAATGCTCGGCCAGGACCTCGCGCGCGAAACGGGCGGGAGCATAGGGGTCGCGCCGGTCGAACTGCGCCGCATGCGGCTGATCGAGTTCGAAGAAATGGAAAGGCGTGTCATCGATGCGCGTGAGGAGACCGGGCGGCGAGCGACGCGTGCCGGTCAATGTCGCGAGCCGGTCGGGACCCCTGAAAGGCGCATCGGGCCAGTGCAGAATCACGTGCTCGTAGATGCCCTGGGTAAAGCCGTGAATCGCCTGCTGAACCGCGTTCGGCAAGGCGGGCGCGAAGCGGATGCCGCCTGCCTGCAGCACGGCCATCGGGGCAGTCACGATGGCTGCTTTCGCGCGAAGCGTGCCTGCGGTGCTCTCCACCCGTACGCCCTGTCCCGACCAGTCGATGGAGCGAACGGCGGCTCTGAAGGTGACCGGCAGGCCTTTGCCGAGACGCGCGACGTAAGCGCCGAGGCCGCCTGCGATAAACAGGTTGTCGGCATATTCCATGCTCGGGAAATCGTGCAGGCTCACCTGGTCGAGGGGCCGCCCCGAGACGAGCCCGTGGATGGCGCAGACGCGGCGGCCCTGCGGGCCCATGCCGGGCGGCAGGGCCTTCGCGGCGGGCCGGTCCTCGGCCGTCCTGGCGGCCTGGGTCATCGCCCGGTCGGCCATGGCGAAGGCCCGGTCGAGGGCCGCGGCCTGGGCCCGGCTTCCGGGCCTGCCGCGCACGTAGAAATGGCCCTCCGTCGGCGCCCGTCTCAGAGGCTCGCCCCGGACGAAGCCCAGCTTCACGAGCGGATTGATCGGCCCGGCATGGAGCCAATGGGCGCCGAGATCCACGGGATACCCCTTGAAGGCCCGCGTGACGGCGCGCCCTCCGATCCGGTCCCGCGCCTCCAGCACCGCGACCGTGAGCCCCTCGGCGACGAGCCGCAGCGCCGCCGCGATGCCGGCGCTGCCGGCTCCGACGATCACCACATCGGGTTCCGGGGAGGCGTTGATGGCGGGCGGGCTGTCGAGCGGCACGGATGTCCCCATTCTCCAGAACCCTCTCGCGATCCGAGAGGGTCGTCCATAAGTAAAAGGCCACGCCTTCTCCGGCGAGGCGGCGATTTCCTACCGAGGGAGCATCGGACGGGGTCCTGGAGCGGAACCGCCCCGCGCCCGATGCTTCGAGAAAGACGAACGAGACATGCTGATCCAGACGGTTGTCGCGGCGGCCCGCGACGTGTTTTCCCCGGCGCTCCGGCGAATCCTATGGAAGTCCATCGGCCTCACCCTGGCGCTGCTGGCGCTGGTCTGGGTCGTGCTGACGCGCCTCCTCGATGCATTCCTCTCCAGGTATCAACTGACCGAAGCCTATCCGATTCTCGATACCCTCGCCTTCCTCCTGGCGGGCTTCGGCCTCTTCGTCGCGCTAGCCTATCTGCTGCCTGCGGTTTCCGCCGTTGTGGCGGGCTACTTCCTCGACGACGTGGCCGAGGTGGTGGAGACGAGACGCTATCCCGCCGATCCGCCGGGCCAGGCCCTGCCCTTTGGAAAAGCCATTCTCTACGGCCTGCGCTTCGGGGCTCTCTCCCTGGCGGTGAACCTCGTCGCTCTCCTCCTGCTCTTCGTGCCGGGAGTCAATATCGGCGTGTTCTTCGCCGCCAACGCCTACCTTCTGAGCCGTGAATATTTCGAGTTGGCGGCGGGCCGCTTCTGGTCGCCCGAGGACGTCAAGCGCCTGCGCGCGGAGCACCGTGGCACCGTACTGGCAGGCGGCGTCGTTCTGGCGGGTCTCGTCCTGGTGCCGGTGCTCAACCTCATCACCCCGATCTTCGGCGCGGCGATGATGGTCCACCTGCACAAGAGGCTCATGCGGGATCCGGCGAGGCGGCTTCCGCCCCGCCGCGGGGACCGGGCGTCGATCGAGGCGCGGTAGAGCATTCTTCGGCGAAGTGGATCCGGTTCGCCGTTGAAACTGCGCCAAACCGGAGAAGAGAGATGAATCCGCACAAGCGGAAACAGATCTAGCGGATGGAGCGAACCGCGTCCGGCGGCTCGATCGCGGCCGGGCCGGAGGCTTGCTCCGGCTGGAAGTCCGAGGAGGCGCCCCCCGACCGCGGAGCCAGAAGGTCCGGCGTCGTGGTGGTGGCGTTGCGCTTGAGGTCGAACTGGCCGGTCTTGCGAAAGCGCACCAGATAGGACGGCACGATCGCCTCGATAGTGGTGGGCGTCACGCCCATTCCCTGGATGGTGCGGCCCTCGGCGGTGGCGGCCTCGGAGACCACGTTGTCGGTTTCGAGCAGGACGGCCTGGTCGTGGGTGGTGATGATCTCGTCCGGCAGGAGGCCAAGGGTGAGCTTGTCGAGCGCGCCCATGACCGTGCCCTGGAACCGGGCGATGGCGTTCGGTACCGGCACGATGGCACGCCTGCGCTCGGTGACCTCGCAGACGAATTCCATCATCTGGCGCATGGTGCGAATTTCGGGGCCGCCGAGCTCGTAGGTGCCCGGCTTCACCGTGCCGTCCACGGCGCGCGCGATGGCCTCGGCCACGTCGCCCGCATAGACGGGCTGGAAGCGGGTGTCGCAGCCCGGCAGCGGCAGCACGGGGAGCATGCGGGCAAGGGACGCGAACCGGTTGAAGCTGTTGTCGCCTGGCCCGAACAGGATCGAAGGGCGCAGGATCACGGCGTCCGGCCGCACCGTCATGAGATTGGCCTCGCCCGCCGCCTTGGAGCGGGCATAGGCCGATTCGGAACGGGCGTCGGCGCCGAGGGCGGAGACATGAATGAAGGACACGGCCTTCTCGGCGGCCTCGGCGATGAGGCGGGGAGCCTCCGCATGGATCGCCTCGAAAGTCTGGCGTCCGCTTTCCTGCAGGATGCCGGTGAGATTGATGACATGGTCGGCCCGCATCACCGCGTGCCTGATCGACTCGGGGTAGCGGATATTGGCCTGGATCGGATGCACCTGTCCCACCTTGCCCATGGGCAGGAAGTTCGTGAGATTCGGGTGGCGGGTGGGCACCAGCACGCGATACCCGCGCTTGGCCAGGAGGCTGACCACGTAGCGGCCGAGAAAGCCTGATCCGCCGAAGACCGTGACAATTTGCTGCTCAGGCGTGCGAAGGGCGCCGATCATGAAATCCTCCTGGTCACATGGGACCGACCGCTCAAGGGACGGGCCAGTCAAGGATATGTCCGGTCAATGACTTGGCCATGAATTGAGCCATGTCTCTAGTCAAACGCCGCCCCCCTGTGAAGGGGCGTTGCGCCAAGAAAGCGCATCGGACGCATTTTCAGCGATTGACGTGGCCCGAGAAGCGCCGTAAACGAAGCCTCGCCGAACAGGCATGCCCAGGTGGCGGAATTGGTAGACGCGCTGGTTTCAGGTACCAGTGGTGAAAGCCGTGGAGGTTCGAGTCCTCTCCTGGGCACCATCTCTTTCCTTAGTCGAGCAAGACTAAGAACTTGAGGTGTGGTAAGGGTTTAGGGTCAGGCGACTGTACAACATGCCTGATCGACATGCCCCTCCGTACAGCTCGTCCCATGAGACGCCCTGGTACTCGCAACGAACAGTTCATCCAACGTATCCCGTCCGACGTCATCGACCGCATCAGGGGAACAAAGTTACTGATCCCTGTCGGTGACCGGATCGTCACGAAGAAGATCGGCCCGACGGCTCAGGACATTCGTCTGTCTCTTTCGACATCCGATCCAAAGGTCGCCAAGGAGCGTCATGCTCAGGTCAGTGCGGCTCTGGCGAAACACTATGCCGCTGCAAGGCAGGGACCTCGCAGGCTCACGCCCAAGGAGACGGTGGCTCTCGCCGGAATTGCTTACCGGATTTGGGTAGATGCCTTCGACGATGATCCCCGGCCCTCCCGGTCTTTGGGACCGGGAGATTGACGCTAATGAAGAAGTGATTCAGGGGCTCCCTCACCGAGACCGTTTGAGGCTTACGACTGCAACCCCTGAGGAAAAGCGATGCGCCTTCCGGCGGCCTTGGAGCGGCGCTTCCGGCCTGTCGCGGATGTCGTGCTTGGATAGGAGGTTCTGACAGTCACACCGAAGGCCGGATCTGTGAAGGATGGACAGGCACGGGAAATACCGCTGCCCCCTCACTTGGTCGAACTAGGGTTCCCAGGCTTCGTCATGTCGCCTCCGGATGGCCATCTATTCCTGAAGCCGAATGAGGCTGAACCTGATCCGGAGAAGAAGGTTCTTGGCCCGCTACAGGGTGCGAATAACAGCCTTGTGGAGTTTGTCCGCCAGTTTGTCCCTGATCCCAATGTTGCGCCAAACCACGGCTCGCGACAACGCTTCAAGACCTTGTGGCGGGAGGCTGGTCTAGACCCGCGCATCATGGGCGAAATACAGGGACCTGCGGCCCGGACGGTTGGGGACGGGGACGGCGACGTAACATTTAAGGCTATGGCGTCCGCACTTGCCAAGTTCCCTCGACAGGACATTAGTTCGGCATCCGAGCCTATCGGAAAGACGACGTGGGCTGGGGCAGTGCCCGGGGCGAGCGTTGGCGAGACGCCTGGAGCCCGTTCCCCGGATTGAATTGCTGTGCAATTGCGGCGCAATCTAGCGGACGACGCATCAGCAGTCGGTGCCAAAGTAGGCTCAAGCGACGTTGAGGGTCGACGATGCAGTCCCGACGAAGGAGATGCCATGTCTGGCGCAGGCTGCTCCGACGAGGTCCAGTTCTTCGGGAGTCGGAGGGCCGAAGCCGGGTTTTTTCGTGCCGACCTCGCGGAAGAACGCCTCCATCGAGCGGTCGATGACCACGAGAAGTTCGGCGGGCGTGCTACCGGTGTTCGTGTAGCCATGCGGGACATCGGAGGGCACGTTCAACACGTCCCCGGCGCGGGCGATCAGACGTTGTTCCTCTCCATCCTGAAGCGTTGTGAACGTCACCTCGCCGGATAGAACTCGGAAGAACTCGGGGGACGGGTGGCGGTGGAGCGGGGTTCCGGAGCCCGCAGGTATTTGGACCTCGAGTACAACGACTGGGGTGCCTTCGAGATACCCACTGAAGCGTACCCGATCACGGACGACCCAGAGCGTGTCGATGTCCCGGGACGGTGTAAGTTTGATTGTGCTGGTCATGTCTGTTCCTCTTGCTTTCCTAGGTCCTCTTGATTGCTTCTCCCGTGTCGGAGCGCGTCTAGAAGCGTGCTGATGGCCCAGGACACGGCTTCGCCAGCCTCCTGGCCGTCGAGATTCCAATAGTCTTTGAGCGTGTGCCAAGCGGGCGCACTGTAGAGGAGCTGGATCACGGCAACCGCTTGCTTCGCCCGCAAGGGGTCCAGGCCCTGCGTGACGTCGGCAAGACTTCTGCGGAAGGCGGCCTGCCGCTCCGGGTTGGCACGCAAGCGCATCTCGCGGCCAGAACGGGAAGTCAGTGCCGCGCGGATTAGTCCCTCGTGACGGTCGAAGCCGGCGAAGGTCTCGGGTGGCATGGCGACCAGGTCTGCCTCTGTCTCCGGCCATGTCCGCAAAGCAACCTGTTGGTTGGTCCAGGCCCAAAACGCCTCAAGTAGTGTGTCCTTGTTAGTGAAGTGTCGGAAGACCGTGCGTCGCTGGACACCAGCTTCTTCGGCGATGGCGTCGAAGGAGAGAGCTTCTTCCGGGGCAGTCTCGAACAGCCGGGCAACCGCGGCGAGGATGCGCTGGCGGGTTTCCTCCGCCTGGGCCTGTCGTAAGGGGCTCTCGTACTTCCGTGCTGTCTGCGAATTCATGTCACTACCTGTGACATCAAATTGCGCGGCTGTCAATCCGCTGCCCCCGAGGAGCGAAGACGTGATGTCTCTGGCCCCTTCAGGAAGCCTCTCCACGAAAATCAGAGCGGAACAGGTGCGGTCCTGGTCGCGAGCAAAGACCAGACTGCTGAGGGAGTTCATCGGCGACAGAATACCGGAGCGTTAAAATTCTGAAGTTCTCACTCGTGCCGGTCGCGGTGGTCCGCCCGGCATGGCCAGCTACGATCACTGGCCGAGCGTCGGCGAAGTCATCACAAGGGCCTAAGGGGGCTCCGCAAGCAAGCACGCGGCGAGCGGGGTCGTTCCCGTGATCGGGTTGCTGCGTTCTTTACGACGATCGTATCCCGGCCGGGCCGGCCGGGCTCGGGCGCCGCCACCGGGATGCGTGGCGTCGGTTGTCTCGAACAGGGGGAGGGCCTAGGATCATGAACATGACGGAAAAAGACCCGACCCTGCCGGTGGACGACGAGGCGCGGCTTCTGGCCAAGAGGCTGATGCGCACCGCCCGCTCGGGCGCGCTCGCCACCATTGGCGCCGACGAGGGCATGCCCTTCGCCAGCCTGGTGGCGGTGGGCACCGACATCGACGGCTCGCCGGTGATCCTCACCTCGCAACTGTCGGTTCATACCCGTCTGCTCGCGGACGATTCGCGCTGCTCGCTTCTGCTTTCCGCCCTCGGCAAGGGCGATCCGCTGGCCCATCCGCGCCTCACCCTTCTCGCTCGTGCCGAGAGGCTGGAGCCCGGTTCGGACGAGGCGCGACGGGTTCGCCGCCGCTATCTCCTGCAGCATCCCAAATCCGCGCTCTACGTGGATTTCCCCGACTTCGCCTTTTGGCGGCTGAACATTGCCTCGGGCAGCCTCAACGGCGGTTTCGGCCGCGCCTACCGCATGTCCCGTGAAGATCTGCTGACCGACATGTCCGCCTTCTCCGATTTCGCGGAGATGGAAGCGGGAGCCGTGGAGCACATGAACGAGGATCATGGAGACGCGGTGGCGCTCTATGCGACGAACCTCTGCGGCGGGCGCGAGGGCGCGTGGCGGCTGATCGGGATCGATCCGGAAGGTCTGCAGCTGGCGCTCGGCGACGAGCTGCTGCGGCTCTCCTTTGCCCCGCCCCTGCGAGGGCCGGAGGAGCTGCGCCCCAGGCTCGTCGATCTCGCCAGGGAGGCGCGGGCCCGCAGCGGCTGAGGCGGCACGCGGCGTCTCGGCCCTTGCCATCCGGTCCGCCGGATTGCGACAAAGAATCGGGATCGCGCGGGACAGCCCGGCCGGTCCGCCGAGCCTCGGATCCTCCATGCGCGCCATGCCCCTTGCCGTCCTGTCCACCCGCATCCGCCCCTTCCTTGCGGCCCTTTCCGACGCGTGGGTGAGCTTTGGGCGCAACGACGGCCTGGCCATGGCGAGCCACGTGGCACTCTCTCTCGTCATCGCCCTGTTCCCGTTCCTCGTCTGTGTGGCGGCCCTGGCGGCCTTTCTCGGCGCGGGGCGCATCTCCACGCATATCGTCCACCTGCTCTTCGATGTCTGGCCCGAGGGCGTGGCGGGGCCGCTGGCGAGAGAGGCTGACAGGGTCCTCGTGCCCAAGCGCAACGTGCTGACGATCTCCGTCATCATCACCCTGCTGGTGGCGACGAACGGCGTGGAGAGCCTGCGGGTGGCTCTCTGCCGCGCTTACGGGACCGCGCGGTCGAGGCCCTGGTGGCGGGCGCGGCTCATCGGCATCGGCTTCGTGGTGGGAGGCGCGGGCGCGCTGGTGGCGGCGTCCGTTCTCGTGGTGCTGTGGCCCTCGATCTGGCGCGCCGCCGGATTCTATGTGACGGATCTGAAATCCGTGCGCCTGACCTATGATCTGGTGCGTTATGCGCTGGCTTCCATCGTTCTCGTCGCCGGCCTGACGGCCGCGCACCTCTGGCTCGTGGATACGCGCGCCCCCTTGCGGGACATCGCGCCCGGCATCGCGGCGACGCTGGTGCTGTGGCTTGCGGGCGCGACGCTCTACGGCGAGTTCCTGGCCCGTGTCACCCACATGAAGGCGACCTATGCGGGCCTCGCCGGCTTCCTGACGGCCCTGATCTTCCTGCAGATCTCGGCGGCGATCTTCATCTTCGGCGCGGAGCTCAATGCCGCTCTTCGCAGCCGCAGGAGGGTCCCGGGCGAGCAGGTGCCGCCGGCCATCGTAGCCGAGCGGGCCGCCCTGCAGCAGGCCTGATCAGGAGCTCACGCCTTCCTCGCGATTCCTCTCGCAGTCCCGCTTCGGGGCCGCCTGCGGCGATTGCTGTTGGTGCTGGGCGCGGATGACGGCATCCGAAGCCCGAGGCGCAATCGAGGGGGCGGCGGCAAGGACCGTCAGGACGGCGAGGGGAAGTGCGTGGAGCATGATCCGTCGTTCCTTCATGGAGCTGTGATGAGACTAGCGCATCGGGCCCAAAAAATGGATTCGTTTTCACGGACGCGGCTCTTCAGGTCCGATGCTCCAACACCGAAACTGCGCTCGCGCACCCTCTTGAAAAACAGAGCCGGCGCTCTTAACATCATGATTGCCAAGGCCTTTAAAGGCTTGGCCTTACGGGCGCCGGCAGGTGTCCGGCACCCTTATGGTTACGTTGCTCACGTGGAGGATGTAGCTATGAGATCGGCTTTTGACTTTTCCCCCCTTTACCGTTCCACGGTCGGGTTCGACCGGCTGTTCGATCTGCTCGACCAGTCCTCGCAGATCGATTCCATGACCAACTGGCCGCCCTACAATATCGAGAAGGCGGGCGAGGACCAGTATGTCATCACCATGGCCGTCGCCGGCTTCTCGACCGATGAGATCGAGATCACCCAGAAAGAGAACCAGCTCCTCATCGCAGGCCAGAAGAAGGTTTCCGAAGAGGGCAGGCAATATCTGCATCGCGGCATCGCGACCCGCGCCTTCAGGCAGACCTTCAATCTCGCCGACCATGTGAAGGTCACCGGCGCCAGCCTCGAGAACGGACTGCTGACGATCGAGCTGAAGCGCGAGGTGCCCGAGGCCCTGAAGCCCCGCCGGATCGAGATCGCGACCGGCGACAAGGCCCAGCCGCAGCAGATCGAGCACAGCAAGGCCGCTTAACGCCGCGATCCTCGCCGATCTCGGTGCCGGACGCTGACGCCGGCACCGAACGACGGCGCATGAGTGAAAGGAGGAAGGAAGCATGAATATGCGCGATCTCATTCCATGGGGTCGCAACTCGCAGACGACCCCGAGCCGCTATCGCGAGGAAGGCGATCCCTTCATGACGCTTCATCGCGAGATGAACCGGCTCTTCGACGACGTCTTTCGTACGTTCGACATGGCCCCGTTCGGCTCCCTCGGCGGCACGGGGCACAGCACGGGACGCGTGGGCGGATGGCCGCATGTGGAAGTCGTCGAAACCGACGGAGATATCCGCGTCTCGGCGGAACTGCCGGGCATCGAGGAGAAGGATGTCGAGGTGCTGATGGGCGACGGCGTTCTCACCATCCGCGGCGAGAAGAAATCCGAGATCGAGGACAAGGACCACGCCTTCAGCGAGCGGTACTACGGCCGCTTTGAGCGCCGCATCCCGCTCGCTTGGGATGTCGAGGACGACAAGGTCGATGCCTCGTTCAAGAACGGTGTGCTCACCGTCACCATGCCGAAATCGGCGCAGGGCCGGTCGAACGTCAAGCGGATCGCCGTCAACAGCGGGGATACGACCAAGCATTGATCTTCAGGTCGCTTCGTATGGCGGGGCACCCGGGCAGCCGGGTGCCCATGATGGGTCATGGAAGGAAGGGGAACGATGATTCAACCGACCACAATCGATCATCGCGCCGGCGCCCCTCGGGCCGGCGAGTTCATGCCCGGGCTCTGCGCATCGCAGGTCCCCCGGCCGTCTCTCACGGAGGCTCTGGTGGATCCCGGAAGCGCCTTCGACGATCCCGGCGAGGTGACGGGGCATCCCTGGTTCACCCGCGAGGAGAAGCGCACGATCCTGCTCTCCTGGGCGCGGGACGAGCTTCTGCTCGAGCAGGTGGCGCGCAGGTCCCTGCCAGAGCTTCGGCCGAGATCGCGGATCGATGCCGTGATCGCGGCGCTCTCGCGGTACGATCCCACGGCTGCCACCGAGTATCGCAGGGCCGCGGCCTCGATCCGAGCGCCGCAACCGGACGGAGCTTTGACCGCAGGGATCGCGGGCAGGGATCGTGGATGGTCCGGAAACGCGAAACGCCCCTGGGTCGCGGGGGATTCGAAGGATTCGAGGAGGAACGCAGCATGCATGAGCTCAGCATCGGCATAGGCCACAACCAGCCGCCACCGTCAGGCCTCGTCCGCGGGCAGCCCTGGCCCGAGGATGCGCAGGCCGTGATCAGCCGCCGGAAGCCGTCCGTGACGACCTCGGGAAGGGCCGACATGAGAGGGTGGGTTCTGCGCTTCGAGCGGCGCAGCCCGCAAACGACCGAGCCGCTGATGGGGTGGATTGCCGGCGACGATCCGCTCGCGCAGGTCGAGCTGACCTTCGAAACCCGCGAGCAGGCCGTCGCCTACGCGGACCGGGAGGGTTTGGCCTGTCGCGTCGAGGGCGAGACGGGCTTTCCTGACAAGAGCGGAGCCGCATCCCGCCCGAGGCGGGAGCGAGACGCCGTGGAAAGCGCCATGAGCGGCATCGTGCGGCTGTCCCTGCTGCAGAACCGCTACGGCCGCTGCGACACGCCGGTCATGCCGGAGCTGGACCGGGCCTTCGTCAATCCGGCCTCCGTCTTCGGCTCTCCCGACGACGTTCTGCGTCACCCGCTGCTGACCCTCGACTGCAAGCGCGAGATCCTGTGGCGCTGGGCCTGGGACGAGTACCTGCTCGACTTGGCCGATACGGACGGAATGCCCGAAGGCCAGCCCTCGCGCTTGCCCGAGGTGAGGGCGGCCCTGCGGTGTCTGGATGCCGAGTGGAGCCCGGATCCCGCTGCGCCCGCGGCGTTCGTCGTCTCGTATGTGCGGGACGGCCGGCGTCTCGCAGCATGAGGAATGGAGCGTACCATGGCACGGATCACGACATGCGACTGCGAGCGGTTCGTGCCGAACCGGTTCGAACTGGTGCTGCTCGCGGCCGAGCGGGCGCACCGGCTGGCGGCCGGCGCGGAGCCGCTGATCGCACGGGGTCAGGAGCCTGTGACGCTTCTCGCGCTCCGCGAGATCGCCTCGGGCCGGATCGAGCTCGATCGTCTGCGGGATGAACTGATCGGGCGCGTCTCGCGGAGCGACCACGACATGCCTTTCGGCGGGCCGTCATCCGGATGGCTCGCACCGGGTTCCTGGACGGACGGGAGCCGCGAGGGCCCGTCCGGCGGGAAGGCACCCGAGAGGGTGCATTGATGAAACCTTCGCTTCCGGCAAGGGAGGTTGATCATGCTGAAAGGAAGAACCGAACTCACCGCCATCAACATCGTTAATGCCGTTCTGGCCGCATGTCTGTTCGTCTCTCCCTGGCTCTTCGGCTTCGGCGGAGAGCAGGCCGCGTCCTGGAACGCCTGGATCTGCGGTCTTGCAGTCGCCGTGCTGGCGCTCGCGGCCGTCCGGGAGCTGCATGAATGGGAGGAGTGGGGGAGCCTGGCTCTCGGCCTCTGGACGCTTGCGGCTCCCTGGATTCTGGGCTTCGCGGGCATCGCTGCCGCCCTCTGGGCACATGTCGGCATAGGCCTTGCGGTCGCCGTTCTGGCCGCCGTCGAGCTGTGGCTCCTCCGCGCGAATCCGCCGGCCCAAGCGGCGTGAACGGATACCGGGCTTGGCGGCAGGCATGCCTGCCGCCAAGCTCCTCTCGGGTTCAGGCCGATGTGTGAACGAAGAGGGCCGCCTTGACGAGACGGTCGGGGCCCAGGTCGTCATGGGCGTCGAAGTTCATCAGTTCCGTCAGCCGTCGGCGCGCTCGATTGATGCGGCTCTTGATGGTGCCTATATTCGTGCCGCAGATCCGCGCCGCATCCTCATAGGTCAGCCCCTCCGCCGCCACGAGTAGGAGCGCCTCGCGCTGGTCGAGCGGGAGTTGCGCAAGGGCTTTCAGCATGTCCTCGAAATCGAGGCGCGATCCTTGATCGGGCATGACGGCCACCTTCTCGGCCCACGCGCCTTCCGGGTCCTCGATCTCGCGCTTTCTGCGGCGGACCTGGGTGAGAAAGTCGTTGCGAAGAATCGTGAAGAGCCAGGCCTGCATGCTGGTGCCGGGCTGAAATTTGTCGATATTGCTCAGGCCCTTCAGAAGGGCCCCCTGCACCAGATCGTCGGCGCGGTCCACATTGCCGCAGAGAGAAATTGCGAAGGCTCGCAGATGGGGGATGGCGGCCAGCATCTGCTGCTTCAGGGGTGTCTCAGCCGCCATTCGCATCCCTTCTCGTCCAGAACTCAAAAGCAGACGCCTCCCCGGAGGCCGGTGCATTAACCTATGTGAAGCCTCGCCGCTTTCTTCGGACACGGATGCTCAGGAATTAATGTGCCCGAAGAAGGTGGCAAGTCCTTGCCGGCAACGCAGTCCTACCATCGAAACGAAAGGCCTTCTTGGCAAGCCGATCCTGAGGCGTCAGCCTCATCCCTGAGGGGTTAGGACTTTCCCAAGTTCAGGAACTGCCAAGCCTGAGAAAAGGCCATGCCCAAGGGTCAGGACATGCTCAAGAGGTAGGATATTCGAGAGTTACATAAGTGAATGAGACACCCGGCGAAGAGGACGATGATCTGGTTCCGTTAGCGGATGCGATGATTCGCCCGTCCAGCCGCACTCTTCACCGCCCCACAGGCCTCTCTGAAGCCTGTGGCCGACCTATTAGGTAGGCAGATTCCATGGCTCCGACACGCTGCATGATCGTGGAAGACCAGGCCTTGATCGGCATGTCCCTCGAAGCTTCCCTCGAAGACGCCGGCTTCGTGGTGGAAGGCCCCTTCATGAGCAAGGCTCAGGCCCTGAGCTGGCTCGAGAACGACACGCCGGACATCGCCCTCCTCGACGTCATGATCAAGGATGGAACTTCGGTGGAGATCGCCCGTGCCCTGAAGAGCCGTGGGGTTCCCTTCGCGGTCTATTCCGGACTACCCCGGAATGCAGACGGCCCGTCCGAGTTGCGGAACGTGCCGTGGCTGGAGAAGCCTGTCAGCCGGGAAACCTTGGCGTCCACGCTCGAAGAGCTCGTGGCGCGGCCCTCCTGTTGGGCTGCGGGGAGGGAAAGCTCGTCCTCCCAATCACCGGGAACCCCTTGAGGAACATCAGCCTTCTCGGCTGGGGCGCCAGGGCTCGAATCGGAACTATGGAATGCGCAATGCCGTTGTTCAGGCATAACGTGTCCTGGAGGACGCCATGCGCGCATCGTTCAAAGTCCTGATGGCTGCGACCCTGTTCCTGGGCGGTGCCGCAGCACTCGAGCCGAGCCCCGCTTCGGCGCAGCCCCGCTGGGAGCGTCCGATCGCCCCCCGTTCCGCCATCCGGGTGCCTGCCTACCGGGACAGGGCGTTTGCCGGGCCCCGGATCTATCGGGGTGCCCGCTATTACGGTCCCGGCCCTCGGGTCTACCGGGGCGCCCGCTACTACGGTTACCGCGATAGAGGCTATCGCCGGGCCTATTACGGGCGGCGCTATTACGGCGGCTATCCCTATCGCTACTATCGCCGCGGCTATGGTGGTGCGGTGGTGGCGGGCCTGCTCGGGGGCCTCGCCCTCGGCGCCATCGCGAATCCCTATTATTACGGCTACGGTCCTGCCTATTATCCTTCCTACCAGCCCGCCTATTTCGGCTCGTATTGCGTGATCGAGCGCAGGCGTGTGGTCAACCGGTACGGCCGCCTCGTCTTGCGGCGCGTTGAGGTCTGCTACTGAGGCGAACGTGCACCATCCTGAAAGCCCCGCTTCCGGCGGGGCTTTCTTGATCGTTGAAGATCGCGTCGAGACACGCTAGAGCCGCATCCGGCATCTTTCGCAATTGGCTTACCTTCCATGACAGCGCGTTTCCATCGCGGCGATCTGCCCGCGGATTATCAGCCCGGCTCCGCGATCGCGATCGACACCGAGACGCTCGGCCTCAACCCTCACCGGGACCGGCTCTGCGTGGTGCAGATCTCGAAGGGCGACGGCGATGCCGACGTGGTGCAGATCCTGAAGGACGGCCCGCTGCCTGAGAACCTGATCCGCGTCCTGGCGGACGAGAGCGTCCTCAAAATCTTCCATTATGCCCGCTTTGATCTGGCCGTGCTCTTCCACGCCTTCGCCGTGATGCCGCGGCCCGTCTACTGCACCAAGGTGGCATCGAGGCTGGTGCGCACCTATACGGACCGGCACGGCCTGAAGGACCTCGTGCGGGAATTCCTCGGGATCGAGCTGTCCAAGCAACAGCAATCCTCCGATTGGGGCGCCGACATCCTCACTCCGGCCCAGCTCGACTATGCCGCATCGGACGTGCTGCATCTCCATGCCCTCAAGGACAAGCTCGACCAGAGGCTGGAAAGGGAAAACCGGCTCGGCATCGCCCATCAATGCTTCTCGTTCCTGCCGACCCGGGCGCAGCTCGATCTTCTGGGCTGGGCTGAGACCGACATTTTCGCGCATAGTTGACGCAGACTTAAACTTTCCCGCATAAACCCCATGTCCGTCATAACATCGCCATCACCGATCGGCATGGCGCCAGAAAGCGGTCAGACGGAAGGGATTGGATCGGACGTGGCGGGATTTCAGGTCATCACGACACAGGACAGCCGGGTCTCGAGGCCGGCTGCCCGTACGCACGCCTTCCGCAAGGCCCGGCGTCATTCCCGCTGGGTGCGCTTCGCAAAGATCGCGATTCCCTCAGGGTCCATCCTGGCCATGGCGTCCGTGGCCCTTTTCGCCTATTTCGAGCCGTTCAAGCAGATCGAGAATCTGAGCTTCGACAATATCGGGGTCGACGGCACGAGCGTGACCATGGAGGCACCCAGGCTCACCGGGTTCAAGAACGACAACCGCCCTTACGAAGTCACCGCCAGCGCGGCCACGCAGGATGTCCGGAAGCCCAATTTCGTGGAGCTGAAGGATTTGCGGGCCCGCATCGTCACCGACGACCGGGGCAGCGTCGCCCGGCTCGAGGCCGATATCGGCGTGCTGAATACCCAGAAGGAGCAGATGAATCTGCGACAGAGCGTCCGCGTGACGACGGATGCAGGTCAGGAAGTCCAGATGCAATCCGCTTTCGTCGACTTCAAATCCGGCTCTGTCACCTCCACCGAACCCGTCACGGTCATACTCGGCGACAACGGCCGGATCGAGGCCAAGGGGCTGAAGGTCGTCGACAATGGCAAGGTCCTGAGCTTCAAGGGGCGCGTGCACACCACCTTCATGCCCTCCGCAGCCTCCGGGCCCGATGATGCTCCCGCTCCCGCAGGAACGGATTCCGCCGTCCCCGTCTCCCCTCCCGCCGCTGGACCCGCAGCGGCTCAACCGACAAGTGTTCGTCCATGATGAGTCTCGCACGCCACGCGCTTGCTCTGGCGCTTCTCGTTCCGGCCGCGACGTCCCCCGTCTGGGCCCAGGCCTCGAAGGAGCGGGCGGTGGGCTTCGGCAATTTCGGATCCAGCAAGGAGCCGATCAAGATCGACGCCAATAAGCTCGACGTGTTCGACAAGGAGGGGCGCGCGGTCTTCTCCGGCGACGTGGTGGCGGTTCAGGGCGAGAGCACCATGAAGTGCACGGTCATGACCGTGTTCTACGAGCAGAAGCGCGAAGGCGCCGAGGCACAGCCCGCCGCGGCAGCGGCGCAGGGGCCCGGCGAGAGCGCGATCAAGAAGATCGAATGCAAGGGACCGGTCACCATCGTGTCCAGAACGCAGGTGGCCACCGGCGACAACGCCACCTTCGACCGGGATGCCAACAAGATCCTGCTCAACGGCAACGCCGCGCTCAGCGACGGCCCCAACGTGACCCGGGGCGAGCGCGTGGTCTATGACATCAACACGGGCGTGGCGAGCATCGACACCAAACCCGGCGGTCGCGTGCGGGCGCTGTTCGTGCCCGGCAACGGCAATCCGGCTCCGACCGGCGCCGGCAACGCCAAGCCCAGGCCGTAATTCCGTTCGAAGGCTGGAGGATCTCCGGCTTTCTCCCTTTGGTGGTGGATTCCGTGAAGTCTCTTTTCAACCGCGCTCAAGCCGCTCCGGCGGACACGACGACCTTGGCACGCCGGGCGATCGCTCCGGCGCCGCATCCGTTCGGCCGCCCTGAGCATCCGGGTGTGTTCGGCGGTCCCGGCATTCTGGCCGTCAAGGGTCTGCAGAAGAGCTACCGTGGCCGCACGGTGGTGCAGGATGCCGGTCTGAACGTGCGCGCCGGCGAGGCGGTCGGCCTGCTCGGCCCCAACGGCGCGGGCAAAACCACGATCTTCTACATGATCACCGGCCTCGTGCAGGCGGATCGGGGTGTCATCAGCCTCGACGGGCACGACGTGACCGGTCTCCCCATGTATCGTCGCGCGCGCCTCGGCATCGGCTATCTTCCGCAGGAAGCCTCGATCTTCCGGGGCCTGAGCGTGGAGGACAACATCCGCGCCGTGCTCGAGATCGTGGAGCCGAGCCGCAAGGAGCGCGAGCGCAAGCTCGACGCGCTCCTCGACGAGTTCAACATCACGCGTCTGCGCAAGGCACCGTCCATCGCGCTGTCGGGCGGCGAGCGCCGCCGCTGCGAGATCGCCCGCGCGCTCGCGGGTGAGCCCACCTTCATGCTCCTGGACGAACCTTTCGCGGGCATCGATCCGATCGCGGTGGGCGACATTCAGAACCTCGTGCGGCACCTCACCCGCCGCGGCCTCGGCGTTCTCATCACCGACCACAACGTGCGCGAGACGCTGGGCCTGATCGACCGCGCCTACATCATCCATTCCGGCCGCGTGCTCACCGAAGGCTCGCCAGACGCCATCGTGGCCAACGAGGACGTGCGCCGTCTCTATCTCGGCGAGGATTTCCGCCTCTAGCGCATCGGGCGAGTGGCCGGAGGGCCGAGGCGCTCTGCCTTTTGACCTCCGGCCGGGGACCGCGGTAAAAGAACGGGCATGCAAGAAGCGTGCCCGAAGGACGGCGGATTCGATGCAACGGCTCGAAATGCATCAGGGGCAATCCCTCACAATGACGCCCCAGCTTGTGCAATCCATCAAGCTGCTGCAGCTCTCCCACGCGGAGCTGACGGCCTATGTGGAGGCGGAGCTCGAGCGCAATCCGCTCCTGCAGGAGGCGGAGGCGCATGGGGACGGACCTCCTCCGAGCCTCGCCGATTTCCTGCGCGCCAGGCGGCGATACGCGGAATCCGGAGGACGGATGGTCCCCGCTCCCCTGTCGCCGCGCAGCGGCGCGGCCGAGGCCTCGTCCCGAGGTGCGGCTTCCCATTCCGAGCTGAAGCCCGAGCTCGAGGCGATCCTCGCGGGCGCTCAGACCCTGACGGGTCATCTCGAAGCGCAGCTCGATCTCGCTTGCGCGGATCCTCGGCTGCGCGAGATCGGCCGGCACCTCATTCATTCCCTCGACGAGGCGGGATATCTCGCCGAGGAGCTGGAGCGGGTGGCGGAGCGGCTCGGCGTTTCTTCCGATTGCGCCGAAGCTGCCCTGAGGCTCCTCCAGACCTTCGAGCCCTCCGGCATCGCGGCGCGGAACCTGAGGGAATGCCTGGAGATCCAGCTCAGGGAGCGCGACCGGCTCGATCCCGCCATGCAGATCCTGCTCTCGCGCCTCGATCTCGTAGCCCGGCATGATTTCGACGCGCTCGGGAGACTCTGCAACGTGGACGCGGAGGACCTCGCCGGCATGCTCGCCGAGATCCGCAGCCTGGAGCCGAAGCCCGGCCTCTCCTTCGCGCCTGCCCCTGTCGACGTGCTCGTGCCCGATGTGCTGGTGCGTAAGGGAGCGGACGGCGGCTTCAGCGTGGAACTCAATCCCGACACGCTCCCGCGCATCCTCCTCGACCGCAGCTATTACGCCCACGTGGCGAAGGCGGTGCGAAAGACCGAGGACAAGAACTTTCTCTCCGACTGCCTGCAGAGCGCGAGCTGGCTCACCCGCAGTCTCGACCAGAGAGCCAGGACCATCCTAACGGTCGCGAGCGAAATCGTCCGTCAGCAGGAGGGCTTCTTTCGGGACGGAATCGCGGCGTTGCGGCCCATGACCCTGAGAAGCGTGGCCGAAGCCGTCGGGCTGCACGAATCGACAATCTGCCGGGTCGTGGCCAACAAGGCCCTCGGTTCGGGCGGCGTCACGTATCCTATGAAGTTCTTCCTGAACGCCGCGACGGGCGAGGGGGAGCATGCGGCCAGGGCCGTACGCCACCGCATCCGCCGGCTGATCGATGCCGAGACGCCCGACCATGTGCTCTCCGATGAGGCACTTGCACGGGTCTTGAAAGCGGAGGGCATCGACGTGGCCCGCCGGACGATCGCCAAATACCGGGAAGTCCTGCATATCCCCTCCTCGGCCGAGCGCCGGAGACGGAAACGCTTCGGGATGTCCTGACGGACCGCAAAGGCGCTTGCTTTGCCGGCGGTTCGGGGCATCATGAACTCAAACAGTCCCGTCAAATGGGCGCTTTGAGAGGGAGACCGCCATGTCGCTGAGGGTTTCGGGAAAGAATCTCGATACCGGTGAGGCCCTGCGGTCCCAGGTGGCGGAGCGCTTGGCCGGCGCCATGTCGAAATATTTCGACGGGGGCTATTCCGGCCATGTCACGGTCGCAAGGGACGGTACGGGATTTCGCACCGATTGCGTGCTTCACCTGACCTCCGGCATCACCATCGAGGCCTCCGGCGCCGCCCAGGACGCCTATTCCAGCTTCGATCAGACGGCGATTCGCATCGAGAACCGTCTGCGGCGCTACAAGCAGAGGCTGAAGGAGCACGCCAGTTCCGGCCATGGGCGGGAAACCGGGCTTGAAGCCCCCTATGCGGTCTTCGAGGCGCCCACCGACGAAGCAGCGGAGGAGGAGGGTTATCATCCTGTGGTCATTGCGGAAACCACCAAGCCGCTTCATCGCTTTTCTGTCAGCGAGGCTGTGATGCGACTCGACCTGACGGGGGCCGCCGCCCTCGTGTTCATCCATGCTAGCACCGGCCGCGTGAACGTCGTATACCGCCGCAGCGATGGGGCGATCGGTTGGGTCGACCCGCCGCCCGCTCAGCCTTGACGGGGCTACCCCTCTTGGCCTGGTTTTTGCCTGGAACGGTGAGGGGCCTTGAAGGCTTCACACCCTAACGCAGCGTGATCGATGCCCTTGCTGGATTTTCTAGACCCTCAGGCCGTTCTGCCCGCCCTGCGCGTGAGCGGCAAGAAACAGGCTCTTCAGGAATTGGCCGCCCATGCGGCCAAGCTCACGGGCTTATCTGAGGCCGCCATCTACGAGGCTCTCCTCCAGCGTGAGCGCCTCGGTTCGACCGGAATCGGCGAGGGAATCGCCATCCCTCACGGCAAGCTGCCGGGACTGGCCCGCATCTTCGGCCTGGTTGCACGGCTCGAGAAGCCGATCGATTTCGAGGCTCTCGACGGCCAGCACGTGGATGTGCTGTTCCTGCTCCTGGCGCCGGAAGGCGCGGGAGCCGACCACCTGAAGGCCCTCGCCCGTGTGGCGCGGGTGCTGCGCGAGCCCGGTCTCATCGAGCGGGTGCGCGCCACCAAGGACGCGGCGGCCCTCTATGCGATCATGACCGAGCTGCCGAAGGCCGCCTGACCAGGGTTTCGAAGCGACAATTTCGCGCAAGCCTGACGGATTATCGTCCTCTCCATAAAGAGGGAGACATAGGGCGATGCTAACTCGGGCTGGGTTGCGTTGGCCGTCTGTCAGGGTGCGCGTGGCCACCCTGAGCGGCGTCATGGTCGTGGGCTTCGCGGTGATCGGCGCCGTGTTTGAAACGGGCCGGAACGAGGTGGAGGCGGCGCTCCACACGCAGCAGACCTATTCCGCCCTGGCCGAGAAGGCCTACCGGTTCAGGAGCCAGGTCGATGCCCTGAAGGCGGTGGCCCAGGACTGGATCGTGACCCGGCAGGCTCACCACGGCCAAGCCTTTTTCGAGCGGCACAAGGCTCTGACCGCAGGGCTTGAGGAGATGAGCGCGGCCCCCGGAGCGGCTCTGATCGACGGGGAGGTCCGGGAGCTCCAGGAGAAATCCGCCATCCTGATCCGGCAGGGTTCGGCCCTCGACAAGCTCTATGCCGGCCTCGGCTACATGGCGAGCGAGGGGGCGCTGGGGCAGCTGCTCTCCGCGGAAGACGAACTCGAAAGGCTGGTCAGGCCGCTCACCGGGAATGGTGATGCGGCCGCCTTCCGTTTATGGGCGGCCACCCTGGGCATGTTCCGGCAGGAGGCCCGCGTCCGTCATGTCATGGACGAGGCTCTGCTGGGCGCCTTCGAGGTCGATCAGGGCCGCTTCACCCGCTCGCTCGCGCAGCTGCCCGAGGAGGTCGCCGCCGAGAAGGCATCCATCGAGCAGGCGGGCCAAGCCTACCGGGCGGCCTTCGACGCCTGGGCCGAGCTGGAACAGCAGGTGTCCGGCGAGGGCGAGCGCCTGAAGGGCCAGTTCGACCTGCTCGTGCCGGCTCTCGATCAGCTCCTGACCAAGGTCCACGCGGAAGCGGAGCGGACCGCCGAGGCGCTCATATCCTCGCAGGAGCGCACCTTCACGCTGATCCTGTGGGCCATGGGCCTGACCCTGCTTCTGGGCCTTGCCCTCAACGTCCTGGTGGGAAGGTCGATTTCCCTCCCCCTGACCCGCCTTCAGCAGGCCATGCAGCGCCTGGCCGACGGCGATGCCGGCGTCGAGGTCCCCTCCACCGCCGCGTCCGACGAAATCGGCGCGATGGCCCGCACGGTTCTGGTGTTCCGCGACAATGCCCGCGAACGCGAGCGGCTGACACAGGAGCGCGAGGGGCAGGCGGCCTTCGAGGCCCGGCGCGCCCAGGCCATCGCCGAGGCGATCGCAGGCTTCGACGCCTCCGTGGAGCAGATCCTCGGAGAGGTCCGCCGGGCGACCGGCGATCTCGCCGCGGCCTCCGGGCAGCTGGAGGGCTCGGCCCGTCAGGTGACCCAGCAGGCGCAGGTTGCCGGCAGCGTCTCCTCCCGCACGTCGCAGAACATGGCCACGGTGGCGAGCGCGGCCGAGGAGCTCGATGCCTCGCTCGGGGAGGTGGCGGCTCGGACCAGCGCCTCGGCGGAAGCCTCCCAGCGCGCCGTATCGGAGGCGCGCGGCGCCTCGGACAGCATGACGGTCCTGGCGGAAGCGACGTCCCATATCGGGCAGGTGGCCGATCTCATTCGCTCCATCGCCTCCCAGACCAACCTGCTCGCGCTCAACGCCACCATCGAGGCGGCGCGTGCGGGCGAGGCCGGCAAGGGCTTTGCCGTCGTCGCTTCGGAGGTGAAGGATCTGGCGGGCCAGACGGCCAGGGCCACGGAGGAGATCGCGCGCCAGATCGAGGCGGTGCAGGCCGCCTCCCGCGAGACCCTGGTGGCGCTCGGCTCCGTGCAGGCCTCCGTGGACGACCTCGCGGGGGTGGTGTCCGCGGTCGCCGGAACCGTGGGCCAGCAGACGGTCGCGGTGTCGGACATCGCGCGCTCCGTCGCCCAGGTTTCCTCGGAGGCGCAAGCCGGTGCCTCGGCCATCGAGACCACGGAGAAGGTCGCCGGCGATTCTCTCGATGCGGCCCGCGCCGTGGCCCATCTCTCCGCCGCGCTCGACGAGCAGGCGGAGCGTCTGGGCCGCGAGATCCACCGGTTCCTCGCCAGCGTCAGGGCCGCCTGACGCTCGGCGCTCCCACTCAGAGCACCTATTTCTGCACCTGAGAACCTTCCTCGCGCGGATGGACGCGGACCCGCCCGTTGTCCGTCCCGTCCGGCCGGTCGGCGGCCTCCGGACCTCCCCAACCTTCGGAGCCCCAGGAAGCCCGATGCTCGTCGAGGTCCAGCACGCCCTCGTCGTCCAGGATGTCGACGACCCGGCTGACCTCGTCGTCGGCACAGCTCACGATGAGCACGAAGCCACCGCGGAGCACGCCTTCCACATAGGCCTGTGCGTCGGATCGAGACACGCCCCCGTCCTCCAGGACCGGAGCGAGATTGCTGGGAGTGGACCAGATGTCGATCCCACTCCGTGGGATCCCGGCCTGCTCCAGGCGGCTCGCCGCAACGGCCGCGTGCTGCTCGCTGTGGAAGAGAGAGGTGACGGTCTTGGTCATCGGGTCGATCTCCGGCAGGGCCGTGCGGGTTGACCTCGCTCGCAGGGAGACGAACCGGTCCCGCGCGGTGGCAGCCGCCCCGGGCGCATCGACAGGCGACCGGATCGCCGAAGGCTCGGTCGAGCCGACCGGCTCGATCTGCGTGCACTCCAGTGTAGCACGATGCGCCGGGCTCCACCATCGCCCGAGCGACGGGCCGCGCCGATCAAGGCTTCTGCGCCAGTTCCCAGACGAGCTGCACGTTGGCGGTGTAGCGGATCGTGGCGGGAGGTACGAGCGGAACGGATTCCGCGCCCTTGGCCATGGCGGCCCGCATTCTCATCTCCGCGTGCGGCTCGAAGGGCTGGGCCGAGCCGTCGCGGATCTCGACCAAGCGGCCCAGCGACACGCCGGCGGCGGCGGCATAGACCTCGGCTTGGCGCCTGGCGTCGCGCACGGCGGCCTCGCGGGCCTTGTCGCCGCCTTCCTCCTGGCGGTCGAGACCGAACGAGACGGACTGAAAGGTCATGTCCCCGCTGGCGAGGATTTCGCCCGCGAGCTTTCCGACGCCGTCGAGATCGCGGGTCTTGATCCGCAGCCGGTGGGTGGCCCCGAACTTCAAGCCACCCTTGTCCTTGATTTCCATGCTTTGCCTTTCCACGGGAGGCTCGATCTTGAGCACCTGGAAGTTGACCGTCTGAATGTCCTCCCGCTTGATGCCGAGGCTCTGGATGCGCGCGAGCACGCGCTCCGTGGCGGTGGCGTTGGCGGCGGAAGCCTGGGCCACCGTGGAGGCTTCGGTTTCGACGCTCACGAAGATCAGGGCGAAATCGGGCTTCAGCTCGGCTTCCCCCGTGCCCATGACGCTGATCGTCGGCTGGCGCGGGGCTGGCGTTTGCGCAAGGGCGGGGGAGGCGAGGCCGAGGGCGAGGCTGAGAGCCGCTGCGAGGGCGAGGCGCATTGCTGAAAGTCCTTCCAGAAAGAAAAGCTCCGCCCGGGGGCGGAGCTCGATGGGCGCAACAATGATTCAGGATGGAACCTGAGCAGGCGATTAACGGCCGGTCTTCACCCGTGTCCAGAGCCGAGTGACGGTGCGCTGCGAGCGCTCGTCATAGGCCGTGTTGGTGAAGAGGCGCTCCATGGTGGCCGCGTCCGGATAGATGCCGGGATCGTTGAGGATCTCCGGTTCCACATGCTGCTTGGCGGCGAGATTGCCGGAGGCATAGGACACGTAATTCGTGTTCATGGCGGCGATTTCGGGCCGCAACATGAAATTGATGAACTCGTGCGCCTCGGCCACGTTCTTGGCATCCGCCGGGATCACGAAGCTGTCGAACCACATCAGCGCGCCTTCGCGCGGGATCACGTAGGCGATCTCGACGCCGTTCTTGGCTTCCTCGGCCCGGGACTTGGCCTGGATCATGTCGCCCGAATAGCCCACCGCCACGCAGATGTCGCCGTTGGCGAGCGCGTTGATGTATTCGGAGGAATGGAACTTCTGGATGTTGCCGCGGATGCGGAACAGGGCGTCGCCCGCCTTGGTCAGGTCCTCGTTGCGCTTGGAATCCGGGTTGAGGCCCAGATAGGCCAGCACGCCGGGGAACAGATCCTCTGGGCTGTCCAGCATGTAGATGCCGCAGGCCTTGAGCTTCGAGGCGATCTCCGGCTTCATCACCAGGTCCCAGGTGTTGAGCGGCGCGTCCGGCCCGAGGATCTCCTTCACCTTCTTCACGTTCACGCCGATGCCGGTGGTGCCCCACATGTAGTTCACGGCGTATTCGTTGCCCGGGTCGAAGACGGAGAGATGCTTGGTGATCTCCGGCCATTGGTTCGACAGATTGGGCAGCTTCGACTTGTCGAGCTTCTGGAACACCTTGGCGCCGATCAGGCGCTGCACGAAGGGGCCCGACGGCACCACGATGTCGTAGCCCGACTTGCCCGCGAGCAGCTTCGTCTCGACGATCTCGTTGTTGTCGTAGGTGTCGTAGACCACCTTGATGCCGGTCTCTTTCGTAAACTCGTCCAGCGCCTTGGGGTCCACGTAATCGGACCAGTTGTAGACGTTGACCACACGCTCCTGAGCGGTGGCGGCGGTGACAAGGCCTAAGCCCAGAGCAACCGAAGCGAGAAGACGGATCATCAGGGGTGGGAACTCCTCTGGAAAAGAGAGAAAAGCCGTGTCCGGCGAGACGCTTACTTGAAGTCCTATTGTCTCCCGCGTCAAGGCCGTTCGGGACGGGCTGTTCATGGAAAGCCTCCCCGGGCGGGGGAGGCTCCCCGTGGCCTTCGCTTCAGGCCGCCCGCTTCACCACGTCGGCGAGCCGCTCCAGGCCCGCATCGAGCGTCGAATCCTTCTTGGCGAAGCAGAAGCGCACCACGTTCTTCACGGCGCCCCCCGCGTAGAAGGCGGAGACGGGAATGGCAGCGACGCCATGCTCCACGACGAGGCGGCGGCAGAAGGCCACGTCGTCGGTCTCGCCCAGGGCCGAGATGTCGATATTGAGGAAGTAAGTGCCCTGGCTCGGGATCACGTCGAAGCCGAGCGTTCTCAATCCCGCCGTGAAGCGGTCGCGGCTGCGGGTGAAGTTTGTCCGCATCCCCTCGAAATAGCCGTTGTCCTTGGCCAGGCCATAGGCGACCGCGGCCTGCAGGTTCGGCGGGGTGGTGAAGGTGAGGAACTGGTGGGACTTCGCCAGCACCTTCATGATGTGAGGCGCGGCGCAGACGAAGCCCACCTTCCAGCCCGTGAGGCTGAAGATCTTGCCCGCCGAGCCGATCTTCACCGACCGGTCGCGCATGCCCTCCAGGCCCAGCACCGGCTGGTGGCGGCGGCCGTCGAAGACCACGTGCTCCCACACCTCGTCCGAGATCGCGATGGCGTCGAACTTCCGGCAGAATTCCGCGAGCAGCGCCAGATCGGAATCTGAGAACACGGTCGCCGTGGGGTTGAGCGGGTTGTTGAACAAAACCGCCTTGGTCTTCGGCGAGAACGCCTTCGACAGCGCCTCTTCGGTCAGCCGGAAATGGGGCGGCTGGAGCGTCACGAATTTCGGCACGCCGCCGGCGAGCCGCACGAGGGGCAGATAGGCGTCGTACATGGGCTCGAAGAGCACCACCTCGTCGCCGGGCTCCACGATGCCCAGGATCGCGCCCGCCAGGGCCTCGGTGGCGCCCGAGGTCACCATCACCTCCGTATTCGCGTCGAGGTCGAGGCCCTGCCAGTGCTTGTAATGCGCGGCGATTGCCGTACGCAGCTCGGGGATGCCCATCATCGACGGATACTGGTTGTAGCCGTTGAGCACCGCGTCGGCGGCCGCGCGCCGCACGTCCTCCGGTCCCGGATCGTCCGGAAAGCCCTGGCCGAGATTGATTGCGCCGGTTTCCCGGGCGAGGCTCGACATGACCTCGAAGACGGTGGTGGGCAGGTTCGCGAACAAACGGTTCATGCCGGTCCCTCTGGCGATGCGCGGTGACGTGGGTTGAGCTTCGTAACACGGAGTGGAGCGGCGTCGAACACGAATATGGCGAGAATCGAATGCCCGGCTTTCCCCGTCGAGGCGAGGAGCAGGTCGCCCGGATGAAGAGAAGCGAGCGCCACGCCTCGACGAAGCGTCGTCACCGGCACAGGGCCGGCGACGACGCGGTGATTCAGGAACAGGGAACCCGCGCGTCCTCCGGGATGACATCGGACGGCAGGGTTGCTATCGCGAAGGGGACAATATCGAATTCCTCATGCGTCCGTCCCGGCTGCCCCTCATCCTCGGCCTCGTCCTCCTCATCGGAGGCCTGAGCGTCGCCTCCCTCGTCATCGGTCCGGCTCCGATCGCACCCTTGCGGGCCTTGACGGCGCTCGCCTCGGATCAGGGCAGCGCGACCGTCGTGGTGCGCGATATCCGCCTGCCGCGGACGCTGCTCGCCCTCATGATCGGATGGATCTTCGGGCTTACGGGAGCCGGCCTGCAGGGGCTCCTGCGCAATCCTCTCGCCGACACGGCGGTGTTCGGGGCGCCGCAGGCTGCCGCCTTCGGGGCGGTTCTGGTGATCTATTCGGGATTCGTGGGGGCGCTGTCCTGGATGCTGCCATTCGCCGCGATCCTGGGAGCGCTCGCCTCGGTGGCGCTCGTGGTCACGGTCGCCGGGCGCAGGGCCACCGTGGTGGTTCTCGTCCTGTCGGGTCTGGCTGTCGGGAGCCTCGCGGGAGCGGGGACCTCGCTGGCCATCAGCCTCTCCCCCAATCCGTTCGCCGTGACGGAAATCGTGTTCTGGATCCTGGGCTCCTTCGAGGACCGCTCGATCGTACATGTCTGGCTCGTGGCGCCCTTCATCGGGGCGGCCTCGGCGCTCGTCCTGTCCTCCTCGAACGGCTTGCGGGCGCTGGCCCTGGGGGAGGAAACCGCGCGCAGCCTCGGCGCGAACCTCGTGCGCCTGCGGCTTCTGCTGGTGGCGGGCGCGGCCATCGGCACGGGGGCCTCGGTAGCGGTCGCGGGCTCCATCGGATTCGTCGGCCTCGTCGCCCCTCATCTGGTGCGCCCTTTCGCGGGGTACGATCCGGCCCGGACCCTCGTGCCTTCGGGCCTTGCGGGTGCGGCGCTCCTGCTCGCCGCCGATTGCGCCGTGCGCCTCATTCCCTCGCAGACGGAGGTGAAGGTCGGCGTTCTCACCGCCATTCTCGGCGTCCCCTTCTTCCTCTGGGTGATCGCCCGCCGCAAGGCGGAGCTCGCGGAGATGCCAATATGACCGAGCTGAGCGCCCGCGGCCTCTCGGTCGATCTCGGGCGCCGTCACGCGCTCTCGGGAGTCGATCTCACCCTGCGCCCCGGCCGCCTCACCGTGATCGTCGGCCCTAACGGCGCGGGCAAGACGACGCTGATGCGGGCCCTCGCGGGGCTCCTCGCTCCGGCCGGGGGACAGGTGACCCTCGATGGGCGGCCCGTGACGCGCATCGCCTCGGCGGAGCGGGCACGCTCCATCGCCTATCTGCCGCAGGGCGGCAGCGTCGCTTGGCCGCTCCCGGTTTTCGAAGTGGTCGCTCTGGGCCGTCTGCCCCATGGCGAGAAGCCTGACAGCCTCCCCCCGCCTGGGCGGGAGGCGGTGAGCGCCGCCATTCACGCGGTGGGCCTCGAAGGCTTCGGAGCCAGGGCCGCCACGGACCTGTCGGGCGGGGAGCGTGCCCGGGTGCTTCTGGCCCGCGCCTTGGCGACGCAGGCTCCCGTGCTCCTCGCCGACGAGCCGGTCGCCGCCCTCGATCCGCGCCACCAGCTCGTCGTGCTCGAGGTGCTGAGACGTCAGGCGCGAGCCGGCCGAACGGTGGCGGCGATCATGCACGATCTGACCTTGGCCGCACGCTTCGCGGATGAGATGATCCTCCTGAATCGCGGGAGGATCGCCGTGTCGGGAAGGCCGGAGACGGTTTTGACGGAGGCGGAGCTCGCCGCCCATTTCGGCATTCAGGCCCATGTCTCCCAGGACGGGGGCCGTCTCGTCGTGGTGGCGGATCGCCCGCTTCCGGAACCCGGGCAGGACGCCGTATGACCCGGCTTATGTAACTTCGGTGCATTGACAAAGGAGAGGGCTGGGCCGATACCCCGCTCTTCAACTGACGGCGAGACGATGAATCGGCAGGATTTCAAGAAAGCGCTCATCATTGTGCACGACCTCGTCATGACGGGTGCGGCCGTCATCGCGACGTTCTTCGTGCGCTTCGAGGGACCGTTCCTGAACGAGCGCCTGGTCTACCTCCCCGTCTTCCTGCCCCTCTTCGTCGCCTTCGCGGGCGTCGTCTACTGGTTTTTCCATCTCTACCGGTCCAAGTGGCGATTCGCCTCCCTGCCGGATCTCTTCAATATTTTCTGGGCCTCCACGGTCCTGGCGCTGACGCTGCTGGTCGTCGACTACGTCGCCCTCTCGCCGCAGTTCTACGGCTCCTTCTTCTTCGGAAAGATCACGATCGCCCTCTACTGGCTGATCCAGATGTTCGTGCTGGGCGGCCCGCGCCTCGCCTTCCGCTATTTCAAATATGCCCGCTCCCGCCACACCCTCGGCCGCGACACGAACACGCCGACCCTCCTCCTGGGCCGCGGCAACGACATCGAGGTGATCCTGCGCGCCATCGAGACGGGAACCGTCAAGAAGATGCGCCCGAAGGGCATTCTCTCCTATCGCACCGAGGATCTCGGGCAGTCGATCCGCGGCGTGCCGGTGCTGGGCACCTTCGCCGACCTCGATCAGGTGGTGCAGGACTTCCAGGAGCGCGGCGAGGTGATCCGCCGCCTCGTGGCGACGCCGAGCGCCCTCTCGCCCGAGGCCCATCCGGACATGCTGCTGGCCCGCGCGCGCCGCCTCGGTCTGCCCCTGGTGCGCGTCACGAGCCTCGGGGAGGGCATGCGCGACGCGGAGCTGGCGCCTCTGGAGATCGAGGATCTCCTTCTGCGCCCGACCGTGCAGATCGACCGGCAGAGGCTGGAGAATTTCATCCGCGGCAAGCGCGTGCTCGTCACCGGCGGCGGCGGCTCCATCGGATCGGAAATCTGCACCCGCGTGGCGGCCTTCGGCGCCAGCCACCTCATGATCCTGGAGAATTCGGAGCCTTCCCTCCATCACATCCTGGAGCATCCGTCGCTGATCGCCAGCGAGACCCATGTGGACGGAATCATCGCCGACGTGCGCGACCGGTCACGGGTGCAGGAGGTGATGAACGAATTTCGCCCCGACGTGGTCTTCCATGCCGCCGCCCTCAAGCATGTTCCCTATCTCGAGCGGAACTGGACCGAGGGCATCAAGACGAACGTGTTCGGCTCGGTGAACGTCGCCGACGCGGCGGTGGAGGCGGGCGCCTCCGAGATCGTGATCATCTCCACCGATAAGGCCATCGACCCGGTGTCCATGCTCGGCGCCACCAAACGCTTTGCCGAGATATACGGGCAGGCTCTCGATGCGGAGTTCATGAGCCGCCATGCGGCCACCCGCATCATCGCCGTGCGCTTCGGCAACGTGCTCGGCTCGGCCGGGTCCGTGGTCCCGAAGTTCAAGGCGCAGATCGCCCGCGGCGGCCCGGTCACCGTCACGCATCCCGACATGGTGCGCTATTTCATGACGACCCGGGAGGCGGCCGATCTGGTGCTCACCTCTGCCTCGCATGCGGATGACGGACGGCACCTTCGCGAAGGCGAGGACCTTTCCTACGAGCGCGCCTCGGTCTACGTGCTGAAGATGGGCCAGCCCGTGCGCATCTACGAGCTTGCCGAGCGGATGATCCGTCTTGCCGGCTACGAGCCGGGGGAGGACATCGAGATCGCCGTCATGGGCACCCGGCCGGGCGAGCGAATGCACGAGATCCTCTTTGCCCGCGACGAGCCGATGGCCGAAATCGGCATCGACGGCGTCATGGCCGCCAAGCCCGTCTTCGCGGATCGCACCAAGGTCGGCCGGTGGCTCGAAGCCCTTGCCAAGGCCGTGGCCGATGGGAATCGTGCGGAAGCGGAGTGGATCTTCGAGGAGGCAATTCCCGAATTCAAGCGCCGGCAGCCGAATCCGCCGTCAGCCGAGCCAGCCGAGCCAGCCCGTCTGGCGTCCCGGTAACCGGCTGCCAGCCGAGGCTCTTCAGGGCCTCGGGGCTCGCCACGAGCGAGCCGGAGAGGCGCTCATAGGCGTCACCCTTTCCAGTCAGCGCGGCCGCCGCGCCCAGCGCGAAGGACGGCACGGGAACAAGGCCCGGCGCGCGTCCGAGCCCTTTCCGCAAGGCGGTGACGATCTCCGGCACGGTCACTGGTTCCGGATCGGCGGCGATGAAGGGGCGCCGCAGGGGGGCGGAGGCCTTCAGGAGTGTGTCGAGGGCACCCGTGAGGTTGTCGAGGGAGAGCAGCGAGCGTCTGGCTTTCAGGCCGCCGAGCGGCAGAGGCCAGGGAGATCGGGCGAGCTTCAGGAGCATCGCCATGTTGCCCTTCACGCCGGGTCCGTAGACGAGAACCGGGCGCAAAGCCGCCCAGTCCAGGCCGAGTTCGGCGAGACCCTGTTCCGCCTCCAGTTTCGAGCGCCCATAGGCGTCGGTGGGCCTCGGCTCCATGTCCTCGGTCAGGACGCCGTCCGCCACCGGCCCGCTCTGTGCGCGGATGGAGGAGAGAAAGACGAAGCGTTTCACGCCCGCTCGTTCCGCCGCCTGCGCGAGCCTGATCGTTCCTTGCGTGTTGATGGCGCGGTAATCGTCCTCGGGGCGGCCCGACATGGCATGCGCGAGACCGGCGGAGTGGATCACCATGTCCACGTCGCGCAGGGCCGCCGCCATGTTCTGCGGCGAGGCGATGTCGCCGATCACCGCGCTCGACGCGCCCTCCGGCACCTCCGAGGGGCGGCGCAGCAGCACGCGGACACGATAACCGCGCTTGGGGAGTTCGCGCAGGATGTGGCGGCCGATGAAGCCCGTCGAGCCGGTGAGCGCAATCAGGGGGGCATTCATCGGGAAACCTCCACGGGTGCCGTCATACGGGAATGGGAAAAGCGCCTGAGAACCAGGCCGACGAGACCGAACCCTGCAAGCAGGGCTGCACCCTGCACAACGCTCGAGGGCCAAACAAGTGTCACCGCCGCGAGGGCCGCGAGGGCAAGATTGAGCACGAACACATGCGCGACGACGGACATGACGGAAAACCCGTTGTCCGTGGCGCGCTGATAGAAATGGCTGCGATGGGCCTCCCACACCCGCTCTCCCTTCGCGAGACGCCGGAACAGGGTGATGGTGGCGTCCATCAGGTAGTAGAGGGGTAGCAGGATCGCGGCCACGAGCGCCCCGGTTCCGGCGAGTTCGAGCAGCATCCAGCCGACGAGGAGGCCGATGGGAAGGGAGCCCACGTCGCCCAGGAAAAGGCGCGCCACGGGCCTGTTGAAGGGGGCGAAGCCGAGCAGGGCGCCGCAGACAACGGCTGCCATGATGGTCCATGATGTCGGCAGAGGCACGAGAAGCGGCAGCAGAGCGATGAATGCCGTGATGGGTACCATCTCGGCGACGGTGATCCAGTCGAGCCCGTCCATGAAGTTGACGAGGTTCACGAACCAGACGCCGCCCAAAACGAGGAATGTCTGCTCTGCCTGCAAAGGAACCCAGTTCGGCAAGATCCGCACGCCGCTCACCAGGATCACGGCCGTCACGGCAATCGTTTGGAGCAACAGCCGCAAGAGGGGAGGCAGAGGCCTGATGTCGTCGACAGCCCCGACGAACGCCAAGCCAAGAGCGGCCGTCCCAAGAACCAGAAGCTGTGTCGACTCGCCTATCCGGAAGAAGAGGATGCTCATCAGGAGGCTGGCGCCAAGCACTGCAATGCCGCCGCCCTGGGGGGTGGGAATCTTATGGCTCGAACGCGCATTGGGGCGAGCCAGAGCGTAACGGATCAACAGAGGTTTAAGCAGAAGGATGAGAAGGGCGGAAAGGAAGGCCGCTCCGACCAAGGCCGCGGCAGGGCCCATGAGCAGCAGCGCAGGATGCTCGTCCATCTCAAGCCCCGTGATACCCGCGATACCACCGCACGAAGCGGTCGATTCCGTCCCTCAGCGACGTCGAGGGCGAAAAGCCCACGTCACGGCGCAGGTCCGTCACGTCCGCCCGCGTCTCCAGCACGTCGCCCGGCGGCAGGGGCACGTCCACGCGGTTCGCCTTCCTGCCCAGGGCGTTTTCGATGAGGGCGATCAGATCGTTCACCTCTTCCGGGCTGTCGTTGCCGATATTGTAGACCCGGTGCGGGGCGGCGCTCGTGGCCGGGTCCGGGCGCTCGGCGTTCCAGCCGGGGTCGGCGACGGGGTCCCTCTCCACCAGGCGCAGGATGCCCTCCACGATGTCGTCCACATAGGTGAAGTCGCGCCACACCCTGCCCGCATTCGCCACCTGGATCTCCCGCCCCTCGGCGATGGCATGGGTGAACTTGTACACCGCCATGTCGGGCCTCCCCCAGGGGCCGTAGACCGTGAAGAAGCGCAGGCCCGTCGAGGGCAGTCCGAAGAGCGAGGCGTAGGAATGCGCCATCATCTCGTTGGCCTTCTTGGTGGCGGCGTAGAGGCTGATCGGGTGCTCGGTGCCGTCGTGCTCGGAAAACGGCAGCTTGCGGTTCGCGCCGTAGACCGAACTGGACGAGGCATAGACCAGGTGCCGGACGCCCGCGTGCCGGCAGGCCTCCAGCATGTTCATGAAGCCCACGAGGTTGGAGGAGGCATAGGGCACGGGGTCGACGAAGCGCACGCCGGGCTGGGCGGCGAGGTGGATCACGCGCTCGAAGCGGTGACGCTGGAAGAGGTCGCGCGTGGCGGCCGGATCGGAGAGATCGACGCGCTCCGGCACGAAGCTGTTGCGCGGGGTGAGCCTAGCGAAGCGGGCCTCCTTGAGGGCGATGTCGTAATAAGGGGTGAAGCAGTCGACGCCCACCACCTGACGGCCCTGCGCCAGCAGGCGTTCGGCGACGTGGTAGCCGATGAAACCGGCCGCTCCGGTCACGAGAATGGGTGTCGACATGAAAATTCCGCCCGTTGCGCCAGAGCATAGGACCTCAAAGTGGATTCCACTTTTGGACTGATCCGATGCTCACACCGATCGAAAGCGCATCGTTGAGAGCGGAGACCCGAAGGGCCACTTCGGTGAAAACCGAACCCGCTTTTCCGCACGATGCGCTAGACGGCGGGCACCTTAGCGGCCCTGTACCAATCTGCAACCGCCTCTCCGCCGGATGCGTCCAGGGTCAGGGATTGCCGCTCTCGCGCGATGAAGGCCGTCGGCATCACCGCCTGCATCTCGGCCTCCAGGGCGCGAAGGCAAGCGTCGTCGTGACCTGGATAGAGGTGAAAGATGGCGACGGCCTTCACGCCCGCGGCCCTGGCGAGATCCACGCCCTTCTCCCAGGTGGAGTGGCCCCAGCCCCGGCAGCGTGGATATTCGGCCTCGGAGAACATGCCGTCATAGATCATCAGATCCGCGCCGCGCACGAAATCGGCGAGGGCTTCGTCCGGCCAGGCTTCGGTATGTTCCACGTCGCTGATGTAGCAGACGCTGCGGCAACCGTGCCGGAAGCGGTAGCCCGTGGCTCCGCCGGGATGATTCAGGGAATGGGTTTCGACGGCGGTGCCGTCGTCGAAGGTGAGGATTTCCCCGGCCTTGAAGCCCACGTGCTCGAATCGGGCCGGAAACTGGCTGAGACGCACCGGAAAGAGCGGCGGCGAGAACAGCTTGTCCAGCGAATCCATGGCGCTGTCGCCGTCGAGATTGCCGCAATAGGTGCGCACCAGCCGCTCCTTGGTGAGGGCCGGCTTGAAGAAGGGCAGGCCGCCCACGTGGTCGAGATGCAGGTGGCTGAAGAGGATGTCGATGGTATCGGGCACATTCTCCCCGAGGGCGCTGCCCAGGGCAGCGATGCCCGTTCCCGCGTCCACGATGAAGAGACGCTCGCCGCAGCGGATCTCGACGCAGGCCGTGTGGCCGCCGAATTCCATGAACTGAGGGCCGGAAGCGCAGGTGGAGCCGCGGATGCCCCAAAAACGGACCTGAAGCTCGTCAGAAGATGCAACTCGGCTTACCATCGTTGGATCATGCCCGGCCGGAAACCCCATCTCTGTGCGATACCGCACACGGGGATCAGATGACCCCAGGAAACCCCGGATGGCAAGTGCGGGCTCCTACGCACTCAGCGCCTCCGGCTCACGCGCGCGGAAAATCGTCACGGGTTCGCCCCGCTCGAAACGGATAACGGCATCGAAGGGCGGATGATCCATGGCCGGGGAAATCGAGGGTGTGACGATGACGAGCCCGCGCCCGATCATGGAGCGGCGAAGCGCCGAGACCAGCCTGTCGGCGGCGGGGCCCGGCAGCCCGTCGAGGGCCCGCTGGACCACGAGAATGCTCGGGCGGCGCACGAGGCAGCGCACCAGATCGATGGCGGCGATTTCGGGCAGGCTCAGATCGTCGCCCTGCGGGTCGATGGGAAAATCGAGGCCGATGCGGGACACCTCTCCGTCAAGCCCCCGTTCGGTGAGCACGCGGCGAATGACGCGCTGCACGCCCTCCGCGGCTCCGGCCTGATCGGCGGCGATGCGCCCGAACAGCAGATTGTCCTGCACGCTCGCCGCCGAGCAGAAGCTCGACGGGTCGTAGAACTCGATGGAAGGCTTCAGGCTCACCGGCAGCATGCGGGCGAAATCGCTGCGCGCCGTAAGAATGCGCGCTTCGAGGGCTTCGTCGAGGAGGCCGAGGCGGTGGCGGCTTTCATTGTAGCGCAGCGCAAGGCCGATCAGGCGCTCCTGGTCGAGCCCGGGCCGCCTTTGCCCGCTCTGCCGCTCCACCAGATCCTCGAAGTAAGGGCGATCGGAGGCGGAGAAGAACGAAAACCGCTCGAAGAGCGGATGCCCGTCCGGAACGTCGGCGAAGATCTCCACCATGCTCGAGGCGATGGACAGGCCGATCCGGCTCAGGGTCTTGGTGAGATCGTTGGCCTCCAGGATGGCGCGGGCGTAGGGATGGGCGGAGAGCCGGTCCTGCCGGAACGTGTCGCCGACCGGCTTTCCGAACAGCAGATTCTCGCCGATCGTGGCGTAGCGGTTGTAGCGCGCGGCATCGAAGGGATCGACGAGGCGGTCGAGATCCTCTTCGCGCAAGGCGGCCTGCACGAACCGCCGGGCTTCCACGATGGCCGCCGCGACAGCGGGCTCCCGCCCGGGGTCGAGCGTACCCGACAGGCCGCGGGCATGGGTGGCCCGGTCGAGGCCCGTGACCGCGATGGCCTCCGAGAGACGATGCTCGAGTTCTTCCGCCGGGGCCCGGCTGCCGTAGAGCAGATTCTCCCGGAGACTGCCCTCGATGAGCACGGTTTCTCCCGCGAAGGCGATGCGCTGGCTCCGTTCGAAGGGATCGGCCTCGGCCAGATCCACGCCGCCGAAGGTGACGCGTCCGACGGACGGGGGGAGCTGCCCGCTCATGAGGGCGGCCAAAAGCCGGGGACCTGAATCGCCGTCGCCCACGAGGGCGACATGCGAGGGAAAGGCGAGGTTCAGATTGACGGATGTGATCCGCGCGCCGCTTCCCGGATCGTAAGCCGATACCCCCTGCGCCACGAGCGCGCCGTTCTCCGGCAGCGAGGCCTTGCCTTTCCTGACGTCGCGGGGCGTCAGGGCGGAAAGGCTCCGGGCCACGTCGGTGAGCAGGGCACGGGCCCGCACGGCCATGCGATGCCATTGCACGAGTTCGCGCACGCCGTAGGCCGCAAGCGCCGAGGCCAGAGCGCAGACGGCCACCGTGCCCGCCGTCAGCGGGCGTGCCTGAGCAAACCACGCCCCGAGGGCCAGCACCGCGACGGGAGCCAGCATGAGCACGATGGCCGAAGTGGAATCCACAAGGGCCAGACGGACTTCGCGCCGCATCACGGGCCGATGGCCTTCGACGAGAAGGCTGCGGACCCGGTCGCGCTCGTAATGGCCGGTGCCGTGGGCGCGCATGGCCGGAATGCGGTGTTCAAGATCGGCGAGGATCCCCTCGGCGACCTCGCCTTCCCGGTGGCGGGCATGGGTGGCGTCGAACCGGAGCAGGGCTCGCCGGGCGTTCAGGACGGCGCCCAGCCCCAGCACGAGGGCGAGGGTGGCGCCGAGGGACCAGTCCATCACGAGCACATAGGCGAAGGACAGGCCGATCATGCCTCCGAGCTTGACCGGGACGAAGAGGCTCAATCCCAGCACCGAGTTCTCCCGGGCAAGCCCGTGGGCGGCGAGGGCGGTTGCCGTCGAGACATCCTCCTGTGCCGATGGCGGCGCCTTGAGAATGGCTTCGAGAGCCCGGGCGCGCAGCGCCGCCAGGGCGCGCGCACCGATGCTCACGGCGATCCAATCGAGGGGGATCAGCAGCAGCGCGATGGCAAGGGGGACGAGCAGGATGCCGGGAATGGCGGCGAGCGGGAAGGTCTCGGGCCCCAGCGCGATTCCCGGAAACAGGACGAGCGGTGCCGGCCAGAGGCCGGCAGGAGGAGTGAGGACGACGCGCAGCAGGGGCGGCGGAGCCGCGCCCTCGCCCGATACGGCCCAATCCACCACGACGCGGACCAGATCGAGGCCGGCGAGCAGGAGAGCGCCTGCGAAGGCCAGAAGGGCAAAACCGACGACGTGACGAAGCGGAGAGGTTCTCCAGGCCAGACGCAGCGGGTCGCGCTCCATGACACCTCCTTCGTCGACTTTCCCGTGGTTGCGGCTCTCTTGGGTCCGGCTCGGATAGGAAACTAGCGAAGGCCTGCCGCCACGGCCAGTCCAAACTCTGCCTTTCGCCCCTCGCCGCTCCAGTTTTCGCCCCTATGTCCCCCTCCACGCGCATGTGCAAAGAGGGTGATCGGGCTCCGTTATGTCATCGTCCCTGCCGGTCGATCCGGTTTTCCATCTCATCCTGGAAATTCCAGACCGCGCCCCGTCGCCTGCTCTGCCGAGCTGCCTGCGCAGGCTCTTCGAGGAACTCGCCGAAGCGGATCCGGAGCGGTCGGTGGAGGAGATCGAGGATCAGATCTGGACCCTGTGGAGCTCCCATGAGGACCGGGTGGCGGAGGAGACCCTGGCGGCGGCCGTGGAGGCCATCGCCTCGGGTGAATTGCGGAAGGCCAGGCCGCTGCTCGATCATTTGGTCGTCAAGCATCCCGAATGGCCGGAAGCCTGGAACAAGCGCGCGACGCTCGCCTATATCGAGAAGCGCGATGCGGACAGCCTTCTCGACATCGCCCAGACCCTGCGGCTCGAGCCCCGCCATTTCGGCGCCATCTCCGGATTCGGCAATGTATGCCTGCGCCACGGCCGCCTGAACGAGGCCCGCGCGGCCTTCCAGATCGCGCTCGCCATCAATCCGCACATGGAGGAGCTGCGCGACATCCTGGAGAATCTCTCGCCGCACAATCTGATGCTGCACTGAGCCGATCGGGAGTTGCAGCCGACTCGTGACGGAGTCAGAGAAGGCGTGAGGAAATCCGTCGGGATTGTAGAATGATGAAGATCGGGGCTCGTTTGAGGGATTGGGCCCGCGCCGTCAGGAAGGATGCGGTTGCCCTCTACATCGCTGCCCGAGATCCCAGGGTCCCATGGCATGTGAAGGCTGCGGCGATGGCGATCGCCGCCTATGCCCTCAGCCCTGTTGACCTCATTCCGGACTTCATCCCCGTTCTGGGCTATCTCGATGAGGTGATCATCCTGCCCATGGCCATCGCCCTGGTGATCAGGATGATCCCGGACCCGCTCATGGCGGAGTTTCGCGACGAGGCGCAGAGACGATCCGAGCGGCCCGTCAGCCGATGGGCGGCGGCGGCCATTGCCGCCCTCTGGATCGCGGCCGCCGGGTTCCTCCTCTGGGCCTTGTGGCCCTAGGGATCCGGACCGAAGAGCCGCATTCGCACGCGACATTCCTGCCGTTGCGGGCTCGGGAGGAGTGGCTACTCTGGCTTCCATGTCCGATTCGTCCGCTCTTCGCTCCTCCCGCATCGTCCTTTCGCCCGATGGACGGCAATCGCCCGTGGCCGCCGGCATCCAGCGCGGCGTGCGCCGCCTCTTCGCCGAGCTCGGCCACGCGACGCTGCCGGAATTCACCCTCGCCAACGGACGGCGCGCCGATCTCATCGCGCTCGCGCCGGACGGCATGCTCACGATCATCGAGATCAAATCGAGCGTGGCGGATTTCCGGGCCGACCGGAAATGGCCCGATTACGAGGATTTCTGCGACAGGTTCTATTTCGCCGTTCCGGAGACGGTGCCCTTCGACATCCTGCCCGAGGACCGCGGCCTGATCATCGCCGACAGCTTCGGCGCGGCGGTGATGCGGGAGGCGGCACACCATCCGCTCGCCGGCGCGCGCCGCAAGGCGGTGACGCTGCGCTTCGCCCATGCCGCCGCTTCCGCCCTGCATGCGCTGGCCGATCCGGAGAGGATCGCGGACGGACGCCTGTGAAAGGATCGTTCAGCGCGGCGCGCGCTTGGCGAGAATCCGCTGCAGCGTGCGGCGGTGCATGTTGAGCCTGCGCGCCGTTTCCGAGACGTTGCGGCCGCACAGCTCGTAGACCCGCTGAATGTGCTCCCAGCGCACGCGGTCCGCGGACATGGGATTTTCCGGCGGCAGGGCGCGCTCGCCGGGCGAGGCCATGAGGGCGGCGTGGATCTCGTCCGCGTCGGCGGGCTTGGCGAGATAGTCGAAGGCGCCCATCTTCACCGCCGTCACGGCGGTGGCGATGTTGCCGTATCCGGTGAGGATGACGCCGCGGGCATCGGGACGGCGGTTCTTCAGCCGCTCGATCACGTCGAGACCGTTGCCGTCGCCGAGCCGCATGTCGATCACGGCGAAGGCGGGCGGGTCGCTCTCGATCGCCGCAATGCCGTCGGCCACGCTTTCGGCGACGCGAACCTGATAGCCGCGGCCTTCCATGGCGCGGGCGAGACGGGTCGAGAAGGGCCGGTCGTCATCCACGATCAAGAGGCTCTTGTCGGCACGGTCCTCGAACGCAACAGGCGCGTCGGCCATCAGAACATCTCCTTGCATAACGGAACAATTCCTTCCTGAAACGGGCCTGACGGCCTGTTTCAGATATGGGAATTCTTCCCCTGTTCTTTGAGAGTCCCCTTGGATTCTCCCTGCGGCGAAAATGCCGCACCCTGTTCAAACGCATGACGGGGCCAAACGATCCGTGCGACGGCGCCGGTGGCGGGTGGGGCGGCGTTCGTCAGGATCAGCTCGGCCCCCGAGCGCTCGATCAAGGTCTTGGCAATGAAGAGGCCCAGCCCCAGTCCGCCTCCCTCTCCGTCGCCGGTCTCGGTCCGCTCCGCCGCGCTGCGGGTCGTCACGTAGGGTTCTCCCACACGCAGTAGGATATCGGGCGCATAGCCCGGCCCGTCATCGCGCATCTCGATGAAAACCTCGTGAGGATTCCAGCCCGCCTCGATGGTCACCTGACTCTCGGCAAAGTCCGTGGCGTTGTCCAGGATGTTGGACAGACCATAGACGACCCCGGGATTGCGGCGGCCGACGGGCTCGGGTCCCTCTCCATGAGCGGATACCCTCACGTCGAAACCCACTGCCCGCTGCGGCCCGACGATTTCTTCGATGAGATGGCTGAGGGAGATGGTCTCGAGGAAGCTCTCTTCCTCCTCCCCCATGGAGGTGAGCTTGGTGAGGATCGAGCGGCAGCGCTCCACCTGCTCCAGCAGGAGGCGCAGATCCTCCGCCACCGGCCCGTCCTTCGGCAGCGCATGGGCCATCTCCTTCGACACCAGGGCGATGGTGGCGAGCGGCGTTCCGAGCTCGTGGGCGGCGGCGGCGGCGAGACCGTCGAGCTGCGAGAGGTGCTGCTCGCGGGCGAGAACGAGTTCCGTGGCCGCGAGCGCCTGCGCGAGCTGGCGCGCCTCTTCCGCCACGCGCCAAGCGTAGATGCCCGTGAAGACGGTTCCCAGGAGGATCGCCGTCCAGATTCCCGTGACGTAGAGGAAGGGAAGGCTCAGGGCCTGCCCCGGGAACCAGGGCAGGGGCCGGTGGGTGAGCACGAGAAAGGTGGCGCAGCCCACGGCCAGCAGGCCCAGCGCGAGCGTCCGCTCCGGCGTCAATGCCGTCGCCGAGATCAGCACCGGCGCGAGGAACAGCATGGCGAAGGGGTTTTCCAGCCCGCCCGTGAGATAGAGCAGCGCCGCCAGCTGCAGGATGTCGAAGCCGAGCAGGGCCGTAGCGGCGTTGTCGCTGAGCCTGTGGCTCGCGGGGTACCGGATGCGCAGCAGCAGGTTGGTCCAGACCGATGCGGCGATCACGAGGAAGCACAGCTCGAAGGGAAGCGGGAACCCGAGCCCGAACCGCACGGAGGCCACCGCCGCCGACTGCCCCGCGACCGCGATCCAGCGAAGCCTGACCAGGGTGTCGAGGCGCAGTTGGCGGGGAGACGGCGTCAGACTTTTGGCTGGGATGGCGACCATGAACGAACAGAATAGGGTTCTCGAACCGTTCGCCAAGCAAGGGGATTAAGCCCAAAATCCTAAATTGCCGCCGCCAGTGCTCCGAATGGGGTAAAACACCTGGAAAATCAGGCCCCGCCGATAATGACGTTGCATTAAGCGGAAGGAACTTTAATCTAAAAATTACGGTTGAGGATAAAGCCTACCCTGCGATGCGGGAGAAACCGGGCGCCCAACCATTGGGGACACAGATGAATTTTTCTTATTACTGGTACGATACGGCCCATTGGCTTCTGAAGCCCGCCCGCGCCGCTTCCGATATTACAAGGCTCTTCTTCGACAATCCGGTTAATCCGCTCACCAACACGCCCTACGCGCGCACCGTTTCCGCCGCCTGCGAGCTCTTCGAACGTACCACCCGCCGCTATGCCAAACCCGAATTCGGCCTCGGCGTCGCCACCATCGGCGACCAGGCGGTCGCCGTCACCGAGGAGGTCGTGTGGGAGCGTCCCTTCTGCCGCGTGATCTCCTTCAAGCGCGATCATGCCCTGGCCGCGAGCCAGCCCAAGCTCCTCATCGTGGCTCCCATGTCCGGCCACCACGCCACGCTCCTGCGCGGCACGGTGGAGACCTTCCTGCCCAGCCATCAGGTGATGATCACGGACTGGGCGGATGCGAGCATGGTGCCCCTCACCGACGGCCGCTTCGACCTCGACGATTACATCGATTATCTGAAGGCCATGTTCCGGTCTTTCGGCCCGGATCTCCACGTGATGGCCGTGTGCCAGCCGGCGGTTCCTGTGGTGGCCGCCATCGCACGGCTCGAGGCCGAGAACGATCCCGCGATTCCGCGCTCCATGATCCTCATGGGCGGTCCCATCGACACCCGCCGGTCGCCCACCGCCGTGAACAAGCTGGCGGAGGAGCGCGGCATCGAGTGGTTCAAGCAGCATTGCATCGTGAGGGTGCCGCCGACGCATCCCGGCTTCTGGCGCGAGGTCTATCCGGGCTTCCTGCAGCTGTCCGGCTTCATGGCCATGAACATCGACCGGCATCTCTCCGCCCATTGGGAGATGTTCAACCACCTCGTGGAGGGGGACGGCGATTCGGCCGAAAAGCACCGGGAGTTCTATGACGAATATCTCGCCGTCATGGACCTGACCGCCGAATTCTACCTGCAGACCGTCGAGAAGGTGTTCGTCAGGCACGAGCTGCCCAAGGGCGAAATGATGCACCGGGACGAGCCGGTGGATCTCAAGGCCATCCGCCGCTGCGCCATCATGGCCATCGAGGGCGAGAGGGACGACATTTCGGGCGTCGGCCAAACCCTGGCGACCCTGGATCTGACTCCCAATCTCCCCTCGGACAAGAAACTCTATCACCTGCAGACCGGGGTCGGTCATTATGGCGTCTTCAACGGTTCTCGGTTCAGGGCTCAAATCGCTCCTCGAATCGTTGAATTTATTGAGAATCAAGGCTGAGAACCGCCTCGAGAAGCCGCGTCAAGATCCCGCGGCTGTTCTGGATACGTTCTTAGGAGCGGCAAACGGCTGCGCTGACAGAATCGATGTGAGCGGGCAGATTGCGGACATGAAATCCGCTCTGTTCCGCCGCGTTCCTGCGGACCCACCACATCTGAGAGTCTCGCACGAGGGCCATTCGTTCAAAGTGGCGCTCAAACGGCGTCCGACCGCCAAACGGATCACGCTGCGCGTCTCCCATGCCACCGGCGAGGTCGTGCTCACGATCCCGGAGCGCACCGATGTGGGACTGGCGCAGAAATTCGCCGACAGCCACAGCGAGTGGATCGCGAGCCGTCTGGCCAAGGTGCCGGACCGGGTGCTCTTCGAGCCCGGGGCGCTCATCCCCTTGCGCGGCGTGCCGCACCGCATCGTGCATTGGTCCTCGATACGCGGAATCACGCAGGCTACGCGCGACAGCAGGGGCGAGCCGATCATCGCCGTCGCGGGCGAGGCCGCCCATGTGGCCCGCCGCGTGCGCGATTTCCTGGAGACCGAGGCCAAGCGTGATTTCGCTCTCGCCGTGAAGAAGCATACGGCCCAGCTGGGCATCCCCGCCAAGCGAATCACCGTGCGCGACACCAGGAGCCGCTGGGGCTCCTGCTCGGCCAACGGTGCGCTCAGTTTCTCCTGGCGCCTCGTCATGGCGCCGCCCTTCGTGTTGGATTATCTCGCCGCCCACGAGGTGGCGCACCTGCGCGAACTCAACCATTCCCAGCGCTTCTGGAAGATTACCTATCAGCTCTGCCCGCGCACCGACGACGCGGAAGCCTGGCTGAAAACCTACGGCAGCGCCCTCCACCGCATCGGGTGAGGGCGGCTCCCTGCCCGTGGCTGGGTTGCCCGACCGGCCGGGGAACGGGCCGGACGCGTGCCCCGGTCGGGAGGAAAGAAGCAGATGACAGGCGGGGCTTTTCGGCTTAGGCCAGCCCACCGCCTGTCATTGTCGTTCCGATCCCATGCTCAAGCCCGATACCCTGGCCCTCACCGTCGTCCTTGCGCTGCTCACCGCGCTCGGCCCCCTCTCGACGGACATGTACCTGCCGTCGCTGCCGGCGATCGCGGCGGGCCTCGAGGCGACCACCGGGCAGGCGCAGATGACGCTCTCCGCCTTCCTGCTGGGCTTCGCGGCGGGGCAGTTCTTCTACGGGCCGGTCTCCGACCGTGTCGGCCGCAAGCCCGTGCTGCTCTTCGGACTCGGGCTCTTCTGCCTGGCGAGCCTCGTCTGCGCGCTCGCGCCCGGTATCGAACTCCTGATCGCGGCGCGCTTTCTCCAGGCGCTCGGCGCCTCCGGCCCCATCGTGCTGGGGCGTGCCATCGTGCGCGACTTCTACGAAGGCCCCCGGGCGGGAAAGGAATTGTCGCGCATGGGCTCGATCATGGGCGTCGTGCCCGCCGTCGCGCCGGTGTTCGGAGGGCTGATCGCGCAATTCTACGAGTGGCGCGCGACCTTCGCGGTCATGCTCGTCTGCGGCCTTGCGCTGGCGGCGATTGTCCTGCTGCGGCTGCCCGAGAGCATCCGCAGGAAATCCGATGCGCCGATCTCCCTCACGGCGATCCTCAAGGGGTTCGGAGACCTGCTGCGGCACCCGGGCTATCGTACCTATGTGAGCTTCTCGATGCTCGCCTATGGCGGCTTGTTCGCCTTCATCTCCGGCTCCTCCTTCGTGCTGCAGGACCTCTACCGCCTGGACGAGCTGGCCTATGCCTTCTCCTTCGCCTTCATGGTCGTGGGCTATATCGGCGGCACTTTCCTCGCGCAGCATCTCGTGGGCCGACATGGGCTCGACGGCACGATCCGTTTCGGGGTGGCGAGCCTCGCGGCCGGGGGCGTGCTGATGTTCGTCCTCGTGGCGTCGGGCATCGCATCGTCCTTTGCCATCACCGGGCCGATGGCGATCTACGCGCTGGGGGTGGGCCTCACCATGCCGCAGGCCATGGCCTCGGCCCTGATGCCATTTCCGGAGCGCGCGGGCGCGGCCTCGTCGCTCCTCGGCATCTGCCAGATGACCTTCGCGGCCATCCTCGGCATCGTGCTGGGGCAGAATCTCGGCGGCTCGGCCCTGCCCCTGCCGGCGACCATCGCGAGCACGGGAATCCTGGCCCTGGTGGTTTTCGCGGCGACAGGGGGAGTGCGCAAAAAACCGGCCTGACCGGCGGGACGGCACCGGAACGGCAAGCGGGAGGCTATCCTGGGATCCACCCGAGGCCCTTGTTCCGAAGGGCTGAAGGCGCGCCGCGAGGGCGCGCCCTCCGCATCCCTGTGAGCGCATCGTGCGGAAAAGTCGACCGGGTTTTCCACGTTTCACGGAGCGCTCTTCAGAGAGCGGAGCATCGGATTCGATCCCAAAAGCGGGTCCGATGCTCTGGACGGCGAAGAAGCCGGCACGGGTCAGGGCCGGCCTCACACCGTCTTCGTCGAGCGTGGCGAAGCGGACGGGTCTGATGTCTCGCTGGGCGCCGGTGCCGTCGAGGTCGTAGCAGAGCCGCCCCGTCGCCTGGTCGTGGATGATCCGGTCGTCGTGCTCCCGGCCGTAGAGCTGGTCGTCCCCCCGGCCCGCCGCGCAGGAAGTCATCGCACCAGTCGCCGCAGACCGCTTGAAATGAGAGGACGTGAAGACACTTAGCGGCTCGAAAGCGGATCCTAAGGTGGCATGGTTCTCCAAGAGGTTAGGAAAAGCGTCTTGGAATAAGCTTTCCCGCAAGGCTGATTGGCGGGAGAGCACGGGAGGCGCTTCAAAGCCCGAACAATTTCTCGAAGAAGTTTTTCTCCCGTGCGACGCGGCGCTGCGGCTGCGGCTGCGGCCAGGCGGTGTCGCCGTCGCCGGCATTGGCGTAGCGCGGATCGGTGCCTGAGCCGGCCACGGGCACATCGTCCCGGAAGCGCTCCAGGCCCGGCAGCGGCACGGGCTGCTCGTCTTTGAGGGCGATCTTCATGAAATCGTGCCAGACCTCCCTCGGCAGATTGCCGCCGGTGACCCGCTTGGTGAGCGCGCCGTCATCGTTGCCGAGCCAGACGCCGGCCACAAGGTTGCCCGTGAAGCCAATGAACCACGCATCCTTGTAATCGTTGGTCGTGCCGGTCTTTCCGGCCATCGGCCAGCCGGGGATCTGCGCCGCCCGGGCCGTGCCGATCACGAAGGTGTGGTGCATCATCTCGTTCATCATCGCGACCGCGGCGGGATCGATGACGCGGCCGAGGCCGCCGGCGGAGGCCGGGCGCTTGTAGATGATCTTGCCGTCGAGGGTCTTCACCTCGGAGATCACGTAGGGCGTCACGCCGGTGCCGCCATTGGCGAAGGCCGCATAGGCGCTCACGAGCTCGAGCGGCGTCACCTCGGAGGTGCCGAGCGCGAGCGAGCCGTTCGCCTGAATCGGGGAGGTGATGCCGAGCCGCTGCGCCGTCTGCGCCACGTTCTTCGGCCCGACCTCCATGTTGAGCTTGACGGCGACGGTGTTCAGGGACAGCGCCAGGGCGTCGCGCAGGGTCACGGGCCCGCGATACTTGCGGTCGTAGTTCTGCGGGTTCCAGCCCTTGTAGCTGACGGGAGCATCCTCCATCACCATATCCGGCGTATAGCCCCGCTCGACGGCGGTCAGATACACGAAGGGCTTGAAGGCCGAGCCCGGCTGGCGGCGGGCGGCGGTGGCTCTGTTGAACTGGCTCGCCTCGTAGTTGCGGCCGCCCACCAGGGCCTGAACGCCGCCGTCCGGCTTCATGGCCACGAAGGCGCCCTGGCTCACGTTGAATTTCTGGCCCTTGGTGTTGAGCTCGTCGACCAGCACGCGCTCCGCCGCGGCCTGCAGCTTGGGGTCGATGGTGGTGAAGACCGCGATGTCCGTATCGATGGTGCCGACGAAATCGTCGAGCACGTCCATCACGTAATCGGCGGCGTAATTGGCGGAGCCCGCCCCGTTCGGGCGCACGGGCTCGGCGGGCTGGCCCAGGGCGGTCTTGGTCATGCCCGGAGTGATGTAGCCGAGTTCGTTCATCGCCGCGATCACGAGCTGCGCGCGGGCCTTGGCCCCTTCCGGGTTGCGGTTGGGCGCAAGCCGCGAGGGGGATTGGACGAGGCCTGCGAGCACGGCGGCTTCCGAGAGCGACACGTGGCGCGCGGACTTTCCGTAATAGCGCTGGGCGGCGGCCTCGACGCCATAGGCGCCCGCGCCGAAATAGACGCGGTTGAGATAGAGTTCGAGGATCTGATCCTTCGAATAGTTGCGCTCCAGCCAGAGGGCGAGGATCGCCTCCTGGATCTTGCGCGAGGCGGTGCGCTCCTGGGTGAGGAACAGATTCTTGGCGAGCTGTTGCGTCAGCGTGGAGCCGCCCTGCAGGCCGCCGGAATGGGTGATGTTGCGGTAGGCCGCGCGGGCGATGCCCAGCGGGTCGATGCCGAAATGGTCGTAGAAGCGCCGGTCCTCGATGGCCACGAAGGCCTTCGGGAGGTAGGGCGGCAGTTCCTTCAAGGTCACGGTGCGCCCACCCGTCTCGCCGCGGTTCGTGATCAGCGAGCCGTCATTGGCCAGGATGGCGATGTTCGGCGGGCGCTTCGGCACGGTGAGCTGATCGATGGGCGGCAATTGCGAGGCGTAATAAGCCACCACGCCTCCGATGGCGATGACGCTCCAGAGGCCGAGCACGACGCCCGCATAGACCAGCTTGCCCAGGAACGAGCGTCCCTTGCGCTTGGCTTTTCTGGGGCGGGAGCCACGGCGCAGCGGCCTTTCGTCGTCGCGCCTCGAGCTGCGCCGTCTCGCCATGGATGATCCCCCTGCCCGATCTTCGGGCGAGAGGTGAAAGTCCAGCTCCCCCGCCTCCGTAGCGGGCGCATCGAAGACCGGCTCCCGCCGGTCACGTCCGTTCGCCACGTTTCTCTCAACCCCGCATTCAATCTCCGCCGGTTCGATTCCGGCCTTGATGCTCTGGAGCACCCTAATTGTGGCGGTTTAAGGGGCGGTTAACCCCTGAGGACCGTGGAACTGCCGAGTCTGCACCGCGTTCGCTGCCCTATGAGTGCTAATGTCGTCCTCCTGGCAGGCTTTGGGGTCGTCGTCCTGCTGACGGCCTGGCTTCCCATGGTCCTGAAAGAACTGCCCCTGTCCCTGCCGATCTTCTGTGTAGGCCTGGGCGCGCTCGTCTTCGCCATCCCGGGGCTGCCGGGCGTTCTCCCCCATCCCATGGAGGAGCTGGCTCTTGTCGAGCACGTGAGCGAGCTGGTCGTGATCATCTCGCTCATGGGAGCGGGACTCAAGATCGACCGGCCCTTCGGGTGGGGACGATGGGGGCTCACCTGGCGGCTCCTCGGAATCTCCATGCCGCTTACGGTTCTGGGCCTTGCCTGGTTCGGCTACAGCCTCCTGGGACTGAGCGTGGCCTCCGCGGTTCTGCTGGCGGGCGCCCTGGCCCCGACCGATCCGGTGCTCGCGAGCGACGTGCAGGTCGGGCCGCCCGGAGGCGGACAGGAGGACGAGGTGCGCTTCACGCTCACGTCCGAAGCCGGGCTCAACGACGGCTTGGCCTTTCCGTTCATCCTGCTCGCCCTCTCCCTCGTGCAAGGGATCAGTATGGAGAGCTTGGCGGGGTGGCTCGCCTATGCGGTGCTATGGAAGATCGGCGCGGGCATCGCCATGGGCTATGGGATCGGCCGCCTTCTCGGCTGGCTCACCTTCCATCTACCGAACCGGGCCAAGCTCTCGCGGACGGGCTCGGGCTTCGTGGCGCTCGGCATCACGTGCCTGGCCTATGGCGCAACCGAGATGGTGAAGGGCTATGGCTTCCTCGCCGTCTTCGTCGCCGCTCTGGCCCTGCGCGCCACGAAGAGGGAGGATGCCTACCACGAGAAGCTGCACGATTTCGCCGAGGAGCTCGAGCGCCTCCTCATGATGGCACTGCTCGTGCTCCTCGGCGGCGCGATGACGGCCGGTCAGCTGTTCCGCGCCATGAGCTGGGAGGTGGCGGCCTTCGGCCTTCTCGCTCTTTTCGTGATCCGTCCGCTCGCCGGCTGGGTCGGGCTGATCGGCACCAAGCGCCCACCGGGCGAGAAAATGGCGATCAGCTTCTTCGGGATTCGTGGGCTCGGCTCGATCTATTACCTCGCCTACGGCCTGCACCACCGGGAGTTCGACCATGCGGACGTGCTCTGGAGCACGGCGGGCTTCATCGTCCTCGTGTCCATCGTGCTCCACGGCGTCACGGTGACGCCGGTGATGCGCCACCTGGATCGCCGGCGAAACTCGGCGGCGGGTGCTTGAAGATCATTCCGCCGCGAGCGGGAGTTCGCCCGTCTCGGGGTCGGCCCCCGCCAGGTCGTGAATAAGCCGCAGGTCGTCGACGAAAGCCGCGTAGGCCTCGCGCTTCGTCGCCTCGTCCGGCAGGCGAAGCAGATAGCTGGGGTGCACGGTGATGTAGCCGCGATAAGGCCCGAACTGCGCCCGCCCGCGCGAGCGGGAGATGGGCGTCGACTTGCCGCTGAGCGCGAGAAGGGCGGTTCCGCCGAGCGCCACCACGAGCCTGGGACGCACCAGTTCCAGCTCTCTCATCAGCCAGGGCCGGTAATGCTTCACCTCCCCCGCGGTGGGCTTCGCGTGAATGCGGCGATGGCCGCGCTGCTCGAACTTGAAATGCTTCACCGCATTGGTCAGATAAGCCTTGGAACGGTCGATCCCGGCTTCCCGCAGGGCCCTGTCGAAGAGCTTGCCGGCCGGTCCGACGAAGGGGCGGCCCTGCAGGTCTTCCTGGTCGCCCGGCTGTTCGCCCACGAACACGATGTCCGCATGGTCGGGGCCCTCTCCGAACACGGCCTGCGTGGCGCCCGGCACCAGCGGCCCCGCCTTGGCGATGACGGCGTTGAGCTCTTCGAGGGTCTTCGGCTCCTGATCCCACATGGCTTCGAGGGCGCGCTCCGGCATGCGTTTCGCGGGCATGGTTGCCTCCTGTTCGATCATGGCTTCAACGCGTTGGGAGGCGGTTTGGATCAGGCCCGGGATCGAGGCGGTTTCCGGCAGATTGCGCCAGTATTTCTTGGGCATCTCGGCGCGCATGGCCGTGGGGTTCACCCGCGCGGGGTTGAACACGCTCTCGTAATAGCCGCGCCAGCCCTCCTCGAAGCCGTCCTCGTCCGGCGTGTCATCGCGCCGCGCGGGCGGCCCGAAGGTCAGCGCGTGCCGGTCCCAGCGCAGGGAACCGATGGGGGTCAGGATCGTCCAGTCCAGCGACCGGAAGCGGTCGATGAAGAACGGGGCGGCGGCCTCCAGGATGAAATGCTCCGGCTCGTACCAGGCGGCAAAGCGCTCGAGGCTTTCGCCCCTCATGCGCCGGAACCGCACGAAGGCGTACATCTTGTGAAGATCGCGTCGCACCGCCCGGGCCATCGTGTCGATCCGGTGCACGAGCGGATCGCTCGCGATCTCCAGGAGATCGCGCTCGCCGTTCAAAACGCGCCAGACGAGCTGGTAGAGCAGGGCATAGCGCTCCGGATCGCTGTGGCACGCGCCGAGCTCGATGAGGCGCGCCACGCTCCGCGGCAGCGGGACCGGCGGCGCATCGCGCTGGGCGTCAACGCCGAAGAGACCCGGAGCGTCCTCGAGCGACCATGCGACGTGCTGTGGCGCGAGCTCCTCGGCCACAAGCCAGCGCACGGCCCGGCGGAAGCCCCCGAGATCCGCGCCGTTCTTCAGAGTGATGCGGTGCAGGCTCATGCCTCTTTTCCCTCGTTTTTCCGTGCCGTTTCCAGCCTCTCCTCGGTCATCACCCGCCCCGTGCCGGTGATCTCGCCCCCGCCGAGGGGCGGACCCGACCGGAGGGAGAGTTCGCGCTGTGCCATCCCCATCACCCGAACAGGCTCAGCTGCCGGGGCTTCTCGATCAGGCGCTCGCGCAGATCCTGCCGGTCGAGCTTACGCCCAGGGTGATGGTCGGCGGCGATCAGGAAGGGCCTGGCGCGCCTGAGGCCGGAGGTCAGGCGCGCCACGTCCATTAGCCGCAGGGTGGTGTGCCTGCGCGCCGCCACGATCCTGTCTACGGCCCGGGCGCCGAGGCCCGGCACGCGCAGCAGCATCTCGCGCTCGGCGCGGTTCACGTCCACGGGAAAGAGATGGCGGTTCTTCAGCGCCCAGGCGAGCTTGGGATCGACTTCGAGGTCGAGCATGCCCTTGTCGCTGCTCGCGGCGATCTCCTCGGCCTGGAAGCCGTAATACCGCATCAGCCAATCGGCCTGGTAAAGCCTGCTTTCGCGCATGAGCGGCGGCGGCTTCAGCGGCAGGACGGCGCTCGAATCCGGGATCGGACTGAAGGCGGAGTAGTACACGCGCTTCATGTCGTAACGGCCGTAGAGCCTGGCGGAGGTGCGCAGGACCTCCGCATCCGTCGTTTCGTCGGCCCCCACGATCATTTGAGTCGTCTGTCCGGCCGGGGAGAAATGGCGGCGCTCCTCGCGCGCCTCCTCGATGCGCTCGAACATCTGCGCCATGGCGCCCTCGATGGATGCGCCGTCCTTCTCGGGAGCCAGGCGCTCCAGGCTCTTTTCCGTCGGCAATTCCAGATTGATGGACAGGCGGTCAGCCCAGAGGCCGGCTTCCTCGATGAGCCAGGGGCTCGCCTCCGGAATCGTCTTCAGGTGAATGTAGCCGCGAAAGCCGTGGTCCCGCCGCAGCCTCTTGGCCACCAGCAGCATCTGCTCCATGGTGTGATCGGGCGAGCGGATGATGCCCGAGGACAGGAACAGGCCCTCGATGTAGTTGCGCTTGTAGAACTCGACGGTGAGCGTCACCACCTCCTCGACGGAAAACTTCGCGCGCTTCACGTTCGACGAGCGCCGGTTCACGCAATAGGCGCAGTCGAACAGGCAATAATTGGTCAGCAGGATCTTGAGCAGGGAGACGCAGCGCCCGTCCGGCGTGTAGGCGTGGCAGATGCCCGCCCCCGTGGTGGAGCCCAGGCCGTCGATATCGGCCTTGCGGCCCGGCGCGCCGGAGGAGGAGCAGGAGGCGTCGTATTTCGCCGCATCGGCCAGGATTCGCAACTTGCGGCTGAGCTTCTCGTCCATGGAATCGAAGGCCTTCCGCTGGATTGTTCGTGTTTTGTTCTAGCACGGAAACATCCGGGAGGCGAGCTCGGAGACCGGGACAGGCGGTCGCATCCGTTCCGGGGACGGGGCGATCCTTCGGCAGACGGGTTCAGGCCCTCGGATCGAAAAGGAATCTCCATTCCGTCCCTTCGCGGAGAAAGCCCCCTTCGCCCGCAACAGGCCGATGCGGGACGCGGTTCTGGAGGGGCCGGTCGGGCAAAAGCCGACCCTGGGCCAAGAAGAAAGGGGCCTTCGAGGCCCCTTTCCCGTATCCGCTGCCGAAGAGCTTAGCGGTTCATCTTGAACTCGGGCATGCCCTGCAGCTGTTCCTTGGTCATGTTGACCACGGCGTGATCGGGCGCCGAGCGGTCTGCTTCGCCGGCATCGGCCGACGCCGTGGAACCGGCAGCGGTCGAACCCGTGGTGCTCGGCGCGGTGGCCGTCGTGTTCGGCGCGGTTGCCGTCGTGCCGGTAGCCGTGCCTGCCGTCCCGGCCGTGCCGGTAGCCGCCGTGCCTGCCGTCCCGCCCGCGCCGGTGTTCGCAGCCGTGGCGTTGCTGCGCGGCTCGTTCATGAACTTGACCTGATCGAACGGAATGGCCACGTCGCGCTCGCCGATGCCGAGGAAGCCGCCGACGCCGATCACGACGGCCTGGATCTTGCCGCTCTGGTCAACCAGCATTTCGCTGATGTCGCCGATCTTCTCGTTGTTGTTGTTATAGACGTCCAAGCCTTCGAGCTGCGAGGCGCGCCATTGGCCGGGCTGCATCTGGGTCATGGAGCCGGAGCTGCCCATGTTCGAGCCGCCCGTGTTCGAGGTTCCGGTGGCGGAAGAGCCGGTGTTGTTGTTCATCGCCGGGGATGAGCCGGTCGAGGGGTTGGTGGTGGTGCCGGTACCGGGCGAGGTCTGCGCCAGCGCGGGGGCGGCGATCAGGGCCGAACCGAGAAGAGCCACCGCAAGATGTTTCACAACCATGTATTCCTCCTAAGCACGTGGATGCGGCATGAAGCGCCGCTTGATGTCTCAACGGGCCAAGTGGGAATTGGTTCTGCTATGAATCCTCACATCGTCGCGGGTGTGCCCCTGGAAGGATGGCCGGGACGAGACCGGCCATCGAATTACCGATTGATCTCAAGCGATTACGCTCAAGCCAGCGTGAAATTCATCGAAATTTCAGCATTGAGCACTTTCGAGACGGGACAATTCTTCTCGGCCGCGCGGGCGAGCTCCTCGAACTTGGCACGGTCGATGCCGGGAACATCGGCATTGAGCGTGAGGGCCGACTTCGTGATCACGAATCCGTCACCCTGCTGTTCGATCGAGACCACGGCTTCGGTGGCGAGCTCCGTCGGCGTGAAGCCCGCTCCCTGCAGCTGGAAGGCCAGAGCCATCGTGAAGCAGCCCGCATGGGCCGCGGCGATCAGCTCCTCGGGGTTCGTGCCCTTCTCGTTCTCGAAACGGGTCTTGAAGGAGTAGGGGGTGGACGACAGAACGCCGGAATCGGAGGTCAGCTGCCCGGACCCATCCTTGCCCGTGCCCTGCCAGACGGCTCTTGCCTTGCGATTCATCGTGATCTCCTTTGAAGGTTGACGAGGGTGATGTAGGACAGCGCCTGCCGGGCTCCAGCCTGACCCGTCCGGTTCGACGGCACCGTCCCGGCCCCGCCGCCGAAGCGGGAGCGGGGAGCGCAATGCCTCCGCTGCGGGGCGGAATGCGTCGTGGCGGAGGAGCTCTCTCGTTGCATGGGAGCCAAGTTCGTCGCACATTCGCCCGATGCCAATGTCCTTCCCCTCCGCCGCCGCTCCGACGCTCGAGACCGCGCGCCTCGTTCTGCGCGCGCACAGCGTCGCCGATTTCGCCGAGAGCCTGGCTCTCTGGGGCGATCCGCAGGTGACGCGCTTCATCAGCGGCAGGCCCTCCACCCAGGAGGAGATCTGGAGCCGCCTCGTCCGCTATGTGGGGCATTGGGCCTTGCTGGGCTTCGGCTATTGGGCGGTCGAAGAGAAGGCGACCGGCCGCTTTCTCGGCGAGGTCGGTTTCGCCGATTTCAGGCGTGTCATCGAGCCGTCCTTCGACGGGATGCCGGAGATCGGGTGGGTGATCGCACCCCACGCGCACGGCAAGGGCTATGCCACGGAGGCCGTGCGCGCCGCCATATCCTGGGGTGACGAGCATTTCGAGGGGGCGCGCACCGTCTGCATCATCTCCCCGGAGAACCGGCCCTCGATCCGCGTGGCGGAGAAATGCGGATACCGGGAGTTCCTGCGCACGACCTACAAGGACAGCCCGACGATCGTGTTCGTGCGGGGTGGCCCTCAAGATTAGACCTCCGGATCGCCCCTCTCCCCGTCGATGACGCTGCGGGCGACGTCGAAGCGGAAGCCCGCGCGGGCGAGCGCGGCGAGATCCCTGTCGCGATAGGGGGCCCGCTCGCCGGGACGATAGGGCCCTAGCTTGCGGCGGCGGGCGAGCGCGTGGGCCGCCTTTTCCTCGTCCTCCTCTTCGCCGCCTTCGAGGGCCTCGGCGATGGTGGCGCGATCCACGCCCTTGGCCGAGAGCTTCGCCTGGATCGCCCGCGCCGAGCCGCCGCGACGGCGCAGGGTGGCCACGCGGGCCTGTGCATAGCGCGTATCGTCGATGAGGCCGGTGCGCAGGCTCTTCGCCACCACTTCGTCGATCATGTCCCGGAACTCCGCCGGATCCTCGCCCCGCAGGCGGCAGCGCTTGTCGACCTTGCGCCTCAGGACCCGTCGCAGGTTCTCGGCGGAGGAGGCGTAGCGCTCCAGATAGGCGAGCGCGGCCCGCTGCAGATAGGCGGGCGTGACCTTTCGCGGAGGCTTCCGGGCGGGCCTCTCGGCGGCGTTCTCGTCGTCCGTCATTCCTGATGGGTCTCGGGCGGAAGGGAACTCTCGCCCGGCTTTTCCACCTGTCCCCCGCGTTGCAGTTGCAGGGCTACGAACCAGCAGAGGGATGCCCAGGCGGCGCCGACGGACCAGCCGGCCAGCACGTCGCTCGGCCAGTGCACGCCGAGATACACGCGGCTCGCGCCCACGAGCAGCGTCACGACGATGGCAAGGCTCATGATGAAGGCGCTGGTGCGGCGGCTCTTCTCCACGCGGGCCAGGAGCGCGCCGAGGGTCAGATAGGTGATGGCCGACAGCATGGCATGGCCGCTCGGAAAGCTCGCCGTGTAGACCTGCGTGGCATGGGGCACGAGGTCGGGCCTGGGCCGCTCGAAACCGAGCTTCAGGCCTGTCGACAGCAGCGTGCCGCCGACGATGGAGACCAGCACGAGAAGGGCGGCCCCCCGCTTTCCCAACATCAGCAGATACGCAACCGTCGCCGCGGTGAGCAGGGTCAGGATCGCGTAGCCGCCGAGGCCCGTGAAGTCGCGCGCGCCCTCCTCCAGCCAGCCGGGCCCGAGGGGATTGGCGAGATCCTGAGGATCCCGCAGGGCGAGCAGAATCGTGCTGTCGAAGGCATGGGTCTCGCCCTCGAGCACGCCGTCGGCCAGCTCGACGAATGCCCAGGCGAAAAAAGCGGAGGCCGCCACGGACACGAGCGGCCCGATCTCGTTCAGCCGGAAGCGAAGCCACAGGCTCCGGACGCGGGACAGATAGGTGTTCATGAGCGCAGGAGATAGGGGCGGTCGGCGATCCGGCGAGGTCATGTCAGAGCTCCAGTCGCCTGCGCCAGTTCCCGGGCGCGTCGATGCGCTCAAGCCCGAGCCATTCGGCCATCAGGCGAAGCTCGGCGCCAAGCGCGGGCGCGATCTCCTCCGGCGCGACGGCCGCCTCGGGATGGATCGAATGCGCGACAAGGGCGCCCCTGGCGCGATCCGCCTTCAGGTCGACCCGGGCGACGATCCTTTCGTCGAGCAGGAAGGGCAGGCAATAATAGCCGAATTCCCGTTTCTCGGCGGGGGTGTAGATCTCGATCCGGTAGCGGAAATCGAACAGGCGCTCCGTGCGCGTGCGCTCCCAGACGATGGGATCGAAGGGCGAGACGAGGGCGCGCGCCTCGACGCGGCGCGGAATCCGCGCCCGCGGATCGAGATAGACCGGCCCGTTCCAGCCGTCCACGGCGACCGGAACGAGGTCGCCGGCCTCCACGAGTTCGGGAATGCGCAGCTTCGCATCCTGCGCCTCCAGGCGGAAATAGTCCCGCAGGCACCGCTCGGACGCGATGCCGAGGGCCCGGATGGCGCGCCTCAACAGCTCCCGCTGGGCCTCCTCCTCGTCGGGAGTGGGCGCGTTCAGCACCTCGGACGGCAGCACCCGCTCCGGCAGATCGTAGATGCGCTCGAAGCCGCGCCGCGTGGCGGTGGTCACCTCTCCGGCCCAGAACAGCCATTCGAGGGCGCGCTTCCCGTCGCTCCAGCCCCACCAGGAGCCCTGGCCCTTGCCGCCGATGGAGAGGTCGCCCGCGCCCATGGGGCCGCGTGTTTCGATCTCCCGCCGCACCTGATCGATGAAGGCGCGCTTCTCCCGGCCGAACCGCGCAAGCCCGCCATAGATGCCTTCGCCCGCGGCGGCGCGGGCCATGCGCCAGCGGAACAGGGGCTGGAGGTCGAGGGCGATCAGGGAGGCCTCATGGCCCCAATATTCGAACGTCTCCCGCTTCTTCGGATGATAGGCGAGCTTTTCGAGGAGCGTCCGGTCGTAGGCGCCGAGCCGCGAGAAGAGCGGCATGTAATGGGCGCGCACCAATACGTTCACCGAATCGATCTGCAACAGATGCGAGCGCTGCAGCAGGCGCTTCACGTGGCGGGCGTTCGGGCCGCCGGGCCGCGTTTCGTGAAAGCCCTGGGCCGCGAGAGCGATGCGGCGGGCCTGGGCGAGGGAGAGCTTGGTGCGGGCGATCATGGATTCGATGCGAAACAGGTCTCCAGCTAGCGTGACCGCGACGCTTCCGGCAAGGGCCTTGTGCGCGGCGCGATGGCCGGGGCCGTCGCGCCGAAACCCATGAGCTTGACGGCGGCAACCGCCATGTGCCCCGTCTCCCACCGGTTCCGGACCGCCGCGAAAGCCTCGGGGATGGGGCCGGGGTGCCACGCGGCGATCACCGCGTTGGCGGGCCAGACCCAGCCGAACCACACGGCCAGGCCCGGGGCGAGGAACAGGAAGCCCGCCGGGGCCGGCCGGAACCGGCTCCGGTCGGCCCGCAGCCGGAAGGCGAGGGCGGCCGTGGCGGCGATCGCTCCGAGATCGAGAGGGCCGCCGACGAGGGCGAAGAGCTCGAATTGCCCGTTGAACGCGGTCGCCTCGCGCCACAATGCGGGCTGCCAGGCGATCAGGCGCGGCGGAGCCTCCAGGACATGGGCGAAGCAGGGGCCGCGGCTCAGCGCCGCGAGGGTGAGAGACAGAAAACTCCAGATCCGAAGCATCGCGGCGATCCTTTCACGGAACCCTCCCGGAAGCACGCGATCGCTCAAACCGTTCTCCCGAGCGGCCGCCTGTTCTCCTGAAACCTGCTCCGACGGCCGATGGCCACCTCCGGCGCATATCTGACCTGCAACAGGATTTGAGACAAAGCTGCGCCGAGTTCCTAGAAAGATAGGTCCAACCGCGAAGGACAAAGATGGATCAGCCAGCCCCCCAGGCCGCGAGAGGCCACGCGACTCCGGCCCTGAGCCACGCTGAGATCCGCACGATCATCGTCGGCATCATGCTCGCGATGCTGCTGGCGGCCCTCGACCAGACCATCATCGCCACGGCGCTCCCCACCATCGGCCGCGAGCTCGGCGACCTGGAGCATCTGCCCTGGGTGGTGACGGTGTACCTGCTCACCTCCACGGCAGTCACGCCGCTCTACGGCAAGTTCAGCGACAGCTACGGCCGGCGCGGCACCATGCTGATCGGCATCGTGATCTTCATCATCGGGTCCATCGCCTGCGCGGTCGCACCCACCATGCTCGTCCTCATCCTGGCGCGAGGTGTCCAGGGCCTCGGCGGCGGCGGTCTGATCGCGCTGGCGCAGACCATCGTGGCCGATATCGTCGCGCCCAGGGAGCGGGGGAGATACCAGGTCTATTTCGCCAGCGTCTTCATGACCGCGAGCCTCGTGGGCCCGGTGCTCGGCGGCTTCTTCGCGGAGCATCTGCATTGGTCGGTGATCTTCTGGATCAACCTGCCGCTCGGGCTCCTGGCCTTCGTCCTCGTCTTTCACAGCCTCAAGAAGCTGCCGCGCCACGACCGGCCGCACCGGCTGGACCTCCTCGGCGCCGTGCTTATGGTCGGCGCGACGGTCTCCCTGCTGCTCGCCCTGAGCTGGGGCGGCCTGCGCCATCCGTGGCTGTCCTGGCCGATCTTCGGTCTGGTCGCGGGCTCGCTGGTGCTGTGGGCGCTGTTCGCCATCCGCATGCGTCTTGCGCCGGAGCCCCTGATCCCGCCGGGCGTGCTGCACAATCCGGTGGTGCGCATGGGCGTGCTCTCCGCCTGCTTCGGCATGGGCACCTATATCGGCCTGACCATCTACCTGCCGGTCTATTTCGAGGCCGTGCGCGGGCTCTCGGCCTCGCTCTCCGGACTGGCGCTCATTCCGCTCATGGCCGGGACCGTCTGCGGGGCCACCATCTCCGGGCGCAGCATGGCGAAGGTGAAGCACTACAAGCGCCTGCCGGTGGCCGGCCTCTTCGTGGCCATGGCGGCGACCGGCCTGCTGGCCGCCTTCGCGCGCGACCTGCCCATCGTGGCGGTCGAGGCTCTGCTGGCGATCATCAGCATCGGGCTCGGCACGCTGCTCCCGGTCTCGATGGTGGCGATCCAGAACGCCGTGATGCCCCACGAGCTCGGCACCGCGACAGGCACGGCCAATTTCTTCCGGTCGCTCGGCGGCGCGCTCGTCGTCGCCGTCTTCGGGGCCATCGTGCTCGGCGGCGCGGGGCTTTCGGGCGCGGCGAGTTACGAGAGCCTGGGCGATGCGGCGGCCGAGAGCGGCACCGACCTCGCCGATGTCTTCGCCTATGTGTTCGCCGCCGCCATCGCGGGCTTCGGGCTGGCGCTGGCCTTCCTCATGGCCATGGAGGAGCGCCCCCTGCGGGGCGGCGCCGTGAGGGCGGCGGAGGCGGCCGTCGCCGATTGACGGGCTCAAATCCGCTTCCGGATCAGGATCCAGGCAGCGGCGGCGGCGATCAGGAGCAACAGGACAATTCCGGTCACCTCGAAGACCGCCTGGGCGCGATGCTCCGCAGCCGGGGGAGGGCCGAGCCCCGTTTCCTCGTCGAGAATCGGGCGGCGCCCGAGCGCCCGCAGGAGCGGCACGCCGGAAGGCCCGTCCAGAACGGCGGGGGCGGAGGAAGGAACGCCAGGAGCCAGGACATTCGAGGGCATGGTTCCTCCCGGGTCGCTTCCGATGAACCGCCAGCCTGGCCTTGGTCGTAGCCGGAAACGTGGCCGCTTTCCGTCAAACCTGCGGCGTCATGCCTGGGGATAGCATTGCAAGGCTGTGGAGGAGTTTGTAATGCCGGGCACTTCCGCCGGCTTTGCCGTGTTAGGACCACGCCGGAATTCACGATTGACGAGGGAGGCTGATGAAGGTCGGCATCGACATGGGTGTGGTTTCCTCCACCCCCGGAGGACAGAGGGCTCAGCTCGATCTGGAGGAGCTTCTGGCGACGCGTCTGCTCGTCCAGGGCAATTCCGGTTCCGGCAAGTCCCACCTCCTGCGCCGCCTTCTCGAGCAGAGCGCGTCCCTCGTGCAGCAGGCCGTGATCGATCCGGAGGGCGATTTCGTCACCCTCGCCGACAAGTTCGGCCACGTGGTGGTGGACGCCTCCCGCAGCGAGGGCGACATCCAGCGCATCGCCGCCCGCGTGCGCCAGCACCGGGTCTCGGTGGTGCTTTCCCTGGAGGGCCTCGACGCCGAGGCGCAGATGCGCTGCGCGGCGGCCTTCCTCGGCGGCCTCTTCGACGCGGATCGCGACTTCTGGTACCCCATGCTCGTGGTGGTGGACGAGGCGCAGCTCTTCGCCCCCGCCGCCGCGGGGGAGGTCTCGGACGAGGCCCGGAAGGTCTCGCTCGGGGCCATGACCAACCTCATGTGCCGCGGCCGCAAGCGCGGGCTGGCGGGCATCATCGCGACCCAGCGCCTCGCGAAGCTCGCCAAGAACGTGGCGGCGGAAGCCTCCAACTTCCTCATGGGCCGCACCTTCCTCGACATCGACATGGCCCGCGCCGCCGATCTGCTGGGCATGGAGCGCCGCCAGGCCGAGATGTTCCGCGACCTCGAGCGCGGCCATTTCGTGGCGCTGGGCCCCGCCCTGTCGCGCCGCCCGCTGCCGATCCGCATCGGCGAGGTGGAGACCGCCGCCCGCTCGGGCTCCTTCAAGCTCATGCCGCTCCCCGAGCAGCCCAAGGAGGACGCGCGCGACCTCATCTTCAAGGCCGGGGAGGACGAGGTGGCCGCCCGCCCGGTCCTGCCGCGCCGCGCGCCGCCTCCGCCGCCCGCCCCCTCCACCAACGATCTTCTGGCCCAGCTCGCCCGGGCCCGCGCGGCGGCCGCCCCGGAGCCGCAGGCGGAGGAGCCCACCGAGGAAACCAGGGCCGAGCGCGAGGCCGCCCTCGACGCGATCCTGCGCGAGATCCTGGACGATCCCGAAGCGGCCTTCCGCTCCGTCGCCGTGCTCTACCAGGATTTCCTCGTGCGCTGCCGCATTCGCCGCGTGTCCGGCGAGCCCCTGACCCTCAACGCCTTCCGCCGCCGCCTCGCGGTGGCGCGGGCGGGCGTCGACACCGCCACGGCCGAGGGCACCGAATGGGACCGCGCGGTCGCCTTCGCGGGCGCCCTCGAGGAGGACATCCAGGGCGTCTATCTGCTGCTCGCCCGCGCCGCCATGGAAGGCTCGCCCTGCCCGCCCGACGGCGAGATCGCGCGCGCCTGCGGCAGCCGCTCGCCGGGCCGCGCGCGCCGCCTCATCGCCTATATGGAAACCCGCAACATCGTCGTGACCCGCAACGACCCGCGAGGGCTTCGCATCATTGCGCTCCCTGATCTCGGATGGGAGACGGGCCCGGGCGACCCGAACGCTTTCGAGGAGCCGGTGGCTTCGTCGGACACGCGGGATCTGTTTGCGACGGGGTAATGCGTCGCATCGCGGCTTCCGTGTCGTTGCCCGCAGGTCTAGAAGACTGCGAAACCATCAACAGAGAGCCCCATGCAGAACGATTCCCTGAGCCTCGATGAAATCGTCCGTCGCGTGAATGCGAAGGCCGCCGATTACTGCGCCTTGAGCGACCGCATCTGGGCGATGCCGGAGCTGGCCTTCGAAGAGCACCGGTCGGTCGCCGAGCAGATCGCCATGCTGGAGCGCGAGGGCTTTCGCATCACCAGGAATGTCGGCGGCATGGCGACGGCTTTCGTCGCGGAATACGGCAAGGGCGGTCCCGTTGTCGGGATCCTCGGCGAGTTCGACGCGCTGCCGGATCTCGCGCAGGTATCGGGCGTGACCGAGCATAAGCCGACCGCGAAGGGCGCGCCCGGCCACGGCTGCGGGCACAATCTCCTCGGCTCCGCTTCGGCGCTCGCCGCCGTGGCGCTCAAGGATGCGCTTGCAGCGGAAGGGATCGCCGGCACCGTGCGCTATTACGGCTGCCCCGCGGAGGAGAGCGGCTCGGGCAAGACCTTCATGGCACGGGCAGGTCTCTTCGACGATCTCGACGCCGCCTTCTGCTGGCATCCGAGCGTGGTCAACGAGGTGCAGACCACATCCTCGCTCGCCTGCATCCAGGCTTACTTTCGCTTCACGGGCCGCGCCGCGCACGCGGCGGCGGCCCCTCATGTGGGCCGCAGTGCGTTGGACGCGGTGGAGCTGATGAACGTGGGCGTGAACTACCTGCGCGAGCACATGCCCTCCGACGCGCGCGTGCATTATGCCATCACCAACACGGGCGGCGATGCGCCGAACGTGGTGCAGGCCTATGCGGAATCGCTCTACCTCGTGCGCTCTCCGCATCTGCCCGACGCGGAGCGTCTGTTCGAGCGCGTGAAGAAAATCGCCGAAGGCGCGGCCCTGATGACCGAAACGTCCTTCACCGTGCAGATCACCGACGCGACCTCGAACGTGTTGCCCAACACGGTGCTGCAGGAGGTCATGTACGAGAACATGAAGCGCCTCGGCGGCCCGGGCTTCGACGAGACGGATCGTGCCTTCGCCGCTGAGCTCCAGAAAAACGCCCTCACCCGTGAAGAAATCCTGGCCAGCGTCGCGCCGCACGACCGCTCCCTGGCCAACCAGGTGCTGCACGACGGATTGCTCGCGATGCCGACTCGCGAGGAAGTCTCCATGGGCACCACCGACGTGGGCGACGTGAGCTGGATCGTGCCGACGGTGCAGTGCCACACGGCGTGCTTCGCCATCGGAACCCCGTTTCACACCTGGCAGCTCGTCACGCAGGGCAACCTGCCCGCCGCCCACAAGGGCATGGTGCTCGCAGCAAAAGCCATGGCCACCACGGCTGCCGATTGCCTGCGCAACCCGGACATCGTCGTCCGCGCGAAGGCGGAGCTGAAGGAGCGCACCGGCGGCCGTTCCTATGTCTGCCCCATCCCGCCGGAGGTGACCCCGGACGACCTGCGCGCGAAGGCGGCCTGAACCCGTGCTCTTCGCCATCACCGGCTTGTGCCGGTGATGGCGACGGTGTGAGACGCCGCGCCCCTTCGATCGGGATGGCCGGGCTGATCCCCGGATCAAGTCGGGGGACGGCCATGACGAGGACGATCATGGCCTGCGACCCGCCGACCTTGCGCCCAGGCAAAGCTCCCTTGGCGCTTGAACGGGTCGCGGAGCGCCGCTCCAGGCCCTATCTTCGGGTCGACATCCATGGAGCAATCCCATGAAGCTGACCGGCATCCACCATCTCACCGCCGTCACCGCCGACGCGTCCGGCAACCACGCCTTCTACACGCAGGCCCTCGGCCTGCGGCTCGTGAAGAAGACCGTGAACCAGGACGACGTGAGCGCCTACCACCTGTTCTACGCCGACGGCAGGGCCACGCCCGGCACGGACATCACATTCTTCGACTGGCCTGTGGCGCGGGAGCGGCGGGGCACCCACAGCATCACCCGCACGGGCCTCCGCGTGAACGGCGAAAAGGCGCTGCAATGGTGGAAGGACCGCCTCACCTCCCTCGCAGTCACGCATCAGCCGATCACCGAGCGCGATGGGCGGCTCGTCCTGGATTTCGAGGATTTCGAAGGGCAGCGCCTCAGCCTCGTCGATGACGCGGGAAGAGGAGAGGCGCATTCTTGGGAGCGCAGCCCCGTGCCGGCGGAGCACCAGATCCGGGGCCTGGGGCCCATCACCATCAGCGTGCCTCGGCTCGAGCGCACCGCCCGCGTGCTGACGGAGGTCATGGACATGCGCGCTGCCCGCGAGTACCGCATCGGCGACACGCCCGTCCATGTGTTCGAGATGGGCGAGGGCGGGCCGGCCGCCGAGCTGCATGTGGCCGTGGAGCCGCATCTGGACATGGCCCAGCCCGGCGCGGGCGGCGTGCATCACGTGGCCTTCCGCACGCCCGACGAGCGGACCTATCAGGAGTGCTGGGAGCGCCTCCAGACCCTGCGCGCCCCGTCGAGCGGTCCCATCGACCGATATTATTTCCGCAGCCTCTATTTCCGCGAGCCCAACGGCATCCTGTTCGAGATCGCCACCGATGGCCCCGGCTTCGCCACGGACGAGCCCATGGACAGGCTCGGCGAAAGCCTCGCCCTGCCGCCCTTCCTGGAGCCGCGACGGGCCGAGATCGAGGCGGGCCTCAAGCCGCTCAAGGCTTGACCTTTCTGGAATTCCCCCATCGGTTCCGGAACCGGGCCGCCTCATGGAAGCAGGCGGCCCGGGAGGATGCTTTCGGGCGGAGAGAATTCAGATCGGGACAAGACAAGCGTGAAGATGCCGGCGAAGACTTCGTCATACATAATAACGTATCCAATGCCATGCCGACCGTCGTTTCGAAAAATATGATTTTACCAGTCCGTCGATATAAGTGTAACTACTGGTCACTATAGTGGGCTGGCGATGTCTATCTTCAAAACAAAAATCCTTCTTCTCGGTGTGTTCCTCGCACTTTCGACCTGGAATGGGACGGCAGTTGCGAGAGCGACGGCGCTCGCGATGCCGAAAGACCGGCCAGTGCTCACCGTCTCGGGCAAGATCGCGGTGACCAACAAGGGCGATGCCGCCGAGTTCGACCGGACCATGCTGGAAGCCCTGGGCATGGAATCCTTCACGACCTCGACCCCCTGGTATTCGGGCCCGACGACCTTCGAAGGGGTCCCGATGGCCAAGCTCCTGGATCGGCTTGGGGCATCGGGCGAGCACCTGATGGTGATGGCGCTGAACGACTACAGCAGCGACATTCCCGTCTCTGACGTCAGGAAATACAAGGTCCTGCTCGCGCTCAAGGTGAACGGCGAGTACATCTCCGTGCGCGACAAGGGGCCTCTCTTCATCATTTATCCCTTCGACACGGATCCCGAGCTGCAGCACCAGACCTATTACGGCCGGTCGGTGTGGCAGGTATTCAAGATCATCGTGAAATAAAACGCCCCCGAGCGCCCCGGAGAATATCGTTTGTCGCTGCGCACGCTCAAACTGATGCTTGCCGTCGTCATCGTCGGCTTCATCGTGTCCGCAGCCTATATCTCGATCCTTATCGTCGAGCGCCAGAACGCTCTCAAGCACGTCGCGCGCTACAACACCCCCTGGCACGCGGCGCAGGCCGTGCACGAGTTCACGCGGCTCGAGCAGCGCCTGAGCGCGTTCGCGGCTCAGGATCCTGCCGTCGACAAGGATGAGGTCGGCCTGCGTTACGACATCATCGTGAGCCGGAAGAACCTTCTGCTGGCGGGCGACTTCCGCGAATTTCTCCATTCGGCTCCCGAATGGCTCGCCGTCGTCCAGGAGCTCGACAAGGCGCTGAAGGACATCCAGCCGCATATCGAGCGCCTGGAGCAGCCCGGTTCCGCGATGGCGGCGCTCAAGGTGCTGGAGCCGCTCGAGACCAAGCTCGCAGGGCTCGCCGCCGCCGCCAACCATTACGGAGGCCAGCGCGCCGAGCAGGACCAGCATGAACTGATCCGGCTTCACTGGATGTTCTCGAGTCTGGCGGCCGGTCTGATCGTGTTCGGCCTGTTCCTGCTGGCGCTGCTGGGATGGCACAACAGATTGCTGGAGCGGGCGCACGGGGAGTTGCGGCTTTACGCGGACAACTTCGAGAACATCTCCGCAAAGCTGGAGAAGACCAACAAGGCCCTCAGCCTCGCCTACGAGGAACTCCGTCTCCGCAATGAGGCGCTGCAGATGCAGGAGCACGAGCTCAGGACGCAGAACGAACGCTTCGACGCCGCGCTCAACAACATGTCACATGGCTTGTGCATGGTCGACGATTCCGAGCGCATCATCGTCTTCAATGCCCGCTTCGCGGAGCTCTTCGGCATCGACAGGACCGTTCAACCCGGCGTGACGATCAGCAACCTGATCGATCAGGCGGCGAGCCAGAACTGCAGGGGGGCGGGACCACTTCGCGAGATCCTGGCCGGACAGCAGGAGCTCATGCGCAAACGCCAGCAATTCGCCTTCATCCACGAAGAAGCCGACGGGCAGACCTTCGCCATCTCGCACAAGCCCATGTCGAACGGCGGCTGGGTGGCGACCTACGAGGACATCACGGAACGCCGGCAGGCCGAGTCGCAGATCGCCTACATGGCCCATCACGATGCGCTCACCGATCTCGCCAACCGGGTGCTCTTCCGGCAGCAATTGGAGCATGCTCTCGAAGAGACCGGGCGCGAGCGGCTGAAGATGGCGATCCTCTGCCTCGACCTCGACCGCTTCAAAGATGTGAACGACTCCCTCGGCCACGAGACGGGCGATGCCCTTCTCAAGCTCGTGGCCGACCGCCTGCGCAGCTGCATTCGCCAGCAGGACGTGGTTGCCCGCCTCGGCGGCGACGAGTTCGCCATCCTGCAGCTCGCCGTCGACGATTCGCAGGATTGCGCAGCCCTCGCATCACGCATCGTCGAGGCCGTGAGCAGGCCCTACGACCTCGAGGGGCAGGAGATCGTGATCGGCACCAGCATCGGCATCGCCGTCGCCTCCGAGGGCAACCTGTCGCCCGATCAGCTCCTCAAGCAGGCCGATCTCGCCCTCTATCGCGCCAAGGCCGACGGGCGGGCGACCTACCGCTTCTTCGAGCCGGAGATGGACGCGGAGCTGCAGGCCCGCCGCTCTCTGGAGATCGATCTGCGCAAGGCGCTCGCGAACCGCGAGTTCGAGCTGTACTTCCAGCCGCAGGTCAACGTGCGCGCCAACGAGATCGGAGGCTATGAGGCGCTGGTGCGCTGGCGGCATCCCGAACGCGGCATGATCTCGCCCGGCGAGTTCATTCCGGTCGCCGAAGATATCGGCCTGATCTCGTCCTTGGGCGATTGGGTGCTGGAGCAGGCCTGCATGACCGCCTCCACATGGCCCAAGGGAATTAAGGTCGCGGTCAATCTCTCGCCCGTGCAGTTCAGGAACAAGACGCTCGTGCAGAGCGTGAGCCGTGCCCTGGCGCGCTCCGACTTGGCCCCGGACCGGCTGGAGCTCGAAATCACCGAATCCGTTCTGCTGCAGGACAACAACCTGACCGTCGCGACCCTGCACCAGCTGCGCCGCATGGGCGTGCGCATCGCCATGGACGATTTCGGAACAGGCTATTCCTCCCTCAGCTATCTGCGCAGCTTTCCCTTCGACAAGATCAAGATCGATCAGAGCTTCGTGCGCGAGCTTTCCTCGCGGGCCGATTGCCTGGCCATCGTCCGCTCGATTGCGGGGCTCGGCGCGAGCCTCGGCATGTCAACCGTCGCCGAAGGCGTCGAAACGGAGGATCAGTTCCTCCAGATCACGGCAGCCGGATGCACCGAGGTGCAGGGCTATTACTTCGACCAGCCCAAACCGGCCTCCGAACTCGTTCACACGCTCACGCCGGGGCGGTGGAGAGTGGAAGCCCCCTGGCGCGAGCGGTCAATCTCACCATCAGCTGGAGCATGATCGATGAAGACCTACTGCGAATTCACGTTCGAGGCCGCCCATTCGGTGCATCCCTATTCGGGACTCCATGGGCATACCTTCGTTGCGCGGCTGACCTTCGGCGGTCCGGTGGACGAGGTCTATGGATGGCCGGTCAATCTCTACGACGTCGAGAACTACATCGCGGAGCTGAAGGGGAATCACGGAACGGGTCTCGATCACGCGAACCTCGATCTCAAGCAGGACGAGATCGGTCTCGCATCGCTCGAGAACATCACCACCTATATCTGGCGCAAGGTGAAGGAGCGTTTCCCGAACCTCGAGGAAGTCGAACTCAAGCGCGGCATGGCCGGCTCGTCGGAAGGCTGCATCTATCGCGGCGAGACGGTCCGATCGGCGGATCTCGCCGCCTGAGGTCCCGGCAAGGAGACGGCGCGCGAGGTTCCCCGGAGCTTCAGGCGCCGTACCTTCGTCTCACCGTCCGATGCCGAAGGAATAGGAAGCGGTGAGACCCAAGCCGACCTGATTCTCCGAGCCGAAGGTCCGGACGATCGGACTGTCCGCCGCGTCGCCCACCAAGCGCCTGTAGGACACGAAAGCCGTCGTCGTCCATTGCTCCGACCAGACGTAGGATGCGCTCGCGGTGGCGCCGACCGAGGTGATGCCTCCGGAGGGGCGATAGGCCTCCACCTGCCCGTTCAGGGCGGCTTCCTCGGGCGTCACGCCGAAATAGGTGCGCGTGAATTCGCTGTCGCCGAGCGACAGGCGCGGTCCCGCCGAAAGTGTGAAGGCGCCGAAGGTCTGCACCGCGTCGAGGCCGAGATCGGCCACGAAGCCGTCATGTCCGTTGATGCCGTGACGGATTTCGGCGCGGGCGCGCAGGAAGTCCACGGGCCAGTATTCCACGAACAGACCGGGTTCGACCGCCCACTTGATCTTGTTCAGGCCGAGAAGCCGCCTGTCGTCCTCCAGGTAGCGTCCTCCCACGAATCGGCCGACCGCGCCGAAGCGAAGGGTCGAATCGTCGAGGAACGAGAAGCTCAGCCCGTCGTCGGGAGCGCTGAAGCGCTCCACCGTTCCCGCGCGGCGCAGGCTGAAGGACGGATAGCCGATGAAGCTCAGATCGTCCGCACCCGGATAGGTGGGCTGCGCACGCAGGTTGCCCTTGAGGGTCACGATCCAGCCGGACGGGCTCTCGGGCAGGATCGTGAAGACGGGATCCGCGGCCTGAGCCGAAATCGACGCCGTGCCCGTGATAAACAATGTGGCAAATGCGAGAGGTTTCGGGAAGCGCATGGTTCGTCACCGGGTCAGCGTGAGCGGGGCAACCGTCCTGACGGCAAATGCCGGAGAGGTCAAGCCGCCAGATGCCGGCGGCCATGATTCGATCAAGGCCCGCCGAACGCCCGGCATGCAGGACTTGCCCCGGTTACGAAGAGTATGGCCGTGAGCCAGAATCTCAAGCCTCCTTATGACGGCCTGGTTTTCCTCAGCGATGGGCGCAAGGCGTTCCTTCTGAAGAACGAGGAAGACGATGTCTTCTCGAATCTTCAGGTCGAGCGTGTGATTCAGGCCGAGGAGAATCCGCCGACCCGCCAGCAGGGAGCCGACAAGCCGGGGTTCGCGGCGAGCGGCATACCACCGCACGGACCGTCTGGAACGGGCAGGCCGAGCGCAACTTCGCCACAGAAGTCGCTGATGCGATCAATCTCGCCGGGGCCGCTGCGGCCGTGAAGGCTCTCGTGCCGGCCGCGCCGCCACGCACCCTCGCGCGGCTGCGCACGCACTTCTCGGATGCGGTGCGGCAGAAGATCCTCGCCGCGGTGAACAAGGGCCTGACGAACCGGCCGGTCTTCGATATCGAGCAATATCTGACCTCCCGCGCCTGAGGCGCGGAGCCGGGGCATGCCGGACGGCAGTCCCGCCTCAGAACTTTTCATCGGTTCCGACGGTTGTTGGGTGAGATGATGAGGAGAAGGCTCTCTTGCCCCCGACCGTCAGCAGCCGCCCGCAGCCCGACGAATTCTACCCCAAGCCGCCTCCGACGGAGCCGGTTCCAGGCATGCCGACGCCGCCCGAAACGCCCGAGCCGCCGGAAGCTCCGAGCATTCCATCCTCCATCCCCGAGCAGCCGCCGGAGCCGGACAGGCCGGTCATCCATCCGACGCCCCAGCCGGAAGTGCCCTAGACGAGAAGGCTCGCGGCGAAGCGCGCGCAGACGATCAGCAGGAAGATGCCGAGGGCCATCTCCAGCCTGCGCTTGGAGAGCCTGTGCGCCAGACGCGCTCCGACCGGGGCCATCCAGGAACTGGTGGGAATGAAGAGCAGGAGCCCGACAAGGGACACATAGCCCAGCGCCAGGGGCGGCCGGAAGGCGACCACCTCGGGATACTCCGCCATATACGGCCAGCCGGCATAGACGTAGCCGAGCGCGCCGGGGATCGAGATCAGGACGCCGAGGCCCGAGGAGGTCGCTACGGCCTGATGGATGGGACGGCTGTAGAAGGTCATGAACAGATTCGAAAGCATGCCGCCGCCGATGCCCATGAGGGCCGAGAGAATGCCGATGAGCCCGCCACAGGCCACCATGGCGGCCTTGCCCGGCATGTCGAGGCCGAGCCGCCAGGTCTCCCTGCCGAAGAGCATGCGGATGGCCGAGAAGCCCGCCACGATCACGAACACCGCCTTGAACAGGTCCGCCGGCGCGAAGCGCGCGATCACGCTGCCGATCACCACGCCCAGCACCACCGGCACGGCCCAGACCCTCAGGATCGACATGTCGACCACGCCCTTGGCCCGGTGCGCATTGAAGGAGCGGACCGAGGTCGGGATGATGATGGCCAGCGACGTGCCCACGCTGAGCGGCATGCGCACCTCCTCCGGCACCTCGAGGAGGCGGAACAGCTCGTAGAGGATCGGCACCGCCACCGCGCCGCCGCCGACGCCGAACACACCCGCCAGCAGGCCGGTGATGGCTCCCGCCGCGAGGAGCGCCACGACAAGCCAGACCAGATCGTAAGCAGGGATGCCGAACATGAGAGAATCACCGGACAACGGGCAGGAGAAGGACGTTTCGAGGCGCGGCCCCGTTCTTGCTAGCGCATCGTGCGGAAAAGTGGACCCGTTTTTCCGCATGATGCTCTAAAGCAAGGTTTCAGCCATGGGAATCCGCCCGGAGCCGTCTCCGCTCACGGGGGATCGTCTCTTGTCTTTGGTCGGCCGCATTGTTTAGCGGCTCCCGGGAGGGCGCATTCGTTCTTGGATCCTTTCCCAGCCCGCCTGCGGATCTCCGAAAAATGTTCGTCGAGGCAAAGCGAACCGGGCGTGATCCGATGGATCGGGGTCTCCACGACGGGAGTCAGGATCCTCAGCGGACCGCCGGCTTCTCCCTCCGCGAGGATTCCGAGCCCGAGATCCCGGCCCTGCGCGTCGGACAGTCCGAGCAGGAGGCCCAGGGTCGGAGACCCGGCCTGAAGGTCGGGGGCAAGACGGCGATCGAGGACGACCGCGGAGGCGTGCCGGAAATAGCCCCGAAAAGCCTCGCGTCGGAGGGTCCGCCGTTCTCCGTCCGTCTTGCGCCGGGCGCAAGGGGAGGAAGGGAGATGCAGGATCGCGATGTCAGGGTGCTCGCCGGTCAGTGCCCCGATGTCGGGGACCGCGCCGAGGACGATCAGCAGGTCGGGTCGGATGGCCTCGAGCTTGGCGGCCTTCAGCCTCCGCCCGGGGCCCGACACGAGCCCGCTGGTATTGACGATCCTGATCGCCGCATCGGTCCGCGCGAGGAGGCGATGCACGCCGTCGAGAAGCGGCTTCCAGCCGAGAACGGGATCGGTCGTTCCGACGAAGGCGAGGGACGGTCCGTTCGCATCGCACATGGTGACGCAGGCCGGAGGGCCGACGGTCTTCTGGCCGAGATCCGTGTCGATCAAGGCCGCCTTCAATCCGGCCCGGGCCGCCGCCGTGAAAAGGAAACGGGCCAGCGTGCTCTTGCCGCTGTCCGCCGGACCGATCACGCATACGGTTCGGATCGCGCCACCTTCGATCCGGCGCGCAGCCTCGACCCATTCCGACGGCACATGCAGGTCCGGCAGCGTCTCCACGAAGGGCGCCAGAGCATCGGAGGATCCTTCGGGAGGAGCCGGGTCCACTTTCTCGCACGGCGCCCTAGCCGAGGAAGCGGTCGATCGAGCGCCCGACCATCTCCGTCGGAACCACATGGCCCCCGTCGAACTCCCGGTACTCCACGTCATAGCCCGCATTCTCCAGGGCGGGCACGATGCGGCGGCTGCAGGGATCGATGGGCAGCACCTCGTCGCGGACGCCGTGGGAAATGAAGATCCTGGGCGTATCGCCGGTCCGCGTCGGCGCCATGAAGCCCGGTGAGAAGGCCAGGACGTGGTCGAAGAGTTCCCCGTTGATGATGCCGAGAGAGAGCGCATAGGAGGCTCCGTCCGAGAAGCCCGAGACGGCGATCCGCGCGGGATCGACGGGATGCATGCGGAAGACTTTCCGAAGAGCCTCGTCGATGAAGGCCACGTCCGGCCCGTACCCGCCGCGGATCACATCCCAGGTCTGGCCACGCGATTCGGGCCCGAGAACGATGATGCCCCGCGCTGCGGCCGCAGGGCCGAGCAGGTCCAGCATCTGCGAGGCGATGCCGCCCGCGCCATGAAGCCCCACGATCAGCGGCGCGGGTCTGGTCGGGTCGAGTCCCGGCGGAATGAACACGATGCCGTCCCGCTCCCGACCGAGTTCGAGCGCGTGGTGGCCCGACGGGGTGCTGGCCGGGGCAACGATCGTCTCGGGTCTCGCGCTGAGGCGGCCCGACACGTGGGCAGATGAAGGAGCAGATGAAGGACTTGCCATGCTGCGCGATCCCTTCCGAGTGCGCGCCAACGCCGGACGGCGGGCGATGTTCCCGCAATCCTCGGGAGGGAGGGCGTTCTCAGGGGCGGCTGGTCAGAGCAGGCGCTGCGCGGGGCGGGCTGCATTGCGATTCATCCCGATCCGGAGGATCCGCCGAGGAATCGCGACCGCTCGCCTCTTGCGGCTTCGGAGAATCTCCACCAGGGCGCTCCGGCGCAGACCGTGCGGTCACGAGGCGCTGCTTTCCACCCGCAGATTGTTCTGCACGTGCCGCACGCCCGAGGCGAGTTCCGCGAGGTCTTCGGCGCGGCGCTTGAGGCCGCGGCTCGCCACCGTGCCGGAGAGCGTCACCTCGCCCTCCTTCACGGTCACCTCCACGTTCGAGGCATCGATGAAGCGGTCTTCCGTCAGGCGTTCGCACACGTCCTCGTGGATGCGATCGTCGGAGCGCCTGTAGCCCTTCGGGCCGCGTCCGCGATGGGGACCGGACATGTCGCGCCCCGCATCTCGCCCCGCATCTCGTCCCGCATCTCGTCCCATGCCGCGCGCATCGGGATCGTTCGGGTCGCGGTCGCCGAGTGCGCCGAGCCCCGAGCGGTGACGGGCATAGTTGGGAGCGAATCCTTCATCGTCGCGAGGACCGCCGCGACCGTCGTCGATCACGCCTCCGGAGAACTCGTTGGCGTCGCTGCCGTAGCCGCCCGGATATTCCCGGCCCTCGCCCCGGAAGCCGACGGCGCCGTTCGGCACGTCGCCGTAGCCGTTGTCGTCCCTGGTGGGGTTCCGATTCCTGCGGCGGGTGTCTACCATGGCTTGAGCTCCTGTTCTGTGCCAAGGGCAACAACCCGATCTCCGCCAGGTTCCCATCTCATGAAGGCCGCGCAACGCATCAAGCTGTTCGAGACGATTTTCGCGCGCGATGGCGGGCGGTGCGTCTATTGCGGGGTGAAGACGCACCGCCTGGCCAGGGGCCTGAGCCGCTCGCCGAACCTGGCGACGCTCGATCACGTGGTGCCCCGCTCCCGAGGCGGACCGCTGAATCCCGCCAATCTCGTGCTCGCCTGCCAGGCCTGCAACAACCGGCGCGGCGTGATGGACGCGGAGGAATTCCGCGCTCTCAGGAAGGGCGGGCCGTCACGCTGATGGTGGAACGCTCGCTCCCGGCCGGACGTTCGGCACGCAGAGAGATATTCCGGACGAAGGAGTGAGCCATGAACCTCGAAGACAAGGTGCGCGAGGCGATCGTCGCCGAATTGCGGCGGCAGGCGGAGGCGGGAGGCCAGGGCCTGCGGGTCGATGCGAAAGAGGCCGAGATGATGACGATCGAGGGGCGCGTGAACCTCGACGAGCTGGCGATGGCAGTCGTCGGCTCGCTCGCGGGCGGGCCTTAAAACATCGGACGCGAAAAGCGGACTTGTCCGTTGAGGCGCTCATCCGGTGCGCCGGGACCTCACCCGCCATGGCGTCCCGCTGTCATGACCGTCCCGGTCGGAAGAGCGCCGCGCCTCGGCACATCGGGATCACCGGCACGAGGCCGGTGACGACGTGGGAGGCGTGAGCGAGCGGAAAACCGGGGGCTCCATTCGCACGATGCGCTAGGCGCTCGTGCGGGCGCCCGTCTCGGCCGATGCCGCGGCCCGATGCGGATCGAGCCTGACCACCTCGAACCGTTTTGCCTCGCGCCCTGGATCGGCAAGCTGTGCGAGCGCATGCTCCATGTCGCGTGACCCGGCCGCCCAGCGATCCCGGAGCGAGGCGGGCGAGTAATCGAACGTTTTTCCGGCACGCTCGTCGCTCCCCGACTGATAGGCGAGATGCAGGAGCGTGACGAAGGGGCCGTCCGGCTCGATCCGTTCGCGAAGGCCGTATTCCCGCTGCAGCGCGCGAATGCTGCGCCGGGAGGAACTCGCGAAGATCAGGTCGTTCGCCCGCTCGGCGCTGACGTCGAGGGATGCCGGGCGCGAAGCCTTCAGGCTGAAAAGCTCGATTGCGATGCAGAGCGTGTCTTCGTCGGGTGGTACCGCGAGCGCGACGTCCACCGGCATGTTGTTGACGAAGCCCGGGTCGCACAGAAGGCGCCCGCCGATCTCCACCGGCGGAAAGACCGGCAGGATGGCCGAGGTAGCCAGGAGATGATCGGGCCCGATCTCCTCACGTTCCGTATCGAAGAGGATCTCGTCGCCCGTCTCGACATCGACGCAGACGGCGGTGAAGCGGATGCCACCCCGGTTCAGCCTCGCGAAATCGATCAGCCGCTCCAGGGTCTCCCGCAGCGGCCTGTGATCGTAGAGCGCCACGTCGCTCGGCATCCAGGGCAGCATGGAGAGCACGCCCGGAAAGCGATGCCCGAAGAGGCCGGGCCGTCCGAGCAGAAGGGCGAGCGCCGTGTGAGTCTCGTTGTAGGCGTGCCTCATCGACGAGTCGCGGCCGAGCGCGAAGCCGGAATGAATCGTCGCCCGCTCCCAGAATTCCCTGAGGCGAGGCACGCGTTCCTCGGGCGCATTGCCGGCGATGATCGCTCCCGTGATCGCCCCGATGGAGGCGCCGACGATCCAGCGCGGCTCGACATCCCGTTGCTGCAGATGCCCGTAGGCGCCGGCGAGATAGGAGCCGAGGGCATTGCCGCCGCCGAGAACCAGCACGACCGGCCGGTTCTTTTCCGGAAGGGACGAAGGGGACATTGTCACCGCCCTGATGGGAGATGGCGGGGAACGCGTGCTTTCTCCCGTTGGTTCCGGTCGTCCTCAGGCGGGGAGAGACGCTTTCGGCGGAAGCGGGAACAGGCGCACGAATCGCTCCGCCAGGATCCTGTCGCCTTCCACCTTGAGCGCGCCCGCGCTCTCCAGGGCCTCCAGCGGCTGACCGCCGTAGATCGCGCCCGCGATGGCGGGCGGCGTCCCGGTGAAGATCAGGTCCGCGCCGTCCACCGGCCCGCGCGCGATTTCGATCCGGCCCTCGGCCAGGCGCGCCAGGAAGGTCTCGGTGTCGCTCAGGCGAAAGCCGATCCTGGCATCGAGCCCCGCGGCCTGCTTCCCGTCCAGCATCGTCCGCAGCGACAGCATGAGGGAGGCGGCGCTGAAGGGCAGGGTGGGGTCGTGCAGGGGCGAGCGGGCCGCCCACCGGCCGAGCGCCTGAAAGATCGGCTCGCTCTCGTAACCCCACTCCGTCAGCTCGTAGACCTGGGCGGCGGCGGGGGGCGGCAGCTTGCGGCGGGTGAGGACGCCGGCTTCCTCCAGCCCTTCGAGGCGCTGGGTGAGAACGTTGGCGCTGATGCCGGGCAGGCTCTCGCGCAGGTCGCTGAAGCGCTTGGGCCCCAGCATGAGCTCGCGCATGACCAGCAGGGCCCAGCGCTCGCCGACGAGATCGAGCGCGTGGGCGGCCGCGCAGGCGTCCTCGTAATGGCGCCTCGACCGGGTCCGGGAGTTATTAGTTATTTTTTCTAACTTCATAGTTGCTTTTTATAACTTCGTCTGGAATCAATGTCAAAACCAGAAGGAGAGAAAGCCATGCCGAAGCTCATTTTCGTCAACCTGCCCGTCGCCGATCTCGATCGGGCCAATGCGTTCTACGAGGCCATCGGAGCCGTCAAGAACCCGCAATTCAGCGATCACACCGCCACCTGCATGGTCATCTCCGAGACCATCCACGTGATGCTGCTGACCCACGACAAGTTCCGCCAGTTCACGCCCAGGAGAATCGCTGACGCCCGCGAGACGACCGAGGTTCTCATCTGTCTGTCGGCCGAAAGCCGCGACGAGGTCGACGCCACGGTGGCGAAGGCTGGAGCCGCGGGCGGACGGGCCGATCCCGGCGCGAAGCAGGATTACGGCTTCATGTACGGCCGCAGCTTCGAGGATCCGGACGGTCACATCTGGGAAGTGATGTGGATGGACGTGGAGGCGGCCACGGCCGCCATGGCCGACACGGCGAATGCCTGATCGTCGGCCGCCCGGAGCAGAGGCCCATGAGGCCCGCGCGAAACAGAGGGAGAGAGGGCGATGCGTGTGATGGTTCTGGTGAAGGCGACGAAGGACAGCGAAGCGGGCCTCATGCCCTCGACCGAGCTCCTCGAAGCCATGGGCAAGTACAACGAGGAGCTGATCGATGCCGGCATCATGCTGGCCGGCGAGGGCCTGAGGCCGTCGTCCCAAGGCAAGCGCGTGGCCTTCGACGGCCCGCGCCGCACGGTCGTCGACGGTCCGTTCGCCGAGACGCACGAACTGGTCGCCGGCTTCTGGCTCTGGCAGGTGAAGGATATGGCCGAGGCGGTCGAGTGGGTGAAGCGCTGCCCCAACCCGATGCCGGGACCCAGTGAGATCGAGATCCGCCCGCTGTTCGAGACGGCCGATTTCGGCGAGGCCCTGACGCCGGAAATCGCCGCACAGGAAGAGCGAATCCGCGAACGATTGTCCGGCCGCTGAGACCCGGCCGGCCGCCGCGCAGGCCGCGCCGATCTTCAGGGAGCACGGGCGCTGCCGTCGTCGGATGCTGGGGCGACGACATCCCGGACGGAGAGGCCACCGACTTCAGGAAAGCCGTGAAGCGGAGGGAGCGGAGAACGTGGCCTTCTCCTGAATGGTCTGGCCCTCGAAGGAGGCCCGCGACGAGGGCAGCAAGAAGGTCATGGCGGATCCGCGGCCGAACGGGGCCGGGACGCCGTTCGACGGCAAGCGCATGTTCTGGGGTGGCTTCCGGATTCTTCTCGAGACGGAGGAAGAGCGATGTCCGGGATCCCGCGAAGGTTCGCCGGGCGACCGAGGCGATGCTGACGATGGTCAAGCTCGATATCGGCGGGCTCGAGAAGGCGTATCGGGGACGGTCGGCGGCCTGAGCCCTGTCGGAGGCAGCCGTCGGCCCGCGACCGGCGGCTACTTCTTCGCGCCTATCGTCTGATGCTTTTCCAGGTAGCTGCGCAGGGATTCCCCCGCGCCCTCGATATGCTTCCTCAGGAGCGCGCAGGCGGCCCCGATCTTGCCTTGGGTGCACAATTCGAGAATTTCCGCATGCTCGGCGGCGGCGCGCTCCACGCCCTGCGTGAGCGAGAGCTGAAGGCGCGTATGCCTGTCGCTCTCCTGCAGAAGGTTCGCCACGACGGCGAGTGAACGCGGCTGCCTGGCATGTTGGTAGAGCACCATGTGGAACTCGGTGTTCAGCTCGCCCCAGCGGCTGATATGCATGGCGCGCAGCTCCGAGCTGTATTCCTGCAGGATTCCGTTCAGCCGCTCGTAATCCGCCTCCGTCAGACGAGGCGCCGAGGCCTCGAGCAGGCGCGGTTCGAGCAGAGATCTGAGGTCGAACAGCTCGTCGATCTCCTCGGTCGAGAGCTCCGAGACGATGGCGCCCCGGTGGGGGTGGATCTTCACCAGCCCCTCCGCTTCCAGCTGCATGAGAGCCTCCCGCACCGGAATACGGCTGACGCCGAACTCCGCGGCCAGCGCGTCCTGCCGCAGCTGGAAGCCCGAGCCGAACTCCCCGTTCACGATCCGACGGCGCAACTCCTCCGCGACGGCCGAGGAAATGGTCCTGTGCTGAAGGGACTTCTGGGCGGGTCTGGAGGGCGGCATGGGCTCTATGGTCTCGGTTGCGAGGAAGACAGGAAGCTTATCTTATAACTCTGTAGCCGAACGGCCAGGGACCCGGCTTGACATCGGAGATTTTATACAATCTACATTGACGGAGTTCAACGCCTCATCGCAGGAGCTAAGAGCACAATGGCGAAGACAATCGGCTGGGAAGGCGTCTTTCCCGCAGTGACCACCCAGTTCAAGCCGAACTACGAACTGGATATCGAGGCCACCGCCAAGGTCATGGAAGGCCTGATCCGCGACGGCGTCTCCGGCCTGATCGTCTGCGGCACCGTCGGCGAGAACACCTCCCTGTCCCGCTCGGAGAAGGTCGCCGTCATGGAGGCGGCGAAGGACGTGTCCCGGGGCCGCGTACCCGTCATTGCGGGCGTCGCCGAGTTCACGACGGCCTTCGCGTCCGAAGTCGCCAAGGAAGCCGCGCGCGTGGGCCTCGACGGCGTCATGGTCATGCCGGCGCTGGTCTATTCCTCGAAGCCGCACGAGACGGCCGCTCACTTCCGCGGCGTCTCCAAGGCCACCGACCTGCCGGTGATGGTCTACAACAACCCGCCGATCTACAAGAACGACGTCACCCCCGAGATCCTGGCCTCGCTCGCCGATTGCGAGACCATCGTGTGCTTCAAGGACTCCTCCGGCGATACCCGTCGCTTCACGGACGTGAAGAACATGGTGGGCGACCGCTTCGTGATGTTCGCCGGCCTCGACGACGTGGTGGTGGAGAGCGTCATGCTCGGCGCCGCCGGCTGGATCTCCGGCATGTCGAACGCCTTCCCGCAGGAGGGCGAGACCCTGTTCCGCCTCGCCAAGGCCGGCCGCTACGAGGAGGCCCGCGCGCTCTACGAATGGTTCATGCCGCTGCTGCATCTTGATGCCCGTCCCGACCTCGTCCAATGCATCAAGCTCTGCGAGGAGATCATGGGCCGCGGCTCCTCCCTGACCCGTCCGCCGCGTCTCGCCCTCGAGGGCAAGGATCGCGCCTATGTGGAGGAGATCATGGCGAAGGCGCTGCAGAACCGCCCGGCGCTTCCCGATGTGGGATTGAAGCCCGCGGCCTGATACGATGGCGGCGGAGGAGACGAGGTCTCCTCCGCCTCATTCATTCCCGTTCACGACAAGTTTTCGATCCCGAGAGCGAAGCCATGGCGCGCCACACCTTTTTCTGCATCGACGGTCACACCTGCGGCAACCCGGTCCGCGTGGTGGGCGGCGGCAGCATCCCCCAGCTCAAGGGGGAGACGATGTTCGAACGGCGCCAGCATTTCCTGGCGGAGTTCGACTGGATCCGCACCGGATTGATGTTCGAGCCGCGCGGCCACGACATGATGTCCGGCTCGATCCTCTACCCTCCGACGCGCCCCGATTGCGATGTGGGCATTCTCTTCATCGAGACCTCCGGCTGCCTGCCCATGTGCGGCCACGGCACCATCGGCACGGTGACGATCGCCCTGGAGAACGGCCTGATCCATCCGAAGACGCCCGGTCTTCTCCGTCTCGACACGCCCGCCGGCGTGGTCGAGGCCCGCTACGAGCAGAACGGTCCGTTCATCGAGCGCGTGCGCATCACCAACATTCCTTCGTTCCTCTATGGCACCGGCTACGAGGTCGAGGTCGAGGGCCTCGGGCATCTTACGGTCGACGTGGCCTATGGCGGCAACTTCTATGCCATCGTCGAACCCCAGACGCTCTATTCTGATCTCGCCGATGTGAATCCGTCCGACATCCTGCGCTGGAGCCCGAAGCTGCGCGAGGCCTTCAATGCGCGCTACCGGATCGCGCATCCCGAGAATCCCGACATCAACCGTCTGACGCATGTTCTGTGGACCGGCAAGGCGCAGACGCCCGGCGGCACGGCGCGCAACGCCGTGTTCTACGGCGACAAGGCCATCGACCGCTCACCCTGCGGCACGGGAACCTCCGCCCGCATGGCGCATCTCGCCGCGCGCGGCGCCCTGAAGGAGGGTGACGCCTTCGTGCACGAGAGCATCATCGGCTCCACCTTCACCGGCCGCATCGAAGGCCGCGCGAGGGTGGGCGACCGGGATGCGATCATCCCCTCCATCGAGGGCTGGGCGCGGGTGACCGGCTTCAACACCATCGTCATCGACGACCGCGATCCGTTCGCCCACGGATTCCAGGTGGTCGACCAGGCGCGATCCGCTTAGCCCGAGCGGGATCTTCATGGGCGGGCCGCATGCGGGCCGCCCAAGTCCGTGATGCTTCTTCCACGACAGGTTTCATGATGCGGATTGCGATCGTTGGTGCAGGTATCGTCGGTCTCGCGGCCGCCCATGCGCTTCTCGACAAGGGGCACGAGGTGACCCTCGTCGATCCCGGCAACAATCAGCAGCGCCCCACGGAGGGCAATGCGGGCTGGATCGCCCACATGGACGTAATGCCGCTCGCATCGCCGAAGGCGTGGAGGCATCTTCCCCGCTGGATGATGGACCCGCTCGGGCCGCTCACCATCAGGCCGTCCTATCTTCCCGCACTGGCGCCATGGCTGGTGCGCTTCGTGCTGGCCTCGTCCCCGGCGCGCATCAAGTCCAGCATCGCGGCCATTCGCTCGCTCAACGCCCAGGCTCTTCCGTCCTGGAAGGAACGCCTGTCCTCGCTCGGGCTCGAGGGCCATCTTCGCGAGAGGGGGATCCTGTCCGTCTGGCGGGACCGCGACCATTTCCTGCAAGCCCAGGACATCATCGCCAGGCAGAGGGATTTCGGCATTCCGCTGGACGTTCTCGGTCCGCGGGAACTCGCCGATCTGGAGCCCGCACTTCACAACATCGAGGCGGCCGTTCTCTATACGGAGGGCTGCCATGTCTCCGATCCCGCGCTCCTGGCCGCCGATCTGCTGCGGCTCGCCGTCGAGCGCGGCGCCGCGCGCATCGAGGGCAAGGCCCTCTCGGTCCAGCCTTCGAGCGACGCCGTTCACGTTCACACGGACGGCGCGGTGAAGGACGTGGCGGCCGACCGCGTTCTGCTCTCCGCCGGCGTCTGGTCCCGCGCGCTGGCCAGACAGCTCGGCGACACCATCCCGCTCGATACGGAGCGCGGCTACAATGCCACCTATGCGAAAGGCGTTTTCGGCCTTAACCGCCCGGTCATGTTCGAAGGCGAGGGGTTCGTCGCCTCGCCCCTCGATACCGGCGACCGGGTCGGCGGCGCCGTGGAGTTCGCGGGAACGCAGGCGCCGCCCAACCATGAGCGCACCTCCGCCATGATCACGCGCCTCAAGCGCTTCCTGCCGCACCTCGACGCGGAGCAGCCGGCCAGGCGCTGGATGGGATTCAGGCCGTCGATTCCGGATTCTCTTCCCGTGATCGGGCCGTCGTCGCGGGACGGGCGCGTGATCTATGCGTTCGGTCACGGCCATCATGGCCTCACGCAGGCGGCCATCACGTCGCGCCTCGTCCGCGAGTTGGTCGAGGGCGCGCCCGCTTCTCTCGACCTGAAGCCGTTCTCGGCTCAGCGCTTCTAGCGCATCGTGCGGACCCGAAGGGCCGCGTCGGCGAAAAGTGGGCCCGGTTTTTCATTCACGTGGCCCTTCGGGTCGCACCGAAGATGCGCTCTTCGGAGGGAGGAGTATCGGATCCTCATGGTGAGGCGAACAAGGAGGCGCTGGCATCAAGGCGTTTGCAACGGTCATGAATGCCGTGGGTCCTGCGCGGAAAAGGGCGACGAACCCCTCGTCAGCGCCGGAAGCCCAGCGTAACCAGATACTACGCAGAAGCGCTCAGACCTTAGACGAAATGCAGAAAATTTAATATTGCAAATTGTATCCAATATGCAGATTGTGCGTCTGCTGATCTCGGGCGGAACCGCCGGGCTCGGACATGGAAACAACCAGAGGACCAACGATGAAACTGAGGACAGTAGCGGCCACACTTCTTCTCGGCATGATCGCCGCCATGCCGGCCAAGGCGGACAAGCTCGACGACATCATCGCCTCCGGCGTGCTGCGCTGCGCCGTGACCCTCGACTTCCCGCCCATGGGATCGCGCAATGAAAAGAACGAGCCCATCGGCTTCGACGTGGACACCTGCCACGATCTCGCGAAGGCTCTCGGCGTGAAGGCCGAGATCGTCGAAACGCCTTTCCCCGACCGCATCCCGGCGCTCGTCTCGGATCGCGCGGATGTGGGCGTCGCCTCGACCTCGGATACGCTGGAGCGCGCCAAGACCGTCGGTTTCTCCATTCCGTACTTCGCCTTCAAGATGGTCGTCCTCACGAGGGACGACACGGGCATCGACTCCTATGAGAGCCTGAAGGGCAAGAAGACCGGCTCGACCGCCGGCACCTTCGAAGCGATCGCGCTCGAGAAGGACGTGAAGGCTTGGGGCGGCGGCTCGTTCCGTCCGTACCAGACCCAGGCCGACGTGTTCCTCGCGCTCTCGCAGGGGCAGATCGACGCGACGGTCGTGACCAACACCGTGGCGCATTCCGTCGCCAAGTCCGGCAAGTACAAGGGCTTCGTGGTCAAGGGCGATGCCCCGTATGTCACGGACTACGTCTCGCTCATCGGCCTGCGCCAGGAGCAGGGTCTTCTCAACTATCTCAACCTCTTCGTGAACCAGCAGGTCCGCACGGGCCGCTACAAGGAGCTGTTCGAGAAATGGGTCGGCGGCGAGGCTCCCGACCTGACCGTGAAGGGCGTCTACTACTGATCGAAGCGAATCGGAGCGCGGGCGGCATTCGCCCGCGCTCCTCCTGACGGTTGCAACGTCCTCGGGCACGCCTTCATGCTGAATTACACATTTCATTGGCGTCCGGCTCTGAACGCTCTGCCGGACATGCTGTCCGGCGCGCTGGTGTCGCTCCAGATCGCCGTGCTGTCGATGGTGATCGGCGTCGTCTTCGCCGTGTTCCTGGCGCTGGGCCGCCAGTCGAGCAACAAGCTGTTTTATGGCTTCTCGACCGGCTGGGTGGAGCTGGCGCGCAACACGCCTGCCCTGTTCCAGGTCTACATGACCTACTTCGGCCTGGGCTCCTTCGGCATCCAGCTCGATTCCTACGTGGCGCTCCTGGCGGGCATCGCGTTCAACAACGCGGGCTATCTGGCGGAAACCTTCCGCGGCGGCCTGCGCGCCATCCCGCATACCCAGACGCGTGCCGCCCGCTCGCTCGGCATGAGCGCGCCGCAGGCGTTTCGCCTCATCGTCCTGCCGCAGATGTTCAGAATCGTGTTCTATCCCATGTCCAACCAGATGGTCTGGGCGCTCCTGATGACCTCGCTCGGAGTCACGGTGGGCCTGAACACGGATCTCACGGGCGTCACGCAGGATCTCAACGTGCGCACGTTCCGGACCTTCGAGTATTTCGCCCTCGCGGCCGTCATCTACTACCTGCTGGCCAAGCTCATCACCCTCTCGTCGCGCCTCTTCGCCTGGCGCCTGTTCCGGTACTGAGGAGACGGCGATGTTCGAGACAAGCCTCACCTGGAACGACGTCCTCTTCCTTCTTCAGGGAGCGGGAACGACGCTCGCCATCACCTTCTGGGCCGTCCTGGGCGGCACCGTTCTGGGCATGCTCTTCGGCCTCGTCCGCGCGTCCGCGCCGTGGTGGCTGAATCTGCCCGTCGGCTTCGTGCTGGACATCCTCCGCTCGGTTCCGCTCCTGATCCAGTTCGTGCTCGCCAACTCGTTCAAGTCCATCCTCAAGCTGAACATCTCGGCCTTCACGGTCGGTTGCGTGGTGCTTGCGCTCTACACGGCGGCCTATTGCGCGGAGATCGTGCGCGGCGGCATCCTGGCCGTTCCGCCCACTACGCGGCGGGCGGCCCGTTCGCTCGGCATGACCTACACCCAGGATCTGACGAACATCGTCTTCCCGATGGCGCTGCGCGTCGCGCTGCCGAGCTGGATCGGCCTCACGCTCGGCGTCATGAAGGATTCGGCGCTCGTTCTGTGGATCGGCATCGTCGAGTTGCTGCGGTCGTCTCAGATCATCGTGACCCGCATCCAGGAGCCGCTCTTCGTTCTTTCGATCGCAGGCCTGATTTACTTTCTCATGAGCTTCCCGATCGCCCGGCTCGGGGCGCGGCTCGAAAAGCGGTGGCGTGAAAATGATTGAGTTAAAGGACGTTCGTAAGTCTTTCGGAAGCCTCGAGGTGCTCAAGGGAGTCACCCTCACGGTTCAGAAGGGCGAAGTGCTTTCGGTGATCGGCGGCTCGGGCTCGGGCAAGTCCACCATGCTCATGTGCATCAACGGTCTCGAGCCGATTCAGGGCGGGCAGATCCTGGTCGACGGCATCGACGTCCATGCGCGCGGGACGGACCTCAACAAGCTCCGCCAAAGGATCGGCATCGTGTTCCAGCAATGGAACGCCTTTCCGCATCTCACCGTGCTCGAGAACGTGATGCTCGCGCCGCGCAAGGTCCTGGGCAAGAGCAAGCGCGAGGCGGAGGAGATCGCCGTCCGGCAGCTCACCCATGTGGGCCTCGGCGAGAAGCTGAAGGTCTATCCCTCCAAGCTCTCCGGCGGCCAGCAGCAGCGCATGGCCATTGCGCGTGCTCTCGCCATGCAGCCCGACTACATGCTCTTCGACGAGGTGACCTCCGCGCTCGATCCGCAACTCGTCGGCGAGGTGCTCGACACCCTGAAGATGCTCTCGGAGGAGGGCATGACGATGATCCTCGTGACCCACGAGATCCGCTTCGCACGCGACGTGTCCGACCGGGTGGCCTTCTTCCACAAGGGGCTGATCCACGAGATCGGCGCGCCCGAGCAGGTGATCGGAAACCCGCAGAAGCCCGAAACCATCGAGTTCCTGAAATCCGTTCTCTGACGGTGCGGGGTCCGGCCTCGCGTCAATCCATCGTAGGACAGCCCTGATCCGGAGAGCATCATGCGCACGTCGAAAGTCGTTCATGTCGTCAGCTGCCACGCGGAAGGGGAGGTCGGCGACGTGATCGTCGGCGGCGTCGCGCCGCCTCCGGGCGACACGGTCTGGGACCAGTCACGGTTCATCGCCCAGGACGAGACCCTGCGCAACTTCGTGCTGAACGAGCCGCGCGGCGGCGTCTTCCGGCACGTGAACCTTCTCGTGCCGCCGAAGAACCCGAAGGCGCAGATGGGCTGGATCATCATGGAGCCCGCCGACACCCCGCCCATGTCGGGCTCCAACTCCATCTGCGTGTCCACCGTGCTGCTCGACACCGGCATCATTCCGATGCAGGAGCCGATCACCCGCATGGTTCTCGAGCCGCCGGGCGGTCTCATCGAGGTCGAGGCCGAATGCCGGAACGGAAAGGCCGAACGGATCCGGGTCCGGAACGTCCCCTCCTTTGCCGACAGGCTCGATGCGAAGCTGGAAGTCGAGGGCGTGGGCACGCTGACCGTGGACACGGCCTATGGCGGCGACAGCTTCGTGATCGCGGACGCGCAGGCGCTCGGTTTTGCGATCCGTCCCGACGAGGCGAAGGATCTGGCGGAGATCGGCGTGAAGATCACCCGGGCGGCCAACGAGCAGATCGGGTTCCGGCATCCCGAACTTCCGGGCTGGGACCACATCTCCTTCTGCCAGATCGCCGCGCCGCTCGTCGAGCGCGACCGCGTCATGCACGGCGCCAACGCCGTCGTGGTGCGCCCCGGCAAGATCGACCGCTCGCCGACCGGAACAGGCTGCTCGGCCCGCATGGCGGTGCTTCACGCACGCGGCATCCTGAAGGTCGGCGACGGCTTCGTGGGCCGCTCGATTATCGATTCGGAGTTCATCTGCCGCATCGAGGACGAGGTGACGGTGGGGGGCAGGCCCGGCATCATTCCGATGATCTCCGGGCGCGCCTGGATCACGGGCACCCATCAGCACATGCTCGATCCCGAGGATCCCTGGCCGGCCGGCTACCGATTGTCGGATACCTGGCCGCAGATCTAGAGCTGACGAAGCCGATTCCCGAATGCATCGCACACGAACGGACCTGGATGAATGAGTGAAGAAGTCACCCTCCCGCTGGACGAGGTCCGGCGCATCAGCATCGATGTTCTGAAAGCCGGCGGCCTCTCCGGCGACCATGCGCAGGCCATCGCGAGCGTCGTCTATGCGGGCCAGCGCGACGAGTGCCACTCCCACGGCCTGTACCGGCTCCTCGGCTGCGTGCGCTCGGTGAAGGAGGGCAAGGTCGATCCGGACGCGGTGCCGGAGGTGGTGGATCACGCGCCCGCCATCGTGCGCGTCGACGCCCGCTTCGGCTTCTCTCCGCTCGCCTTCGAGCGCGGCAGGCCGCTGCTCGTCGAGAAGGCGCGCAGGACCGGTCTCGCCGCCATGGCCATCAACAACTGCTTCCACTTTTCCGCCCTCTGGCCTGAGGTGGAGGCGATCGCCGCCGATGGACTCGTGGCGCTCGCCATGACGCCGAGCCACAGCTGGGTCGCGCCCGCGGGCGGCACGAAGCCCGTGTTCGGCACCAATCCGATCGCCTTCGCCTGGCCCCGTCCCGACGGACCGCCCTTCGTCTTCGATTTCGCCACCAGCGCCATCGCGCGCGGCGAGATCGAGCTGCACCGGCGCGCGGGCAAGCCCATTCCCGCCGGCTGGGCCATCGACGGCGAGGGACATCCCACCACCGATCCGGCGGCGGCGCTCGCGGGCGCCATGCTCACCTTCGGCGGCCACAAGGGTTCGGCGCTGTCCGCGATGATCGAGCTGATGGCGGGTCCCCTGATCGGTGACATGACGAGCGCGGAATCCATGGCCTTCGACGAGGGCGTCGGCGCCGCCCCCTGCCATGGCGAGCTGATCCTCGCCTTCGATCCCACGGTGTTCCTCGGCGCCGACGCCGCGCGGCACGTGGCTCGCGCGGAGACGATGTTCGAGTCGATCGTGGGCCAGGGCGCACGCCTGCCGTCCCAGCGCCGCTACGAGGCGCGCGAGCGCAGCATGGCCAACGGCGTGCGCATTCCCAAGGCGCTCTACGACGACCTGCAGGCTCTCCTGCCGCGCCCATGAAAGGACATGTCATGAGCGAAGCCGTTTTCTCGGGCATCGCCTTCGTTCATGGCAAGGCCACGGGCGAAATCATCGCCAGCGACGTGGAGCTGAGCTTCTGGGGCGGAGTCGATCCGGCGACCGGCGAGGTGATCGACCGGCACCACCCCCTGAGCGGCCGCATCCTCACGGGCAGAATCCTCGCCATTCCGGGCGGACGCGGCTCCTGCTCGGGCAGCGGCGTGATCCTCGAACTGCTCCTCAACGGCAAGGGCCCGGCGGCTATGATCGTGGAGCGCGCGGACGACATCCTGACGCTGGGCGTCGTGATCGCCGAGGAGGTCTTCGGAAAAGTCATTCCCGTCGTCGTGCTCGATCCGAAGGATTTCCGCCGGGTGACGGCGGCCCGCTACGCCCGCGTCGACGGCGATCGCGTCCTGTGCGGCGAGGCGCCCGAAGGCCTGAGCCCGAGAGAGGACGGCCGCCACCCTCCCAAGCCGATCGCGTCCCGCTTGGCGCTGACCGAGGCCGACCGGGCCCTCCTGAACGGCGCGCGCGGCAAGGCCGCGCAGGTGGCGATGAAGGTCGTTCTGCGCATGGCGGAACTGCAGGGCGCCGACCGGCTGATCGACGTGACCCAGGCCCATATCGACGGCTGCGTCTATACGGGTCCCGGCTCCCTCAGATTCGCGCAGCAGCTGCGGGACTGGGGCGGGACGGTCGCCGTGCCGACGACGCTCAATTCCATTTCGGTCGATCATCGCCGCTGGCGTACGCAGGGCATCGATCCCGTATTCGGAGAGCCCGCGAGCCAGCTCGGCGACGCCTATGTGGACATGGGCGCAAAACCGACCTTCACCTGCGCGCCCTATCTCCTCGACAGCGCTCCCCGAAAAGGCGAGCAGATCGTCTGGGCGGAATCGAACGCCGTCGTCTATGCCAACAGCGTGCTCGGCGCGCGGACGATGAAATACCCCGATTACCTCGACATCTGCATCGCGATCACGGGCCGCGCGCCCTTGGCCGGCTGCCACATCGAGAGCAGCCGTCGCGCCGCTCTGCGCGTCAACCTGCCGAGGCTCGAAAACCTCGACGATTCCTTCTATCCGCTGCTGGGCTACCATGTGGGCCTTCTGGCCGCGAACCGGATTCCCGTCATTGCGGGGCTGGAGCGGGCTTTTCCCTCGCAGGACGACTTGAAGGCCTTCGGCGCGGCCTTCGCCACCACGTCGAGCGCGCCGATGTTCCACATCCTCGGCGTGACGCCCGAGGCGGCGACGCTGAACGATGCCACCGGCGGAGCGGATGTTCCGGCCATCGACATCAGTCTCGAGAGCCTGGCCCGGAGCTGGGACGAGCTCAACAACGCGCAGGATCCCTCCGTCGATCTCGTGTCGCTCGGGAATCCGCATTTCTCCTTGAACGAATGCGAGACGCTGGCCGATCTGTGCCGGGGCCGCACGAAGCATGAGAACGTGACGGTGATCGTCACCTGCGGCCGGGCCACCCACGACAAGGCGCGAGGGACAGGGGTTCTGCGGGAACTCGAACGCTTTGGCGTTCAGCTCGTCACCGATACCTGCTGGTGCATGATCATCGAGCCGGTGATTCCGCGGGCGGCCGCGACGATCATGACCAATTCGGGCAAATACGCCCATTACGGTCCCGGTCTCACGGGGCGGCGCTTCCACTTCGGGAGCCTCGCGGCCTGCGTCGAGGCCGCCTGCACCGGCGCCGCAGGCGGGCCGCGTCCTTCCTGGCTGCAGGTGGGCTGAGCGGAAAGGTTTCGAGGGCAGCCCCAGCCCAGCCTCAGTTCAGCCTCGCGCAAGCTCGCTTTGTCACAAGCGGGCTCGATGAGCCATGCCGAGCGGGTTTCGGCCCCTCCTCGAAACAGCAGATGACAAAAGCCATTATCCCCACTCAACGCGAGATCTTCTTCGATCCCGATTCCCTCATCGTCTCGAAGACCGACCTGAAAGGCCGGCTGACCTACACGAACAGGGCGTTCTGCGAGATAGCCGGCTACACGGAGATCGAGCTTCTGGGGCAGCCGCACAGCCTGATCCGCCATCCGGACATGCCGCGCGCGGTCTTCAAGCTCCTGTGGGATGCGATCCAGGACGGCCGCGAGGTCTTCGCCTATGTGAAGAACATCGCGCGCAACGGCGACCATTACTGGGTGTTCGCCCATGTGACGCCCTCCTACGACCGCAATCTGCAGGTCTGCGGCTTTCACTCCAACCGGCGCGTGCCGAAGCGGGACGTGGTGGAGAGGATCATCACGCCTTTCTACGCCGAACTCAGCCGCATCGAGTCCTCCTTCCGCAATGCCAAGGAGGGGCTCGCGGCATCCCATGGGCATCTCATGAAAACCGCCACCGCGAACAAGGCCAGCTATGATGAATTTGTCTTCTCTCTCTAAGGCAAGCATCGGTTTTGCCGTGGCGGCCATCGCGGTGACCGGGCAGGCTGTCGCCTCCCTCGTCAGCGGCTCGATGCCGTCGGTCGCCGTGCTCGTCGCGGATGCCGGCTTCATCTTCGGCGCATTGATGCTGCTGCGCTCCTATCGCGCGATCGCGACGGCCACCGACATCATCGACCGCATCGGCCACGGCGATTTCGAGGCGCGGATCATCGGCAGCCGGGAAGGCGGGGCGCTCGGCAGGCTCCATGGCACGATCAACGATGCGACGGACCGGGTCGACGCCTATATCCGCGAATCCTCGGCGGCCATGAACGCCATCCGCAACAATCAATATTTCCGGCGCATCCTGCCGGACGGGTTTCATGGGGCGCTGCTCCAGGGTGCAACCATCATCAGCGAGGCCTCGCACGTGATCGAGAGGCGCCTGGCGGCCTTCAACCACTCGACGGCGGAGTTCGAGCAGGCGATCAATACGATCGTCCAGGCGCTCTCCGATTCCTCGCGGAACATGAGCACCATGGCGACAGCGCTCCAGGAGGGCGCCACCCTCACCGACAACCGCACCGCCCTCGTCGCGGCGACCGCGGCCGAGATGGCGGCGAACGTGCAGACCGTCGCGGCGGCCGTGACGCAGCTCGCCGCGTCCGCGCAGGAGATCGGCACGGAGGCCGATCATTCCGCCACGCGCGCCCGCCAAGCGGCGGAGGAGGCCCGGTCCACCGCTGACATCGTCAACAGCCTGAACAATGCGGTGGAGCGGATCAGCACTGTGGTAGGCCTCATCACCAGCATCGCGGAGCAGACCAACCTTCTGGCCCTGAACGCCACCATCGAGGCTGCCCGCGCGGGCGAGGCCGGGCGCGGTTTCGCCGTCGTGGCGCAGGAGGTCAAGGCGCTCGCCACCCAGACCGCCAAGGCGACGGAAGAGATCACTCACGAAATCGCGGAACTGCGTTCCGCCTCCACCTCGGCCGTGTCCGCCGTGGCCGAGATCTCCACCATCGTGGCGGATATCGACCTGGCCACCTCGCGCATCGCCCAGAGCATTGCCGGCCAGACTGCCGCCACCGCCGAGATCGCGCGCAGCGTCGAGCAGACCTCGGTGGGAACGCAGGGGGTGACGGAGAACATCCAGAGCGTGAGCCAGAACACGGCGGAGACCAAGCATCTGGCGGGTTCCGTGCTCGACACCTCGCGGCAGCTCGCCATCCAGGGCGATCACCTGGCTGACGAGGTGCGGACGTTCCTGGTAGCGCTGCGCCGCGGTCCCATGGACCGCCGGCAGAACGAGCTCGGCACGGATACGCAGGAAGAGAGCCGGACGCGCGCGCTTCCGCGCGCGGCCTGACGGCGTCTCGCAAACGAAAGGCCCGCCCTCCGAAGGAAGGCGGGCCTTTTCCAAAAGTCCGCGCCGGGACCGGGGCCGGGCCCCCGAGAGGGCATTCTCCGGAGCGGTCCCTTACACGTCGAGATTGGCCACCGAGAGGGCATTCTCCTGAATGAATTCGCGGCGGGGCTCCACCACGTCGCCCATGAGCTTCACGAACAGATCGTCCGCGTCCGTGGTGTCCTTCACCTTCACCTGCAGGAGCGAGCGCACGTCGCGGTCGAGGGTGGTCTCCCAGAGCTGCTGGGCGGTCATCTCGCCGAGGCCCTTGTAGCGCTGGAGCTGCAGGCCCTTGCGGCCGGAGGCGATGACGGCGTTGAAGAGCGAGAGTGGTCCGTCGATCTGCATCTCGTCGTTCTTGCGCGCCAGCTTCGCGGGCTTGGCATAGACGTCCTGCAGGGACTTGGCGCGTTCGTCGAGCTTCTTCGCCTCCTGGCTGGCGATCAGGGCCTGGTCGAGAACGGCCGTCTGCGTCACGCCGCGCACGGTGCGCGAGAAGACGTAGCCGCCCTCGCTCACCTCACCCGTCCAGCCGCGCTCGAGCTCTTCCGAAATCGCATCGAGGCGGGTTGCGATGTAGGCGGCGGCCGCGGGACCGCGCTCGGGATCCTCCACCACGTCCGGGCGCAGCGCGCCCGCGATGGCCGCCTGCTCGACGACCTTGCGATTGTAGCGCGTATGCAGGTTGTTCAAGACCTGGCGCACGAGGCGCGCCTCGTCGATCAGGCTCTTGAGCTGGCCGCCCTGGAACTCCACGCCGGTCTCGAGCTTGAGCGAGGCGCTCTCGATGCCCGCGTCGATGAGGAAGTCCTCCAGCGCGCGCTCGTCCTTGAGGTAGATCGCCTGCTTGCCGCGGGTCGCCTTGTAGAGCGGCGGCTGCGCGATGTAGAGGTGCCCGCGCTCGATCAGCTCCGGCATCTGGCGGAAGAAGAACGTGAGCAGCAGCGTGCGGATATGCGAGCCGTCCACGTCCGCGTCCGTCATGATGATGATGCGGTGGTAGCGCAGCTTGTCGAGGTTGAACTCCTCGCGGCCGATGCCGGTGCCGAGCGCGGTGATCAGCGTGCCGATCTCCTGGGACGACAGCATCTTGTCGAAGCGGGCGCGCTCCACGTTGAGGATCTTGCCGCGCAGGGGGAGAACTGCCTGAAAGGAGCGGTCCCGGCCCTGCTTGGCCGAACCGCCCGCCGAGTCGCCCTCCACGAGGATGAGCTCGCATTTCGACGGATCGCGCTCCTGGCAATCGGCGAGCTTGCCGGGCAGCGACGCGATGTCGAGCGCCCCTTTGCGGCGCGTGAGCTCGCGCGCCTTGCGGGCGGCCTCGCGCGCGGCGGCGGCTTCCACCACCTTGCCGACGAGGGTGCGGGCCTCCTGCGGATGCTCCTCGAGCCAGTTGTTGAGCGCCTCGTTCACCACGTTCTCGACCGCGGGGCGCACTTCGGAGGAAACGAGCTTGTCCTTGGTCTGGGAGGAGAACTTCGGATCGGGCACCTTCACGGATACGACGGCGGTCAGGCCCTCGCGGCAATCGTCGCCGGTCAGCGAGACCTTTTCCTTCTTCGTCATGCCGGAGGATTCCGCATAGCCGTTCACCTGCCGCGTGAGCGCCGCGCGGAAGCCCGCCAGATGCGTACCGCCATCCCGCTGCGGGATGTTGTTGGTGAAGCACAATACGTTCTCGTGGTAGCTGTCGTTCCACCACAGCGCCACTTCCACGCCGATGCCGTCCCTCTCGGAGCGGATCATCACGGGCTGCTGGATCAGCGGGGTCTTCGCACGGTCGAGATAGCGCACGAAGGCTTCCACGCCGCCCTCGTACATCAGCTCCTCGCGCTTGTGCTCCGCGTGGCGCTTGTCGGTGAGGACGATACGCACCCCCGAGTTCAGGAACGCCAGCTCGCGCAGGCGATGCTCGAGGGTGGAATAGTCGAACTCCACCATGGTGAAGGTTTCAGGCGAAGGCAGGAAGGTCACTTCCGTGCCGCGCTTGTCCGGTGCATCGCCGACGACGGCGAGCGGAGCCACGGCATCGCCGTGGCGGAACTCCATGAAATGTTCCTTGCCGTTGCGGTAGATGCGAAGCCTCAGCCAGGTCGAGAGCGCATTCACCACGGACACGCCCACGCCGTGCAGGCCGCCGGAAACCTTGTAGGAGTTCTGGTCGAACTTACCGCCCGCGTGCAGCTGGGTCATGATGACCTCGGCCGCCGAGACGCCTTCGCCCGCGTGGATGTCGGTGGGGATGCCGCGGCCGTTGTCGGTGACGGTCACCGAGCCGTCGGCATTGAGCGTGACGGTGACTTCCGTTGCGTGACCGGCCAGAGCCTCGTCGATGGCGTTGTCCACGACCTCGTAGACCATGTGGTGGAGGCCCGAGCCGTCATCGGTATCGCCGATATACATGCCCGGCCGCTTGCGCACCGCATCAAGGCCCTTGAGCACCTTGATCGATTCCGCGCCGTAAGCGTCGGCATTCACGTTGATAGCAGGTTCGGCCATATGGGATCCTTGCGAGGCGCGGCGGAAAGGATAAGGCGCGCGCCAGGGTTTTGATTCGTCAGATCAGATATTTAGTGACGATTGGTTGAAATTTCACCCCCGCGCGCATACGCGCGCGTGGTTCGGGGCGGAAAAATCCACGGAAAAGTGCCGTTTCAGGGTCTTCGAGGGGCGGTTCTTTGTCTCAGGAGGCGGCGGAGGCTCCTCAGGGCGAGAAGGCCGAAAACGAGCGCCGACGCTCCCCGGATCGGGCCTGCCGCTTCCGTCGTCACACCTGCTTCCGTATCGTAACAGCGGCCAAGCGCGTTGAAACAGTCCCGCCAGCGCCAGTAACGCTCATGAAAGGCGCAGGCACAGGCAAGGCAAGAGCACGACCAGAGCACGACCGGAGCAGAAAGCGGGCGATTGCCGGCACCGGTCAGCGGGCCGCCACGGCTGCCGCCGCACCGGCCATGACCATTCCCGTGAAGCGGTTGAGAACGCGGATGGCGCCGGGACTGGTGAAGAGCCGACGGGCGCGGCTTGCAAGCGCGATATAGCCGCCGAACACCACCGCCAGAACGGCCAGGGTGGCGAGGGCGAGTTCCGCATAGCCCAATACCGTGATCCGTGTGAGATCGAGGAACGTGGGCAGAAGCGCCAGGTAGAACACCATGGTCTTCGGATTGCCCAGGCTGAGCGCCAGCCCGCCCAGCAGAAGCCTGGCCGGATGCTCGGCCCTCTTCTCGGCTTCGACCTCCCGCGTCGTGGCGGGGGCCGTCCAGAGCTTGTACGCGAGATAGAGCAGATAGGCAGCACCGGCGTATTTGATCGCTAGGAAAACCTCGTGAAAGGTCTGGGCCAGGGCGGCAAGACCCAGGACCGCGAAGGTGAGCCACACCACGTCGCCCACCGCGATCCCGATGCTGAACGATAGGGCTTCCTTCGGGCCGCGCCCGAGCACCCGCGCCACGATGGCGGCGATCCCGGGCCCTGGAGAGGCGGCGGCGATGAAGAGAGCGGACGAGAACAGGATCAGACCTGCGGGTTCCATGGCGATCACCGGCTCATGAAATGGTGTTGCGGATTGCTCATAGGCCGGAACAGCCTTCCACGCCATCAGAAAGTTGTGATGTGTTCGATCACACCGGGGGAGACCTGGAGCACATCCGCCCGGCCTCCGAGCTCGGTGAAGAGGCTCGGATCCGCGCCTGTCATCCAGACCTGTCCACCCAGCTTCTCCAGCGCCGCAAAGAGGCCCGCGCGGCGACGCGGATCGAGATGGGCCGCCACCTCGTCCAGGAGCACGAAAGGGGCAATGCCGCTCATGCTGGCGACCAGCTGCGCATGGGCGAGCACGAGGCCGATCAGGAGCGCCTTCTGCTCCCCGGTGGACGCGGTATTGGCCGCAATGCCCTTGGGACCATGGCGCACGAGCAGGTCGGATGCCTGTGGCCCCACGAGGGTGCGTCCGGCAGCACGGTCGCGGGCGCGGTTGTCGCGCAGGATCGCACGGTAGCGATCCTCCGCATCGACGGCGGGAAGCGTCGAGACCAGCATGTCGATCTCGCCCTCGAGGCCCATTGTGGCGAAGGGGAAGGGGGAGTTCTCCTCCCGCGTTTCCAGGATCAGGGCGGCAAGCCTCTCCACGGTCTCGCGCCGGGCCGCCGCCACCGCAATGGCGAGTTCCGCCACTTCGCGTTCCAGGGCATCGAGCCAGAGCCGGTCGTCGGGGGTCTCCTCCAGCACGCGGTTGCGGGAGCGCAGGGCGCGCTCCAGCGCATTCACGCGGGTGCCGTGCTCCGCATCCACCGCGAGCACCAAGCGGTCGAGGAAGCGGCGGCGGTCGCCGGCGGGCCCACGAAACAGCGCATCGAGGTCGGGCGTGAGCCAAACGACCCGCAGGAACTCGGCAAAGGCCGTCGGCGAGGAGGCCGCCATGCCGTCGATGCGGCAGAGGCGCGAGGCGCGGCCGGCTTCGCCTTGCGGTTCAAGCCCCGTGCCGAGCCGATGCTCGCCGTAAGGAGCATCGAGGGTGATGGAAACCGCGAACGAGCCCGGACCATCCTGGCGCGCCATATCGCCGAGCTCCGCGCGGCGCAGGCCCCGCCCGGGCATGAAGAGAGAGATCGCCTCGAGCACGTTGGTCTTGCCGGCCCCGTTCTCGCCCACGAGCGCCACGAGCTGGCGTGACACGGGAAGGTCCAGGTTCGCATAGGTGCGGAAATCCTGGAGAATCAGGCGGACGATTCGGGAAGCGGCGACGGGAGAGAAGGACATGCGCTCCCTTCTTTCAGGAGCGGACGCGAAAGATCAAGCGCTGGCACGGTCAACGCGCGTTTCTCATGATTGCGAGTCCTTCATCGTTGCGGCCGGGGCAAGCCCGGCCGCAACGATGCGAGAAGCGTAGTGCCTCAAGCGAGCGCCGTCACCGCCCAAGGCCGGGGGCGACGTGGAGTTTAGTCTGGAGACGATGCCGGATCGGTCGAGGCTGCCCGGGATGATGTTGTGACACCTACACGCGCATCGGCATCAGAACGTAGAGCGCGGCTGCGCCCTCGCGGTCTTGGATGACGGTGGGCGAGCCGGGATCGGCGAGCTTGAACAGGGCGGTGTCGCCGTCGAGCTGGGCCGTGATATCGAGAAGGTAGCGGGCATTGAAGCCGATATCGATCGGAGCGGCGTCGTAATCGACTTCGATCTCTTCCGTCGCGCTGCCGGAATCCGGGTTGTTGACGGTCAGCGTCAGGCGTCCGTCGGCGAGCGCCAGCTTCACGGCACGGCCACGTTCCGAGGAGATCGTCGAGACGCGGTCGACCGCCTTGGCGAAGTCGCCGCGCTCGACCACGAGGATCTTGTCGTTGCCGGCCGGAATGACGCGCTGGTAGTCGGGGAAGGTGCCGTCGATCAGCTTGGAGGTCAGCACCACACCGTCGAAGGTCAGGCGGACCTTCGCGGAGGAGAGCTCCACGGAGATGTTCTCCGAACCGTCCTCGACGAGCTTGACGATCTCGGCCACGGCCTTCCGGGGGACGATCACGCCGGGCATGCCTTCCGATCCGGCGGGGGCAGGGAGCTCCACGCGGGCGAGGCGATGGCCGTCGGTAGCGACCGCACGCATCATGAGCGCGCCGCCCACATCCAGCGTGTGGAGATAGATGCCGTTGAGGTAATAGCGGGTCTCTTCCGTCGAGATCGCGAACTGCGTCTTCTCGATCAGGCGCTTCAGATCGCTGGCCGCCAAGGTGAAACGGTGCGGGAGGTCGCCGGCGGCGAGATCCGGAAAGTCGCTTTCCGGCAAGGCCTGAAGCATGAAGCGCGAGCGGCCCGAGCGGATCTGCATCTGGCCCATATCCGCCGTCATCTCCAGCGACACCTGCGCACCCTCGGGCAGCTTTCGCACGATATCGTAGATCATGTAGGCGGGCACCGTGGTCGAGCCTGCCTCCGTGATCTCGGCGGGGATCGTCTCCGTCACCTCGATATCCAGGTCGGTCGCGCGCAGACGTAAAGCGCCGTCCTCGGCGCGCAGCAGCACGTTCGACAGGATCGGGATGGTGTTGCGGCGCTCGACGACGCGGTGCACGTGCCCCAGCGCCTTCAAAAGAGCGGCGCGCTCAACAGTAACTCTCATAAGGCGACACCTATTGTCGGTGAAATTCTTGGCCTGCCGCCGGCGCGACAAGCGGGGCGGCAAGATTGGCGTTTGTTTTCGGAGAAAGCAAGGCCACCGGCATCCGGCGGGGGCTCAACCGGGGCGTTTGCGGCCCCGGCGCCTTATTCCTGCAGCATCCGCTTGAGGAGTTCGACTTCGTCCGAGAGCGCATGGTCCTCGCCCAGAGCCTTCTCGATCTTGCGAACCGCATGGAGCACGGTGGTGTGATCGCGCCCGCCGAAGCGGCGGCCGATCTCCGGCAGCGAACGTAATGTCAGCACCTTAGACAGGTACATGGCGATCTGCCGCGGGCGCACCACGGCGGCGGTGCGGCGTTCCGAGAGGATATCCGAGCGTGAGACGTTGTAGCGCGAGGCCACGAGCTTCTGGATATCCTCGATCTTGACGCGCTTCGGCTCCCGGTTGCGCACGAGGTCGCGGATCGCGATCTCGGCGGTTTCGAGGGTGATGGCCGAGCCGGTGAGCGTGGCGTGCGCCAGGAGGCGGTTCACCGCGCCTTCGAGATCGCGGCCGTTGGCCGTAATCGAGCGGGCCACGTAAGCAATGACGTTGGGGCCGACCTCGAAAGTGGGATGGATGCTCTTCAGCGCCTCGATGCGGGTGGTGAGGATGGAGGTGCGAAGGGCCTCGTCCAGCGCGGTGACCTCGACCACCAAGCCGCCTGCGAGGCGGGAGCGGACGCGCTCGTCCAGATTCTCGAGATCCGCCGGCGGGCGGTCGGCGGCGATCACGATCTGGCGGCCCGCATCGATGAGGGCATTGAGCGTATGGCCGAATTCCTGCTGGATCTGCTTTCCCTGAATGAACTGCACATCGTCGATGATGAGCAGGTCGATCCCGCGCAGGCGCTCCTTGAAGGCGAGCGACGTCTGCGCCTTCAGGGAGGCGACGAAGCCATACATGAAGCGGTCGGCGGTGAGATAGATGACTCGGCGGCCTTGCGTACGCATCTCATGGCCAATGGCGTGAAGCAGATGAGTCTTGCCGAGGCCCACGCCCGCATGAAGATAAAGCGGGTTGTAGATCACTTGGCCGTTTGGCGCATGGGCCACCCGGTCGGCGGCTGCGTGTGCCAGCGCATTGGAACGACCGACGATGAAGCTTTCGAAGGTCAGGCGCGGGTCGAGCGGCGCGCCGCCGAGATCGGAATTCTCGGTCCGCTCTTCGTGGGGGAGCGCGAGCGACGGCACCTTGGGCTCGCTGGCCTGGGCGGTCATCGGCATGGGGGCCGGTGTGCTCGGACGGGACATGTCGCTCGTGCGGCGCTGGGGGAGCGATTCGCGGCCAAGGGAGTTGCGCACGCCGATTACCACGCGCTCCACGTCCTTGGCTTCTGAGCGGTAAACTGACAGCACACGGTCGACGTAATGCGATTCGATCCAGCTTTTCAGGAAGCGAGTGGGCACCGTCAGGTAGGCGCAGCCTTCTACCACCGAATCCAGTTCGAGGCGGCCGAACCAGCTGGCAAAAATGTCCTCGCCGAGCTCGGCGCGCAGGCGGCGCTTCACCCGCGCCCAGACATCCGCTGCCGTTTGCTCGCCTGAAGTCTCCATGCCGCTCTCGTCGGCAGCGGCAAAGGTGCGATGGTCCTCGCTGCGATACATCAAATTCCCTCCACGAGGCTTCGCCGGACTTGGCTGAAACCCCCACGCATGACCCGTTCTGAACAGATACCAGCCCTGATTCACAGGTTGTTCAGAACGTGGTGCCCCCAATTGTACTAAAGATTAGCAAGCTGCTTTTAAGTCAAGGCGATCTGAAAACGTCGCCTCTTGTGCATCTCTTCAAGCTCAACCAAGTCTACTCCTGGGTAAGGGATGTGTTTTCGTTTGCTTCTTGTGAAACTGAAACAAAGCCCTAACCCCGTGGTTGTGTTCTATAGCTCGGGACTTGAGTGGATGACTTAACGGCAAGCCGTTGAAGCAAGTTGACCTTATACAGGCTGGGAGAGGGTCCGCAACATCGTCGAGTCAACAGGCGGTAGGCCATGATCCCCAAAACGGCCCACAGACCCGTCCACAGGTTTTGGGGTGCGGCGATAAAGTCCTGACTCTTCAACTGATTCACAGTGTCGCCCCGGCTCGTTTCGGCGTGTGAAAAAAGCTTGTTCCGCAACCTTGATTCAGCGTCGATTCGGAGTGACTCGGTGTGTGATTCCGATGCTTTGCGAACCTTTGCCTGCTAAGCTATTGAGCGATCTTGGCATTTCATGTGCAATTTGAATCCACGCCACGCGTGTTCTCACCCCGTCTTTCGATCTCAAAGTCAAGCTCTTGTGTGGATAAAACGACGGCAGGAAAACGGCTTCCCAGTCGACGCCCTTTGCCGTCTGACCGCCACGGCAGGCAGGCCGTTTTTCAGAAGCTCGGGCCAGGGCATTTAGCGGGGCGCGCCTGCGGGCGGGATAGCTGCGCCTCCCTGTCACGGAGGAGTTCGGCGTTCCTTTCTCCGTGGGGGTGTCTGCTCCGCCTTCCTCTGTGCCGATCCCTCCTGCCGTACCCTCAAAGGCTGGCCGAAGGTGAAGGCAGAGGCCTGGGTTTGGGATTTGCGGCATCGATGAAGGATTCGGGGCAACAAAAAACCCGGCCGCCGGGCCGGGTTTGATGATCGTCGTAACGTCTGAAGCGATTTAGGCGCTCAGAGCCTTGATCCGGCTCGTCAGGCGCGACACTTTCCGGGAGGCGGTGTTCTTGTGCACGATGCCCTTCTGGGCGGCGCGCATCACTTCCGGCTCTGCGGCGCGCAGGGCGGCGAAGGCCTCGGTCTGGTTGCCGGAGGCAATCGCCTCTTCGACCTTGCGGATGAACGTCCGCATGCGGCTGCGGCGCGACTTGTTGATCGCGGTGCGCTTCGCAATCTTGCGGGTCATCTTCTTGGCGGACACGGTGTTGGCCATGGCCAATCCTCGTTTGTTAAAGTCCGACGCGACAAGCCCGGCTTGGAGCCCCGTCAGCGACCGGTTGATGAATGGAAACCGAAGAGCCCGCGGGACGCGCGGGCTCGTGTGGGGCGGCTTATAGACGCGATCCTCGGGAAGGTCAATGTCCGTAGGCCTTTGCGCGTCAAAAAAGCGCCTCGGGGCTCTTGAGGATCCCTTACGGCAGCATGTTCCGCCAGGGATTGGCAGGATCGAGGAGAAGCCTCAGCGCCATGGCCGCCGAGACCAGCACCAGCAGCGGGCGGATGAGCCGCGCTCCCAGCCGCATGGCGAGCCGCGAGCCCACCTGCGCCCCGAGAAACGAGGCCCCGGCCATCACCAGCCCCACGGGCCAGACCACGGCTCCGGTGGCCGCATAGAGAAGAAGACTGCCCAGGTTGCTCGCAAGGTTCAGGAGCTTGGTATGGGCGGTGGCCCGCACCACCCCGTAGCCGAGGAGAGTCACGAAGGCCAGCATGTAGAAGGAGCCCGCGCCCGGCCCGAAGATGCCGTCGTAGAAACCCACGGCCACCGGGGCCGTGACACCGAAGGTGAGCGCCGTCATCCGGGCCTGGGCATCCTCGTCCTTCACCTTTCGCGACAGGGCGAAATAGAGGGCGATGGCGATCAGCAGCACCGGGATCAGGGTCTGGAGCACGGATTGCGGCAGGAAGCGTACGCAGAGCGCGCCGGCGACCCCGCTGACGAAGGCCACTGCGGTGAAGACCCAGGCCCTACGCCACTCGATCATGCCCCGCCGCCCGAAGGTGTAGGTGGCGGAAGCGGCGGCAAAGGCGCCCTGCACCTTGTTGGTGGCGATGGCGCTCGCCGGGCTCATGCCCGCGAGCAGGAGGGCCGGTACGGTGAGAAGCCCGCCGCCGCCTGCAATGGAATCTACGAAGCCTGCAAAAAAAGAGATCGCGGCCAGCGCCGCGATCATGTCGAAACCGATATCGGGCAAGATGACTGTCTTTTGAGGTTACTGGTCTTTGAACTCGGCCGCGCGCTTCTCGACGAAGGCTGCCATGCCTTCCTTCTGGTCGGCGGTGGCGAACATGGCATGGAACACGCGCCGCTCAAAGCGGATGCCCTCGGAGAGGGACACCTCGTCGGCGCGGTTGATGGTTTCCTTCGTCATCATGGCGATCGGCAGCGACATGGAGGCGATGGTCTGAGCCGTCCTCATGGTCTCGGGAATGAGATCCGCCAGAGGCACCACGCGGGCAACGAGGCCCGAGCGCTCGGCCTCCTCGGCTCCCATCATGCGGCCCGTCAGGCACATCTCCATGGCCTTGGCCTTGCCGATGAGGCGGGTGAGACGCTGCGTTCCTCCCATGCCCGGCATGACGCCGAGCTTGATCTCGGGCTGGCCGAACTTGGCGTTGTCCGCGGCGATGATGAAGTCGCACATCATGGCAAACTCGCAGCCGCCGCCGAGGGCGAAGCCCGCCACCGCCGCGATCATCGGCTTGCGACGACCCGCCACCCTCTCCCAGCCGGAGAACTGGTTGTCGAGATAGATCTGCGGATAGGTCAGCGACGCCATCTCCTTGATGTCGGCGCCGGCGGCGAAGGCTTTCTCGGACCCGGTGATCACAATGCAGCCGATCTGCGGATCGGCCTCGAAGGCGTCGAGCGCCTGGTTCACCTCGTTCAGGAGGGCCGAGTTGAGGGCGTTGAGAGCCTGGGGCCGGTTGAGGGTGATGAGACCCACCTTGCCGCGCGTCTCGACGATGATCGTTTCATAGGCCATGGCCGCCACCTCCATTGTTCTTCCTCCCTGGGTTACGGGAGGTGGCGGGGCTCGGCAAGATCAAACTGCTGCTGCACGTCGCCGTCGCTCACACTTCTCCCGCGTGATCACCGGCCCTGTGCCGGTGATCACGATCCGTGGAACGTCGCGCCTTCTCTCATCGGGATGGCGAGAAGCGGGGCTCACTCCACCACCTTCCGGTAAAGGTGCCAAGTCGCATGGCCCAGGATGGGCAGCACCACGGCAAGCCCGATGAAGAGCGGGATGAAGCCGATCACGAGCATCCCGGCGACGATGAGCGCCCAGACGAGCATGGGACCGGGATTGGCAGCCACGGCCCTGAAGGAGGTGAGGATCGCCGGGATCGCGCCCACGTCCCGATCGAGCAGGAGCGGGAACGAGATCACGCTCAGGCAGAACACGATGGCGCTGAAAATGAAACCGAGAGCGTTGCCGGCGACGATGAGGATCCAGCCGTTCCGGGTGGTGAAGACCTCCTGGAGGAAGGTGCCCATGGATTGCGGCGCCTGCCAGCCGAACAGCGACTGGTAGAGCGCCTGCGCCGTCAGCAGCCAAGTGATGAAGATCACCATCAGCAGAACGCCGAGCGCAGCGATGGAGCCGATGGAGTGCGAGCGGAAGACGTTGGAGACGCTGCTCACGGACACGTCCTGCCCGCGCTCCCGCTCGCGGCTGATCTCGTAGAGCCCGACGGCCGCGAGCGGCCCCACCAGGGCAAAGCCCGACATGAGGGGGAAGAGGAGGGGCAGCATGTTGTTGCCGAAGGCGAGCCCTGCGAAGAAAATGCCGAGGATCGGGTACATCAGGCAGATGAAGAAGATATGGGTCGGGGCGGCCCAGAAATCGGCGATGCCCCGTCTCAGGGCATCCATGAGATCGGAGGTGCCGATCCTGCGGATCGTGAGGCCCTCCGAAACCGGGCCTCTCTGGACGTGGGAAAGGGCATCGAGCTTGGCCATGGCGGTTCCTCCTGAACCTTCCGTTCAAGCGGTCGCGAGCCTGTCATGCAGAAGATGCCGACGGGAAGGTCGCAACCTGCAGTCGGAAGACTTCACGCTTTTTCGGGCTTTTTCAGGGAGATCCGGGCGCGCCCGATCACGTTACCGAGCGCGGGGCGGCTTCTGGCAGACCGGACAAAAGAAGGTGGAGCGGCCGGATTGCACGAGGCGCGCGACCGTGCCGGTGCATTCCGGCGTCACGCAGGGCTCGCCCTCCCGGGCGTAGACGCGGAAGGAGTGCTGGAAGTAACCGAGCGAGCCGTCCACCTGCGCATGGTCGCGCAGGGTGGAGCCGCCCGCCAGGACGGCTTCCGAGAGAACGTCGCGGATCACCTGCGCGAGCCGGTGAGCATCTTCCGTCGGCTTGCCGGACTTGGTGGCGAGCGAGCCGGCCGGGGACTCGGGATGAAGGCCGGTGCGGAACAGGGCCTCGCAGACGTAGATGTTGCCGAGTCCGGCGATGAGGCGCTGGTCGAGGAGGGCGGCTTTCAGGGGCGTGCGCCGTCCCGCGAAAAGAGTGGCGATGGCCTCGCCCGAGAGTTCGTTGCCGAGGGGCTCGATGCCCATGCCCGCGAAATGCCTGGAGGTTGCGATCTCGGGCCGGGGGAGGAGGTCCATGAAGCCGAAGCGGCGGGCATCGTTGTAGGTGACGCTGATCCCGTTCGACAGCTCGAAGGTCACGTGATCGTGGGCGCCAACGCCCCCGTGCTCGTGGTGGAACTCACCCGGCATCCGGGTCTCTCCCCCTTTCGTGACCAGGAAGCGGCCGGACATGCCGAGATGCATGATCAGCACCTCACCCGATGAGAGGTCCGCCAGCAGATACTTGGCCCGGCGGCCCAGAGCCCTAACCTCCTGTCCCTCCAGGCGCTCCGTGAACCGGTCGGGGAACGGAAAGCGCAGGTCCGGGCGGCGCTGCACCACCCTGGTGAAGCGGGCGCCCACCATCGCGGGTTCCAGGCCCCGGCGCACGGTTTCGACTTCAGGCAGCTCGGGCATCAACCATCTCTTCGGTTCCTGGGTCTCCTTACATAGCCATCGGGCCGCGCTTCCGCTATGGATCGCGTTCAGGATGCCAGAGAAGGTTATCGAGGATCATGACAGACGAGAACACCCATTTCGGGTTTCAGTCCGTGCCCCTGGGCGAGAAGCAGGACCGCGTGAACGAGGTCTTCCGTTCGGTGGCGAGCCGCTACGACCTCATGAACGATCTCATGTCCGCGGGCCTTCACCGCCTCTGGAAGGACGCCCTCGTATCCACCCTTCGCCCGCCCCGCGACCGGACCTTCCGCCATCTGGACGTGGCCGGCGGCACTGGGGACGTGGCCTTCCGCATTCTGGATGCGGGCGGTCCGCAGACCCATGTGACCGTGCTCGACATCAACGGCGAGATGCTCAAGGTGGGCGCCGAGCGCGCCGGCCATCGCTATGACGGCCGCATCGACTTCGTCGAGGCCAACGCGGAGGAGCTGCCGCTCGAATCCAACACGTACGACGCCTACACCATCGCCTTCGGCATCCGGAACGTGCCGCGCATCGACGCGGCCCTGCGCGAGGCGCATCGCGTGCTCAGGCCCGGCGGGCGTTTCCTGTGCCTCGAGTTTTCCAAGGTGGACGTGCCGGTGCTCGACAGGATCTACGACGCCTATTCCTTCAACGTCATCCCCCGCATGGGCCGGATGGTGACGGGGGACGCGGAATCCTATCAGTACCTCGTCGAATCCATTCGCCGCTTCCCGCCGCCGGCCGCGTTCGCGCGCATGATCGAGGAGGCAGGGTTCAGGCGCGTCACCTATCGCCAGCTCACCGCAGGCGTGGTCGCCCTCCATTCCGGCTGGAAGATATAAGCGTGATCGGCAGCATCGTTCATCTCGCGCGAAATCTGCGCGCCGGCTTCGTTCTCGCCCGGGAAGGCGCCCTCGGCCTGTTCGATCCGAGCACCCTGCCGCCATCCGCGCGCCTCGCCCTGAGGCTGGCCCGCGTGATCGAGCGTCCGCAGGCGGAGGATGGCGCGGCGCGCCTCTCCAAGGCGCTGACGAGGCTCGGACCTTCCTACGTGAAGTTCGGCCAGTTTCTCGCGACCCGCCCCGACATCGTCGGCGTGGCGGCGGCGCGCGATCTCGAGCGCCTGCAGGACCGGATGCCTCCGTTCCCGCGCGCCCAGGCCGTGGCCGTGATCGAGGCCGCGCTCGGGCGGCCCATCGGCGATCTCTTCCTCGAGTTCAGCGAGCCCCTGGCGGCAGCCTCCATTGCGCAGGTGCACAAGGCGCGTATCCGCACCCCGGAGGGCGAGGAGACTGTCGCCGTGAAGGTGGTGCGCCCCGGCGTGCGCGAGGGCTTCGCCCGCGATCTTCAGGCCATGCGCGCGGCGGCCCGCCTCTTCGAGCGCATGGTGCCCGATGCGCGCCGTCTGAAGCCCATGGAGGTGGTGGAGACGCTCGCCCGCTCCGTTTCCGTCGAGATGGATCTGCGGCTCGAAGCCGCCGCCGTCTCCGAGCTTGCCGAGAACACCAAGGAGGATCCGGATTTCCGCGTGCCGAAGCCGGAATGGGATCTCACGGCCCGCGACGTGCTCACCACGACCTGGATCGACGGCATCCGTCTCAACGACATCGAGGGCATCGAGCGCGCGGGCTTCGACCGCGAGGCGCTCGCGCGCACGGTGATCCAATCCTTTCTGCGCCATGCCATCCGCGACGGCTATTTTCACGCGGACATGCACCCCGGCAACCTGTTCGTGGATGTTCAAGGCCGTCTCGTCGCTGTCGATTTCGGAATCATGGGCCGCCTCGGCATGAAGGAGCGGCGCTTCCTCGCCGAGATCCTTCTGGGCTTCATCCGCCGCGATTACCTGCGCGTGGCGCAGGTGCATTTCGAGGCGGGCTATGTGCCGCCGCACCATTCGGTCGAGGATTTCGCCCAGGCGATCCGCGCCATCGGCGAGCCGATTCACGACCGGCGCGCGGACGAGATCTCGATGGCGAAGCTCCTGACGCTGCTCTTCGAGATCACGGCCCTGTTCGACATGGCGACGCGCACCGAACTCGTGATGTTGCAGAAGACCATGGTCGTGGTGGAAGGCGTCGCACGCACCCTCGACCCGAAACTCGACATGTGGACCACGTCCGAGCCGGTGGTGCGCGATTGGATCGAGCGCAATCTCGGGCCTCTGGGCCGCGTGGAGCAGGCGGGCCGCGGCCTGTGGACGCTCGCGGGAGTCATCGGCGATCTGCCGGAACTTGCCCTTCGCGCCGAGCGCGTTCTCAGCCAGATGGAGGCGGTGACCGCCCGGGGCGTCTCCCTCGACCAGGTGAGCGTCGCCGCCATCGGGCGCGCGGAAGCGCGCGGCAACCGCTGGGGCGTGGCGGCCTTGTGGATCATCGCCGTCTCGCTGATGATCATGCTGCTGAGAGGTTTCGCATGACGGCGCTTTCCGGCAAACGCATTCTCCTCGTCATCGGGGGCGGGATCGCGGCCTACAAGTCCCTCGATCTGATCCGGCGCCTGCGCGAGCGCGGCGCATCCGTGCGCTGCATTCTTACCCAGGGGGCGCAGCACTTCATCACGCCGATGGCGGCCTCCGCCCTTTCGGGGCAGCGCACGCACACCGATCTTTTCGACCGCGAGGACGAGGCCGATATCGGCCACATCAAGCTGGCGCGCGACGCGGATCTCGTGGTGGTCGCGCCCGCCACCGCCAATCTCATGGCGAAGATGGCCGGCGGCCATGCCGACGAGCTGGCCTCCACCGTGCTGCTCGCCACCACGCTGCCCATTCTGATCGCGCCCGCCATGAACGTGCGCATGTGGCTGCATCCGGCAACCCGGCGCAACCTGACGACCCTGCAGGAAGACGGCGTTCATGTGGTCGGGCCGAACGAGGGCGCGATGGCGGAGGCCGAAGTGGGCCCCGGCCGCATGGCCGAGCCGCTGGAGATCGCCGCTGCGGTCGAGCGTCTGCTGGCTCCCTCGGGGCCGCTTGCGGGCAAGCATGTGATCGTGACCTCGGGTCCGACGCACGAGCCGATCGATCCGGTGCGCTACATCGCCAACCGCTCCTCGGGCAGGCAGGGCCATGCGATCGCGAAAGCCGCGAGCGAGGCGGGCGCGCGCGTCACGCTGATTTCCGGCCCTGTCGACCTGCCCGATCCGCGAGGCGTCACCACCGTCCATGTGGAGAGCGCACGCGAAATGCTGGAAGCGGTCGAGAGGGCGCTGCCCGCCGATATCGGCATTTTCGCCGCCGCCGTCGCCGATTGGCGCGTGGCCGACGCGGGTGGGCAGAAGATCAAGAAGAAGGAGGGCACCCTGCCGAATCTATCGCTTGCTGAAAACCCCGACATTCTCGCGACCGTTTCGCATCTTCCGCAGAACCGTCCCGCGCTGATGGTGGGCTTTGCCGCCGAGACGGAGAACGTGATCGAGCACGCCAGACAGAAGCTCGCGAAGAAGGGGTGCGATCTCATCGTCGCGAATGACGTTTCACCCGCCACGGGCGTGATGGGCGGCGAGAGCAATACGGTGCATCTCGTGACCCGGTCGGGCATCGAGACCTGGCCGACGCTCTCGAAGACGGAGGTCGCCGAGAGGCTCGTCGCCCATGTGGGCGCGCTGATCGGAGGCACGGAACCATGACGCATGTGCTGCGCGTGCTGCGCCTGGCCCACGGCGCGGACCTGTCCCTGCCGCGCTACGAGACGGCGGGCGCGGCGGGCATGGACCTGAGCGCCGCCAACCCGGCCGATGCGCCGGTGGTGCTGGCGCCCATGGAGCGCAGGCTCGTTCCCACCGGTCTCATGATCGAGCTGGAGCAGGGCTTCGAGGCGCAGGTGCGCCCGCGTTCGGGCCTGGCTCTCAGGCACGGCGTGACGGTTCTCAATGCGCCCGGCACCATCGATGCGGATTATCGCGGCGAGGTGCAGGTGCTGCTCGTCAATCTGGGGACAGAGCCCTTCGCCGTCACGCGCGGCATGCGCATCGCGCAGATGATCGTTGCGCCGGTCACCACGGTGGAGGTGGTGGAGGTCGCCGCCGTCAATCATACGCCACGGGCCGCAGGCGGGTTCGGATCGACGGGTTTGAACTGAAAGGCACGCGATGAACTTTCTCTCTCGCCGTTCCCTGCTCGCGATCGCGGCCGTCGCCGACATTGCGCTCCATGCGCGCCCCATGCCGGTCTCGGCGAAGGCGCTCGCCGCCCGTCACAACCTGCCGCCGCGCTACTTGGAGCCGGTGTTGCAGGCCCTGGTGCGGCAGGGAATCCTGAAAGGCGTGCGCGGTCCCCGCGGCGGGTACGAGCTCGCCCGCGAGCGGCGGCGCATCACGGCGGGCGACATCGTGCGCATCGCCATGGCGGCGCAGGAGGACGAAGGCAATTCGCCGGTTCCGGAATCGCGTCTGGCGGAAGCCGTGGTGGCTCCCCTCGTCATGAAGGGAACGGAAGCCTTTCTCGCTGAACTCGACAAGGTGACGGTGGAGGATCTGTGCAATCGGGCTCAGGCCGAAGCGGTCGGCGAACCGGTCACGTCGGTCGATTTTACGATATAGTTTGTAATTTAAGGCAATTATCGACACTTGCTGCGAGAAAGACTAGAATCCTCCCATTCTCATGGAGGACTTTATGGCTGATACCCTCAACGCCTCGGACGCCCCCGCAAAGCCCGGCCGAGGCCGCGTCTACGGCTCCATTACGGAGACGATCGGCAACACTCCGCTCGTGCGGCTGAACCGGCTGCCGGGGGAACACGGAGTGGATGCGGAGATCCTCCTCAAGCTCGAATTCTTCAACCCGATCTCCAGCGTGAAAGACCGTATCGGTGTCAGCATGATCGACGCACTGGAAGCCGCTGGCCGGATCGGGCCCGGTGCGACGCTGATCGAGCCCACCTCCGGCAATACCGGTATCGCGCTCGCCTTCGTGGCGGCCGCCCGCGGCTACCGTCTAATCCTCGTGATGCCTGAGACCATGTCCATCGAGCGCCGCAAGATGTTGGCCTATCTCGGCGCCGAGCTCGAGCTCACCCCCGGCCCGCAGGGGATGAAGGGCGCGATCGCCCGCGCCGAGGAATTGCTCAACGAGATTCCGGGCTCCGTCATTCCGCAGCAGTTCCGGAACCCGGCCAACCCTGAGATCCACCGGAGGACCACCGCCGAGGAGATCTGGAACGACACCGACGGCCAGCTCGACGTCTTCGTGGCGGGTGTCGGCACCGGCGGCACCATCACCGGCGTCGCCCAGGTCATCAAGCCGCGCCTGCCCGCCATGAAGGTGTTCGCCGTGGAGCCCGAGGATTCCCCAGTGCTCTCCGGCGGCCAGCCCGGCCCGCACAAGATCCAGGGCATCGGAGCCGGTTTCGTGCCGGACGTGCTCGACCGCTCCCTCATCGACGGCGTGATCACCATCGGCAACCAGACGGCGTTCGACATGTCGCGCCGGCTCGCCCGGCTCGAGGGCATTCCTGCCGGCATCTCCACGGGCGCCAATGTGGCGGCGGCCCTGGAGATCGCGGCCCGGCCCGAGTTCAAGGGCAAGCGCATCGTCACGGTCGCACCGTCCTTCGCGGAGCGCTATCTCTCGACGGCCCTGTTCGAGGGGCTCTGAGCCCCTTCCTGACCGATCCTGCAAGGGCGGCGTTCTCAGCCGCCCTTTTTGTTTTTGGGGCCGCAAGCTTGGCCAGAACTTCCCCAAACCCGTCGGGTTCTCCTGAAAGCTCATGAATTCAAGGATATTCCGAAGGAGTTGATCATGGCGGAGCGCAAGGCGCCTCATTCGCTGAAAGACCAGGACGCGGACCAGATCCGCAACGAGCAGCGCGGCGGCATCGACAGTCCGGTCGATCCGAACCGCGAGGGCGGACCCGAAGGCAACGCCACCCTCCGCCGCGTCTGGAGCGAGCCCGGCGGCGAGGCCTATAATTATCGCCAGGGCCAGACGGGTCAGACGAGCCAGGCGGGCATGGACGGCCATGACGAGCTCACCGCCGCCGAGACTCCCGAAGCCACCAAGCATCTGAGCGATGCAACGCTTTCGCCGCAGGACAAGGACGCGACGGCCGAAGCGATCGAGCGCGCGACGACCGTCAACGGCAAGGATCAGGGCTGACAGGAGAGCCACATGGGTAATGCAGGCTACGGCAACCACACCGAGGACACGAAGAGGCACGTCGATTCCGAACGGCCGGATCCGAATGCCGGCGGCGCGGGCTCGTCCGACAACAAGCCAGGCGCTGTCCCGCCCGCGGTCGGCCCGCACGGAAAGCCGTCGCTGACGAATCCGGATGCGACCCCCGGCACGGGAGCCCTGCCGGATGTGGGCGACCGCGACGCAACCGATTCCACCAGCTCGTGAAGGACCCGAGATGACCCAAAATCCGAATTCCGGTCCGCGTGTCCCCACCGAGCGGCCCGACCCTGAAGACGCGGCGCGCAATCCGCGGCCCGGATCCGATGACCGGCCAGGCTTCGACCTCGGCGGCTCGGTCGATGAAACGAACGCGACGGGAACCGGCTCCAGCACCATTCCGGGCGGTCCGAAGGGCAGCCCGCCGAGCGGCACCGATGCCGGCGGGCGCGCCACGGGCCAGACCGATCCCAGCGGCTCGCGCTCACTCGGCAATGAAGGCGATGCGGGCTCCGAATCCGGCTCCGGGCCGACGAGCGGCTCCGGCGGCCCGACCTGAGGCAAGAGAAAGGACAGCAGCGATGGCTCACTCCGACGACAAGTCCAGCCAGGCGAATGAGAAGGACATCAGCGCTCCGCGCCTGACCCCGCAGGGCCGCGAGAGCCCCGGCGCGTCCGGCGAGGATTCGACCAATCCCATGGGCGAGGGCGCCAAGAAGGGCCAGGACGACAAGGCCGAGGGGTAATGAGCCCCTTCTTTCATCACGGCCTTGTGCCGGTGATCCCGATCACCCGAGATGCAGCGCTTTTCGTCTCGGGGACGGCCATGACGAACTGACGGGAACTTGACCGACGGCACGAAAAAGGCCGCCCGATGGGCGGCCTTTCAACGTGTGCCCGAGGCGCTGCCTCAAGCGCTCAGCGCTTCCTTCTGCTTCTCGGCGCGCTTGCGGTTATTCGGGTCGAGGATCGCCTTGCGGATGCGGATCGACTTCGGTGTCACTTCCACGAGCTCGTCGTCCTGGATCCAGGCGAGCGACTTCTCGAGCGTCATGCGGATCGGCGGGGTGAGGCGCACCGCCTCGTCCTTGGAGGTCGTGCGGATATTGGTGAGCTTCTTGCCCTTCAGCACGTTCACCTCGAGGTCGTTCTCGCGGTTGTGCTCACCGACGATCATGCCCTGATAGACCTTCCAACCGGGCTCGATCATCATCGGGCCGCGGTCCTCCAGGTTCCACAGCGCATAGGCCACCGCCTCGCCCGAATCGTTGGAGATCAGCACGCCGTTGCGGCGGCCGGCGATCTCGCCCTTGTAGGGTTCGTAGGCATGGAACAGGCGGTTCATGATCGCCGTGCCGCGGGTATCCGTCAGAAGCTCGCTCTGGTAGCCGATGAGGCCGCGGGTCGGAGCGTAGAACACGAGGCGCTGGCGGTTGCCGCCGGAGGGGCGCATCTCGACCATCTCGGCGCGGCGCTCGGACATCTTCTGCACCACGACGCCGGAGAACTCCTCGTCCACGTCGATCACCACTTCCTCGACGGGCTCGAGAAGCTGGCCGTTCTCGTCCTTTTCGAACACCACGCGGGGACGCGACACGGCGAGCTCGAAGCCCTCGCGGCGCATGGTCTCGATCAGGATCGCGAGCTGCAATTCGCCGCGACCCGAGACGTAGAACGAGTCTTTGTCGGCCGCCTCTTCGATCTTGAGGGTCACGTTGCCTTCGGCCTCCTTGAACAGGCGGTCGCGGATCATACGGCTCGTCACCTTGTCGCCCTCGGTGCCCGCGAGCGGGCTGTCGTTGACGATGAAGGACATGGTCACGGTGGGCGGATCGATGGGCTGGGCTTGGATCGGAATGTCGTTCTCGGGCGCGCAGAAGGTATCGGCCACCGAGCCCTTCACGAGGCCCGCGATGGACACGATGTCGCCTGCCTCGCCCACGTCGATGGGCTGCCGCTCCAGGCCACGGAAGGCCAGGATCTTGGACACGCGGCCGGTTTCCACCACGTTGCCCTCGCGGTCGAGCACTTTGATCGACTGGTTCGGCTTCACCGTGCCGGAGCTGATCCGGCCCGTGACGATGCGGCCCAGGAAGGGATTGGATTCGAGCAGCGTGCCGAGCATGCGGAACGGGCCTTCCTCGGTCTTGGCCGGGGGCACGTGCTCAAGGACGAGGTCGAAGAGCGGGGCCAGGCCCTGGTCGCTCGGGCCTTCCGGGGACTGCGCCATCCAGCCGTTGCGGCCGGATCCGTAGAGGATCGGGAAGTCGAGCTGCTCGTCGGTGGCGTCGAGCGCTGCGAACAGGTCGAACACCTCGTTGATCACCTCCTGATGGCGGGCGTCGGGACGGTCGATCTTGTTGATGGCCACGATGGGCCTGAGGCCGATCTTGAGGGCCTTGGACACCACGAACTTGGTCTGCGGCATCGGGCCTTCGGCCGCATCGACGAGAACGATGGCGCCGTCCACCATGCTCAGGATGCGCTCCACCTCGCCGCCGAAATCGGCGTGGCCCGGCGTGTCGACGATGTTGATGCGGGTGTCCTTCCAGACCACCGAGGTCGCCTTGGCCAGGATAGTGATGCCGCGCTCCTTCTCGAGGTCGTTGGAATCCATCGCGCGTTCTTCGACGCGCTGGTTCTCGCGGAACGCGCCGGACTGCTGGAGCAGCTTGTCGACGAGAGTGGTCTTGCCATGGTCGACGTGTGCGATGATGGCGATATTGCGCAGTTTCATAAGGGGTCTTTCAAGTCAAAGCGGCCCGGTTCGCGGCAAGCTCTGCCGCGCCCATGGCTCAAACCGGGCGGAAAACTGATGAGCTGCAATATAATAATTAGTCTGCGGCGGCAATAGGGCGCCTCTCGAAGCTTTGATGAGCGGGCCGTTTCAAGGGCCGAGCGGGGCCGTTCCAGAGAGCGGTCCGCCTCGACGGGGAGGACGTGAGGAGGAGATCCGGCCGCTCCTCGCGGATGTGCCGTTTTCGTCCTGGCCGGCTGGTCCCCGCTATCCCCGCCTCGGAAGCGCGGCGTGTCCGAAGACGTGGTTCCGCTCACGCGTAAGGCCGGCGCGTGCGGAACCGCCAGTCCGGACGGATGCTGCGCACCATCATCATCTCGCCGAGATTCTCGGGCGTCAGGAGCCCGACGAGCCGCTGATCGCGGTTCAGGACGAGAACGGCGGGAGCTCTGGCCTTGTTGAGCAGGGTGACGGCCGCCTCGAAGGGCTGCCATTCCTGGACCGTCGGCATGTCGCGGGCCATCACCTCGAGAACGGGAGTTGCGGGTCCACCCTGCCGGAGGGCGACGATCAGGCCGTCGCGGGTCAGGAGGCCGCGTGGGTGGCCTGATCCGTCGACCACCGGAAATTCCTTCTGCGCGGTGCGCAGCATCAGGTCGACGGCATCGTCCAGGCTCGCGGAGGCGGCCAGCGTCTCGACGGGACTTATCATGCCCGCATGCACGGGCAGCCCCTGAGTCGCCCCCCGGAACGACACGTCCTGCGCCTCCGCGGAGGCGGCGAGATAGACGAAAAGGGCGATGACGATCAGCATCGGATTGATAAAGAGGCCGAGGAGGGCAAACAGGAAGGCTGCGCCCTGGCCGATCCGCGCCGCGATGCGGGTGGCGTCGGCATAGTTCATGCGCATCGCCAGAAGAGCCCGCAGCACGCGCCCGCCATCCATGGGGAAGGCCGGGATCATGTTGAACACCACGAGGAAGATGTTGGCGGCTGCAAGCCTGGCCATGATGCCTGCCTGCGGGTTCTCGAGGGCCGTCGTGGCGGCGGTGTCGATGCTCAGGTCCAGGACGAGGATGATCGCAGCCGCGATCGCCACGTTCACCAGGGGCCCCGCCGCAGCGACCGCCAGCTCCTCGCGGGGCTTGTCGGGAATGCGCTCCAGGCTCGCGACGCCGCCGATGGGCCAGAGCGTCACCTCGGGCGTCCTGATGCCGTAGCGCCGGGCCACGAGGATGTGCCCGAATTCATGGGCCAGCACGCAGGCGAAGAGCAGCACGATGAACAGCACGCCGTCGAAGGCGGCCGCCTGTCCCCCGGCGCGCCATTGCGCCGCGCCGATCCAGATCAGGAACAGCAGGAAGGTCATGTGGATGCGCACCTCGGTGCCGGCGATGCGCGCGACGGGGATGGACCATGGCATGGATCTCTCCGGGAGCTTTTGCGCTCAAGGTAGGGCGGCACGGGCCCGTTCAAAACCCAGGGAACGAGATGTGACGAAGGTCACAGACCTTCGCCCGCCAGGGAGGCAGGGTGAGAATGTTCCCCGGCAGGAAAGCTCTGCGGGGAACGGAGCGAATATCCTCGCCTATGGCGCCGGTCGCCCGGAGAACCCGAGACCTCCCGCGGACCGGCAGGCGACGCAACCCGGCAGGGTGGATTCGGCAGGCTCTCGGACCGTCTTTTGCCTGCAATCCGTTCCGCTGACATGGGAGGCTTCTCATGACGACTCGCCTAACGAAGCGCTCGACCGCATCCGTCCTGCTCATGACGAGCGCGGCCGCCACCCTTGCTCTGGCGACGTCCGCCGCCGCCTGTCCTCTCGGCGACCACAACAGCCCGCGCGTGAAGTTCCTCCACGGGCTGAGCCACGGACCGGGTCATGGTCCGGCCCCGCGGATGACCCTGGCACAGGCCGATCATCGGACACATCCTCAGCCGCCGGCGCGCAACGAGCTCGGAGCCTACAGCCGCGATCTCCCGAAAGGCGCGGCGGCTCCACGCGCCGAGGAGAGGCCGCCCGTCTACGACAACCTCGGCCGGTTCACGTGGTCCGGCGTCGGTCCATCGGTGCAGGAGGCCCGCGCCTATTTCGATCAGGGCTACCGCCTCGGCTGGGGCTTCAACCACGCCGAATCGGCCCGGGCCTTCCGGGCGGCGCAGGATCTCGATCCGGATTGCGCAATGTGCCTCTGGGGAGAGGCGTGGGTGCTGGGACCGCATATCAACTACCCGATGGAAGCGGCCGCCAATGCTCGTGCGCTCGTAGCGCTCGAACAGGCCAAGCGCCTTGCGCCCGCCGGCGGGGTGGAGGCTGCCCTCATCGAGGCACTCTCGCAGCGCCATTCGCCCGATCCGAAAGCCGACCGCAAGGCGCTGGACCAGGCCTATGCGGATGCGATGGAGGCCGTGCAGGCCCGCTTCCCCGACGATCCCCATGTCGCGCTCCTGACCGCCGACGCGCTCATGAATCTCAGCCCCTGGGACTATTGGGCCGACGGAGGCAGGACCCCGAAGGGCAGGACCGCCCGCATGGTCGAGCTCATCGAGGGCGTGCTCGGCGACCGGCAGGTGGGCTCCCTCCGGGCGGAGCCCGACCATCCGGGGGCCATTCACCTCTACATTCACGCCGTCGAGGCCTCCGACCGGCCGGAGCGCGCAGCGCCTCACGCGGCGCGACTGGCGGCGCTGATGCCCGGGGCCGGGCACCTGGTGCACATGCCGAGCCACATCTGGTACCGCCTCGGCCGCTGGCGCGAGAGCCTGGACGCGAACATCCAGGCCGCCGCCGCCGACGAAGCGCTGCTGAAGAAGGGCGGCGCAAGCCTGCTCTATTCGGAGGGCTACTACGCCCACAACGTTCACTTCGTGATGGCATCGGCCCTGATGGGCGGAGACGGCAGGACCGCCGTGATGGCGGCCGAGAAGCTCGGCGGCATCGTCTCAGACCGCACCCAGCGCGAAGTCCCCTGGACCCAGCCCATCGCCGCGGCAGCCTATACGGCCCATGCGCGCTTCTCCGAGCCGGAGGAGGTGCTGGCCCTGCCTGCGCCGGATGCGAATTTCCCCTTCGTGCGCGCCGCATGGCACTATGCCCGCGGGATTTCCTTCGCGCGGCTCGGACGGGATGACGAGGCGCGTGCCGAAGTATCCGCCATCGCGGCACTGGCGAACACGCCGGAGATCACGGCGCTGCCCGATCTCGGCGTGCCGGGTCCGGACATCCTCGCCATCGAGGCGAAAGTGATCGAGGGCCGGATCGCCCAGGCTAAGGGCGATCATGGAGGGGCCGCCGCGCACTTCTCGGAAGCCGCCGGGATCCAGGACCGGCTGCCCTACATGGAGCCGCCCTTCTGGTACTATCCGGTACACCAGTCGCTCGGCGCGGCCCTGCTGCAGCAGGGCAAGCCCGAGGAGGCGCAGGCCGCCTTCCGGGAGGCCATCCAGCGGGCGCCCAACAATGGCTGGGCCGCCGCCGGGCTGCTCCGGGCCGCCGAGGCGCGGGGCGACGCCTCGGCCGCCGATGAAGCGAAGGCGCTGATAAAAAAGAACTGGTTCGGCGAGGGCGATCCTCCCCTCGATCGGCTCTGATCTTCGGCCCTGCGCGGACCGGCGACCGGATCCAGGTTCGCGCCGTGTCGCTTGTCCGCCATACTCCACCGTCATCCCCGGCCGCGAGCCGGGGACCTCTTTCCCTGGTGCGGTCCTTTCAAGTCGTGGATGGCCGGGTCAACCCCGGCCATGACGATGGAGAAGACGCGTCGGGCGCCTCAAGCCAGTTGACCCCGCGCCATGCGACCGTGTTATTTCGTCACCGGAGCCGGGCGCACCCGCCTCCGGGGCGTGAGAACCCCTCCAAGAGCGGCCCGGTACCGGCTGCAAAGATGCCTTCCCACCTTACGGTCGGAGAGGCGGTGACGCATGTCCAGGGCGAAAGCCTAAAGGTCATTCCAGTCGTCTGTGGGCGGCTTCTCGACTCCCCGGCCACTAGGAGACCCGGTGGGCGCCTCATCTCAAAAGGGGAGTGCCGTCATGTTCTTCCGCCGTAAGCCCAAACCGTCCCTCGCACAGGTGGAAACGCTGACGCAGGAAGCCGTCGCTCTTGTCGATGAGGACTGGCGCGACAAGGATTACAGGTCAAGTCAAGCCGATCTGAAGACATTTCTTCGGCTGAAGCGGATGCTCTGACGCAGCTACGCCACCGTGCGACGCCTCGCTATCCGCATGGAGCGGCGTTTCCACGGCGAGCGGGAGGTCAACGAGCAAAAGTGGTTGCGCTGAACGCTCTCACACCCGCTCAAGCCGGCGATGCGGCCCGAGGGGCAGAGTGACGGCAATCCTATCGCCGGGACGAACCTCGCCGCCCGTCAGAACGATTCCCATGACTCCCGCTTTGCGAACGAGCTGTCCTGCGCCGTCGCGGTCGAGCACGGCGGCCATGAGGCCTTTCTGAAAACGGTCGATCTGGACGCAGGGATTGCGCAGGCCCGTCAATTCCACGACGGCGCAAGCGCCGAGATGAAGCCTCGTGCCGACGGGAAGGGCGAGCAGGTCGAGGCCGCGGGTGTTGAGGTTCTCGCCCAACTCTCCCTGCGCGACGGAAAAGCCTTTCTTGGCCAATTCCTCGAAGAGTTCCGTGTGAATGAGATGGACCTGGCGCAGATTCGGCTGGGTGGGGTCGACTTGCACGCGGGAGCGGTGCTTGACCGTTTCTCCTGCATGAACATCGCCTTCGATGCCGAGCCCGGCCAAAAGCCGGATCCTCGCCACATTCGGCTTGGCGAAGGAATGCGTCGGGCTGCGGCTGACGGCAACGACCGACGCATCCATGTCTTAAAGCCCGAGCTTCTTCTTGCGTTGGGCGAGCGTGCGCAGGCGCAGCGCGTTCAGCTTGATGAAGCCTGCGGCGTCCCGGTGGTCGTAAGCCACCGCGCCTTCCTCGAAGGTCACGAGGTCCTGGTCGTAGAGCGTGAAGGGGCTTGTCCGGCCGATGAGGTGGACGCCGCCCTTGTAGAGCTTCAGCTTCACTTCGCCTGTGACGAATTCCTGGCTCTTGTCGATGAGAGCCTGGAGCATCTCGCGCTCCGGCGAGAACCAGAAGCCGTTGTAGATGAGCTCGGCATATTTCGGCATCAGCTCGTCCTTCAGGTGCGCGGCGCCGCGGTCGAGGGTGATGGACTCGATGCCGCGATGGGCAAGGTGAAGGATCGTGCCGCCGGGCGTCTCGTACATGCCGCGGCTCTTCATGCCCACGAACCGGTTCTCGACGAGATCAAGGCGGCCGATGCCGTTGATGCGCCCGAGTTCATTGAGCTTCGCAAGGAGGTCGGCCGGACCCATCTTCTTGCCGTCGATGGCGACCGGATCGCCTTTGAGGAACTCGATGCTGATCACTGTCGGCGTGTCGGGCGCGGTCTCTGGATCGTTGGTGCGCGAATAGACGTAATCCGGCACTTCCATCGCGGGGTCCTCCAGCACCTTGCCCTCGGAGGAGGCGTGCAGGAGGTTGGCGTCGACGGAGAACGGAGCTTCGCCGCGCTTGTCCTTGGCGATCGGGATCTGGTGGGCCTCGGCGAAGGCGATGAGCTGCTCGCGGGAGCGCAGGTCCCATTCACGCCAGGGGGCGATCACGGTCACGTCGGGCTTCAGGGCGTAGTAGCCGAGCTCGAAGCGCACCTGGTCGTTGCCCTTGCCGGTGGCACCGTGGGCCACCGCGTCGGCCCCGACCTTCTCGGCGATCTCGATCTGCTTCTTGGCGATCAGCGGGCGGGCGATGGAGGTGCCGAGCAGATAGAGGCCCTCGTATTGCGCATTGGCGCGGAACATCGGGAACACGTAGTCGCGCACGAACTCGTCGCGCAGGTCCTCGATGAAGATGTTCTCGGGCTTGATTCCGAGCAGCTCAGCCTTCTTGCGGGCCGGCTCCAGCTCCTCGCCCTGGCCGAGATCGGCGGTGAAGGTCACCACCTCGCAGCCATAGGTGGTCTGCAGCCATTTGAGGATGATGGAGGTGTCGAGACCGCCGGAATAGGCGAGCACGACTTTGTTCACGCGCGTCGAAGCCATGGTCGATGTTCCAGAATGAAAGGATGCCCGCGACTTAGAACATCGGACCCGAAAGGGGAAGCCACTTTCGGAGACCATCCGTTGCTCCTTTCGGGAGGCTCATCGTATCGTGGGCCGGACCGGACACTCCGCAGGCGGCGGCGCAGGCCCGGGGAGCGATATGCTTCTCCCGCATCCCTGCCCGCAACAGAAGGGGGTGCCCAAGGGAAGAGGGATGCTTTAGCCCCTGGTCCGGAGAGCAAGGAGAGAGGCGCCCATGATCCGTCGTCCGACTTTAGAGTTCTGGTACGAGTTCGCCTCCACCTATTCCTATCTCACCGCCATGCGCATCGAGCAGGCGGCCGAGGAGGCGGGCGTGGAACTCGTCTGGCGGCCGTTTCTCCTGGGTCCCATCTTCAAGACGCAAGGCTGGGACACCTCGCCCTTCAATCTATACCCGTCCAAGGGCCGCTACATGTGGCGGGACATGGAGCGGGAGGCCGTGCGCTTCGGCCTGTCCCTCTTCAAGCCCAATCCCTTCCCGCAGAACACGCTTCTGGCTGCCCGCGTCGCCCTGCTCGGCCTCGACAGGGGATGGACGCCGGTCTTCACCAAGGCCGTCTACACGGCCGAGTTCGGCGAGGGGCGGGACATCTCCGACCCGCAGGTCATTTCCGGCATCCTGTCCGGCCTCGGGCTCGATCCGGAGGATGTGACCGCCGAGGCCCAGTCCGACACCAACAAGACCCGGCTGCGCCGCCTCAACGACGAGGCTCAGTCGCGGGGCGTCTTCGGCGCGCCCACCTTCTTCGCCGAGGACGGCGAGATGTTCTGGGGCAACGACCGGCTGGAACAGGCCCTCGGCTGGGCCGCCACCCAGGCCCGGCGTTCGGAGGTTCCCCTCTGAGGGGCGGTCCGGTGGGCCTTGGAGGCCGCTCCTCGCGCGCCAGATCCTTGAAAGCCTTGTGATCCAAGGCCATTTGGGATAAAGGAACGCCCATTCGACGGATATTGACGGTACGCCGTGTTCGAGGGTGCGTGGTGCGCGCCCCTCTGGCGTTCTGTTAAGGTCTTGACGATGAACGCGTTTCTGTCCGCCGGCGATACGCCGGCCCGCTCGATGGAGCGGTGTGCCCGGGACATGGCCCTCAAGGGGGCGTTCCTGGCATCGGCGGAGGGAAGCGTCCCGATAACACCAGCCGCCGGCGTTGCCCCTTAAACGAGGGCCATTCAGGAGAACCTATGTCTGCAGCTTTCCAACAGCCGAGCCGCGAAGATTTCGCTGCTCTGCTCGAAGAATCCTTCCGTACGTCCGAGATCAACGAAGGCTCGGTGGTGAAGGGCAAGGTGGTCGCCATCGAGAAGGACGTGGCGGTCATCGATATCGGCGCAAAGACCGAAGGTCGCGTCGCTCTGAAAGAATTCACCGGCCCCAATCGCGACCGTGAGATCAAGGTCGGCGACGAGGTCGAGGTTTATGTCGAGCGCATCGAGAATGCGCTGGGCGAGGCCGTCATCTCCCGTGACAAGGCTCGCCGCGAAGAGTCGTGGGTGAAGCTCGAGAAGGCCTTCGAGGCCGGCGAGCGCGTCAACGGCACCATCTTCAACCAGGTCAAGGGCGGCTACACGGTCGACCTCGACGGCGCCGTGGCCTTCCTGCCTCGCTCCCAGGTGGACATCCGTCCCGTCCGCGACGTCACCCCGCTTATGGGCGTGGCCCAGCCGTTCCAGATCCTCAAGATGGATCGCCGCCGCGGCAACATCGTCGTGTCTCGCCGCACGGTCCTCGAGGAGAGCCGCGCCGAGCAGCGCTCCGAGCTCGTGGCCAACCTCGAAGAGGGTCAGGTCATCGACGGCGTGGTCAAGAACATCACCGAGTATGGTGCGTTCGTTGATCTGGGCGGCATCGACGGCCTGCTGCACGTCACCGATATGGCGTGGCGCCGCGTGAACCATCCGTCCGAGGTGGTCACGATCGGCCAGACGGTGAAGGTGAAGATCATCAAGATCAACCACGAGACGCACCGCATCTCGCTCGGCATCAAGCAGCTGCTGGCCGATCCGTGGGAAGGCATCGCCGCCCGTTACCCGGTTGGCGCCAAGCTGAAGGGCCGCGTCACGAACATCACCGATTACGGTGCGTTCGTCGAGCTCGAGCCGGGCATCGAAGGCCTGATCCACGTCTCCGAGATGTCCTGGACGAAGAAGAACGTCCACCCCGGCAAGATCATCTCCACCTCGCAGGAAGTCGAGGTCGTGATCCTCGAGGTCGATCAGGTGAAGCGCCGCATCTCCCTGGGCCTGAAGCAGACGCTGCAGAACCCGTGGGAGGCCTTCGCCGAGAAGCACCCTGTCGGCTCCGTCGTCGAGGGCGAGGTGAAGAACAAGACCGAGTTCGGTCTCTTCATCGGCCTGGAGAACGACGTCGACGGCATGGTCCATCTCTCGGACCTCGACTGGAACCGTCCGGGCGAGCAGGTCATCGACGAGTTCAAGAAGGGCGACATGGTTCGCGCTCAGGTTCTCGACGTGGACGTGGAGAAGGAGCGCATCTCGCTCGGCATCAAGCAGCTGGCCGGCGATCCCTTCGCCGAGGCCGGCGAGCTCAGGAAGGGCCAGGTCGTCACCTGCGAGGTTCTCGAGGTGAAGGACGGCGGCATCGAGGTGAAGATCGTCGACACCGACCTCTCCACCTTCATTAAGCGCTCGGAGCTCGCTCGCGACCGCGCCGATCAGCGTCCGGAGCGTTTCGCCGCCGGTGAGAAGATCGACGCCCGCGTCACTCAGTTCGACCGCAAGGCCCGCCGCGTCACCCTCTCCATCAAGGCCCTCGAGGTCGCCGAGGAGAAGGAGGCCATGGCTCAGTACGGCTCGACCGACTCGGGCGCGTCGCTCGGCGACATCCTGGGTGCGGCGCTCAAGGCTCGTACCGACAAGAAGTAATCGGGCTGCCGGTTTTCGGAACCCGATGGATCCCCGGGCCGCGGCCCGGGGATTTTCATTTTGGAACCCGCGCGACGTCTCGTGCGGGTTTTTTGTTGGTTGCCTGTCTCGCCGCCCTATCTGCCTTTGCTGTGCATCACGCTCCAAAGGCGAAACGGATCTCGCTCGCGCGGCCCTCCGGGTCGCCGGTGCGGCCCCGCGGTTTCTCAGCCCGAGGATGCGCCTCCTGCAAGGAGAGCCCCGGCCCGGCACCCAAAAGTGGATTTCACTTTCGGGCGCGAGGCTCTAGGGTGCTGCCTCCAGATCAGTGAACCGAGTTAGAGACGAACCGATGTCCATCGATGCCGAAGCCATTGCCGACCGCCGCCGCCTGCGCCGAAAGCTCTCGTTCTGGCGCATTGCGGGTTTCTCCGGGCTGATCGCCGCCGTCGCCGCCATCGGCTATGCCGCCGCCGACCGCATGGGCTATGGCGGCGTGCAGCAGCAGATCGCCCGCATTTCCGTCGACGGCCTGATCACCGGTGATCAGCAGCGGATGGCGGACCTGATGAGGCGGGTGGGGGATTCCGGCCTCGTCTCCGGCGTCGTGATCTCCATCAACAGTCCCGGCGGTACCACCACGGGGTCCGAGGAGCTCTACAGGAACATCCGCCGCCTTTCCGAGAGGAAGCCGGTCGTGACCTTCGTGGACGGCACCGCGGCGTCCGGCGGTTACATCACGGCGATCGCCTCGGACTACATTGTCGCCCGCGAAACCTCGCTCGTGGGCTCCATCGGCGTGCTGTTCCAGTACCCCGACCTCACGGGACTCATGAACACGGTCGGGGTAAAGGTGGAGGCCATCAAGTCCGCGCCGCTCAAAGCGGAGCCGAACCCCTTCACGCCCACGAGCCCGGAAGCGCGTGCTGCCGTGCAGACAGTGGTCAACGACACCTATGACTGGTTCAAGGCCCTCGTGCGCGAGCGCCGCCGCCTGAGCGAGAGCGAGTTGGCCGCGGCCTCAACCGGCCAGGTCTTCAACGGCCGTCAGGGTCTGCCCCTGAAGCTCGTAGACAAGGTTGGCAGCGAGCGCGATGCGGTGGCCTGGCTCGAAACCGAGAAGGGCGTGGCCAGGAACCTTCCCGTCCGGGACTGGAAGCCTCGCTCCGACCGCGATTTTTCCCTCTTCGCCATGGCGGCCACGACGGTGAGCCTCCTCGGCTTCGAGAGAGCGGCGCAAGCCCTGCGCCAGGCGGATACTCACGTTGAGGCAGCACAGCTTGACGGGCTGCTGGCCGTCTGGCACCCTTCCGAAAAATAAAGCAGCGTCAAAGATATAGCCTTTCCATGATTAAATCAGAACTGGTGCTCAAGATTGCCGAGCAGAACCCGCATTTGTACCAACGCGACGTGGAGAAGATCGTGAACGCGATTCTCGACACCATCGCAGATGCGCTGGCTCGCGGGGATCGGGTCGAGCTGCGGGGCTTCGGGGCGTTCTCCGTGAAGAAGCGGGACGCCCGCACGGGCCGCAACCCGCGCACGGGTGAATCCGTTTCCATCTCCGAGAAAGTCGTGCCCGTCTTCAAGACGGGCAAGGAAATGCGTCAGCGGCTCAATGCTCCGGCATCCAAGGTGCTGAAGGCGGCCGCGGCCCAGTAACGGTTTAAGAGGTGCTCGTGATTCGCTTTCTTAAAGCGCTCATTCTCCTGCCGATCGCGATTCTGGTGGTGCTGCTCGCGGTCGCGAATCGCGCTCCGGTGACCCTGTCCCTGGACCCGTTCTCGCAAGAGGCGCCCGAATTCGCGACACAGCTGCCGCTCTTCGCCGTGATCTTCGCCGCCGTCATGGTCGGCGTCGTTATCGGCGGAACGGCGAGCTGGCTCGCTCAAGGCAGAAACCGCAAGTCGCGCCGGCAGCTCCGGCGCGAGACGCGGCAGCTGCGCCACGAAACCGAGCGCCTGCGCAGCCAGAACGCGGCGGCGGGCCTGCCGGCAACGCTGCCGTCCCCGCAGTCGCAGAGCCTTTAGCTCCTTCCGAAGCGACCCCTGCCCATGCGCGTCATTTCCTCTGCCGAGATCGATCGGGCTCTCGCCTTTCCTGCCCTGGTCGATGCCTTGGGTAGTGCCTTTCGCAGCGACATGGTCACGCCGGTGCGCCACCATCACGATATCGAGCGTGCGGGGGCTCACGGCACCTTGCTGCTGATGCCTTCCTGGACGGGGCCCGCCACTCAAGGCGGCTTCGTCGGCGTGAAGGTGGTTTCCGTGTTTCCGGAGAACGGCGCGAGAAATCTTCCCAGCGTCATGGGTTCGTATCTTCTCATGGACGGTGGGACGGGCGCGCCGGTCGCCGTACTCGACGGCACGCGGCTGACCGTGTGGCGCACGGCCGCGGCCTCGGCGCTCGCGGCGCGGTATCTGGCCCGCGCGGATTCGAGCCGCATGGTCATGGTGGGATCGGGTGCGCTCGCGCCCTTCCTCATCCGCGCTCACATGAGCCAGCGGCCCATCCGCGAGGTGTCTCTGTGGAATCACCGGCCCGAGAAGGCCGAGGCCCTGGCGGCGGAGCTTCGCGCCGAGGGACTGCCCGTCTCGGCGGTCACGGATCTCGAGGCGGCGGTGCGGGAGGCCGACCTCGTCTCCTGCGCCACGCTTTCCACCTCGCCCATCGTGAAGGGCGCCTGGTTGAGGGAGGGCGTGCATCTCGATCTGGTGGGCGCCTTCAATCTGAAGATGCGCGAGGCCGACGACGAGGCCCTGCGCCGGGCCCAGGTCTATGTCGACACGGAGGCGGCCAAGTTCGAGGGCGGGGATGTCGCCGTCTCCATCCAGAAGGGCGCGATCCCAGAGGGCCATGTGCGCGGCACCCTGTTCGATCTCTGCCGCAATCCGCCGCAGCGCGGCGACAAGGTGATCACGGTTTTCAAATCCGTGGGTACGGCGCTGGAGGATCTGGCTGCGGCAATGCTGGTGTGGCGTTCGCAGGCCAATCCGGTATAAAATGAAACAATGAACGCGTTGATCAAGATCTGCGGGCTCTCGACCCCCGAAACCCTCGCGGCCGCGCTGGACGCTGGCGCGGACATGGTGGGCTTCGTGCGCTTTCCGAAGAGTCCCCGCCACGTGACTCTCGACCTCGGCCACCGCCTCTCTCTGCAGGCGAAGGGCCGCGCGAGGCGCGTCGTGCTGCTGGTCGATCCCGGCGACGAGGACATCGCGCAGGCCGTCGAGGCCATCAATCCTGACCTGATCCAGCTGCATGGGAGCGAGACGCCCGAGCGTGTCGCGGAAATCCGCGCAATCGTCCGGCGCCCGGTGATGAAGGCCCTCGGCGTCGCGGAGAAGCGAGATCTGGAGGCTCTTGCCTCCTATGCCACGGGTTCCGACCACATCGTGCTCGATGCCAAGCCGCCCCGCACGGCGGACGCGCTTCCCGGCGGCAACGGCATCTCCTTTGACTGGAAACTCCTGAACGGGCTTGACCCGGCACTTCCCATCATGTTGTCAGGAGGGCTCAACCCCGACAACGTGGCGGAAGCCATCAGGCTCACGAGTCCGAGGGCCGTCGATGTCTCGTCGGGGGTGGAAAGCGGACCGGGCCTGAAGGACTCGAGGAAGATCGAGGCCTTCATCAAGGCGGCCCGGACAGCATTCGCTGCCCAGTCATAGAGGAAGACCGCATTTCCTCCCGGAAAACCGGCAGCCCCGTTTCCGGGGAATGCCCAACCGTTAAGCAGGACAGACCGTGTCAGCTCAAGCCCAACCCAACTCCTTCCGCACTGGTCCCGACGAGCGCGGGCATTTCGGTCAGTTCGGCGGACGCTTCGTCGCCGAGACCCTGATGCCGAACATCCTGGAGCTGGAGAAGGCTTACAACGAGGCCAAGAACGACCCGGCCTTCCACGCAGACATGGAGTATTTCTCCAAGCACTATATCGGCCGTCCGAGCCCACTCTACTTCGCGGAGCGCATGACGGAGCATCTTCGTGAGGTTTCCACGGCCTCCGGCCTGTCGGGCGGCGCGAAGATCTACTTCAAGCGCGAGGAACTGAACCATACCGGCGCGCACAAGGTGAACAACGTGCTGGGCCAGATCCTTCTCGCCCGCCGCATGGGCAAGAAGCGCATCATCGCCGAAACCGGCGCGGGCCAGCACGGGGTCGCTACCGCCACCCTCTGCGCGCGGTTCGGGCTCGAATGCATCGTCTACATGGGTGCGGTGGACGTGGAGCGGCAGAAGCCCAACGTGTTCCGCATGAACATGCTAGGCGCCAAGGTGGTGCCCGTGCAGTCCGGGACGAGGACGCTGAAGGACGCCATGAACGAGGCCCTGCGCGACTGGGTCACCAATGTCGCCGACACCTTCTACTGCATCGGCACGGTGGCGGGGCCGCACCCCTATCCGGCCATGGTGCGCGATTTCCAGTGCGTCATCGGCGAGGAAACCCGCAAGCAGATGATGGAAGCGGAGGGCCGCCTGCCGGATTCTCTCGTCGCCTGCATCGGCGGCGGCTCCAACGCCATCGGGCTGTTCCATCCCTTCCTCGACGACACGGGAGTGGAGATCTACGGCGTGGAGGCCGCGGGCCACGGCCTCGACAAGCTCCATGCGGCCTCGCTCACCGGCGGCCGTCCGGGCGTGCTGCACGGCAACCGCACCTATCTGCTCATGAACCATGACGGGCAGATCGACGATGCCCATTCGATCTCGGCCGGCCTCGACTATCCCGGTATCGGCCCGGAGCATGCTTGGCTGCACGAGATGGGCCGCGTGACCTACATCTCCGCCACCGACGAGGAGGCGCTGGAGGCCTTTCAGCTCTGTGCACGGCTCGAGGGTATCCTGCCTGCCCTTGAGCCCAGCCACGCGCTGGCCAAGGTCGTCGAGCTCGCGCCGCAGAAGCCGAAGGATCACCTGATGGTGGTCAATATCAGCGGCCGCGGCGACAAGGACCTGTTCCAGATCGCAGAGCATCTGGGCAACAAGATCGCTTAGACCTTCTCCCGTCATGGCCGGACTCGCCCCGACCATTCACGCCTTCGGCGTGAGCGGACGTGGATCCCCGAGGCCGGTCCGGGGATGACGAAGGCCTTCATTTCGTATCCTCATGCCGAACAGGTTTCATCCCGACTCTCTCCCGTGCTAAAGACCCGCCCATGACCAAGCGCATCGAAGCCCGTTTTGAGCAATGCCGTGCGGAAGGCCGCGCCGCCCTCGTCACCTACGTCATGGCGGGCGACCCGGATCCGGAGACCTCCCTTGCCATTCTGAAGAGCCTGCCCAAGGCGGGAGCCGACATCGTCGAGTTCGGCTTGCCCTTCACCGATCCCATGGCCGACGGGCCGGCGATCCAGGCGGCGGGCCTGCGCGCCCTGAAAGTCGGCCAGGATACGGTCAAGACCCTCGACCTCGTCCGCCGCTTCCGAGCCGAGGATCAGGACACGCCCGTGATCCTGATGGGCTATTTCAACCCGATCTTCGTCTATGGTGTCGACCGCTTCCTGGCCGACGCCAGGCAAGCGGGCGTCGATGGCCTCATCGTCGTGGATCTTCCGCCGGAAGAGGACGACGAGCTGTGCCTTCCGGCCCTCCAGGCGGGCCTCGCCTTCATCCGTCTCGCCACCCCGACCACCGACGACAAGCGCCTCCCTGCGGTGCTCGCCAATACGGCTGGGTTCGTATATTACGTTTCGATCACTGGCATCACCGGCGCGGCGACGCCCGATTTCGGAAAGGTCGCCTCGGCGGTGGAGCGCATCAAGCACCATACGCCCCTGCCAGTCGTGGTGGGCTTCGGCGTGAAGAGCGGCGCCCATGCGGCGGCGGTGGCTCAAGGAGCCGACGGCGTAGTGGTGGGCTCGGCACTCATCGATGCGCTGAAGGGGACCCTCGACGAACAGGGCCGCGCCACCTCGCGCTCGGTCGACGCCGTCACCACCTTGGTGAAGGAATTGAGCGAAGGCGTGCGCTCGGTGGCCAAGCGCACGGCCGCTTGAAGAAACAACGGACGTCATGACCGGGCTCGTCCCGGTCATCCGCGTCTTTCCACGCCGACAGGGCGTGGATGCCCGGACAGGTCCGGGCATGACGAGAGGATAGATTGAGATGAACTGGATTTCCGAAGTCGTCCGTCCGAAAATCAAGACGCTCTTCAAGCGCGAGACGCCGGACAATCTCTGGATCAAGTGCCCGGATACGGGGCAGGTGGTCTTCCACAAGGACGTGGAGGCGAACCAGTGGGTGATCCCCGGCTCCAACCACCACATGCGCATCTCGGCGACGCAGCGCCTCCAGCTCATGTTCGACGGCGGCACCTGGCTCGACGTGGCGCTGCCGGAAGTGGCCGTCGATCCGCTGAAGTTCCGCGACGAGAAGCGCTATGTCGACCGCCTGAAGGATGCCCGTGCCAAGACCGGCCAGCAGGATGCCTTCAAGGTGGGCTTCGGCCGCGTCGAGGACCTGCCGATGACCATCGCCGTACAGGATTTCGGCTTCATGGGCGGCTCCCTCGGCATGGCCGCCGGCGAGGCCTTCATCAAGGGCGCCGAGACCGCCCTCGACAAGAAGACTCCTTTCGTGCTCTTCGCCGGTTCGGGCGGCGCGCGCATGCAGGAGGGCATTCTCTCCCTCATGCAGATGCCGCGCACCACGGTGGCGGTCCGCCGCCTGCGGGATGCGCGCCTTCCCTACATCGTCGTGCTGACCAATCCCACCACCGGCGGCGTCACCGCATCCTATGCGATGCTGGGCGACGTGCATCTCGCCGAGCCCGGTGCGCTCATCGGCTTCGCCGGCCCGCGCGTGATCGAGCAGACCATCCGCGAGAAGCTGCCCGACGGCTTCCAGCGTTCCGAATACCTGAAGGAGCACGGCATGGTGGACATGGTGGTCCATCGTCATGATCTGAAATCCACCATTGCCCGCCTCTCGCGCCTGTTCATGAAGGCTCCTGCGGCGGCTCCCACCGAAAGCACGACGACCACGCCGGCCGTAGCGGCTGCGGCCGAATAGTTGAGGACGGGGCGTTGGACTCTTCCGATGCGCTGATCGCGCGTTTTCTCGCCCTGCACCCGAAGACCATCGACCTGTCGCTCGGGCGCATTCAGCGGCTGCTCGCGGAGCTCGGTCATCCCGAGCGCCGTCTGCCGCCCGTCATCCATGTGGCCGGCACCAACGGCAAGGGCTCCACCATCGCCTTCATGCGGGCGATTCTGGAGAGCGCGGGCCTTGCCGTTCATGTCTATACCTCGCCGCATCTCGTCCGCTTTCACGAGCGCATCCGTCTCGGCCGCTTCGGCGGGGGGCAATACGTGACCGAGAGCCGCCTCGTCGAGGCCTTCCGCCGCTGCGAGGCGGTGAACAAGGCTCAGCCGATCACCGTGTTCGAGATCACCACAGCGGCCGCGCTGCTGATCTTCGCGGAAGAGCCCGCCGACGTGCTGCTGCTCGAAGTGGGCTTGGGGGGACGCTTCGACGCGACGAACGTGATCGATAAGCCCGCCGCCGCCGTGGTCACGCCCATCGGCCACGACCACGCGGAGTATCTCGGCACGACGCTTGAGGCCATCGCCAAGGAGAAGGCGGGCATCTTCAAGCGCGGCTGCCCGGCCGTGATCGCGCCGCAGGATTACCTGGAGGCCGACCGCACCCTGTGTGGGGAGGCGGAGCGAATCGGCGCGGCGCCTGTGCTCGTCGGCCAGCATGATTTCTCCGTGCATGAAGAGGGAGGCCGTCTCGTCTACCAGGACGAGAACGGCCTGCTCGACCTGCCCCGTCCGAAGCTGATCGGGCGGCATCAGTTCACCAATGCGGGAACGGCCATCGCGGCGCTGCGCGCTGCGGGTTTCGAGCAGTTCGAGACATCCGCCTTCGAGGCGGGCCTCACCCGCGCCGAATGGCCCGGACGCCTGCAGCGCCTCTCGAAAGGGCGCCTGCCCGAGATCGCGCCGCAGGGCTGTGAGCTGTGGCTCGACGGCGGGCACAACATCGATGGCGGGCGCGTACTGGCCGCGGCCATGGCCGATCAGAGCGAGCGCAGCGATGCGCCGCTGGTGCTGATCACCGGAATGCTCGGTACCAAGGATTCCCAGGCCTTCTTCAAGAATTTCTCAGGCCTCGCCCGCGAGGTGATCGCGGTGCCGATCGCAGGCCAGATCGCCGCGCGCCCTGCCGAGGAAGTGGCTGCCATTGCTGCGAGTGTGGGACTCACCACTTCCGTCGCGCCGAGCGTGGAATCCGCCCTGGCCTCGCTGCACGACTACGTTTGGGACCGCCCACCCCGTGTCCTGATCTGCGGTTCGCTCTATCTGGCAGGTGAGGTGCTGGCAGCCAATGGAACGCTGCCCGAATAAGGAAAGCGGCCATGGCCACCAAAATCTACGTCAACCTGCCGGTGAAGGACCTGCAGCGGTCGGTGCGCTTTTTTCAAGGGGTGGGTTTCGGCTTCAACCCGCAACTCAGCGACGAGAGCGCCGCGTGCATGGCGATCTCGGACGAGATCTTCGCTCTGCTGCTCACGGAGGCGAGGTTCCGGGAGATCGCCCGCAGGCCGGTCGCAGACACCACGCGGACGACCGAGGTGATCACCTGCCTCTCGGTGGAGAGCAGGACACGGGTGAACCAGCTCGTCGACAGAGCCCTGGCGCAGGGCGGCCGGGAGGTGCGGGAGCCGGAGGATCACGGCTTCATGTTCGGCCGCAGCTTCAGCGACCTGGACGGGCATATCTGGGAGATCATCTACATGAACCAGAACGCCATGGGCCGGGTGTAGAGCATCGGACGTGAAAAGGGCCCCTGAGGGCCCCTTTCGAATCCCGTACTGAGCCGATCAGGCGGAAGCCTGGATCCACTTCGTGAGGTCGCCCTTGGGGGCGGCGCCGATCTTCTGGGCCACTACCTGACCGCCCTTGAACATCATGAGGGCCGGAATCGAGCGGATGCCGAGCTGGGAGGCGATCTGCGGGTTCTCGTCAACGTTGACCTTCGCGATCTTCACTTTGCCGGCCATTTCGTTGGAAATCTCTTCCAGGGCCGGGCCGATCATGCGGCAGGGGCCGCACCATTCGGCCCAGAAATCGACCACGACGGGCTCGGAGGATTGCAGGACGTCCTGCTCGAAGCTCGCGTCGGTCACCTTAACGGTCGCCATCACATCACCTTTGAACTTTTGATACAGCGACTCAGTGCAGAGCCGCTCGACGATAGGGCCAAGGTAAGAACGGCCCGTCCGGGAATCAAGCAAGGGCTGTCCTTCGCTCACGCCGCTTTGATGAGGGTAAGCGCCGTCTCCAGTTCGGGTTCCATCAGTTCGTGGATCACCGGACCCGCGGTCCAGACCAGGAAAGTGCGGATACGCTTGTTCGGATAGATCTCGGACAGCAGCGCCCGATAGAGCGCAAGCTGAGCCACATAGGATTGCGGCGGCATCTGGCCAGACCTCGGCGCCCGGGCCGTGGTCTTGAAATCGGCCACCAGAACTTCCCTGTCCAGCACGGCGAGGCGGTCGATCTGGCCGGAGACTAGGAGTTCCCCATGGGCCGTCAGAACCTTGCCTGCAATGGGAGCCTCGGCCCGGGAGCCCGGTCCGAAGAGCGCCTTGAGATCTTCGTGCTCCAGGACGCCGAGTGCATTGGCGATCACCGTTTCGCAGACCGCAGGCGCCAAACGCGGGGCCCGCGCCCGCACATAGGCGCGCGCCATGGCTTCCCGGTGCTCCGGACTCAAGGCGGGCAGGCGTTCCAGCAGAGCATGGACCAGAGTGCCGCGAAGCCGCGCCTCGGGCGCATAGGGGCCATCGCCCGGCCGCGTCATGCGCTCGGCTGCGCCCAAGGCGCTCGAGGGGCGGACCGGGGGAAGGGGCTCGGGCTCGGGCTTCGCCGGAAGCGCCAGCCAGTCCGGCACATCGAAGGCTTCCAGCGGCGCGATATCGGATTCCGCCGCCAGCGTACGGGCGAGCGGCGATCCTTCGCGCCAGATGTCGATGGGGCCATAGGGCGCTTTGCTGGGCTCCAGGCCGCCTGCCTTCTGCACGAGCCCGTGGCGGATCATTTCGCACCAGGCATCCTGCGGGTTCTCCTTGCCGCTGGTGCGGTATGGAGCGATCACCAGCCGATCCTTGGCGCGGGTCATCGCCACGTAGAGAAGCCGATTGTGCTCCTCGTAACCCTTGGCGTGCAGAAGATCGCGCGCCTCTTCCATCACGCTGCAATCGGCGCTCTTGCCCGGAGCCCAGACGGGAATCGCGTCGCCCGTTTTCGTCTGCAATTGCAGCAGCGGCGGATCGCGGCCCAGCACTTCACAGCCGTCGATGAGAATGACGACGGGCGCCTCCAGCCCCTTGGCTCCATGCACCGTCATCACGCGCACTTCGCTGTTCACCGAATCGAGGTCGCGCTTGATGGTGTGCGAGGCGGATTCGAATCGGTTGATGAAAACCGTGAGCGAAGGCGTCTCCGTCATTTCCGATTGATGCGCGAAGCAAAGAAAGGCGTCGATGGCGTCGCCCGCCTCGCTGCCAAGCCGCGCCACGAGTTTCGAGCGTCCCCCGCGCGGGCCAAGCAGCGTGGCGAAGAAGCCGAAGGGGCCATGCTGCGCGGCGAGGTCGCGCCACGCCTGCAACGCCTCGCATCCGGCCTTCGCCTTCGTGTCGCCCGCTGCACCGTGGCGCTGCAAGGCGGCGTGGAGCGACTCGTCGTCGGCGCGAGTGGCGGCGAGGCGGACCAGATCGTCGTCGTTGAGGCCGACGAGAGGCGATTTGAGCGCGGTGGCGAGCGTGAGGTCGTCGTCCGGCAGAAGCGCCGCGCGTCCCGCCGCCACGAGATCGAGCACGGCAATGTGCTCGCCGATGTTCAGCCGGTCCGCGCCAGCCACCGGCACGCCCGCTCCCTTCAGGGCGCGGATCACCGCCTCGAAGGCAGCACCCCGCTTGCGCACGAGAACGAGCACGTCGCCTGGCGTCCAGACGCGTCCGCTCTCGTCACCCTTGGTGGTCCAGCACTTCACGGCCTGCGCGATGCGCTGCGCCACCACGACCGGTGGCGATTGCTGCTCGGGCTCGTCCACGGGAAGCACCCAGGCCTCCGGCTCCTCGTCCTCGGCGGGCGTTTCCGTCGGCCAGAGTTCCACGAGACCCGGCGCGTGCGGACGCGCGCTCTCGTGGACGGTGCCGATCGCCTTGTCCTCGAAGGACAATCCCTTGAAGTTCCTCTCGACCGCGAAGGTGGCGTCCACCGCCGAGAGAACGGCTTTCGTGGAGCGGAAGGACATGGTGAGCGACACGTCCTCGAAATGAAGCTGCGCGTCTCGCGCCTCCTTCATCCAGCTCTTGCGCGTCAGTTCGAATTCCAGCGGAACCGCGCCCTGGAAGCCGTAGATCGACTGCTTGGGATCACCCACGGCGAAGCGCGTGCGGATGCGGCTCCCACCAGCACCCTCGCCGGCGGTGAAATCCTCCGTGATCTTGCGCAGGATCTCCCATTGCTGCGGATTCGTATCCTGCGCCTCGTCGATCAGCACATGATCGATGCCGCGATCGAGCTTGTAGAGCACCCAGGCCGTATCGCCGCGCGAAAGCAGCGCTAGCGTCTTGTCGATGAGATCCTGGAAGTCGAGGGCACCGAGCCGCATCTTCTGATTTTCGACGCGGTCGTGGATTTCGGCGGCGAGGAGGAAGAGCGCCTGCGTGCGTTCCACGGCGCGCGCGGCTTTGCGCTTGTCGATGAGGTTCCAGAGCCGGCTTTGCTCATCGAGCAGCCTCTCTTTCAAACCGTCATCGATGTCCTTCGTCAGGAAAGCGGATCCCTTGCGGGGCGTCCCGGCATCGGTGAAGAAGACAGAAAGGTAGTGCTCCAGTTTGGCGGAGGGATCGAGTGCCTCCGACGCTGCAATGAGAGAAGCGGCCCGCTTCTGGTCGGTGCTCTTTCCCTGCAAGAGCTCCTGCGCGACGGCAGGCCATTCTTTCGGCGCAATCCCACTCTCCAGCATCGCCCCTTCGATGCTTTCGAGCGTCTCATCAGGCTGCAGCCCGAGCTCCTTCCGCAGGCGCACGATGCCGGCGTCGTCGTGCAGAAAGTCCTTGCAGCGAAGAGCGGCGTTGAGGGCAGCGGTGAGCGCATCGCCCACTGCGTCGACGCTGATGATGTCGAGCGCGTCCTTCAGGTGAGGGAAGTTGCCGTTGGATGCGTCAGCAAGCACGTTCTTCACGGCCTGCGACAGCATCTCGTCGGTCTGGTTCTCGTCCAGCACGGCAAAGCGCGCGGGCACGTTGGCCTCGAAGGGCACGAGATGCAGAAGCCGCTCGCAGAAGGCGTGAATGGTGTCGATCTTCAGGCCGCCCGGCGTCTCGACCGCGCGGGCGAAGAGCGTGCGGGCGAGCTTCAGCTGCTGGCGCGTGGGCTTGAGGCCCTCCAGCTCCGTGAGTTCGGCGACGAGGCTTTCCTCGTCCATGGTCACCCACCGCCCCAGCCTTTCGAACACGCGGATCGCCATATTGGCGGCGGCGGCCTTGGTGAAGGTGAGGCACAGGATGCGGCCGGGCAGCGAGCCCGAGAGCAGCAGGCGCACCACGCGGTCGGTCAGCACCTTCGTCTTGCCCGCGCCCGCATTGGCCGACACCCAGGCCGAGGCGCGCGGGTTGGCGGCGCGTCGCTGCGCCTCCCGGGTATAGTCGGGTATGACGAGATCGTTGCTCATTCGCCGCCCTCGGCCCCGCCGGCGCTCGCCAGCGACCATTCCTTCACGCGCGCCAGATGATCATAGTCGGAGAAGCGCCGCGCATATTTCGGGAAAGGCCGCGAGACATAGGCCGCCTCGCCCTTCACGAAGCGCGTGATCATCCCCTCGAAGCGGCGGCGATGCTCTTCCACGATCTCAGGCACGGAGCGCTCCTCGTCCCGTGTCTGCTTGATCTCGCGCGGCCTGATCGGTTCGCGTCCGCCGGTGGTGTGAACGTAGATCAGATCCGGCGTCTCCTTCGCCATGGGCAGGCCCTTGAAGGCGCCCTTCATCAGCATCACCGCTTCCAGCGTCAGCTGCGGCGAGAAGCCCGCATAGACCTCGCGGATTCCCGGCGGCTGGCCGGTCTTGAAATCGATGATGGTGAAGCCCCCGTCGCGGCGCTGCTCGATACGGTCCGCGCGGGCGCGAAGGTTGAACACCGAGCCGTCCGGCAGCGGGATCGAGAGCCTGCCGGAGCGCTCGGCATGGATTTGCGCGAGGCCGGGGCGGCGCTCCTGCTCCCAGTTCACGAACGCGATGGCGAGCCGCTCGAAACGCGGCCACCATTCGGCATAGAGTTCGGGATAGGCCCGCGCGATCTCGGCGAAGGCCGCCTCGCCAAGACCCAGCAGGATCTCCTGCGCGTGCGCGGGCAGATCCTTCGGGTAGCGCTCGGCGAACTGGCCGATCACATCGTGAATGATCGTGCCTCGCTCGGCCGCGCTCGGCGCGACGGCGATCGCCTCCAGCGCATCGAGCTTCAGGACGTGGCGCGCGAAGATGGAATAGGGGTCGCGCACCAGCGTCTCCACTTCCGTGACGCTCAGAGAGCGCGGGAAGAGAGCGGGATCGGGCTTCGGACGCGGGCGCGGAAGGGCTGGCGCCGGCGCCGGCGTATCGAGGGTGCGCGCGAGGCGGCGGTAATATTCGCCGGACTTCACCATCGTCTCCCACACCGGCTTGCCGGTAAAGGCCTTGAGGCGCTGCAGAAAGCGCGAGGGCACCATAGGCGAACCATCACGCTTCTGCGCGCGGGTGATCACCACGTCGTGCGTGCCGAGCGCCTGCACGAAATCGTGCGCCGTCTGGCCGATGCGCCGCTCCGGCGGCATCAGGCCGACGCGGGCGCGCATGGGACGGTTGAGGAACGCATCCGTCACCGTGCGCGGCGGCCAGGTGCCCTCGTCCAATCCGCCGAGCACGACGCGATCGACGGTCAGAAGACGCGCTTCGAGAAGGCCGAGGATCTTCAGGCGGCGATGCGTGGAGCGCGGGGATGGGCTTAAACTGCGCTGCTTGGCCAGCGCCGTGAAGAAGGCGGGATAATCCACGAAGCGGCCGAGGAGCGGATGGCCTTCCTCCTCGCGGATGTCCGAGTTCTCGAGATCGTCGAAGAGAGCGGCCAGCGGCTCGAGGGACGGTTCGTTGTCGCTCTCGTCGTCCTCCGGCAGTGCGCAGAGGAGTTCGAAGCTCCGGCGATGGTGCTCCACAAGCGCCATGAGATCGAGGCGCCCCTCGCCGTGGGCGGCGGGCGTGAAGGTCTGGAACGCGAGGGCGAGACGCTGCAGCAGCGTGTCGGCGAGGTCCCAATCCGCGTCGGTGAGGCGCGCGCGCGGGCGGGGCGTACGATGGTCCTTCCCGTGACGGCGGGCGGCGAGGGCCGCGCGTATGCCCTCGATGCCGGGGGCCGGCGCGGGGCCGCGCAGCACGCCGATTTCGAGAACGCTGGCAGCATGTTCGATCGCGGAGCGCGTAAAGCCCAGGCGCACGAGCGGATGCGCGACGAGCGAGAGCAGGCGCACGGGGCTCAGGTCCTCGGCCGCCGCCTCCGCCGTCAATCGCGCGAGGCGTCCGGCGGGCGTGTCGGAGAGCGGGATGCCCGCCGAATCCTCCACGCTCAATCCCCAGCGGGCGAGTTCCGCCGTCACGCGGGCCGCGAGAGCGCGGTCGGGCGTGACGAGCGCCGCGGTCCTGTCCGGATGGGCAAGCGTTTCGCGCAGGGCAATTGCGATGGTGAGGGCTTCTTCGCGCTCGTCCGCGGCCTCGATGATCACCAGTCCTTCGCAGCCGCTGCGGCTCATGGCTAGGCGTTCTTCCGGCGTGATGAGCGCCCAGCGGTCCGTGGTATCGGCCGGACGGAGTGCCTCGGAGAGCAGGTGATTGCGCGCGCGCGCCTGTTCCGGCGGCTCGCCGAGGATCACGACCTCGGAGCGCGGAATACGTAGGTGCTTGTCCATGAGACGGCGAAGGGACGCCTGCGGATGGCCGTGCACCGGATCGGTCTCGTCGTCGCCCGCGCCCCCGATGGTGGACCAACTCGCCTCGTCGAGATCCGTGTCGAGGCCGGGGAGCACGATCGCGCCGCGCGGCAGGCGCGCGATGGCGGCCATCAGGCTGGCGGTGGCGGGCACGGAGCCGGTGGAGCCCGCCACGATGATCGGATGGCCCGGCCGCTCGCGGGTGAGCCTGCGCGCTTCCGCCTCGATGAGCGCCGTGCGCCGCTGCGCCGGATCGCTCGCTTGGCGTTCGGCGAGGATCTTCGGCCAGTTCTCGCTCGCGATCTGCACGAAATGGCGCGTGATCTCGAAATACTTCGAGTAATCCGAATCCACGGCGAGTTCGAGCGCGTGCCAATCGACGCCTTCCGTTGTGAAGGCATCCATGAGAGTCTCGAGATCGCCCGCGAGATTGACTGCATCTGCGGGGGAAGCGGGCACCATGAAGGGCACTTCGGGGCCGAGCTGCAGCAGAGCGCGGTCTACTTCCGCCGACCAGCGCTGCACCAGGCGCGTGAGGATGAGGCGGCGCTCCAGCGGCGGAATGGGGGGCTTCAGGCTCGCGGCTTCCGCCAGGGGCGTTCCCTCCAGGCCCGTGAGCTCGAATTCGGCCTCGTCCGCCTCGCCCAGAGGCACGATGCGCGGCAGAAGCTGTGCGCGGCCCGCGCCACGCTCCGCCAGGAGCGCAATCAGCGCGCGGGTGGCGCGGCGGGTCGGAACGTAGATGGTGACGTCGGCGAGCGCGGCTGGATCTTCGGACAGAGGGCCGACGAGGCGGCCATCGAGCAGCGCGTCCACTAGGGCAGGCAGAAAGGCGCAACCCGGAGGGATCGAGAAAACACGCGGCAGGCTCGGCACAACAACACCTCAGCGCTTGCTGGCGGCAAGGCACCTCTCCGCCTCAGCAATCGTGTGAGGCTCTCCAACATGCAGCCATTGGCCCTCCAGAGGCAAGCCGTAGAGGCGGCCCTTCACGATGGCGCGGTCATAGAAAACGTTCGCCGAGAAGGGCCCGTCCGGCGTTCCCGCCACGAGTTCCGGCTTCACGACGGCCACGCCCGCATAGACGAAATCGGCGTGCGGATCGCTCCCGCGGCGTCGCAGACGGCCATCGGCATCGCAGTGAAAATCGCCGAGCCCCTCGTAACCGACACTTGTGGATAACGGGGCGACGAGCATCAGGATGTCCATGCGCCCGGGCTCCCAGGCGGCCACGAGGCGCTTGAGATTCGGGTTCTCGCCCTCGATCCACATGGAGTCGGAGTTGAAGGTGACGAAGGGATCGCTTCCTAGAAGCGGCAGCGCCTTCTTCACGCCGCCGCCGGTTTCGAGCAGCTGGTCGCGCTCGTCGGAGATCTCGATCTGCGGAAAGGTGCGGGTGCGCAGATGCGCTTCCAGCATGTCCGCGAAGTGGTGCACATTGACCACCACCCTGCCGATGCCGGCCTCATGCAGCTTGTCGAGCGCGAAGTCGATCAGGCTTTCGCCCGCCACCTTGACGAGCGGCTTCGGCATGGTCGCCGTGATCGGCAGCATGCGCTTGCCGAGGCCCGCTGCGAGAACGATGGCGGTGTGGGGCTGACGCTGAGGAGAATCGGACACTGAAATGGCTCAAGCGGAAGGAGGCGTCTCATCCTCGAGCGGGATGAGCCGTGGGAGATAGCTCTCATACCAGACCTTGAGCTTCGCCAAAGCGGGATGCGCCAGGTTGCGGGTGAGGTAGGTTTCGACCCGGGGCAGGTGCCTCAGGTAGTGAGGCTTGCGGTCGCGCCTGTCGAGCCGTGCGAAGATGCCGAGGATCTTGGTGGCGCGCTGTGCCGCCATGATTGCGTAGGCGCGGGCGAAGGTCGACACGTCGAAGGCGGGATCCGCGCTCTTCCGCTCGCGGGCATAGAGGCCGATGAGTTTCAGTTCGAGATCGGCCGGCACAGTCACGCGCGCGTCCTGCAGGAGCGAGGCGACGTCGTAGGCCGGGGGGCCCAGAACCGCGTCCTGGAAATCGATGAGACCCACGCGCTGCAAGCCTTCGCGCTGTGACATCCATATCAGGTTGGGCGAGTGGTAATCGCGCAGGGTCCACGTGGTGGGACCTGCGAGAATCTCGCCGAGCGCTTCGGTCCAGAGGTTGAGGAATTCCGCGCGCGCAGAGCCCGAGAGCTGGGTACCGATGATGTGCGGCACATACCAGTCGGCGAGAAGCTCAACCTCGATCAGGAGCGCTTCGAGATCGTAGCGAGGAATCGCGTGCTCGATCCCCTCCGTCACCGGCAGCACCTGCGGCAGCTCGGTAGTGTGGAGCTTGACGAGAAGGCGCGTGGCCTCCGCATAGCGCTCCGGGATCGGGCCGCTCTCGTCTGTGACGGGATCCACGCCGAGATCCTCGATCAGCAGGAGGCCCGTATCAAGGTCCTCGCCGTAGATGTAGGGCGCGCTGAGACCTAACGCGCGCAGACCCTTGTCCATGGCCACGAAGGCATGAACGGTCTCCGCGAGCTTGGCGATGGTCGTGTAGGGCTTGCCGCGCCGCACGGGCGGACCTGCGGGTCGTGGCGGCGATATCATGAGCAGCGCAGTCTCGCCGGTCATCTTGATCAGCCGCTCGTAGGAGCGGATCACGGACGCGTCGCTCGGCATCGGCAGGCGGACCGCATTGGACCAGCCGCAGCTCTCCACCAGGTTGCGGAAGGCCTTGATGCGCTGGAGGCGCGAGGCGAAGGTGCCCGTGCCGGTGAGCATGGCGATGCGCCCTTGGCCTCCGGGCCCGAAATCGAGCCGGATGTCCAGGTGGTCGGGATTCAGCGCACCCTCGGCGCGCTCCGGCCATTCCACGAGCGAGACGGCGTTCTCCGTCACCTCCTCCCAGCCCAGCTCCACCAATTCGTAGCCGCCGGAGAGCCGATAGAAATCCGCATGGACGATGGGACAGAGCGGGCCGTCATAAACCTGCATCAGGGTGAAGGTGGGGCTCGGAACCTCGAGCTCCGGCTCACTTGTCAGGGCGCGGACGAGCGCGCGGGCGAAGGTAGTCTTGCCCGCGCCCAGGCCGCCCGAGAGGGTCACGAGATCGCCGGGCTTCAACTCCTCCGCGAGCTTGCGCGCGAAATCCTCCGTGGCTTCGTGATCGGAAAGCGTCACGATCCACGCGGCTTGGGAAACATCCTGCTCGGACATGAGGGCCAATCCATTCACCATCGCTGCGATCCTACTCGGCAGCCATAGGAGTTAACGCAGATGAGGCCGATCGGCCATCGGAAGGCGATTCCTGCCGCTCATTGGGGAAGATGCAGGTCACCGTGGTGCCCTCACCCGGCGTGGAGGTGAGCTCGATTCGCCCACCATGCAGTTCCACGAAGGAGCGGACGATAGACAGGCCCAGGCCGACGCCCCGGTGGCGGGTGCCGAGCGTATGGCTCTCAAACCGTTCAAAGATGCGCGCCTTGATCTCCGGCGGAATGCCGCGGCCCTGGTCCTTCACGTCGAAGACCACCTCGCTGCCGCGCTTGCGCGCCGAGACCGTGATGGTCTGCCCCGGCGAGGAGAAGCCGACCGCGTTGGAGAGCAGGTTGAACAGGATCTGCCGCACGCGCTTGCCGTCCGCCACGAAGGTGCCGATGTCGTCGGGCGTATCAATGACGAGATGGAGCGAGGATTCCGCCAGCCGGTCCTCGAGCCCGCGCATGGCGGCTTCGATGGTGGAGCGGATATCGACGATTTCCGGCGTGAGTTCGAGTGATCCCGTATCGATGGAAGCAAGGTCGAGAATGTCGTTGAGGATGGCGAGCAGCGCCGCCGAAGAGCGCATGATGTGATCCGCGTAATCACGTTGGCGCGGATTGAGCGCGCCCACGGTCTCGTCGCCGAGCAGCTGCGTGAAGCCGATGATGTTGGTGAGCGGCGAGCGGAGCTCGTAGGATACGTGATGCACGAATTCGTCGCGCAGGCGCGAGGCGCGCTCCAGCGCGTCGTTGCGCTCGGTGAGGGCGCGTTCCACGTTCACGCTCGCGGTCACGTCGGTGAAGCTGAGCAGCGTCGCGCCGTCGGGCAGGGGCTGCGCCGTGCAATCGAGCGCCGTGCCGTCGCGGCGTTCGAAGCGGCATGAATGACCCATGCGCATGTCGGCCAGGCCCACCACGGCACCGCGGATGTCGATCCACGGCTCCTCCTGGGGCGCGAGCTGGCGGCAAATCTTGATGATAGCGTCGACATGCGGGTTCTGCGCCGGCATGTCGGGTGGCAGATCCCACATATCCGCGAAGGCGCGGTTGTGCAGCTTGAGGCGGCCGTCCGAGCCGAACACGGCGACGCCCTCTTTCAGCGTGTTGAGCGTCTCACCCTGAACCTGGGTCAGCGAGTTGACTTGCGAAGCGAGCTCGAAGCGCTCGCTCACGTCGTCGAAAAGATAGGTCACGCCGCCCTGCGGATTGGGATTGATAACGACGCGCAAGGTGCGGCGGTCGGGGAGATGCCACCAGGTTTCCTGCTGCTCGACCGAGCGGTAGCCCGCGAGGAAATCCGCCTTCCATGCGCGAAAATCCGCCTGTTCCGGCAATTTACGCGCAGCACGCAGGCGATCGAGCACCTCGCTGTCCGTCGGGCGCGAGGCGAGGAACGCCGGGTCGAGTCCCCAGAGCTGCTGATAGGCGGCGTTGCTGAAGATCAGGGTCTGTGCGGCATCGAAGATCGCCACCGCCGTCGGCAGCTGATCGAGCGTGCGCACATGCGCATCCATCTGTCGCTGCAGATCGTTGCGCACGGCCTCAAGTTCGGAGACGTCCACCGCGATGCCGGCGCTGCCGCCGGATGTCGGCCGCTCGATCACGTCGAGCACGGCGCGCTGACCCGCGACGACCGCCGTCACGCGTGCGGCGTATGCCGCGCCGTTCTTGCGCTGGCGCTTCGCCTCGTCGCGCGCTCGCTCGCTCAGGAGCTCAACGGAGCGGGAGATCGCATCGTCCAGGCCCGACGCCTCGACGGCCCGCAAGTAGGCCTGGTTCGCCCAGATGAGCTTGTCGTCCGCATCGCGAATCCAGAGCGGATAGGCCACGTCGTCCAGCAGCATGGTCATGGAGCGCAGGTCGCTGCGCGCCGTGGCAAGCTCGCCGCGGGTCTTCAGCAACTCGGCCCTGTCGCCCGTCACGTCGCGCAGGCGCAGGATCGCGCGGCCGCCGATGGTGCGGCCTTCCACGTCGATGAAGCGGTCGAACAGCGTGCGCACCACCTGGCGGAAAGCTTCGCCGCGCTGTTTCAGCTGCTCGAGAGACGCATCCACCGCAGCGGCATCGCCCGGCTGCATCCATGTCCCGAAGGCGAGCGCACGCCGCGCGGGCGCTCCCTCGCCGATGATGGACGGATCACCCTGGAAACGCGGCTCGCTGTCGCGGCCCTGCCAGCTCACCAGCAATTGCCGCTCGGAACCCATGAGCAGGGCCGCGAGATCGTCCGATCCCCGCAGGGCCGCAAGCTCCTTCCTCAGGGCGCGCTCCACGCGCGCGGAGCGGCGGCGTTCCACCATCAGCAGCAGGGAGGTGATGGTGGTGAGCGAAACGAGCCCCATGAAGAGCCCGAAGGCGGCGGCGCTGTGCAGATTCAGGCCATAAAAGTAATCGAGAAGATCGGAGGTCTGGTCCAGAAGCGGAAAGGACGCCTCGGCGCCGAGGGCCGCTTCCGAGGTTCCGGAGAGCAGCATCAGGCTCAAGGGAACATGGGGGAATCCCGCAAGGATTCCTGGCTTGCCCTCGCCCTGTGTCCTGCGCTCCCCTTGCCCGGCCATGCCGCGCGGTCCTCCCGAAGTTGTCCAAGGCCTGCTGCAAGGCCAAATGTGTTCACGCCTCGGGAGCATCGTGAGGGCTCCAGAGGAGATACCGCCTACGCATGAACGGAACTTCCGGCATGGCTTTACGGAAAGCCGCGGTACCGCCGGTCGAATCGCATTCACTCTAGACCACGCTCGACTCCGCCAGGAAGAGGGTTAACGCCGCCTTAATCTTCCTTTGGAGAAGCTGTGAGCAATTGGTGGATGCGTATTGCAATCGCGACACACACATGCCGCTGCGGCATTCTGTCGATTCGAGCGCGGACACCATGAAAAAGCCCGGCGCGACGCCGGGCTTTCAGAGGGCCTTCCGTAGTGGAAGCAGCGATCAGTAACGGTAGTGATCCGGCTTGAACGGGCCGGTTTCGGATACGCCGATATAGGCCGCCTGATCGGGGCGGAGCTTGGTGAGCTTCACGCCGATCTTCTCGAGATGGAGCGAGGCTACCTTCTCGTCCAGGTGCTTGGGCAGGGTGTAGACCTTGCGCTCGTACTTGCCCTGATTCGTGAAGAGCTCGATCTGGGCGAGGGTCTGGTTCGTGAAGGAGGCCGACATTACGAAGGAGGGATGGCCCATGGCGTTGCCGAGGTTCACCAGTCGGCCTTCCGAGAGCAGGATGATGCGGTGCCCGTCAGGGAACTCGATCTCGTCCACCTGCGGCTTGACGTTGTTCCACTTGAGGTTCTTGAGGGCCGCGACCTGGATCTCGTTGTCGAAGTGGCCGATGTTGCAGACGATGGCGCGATCCTTCATCGCGCGCATGTGCTCGATGGTGATCACGTCCTTGTTGCCGGTGGCCGTGACGAAGATGTCGGCGCGGGGAGCGGCGTCCTCCATCGTCGTGACCTCGTAGCCTTCCATGGCGGCCTGGAGCGCGCAGATCGGATCGACTTCCGACACCAGCACGCGGCAGCCGGCCTGACGGAGCGAAGCGGCCGAGCCCTTGCCCACGTCGCCGAAGCCGGCGACCATGGCGACCTTGCCGGCCATCATCACGTCTGTGCCGCGGCGGATGCCGTCGACCAGAGATTCGCGGCAGCCGTAGAGATTGTCGAACTTCGACTTCGTCACGGAGTCGTTCACGTTGATCGCCGGGAAGAGGAGCTTGCCCTCCTTCTCCATGATGTAGAGGCGGTGAACCCCGGTGGTGGTCTCTTCCGACACGCCCTTGATCGCGGCGGCGAGCTCGGCGAACCAGCCCTTCGGCTTTTCCGAGAGCAGGCGCTTGATGAGGGCGAAGAAGACCTCTTCCTCCTCGGAGCCGGGCTTGTCGAGGAAGGCCGCGTCGCCCTGCTCGGCCCGCAGGCCCATGTGGACGAGCATCGTGGCGTCGCCGCCGTCATCGAGAATCATGTTCGGCATGCCGCCGTCGTGCCAGTCGAACAGCTTGGCGGTGAAATCCCAGTACTCCTTCAAGGTCTCGCCCTTGTAGGCGAAGACCGGGATGCCGGCGGCGGCGATGGCGGCGGCGGCGTGGTCCTGGGTGGAGTAGATGTTGCAGGACACCCAGCGGAGGTCGGCGCCGAGAGCCTTCAAGGTCTCGATCAGCACCGCGGTCTGGATGGTCATGTGGAGCGAGCCGGCGATGCGGGCGCCCTTCAGGGGCTGCCTGGACCCGTATTCCTCGCGCACGGCCATGAGGCCCGGCATCTCGGTCTCGGCGATCGAGATCTCCTTCCGGCCGAAATCGGCCAGACCGATGTCTTTGACGATGTAGTCCTGAGCCATGATGGCCTCCTGCACCCGTGGGGTTTCCGTTGGCGCTGTCTCTACCAGAGAGCCGCCCTGGAGGCAATCAAGATATAAAGATGTCTTTATATGTCTCGGCGGCGCCGGAAGGGAGGTTCACTCCTCCTCGCCGAAACGGTTGGCGAGAAGATCGTCGATGGCTTGGAGGCACGCCTGGGCGTCGCGCCCCTTGGCGGTCACGGTAATGGTCGTGCCCTGGGCCGCGGCCAGGGTCAGCAGGCCCATGATAGAGCGCCCGCCCACGGTCTCGCCGCAGCGGGTCACCGTCACGTCGGAGTCGAAGCGCTCCACCGTCTGCACGAACTTGGCCGAGGCACGGGCATGCAGGCCGCGGCGGTTGATGATCGGGAGCTCCCGGACCTCGGCTCCCTCGGGAACAGGAGCAGGGGGGCAATCCTGGTCGAGAGACTGATCCATGGTTCCTATTTTCCCGACAGAACGCGCGAGGCGATGTTGATGTATTTCCGCCCGGCCTCCTGCGCGTGGGAGACCGCGTCGTTCAGGGGCTCCTCATCGCGGACGGAAGCCAGCTTGATGAGCATGGGCAGGTTGATGCCGGCCACCACCTCGACGGAGCCGCCATTCATGCAGGACAGGGCGAGATTCGAGGGCGTGCCCCCGAACATGTCGGTCAGAACCACGACTCCCTGGCCCGAATTGACCCGGCACACGGCGGCCATGATGTCCTTGCGCCGTGTCTCCATGTCGTCATCGGGGCCGATCGTGATCGTCTCAAGCTGCTCCTGAGGGCCCACGACATGCTCAAGCGCGGCTTTGAATTCCGTCGCGAGCTGCCCGTGGGTGACGAGCACCATTCCAATCATAATGTTCCAGGTCCGAATGCTCCGAGAGCGGAGCCGCTATTTTGTGCACCGCGAAGCCAAGCGCAAGAGCATTGAGAGGAAAAGTTCATCACAGTGTCATGACCGTGTCGCAAACACCACTCAGGCGCCCCAGGGCGATGCTCGCGAAACTAGCCCCGGCCCGCATGCGGATGCGAGGGATCATGACGCCGCACAGAACGATATTATCATCCCCGGCCTCCGGGAAGCGTGGAGGGTCTTCGCTCAGGTCGATCACGAGGCGGATCACGGCGGCGGGTTCGTAGGGCTGGCGGGTGATGCCGAGGCCGTGGATCTCCAGGTGACCGGCAAGGGGCTCCACCGGGCTTCCCAAGAGGCGGCCGTGCGCGGCCCGGAGACTGGTCCTGTCGTCGCTAACGAGGCAGCCGAACCGGCCGGCCTGGATCGCATGAAGTACCATCTCGCGCGTCAGCGTCGACTTGCCGGAGCCCGAGCGACCCCGAATCAGGACGCCGGCCTCGCCGATGACGACACAGGACGCGTGGACGGTCTCAGGCGCGCTCAAGGGATTTTCTCTCCTTGGGCTTTTCTCGCCTGCTCCCGCCTTCCGTTCTCTTTCCGTCCCTGGTCCTTCCTGCCCTTCGGGCTCTCCGCCGTGGGGAGGCGGATGATGAAGCGGGCGCCTCGACGGGTCGGCTCGCCGGTCTCGTCGGGCGGGCCGGGACGATTCTCGGCGCGAATGGTGCCGCGGTGAGCCTCCACGATCTGGCGCGAGATGGACAGCCCCAGGCCCGAGTTCTGCCCGAATCCCTGCTCGGGACGATCCGTGTAGAAGCGCTCGAAGATCCGGTCGAGGGCATCCGGCTCGATGCCGGGACCGCTGTCCTCCACGAGGATCTCCACCTCGTTCTTGCGCCGCCGCAGGGTCACGCGCACGGGAGAATCGGGCGGCGAGAAGGAGCGGGCATTGTCGATGAGGTTGTTGAACACCTGCCCGAGGCGGCTGTCGTGGCCCAGCACCATGAAGGCATCGCGGCCGCGCGCGTGGTTTTCAAGGCTGAGCTCGATGAGGGGATCGTGCTCCTGCCGGCGCTCGTTGGCCACCGACACCACCGCCTCCAGCAGGCGCGCCATGTCAACCGGCTCCGCATCGGCGCGGGCGAGTTCCGCGTCGAGGCGCGAGGCGTCGGAAATGTCGCTGATAAGGCGGTCGAGACGCCGCACGTCGTGCTGGATGATCGACATGAGCCGCCCGCGGGATTCGTCGCTGCGGGCGAGCGGCAGCGTCTCCACGGCACTGCGAAGAGAGGTGAGGGGGTTCTTCAGCTCGTGCGCCACGTCCGCCGCGAAGCTCTCGATGGCGTCGATGCGGTTGTAGAGCGCCTTCGTCATGTCGCGCAGCGCGCCGGAGAGGTGGCCGATCTCGTCGGAGCGGTTGGTGAAATCAGGGATCTCCTGGCGGGACTTGGTGCCCCAGCGGACGCGCTCGGCCGCTTCCGCGAGGCGGCGGACGGGGCCTGCGATCGCACCCGCCAGGAAGAGCGAGAGAACGATCATGACCAAAGCCGCCACCAGGAAGACCTGGAGCAGGGCGAAGCGCTCGGAGGCGATGATGGCGTCGATGTCGCCTTCCTGGGTGGAGAGCAGCAGCACGCCCTGGACGGTGCGGAAGCGCTGGACCGGAACCGCCACGGACACGATGGTCTCACCACGCGTGTTCACGCGTACCACGCTCGACTGCTGGCCCGCGAAGGCCTGCTGCACTTCAGGCAGGGTCTTTCCGTTGACGGGGCCGGCCTCCTCCTTCACGGGCCGTTTCGTGCGCCGGAACATCTTGCGGACGCTGTTCCAGGTACGCTCGATGAAGCTTGCGGTGTCTTCCACGTTTCCCACCGGCGGCAGATCCATGCGCAGAATGTCGCCGCGGGAGTAGAAGTTGCGGGAATCGAGCAGGAGCATGCCGTCCCTGTCGAAGATGCGGGCGCGGGTCTGCGTGGGCGTCACGAGACGTCGCAGCAGAGGCGCCACCCGCTCCGGATTGATGGAGAATTCCAGCGAGGAGAGGCCCTCGTCGTGCAGGCGCTCCGTCTCGCCGGCCTGCATCTGCAGGAGCTGGTCGGGATCGAGGGTGATGGTGTTGGTTTCCACCGTCGCGGAGCTGGCGATGGCGCCAGCGATGATCTCTCCCTGGGTAAGCAGGCTTTGCACCCGGGCCTCGATGAGGCCTTCGCGGAACTGGTTGAGGTAGAGAAAGCCCACAAGCAAGGCTACGAGGCCGGCGAGATTGAGCACCACGATGCGCCGCGTCAGGCTCGATGAGGCGCGCTGGGAGAGCATGCGGCCGAAATGCCTCAGCCGTGCCAGGATGCCGCGAGGAGCGGGCGGATCGTCTGTCGCCGCCTCGGTGTGGATGGGATCAGCCTTCATGCCACTCATTCAGTCGCGACCTGCGAGCCCGTCCCGGAACATGGCCTTCTTTCCTGGTTGTCCTTTGCCGCCATGGGGCAGGCATCCCGGCCCATGGGGCGGAAAAGCGGATCCGGTTTTCGCCGGTGCGAGCCCTCGGCCCCGCCTCGAACGCCTTCCATGTCCGATGCTCCGGGATCAGGCTTCCTTAAAGCGATAACCCACACCGTACAGGGTCTCGATCATTTCGAAACTCGGGTCAACCGCTTTGAACTTCTTGCGCAGGCGCTTGATGTGGCTGTCGATGGTGCGATCGTCGACATAGACCTGGTCGTCATAGGCCGCGTCCATGAGGGCATTGCGGCTTTTCACCACCCCGGGACGGGTGGCGAGCGCCTGCAGGATCAGGAACTCGGTGACCGTGAGGGTGACAGGCTCGCCCTTCCACGTGCAGGCGTGGCGCTCCGGGTCCATCTTGAGCTGGCCGCGCTCCAGGGCTTTCGGGTCCGTTTCCTTGGGCGTGCTCTGGTCCTTGGGCGCGAAGCGGCGCAGCACCGCCTTTACGCGCTCCACTAGGAGACGCTGGGAGAAAGGTTTCCGGATGAAGTCGTCCGCCCCCATTTTCAGGCCGAACAACTCGTCGATCTCCTCGTCCTTGGAGGTCAGGAAGATCACGGGCAGGTCCGACTTCTGGCGCAGGCGGCGCAGAAGCTCCATACCATCCATGCGCGGCATCTTGATGTCGAAGATGGCAAGATCCGGAGGTGCATGCTTCAGGCCGTCGAGGGCGGATGCCCCGTCGGTATAGGTCTGAATGCGGTAGCCTTCTGCCTCAAGGGCAATCGAAACGGAGGTCAGGATGTTGCGATCGTCGTCGACAAGAGCGATCGTGGGCATGAACTCTTCCCTATCTTACACGGACGATGGTCGCGTGACGTATCGTTCGATAAACGCAGACGGCCATAAATCGTGCCCAACTGCGCCTTACTAGTGGCATAAATATGGTTGCCCAGAGCCCGAGACCAGGAATGGGCCACCCGATAGTGGTATTTAGGGAGCGTCGGTTCAACGGGGAATGAACAAGGCAGGAGCTCGCCAGACTCCATCCGGCCGCATTTGAAGGGGCGGGCCCGGAGACTTCAAGCCTTGCACGAGACGCCGGTCACCCGTCAGTTCTCCCAAAGAGTCGCAGCGAATGCGAAAAAAAATCCGCGCACGCCATGGCGTGCGCCCTAGCCCTCTCCAAAATAGAATGTCATGGAATGCCTCGGTTGACGGCTTGGCTGTCTGACCTAAACATCCTTGGTTCAGGCGGTTTCGCCGGTAAGTGACACTGGCACCATCTGAATGTAACATTGTAACGGCCATCGGAAAGCGGCGTTTCCGACCGCACGACGATCGGCGACCAGGAGAAGTCTTCCGTGGATAACATCGGCGTCTTCAACAGCGCTCAAGGCGCGGAGGTCATCGGCTTCCGCAATCTCAAGAAAGTCTACTGGAACCTCGAAGCTCCCGCACTCTATGAGCATTCCCTCATCCGGGGCGAAACCAAGCTCGTGAAGGGAGGCGCGCTCCTGGCCGAGACCGGCGTGCATACGGGCCGCTCGCCCAAGGACAAGTTTGTGGTGCGCGACGGGACCACAGAGAGTACGGTCTGGTGGGACAACAACGGCTCCATCACGCCTGCGAATTTCGATGCGCTCCTGCACGACTTCCTGGAGCATGCGAAAGGCAAGGAGCTGTTCGCCCAGGATCTCTACGGCGGCGCCGATCCCGCCTTCCGGGTCAAGGCGCGGGTCTTCACGGAGTTCGCTTGGCACTCCCTGTTCATCCGCAATCTTCTGATCCGCCCGGAGAGGGGCGAGTTGAAGGATTATGTTCCTGGTCTGACCATCATCGACCTGCCGTCCTTCAAGGCGGATCCGGCTCGTCACGGCTGCCGCTCCGAGACGGTGATCGCCTGCGACTTCGCCCGCAAGATCGTGCTCATCGGCGGCACGTCCTATGCAGGCGAGATGAAGAAGTCGGTCTTCACCTATCTCAATTACGTGCTCCCGGCCGAGCATGTCATGCCCATGCACTGCTCGGCGAATGTCGGCAGCGCCAACGACGTGGCCGTGTTCTTCGGCCTTTCCGGCACTGGCAAGACGACGCTCTCCGCCGATCCGAACCGCACGCTCCTCGGTGACGACGAGCACGGCTGGGGCCCGAACGGCGTATTCAATTTCGAAGGCGGCTGCTACGCCAAGACGATCCGCCTGTCCCGCGAGGCCGAGCCCGAGATCTTCGCCACCACCGAGCGCTTCGGCACGGTGCTGGAGAACGTGACCATCGATCCGATCACGCGCATTCCCGATTTCGACGACGCCTCGCGCACCGAGAACACGCGCTGCGCCTATCCGCTCGACTTCATCCCCAATGCGAGTTCCACGGGGCGTGCTGGCATCCCGAAGAACATCGTGATGCTCACCTGCGACGCGTTCGGCGTGCTGCCGCCCATCGCCAAGCTTACTCCGGCCGAAGCCATGTATCACTTCCTCTCGGGCTACACCGCGAAGGTGGCGGGCACCGAGAAGGGGGTGAAGGATCCGGAAGCCACCTTCTCCACCTGCTTCGGCGCGCCCTTCATGCCGCGCCACCCGTCCGAGTACGGCAACCTTTTGCGCGACCTCATCGCCAAGCATCATGTGGACTGCTGGCTCGTCAATACGGGCTGGACCGGCGGCAAGTACGGCGTCGGCCGCCGGATGCCGATCCGCGTTACGCGCCGCCTGCTCACCGCAGCGCTCGAAGGTTCGCTCTCCCGCGCCGATTTCCGCCGCGATCCCTATTTTGGCTTTGCGGTGCCGACCTCGGTGCCCGGCGTCGAGCCGCACATCCTGTATCCGGTCAAGACTTGGGCCGACAAGGCGGAGTTCGCCGAGACCGCGAAGCGCCTGATCGCCATGTTCAACGAGAACTTCAAGCGCTTCGAGGGCCATGTCGATTCCGACGTGCGCTCCGCAGGGCCGCAGATGTCGATCGCAGCCTGAGGGCAGTAAACAGGATAGCAGGAGCGGCGGCTTTCGGGCCGCCGTTTCGCATTGGAGGGGGTGAATGGACGTACTCGTCATCGGTGCCGGCGTGGTGGGGCTCGCCATTGCGCGCGCGCTCAGCCAGCGCGGCCACAGCGTCATCGTCGCGGAAAAGACGGGCGGGATCGGCAACGGCGTCTCCTCGCGCAACAGCGAAGTGATCCATGCGGGCATGTACTATCCGGCCGAGTCGTTGCGCGCGCGACACTGCGTGAAGGGGCGGCGGTTGCTCTATGCCTTCTGCGAGAGCCACGGCGTGCCACATAGAAAATGCGGAAAGCTGATCGTTGCGACGAATGATCTCGAGCAGGCGAAGATCGAGGGCATCTATGAGCAGGGCATCGCCAACGGCGTCGAGGGACTTTCCTTCCTGACGGGCGACGAGGCAACGGCTCTGGAGCCGAACCTCTTCTGCACCGGTGCGGTTCTCTCGCGCGAGACCGGCATCGTCGATTCTCATGCGCTGATGCTGGCCCTCCAGGGCGATCTGGAAGCCGCAGGCGGCGTGATCGCCTTCCACGCGTCCGTCGAGCGGATCGCGCAAGATGGAACGCGGTGGAACGTTCAGGTGGGAGGGGCTGAGCCCGCGGAGATCCCTGTCGATGCGGTCGTCAACGCGGCCGGACTGGGCGCGCAGGCGCTGGCGCGGGCAACGGAAGGCTATGCGCCGGAGCGTGTGCCGTCGCTCGTGCTCGCCAAGGGCAATTACTTCGGCTGCCTCGGCAGGCCCGCCTTCTCGCGCCTGATCTATCCCGCACCAGTGGATGGCGGATTGGGTACGCATGTGACGCTGGACCTCGCCGGACGCATGCGCTTCGGGCCCGACGTGGAATGGATCGACCGCGAGATCTACGAGGTCGATCCGGGGCGCGCGGAAAGCTTCTATGCCTCGATCCGCCGCTACTGGCCGGGATTGCCCGACGGTGCCCTGGTGCCGGACTATTCGGGAATTCGCCCGAAGCTCACGGGCCCCGGCGAGAAGGCTGCGGATTTCATGATCGACGGGCCGGAGGAGCATGGGCTTTCCGGCCTCGTGCATCTCTTCGGCATCGAGAGCCCGGGGCTCACCTCTTGCCTGGCGCTGGCGGAGGACGTGACGGAACGGCTGGACGCCTGAAGCGGCTTGTGTTCTCAAGTCATCACCGACCTCCGTGCCGGTGATCCCGCTTCGGTGAAGCGCCGCGCGTCTCTGTCATGGCCGGGCCTGTCCCGGCCATGACAGAGAAGGGGATCGCCGTCCCACGCCACCTCACCCTCCCCCCTGCAAGCGGAGAGAGGCATGCGCCTGATCCGACGTGCGATCCGGCGCTTTACCCCCGGAAGAACAGAAGCGTCGTCACGAAGAAGATCGGCACCAGGATTCCGCCCGACCACAGGAGATAGCCGAAGAAGCTCGGCATCTTCACACCGCCCTGGCGGGCAATCGCATAGACCATGAAGTTGGGCGCGTTGCCGATATACGAGTTCGCCCCCATGAACACGGCGCCCGCCGAGACGGCGGCGAGGGTCAGCGCCCCCGTGGTCATCAGCGCCTGCGGCTCGCCGCCAGCGAGTTCGAAGAACACCAGGTAGGTCGGTGCATTGTCCAGGAACGAGGACAGGCCTCCCGTGAGCCAGAAATAGGCGGCGTTGTTGGGGCTGCCGTCAGGATTCGTGACCAGGGCGACGAGGGGCGCGAAGGCGCCGTCAGCCCCCGCCTTGAGCATGGCGAGCACTGGAATGATGGTGATGAAGATGCCCGCGAAGAGCTTCGCCACTTCCTGAATTGGCCCCCAGGAGAAGCCGTTCTCGGCGCGGTTCGCCTTCGGCGTGAGCTTCAGGGAGATGATCGTCACCGCGATCATGATCGCGTCGCGCAGCGCATTGGCGAGCTCGATCTCGGAGCCCAGCACGGTGATGCGGCCGAGATCCGCAGTGGCGCTCATGAGGATTGCGGCGATGATGATGAAGATCAAAAGAAAGTTGATGCCGCCCGTCACGCGGACCGGGTTGTCGGGCGTCGGATCGGGAAAGACGTGGCCCTCCTTCCTGTAGATCACCGTATCGACCGCGAAGAAAAGCACGAGCAGAAGACCGGCCACGAAGAGCGTCTCGGAAAGGAGATGGGTGGTCGTCCAGAAGAAATCGACGCCTCGCAGGAAGCCGAGGAAGAGCGGCGGATCGCCGAGCGGCGTGAGCGATCCGCCCACGTTCGACACCAGGAAGATGAAGAAAACGAAGACGTGGACGTTGTGCTTGCGGTCGTCGTTGGCGCGCAGCATGGGCCGGATCATCACCATGGAGGCGCCGGTGGTGCCGATGAAGCTCGCCAGAACCGTGCCGATGGCAAGAAGCACCGTGTTCGTGCCCGGAGAGCCATGGAGATTTCCGCGCACCAGGATGCCGCCGGCTACCGTGAAGAGGGCGAGCAGCAGCAGGATGAAGGGAACGTACTCGAGAAGCGCCGTATGGGTGAGCGCGTGGAGCGCCGTGGTCGGACCGAGGAGGGCGGCCATGGGCACGAGCACCAGCAGGCCCCACAGGGCTGCGATCTTGCCCTGATGATGCTCCCAGAAATGGAGCGCCGTCAGCGGGAAAAGGGCGATGGAGAGCAGGATGCCGGCGAAGGGCAGAGCCCAGGCGAAGCCCAGGGCTGCGCCGTCGAGTTCGGCCGCGAAGGCCGCTTGCGGCAGCATGGTGAGGGCGGCTGCGAGGGCCGCGCACGGAATGCGATGCATGTGTCGATTTCCCCCTCGCCGGGTTCCCGGCAGGCTTGCGATGTTGGGAACCCGTTTAAGGGAAGGCGCGCAGGGCCGCAACGGTGGGGCCGTTAACTGGCTGTTCACCATGATCGAGCGAGAGTAAAACACAATTACAAAGATCTGCCGCAGGGTTGTGGAGCCAATGTGCCGCTTTCTTGCCTACCGGGGAGAACCGATCTTCCTCGACGAACTTGTCTGTGCTCCGGCTCATTCGCTGGTTCATCAATCGCTTCATGCGGCCGAAGCCAAGACCGGAACGAACGGCGACGGCTTCGGGATCGGCTGGTACGGGGAACGCAGGGAGCCTGGCATCTATCGGGAGGTGCGTCCCGCCTGGTCGGACGAGAACCTGAGAAGTCTGTGCGGGCAGGTGCGCTCCGGTCTCTTCTTCGCTCATGTTCGGGCCTCCACCGGAACCTCCACCACGCGAGCCAATTGCCATCCCTTCGCGCAGGGTCGCCATCTCTTCATGCACAACGGCCAGATCGGCGGCTACTTGCGGATCAAGCGCCGGCTCGAGGCCCTGATCCCGGACGAGCTCTACGAGCGCCGCCAGGGCACCACCGATTCGGAGGCGCTCTTCCTCGTAGCGCTGGCCAATGGTTTGGCCGAGGAGCCCGTATCGGCCATGGCGCAAACTTTGAAGCAGGTGCGCAGGCTCATGGACGAGGCGCAGATCGAGGAGCCTCTGCGCTTTACCGCCGCCTTCACCGACGGCGAAAACCTGTGGGCCTACCGCTGGGCCTGCGACGGCAAACCGCCGACGCTCTACTTCCGCGAGGAGGGGAGCAACCTGCTCGTGGTCTCGGAGCCTATCGACGACAAGACGAAGGGCTGGCGCGAAGTGCCGAAGGGTTGCAGCGTCGTGGCGCGGGCAGGCCAGCCGGTGGCCATGTACTGCCTCAACGAGGCCATGGCCCGGATCGCGGCGTAACTTTTCATCCAAGCATCAGTTCAGGGAACTGGCGGCTCCCGACAGAAGCGGCAGGAGCGCACCCTTGAGCGCTTCCATCTGCCGTTGGGTCTCCGTCCGGGCGTTGTCCGCATCGGGATTGACGAGCGCGCGCAGACGCGCGTTCTCCGCAGCGAGGCGGTCGTTCTCGGCCATGAGGATCGCCACTTTCTCCTCGGCGATCCGCAGACGGGTCTGCGCCTCGTTGCGCTCCTGCTCCCGCAATTGCACCCGGTCGCGCCACAGGCGGACCGCAACCGTTTCGGTTTCCTCGATCATGATCGGTCCCTCGCATGGGCGCGTGAAAAAGCCGCTTGCCGGTTCTGAAGAGGCGGCGGACAGAGCAACGCGCCCGGGCCTAGATTGCGTCCGATTGTTTAACAGATCCTTGCCGAAGAAGGTTAACCGTCCAGTTCCGGGTAGTGCCGGAAGATTCCGTCCTCGCTGAAGGGGATCCGGCGCGGGCTCGCGAGATAAGCCTTGATGCGCGGCCGCCGGGCGACCGCCTCGCGCAGGGCCGCGACATGCGGTGCGTCCGCGAGCGCGCGTTTCGTGGCCTTCGGAAAGGCATAGGACAATCCTTCGACCACCTGGAACAGGGACAGGTCGGCATAGGTGAGCCCATTTCCGACGAGATGCGCCCCACCGGAGGGATTGCGGGCGAGGATCGTCTCGAACCAGTCCAGGAATTTCGGGATTCGGTTTTGGCGAAATTCGGCGGACCGCCGGAGCGCTTCCGCTTTCTGGTCCTCGTAATAGAGGCTCACCGCGATCGGATGATGCGTGTCGTGCGCTTCCGCGACGAAATCGGCGATGGTGAGCTGGACCTGGTGCGTCCACAATCCGGCCACCGGATCCTTCGGGGCGAGATCGTGCCGCGCACCGAGGTAGAGAAGGATCGCCGCCGTTTGGGCGATGATCGTCTCCCCGTCCTTCAGAAAGGGAGGTGCGAAGGGCGGATGCGCTGCATGCTCCATCATCCGCATCATCACGGCGACGCCTTCCGACTCCCGCGCCGCGTCGATGTAATCGGCGCCCGCTTCTTCCAGGGCGAGACGCACGAACTCGCCGCGTCCCTGGATCGTGGGCCAGTAGTAGAATTCATAGGCCATGGGCAGCTCCGGCTGGATTCCCGCGATCATGCGCGAGCGGCCCGATTCGTGAAACCCGTCTCCGTGGAACGGCACCAGGAAAAAGCGCCCCTTCCGGGGCGCCTCCCTTTCGACGGGGGAGCCGATACCGGCTCAGATGACGTAGAACTCGGCGTAGGTCATCTTGAGTCCCTTGGCGAGAGTGGCGATCAACACCTGCTTGGAGGCGCCGGTGCCGTCCGCATCGTAATAGAGATAGCCCTTGGCGGGATCGTAGATGATGCGGTCACTGGCATCGTGAGCCTTGGGGCCCTTCCAGAAGGCCGCGGAGGCAAGCTTCTTCGGGCTCGTCACCGAGCCGGAGCCCAGCTTGGTCAGGTACCTGTTGTCGAGATAGATCGAATCGTAGCTCACATTGTAATCGGCGAACTTGTCAAAGTTCGCCGAGGACAGCTTGGTGTCGAGCATGAAGATGTCCTTGCCCGATCCGCCGTAGAGCGTGTCCTTCCCCAATCCGCCGGAAATCTTGTTGGTGCCGGCATTGCCCTTGATAATGTTAGCCTGCGCGTTGCCGGTAAGGCTGATCGCGCTCGTGCCGGCGGCATAGAGCCTCTCGATGTAAGCGGACAGGGCGTAGCTGACGCTGGTATAGACCGTGTCCGCCGTGCCGCCGCTGGAGGCCTCTGCGGCCCTGTCGGACCTATTGTCGACATAATAGATATCGTTGCCCGTGCCGCCGACCATGAGGTCGGCGCCGGCGGCGCCGTACAGGATGTCATTGCCGGCGCCTCCGTTGAGCCTGTTGCCGGCGGCATTGCCGTACAGCTTATTGCTCGAGGTGTTGCCGGTGAGCGTGATCGCGCCGCTCCCGGTGGCGTAAAGATGCTCGACGTAGGCAGACAGGGTATAGGTGACGTCGGTGTAGACCCGGTCTGCCGTGCCGCCTGTAGCGGTCTCCGACACCTGATCGGAGGCGTTGTCGACATAGTAGATGTCGTTGCCGGATCCACCAATCATGACGTCCACATCCGCACCGCCATTCAGGCGGTCGTTCCCGGAACCACCCTCCAGCCTGTTGGCTCCGGCTCCGCCCGTCAGGGTGTCGTCGAACTTCGATCCGATGACGTTCTCGAAGCCGAGATAGGCGTCGCCCGCGGCGTCGCCCGCGGAACCGGATTCCGCACCGAGGTTGAGCGCAACGCCGCCAGTCGTCGTTCCCTTGAAGGTCAGCGTGTCGATGCCTCCGCTCCCGTTCAGGAAATCGCCGGTATGCTCGGAGGGAGCATAGACGTCGTTGTGGGCGGTCCCGATCACCGAGATGCTGGCGGTGCGCGCATCGACGATCGTCGTGGACGTCAGGCCGTTGCCGATCGTCCAGTCGTTCCAGGACAGGGCGAGGCGGCCGTCGGCCATTTCGGAAATCGCGGGTGTCTTCTGGGCGCCGAAACCGTCGGCGGCCGCTCTTGCATTCACCTTGAGGGCGGGCCCTGCGATGCCGTTCGCATCGACGACACGGACATAGACATCGCCCTGGTCGTTCGCGGCCGCATCCGCCGCGATAAAGGCGACCGCGAAGCCGCCGCCCTTCAGGGCGGTGACGCTGACGCAATCGAAATCCGAGTTCGGCTTGGTTCCCGCGATATCCACCGTGCCGAGGAACCCTCCACTTGCATCGTAGAGACGCGTCTCGACGCCCATTGCACCATTGTCGACGATGACGGCGAATGCCCCGCTCAGCGCCCCGGAGACGGGATCCTTCAGCGCCACGATGTCGCCTTTGACACCGGGGGCGACGGTCGTCGCGGGCCCAACCTGGTCGCCGTTGACGATGGAGAAGGTGATATTGCCGTCTGTGACATAGGAGACGACATGCGTCGTTCCTCCGAGCCAGGCGACATCCGGATCGCGGACCCCGGAGGCTGAGGAGACGCTCACGGCCGCGCCGAATTGCGTGCCGTCGGCGGCATGCTGAAGAAGCCTGATCGTGTTCGTTCCGGACACCTTTTCGACATAGGCCGTCGCCCAACCGTTCCGGTCGTTGGACGCCATCTGCGCCCCGTCCATTTGAACGCTCGCATTCTCCGTCAGAGCGCCGTTCGGGGATCCGTCGACATTGAAGGTCTGGCTCCGCATGAGCCGCCCGCCGGTTGCCAGTGTCTCAGTCCATGTGATGGCAAGAGCGCCGTCGGTGCCTATCGCAATGACATCGGCGAATTGCTGAAACAGGCTGGATGACGCGACGAATTGGACATTGCCGCTCTTGACGCCATTGCCGTCGTAGCGCTGAAACGCGATTGTGCTGTTCTCGCGCCAGGTCACCACGAAACCGCCGTTCGGCAGCATGGCGACGGCATCCCGGTCGGTGCCGGAAAGTCGGGCGGAGCTCTCCGCGCCCCAAATCTTGAACGTCATGTGGGTCTCCTGAAACGAAGGCTGTTCGGCTTGCCGCGAGGTGCTGAACGCCACGTTGGTCTGCTTCTCAGTGTTCGGGCGCTCGGTATGTCTGCGTCGGTGGAAAGACACTCGACGGATTGCGTAGGTCGTTGCGCACGCGGCCCGGGACACCGCGAGAACACGCGGCGGCAAGACCATCGGAGCAACTTGATGATGGGGTATAGGAGGTGGCTTCAGGGCCGCAACTCTCCGTTCAGAGAGGTGCGGCCGTAAGGAAGGGGATTCCCGTAACGGAAAAAGCCGCCTGATCCCGCCGTTGCCCTTGTATCGGAAGGACCCTTCTTCGTTGCAAGGAACGGATACGGCTCATGGGCAGGTGCGGCTCTGTGTGAAAGCACACGGTCCGCTTCTTGTGATGAGGATCAGATATTCCGTAAGGGTAGGGTCACGGATGACGGTTTGAACGATCGCCCTTCGGCGCAGCCGATACGCTGCGCCGTCAAAACGTCAATGCGCCTCGTCCCAGTTCTGCGCGGCGCGGGCTTCCACGGCGAGCGGGACCTTGAGGTTCACGGCCGGGAAGGGGGCTTCCGTCATCACTCGGGAGATCACCGGAAGCGTCGCCTCCACTTCGTCGTCGGGAGCCTCGAAGACGAGTTCGTCATGCACCTGCAGCAGCATGCGCGCGGACAGGCGCTCGGCCCTGAGCGCGTCCTCCATGCGGATCATGGCGCGGCGGATGATGTCGGCGGCCGTGCCCTGGATCGGCGCGTTGATGGCCTGGCGCTCCACGCCCGCGCGCTCGGAGGGATTGCTCGACCGGATCTGCGGGTAGTGGCACACGCGCCCGAAGAGCGTGGTCACATAGCCCTTCTCCTTGCAGGCCTTCTTCGTCTCGTCGATATAGGTGCGGATGCCCGGGAAGCGCTCGAAATACTGCTTGATGAAGGCGGAGGCTTCCGCGTTCGGAATGCCGAGGCGCGTGGCGAGGCCGAAGGCCGAGATGCCGTAGATGATGCCGAAATTGATGGTTTTCGCCTGACGGCGCAGATCCGGCGTCATCTGATCGAGTGACACGCCGAACATGGCGGAAGCGGTCGCGGCATGAATGTCCTGCCCCTTGGCAAAAGCGTCCTGCAATTGCGGGATGTCGGCGATATGGGCAAGGATGCGCAGCTCGATCTGGCTGTAATCGGCCGAGATGATCTTGTGCCCCGGCGGCGCGATGAAGGCGGTGCGGATCTTGCGTCCCGCTTCCGTGCGGATCGGGATGTTCTGCAGGTTCGGGTCGGACGAGGAGAGACGGCCCGTCGTCGTGGCCGCGAGGGAGAACGAGGTGTGCACCCGCTTGGTGTCGGGGTGCATGTGCTCCTGCAGGGTATCCGTGTAGGTGGATTTCAGCTTGGCGAGCTGGCGCCATTCGAGAATCTTCGCCGGCAGCTCGTGACCGGACTGGGCCAATTCCTCGAGCAGGGTCGCAGGCGTCGCCCATTGGCCGGACGGGGTCTTCTTCGCACCGGGCAGGCCCATCTTGCCGAAGAGGATGTCGCCGATCTGCTTCGGGGAGCCGAGGGCGAATTTCTCGCCCGCCATCTCGTGGATCTCGTCCTCGAGGCGCGCGAGCGTCTGCGAGAAGTCGCCGGACAGACGGCTCAGGATCTGCCGGTCCACGAGAATGCCGCGCATCTCCATGCGCGCGATCACGTCGACGAGCGGGCGCTCAAGGGTCTCATAGACCGTGGCGCGGTGCTCGGCGATCAGACGAGGCTTGAGGATCTGCCAGAGGCGCAGGGTGACGTCCGCGTCCTCCGCCGCGTAGGCCGTGGCCTTGGAGATGTCGACCTTGTCGAAGGTCAGCTTGTTCCGGCCCGTTCCGGCGACCTCCGAGAAGCTGATCGGCGCATGGCCGAGATGGCGACGGGACAATTCGTCCATCCCGTGCGAGCCCTTTCCTGCGTCGAGCACGTAGGAGATCAGCATCGTGTCGTCGATGGGGCGCACATCGATATTGTGGCGCTTGAACACGATCCAGTCGTATTTCAGGTTCTGCCCGATCTTGAGGACGGACGAATCCTCGAGCATCGGCCGGATCGCATCGAGCGCGTCCGTCACCGGAAGCTGGCCCTTCACGAGCCCGCCGCCGAAGAGATCGGACTCGTCGCGGTGCTGAAGCGGCACGTAGCAGGCCTTGCCGGGCTCCAGAGCCAGCGAGAAGCCCACGATATCGGCCCGATTGGCATCGAGGTCGCTCGTCTCCGTATCGACGGCGACATAGCCCTGTTCACGGGCCTGCGCGACCCATTCCTTCAGCCGGTCGAGACTGGTGACGGTCTCGTAGGACGACACGTCGAACGGAAGCGACGACGCTTCCGTCGCACGCTTCCCGGCCAATTGCGAAGGCGTGCCGACGCCCTCCACGGGTTTGCGGGCCGCGCCCGTTTCCGGCAGGTCGATGCCGGCGAAAGGATCGGCGTCACCTGCAACCGCCTCGCCCTTTTCGAAGAGCGGAGGTTCGTCATCCCTTCCCGCCATTCCACCGTTGCGCTCCCACCGGATCGCCTCGCCGCCGGGCATCAGGCGCGGGTCCGGCTCGATAGCGGCGGGATCGGCATCGTAGAGTTCCGCCACGCGGCGCGTGAGCGTGCTGAACTCCATCGCCTTGAGGAAGCCGATGAGCGTCTTGGGATCGGGTTCCGGCACGCGCAGATCGTCGAGGGGGACGGGCACCGGCGCGTCGCAGTCGAGCGTCACGAGCTTCTTGGAAAGCCGTGCGGCTTCCGCGTTGTTGATCAGCGTCTCGCGGCGCTTGGGCTGCTTGATCTCGCTCGCGCGCTCCAGCAGCGTTTCGAGATCGCCGTATTCCTTGATGAGCTGCGCCGCGGTCTTGAGGCCGATGCCCGGAACGCCCGGCACGTTGTCCGAGGTGTCGCCCATCAGGGCCAGCACGTCGCCGATCTTCTCCGGCGGGATGCCCTCCCACTTTTCCATCACCGCGGCCTCGTCGAGATTGCGCTCGGGCCGATAGCCGGGCCTGCCCTTGGAGCCGGATTCGAAGTCGTAGAAGCACACCTTGGGGCCGACGAGCTGCATCAGGTCCTTGTCGGAGGAGATGATGAGCACGTCCGCGCCGCGGGCCTTGGCCTGCTGCGTATAGGTGGCGATCAGGTCGTCCGCCTCGTAGCGCTGCAGTTCCACGGGCTCAAGGCCGAAGGCGCGGATCGCCTCGCGCATCAGCGGCATCTGAACCTTCAGGTCCTCCGGCGCATCGGGGCGGTGGCCCTTGTAATCCTCGTAGAGCTCCTTGCGGAACGAGCCCTCGGACTTGTCGAGCACGATGGCCAGATGCGTCGGCTTCAGACCCGCTGCCCCGTCGCGCATGAACTGCAGGAGCTTGCTCACGAACAGGCGCACGGCCCCCGTCGGCATGCCGTCCGAGCTGCGGGAATTGTACTTCTGGTCCTGGTTCATGGACTGGAAGTAGGCCCGGAAGATGAAGGAGGAGCCGTCGACGAGGAAAATATGGTCGCCGGCTTGGACGGAACGGGAAGAGGCCATGGGTCTCGTTCGTGGAGGAAATGGACCCCATACAGATAGTGGTTTCGCAGCCGCATGGCTACGTCCGGCATTCCGTTATGCAGCCTTCAGGCGCGCCAGATCGAGATCGAGCTCCCTGAGCGCCTGCATCACCACGCCTTCGGTGAGGAGGTCGAGGGACGATTCCACCACGTGGATAGCGGCGAGCGCCCTGAGTTCCGGAATGGTCTGTGATTCGAGGGCGGCCTCGAACGAGGGGCGCAAGAGGTCCATGGCCCGGGTGCCGGGGCCGCAGAGCACGATATGGTCCGGCTCCAGGGTCTGGATCAGGATGCTCACCGCGTCTCCCAGAACCTCGCCCGCTTCACGGAACAGGTTGAGCAGGGCGGGATCGCCCGACCGGGCCTGCCTCACCACGGCGTTCATGGCCTCTTCGCCCGGCAGAAGCAGGGTGGGGGCCGGGCGGTGGTCGATGAGCTGGGCATCCCGGTGCAGGGCGTAATCGGCGAGATAGGCCTCGATGCAGCCTCGCCCGCCGCAGCGGCATTGCGGACCGCTGCGGCGCAGGCGGACATGGCCGAATTCGCTGCCGCCGAACCGTGCGCCGCGATAGAGTTCCCCCTGGATCAGGAATCCCAGGCCGACGCCGTCGCCGACCATCAGGCAGGCGGTTCTTCCCGAGCGGAAATCCGGGTTGCGCTGGGCTATGGCGAAGGCCATGGCGCTGGCGTCGTTCTCGATCAGTACGGGTTTGCCGAGCCGCTCGCTCAGGCCCGCCGCGAGGGGCAGGTCGCGGGTGCCGAGCACCGGACTCCAGGCGACGACGCCGTCGCGGGTGTCCACATAGCCCTGGCAGGCAAGGCCAACGGCCTTCACGTCGGCGGCGCCGGTTACCCTGGCGAAGGTCGTGATGGTATCGTCCAGAACGTCCATCAACTCCTCGGCCCCGAGATTCCTCAGAGGGCGCTCGATGTGACGGCTCGCCCGGTTGCGGCCCGCGCTGTCCACCAGACGAAGCTCGATGCGGTTGAAGCCGGTCCAGACGCCGATCACGGAACCCAAAGATCCGGCGAAGAACAGGCGGACCTTGGGCCGTCCCCGGATCAGGCCCGTCCCCTGATCCGCCGCCTCTTCGGCGACGAGAATGCCCTCATCGAGGAGGCTGGCGGTCAGCTCGGAGACGCTCGCCGGGCTCATGCCGAGATGCTGCCCGATTTCCACCCGCGCCATGGGCCCCTCGCGGCGCAAGGCGTCCAGGAGACGGCGTCGGGCGGTTTCACGGGGGGAGAGGGGGAGCATGGACATGGAGGTTATTTATTCACGCAACGAATAAATCATCTCCGGTTAAAAAGGATATCCAACCAAATAATGAGAGCTTTGCGGCTTGAAGGCCGATCCGGGAGGGATAATTATTTCCCCGCTCGAAAAATAAAGCATGGCAGCGTGAGCCACGTCTGTCGATCTGCTCGGGAAAGACAACCTGCCATGAGCACAGGGCCGAGAGGGAACATGGCCCAGGAGGAAACCAATGGTATCGAAGAAGCACGCTCTCATCAGCCTTGCCGCCTTGGCCCTTTCGGCTGGCGCGGCTTTTGCCCAGGGCGATGGCCCGGTTGTCGGCGTCAGCTGGTCGAACTTCCAGGAAGAGCGCTGGAAGACCGATGAAGCCGCGATCAAGGCGGCCATCGAGAAGGCTGGCGGCACCTATGTGTCAGCAGATGCCCAATCCTCGCCCGCCAAGCAGCTCACAGACATTGAAAGCCTGATCGCGCGCGGCGCCAAGGCGCTGATCGTGCTCGCCCAGGATGCGGATGCGGTGCGCCCGGCAGTCGAGAAGGCCGTGGCCGAGGGCATTCCGGTCGTGGGCTACGACCGCCTCATCGAAATCCCGCAGGCCTTCTATCTCACCTTCGACAACGTGGAGGTAGGCCGCCTGCAGGCGCGCGAAGTGTTCAAGGTGAAGCCCGAGGGCAACTACGTATTCATCAAGGGCTCGGGCTCCGATCCGAACGCCAACTTCCTGTTCCAGGGCGCGATGGAAGTGCTCAAACCCGCCATGGACGCGGGCAAGATCAAAAACGTGGGCGAAGCCTATACGGACGGTTGGCTCCCGGCCAACGCGCAGCGGAACATGGAGCAATTCCTCACCAAGAACAACAACAAGGTCGATGCAGTGGTCGCCGCCAATGACGGCACCGCGGGCGGCGCCATCGCGGCGCTCGCCGCTCAGGGCCTCGCGGGTTCCGTGCCTGTCTCGGGCCAGGACGCCGACAAGGCCGCTCTCAATCGCGTCGCCCTCGGCACGCAGACCGTGACCGTGTTCAAGGATGCCCGCGAACTCGGCCGGAATGCGGCCGAAATCGCGCTGCAGCTCGCCGGCGGCAAGAAGCTCACCGAGATCCAGGGCGCGAAGCCCTGGAACCTGGGGCCGAAGAAGCAGAACATGACGGCGCTCTTCCTCACGCCCGTCGCGATCACGAAGGACAACCTCGACGTGGTCATCAATGCGGGCTGGGCCTCGAAGGAGGTCGTCTGCCAGGGCGTGAAGGCAGGCACCGTGAAGGCCTGCGACTAGGCTCGCAGCACCCTCGTCGCTGCCTCCGCGCCATCCCCGGCTGGAGGCAGCGAAGCCGCTGGATGGAGGGGAGGGAATCCGTCGGCGTTGCATGATGGGTCCTCTTCTCTCGATCGCTCAGCCTTGAAATGACCTTTCATCGATCATTTGCGTGACGCCATGAACGCACCCGTTGCCACAACCGCGCCGCCACCGAGCACCGCTTCCGGCTCGCTTCTCTCGAAGCTCGAGATCGATGTCCGCATGCTCGGCATGCTGGCAGCCCTCGCCGTGATCTGGATCGGGTTCGATCTCCTGTCGGGCGGCGTCTTTCTCACGCCGCGCAATCTCTGGAACCTGTCGGTGCAGACCGCCTCCGTCGCGATCATGGCGACGGGCATGGTGCTCGTGATCGTCACCCGCAACATCGACCTTTCGGTAGGCGCGATCCTGGGAGTCGTCGGCATGATCGTCGGCGTCGCGCAGGTGCAGTGGCTGCCTGCCTATCTCGGCCTCGAGCATCCGCTCACCGCGCCTCTCGTGGTTCTGCTCGCGCTCCTCGTCGGCGGATCCATCGGTCTGTTTCAGGGCTGGCTCATCGCCTATCTCGGCATTCCGTCCTTCATCGTCACCCTCGGCGGCCTGCTCGTCTGGCGCGGTGCCGCCTGGTGGGTGACGGCGGGCCAGACCGTTGCGCCCATGGACGGTCGCTTCAAGGCCTTCGGCGGCGGCGTCGAGGGTGCGCTCGGCGCGACGGCCACCTGGATCATCGCGGCCGTCGCCTGCGGCCTCATCGTCGTGGGACTCGGCCTGTCCCGCCGCCGCCGCCTGAGCTTCGGCTTCCCGGTGCGCCCGGGCTGGGCGGACGCGGTGATCGCCATTGTCGCCTGCGGCGCGGTGCTGTCGGCCGCCGCCATCGCCAACGCCTATCCCCTGCCCGTGGGAACGGCCCGCAATTGGGCGGAGGCCAACGGCATTCCATGGCCGGAGGGCGGCCTGTTCATTCCGCACGGTGTGGCGCTGCCGGTGCTGATCGCGGTCATGGTCGGCCTCGCCATGACTTTCATCGCCACGCGCCGCCGCTTCGGTCGCTATGTATTCGCCATCGGTGGCAATCCGGAAGCGGCGGAGCTGTCAGGCATCAACACGCGCTGGGCGCTGATGAAGGTGTTCGGCCTCATGGGCCTGCTCTGCGGCATCTCCGCCTGCATCTCCACAGCGCGCCTCAACGCTGCCACCAACGCCGCGGGCACCCTCGACGAGCTTTACGTGATCGCCTCCGCCGTGATCGGCGGCACCTCGCTCGCGGGCGGCATCGGCACCATCGCGGGTGCGATGCTCGGCGCCCTTGTCATGCAGTCGCTGCAATCGGGCATGGTGCTGCTTGGCGTCGATACGCCCCTGCAGAACATCGTCGTCGGCGCGGTGCTCGTGCTGGCGGTGTGGGTGGACGGCCTCTATCGCCGCCGCATCAAGTAAGGGGGAGGGGCGTATCATGCAAGCCAACGGAACGACGCCTCTCGTCGAGATGCGCAACATCTCCATCGCCTTCGGCGGCATCAAGGCGGTAGACGATGTATCCATCGATCTGCGCCCCGGCGAGGTGGTTGGCCTACTCGGCCACAACGGCGCGGGCAAGTCGACGCTCATCAAGATTCTCTCCGGCGCCTACAAGCCGGATGCGGGCGAGATCTACGTGAACGGCGAGCGTGCCGATATCTCCACGCCGCGCGACGCCAAGCGCTACGGCATCGAGACGATCTACCAGACGCTGGCGCTCGCCGACAACATCGACGCGGCGGGCAACATCTTCCTCGGCCGCGAAGTGCTGACCCCTTACGGCACCCTCGACGATGCCGCGATGGAAGCCGAGACCCGCAAGGTGATGGCGCGCCTCAATCCGCATTTCCGCCGCTTCAAGGAGCCGGTGAAGGCGCTGTCCGGCGGGCAGAGGCAATCGGTGGCCATCGCGAGAGCGATCTATTTCAACGCGCGGGTGCTGATCATGGACGAGCCCACCGCCGCGCTCGGCCCGGCCGAGACGCAGCAGGTGGCGGATCTTGTGCTGCAGTTGAAGAAGGAGGGCATCGGCATCTTCCTCATCAGCCACGACATCCATGACGTGTTCGGCCTCGCCGATCGCGTGAGCGTGATGAAGAACGGCAAACTGGTGGGCTCCGCCAGCGTGCAGGACGTCACGCAGGACGAGGTGCTCGGCATGATCATCCTGGGCAAGTGCCCGCCCGGCGCGACACCGGGGCCGGGAGCGGACCGAACATCCCATCCGGAAGAGCGCAGCGGTTCATGAAAGCGGGATCACCGGAACGAGGCCGGTGATGACGAGGAGTTGGTGTTCAAGCCCGTGATCCCACGGCCACGGATGCGGAATCCATGCGTGCCTCCGCCTCCTCCTTCTGCCGCACCGTTTCCACCGTATCCCGCCGCACGACGAGGCAGAGGATCGCGAGGGGAATGCCGAGCGCTGCCGTGCCGGTGAAGAGCAGCGGATAGCCGTAAGAATCCACGATCGCGCCGGATGCGCCGCCGATCAGCTTTCCGGGCAGTGCATAGAGCGAGCTGAGGAGCGCATATTGGGTGGCTGCGAAGCCCGGCGAGGTGAGGCCCGACATGTAGGCCACCAGGGCTGCGCCCGCGAACCCTTGCGCGAAATTATCGATGCTGATGGTGAGCGTCAGCCCCGTGAGAGTGGCGTTGCCCGCGGCGAGCCAGGAGAACATCACGTTCGACCCGGCAGCGAGGCTCGCCCCGATCAGCAGGGTCCACCAGAGTCCGAGGCGCGTCAGCGCGAGGCCGCCGCCGAAGGCGCCGACGATGCCGATCCACACGCCGTAGAGCTTCGAGATGCTGGCGATGTCGGCCTTGCTGAAGCCCAGGTCGATATAGAGCGGGTTCGCCATGATGCCCGCCATGAAATCCGGCAGGCGGTAGCAGGCCACGAGCGCCAGGATCGGGATCAGCATCATTCGTTTGCGCTGGAAGAGATCGGCGATGGGCTCGGCGATGGCCTGGGAGAAGGGGGGATTCTGGCGGACCCGAACCTCGTCGATGCGCGGCGCGAGCAGGGTGCCCACGAGACCCACCCCCATGAGGGTGGTCATGGACAGATAGGCGGCAGGCCAGTTCACGAGCTCGGCGATGTAGAGTGCGCCCGCGCCCGCGCAGAGCAGCGCCAGGCGGTAGCCGAGCTGGAGGCTCGCCGCCATCATGCCCTGGCGCTCGGTGGGCGCCGCGTCGATGCGCCAGCCGTCGATCACCACGTCCTGCGTGGCGGAGAAGAAGGCGATCATCACCGCCGAGGCGATGGTGAGGGGCAGGCTGACCGTCGGCCCGGTCACGGCCATGCTCAGAAGAGCGGCCATCACGCCGAGTTGCGCCAGAGCCATCCACCCGCGGCGGCGGCCGAGAAGACGGGCGAGAACCGGCACGTCGTAGCGGTCCACGACGGGCGCCCACAGGAACTTGAGGGAGTAGGCCAGGCCCACCCAGCTCATCAGGCCGATGACCGTGAGCGAAATGCCCGCCTCCCGCAGCCAAGTCGAGAGCGTGCTGAAGACGAGCAGGAAAGGCAGGCCCGAGGAGAACCCCAAAGGCAGCATGAGCGCGATGCGCCCGTCGGTCAGAACATCTTTGAGCGAGAGACGGCGTTTGGCTTGGACCATGGACGGCTCGATTGTGTTGCGGCGGAAGCGGTCGTTAGGGCAACGCGCCAGCAAACGCTGACGCGCGGGCCCCGCGGAGGCGTTAACGCGCCTTGGCGACTTGGTTCGAGGTGACCTGCCCGGAGTGGCGAGCAGGGGATACCAGGGATTGGATCGCCTCTGCCACCTGGTCGGCAAGGCAATCGTATCCCTTGTCGCTCATGTGAAAACCATCGCCCGAGAGCATGGAGCGCAGCTCCTCGGGCGATTGGCTGTTCCAATCCAGCATGAGGGCATACCGGGAAAAGACGGCAACCTTCCGTTCACGCGCCAGGGTGCCCACCATTCCGACGAACCGCTCGTAGCGGCCCAGGTTGCGGATGGTGGGGAAGTACTGCTGATCGAGGAGCATCAGGCTGGCTCCGCTTGCCCTCACTGACGCGATTCCCCGTTCCAGGATGGCCCGGAAGTCCTCTTCACTCACACCCTTGATGGCATCGTTGGTGCCCACTTGCCAGATCACGAGATCGAAGCTCTGCGCCTTGAGCGCGGCTTCGAGCCTCTCAAGGGTTTGGGCGCCGGTCTCACCGCCCTTGCCCGCATTGACGACGGTGACGCCGCTCTTCCAGTCCTCGCGCAACTCGTCTTCGAGCTGGGCGGGATAGGAATGCTCGGGGGAGGAGGCGCCGATGCCTTCCGTCGAGGAGGAGCCGATGGCGAGGACACGGACAGGCTCGCGGCGGGCGAGCTTGGCGCCGACCGTCGTGGCCGCTTCGTGCGCCGTGAAGATCTGGCGGGTCACATCGCAATCGCCATTGCTCGAAGATGCCGCCGCCGGCGGGCCGAACAACACGGGACTTAAGGCGAGAGCCGCCCCGATGATGACGATAGTCCGAGCCCCTTCGCCTGCCCTTGTTGGCGGGCGGACAGGTTGTTTTTGTTCCATTCGAGATATCGCGCCAGTGCCAGAAGACCAATGATACCCAGAAGCGTGAATACCATGCCGATGATCTGCGGACTAGCGGAGGATTTGACGGCGGCCAGCGTCATGACGACTTGCCCCAGCGCGCTCAACAACGATCCTACGGCAAAGATCGTGAGGCTGTGCTGTCCAAGCCGGACCAGGTCCGGTCCAAGGAGCGTCGTTTTCAGAACGGCTCCGATCCGGAACTGCGTCAGCAGATAGGCCAAAGCCAGGAAGTGGATGATCCGGGCCAAGCCGAGATCTTGCTTCACGAGATCGAGCTTGGCGAAGGCGATTTCCTGAAGCCAAGGGAACAGGCCGAAGCCGGCGGTCCGCGCGACGAACGAGAGGGTCACGATCGCCAGAGCAGCGATGGCAAGGAGCCGATTGTAGGGAACGGGACTCGCCAGGACCAGAATGCCGGTCACGATTCCGCCCGTGAACAGGAATTGCCATGCGAAGGGGTTGAAGAACCAGGTACCGGGCTCCGGCCAGCTGTGCAGGGTCGCGATGCCCATGCGGGCCAGAATATAAACCGCGCCGGATACGAGAAGGGCAAGCCCCACATGCACCCGCGCAAGGACGAGCGCCACGGGAGCCCAGAACATGAGGGCGATGTAGAGCGGGAGGATATTGAAATAGCCGAGCTGGTGGCCGAGCAGGATGATGCCGGTGACACCTTTGGCCGTATCGCCGAAGACGGCGCTGCGCCCGTGTTCCTCAATGAGTCCGATCTCCTCGCTCAGCTCGTAGCCGACCGAAAAGAGAACGATCGCCCCGGCCGTCAAGGCCAGGTGCACCCGATAGAGTTTGAAGGCGCGCTGCAGGCATTGCGCCACGACGCTGAACAGGTCGCCTTGAGGCAGGCGTGGTCCGTAAACCAGTGCGATCGACATGCCAGAGATGAAGATGAAGGCCTCCGTGGAATCGGAGAAGCCGTAATTGCGCGGTGTGATGTGCTCGATGAGGTTGCCCGGGATGTGATTGACGAAGATGATCAGGAGGACGAGGCCTCGCCAGAAATCAATCGTCGTATTCCGAATCGAAGCTGCCATCGACCTGCTCTTCCATCCATCAGCTGTTCTGAAACGCCAAGCTGGCAAATGGGGGTGCCTCGGCACATCGCAAAGGACGATGCCGTCGAACGCATCTATGAACGATTCGAATCTGTCACTGAGGCAATGGAGGATCGAATTACAAAAAGTTCATGGCCGCGGCAACTCGAGATGGCGCGCCTCATCAGCTTTCTCGACCGACGCGCAGAGCTTCGTCAGGAAGACCTCGAGGGCTTTCTCCGGCGGACAGTCCTTTTCCGTGAGCACCCTGAGCCCCCATTGCTCCAGAACCGCCTGCTCCACCGGATTTGAGCGCAACATGAAGACGTAGGATTGCGGCCGGTCGCGCTCGTAGCCCGATCCGTTCCAGGTTTTCCAGAGCCGGTGCATGAGAAACCGGATGTTGAGGTCCGTCATGCTGTAGCCGATGAACAGTATGGTCTTGCCGAGAGAATCCGAGCGGAACTTGATGTCGAGCGGGGACTCGAAGGATAGGCGGTCGAGATAATCGGTCTCGGCGATCACGATCGAACCGTCGTCGTCGAAATCGCCGTGGTACTTCACGATCTGCGGCACGCCCTCGCGAATGCGGGCGATATCCTTGGCGTTGACGATCTTCACGTAGTCCTTGCCGTGGAGATCGAAGGCGGTCTCCAGGTTCCGGTCGAAATTGGTCGTGTAGATGATCGGAAAGTCGAGCTTGGAAATAAGCTCGTGGACCTTCGAGGCCTTGAGCTTCTCCTCGGGAAGCGTCCAGTGCCGGTCCATCCAGCTGCGCAGGGGGCCGATGCTGCCCTGCCTGATCCGGTAATATTCGGCAAGCGTCAGGTAGTTCAGCTCGCCCTCTCTGAAACTGGACGTATCAAGATCGAGCTCTTCTGCCACATGCTCGATGAGCGTGCTCCAGGAGGGCAGCCCCACGGTCATCGATACTCCGGCTCCGGCGAAAAGGATGGCCTGTCGTTTCCGGATGGCCCCGACCAGATCTTGCAGCACATGAACACTCCTCGTGACAGAACTCCTGTCCATAACGTCCGAAGCGGGCTCTCGGGCTCAAAGAAGATGGATAACGTGGGCGTTCCAGTTGTTGTCTTCAGGCATTGTCCTGGAGAATCAGATTTCAGCCATAAAGGAAGCCGACGTGACCGCCTATCGAATCAAGCAGATTGACACCGTCTACGAGGGATGGCGCAAGCTCCTGAACCTGACGGTTCAGATGCCGGACGGACGGACCATGATCCGCGAGATCCTCAACAGCGGGGATGCCGCTGCCGTGCTGCCTTATGACGTGGAGAGGCGAAAAGTCATCCTCGTCCGGCAGTTTCGCGCGCCCGTCATGCATCGCGAAGGGCACCCGGATTTTCTCGAAGCGATCGCGGGGCTTCTCGACGAGGACGAGCCCGAGACCTGCGCCCGCCGCGAGAGCATGGAGGAGGCGGGTCTGCGCGTGGTGCGCTTGGAGCCCCTGGGACGATTCTGGTCCGCGCCCGGAGCCACGACGGAGCGGCTGCACCTCTTCCTCGCGCCCTATACGGAGGCGGACCGGATCGCCGAAGGCGGCGGCTTGGCCGACGAGCACGAGGAGATCGAGGTGCTGGAGGTCGGCTTTGACGACGTCGTGGACTTCATCGCCGATAACACGATCGCCGACATGAAGACCATGGTGCTCGTGCAGGCGCTGCAATTGCGGCACCCGCGTGCTTTCGGCAGGGATTAAGGGCGTCCGGCAACGCCGCTATGGGCCGCATCATGAGAAATTTGCTCTCATGATGCGGCCCATTTTTCTCCCCCTCGCGGCGAGGGGTGAGGGACCGAGGCGCAAAGTCAGGGCGCCACGCCAATTCCGGACTGCACGGCAGCCCTCCATGTCAGGGCCGGGCCTGTCCCGGCCATCTCACCCTCACTCTTCTGTCCCTGCCTTAAGGGGAAGAGGAAAGCGGGGCACGCCACCGATGAGCAGACGCTCAGGGAGGGGCCGATCGGACACTTCTAGCCGAGGCGCGTGGCGTGCCAGCGGAGGTGGTCCTCGATGAAGGTTGCGATGAAGAAGTAGGAATGGTCGTAGCCGTCCTGGCGGCGCAGGGTGAGGGGCTGGCCGGCTCTTGCGCAGGCCTCCTCCAGAAGCT
>NZ_WURB01000060.1 GCF_009830105.1 Microvirga makkahensis
AGCCGCCCAGGAACTCGCCCGCCACTCCAACGATCTCAGCCACGAGGTCGCCACCTTCCTCCAGGGTGTGAAAGCCGCTTAAGAATTGAAAAGCTGGAACAGGATGGCTCAGTGAGCTCGACGCATGCTCGCGCATCTTTCGCAAGCTATCTCACGGGGGCACCGTCAGCTTAACCCGGAGGTGAGGGGATGCTGTAAGGGATAGGGCCCGACGCAGGAGATCGAAGCCAGCTCGTCCATACATGGAGCGCTTCAGGAGCTTGAGGCGGGTGATCTGGCCCTCGGCTTGGCCACTGCTCCACGGCTGTGTCAGCGCCGCGCGGACAGCAGCCCCGTCCTGCTCCAGGTCGGCAGCAAAAGTCTCGACAGTCTGGATTCCTGATGACCGAGCTTCAGCAATCCACGCTGTCAGAGCCTGGATGGACGTCTGCTCACTGTTTTGGGGCTGGCGCTCACGGCAACACTGACGAATGAGGGTGCAGAAGCGCTCGGCGAGATCGGCCACAATCGCGGCCTCGGAATCTTGTCGCACTCGTGCCAGGACGGCATCCTCGGTTGCATCAAGTGCTGTCGTCTCGGCCGGAGCCGTCCGACGCTCGGCCATCCAGCGACAGACCTGCTTGGGTGAGCCGGCGAAGCCGAGATCCCCTAGCTCGCGCCAGAGGGCAGTGGCGATCTCGTATCCGGCGGCCAAGCGGGTATTGAGGTGATAGCGATACGGATCGAGGATGCTGGGTCCTGGCTGTCGCACGGCTCGCTCGGGAAGGCTTTCGGCCTGAGCAAACGTCCTTACTGTGCCGCGCGCCGGACCCATCGTGCGGCTGATCGCCAACAGCGTCTCTCCACGGGCATGTCGTTGCCGGACTTCCTCATAGAGAGCCTGCCAGCGGGTCCGGCTGTCAGCACTGGCGGCCTGCTCGGCCCGCGTGCGAGGATAGGCGCGGGTTCCTTGTTTCGAGGCTACAGGCGGATGATTGATGGGAGACAGACGCCGCAGCCGGACATGAGCTCTCGCCAACCAGCGCTCGACCATCTGGCGGGCATTCAACAGCAGATGCCAACGATCCGCGACCTGGATGGCCTTGGAGGCCGTGGCCGTGCCATTTTCGAATTCACTGGGGCGGTCGCGGACGATGATTCTGATCGTGGGGTGGCGCCGGAGCCATGCTGAGAACGTGGACGCGGTTCGGTCGGGCAAGAGCTCAATCGGCCTTCGGCGTTCCAGGTCGACCAGAATGGATCCGTAGGTGCGACCCTTCTTCATCGCCCAGTCGTCGACGCCGACAATGCGTGGTGGCTTGCGCGTCGCCAGAGGCAGGTTCTGCACGAGGCGCAAGACGGTGTCGGCGCTGGCCGGCATGGCGAGATGCGCGAGGAGCCTGGCACCAGGCTCACCTCCCAGGGCGATGCCGATCCTGCCTTGAGCCTTGGCCAGCCTTGATGTGCGTCTGGCATAAGGTCTGAGAAGACGCGGGAGAGCTTCCGCAAAGGTTTGTTTTGAGCAGCTTGTGTTGCGGCAGTAGAAGCGGCGCATACGAACGTTTAGGCGAACCTCCCGCACGAAGGACGAGAGATCCGCAGGTTGCCGAAGATAGGTGCTGTGGATGCTGGCGCTGATGTGCCGACAGGCAGGGCAGCGACCATGGGGAGCACACCCCTCGACTGCAACGGCGAGGGTGTTCTGACCCTGAGGAGTGACGTGGCGTATCCGACAACCGGGCATGAGCGAAAGCGAGTTCATGCGCCGCTCTGCCGGTGGAAATCGGCGGGATCAGGTCACGTTAAGGCGATTCTTCCACGCAAAGTGCGGGAGAGCCACGAATAGGAGGGAAGGCTAAACCACGTCCAGCTCCGCCGGCATCGTCTTCCCGGCAGCGAGTAACGTGCTGTACGGGATCGCGCCTTCGTCGCGTGGCGCGATGCGACTGGTGCTGCTCTCGTAGGCTGATGTGGGCTGACTTAATGGCTGTCCCAGCGGTAGCTTCGTCTATTGACGTCAACTTGGCAGCACCTGTGTGCATCATGGCTGCCGTGCAAAAAACTCAATGGTGTGTCAGGTGAATCACCCGCACGAGAGCTTGGTTCTTGTTCTCCGCGTAAGCCGACCGTCTCACGCCGTCGACTAGGATGACCCTGTCAGATCGTCTAAGCAACAATATACGCGACCTCCATACCCCTTTGGCGCGACTGGCCGCATGCGCCGGTCTGCCTAGAACAATCTGCACCGGCGTGGGCGAAAGCCCAGTGTCCGAGGGAGGAACAGCATGAAGACCCACGTTCTCTTGCCTATAGTCGGCTTCTTGACCGTCGCACCACTGCAACCGGCGCTTGCCGAAAACGGACTTCAAGGATTCTCACAAGAGCGGCTGGAGCGGATCGCCCCTGTGATGAAGGAGGAGATCGCCAAAGGAACGATGCCCGGGGCGGTGACGCTGATTGCCCGCAATGGTCAGATCGTCCATTTCGAAGCGCATGGCTCTCTTGATGCCGCCAAGACAAAGCCGATGACTAAGGATGCGGTATTCCGCGCATTCTCGATGACCAAGCCCTTCACCTCTGTGGCTGCAATGGCACTCATCGAGCAAGGCAAGATGAGCCTTCGTGATCCGATCTCGAACTGGATGCCCGAATTCAAGCAGATGAGCGTCCTGACGGAGCAAACGGACGAGCGTGGTAGAACAATCCGCGTCGCCGTACCGGCCAAACGTCAGATTACGGTTCATGATCTACTGCGACACACGTCGGGGTTCACCTATGCAGGTAGCGCGCCATTTCCGGAGTTGAAAGAGGCTTACGAAAAAGCCGAGATCGAATCCCGCAACGTGGATCTGCCGCCCGAGGAGTTGATCAAACGGCTTGCAAGTATTCCGCTCGCTTATGAGCCCGGAACCCGGTGGGAATATGGCGTCTCAACCGATGTGCTGGGTGTGCTCGTTGAGCGGGTTGCCAGCAAACGGCTGGATCATCTCCTGGATGAAATCCTGTTCAAACCGCTCAAGATGAAGGACACGAGCTTCCAGGCATCTCCTGAGCAGATGCCCCGCCTTGCCGATGCTCTCGACACGGACCCACAGAAGGTCGACGCCTGGAAGTGGGTCCGTGTCGAGGCGGATCCCGGCAAGCGCTACCGGCTTGGTGGGGCGGCCGCTGTGACAACCGCGGAGGATTACTTCCGATTTGCGCAAATGATGCTCAACAAAGGGGAACTCGACGGCGTCAGGATTCTTTCCCGCGAGACTGTCGAATACATGATGTCGGACCACATCGCGGGTCTGCGGGGGTCTCCAGCTCCAACCACGGGTCCCGGCTATGGCTTCGGCCTCGGTTTCGGCGTGCGCTTGCAGGAAGGTGTCGCATGGGTGCCAGGCTCGACCGGTGACTCCATGTGGGCCGGCGCCGGTGGTACGAGTTTCACCATCGATCCCAAGGAGAAGATCGTTGGCGTGTTCATGGCCGCAGCACCAACACCACGGCTGCACACGCGCTTTCTCTTCAAGAACCTGCTTTACGGAGCACTGGTGGACTAACGAGAGCGCTTGCCGCTCTAACACCGGCTTGACCCCGCTTTGGCGCGCCGAGCGGGGGCATAAGCCGGGATGGGAGAGTCTCATCACTTGGGAGCCACGCTTGCACCAAAGAGGCTGGATCGCAGGTGATGTCACGGCAGGTTTTGGTCAGAGGCTCGTGGCGTAAGATCCGCGGCAGAGGCAGCCCCTCAGCGACGAGCGCCATCGGTTCCCGTGTCAGATCATTGCGGCATTCGGTGGTAAATGCCACCAGATTTTTGGACCTGATCCGGTAATGTCCGCCGCCAATTGTGCAACAGGATGTTGCACAATTCGAGTCGAGCGGAGTGTGGAATGGCGGGCGCCGTTGAGGAGTTGTTGAAGAAGCGTGCCGAGCTGACTGGACAGCGCCAAACTCTCGAACAGCAGATCAAGCAAATAGACGGCGACGTGGCAGCCATCGATCAGGTCGCAAGGTTGTTCGACTCAAGCATTCTGCCGACCACAACCCCAAGGAAGAGGGCGCCCGCTGGCAGAAGTCCATTCTCGGGAGAGAACCTGAGCGCGATCGTCCTCAAGACGATCCGGGAAGCTAAGGAACCCATCAGCACGGCAGCGTGCTCGGCGGCCATCGCAAGGGATAAGGGACTCTCCGGGGACGATCCCTTTCTCAGGACGATGCCAAGCCGGATCTCGGCCACCCTCTTGAACCTGGAGAAGCGCGGACGCGTAAGGCAGACAGGAACTGTCGACGGGCGCAAGAACCTCTGGGAGATCGCACGC
>NZ_WURB01000061.1 GCF_009830105.1 Microvirga makkahensis
ACGTGGAGGGCGTCCCGATCTGCATCGGAATAGACCGCCACCGTCTTGATGCCCATTCGCCGGGCGGTCTTGATCACCCGGCACGCGATCTCGCCACGGTTCGCAATCAGGATCTTGTCGAACATGAGCCTCGGACGCTCCACCCTCAAAACAATTCAAGCCCCACCTCCGTTACTGCACATCGGTGCATTCGGGAAGCAGGGCTGCGTTTAGCATTTAGGTTAGATGGCGAAATGCCAAGCCTTAAGCCGCCATGAGGCTCATTCGGGCCCGCTGGCGTCCGCGCATGATGAAATCGAGGAGCGCCACATCCACATAGCCCGCCTCGTCCAGGATGGCATAGGCGATGTTCATGGCGTTGCGGCTGGGCCCGCTCACCTCCAGGACCGTGGCAAGCCAGAGGGCGTCGTCGCTGCTCACCACCCCGTGAGGCTCCCGCTTCCACACAACGAAATCCACCACGAGCCTGGTGAGGGCCCCCCCCCAGCTCTCGTCCGCCTCGACGATGCGATCCACGGCCAGGAGCGTCTCCACCTCCAGGCGACTGAGGATGCCATCCGGCAGAATCTCGCCAGAGAGCGCCTTGACGGCATCGGACGAAATGAAGTTTTGCTCTGCGGCAACGTCGACGAACTCGCGAAGGCTGTCTCTCAGCATCCCTATGACTCCCTCCGGCCCGTACTCAATGGAAGCCGGTCGCTCTCTTGCGCGAGACTGAGCTTCACACGGGCGACGGCCGTAAACCGTTAACGTGCAATGCTGAATCCGCGTTGAGGTTAAGCCTTGCTGAGTCTCTTTGGTTGCCGGATTCTTGCCGGTCGAAAATCCGCAGCATTGGTGCGGCTTTGGGCCTGAGAACTCCCACGGCTTGCAATCCCGCAAAGTGCCCTTTCCGCCCCTATTCCCCTGTCAATGATGTCTATGTCCCGGGCGTGCGGCGCGCATCCCGCGCTTCCGCTTAAGGAATACGGCCATGCGGCACCACGGCATTCATCATCTCACCGCCATTGCGGGTCCGGCTGGTCGCAACCTCGATTTTTACACACGGGTTCTCGGGCTTCGTCTCGTCGAGACGACCGTGAACTTCGACGATCCCGGCACCTACCGCTTCTATTTCGGCGACAGCCATGGCAGCCCGGGCTCGCTCCTCACCTTCTTTCCCCGGAAGCATGTGCCGCCCGGGCGCACGGGTGTCGACTCGACCTCGGAAACGGCCTTCCGGGTGCCCGAAGGCTCCCTCGGCTACTGGAGCCACCGCCTCATTGAACAGGGCGTGGCACATGGCACGCTGGAGAAACGCTTCGGCCAGAGCGTTCCGCCCTTTCAAGGATCCGCACGGAACGAACCTGTCTCTCGTGGGCGTGCAGAATGCCGGCGGCGATGAGGCTTGGTCGAACGGCGAAATCCCGGCCGAGCATGCCGTTCGCGGCCTGGAAGGCGTCACGCTGCTCGTCGAGAACGGCGAGCCCACCGGGGTGATTCTCACAGATGTCTTCGGTTTCCGCGAAGTGGCGCGTGAAGGCTCCCCGGTGCGCTACAGGAGCAATGCTCCCATGGGCGGCACGATCAATATTCGCAGCGTCGGCGGATTCCTGCCGGGTCGCATGGACGGCGGTTCGATTCATCACGTGGCCTTCCGCGAGTCCGGCGGCATCCTGTTCGAGATCGCCACCGACGGACCCGGCTGCGAGGCCGACGAGGCGGAGGACCGGCCGGGCCGCGAACCGAAACTCCCTGGCTTTCTCGAGCCGAGTTGCACGAGGATCGAGGCCCATCTGCCTGCATTGGCGTAAGGAATATCCCTCTCAACGTTGCGGCGAGGGGTTGGGAATGAGGGTCGGGCGGCCGGCGCGGTGCACCCGATCCCGAAGGCCGCTACGGCGTCATGGCCGGGCTTAACCCGGCCATCCCGATTCCAGAGGCGCGGCGTTCTACGGGCCGAGATCACCGGCAGAAGGCCGGTGTGACGGCTCTGCTGGATTAAGTCCCACGCAGTCGCAATACTCCACCCTACCCCTCCCCTTTGGGAAATGGAAAAGCGAAGAACCCGATGTCAGAACTCACCTTCATCCATCGATTTGAACCAGCTGCCGGGCTGAACCGCCCGCCTCTCCTGCTGCTTCACGGTACGGGCGGCGACGAAAACGACCTGATCTCCCTGGGGCGCATGGTTTCACCCGGCTCCGCCTTGCTCTCCCCGCGCGGCAAGGTTCTGGAAAATGGCATGCCGCGCTTCTTCCGCCGCTTGGCGGAGGGCGTATTCGACGAGGAGGACGTTCGCCTTCGCGCCAACGAGCTGGCGGATTTCGTCACCGAGGCCCGTAAGGCTTACGGCTTGGAGGCACCGGTTGCGCTCGGCTTTTCGAACGGCGCGAACATCGCCGCCGCCATGCTGATGCTCCGGCCGGAAGCTCTGGCAGGAGCCGCGCTGCTGCGCGCTATGGTTCCGCTGAGAGATGCTCCGAAGGCGGATCTTACCGGAAAGCGCGTGCTGATGGTATCGGGCCTGAAGGATCCGATCGTCCAGGCGGAGAATTCGGCGCGTCTCGCCGCATCGCTGTCGTCAGCCGGCGCGGACGTCCAGCACGAGGCGCTGCCGACCGGACATGGTCTCTCCCAGACGGACCTTCAGCTGATGCTGAAATGGTTCGCCGGAAGCGGTGGGTAAACGGCATCCCGCAAGCTCGCCCCCATCCTGAGGAGGGCCCATTCGCGGCTGTGTCCACGGATGAGGGCGGAGGATCCTATTCAGCTTGTTTCAGAACGCCACTCTCGAAGAAACGCTCGATCGCCTCTTCCGCGGGCCTGATATCGATGCCGCGTTCTCTCAGCCATTCATCACTGAAATGCGTGCTGCGGTAACGGTCGCCGGAATCGCACAACAAGGTCACGACTGACCCCTTCTCTCCGCGCTGCATCATCTCGCCGATGAGCTGCGCCACCGCCCAGAGATTGGTGCCCGTGGAGCCGCCGCAGGAACGGCCGATGCGGCGGGAGAGGACGCGCGCCGCTGCGATGCTCTCTGCGTCGGGCACGGCGTAGGCACGGTCGATGAGTTCTGGCACGAAGGACGGCTCGCAGCGCGGACGGCCGATGCCCTCGATCACGGAGGGCGGATTGGACGCGATACACACATTGCGGTCCGCCAGATGACGATGGAATACGGACGCCTCCGGATCGGCCAGGCACAGCTTCGTCGGCAGGCGGCGATAGCGGATGTAGCGTCCGAGCGTTGCCGAGGTGCCGCCGGTGCCCGCCCCCACCACGATCCAACGCGGCACCGGATATTCCTCCTGCGCCATCTGGTTGAAGATGGATTCCGCGATGTTGTTGTTGCCGCGCCAGTCCGTCGCCCGCTCGGCATAGGTGAACTGGTCCATGTAATGGCCGCCGAGTTCGCGCGCGAGACGTGCGCTCTCCTCGTACATGGCGGCGGGGCTGTCCACGAAATGGCTCTCACCGCCATAGAAGGCGATCTGCGCGATTTTTTCAGCCGAAGTGGAGCGCGGCATCACCGCGATGAAACGCAGCCCCAGCATCCGGGCGAAATAGGCCTCGGACACGGCGGTCGACCCGCTCGACGCTTCCACGATGGTTGTATCCGGCCCAATCCAGCCGTTGCACAGGCCATACAGAAACAGCGAGCGCGCCAGCCGGTGCTTGAGGCTGCCCGACGGATGGGTCGATTCGTCCTTCAGATAAAGCGATATCCCCGGCACCGCCGGGAGCGGCACGCGCAGAAGATGCGTGTCGGAAGAGCGGTTGAAATCCGCCTCGATGATCTGGATGGCGGAAGAGACCCAGGAACGTTCTGAGATCGGCATGTTCACAATGGAATATTGTCGTGCTTCTTCCACGGCCGCTCGGTCTCCTTGTGGCGCAGCATGGCGAGGGCGCGGGCGATCCGCCGCCGTGTCGAATGCGGCATGATTACCTCGTCGATATAGCCCCGCTCAGCCGCTACGAACGGTGACATGAAGCGGTCCTCGTATTCCTTCGTGCGCGCAGAGATCTTGTCCTCGTCGCCGATGTCGCCTCGGAAGATGATCTCCACCGCGCCCTTCGCTCCCATCACCGCGATCTGCGCGGTCGGCCAGGCATAGTTGATGTCTC
>NZ_WURB01000062.1 GCF_009830105.1 Microvirga makkahensis
GCAACTTCCTGCCGTCGACGGGCCGGCTGGTGACCTATCGCCCGCCGCAGGAGGGCGCAATCGATGGCGTGACTGTACGTAACGACACCGGCGTCTACGAGGGCGGCGAGATCTCGATCTATTACGATCCGATGATCGCCAAGCTCGTGACCCATGCGCCGAGCCGCGAGCAGGCCATTGAGGCCCAGGCCACCGCGCTCGACGCCTTCGCCATCGACGGCATCCGTCACAACATTCCCTTCCTCTCGGCGCTCATGCAGCATCCCCGCTGGAAGAGCGGCACGCTCTCCACCGGTTTCATCGCGGAGGAGTTCCCGCAAGGCTTCAAGGCTCCCGCGCCTAAAGGAGAGATAGCTCTGCGCATGGCGGCGGTCGGGGCTGCCATCGACCACCTGATGAACGAGCGCAAGCGCCACATCTCGGGTCAGATGCGCGCTGCCTCCGCCTTCAAGTTCGAGCGGGAGCGGGTGGTGCTTCTCGGCGCGGAGCGGCACGACGTGATGATCCAGGACATCGACGACGGCATCGCCGTTATGCTCGACGGCAAGGCTTGGCCTGTCGAGTCCGCGTGGGTGCCGGGTCAGCCGGTCTGGACGGGCACAGTCGGTGGCGAGGCCATCGCGGTGCAGGTGCGGCCGATCCTCAACGGCATGGCCCTCTCCCATGCAGGCGCTTCCGCGGAGGTGCGCGTCTATACCAGACGCGAGGCGGAGCTTGCGGCGCTCATGCCCGAGCGCCAGGAGGCGGATACGGGCAAGCAATTGCTCTGCCCCATGCCTGGTCTCGTGAAGGCACTCAGTGTGAGCCAAGGGCAGGAGGTCAAGGCGGGCGAGCCGCTCTGCATCGTCGAAGCGATGAAGATGGAGAACGTGCTGCGCGCCGAGCGCGACGGCACGATTGCCAAAATTCACGCCAAGGAAGGCGATAGTCTCGCCGTCGATGCCACCATCATGGAATTTGCCTGATGGCGGCCATGGACGATCTTTCTCTTGCGGCCGATTTCTCGCAAGCCACCCGCGAGCAATGGCTCAAGCTGGTCGAGGGAGTGCTGAAGGGAGCTGACTTCACCAAGAAGCTCGTCGGCCGCACCCATGACGGCATCGAGATCCAGCCGCTCTACCCAAAGGCGGAGGGAGCAGCCCGGATCGCACGCGAGCAGGCCGGGCGCTGGCGCGTGTCCCAGCGGATGGACCATCCCGATCCGGCCAAGACCAATGAGCTTGCCCTCATCGATCTCGAGAACGGCGCCGATGCGCTGACCATCGTTACACATAAAGCCCCCGCCGCGCGCGGCTTCGGCGTCAAGATCGAGACGGTCGAGGATCTCGACAAGGCGCTTTCCGGCGTGATGCTGGACCTCATTCATTTGCGCCTCGATGCCGGCGGCAAGGGCCGCTCCATGGCGGAGCTTCTCATTGCGCTTGCAGACAAGCGCGGCCACAAGCTGTCGGATCTGTCGCTTGATCTCGGCATGGACCCCATCGGTGGCTTGGCCTCCCTCGGCAGTCTCTCTGTTACGTGGGACGAGGTGTCGGCCCGCATGGGCGCGATGCTGAAGAGCCTGACCGAAAAAGGCTTCAACGGCCGCGCCTTCTTGGCCGAAGGGCGCCCCTACCATGAGGCGGGCGCGAGCGAGGCGCAGGAATTGGCCGCCGTTCTCGCCACGGGCGTCAGCTATTTGCGGGCGCTTGAATCCCACGGCCATTCCCTCGATGCCGCCCGCAAAGCCTTGTCCTTCCTGCTGGTGGCGGATGCGGACGAGTTCCTCACGGTCGCAAAGTTCCGCGCGCTGCGCCGCCTCTGGGCGCAGGTGGAGCAGGCCTGCGGTCTGGAGCCGAAGCCCGTTCGCCTGCATGCGGAAACCGCCTGGCGTATGACGACCAAGCGCGATCCGTGGGTGAACATTCTGCGCACGACGGTCGCCACCTTTTCCGCCGGCATCGGCGGGGCGGACGCGATCACGATCCTGCCCTTCACGGCGGCTCTCGGCCTGCCCGATGCCTTCGCTCGCCGCGTAGCGCGCAACACCCAGTTGGTGCTGCTGGAGGAGTCGAACCTCTGGCGCGTGGCCGATCCCGCGGCAGGCGCTGGCGGCTTCGAGGCGCTGACCGATGCGCTCTGCGAGAGAGCCTGGGGTCTCTTCCAGGAGATCGAGCGCGAGGGTGGCATCATCGAGAGCCTCAAGCAGGGGGCTCTCCAGACCCGCATCGCCCCTGTTCGCGTGCAGCGGGAGAAGGCGATCGCCACCCGCAAGGAGCCGATCACTGGCACGAGCGAATTCCCGAATATCCATGAGGCGGATGTCACGGTGCTGATGCCCGCTGCGTCTGTGGCGCAGCAAGAGATTGATCAAGCTGCCGTGTCGGCCACGCCCCTGCCCTCCGTCCGCACGGCGCAGGCCTTCGAGCGCCTGCGCGACCTGTCGGATGCCTTCCTCGCCAAGACTGGCGCGCGCCCGAAAATGTTTCTGGCCAATCTTGGCCCGATCTCCGCCTTCACGGCCCGGGCCACTTTCGCCAAGAACTTCTTTGAGGCAGGCGGGATAGAATCCGTGACGAACGACGGGTTCCCGTCTCTCCATGCTCTCATAGCTGCCTTCGCCGCGTCTGGCTCCCAGATCGCATGCATCTGTTCGTCGGATGAGGTCTACTTTGGACCAGCTGAGGCCGCAATCACGCCGAACGAGGCAGCAGCTGAAGAGACAGCTCGAGAACTAAAGAGGGCAGGGACCTCGCTCGTGTATATGGCTGGACGCCCGGTCCTCCGCGAGGACGCAATGCGCTCGGCGGGAATTCAAGATTTTATCTACAACGGATGCGATTTGTTGGCTGTGGTCGCTTCTATCCATTCAGCCGTTGATGGATCCACCTCAAATCGAGGGGAGGTAAGAGTTCCATGACACGTATCCCGGATTTCTCGAGCCTCGGCTGGACCAGCGCCCCCGAAGCCTCGCCCGCAGCTCAGCCCCGGGCAGAGCCCTGGCTGACGCCGGAGGGCATTGCGGTGAAGGCGGCCTACGGCCCGGAGGATCGCGCCGGGATCGACTTT
>NZ_WURB01000063.1 GCF_009830105.1 Microvirga makkahensis
GCCAGGATCACGTGGATGCCCGCCGCGCGCGCCATCTGGGCGAGACGCTGGATCGCACCTTCGATCTCCTTGCCGGCCACCATCATCAGGTCGGCCATCTCGTCCACGATCACCACGATGTAGGGCAAAGGAGTGAGATCGATCGTCACGTCCTCGTAGACGGTCTTCCCGGTTTCCTTGTCGAAGCCGGTCTCGACGGTTCGCGTGATCACTTCCCCTTTGGCCCTGGCCTCGGACACGCGGGCGTTGAAGCCGTCGATGTTGCGAACGCCCAGGCGAGCCATCTTCTTGTAGCGGTCCTCCATCTCGCGCACTGCCCAGCGCAAGGCGATGATCGCCTTCTTCGGGTCGGTGACCACGGGGGTGAGCAGGTGCGGAATGCCGTCATAGACGGAGAGTTCGAGCATCTTCGGGTCCACCATGATCAGACGGCACTGCTCCGGCGTGAACCGGTAGAGGAGCGACAGGATCATGGTGTTGATGGCCACCGACTTGCCCGAGCCGGTGGTGCCCGCGACCAGGAGATGCGGCATGCGGGCGAGATCCGCGATGACGGGCTCGCCGCCGATGGTCTTGCCGAGGCAGATCGGAAGCTTCTGCGTCGATGCCTTGAAGTCTGACGCCTCGAGCATCTCGCGCAGATACACGGTTTCGCGCGTATCGTTCGGCAGCTCGATGCCGATGGCGTTGCGGCCGGGGATCACCGCCACACGAGCCGAGACTGCGCTCATGGAGCGGGCGATATCCTCGGAGAGCGCGATGACGCGGGAGGATTTCACCCCGGGCGCCGGCTCCAGCTCGTAGAGGGTGACGACAGGCCCCGGATGAACATGAATGACCTCGCCCTTGACGCCGAAGTCACGGATGACCTTCTCGACGCGGCCTGCCCTCTCCTCGAGGATGTCCTCGGTGAGGATATCGCCTTCGGTCTCGGGCGGCTCGGCCAGCAATTCGATGGAGGGGAGCTCGTAGCCCGAGCCCCGCGCGCGCTCCTGGGCGGGGAAGCTGATCACCTGCCCTGTCGGCGTGTGTTCAGGCGCGGGAGGAGCCTCAGCGGGAGCCGAATGGACCTCTGACGGCGCCAGGGCCGTTGCCGGTGCCAAGGTCGCTCTCGTCGCTTCTTCTACGATTCCCGCCGCTGCTGGAGCAGGCATGAAATCTTCCCCGTAGAGGGCCAGATATCCAGGATCGACATCCTCGGCGAGCGCCTCCTGCGAGTCGAGCTCGGCCTGCTCCTCAGGCTCGTTCCATTCGGACACATCCTCGGAGATCTCCGGGCTCTGAGGGAATGCGGCCTCGTCCTCCGCCTCCGTCGCAAGGCTGTCGTCGGCACCGGCCTCCTGTGCCGGCAGGTCGAACGCGTAGCCGGACTTCAGGGATACGGCTGTCCGATACAATCCCGATTGGAATGCGAACGCGGAAAAGACCGGTCTCGCGGCCTCTACGGGCACAGGCAGCAGCGGCCCGGCCGACCGCTCAAATCCGGCCGCATCGACTTCAGGGTGGCCGGGTGCCGGTTCGATGCTCATGTCATCGAGCGCATCAGGAATCTCCCCCCGGCTCTCGGGGAGAGAGCGCGCCTCCGAACCCGACCTCGTCTCAGCATCAACTCCAGCGGTCGTTTCAGGGAGCACGGCGGCTTCCTCCATCCGGTCCGCGCCGGATGGCGCCGCAACCGGAGGGCAATCCGCCTTGGACGCCGGCGGTGAAAAAATCGTCGACTTGGTTTCCATCGCGGCCCGAAGCCGTTCCAGGCGCGTGCGGATCGCCTCCTCGCAGGATCGGTCCGCGGCACGGGCAAGACGGACCGCGTTCATGGCCTCGCTGGCCGGAAGAGCCACGACGTTGGTGTCCGGCTGCTTTCTGATGAAACGGTCGGGGGTCCGCGTGGCTCTCACATCCTTGTCGAGCGCGAAGGCCTTCCACCAGCCGGGCTCCGCTTCCCCCGCAGAGGACCAGGGAGCCTCCCAGACAGACCTATCGCTATTCGGGTGCACCGAATCGCTGCGCTGGTGAATCTCCGCTTGATCGGCGGGGATCCTGCCGTCTGGCTGGGCTGCAGCTTGAACGACGTCGTTGGGCTTTAATGGCTTACGCATGAGAACTGACAAATCTGTTGGAACTGGAAACAGGCCACCGCGGGTGCGGTGCGGCGGACTCTGACGAACACGGGTAAAGACACCGTTAGTGAACCCGGCCGCATCTGCTTTTGCGGGGCCGGCGACGACGAGCACGGCCCCTCCTCTCCCTGTGTCTCCGGGGGCATCGATCATATTCTTCCTGTGCGCCATCCCGACGATCTGCGGGCATTCTCCCGAATCGAGGCCGCGATCGATCGCCTCGCTCTCCGGGAAGCCGCCTGACCGACGGCGACGCACGGCGGTTTGTGCTTGCATTTGCCGGGGAAACGATTATGTGTCCCCTCCCCGCACCACCGCGACAGCAGGCGGTGCGGCTTTTTCCGGATACGCTGAATGTCTGTTCGCGGGCTCTTGCTCGGGAGTGACGTCACGTCTTTGGAGACGAAGCATTCGGGCCGTTGCAGGTTCGAGTGCCCTGCCAGGGCCGGTCTCTGGCGTGGTCCAAGAGCCTTGATCTGCAGTTTTGGCTGCGGAGTTTGGGCTCCTCTGGGGGCAAGATCCAAGTATTGGCTGCGGGGCTTAGGCTCTATTGGCGGGTATGGTCTGGAAGACATC
>NZ_WURB01000064.1 GCF_009830105.1 Microvirga makkahensis
GCACGAGCCGGCTTGCCCTCTTGCGTGCTTGTTGAGCATCGCACCAGGCTTGTTGAGCATCGCACGAGAATACGCGCGAGATCGCCGTGCCGCTACAGCGTCCAACCCGCCCTCCTCCCGCAGGCCGCTGGGGCGGCCTGACCTCCCATGCCCCCAGCGCCCCACGCGCAACCAGCGCTCATCCGGGCAATCTCAGAACCACGCTATTCACGGCCCGGTCAGGCAGCGATGATCCCCCTTGCCCTTCATGAGCGTCCGGTATTCCGTGCATTTGGCGGCTAAATGCCGTCTGAGAGCGCTCAGTCTAGGACAGGACAGAGCTAAATCGGAGAAATGACGAAGAGAAAGCGTTCGATCATAGCGTTCACCTGGTCCGGCACTTCCATCTGACAGAAATGCCCGGAACCGACAGTCTTGCCATAGGCAACTCCGGGCGCGATCTCGTGGAATTTGACCGCGTCCGAACGTGGCTGCACCTCGTCAGCGGCAATGTAGAGACATGGCGCGGCCAGTCCCTTGGCCGCGGCGCTGGGGTCATAGTCCCGTAGACCTTCGAAAGCCGATACGACAACGTGCTGCGGCGTCGATAACATTGCCTTGAGGATACGCTGCTTCCGCTCACTGTCGTCAGTCGCAAGGAACAGCGCGTCGGTGACGAAGCTACGGAGTGCATCCCGGTAGTTGATACTTCGCAGCTCCTCCAAGAAGTGCGGGATGGCGGCACGTGCCGCGGACGGGAGAACCACGGCCGCATCCAGCATCACAGCCGCCGAGACCGTATCGGGCCGACGGCAGGCAAGATCGAACGCGACTATGCCACCCATGCTGTGACCAACCACTACAACCCCTGACAGGGAGAGTTGCTGGCACAGCCATGCAAGGTCATCAGCAAAAACCTGCATAGTATAAGATTGATGCGGCTTATCGCTCTGGCCATGCCCCCGCAGGTCGACGGAGACAACACGATGCCCGGCGCGAGCGAAGTATTCGTGCTGGAACGCCAGATAGGTATGATCGCAGCACCAGCCATGGACCAGCAGAATAGGTCGGTCTGCGCCTTCTGACTCTTGGTAGAACAGTTTGACCCCGTCACGTTCAAGCGATTTCATGAGCCCTCGACAGATTAGCGGCTTTCGATTTTGTGAGAACGCCCCCGGCGTTCCCCCATAACGATTGCCCCCTTAGATTACGACTTGCTCAAGGCTGGCCGATATGGCTTTCCGATGGCCTCTGGCGGTCGGACTTACCATGCCCAGGCGGGGCGGCAGCAGCCCGCCGTATGGGCCACGCCAACAACGCCCCATGGACCGGGAGAGGGGCCGGGATGCCAGGCCCACCAGTCGATGAACGGGCTTGCGGCGCCGGAAGTGGCTGGGGGAGGTCTATCGCCCGGCACCTTGACCTTGTAAGTCGGGCTGGTGCCGTTGAGCTGCGGATTGCTCAGTTCGACCACGGGCAACTGAGGCTTCCCCTCAACGACGGCAGACAGCGTGGCGTTCGGAGGATCCTTCTCGAGGTCGCTCTTCCCGGACGTCCAGAACTCGATGAACTTCGCCGTCGAGGCATCCCCCGTCACTCTTTCAGGCCTGCCCGCGAACACAATCGCTTGTGGGGAAATCCCCTGGAGAGTGAGGGTGTCGCCCAGATAGGTCACCGAGTCCGCCGTCTAGACGAACGGCCAATTCACAGCGGGCATGGAGTCCGCCCCGGTTCCTGCCGAGCTTTCAGTCTGAGAAACGGCGGCAAGTACGGAGAAGGCAGTCAGCAGTACAGCTGTAAGCAGGAGATTAGGTTTCACTGGGAGTTTCCCTTGTGCGACGACAAAGCGAACCAATGCCAGGTCAGAACTATACTGGCTGCTCCAGACTACGTTATCGCTCGCCATTGGTTATCGTCGGCGAAATTGTGGGTGCTTCCAATGGATTAAGCTCGACCGGAATGGGTATTCGATCCCTCCTCCGGCAGCATCCCGCTGATTGCGTCAGCGCCGACAACGTCGCTCGAAGGCTCAAGACGCTACGCGTCCCCACTCCCTAAGAGTGCATCTCCAAGATAATGACAATAGAGCCTCAATGCTTCGGGCTCAATCCGCCCGCCATGTGCCGGGACCAAACATCTAACGTGTTTCGAAGCGCCAAGTGAAGTTGCCCTTCACCGCGTGCTCCTGCGTCCGTGCCCCGATCTGGCCCGAGTAGGACACGCCGAGAGCCATATCCTTGTTGATCTGCCAGTCCAGCCCCGCCTCGGCCACGAGAGCGTTGCGGT
>NZ_WURB01000065.1 GCF_009830105.1 Microvirga makkahensis
CGACAGGGCGACGATCGGCAGCGGACCCTGGTTGCCGAGCCTCTCTGCTGCTTTCGCTGCTGTCTCGACACCTTTTGCTAGTTCGTTCAACTCACCTGCAACAGCAGAAGGACGGAGCTTCTCGGGGCGTTCCAGGTACAGCTTGATGAGGCGCTCAGCGTCTTCCATCAGCACGCTCAGTGCCTCGTCGGAAGGGCCATGCTCAACGTCGCGCAAGTCGTGCTTGAGCCACTCCAAAGCCTTCCGTCCAGCATCTTGTTCATCCTACTCACGCCTCCGATGGCAACCTTCCTGTGCGCAGGAGGGTATAGTCCATTCCAAAAGAGGCATCTCCAGGAGGGATCGCGGCGGCTCGTGCCGCCGTCGCATGGCGGTCGCAACTGGAGGACATCACGAGATTCGAGCGAGGTCCGCTTACCACACGACTCCGGACCTTCAACCTACTTCCGAGATGTGCCGATTTCGTTGGAAAAGTCCTCGTGATTGGCGGCGGTTCGTGATTCCCTGATGAGGCATTCTCAGGGAGGTCGGGCCATGATGGGCGAGCGTCTCGTGATGCAGGAGAGCCTGTTCTATGAGTTCCGGCTCGAGGATCACGTTCCCTGCGATCACCTGCTGAGACGCATTGATCGCTTCGTCGACTGCTCCGGGCTGCGCCAGCACCTGGCCGGCTTCTACAGCTACATTGGTCGCCCCTCGGTTGACCCTGAACTGATGATTCGCATGCTGCTGATCGGCTACTGCCTCGGCATCCTCTCCGAGCGGCGGCTGTGCGAGGAGGTGCACCTCAATCTGGCCTATCGCTGATTCTGCCGTCTCGGGCTGGAAGGCAAGGTGCCGGACCACTCTACCTTCTCCAAGAACCGGCACGGCCGCTTTCGCGAGAGCGACCTGTTCCGTCACCTGTTCGAGGCGGTGGTGTAGCGCTGCTTGGACGAGGGGCCGGTGGGCGGCGAGGGCTTTGCGGCCGATGCCAGCTTAATCCAGGCGGATGCCAACAAGCAGCGCTCCCTGGCAGGTTCCGACTGGATCGCGCTGGACCACCCGCAGGATGCTCCGCGGGCCGTGCGCGAGTATCTCGCCACCCTGGATGAGGCCGCCTGGGGTGCGGCCACAGACGTTGAGCCGAAGTTCGTCTCGCCCTCTGATCCAGCAGCTCAGTGGACCTGCGCGCTGCGCGGCCCGGCCTTCTTTGCCTATGCGGACAACTACCTCATCGACCTCAAGGCAGCCGTGATCGTGGATGTGGAGGCCTCTCGTGCGGTTAGCCAAGCTGAGGTGGGGGCTGCCCGCACCATGCTGGAACGCACGGCCGAGCGCTTTGGCCTCAAGCCCGAGCGACTGGCGGGTGACAGCGCCTACGGCTCGGCCGAGATGCTCCACTGGCTCGTGGACGAGCAGGAGATCGAGCCGCATGTTCCCGTCATCGACAAATCCGAGCGCCAGGATGGCACCTTCTCGCGATCAGACTTCCACTATGACCCTGAGGCGGATGCCTACACCTGTCCTGAGGGCAAGACCCTGACCACCAGCCGCCGAATCGTGAATGAGGGCACGAACAGGCTTTATCTGGGCAGCAGGTTCGATTGCGCTCCGTGCCACCTCAAGGAGCGCTGCTGTCCCAACACGCCAGCCCGCAGGATCACGCGCAGCATCTATGAGCATGCCCGGGAGGTCGCGCGCTCCTTGAGGGGCACGCCGGCCTATGAGCGGTCACGTCAGGGGCGCAAGCGCATCGAGATGTTGTTTGCGCATCTGAAGCGGATCCTGAAGATGGGACGTCTGCGGTTAAGGGGCTCGTGCGGCGCTCAGGACGAGTTCCTGCTGGTGGCAATGGCTCAGAATCTGAGAAAGCTCGCCAAGCTGGTCACTTCACCAGGGCCTCATATGATCCAAGGAGCCTGAGACGGCCCGAAGGATACACCTCACCACGGTCTTATCCTAACAAGGCAAGCTGCATCGCTGTCCCAGCCCGTCTGGATGCCGACTTTGTCAACGCAATCTGCCAATACCGATAGTTCACCAGTGGGGACTGGGCTGCCCTTTATCCATCACCTGATGCCTCGGCGTCCTAGCGCGTTCCGAACCTCCAGGTGAAGTTGCCCTTCACCGCGTGCTCCTGCGTCCGTGCCCCGATCTGGCCCGAGTAGGACACGCCGAGAGCCATATCCTTGTTGATCTGCCAGTCCAGCCCCGCCTCGGCCACGAGAGCGTTGCGGT
>NZ_WURB01000066.1 GCF_009830105.1 Microvirga makkahensis
CCGCCCGCGGCGAGGACCGCCCGCGCCGCCGTGACGACCGCGATGCGCCGCCCTCCCGTTTCAAGCGCGAGGGCAGCGCAAGCCGCACCCGCCGCGACGAGGACGAGCGCCCGCGCCGCCCGGCTGGCGACCGTCCGTTCCGCTCCCGCGAGGGCGGCGAGGACCGCCCGCGTGCTCGCCAGGGCGAGCGCCCCTTCCGCGCGCGCGGTGAGGGTGGCGACGAGCGTCCGCGCCGTGGTCCTCCGCGTGGCGAAGGCCCCTCCCGTAGCGGCCCGCGCGGTGGCGGAGGCTTCAAGGGCGGGCCGAGAGGCGCGTCGAAGGGCGGCTTCAAGGGTGGATCCAAAGGCGGCTCGAAGGGTGGCCCGCGCGGCCGTCGCTGATGAGGGTTAGACCATGAGAATTGTGGGCGGGCGCTGGCGCGGCCGCTCGCTCAAGGGGCCGAGCTCGGACGCCATCCGCCCGACCTCGGACCGCCTGCGCGAGACGATCTTCAACATCCTGCAGCACGGCTACGACGACCCGGTCGAGGGCGCGCGCGTGCTCGACCTGTTCGCGGGCACCGGCGCCATGGGCCTCGAAGCGCTGTCGCGCGGCTCGGCCTTCGCGCTCTTCGTCGATGACGGCGCGCAGGCGCGCGGCCTCATCCGCGAGAACGTGGAAGCACTGGGCGCGGGCGGCGCGACCCGCCTCTTCCGCCGCGACGCCACGCGCATGGGCGAGGCCGCGCCGAACGCCCCCTTCTCCGTGGTGTTCTGCGATCCGCCCTATGGCAAGGACCTCGCCCCGAAGGCGTTGCGCTCCTGCGCCGAGGGCGGATGGCTGACGCCGGATGCGCTGGTGATCGTGGAAGAGGCGCAGGGCATCGAGGTGACGTTGCCGGAAGGCTTCGAGGAGATCGAGCGGCGCGACTACGGCGAGACGAAAGTGGTGTTCGGGCGGTTCAAAGGGTGAAAGCAGAAGCCAGAGTCACTTTCGTCAAGTGATACAATATGGCACAATCGAGGATCTCGAACCGACCCGCTCCACCCGCAGATGGTTTCGATCCTCGACTGGCTGACACGTATCCGAATGCTGCTCGGGTGCGCATTGTGCGCCTGTGTAGTCTACTGGCTGATCTGGCTTCTGCATTCGCCAGATCCCTGGGAACCAGAGATTCTGTTTCTGGTTTTCGGGCTTTGGTGCTTTTCGCCCCTGCTGGTGCTGACTTGGGCGCTGCTTCCAGGATCGGGCGATCATGCTCGGGCATACGTTGCGGTCCGCTACGCCATCGCCCTCCACATCATTCTCACGCTGTTTCTTGCCATTCCATTTGGCATCGAATGGGCTGCTATGGGCATCACCGGAATCCTGATCGACCTAGCGGTGATCGGATTGGGGCCCTGGCGGACTGACGACCATGCGCCTTTGCGCTTTTACCGGAAAGGTCATCTGATCTTCAGCGGAGGCGTCGTCGTCTGTTTGATGACTTGGTCATACATGAACGTTGTCGTCGTTGCGTGGAAAGCCGAGCGTATCGCAGCAGGCAAGCCGTATTGTCTTCAAATTCCTTCCACCCGCTCAAGCGACTACAAGGAAACCACGAGCCTCCACGATCTGCGCGGACTGACGATGCAAGCCTGGTACTGGAAGGATATCACTGTCAACTTCCATGCCGTGCTTGTCGTGGAAAATGGAAGTGGGTTTTCCTGGTACAACTGGTCCTATCGGAAAGTCCGGTTCACACCCCTCGTACGAAAGGATCTCGAAAGCGCGGTGATCGGGATGAGGGAGCCGAGCTGCGAGCTCGAACCTCACTTCGTTCAGGCTCTTCCGTTCTTCACGTTCTAGGCTGCTTCAGGGCGTTGCCCGTAACGTCACCTGATTTGCCCCACCGTCATCTGCCCGCTATACCGCCCTTTCCTGCCCCTCGCGCATGAAAGGCCTCCCATGAAAGCCGTCCTCTTCGAGCAATTCGGCCAGCCGCCCCGCGTGCAGAGCGTGCCCGATCCGACGCCGTCCACCGAGGGCGTGGTGATCAAGGTGGAGGCGACGGGGCTGTGCCGGAGCGACTGGCACGGATGGATGGGGCACGATCCCGACGTTACGCTGCCGCACGTGCCGGGGCACGAGCTGGCGGGCACGGTT
>NZ_WURB01000067.1 GCF_009830105.1 Microvirga makkahensis
CCTCGGCTGGACCAGCGCCCCCGAAGCCTCGCCCGCAGCTCAGCCCCGGGCAGAGCCCTGGCTGACGCCGGAGGGCATTGCGGTGAAGGCGGCCTACGGCCCGGAGGATCGCGCCGGGATCGACTTTCTCGACACCTATCCGGGGCTCGCGCCTTATCTGCGCGGCCCCTATCCCACCATGTACGTGAACCAGCCCTGGACCGTGCGCCAATACGCCGGCTTCTCCACGGCCGAGGATTCCAACGCCTTCTACCGCCGCAATCTCGCCGCCGGCCAGAAAGGCCTGTCGGTGGCCTTCGACCTCGCCACCCATCGCGGCTACGATTCCGATCACCCGCGCGTGGCGGGCGACGTCGGGATGGCGGGGGTCGCCATCGATTCGATCTACGACATGCGCACGCTGTTCGCAGGGATCCCCCTCGACCAGATGAGCGTGTCCATGACCATGAACGGCGCGGTGCTGCCCATCCTGGCCCTCTACATCGTGGCCGCCGAGGAACAGGGCGTTCCGGCCTACAAGCTCTCGGGCACGATCCAGAACGACATTCTGAAAGAGTTCATGGTGCGCAACACCTACATCTACCCGCCCAAGGGGTCGATGCGCATCATCTCGGACATCTTCGCCTACACTTCCGCGAACATGCCGAAGTTCAACTCCATCTCCATCTCCGGCTACCACATGCAGGAAGCGGGCGCGACGCAGGATCTCGAGCTCGCCTACACGCTCGCCGACGGCGTGGAGTACATCAGGGCCGGTCTCCAGGCCGGTCTCACCATCGACCAGTTCGCGCCGCGCCTGTCCTTCTTCTGGGCCATCGGCATGAACTTCTTCATGGAAGTGGCCAAGATGCGCGCCGCGCGCCTGCTCTGGGCCAAGCTCGTGAAGGGCTTCAATCCGCAGAGCGAGAAGTCGCTGCCCCTGCGCACACACTCGCAGACCTCCGGCTGGTCGCTGACCGCCCAGGACGTGTTCAACAACGTGGTGCGCACCTGCGTCGAGGCCATGGCGGCCACCCAAGGCCATACCCAGTCGCTGCACACCAACGCCCTCGACGAGGCGCTGGCGCTGCCCACCGATTTTTCCGCACGCATCGCCCGCAACACGCAGCTCTTCCTGCAGCAGGAAAGCGGCACGACCCGCATCATCGATCCGTGGGGCGGATCCTATTACGTGGAGCGCCTGACGCAGGAACTCGCCGAGAAGGCCTGGAGCCATATTCAGGAAGTGGAGAGCCTCGGCGGCATGGCGAAAGCCATCGAGGCGGGCATTCCGAAGCTGAAGATCGAGGAAGCCGCCGCCCGCACGCAGGCGCGCATCGATTCGGGGCACCAGAAGATCATCGGCGTGAATGCCTTCCGTCCCACCGACGAGGCTTCCATCGACATCCTCAAGGTCGACAACGCGGCGGTCCGTGCGCAACAGATCGAGAAGCTGAACAAACTGCGCGCCGAGCGCCATCAGTCAGATGTGGACGCCGCCCTCGATGCGCTCTCCAAGGGAGCTGCGAGCGGCCAGGGCAATCTGCTCGACTTGGCGGTGAAGGCAGCGCGCGCCAAGGCGACGGTGGGCGAGATTTCCGAAGCTCTGGAAAAGGTCTGGGGCCGGCACCGCGCGGAGATCAAGGCGATTTCGGGTGTCTACAAGCGGGAGGTCGGCATGGCTTCGCCTGCCGTGGAGAAGGTACGCCGTCTGGTGGAGCAGTTCGAGCGCGACGACGGGCGCCGCCCGCGCATTCTGGTGGCCAAGATGGGCCAGGACGGGCACGACCGGGGCCAGAAGGTGATCGCCTCGGCGTTCGCCGATCTCGGCTTCGACGTGGACATCGGCCCGCTGTTCGCCACGCCCGCGGAAGCCGCCCGGCAGGCGATCGAGAACGACGTGCACATCGTCGGCGTGTCGTCGCTGGCGGCGGGCCATCTCACGCTTGTGCCGGAGCTGAAAGCCGAACTCGCCAAGTTCGGACGCGACGACATCGTAATCGTGGTCGGCGGCGTGATCCCGCCGCAGGATTTCGAGGCTCTTTCCAAAGCCGGCGCCTCGGCAATCTTTCCGCCCGGCACCGTGATCGCGGATGCGGCCGTGAGCCT
>NZ_WURB01000068.1 GCF_009830105.1 Microvirga makkahensis
CGCGTGGCGTGCCAGCGGAGGTGGTCCTCGATGAAGGTTGCGATGAAGAAGTAGGAATGGTCGTAGCCGTCCTGGCGGCGCAGGGTGAGGGGCTGGCCGGCTCTTGCGCAGGCCTCCTCCAGAAGCTGCGGCTTGAGCTGGCTCTCCAGGAAGCTGTCGGCCGTGCCCTGATCGACCAGGATGTCGCGCACCCGCGCACCGCTCCCGATCAGCGCGCAGGCATCGTATTCGCGCCAGGCGGAGCGGTCGGAGCCGAGATAGTGCGACAGCGCCTTCTCGCCCCAGGGGCAGGTCATCGGCGAGGCGATCGGCGCAAAGGCCGAGACGGCCTTGAAGCGGTCCGGGTTCCTCAGGGCGATGGTGAGCGCCCCGTGCCCGCCCATGGAATGCCCGGTGATCCCCTGCCGCGCCATGTCGGCGGGCAGATTGGCCGCAACGAGTTCCGGCAACTCGCGCTCGAGATAGGAGCGCATGCGGTAGTGCTGCGCCCAGGGCTCCCGTGTCGCATCGACGTAAAAGCCCGCGCCAAGGCCGAAATCGTAAGCCCCCTCCGGATCGTCCGGCACGCCCGCGCCGCGCGGGCTGGTGTCAGGGGCGACGAGGATCAGGCCGAGCTCCGAGGCGATGCGCTGCGCGCCCGCCTTGACGGTGAAGTTCTCCTCCGTGCAGGTCAGCCCCGACAGAAACCACACCACCGGCACCTTACGGTCGTTCGCCTGCGGCGGCACGTAGGCGGCAAGGCGCATGGAGGTGCCCGTCTCCTGCGAGGCGTGACGGTAGACGAACTGCGTGCCGCCAAAGCAGCGCGCCTGCGCAACGGTCTCGAAGCTCACGGCCTGTCTCCCGGTCAGTAGACGATGACGGAGCGGATCGACTTGCCCTCGTGCATGAGGTCGAAGGCGGTGTTGATCTCGTCGAGCGGCATGGTGTGGGTGATCAGGTCGTCGATGTTGATCTTGCCCTCCATGTACCAGTCGACGATCTTGGGCACGTCCGTGCGCCCGCGCGCGCCGCCAAAGGCCGTGCCCTTCCACACGCGGCCGGTGACAAGCTGGAACGGCCGGGTCGCGATCTCCCGGCCCGCCTCCGCCACGCCGATGATGATGCTCTCGCCCCAGCCGCGGTGGCAGCATTCCAGCGCCTGGCGCATCACGTCCGTGTTGCCGGTGGCGTCGAAGGAGAAATCGGCGCCGCCGCCGGTCAGATCGACGATCGCCTGCACCACCTTGTCGTTGCCGATCTCCTTCGGGTTGATGAAGTCGGTCATGCCGAACTTCTCGGCCATGGCGCGCTTGGCGGGGTTGATGTCCACACCGATGATCCTGTCGGCGCCGACCATGCGCGCGCCCTGGATCACGTTGAGCCCGATGCCGCCGAGCCCGAACACCACCACATTGGCGCCGGGCCAGACCTTGGCGGTGTAGATCACCGCGCCGATGCCGGTGGTGACGCCGCAGCCGATATAGCAGATCTTGTCGAAGGGGGCGTCCTCGCGCACCTTGGCGAGCGCGATCTCGGGCAGCACGGTGAAGTTGGCAAAGGTCGAGCAGCCCATGTAGTGGAACACGGTCTCGCCGTCGCAGCGGAACCGGCTCGTGCCGTCGGGCATGAGGCCCTGGCCCTGGGTGGCGCGGATGGCTGTGCACAGATTGGTGCGCCGCGACAGGCAGGATTTGCAGCTGCGGCATTCGGGCGTGTAGAGCGGGATCACGTGATCGCCAGGCTTGAGGGTGGTCACGCCCGGACCGACCTCGCGCACGATGCCCGCGCCCTCATGGCCGAGAATGGCCGGGAACTTGCCCTCGGAGTCGAGCCCCGACAGGGTGTAGGCGTCGGTGTGGCACACGCCGGTCGCCATCACCTCCACCAGAACCTCGCCCGCCTTCGGGCCCTCCAGGCGGATCGTCTCAATCGTCAAAGGC
>NZ_WURB01000069.1 GCF_009830105.1 Microvirga makkahensis
GAAGAGGTCGCCGACGAGGCCGTAATCGGCGATCTGGAAGATCGGCGCCTCTTCGTCCTTGTTGATGGCCACGATCACCTTGGAATCCTTCATGCCCGCCAGGTGCTGGATCGCTCCGGAGATGCCCACCGCGATGTAGAGATCGGGCGCCACCACCTTGCCGGTCTGGCCCACCTGCCAGTCGTTGGGCGCATAGCCCGCATCCACCGCCGCGCGCGAGGCGCCCATCGCCGCGCCGAGCGTGTCGGCGATCGGCTCGATATAGGTCTTGAAGTTCTCCGCCGAGCCCAGCGAGCGCCCGCCCGAAATGATGATCCGGGCCGAGGTCAGTTCCGGACGGTCGGACTTGGCGATCTCCTCGCCCTTGAAGCTCGACACGCCCGGGTCCTCCGCCGCATTCACCGCCTCGATGGGAGCGGAGCCGCCCTCGCCCGCGGCCGGGAAGGCGGCGGTGCGCACCGTGATCACCTTCTTGGCATCGGTCGCCTGCACGGTCTGAATGGCGTTGCCCGCGTAGATCGGACGCTCGAAGGTGTCGGGCGACACCACCTTGGTGATGTCGGAGATCTGCATCACGTCGAGAAGCGCCGCCACCCGCGGCATGGTGTTCTTGCCGTTGGAGGTCGAGGGCGCCACCAGGGCGTCGTAGGAGGAGGCGAGCGACACGATCAGGGCCGCAGTCGGCTCGGCGAGCATGTGTTCGTAAGCGGGGCCATCCGCGAGCAGCACCTTCTCGACACCCTCGAGCTTCGCAGCGGCTTCCGCCGCGGCGCGGGCGTTGGAGCCGGCCACCAGCACGTGCACGGGCGCGCCCAGCGCCATGGCCGCGGAGAGGGCCTTGTGGGTGGCATCCTTCAGCTGAGCGTTGTCGTGCTCGGCAATCAGCAACGTGGTCATCGTTCTTGTTCTCCCTTAGAGCACGCCGGCTTCGGTCTTGAGCTTCGAGACCAGCTCGGCCACGGAGCCGACCTTCACGCCCGCCTTGCGGCCGCCGGGCTCTGCCGTTTTGAGCACTTTCAGGCGCGGGGACACGTCGACGCCGAGCGTCTCCGGGCTCGTCTCGTCGAGCGGCTTCTTCTTGGCCTTCATGATATTGGGCAGGGACGCATAGCGCGGCTCGTTGAGGCGCAGGTCCGTGGTGACGATGGCGGGCAGCCTCAATCCCACCGTCTGCAGGCCACCATCGACCTCGCGGGTCACGTCGACCGAACCCTCGCCCACATTGACCTTGAACGCGAACGTGCCCTGCGGCCAGCCGAGAAGGGCGGCGAGCATCTGGCCGGTTTGGTTGGAATCGTCGTCGATGGCCTGCTTGCCCATGATCACGAGATCGGGCTTCTCCTGCTCGATCACGCCCTTGAGGATCTTGGCCACGGCGAGCGGCTCGACGACCGCGTCGGTCTTGACCAGGATGCCGCGGTCGGCACCCATGGCGAGCGCCGTGCGGATGGTCTCCGCCGCTTGTTGCGGGCCGATGGAGACGGCGACGATCTCGGTGGCTTTGCCCTGCTCCTTGAGGCGCACGGCCTCCTCGACGGCAATCTCGTCAAAGGGGTTCATCGACATCTTCACGTTCGAAAGCTCAACGCCAGACCCGTCCGGCTTCACCCGGATCTTCACGTTGTAGTCAACAACCCGCTTCACGCACACAAGAAGCTTCAT
>NZ_WURB01000007.1 GCF_009830105.1 Microvirga makkahensis
CTTGCCCTCGGAGTCGAGCCCCGACAGGGTGTAGGCGTCGGTGTGGCACACGCCGGTCGCCATCACCTCCACCAGAACCTCGCCCGCCTTCGGGCCCTCCAGGCGGATCGTCTCAATCGTCAAAGGCCGGCCCGCCTCCCACGCAACTGCCGCACGCGTTTCCATGTCCCTTCCTCCCGTTGCTTGGTCCGGAACACCAGCGCGCCGGCACCGGACCCACAAAGACTCTGAAGAACCTAACGGAGCGATCCCTGCAGGCAAAGCCAAGCTACAGACGCTCCTGGATGCGGCGCGCGATCTCGAAGAGATGGTGTTCCAGAAGCACAGGCGTATCGCAGACGGAGCGAAGCGCCTGCGCCCTCTCCTCGAAGATACGCTTGTCCCATTGAAAGCGGGTCTCGAGATCCTGAAGGTCCTTGCCGAGCTGGACAGCCGGCTCATCCCTGGCAGCACTGACTTCATCGGCTTCCTTGCGGATTCTCTCGGCAAGTTTTCCCTGGCCGCGGGCGTAGCGCTCAATTCCAGCTATGACGCGGGATCTTTCCGTATTGACGATTTCGAGAACGCCCGCGAACACCCGGGTGAGGCGCTCGGCCCTGTGCTCTCCAATCTTCGCCAAGAATTCGTCGATCAAAGGGCCGACTTCCTCCGGCCGCGTTCGGCGGGAGGCTAGCCGCTGCGCGAGCGCTGCCGCATCTGCATCCGACTGCCACGGCCCGACTTTCTGAAGATCGGGTCCCGACCACACCGTGCCGGCAGCGATCACCGGCACCTTTCTTTGCACGCACGGCCAATCGGCATTCGATGGCGCCTGCCCTTGAGCGGCAGGGCAAAGTCCCGCAACCGCAAAAGCTGAGACAAGCAAGGAAACACGCTTCATGTGGTCTCTCCAGCGGGGCCACCGCGCCGGATCATGATCCCACGGGCAGGATCATAGGCGAGGACTGCGAGCACGAAGAATACGAGTGTCACCAGCGTGACGACACTCAGCGCGGTCGGGTCGAAAGAGCCGTACAGCGCATGTCGGACCAGTTCCACGGCATGCGTGAACGGGTTTGCGAGGCATATCATGTAGAGCGCCTCGCTCGATTCGCGGATGCGCCATAAGGGGTAAAGAGCAGAGGAAGCGAAGAACATCGGAAAGATGACGAAGTTCATCACGCTGGCGAAATTCTCGAGCTGGCGAACGAGCGAAGACAGGAACAGGCCGATCGAACCCAGCATCAGCCCTGAAAGGACCAGCGCCGGCAGCGCCGCGAGATAGCCGAGCGGAGGGATGTCAACCTCCCAGACGTGAGCGATGGCGAGGAAGACATAGACCTGCAAAAGGGACACAAGAACACCTGCGGCAAGCTTGGCGAGCAGGATGGACCAGCGTGGAAAGGGGCTGGTGAGAAGGACGCGCATCGAGCCGACCTCCCGGTCGTAAACCATGGAGAGTGACGATTGCATGCCGTTGAAAAGCTGGATCATGACCGCAAGGCCCGGAACGACATAAACTTCGTAGAGCACATAGGTCTCATACGGAGGAATGATCGATACCCCCAGGACACTCCGGAAGCCTGCAGCGAAAATGAAGAGCCACACGAGCGGCCTGACGAGAGCCGAGAGAAAACGTTCCCTCTGGTTGACGAAGCGGAGAAACTCCCGCCGCACGATGCCCGAGAAGCAGGTAGCATATCCTGCAAAGCCTAGCCTGCCCTCGACTGTCACCGTGCTGCTCATGCGTTCTCTTTGACTCTTCTGTCATTAGTAAGCTGGTGGAACGCCGTGGCCAGGCCACCCTCGGAAGCAACCGACCGGACGGGTCCGCTTGCGATCACCTGACCCTCATGAAGGACCACGACACCATCGTCCGGCTCGATCTCATCGAGAATGTGCGTGGCCCAGAGGACGGACAATCCCTCTTCCCGCACCAGCGCCCGAATGTCTGCGACAATGTCGGAGCGGGACGCCATGTCGAGTCCGACAGTCGGTTCGTCGAGCAGGAGGAGGCGCGGCTGATGGATAAGGGCGCGGGCGATCTCGACGCGTCGCGCCTGCCCTCCGGACAGAGTGCGCACCTTGTCGTCCATCCGGTCGGCTAGCCCAACCCGCGCCAGAAGTGCGGCAGAGCGCTCGACAGCATGACGCTTTACGATCCCATGGAGAGCGGCATGATAGACGAGATTCTGGCCGATTGTCAGATCCGGATCGAGTGTTCGGGCCTGGAACACGATCCCAAGGTCGGCGAGGGCTCGCGACGGCTCCCGCTGCATGTCGCGTTCAAAGACCCGCACAGCACCGGTCCGGCTGTGATACAGCCGCGCAATGATCGCGAAGAGCGTCGTCTTCCCGGCACCGTTGGGACCAAGGAGCGCAACGAATTGGCCTTGCGGGACACGAAAGGAAACCTCGCTCAGGACCTGCCTCACTCCGAACCAGTGGCTGACGTTTTCTACGCGCAAGGCATCGGCTGCACTCATGAAGCTCCGGCCCTCACTCAGGCGCGACGGCGACGCCCCACGGGACACGCCCGACGCTAATGCGCTCGACGACCTTCAGGCTGCCGACATCGACGGGGTTCCCGTTCGTCGCAAAAAGCAGCTTCTCGTCGGGCGTGAGAGCAAGCTGCCACACGCGCTGACCGACGAGGAGACATTTATCGACTTCGGGCATATCCGTATTCACGACGCCAACCGTTTTCGCAGGCCCAAGCGCGACGAAGACCCGGCTGTCATCGAGGATCAGCCGGCCTCCAGCCGGCTCGATCGCCTCCTTCGGCAGCCCTGGCATCTTGAGCCCGATCTTCACGATCATGGGTGTTTTGGTGTCAATGACGCTGTCTGCGCCGCGAAGCCGGTTGTCCTGCGTCCCCATGCCCAATGGAACGACCGATCGATCCTCCAAGGCAAAGGCAATGGCCAAGGGCTCTGATACTGGCAGCTTGACAACCGGGAACCGGACATCATCCTGGACAAACGTAAGGGCTTTCGCTCCAGGATTTTCGTTCTCGTCCAGCCAGGCCTCATCGAGGCGGTACCGCTGACCGATCATCGCTCCAGTCGTATTGTTGTCCCGGATCGCCAGACTGCCTCCGGCAAAACCTTCACCCTCCGGCACTGGATTGAACCCGTAAGAGGGGGACGGCGAACGATAGGACAGGAACCCCATCGGCACGTCCACCGCTTCGGCGGCTTTGACCGTACCGGTGAAGTGGAGGATCAAAGCCGCCGCAAAGCAGAACAGGCCACACAGCTCATGCAGAGGCCTGACAAGAGCATACCGAAGAGTTCTGCAATTGAGCACAGTTGCGTCGCCTTCCTCCAGACGCCACAGGGTACGCCAGCGGCGACCAAACATCCATCGTCTCTTTGGTAGACTCGGCTCCCTGTGTCGGCTGATACAAATCCGGCCCCCTCTTCGGATCAGTTGCACATCGAATCGCGTTTCCGTCTTGTTACCTTCCCCACACGGATATTCGGATCAGTATCCGCAAAGGTGTTCGGGAGAGAGTCAATGTTGCTGTTGATGACGATCTGTTTCCTCGCTGACCCCTCGGTCTGCCGAGAGGAACGACTGAGCCTCTCCTTTGAAGATACGGGCTATACTGCCTGCATGGTTCATGCGCAGTGGGTGCTCGCCGAGTGGCAGCAGAGCCATCCCGGCTGGCGGATCGACCGCTGGCACTGCGTGGCGCGAGCTGCCGTCCCGAAAAAGATTTGATCCAGCCGCCGGACCGACGCTCTGCACGAACCACCCCTCAGAGCACAGCGCCGCGGGCACATCGACACAATCACACCGGCGAAGTCAATTCCGCTTGCCTAGTTTCCTGATCTCCACCATAGTTATTAAATTGGCGAGTGTATCGCCAAGATGAGAGGCTGCGAGTTCGTAAAGGACGATTGCAAGCCTAATCGCGGAGGAAACCATGAGCATGAAATGGTCTAAGCCTTCTGTTCGCGAGTACTGCGTCGGCATGGAAGTCACAAGCTACGAGTCAGCCGACATCGATCCGTCGATGGAGATCGACCCCTTCAGGTAATCTGACGGCCACGCAGGCAGGTTGGAGGTGCAGGCCGTCATCCTCGGGTCTGCAGCAGGAGGCGGTGTTCCGCAATGGAACTGCCGCTGTCCAGTCTGCCAGCTGGCTTGGGCTGGAGATCCGAGGGTCAAGGCCGGTACGCAGTCAAGCTTAGCGGTTTCGCCGGATGGCGAGCGCTGGCTTGTTCTGAATGCGTCGCCGGACATTCGGCATCAGATCTCCCAGACAGGCGACTTGCACCCGCGGATGGGGTTACGCCACTCACCGATCGACGCCGTTCTTCTGACGAGCGCCGAGGTCGACCATGTGGCTGGCCTTCTCACGATGCGGGAGCGGCAGCCTTTCGCAGTCTTCGCAACGCCCCAGATTCTCGACACGCTAGCGCTTAACCCGATCTTCGATGTGCTCGCGCCGCAACTCGTCACCCGCCACGCGGTCGACTTCGAGCAATCGTTCGAGCCTGTCGGCGGTCTCCTTGCTACAATCTTCGCCGTTCCCGGAAAAGTGCCCCTGTGGCGTGAGAACCAGGAGGGCATCTCTGATGACAGCTCCGGCACCACGGTTGGCGTCATTCTCGAATCATCTGCCAAGCGTATCGCATACATTCCCGGTTGCGCCTGGATCGACGATGATTTGCTCCGCCGAATAGCGGGAGTCGATGCGCTGCTGTTTGACGGAACTGTTTTCAGGGATGACGAACTGATCCAGGCTGGCGTGAGCGAGAAGACCGGACGTCGGATGGGCCATGTTCCCATGAGCGGCCAGGATGGTTCTCTCGTTCGGTTGCGGGATGTCCCAGCGTCGCGTCGCGTTTTCGTTCACATCAACAATACCAACCCCGTTCTCGTCCAAGACTCACCGGAACGTCGCCTTGTCGAACAACAGGGATGGATCGTTGCACATGATGGCTTGAGGATATTCCCTTGACGGACAGAAACTCCATATCGAATCCTTCTCTTCCGACCGACGCTCCACCTCTCTCTGGGTCAGAGCTTGAAGAGGCGTTGCGCGCCGTCGGGGCTCGGCGATACCACAATCTTCATCCCTTTCATCGGCTTTTGCACGGCGGTGAGCTCGATCGTGATCAGGTGCGGGCCTGGGCTCTCAACCGCTACTGCTACCAAGCGATGATCCCCATCAAAGACGCCGGACTCATCGCAAGAACCGATGATCGGGAATTGCGACGGGCTTGGCTCCAAAGGATCGTCGACCACGATGGCAAGCAGGACGGCGAAGGCGGGATTGAGCGATGGCTGCGCCTGACCGACGGTCTCGACCTGCCACGGGCGTATGTCATGTCGATGAGAGGCGCATTGCCCGCTACACGCTTCGCCGTTGCGGCCTATGTCCACTTCGTGCGCGAACGTTCGCTTCTCGAGGCTGTCGCGTCATCCCTGACGGAATTGTTCAGTCCCGGCATCATCTCCGAACGGGTGGCGGGCATGTTGGCGAATTACAGTTTCATCTCGACAGAAACGCTCAGCTATTTCGAGACCCGACTGTCACAGGCTCCGCGGGATGCCGACTTTGCACTCGACTATGTGAAACGGCATGCGGTCACACGCTCCCAGCAACAGGCTGTGATCGATGCGCTCTCATTCAAATGCGACGTACTCTGGGCTCAGCTCGATGCTCTTTATTTCAGCTATGTAGAGCCCCGGTTTGTGCCTCCTGGAGCCTGGTCGCCGGGAGCGGAGCAAGCATGATGAGAGGGTTGAGTGCAGGAAGCATACCCCACCTTCCGCGCGGCGTCAGGTTGCATCATGACATGATCCGGAACACACATGTTCTCCTCGCCCCCGAACGGGCTTTCGACCTCGACACCGTCGCGCTGGAGGTCCTCATGCTTGTTGACGGCCGGAGAAGCATCCGAGAGATCGCCAGCGATCTTGCCGCTCGCTACGACGCAGACCGGAGCGTAATTGAGGCGGACGTGATAGACATGTTGAACAGCCTCGTCGACAGGCGGATCTTAGGGGCCTTGAGCCCAGGATCGGATCAGAAGCCATGAGTGATGCTCTGAACGACGCTCTTACCCCGATTGGCCTTCTTGCCGAACTCACCCACCGCTGTCCGCTGCGCTGTCCCTATTGTTCCAATCCAGTCGAGCTGGAACGCCGTTCGTCTGAACTCGACACCGCAACATGGTGTCGGGTCCTCAGCGAGGCTGCCGCGCTTGGCGTGCTCCATGTCCATCTCTCGGGCGGAGAGCCAACGGCGCGATCCGACATCGAAACCATCACGGCGCATTGCGCAAAGGTCGGCCTCTATTCCAACCTGATCACCTCCGGCATCGGTATCGCCCTAGAGAAGCTGCGCGGCCTCGTGGAGGCGGGTCTGGATCATGTCCAGCTCTCCATCCAGGCGGCCGATGCTGCCCGTGCGGACTCCATCGCGCATCTGAAGGGCGCCCACGATCAGAAGCTTGCCTTTGCAAGACATGTGATCGAACTCGATCTCCCCCTGACGATCAACGCCGTCATTCACCGTGGCAATATCGACAGCGTATCGGACATCCTCGATCTAGCGGTTTCTCTTGGGGCCAAACGGGTCGAGATTGCTCACACCCAGTATTACGGCTGGGCTTTTGTGAACCGCGCCGCCCTGATGCCCACGCGCGCGGAGGTGGACCGGTCGATCGCCCTTGTGGAAGCGGCGCGCGAGCAGTTGCAGGGGCGTATCGTCATCGATCTCGTCGTGCCGGATTACTATGCGAAGTACCCCAAAGCCTGCGCCGGTGGCTGGGGACGCCGCCTGATGAATGTCTCGCCCTCAGGCAAGGTGCTGCCGTGCCATGCGGCCGAAACGATCCCGGGTCTGACGTTCTGGAGCGTGCATGATCACTCGCTCGCCGACATTTGGGCGAGATCGCCGGCCTTCGAGGCATTCCGCGGCACCGCCTGGATGCAGGAGCCTTGCCGGAGCTGCGAGCGGCGAGAGCGCGACTGGGGCGGGTGCCGCTGTCAGGCGCTGGCCCTGACCGGCAATGCGGCGTCCACTGACCCCGCTTGCCACCTTTCACCCCACCACTCCCTCATCCAAACCCTTGCGGCTGCAGAATCGGCTGCCCCCTCACCCACGCCCATCTATCGCGGCTTTGGCGCTTCGGCCGGGCGGCAGCATATAGGGGAGACCGCATGAGGAGCTTGGCGTTTGCCATCGGCCTGCTCGGCTGGTCTGCCGCGGCACCGATCTCGGCACAGGAAGCACCTGCCGCTGCCGAACTTCTCTTTGAAACCCATGACTGGCAGGCTCTCCGGGGAAACGCCGCTCTGCTCTACAGGTATGAGCGCGTGAGTGATCCCTCCTTCGAGCAAGTGAGAAGCTTCTCCGATACGATCCGTCTCGTTGTCAGGCCCGGGTCGGCGGTCGACAGCCGCAATGTCCAGGTCGAGATGTTCTCAAGCCCGCATCGACGCCCGGCAGGCCCCTTCGACGAGGTGACAGGCAACCCGATCCTCATTCTGTTCCTGGAGCAGCATCTCCAGACCCTCGTCGCGGCCGTTGGAGCCAACCCTCGTTATCTGAGGAATGCCGTCCGGGCAGGTCTGCGCGAGAAGGCCTCTGTCATTGCGACCACAGCAACATACCAGGGACAGCCAGTTTCGGCATGGCGGGTTGAGATGCAGCCGTTCGCGCAGGATCCCCACCGCACCCGGATGAAGGGGCTTGACGCTTTGAAGTATTCATTTGTGACATCTGAGCGGGTGCCGGGAGAAATCCACTCTATCGAGATCAAGGCCGTCACGACTGACGGCCGAATTCTTCTTCAGGAGACCCTCAGCTATGATCCGAACGGCAGTTGAGACAAGCGCGCGAGCCGGCCTCTTCCTCATTCTTCTCACCACCGCAGGCCAGGCCGTCGAGGGCAGCCCGCCGAATGATTATCCCACGGCCGCGCGAGCCGACTATGTTTTTGGATGCATGGCGGCGAACGGACAGTCGCGCGAGATGCTGGAACGATGCTCCTGCTCCATCGATATCTTGGCCTCGATCATGCCTTATGATCGCTATGTGCAGGCGGAGACGATCCTATCCATGAGACAGGGAGTGGGCGAGCAGCTGTCGCTGTTTCGCAATGCCAAGATGTTCGATGACATCGTAGCTGAGCTCCGCCGCGCCCAGGCGGAGGCCGAGATCCGCTGCTTCCGATGACGTACGTCTTACGGCCCCCTTTGACATCAGTGGCCAGAACGGCTCTGGCTCCTACGAGCCTGCTGCCGGGAACGTCTGCTTGAAGACACGGCCCTCGTTGTCCTTGGCTTCAATCGTCACAGGCTCGCCGGTGTTCCTATAGCTGAACCTTATGGTCGGGTCCTCGCTGATGGAGATCCCCCCTTCCAGACCAAAAAGCAATTTCTCTCCCTGGCGAATGTCGAGCCTTTCGACAAACCATGCAGGGGTGTAGAGGCGCGTGACTTGATCCATCTGCAGACCGGAATAATTAGGATGCCGCACTTGGACTTGCGCATCTCCGCGATCTGCGAACACTCTGAATCTCATCTCGCCGAGACGAGCCTTGGCTTCGACCGGATCCTTGAGGGCAGGCGCCGAGCATCCGCCGGCGGCCTTGACATAAGACTTGGCCATGTAAAGACGGCCATCATCCATCGTCGCGATAACCCGGACAAACGAGTAGGAGTCGACCCGCACCCGGGTCGTTACATCAAATGCGGTCTGTCCGTCTCCCAAATGAAAGACCCCGGCGACAGGTGCCGGGTTTTCATCCACGACGAGAGTAAGCCGGGTCACTTTGCCTGCGTCGTCAGGAAGCCTGATGCGCACCTCAATCGGGACAATTGCGGCATCCTCGGCGCGCGTCGGAGCAATGAGCGTGACCGGTCCGGCTCCCTCCTCCGGAACGCTCTGGCCAATAATGGAGGGCCGGATTTCGGACCATGTCCTCTCCTCATTGGCAACGGATGAGTTCACGCACAGCAGAAGAGTCGTCAGTCCGGTCACCATGACCGCAGGGATACGGAAATGAAAAGGCATGAACAGCCTCCAATTTACAAGGCCACCGAGCAGCGTTCCACCTCAAGGACCAGGGCGGGCGTGAAAGCCCTTCGGCCTATGGACTTTTCTGTACCTTCTCGACGGGAAGGCCGGCATCCGTCCACCCGTCGGTACCTTCCGGGTACCAGTATACAACAAAATAATTGTAGTTCAGAGCACGTTTGGCCGCGTTCCAGGACATCCAACAGTTTCGCAAGCAGAAGAAGACGAGCGGATATGCGAAATTCCCCTTCGAAGCCTTGTCCAGGCCACGGCGGAAATACGCTTCCGTCTCCACCGCGATCTCACCGTAGCCTACGTTGGGCAGCCACAGAGCTCCTGGAATGCTGTCATGCGCCGGGGAGCGCCAAAGAACGTCGGCAGGCAAATTGGCGGGGCGCTCGGGCTGTGGAAGAACATCAATAAAGGCGGCGCTGCCATTCCGCCAAAGCCTTTCGGCCTCCGCGGTACCGATCACCACTGCTCCCTTGAGGGTTTTGGGCGTCGGGGATCTGTAATCGCCAAGTCGGTAACCTTCAGGTTCCGGCGGGTGTTGAGCATAGGAAGGCGGGCTTGGGAAAATACATGTAATGATGCCGGCGATGCCGGAACTGAGTGCCAGCGCCGCCGGGCGCCAGCGACTCATGGCTTGGTACCTTGTGACGCCGGCTCCCCGATGAGACGGTCGTCATCATCGAGAAGGGGCACGCCGTACGAGAGGAGCACCCGGTCGATGTCTGCTTGGCGCTTCTGAAGAACGTTGTTGAGAATCCGCTTCCATTCGATTTCGTTCGGCCGCATGCCAAGGGCGATGCGGTATGCGAGCGGTGGCCTCTCAGCCTCGCTGGTCAACGGAACCTTGATGAGCGCACCCTCGTGCTGCGACGCAGCATACCCAGCGATTGGCCCCCAGAGAATGCCGATGTCGAGACGGTCTGCCAGGAGATCCGCGATCATCTCCTCCGCCGGAGATTCGAAGCGACGGTCGACCAAGAGCGAATAGGATTTCATGTTCTGCCCGCGACCAAGAGCCTCGAGATGATCAACAGGAGGTGTCGCAGCAATGACGCCGATGCGCTTGGACCGAAGCCGTTGGTCCGAGAGCTGCTTGAAGCCTGACAGTTCACCGCCGGCTCTTACGAGTGCCGTATAGACCGTGCGGTAGTATGGATTGGAATGCTGAACTATCTCAGCGCCAGCAGCATATCCAATGATAACGTCGCACAGCTTCAGGCCAAGCGAATTGCGGACGAATCCGGGACCCTGCGGCATCCAATAATAGCGCAGCGGAATCTTGAGCTCGTCGGCAAGAATGGCCGCGATCTTGTTCTCGAAGCCCTCCCCCTTTCGGTTCGTGAAAGGCATATTTGCCGGATCTGCGCAAACACGCAGAACGTTTGGGGTGACGAGATCAGGAAGATGCTGCGCTTGAGCAAGGCGCAAGGCGCTTACGCCGAGAGCACAAACGACAAGTCCCGCGGCAGCGAGCATCCGCCTGATCTGATCGGCCCTATCCACCTAAACACGCCTTCTCGGCATCTTTCGCAGCCTGAGGCTTTTCATCTCTTTTCTCTGGCCGACCACGGTCGAGAGCTCCCTCGGCGCGAGCCCGGAGATAGACGTAGATGTCATCTAGATAGCAGACGACGTTCTGATTCGTGCCGAACGATGGCATGACGCTGGTGTTGCCGCTGCGGGCAACCTGACGCCCTTGGATTACCACTTCCGTAAACTGCTGATAGGTCATGTTCTTGAGCGAATCCGCTAACGCCGGAGCATAGGATGATCCTGCCGCGTCGGGGCCATGACAGGTGTGACAATCCCCGTGATAGCGCCGAAAGCCGGAATACGTGTACCAGTCCACGGTCCCATCCGCTTTGATGCGGTAGGTTGGGTTACCCTCGGCGTCGAAGAACTTCCCGTCTTCCTCGCGTGCCGGAGTGGCCGGTTCGGCCCGCGGCTCCCCTGCGGGTGCTAAAAGAAACGCTACGAGACCGACCTTGATGGCAACCGCAACTTTCGGTCGCACTGCCGCTCGAAACTCCGTGATCGACACTAAACCTCTCCTCGTATGGCATGATTGGGCGAGAGCAAGGCAGGGCTGGCGCAGTTGCCTGCGCCAGTCCGTCGTTTCAGCAACAATGTCTGCTCATTCGCTTATTGCGGGAGGGTAAAGACGGTGAGCTGGCCTCCAAGCGCGGTGTAGTTGCTCAAGCCTGAGTAGCCTCCGACTGCACCAAGGCCTGCCTGCGGATCTGTCAGCCCGGCCGCGAGACCGATCCCGGCCCAGCCACCGACGCCGGAGAGAACGGCGACGTACTGCTTACCCCTGTGCGTATAGGTCATCACGTTTCCGATGATGCCGGAGGGAGTCTTGAACTTGTAGAGCTCTTTACCGGTCTTTGCGTCGACGGCCTTCAGATATCCTTCGAGCGTGCCATAGAACACCACATCGCCCGCCGTCGCGAGAGCGCCCGACCACACCGAGAACAGCTCAGGAAGCGACCAGACGATCTTTCCTTCACGAGCGTCCCAAGCAATGAAGTTTCCCATTCCGCCATGGCTGTTCGGCGCAGGATACATGGATAGGGTCGCGCCCACATAGGGCTGGCCCGGGGTGTAGCTCACCTTGTACGGCTCGTAGTCCATGCAGACATGGTTGGTGGGGACATAGAACAGGTTGGTCCGCGGAGAATAGGTTGCCGGCTGCTGGTCCTTGGTACCAAGAGCGGCCGGGCAGACGCCTTTCGTATTCACGTCCTCGCCGTTCTGCTCGGTCGAGTACTGTGCCACCACCATGGGCCGGCCATAGGTCTTGCTGTTCTTGTCCATGTCGACCTTCGTGGCCCAGTTCACGGTCGGATCGTATTTCTCGGCCACCAGCAGCTCCCCGTTAATCCGGTCGAGCGTGTAGGCGAAACCATTACGATCAAAGTGAACGAGGACTTGCCGGCGCTGCCCTCCAATGTCCTGATCCACGAGGATCATTTCGTTGACGCCGTCATAGTCCCACTCGTCATGTGGGGTCATCTGGTAGACCCACTTTGCCATGCCTGTATCGATATCGCGGGCGAAGATGGTCATCGACCACTTGTTGTCGCCGGGACGCTGCTTGGGATTCCAGGTCGAAGGATTGCCGCTCCCGTAGTAGAAGGCATTCTGCTGCGGATCATAGGAGAACCAGCCCCATGTGCAGCCGCCGCCCGTCTTCCATTGATCGCCCTGCCAAGTCTTGAGACTCGAATCCTTGCCGACAGGCTTGCCATGTTCCGTTGTTTTCTCGGGGTCGATCAACATTTCGTTGTCCGGCCCCATGGAATAGGCGCGCCAGACCTGTTTTCCCGTTTTCATGTCATAGGCGGTCACGTGGCAACGCACGCCGAATTCGCCGCCCGAGATGCCGACGATCACCTTGTCCTTCACGGGCAATACGGTCGCCGTATTGGTCTCGCCCTTCTTGGGATCGCCATTCACAACGGTCCAGACAGGCTTTCCCGTCTTGGCGTCGAGAGCCACGAGCGTCGTATCTGCCTGATGCAGGAATATCTTGCCATCCGCATATGCTACCCCGCGGTTCACCGTATCGCAGCACATGACCGGAATGACATTCGGATCCTGCTTCGGCTCATACTTCCACAGGATCTTGCCTTCGCTGTTGAGATCAAGGGCGTAGACAGTATTGGGGAACGGCGTGTGAACATACATGATGTCGCCGATCACCAGAGGCGAGCCCTCGTGCCCCCGCAGGACACCTGTCGAGAACGTCCAGGCAACCTGCATCTTGTTCACATTGGATGCGTTGATTTGATCAAGCTCGGAGAAGCGGGTATTGGCATAGTCACCCGTTTGAATCACCCATTGGTTGGGATCTTGAATGAGTTTCTGTAGCTCATCATTTGCACTAGCCGGCACAACGCCAGCTGCAAGGGCTAACGCAGACACTAGGCGCAACGCTCTCATTTGGTTTCCTCCCGGGATGCCCATGCCATATCGCGAGCGGACGGCATACGGAGCACCCGCTATTTAGCGTTAGGGGGATTCGAGAGCCTCGGCACCGCAACGCGACCGGCAACTGCGCCCGGTCCTCATCGGTCCGGGAGAAAGCTACGGAGTCTGCGAAGAGCCTCGCCTCCCTAAGCGAAGCCGATAAAACCGAAGCCACCAAAAATCATAGGGCGAATTCGTGCATCTAGCAATGACGCGACTTGGCAACGACATTCGATATTATGACTATACTCTTGCTCTGAGACATATCTCTAAATATCCGCGACTATTCGCCTTGCTGAGCCAAGCGCGCCAAAAAATACCCATTTTCGTGGCGTCGCTCAGAGGCAATCTTCAAGCGACTGGCGCCTCGGGCGCGGGATACCTGAATTGGCTCGCCTGATCCGCGAGACGATTGTGAGAAGCGGCTCGTATTCCGCAATACGTTCTCGGGTTCTCACTCCCACTCAAGTTCGTGGAACGCCGCCGTCGCGTTGCGAGGATTAAACTCGTTGAAAAGCAACCACGCGCCAGCTTCGCTCCGAGCTGCTTGCTGCGCTGCTTCGCTGATCGTGTGGCCCGTGCGAATCGATGACCGCACGTCATCCGCAAGACGGGTCAGGTACTTCTCCATAGGCGCCGCTGCCTCCGGCCATGGCGCCGTCGAAGGCCCGTGACCAGGCACCACGCGGGCGGCAGGTCTGGAACGCAAGTCCCTCACGGTGCGGATCCATCCCGTCAGGCTGCCGTCCAGGGCAGGCAGGTGGCCCATGAAGAGAAGATCACCGAGGAACCACGTGCCGGTCGCCAGGTCGAGCACGGTGATGTCGGTGTTCGTGTGAGCGGTACGCCAAGCCTCCACCCGAAGCCGGCGATTGCCGAGATCGAGTTCGACCGTCCCCGCAACCAGAAGCGTCGGCGGAACGATTTCGGTCCCCCTGAACGAAGCGCCGATCAAGCCGCTATTGGCCGCCAGGTAGGCCTTCTCGCGGTCGGCAAGAGCCCGCGGAAGATTCTGATGTCCGACGAAGGTCACCCCGCCGGCTTTGAATGCGGCATTGCCGAGGATGTGGTCGGGATGCATATGGGTGTTAATCACATAGCGGATTGGCTGCGTAGTCCGCTGCCGGATTGCTGCGAGAAGTCTTTCGCCCGCGGCCAAGCTGCCGCCGGTGTCGATGATTGCAACACCATCGCGGCCTATCACGAAACCGAGATTTGCAATCGCCCCCAGATTGCTCTCGTTCGCGAGAGCGATCGGAGCCTCATGGACGAAGACGCCTGGCGCAACTTCGTTAACGGGAAGCGGAACCGCCTGATCCGCATGGCTCGGGAGCGGGAGCAGGGTCATCGCTCCGAAGCCCGTGGCGACAGCGCAGCGGCCGACGATGCGCACCATCGTTCCATAAAGATCCGCGAGGCCCGCGATAACGCTCATAGGCTTAGCCAATCATCGATGAAGCAGCGCTTGCCCGGATGATATAGTCTGGGGGTAATCCGCAGCAAGCTTCGCCAGCGTTTCCTCGATCCAAGTGTCGGTACGAAGATTGCGCGGCGTCGAAATCTTGATCTCGGCGATCACCTCTGCAGGCCGGGATTCCAGAAGGACCAGACGGTCCGCGAGCGCCAATGCCTCGCGAACGTTATGGGTCACCATCAGGACACTCATCTGATGTCGGGAGACAAGATCAAAGACGGTTGCCCGGAGATCGCCCGCAGCATGTTCGTCCAGAGATATGAACGGCTCGTCCAGCACAAGCAGGGCAGGGTTGATCACAAGCGCTCGGGCAAGCGCCACGCGGCGAGCGAGTCCTCCCGAAAGTTCACCTGGATACCTTCGCCTCCACTCTGTCAGCTTCAGATCGGCGAGCAGGTCGCCGATTGGCCGGTGACGCTCACGCCTGGGCAGCGCCAGCCGGATGTTCTCCTCAACCGTGCGCCACGGCAGCAGGCGCGGCTCCTGGAAGACCGGCCCAACCGAGAGCCTATGCGGAACGGGATGGAGCCTGCCTTCGAAATCCCGGTCCAGCCCCATCAGGATACGCAGGATCGTTGTCTTGCCGACACCTGAAGGACCGATCAGACACAATGTCTCCACGCGATTGAGAACGAGGCAAAATCCGCGAAGAATTTCCAGCGGCGGCAATCCCTTGCGCCGGTAAACCTTCCGATCGATTTCAAGCCGCAGAGGGAACAAGGCGCCAGCGTCTGGCATAGGATTCGAGAGGTTGAAGGACGACGGTGTCGATGAAGAGGACAACGGTCGTGAAAACGAGACTGTACCCTAGAAGGGCTGCTACGTTGAACAGTTGGAAATAATAGGAAAGTGCGTAACCAACTCCATCCGGACGCCCGAGAAGTTCTACGACGAGAACGACTTTCCAAACCAAGGCGAGGCCTGAGCGGGCCGCAGCAACCGCATAAGGCTCGACCTGAGGAAAGAGAACATGGCGGATCCAAGTTCGCCGATCAAACCGAAACGCCTGCCGCATTTCCTCAATCTGAGGATCAAGAGAGCGGGCCCCTTCACGCATGATCACCGCAACATTCGGAATTTTATTAAGGGTCACAGCAGCGATGGCAGCGGTTTCGGACAGGCCGAGCCAGACATAACATAGGATAATAATCACGAGAGCCGGCGTATTGAGCAGGATCATGAGCCACGAATCCAGGATCCTGTCGGATACCCGTGATCGGCCGAGAGCCACTCCGATTGCCCCTCCGATGATCATTGCCAACGAGAAAGAAGCAAATACCCGCCTCAACGTTGCTGTAAGATGATGAACCAAGTCCCCTGACTGAGCCTCCGTCACCACAAAGGCGAAGACGCTGGCAGGCGGTGGAAGAGCCCCACTGCTGAGAAATGTGGTCACTAGCTGCCAGAGAAGAAGGAGCAGGAGGATCGACAACAACCGTGGAAGGAGGCCGCTGTGCATGAGCATCCTCATAGGGGGTTGCGTGGGACATCCCAGTAAAGTCCCTTCGGAAAGCTCTGAACCGGGCCAACAAGCTTCTCGCCGCCTATCTTAGCGAGAACGCTGAAGAGCTTTTCCGCATCGCCCGTCTCATCGGAGGCATTCCTGTTGGGGATTCCTTCGAGGAAGTAGCGCTTCAGCTTCTGAAACGTTGCCTCATCCTCCGCGCTCATGAGTGGACGGATAAAGGCCCATGCATCCTCCCGATCCGCCAGGATCTGCTTGGCGCCGGCAGAAGCCTTCGCAAAGCTGTTCAGAATGGTTGGGTCAGTTGCCTCGTCAAAGACATATCCCAGCAGAGCGATCTCGCCTTCAATGCCGAAGGATTTCGCTATGTCGCCGGCGCTGATGAGACGCCGGTATCCCTTGGCCTCGAGGCGGGCACAGAAATTCCAGAACAGCAGGGCAGCGTCAAGTTCGCCTGACTCTAGCTTGTTCATCAGGAGAGGCGGAGCGCCATAGGCTGGAGCAGCATCTGTGCTCAAATCGACCCCCGTCCTGTTCTGGACGTCCGCTTTCAGGAGGAGCCAGCTCTTGTCCAGAGGCCCTCCAGCAACTCCGATCCTCTTTCCTATGAGATCGGCTGTGTCCCGCATGAGGGACCCCTCAGGCACCATCACACCCCCCTCGGTTGTAGAGAACGGGATGAACTTTATCTTGCGTCCCTCATTTCGAAGGCGTGCCGCCAGAAGGAGATCGGTGACGATCGTATCCACCTGCCTGGCCTGAAATGCGATACGGGCGGCGTCATTCGTCGCCAACTGAACCGGGTGAAGCGTGAGACCGTTTTCTGTGTCGAGCGCAGTTCTGCGAATGGTTTCGACTTCCCAAAGCACTGTTCCGAAGGGCAGGACCCCTACCCTGATGTCCTGGCGCGGAGTTGCGCGAGCCCATTCAGGAGAAACGGCTGTCGCCAGACAAAGCCCATGGAGAACCTCACGCCTCGACAACATAGCGCTTCTCCCTCTCGTCGGGTCCCGCACGCGGAACATCGGCCCCGCGAGGTGTCATCATCTTCTCCCCCGGGCATGAGCTTACCCCTTTTCGGCTTGACCGGGATAGGCAGTCATGCACCGAAGCTGGTGCAGTCTTGCCGGTTTTCAACTTTTTGGAAGTACTCTCGAAATCTGGATGGGATGGCTTGGATAGGGGCAAGCGCACCGGCAAGCGGAGACCTGTCGGAACCCTCATCGAGGTCCGGACAGCAGGAGGCTCCCGCACTTCGATGCCAAGGACTCGTCTCCCCATGCTCCTATGGTGTTACCGAAATCGGCTCAGCCAGAAGGCGGTTCTTCACCAGCCAGCGGATTCCTCTGAGCCAGCTCTCATCCGTGTTCCCGCGAATGTCGGCCTGTCCACCGCGGACGATCTTGCCGGAATGTGCATCCTTGATCGTCACTGCAAAACTCAGAATGAGGTCCGACGTCTTCTGCACGATGCCCGAGACCACGAGATCAGCGCCGAGATCCTTGGCCAGATCCTCGGCACAGCCGCTGCACTTATGCAGGGGAGCCTTCTGGGTAACGTCCTCGCGCTTGGGTGCGGTATCGATGAGTTCGATCTGCGGGGAGGCTTGGAGCAACGTACGCAACTCGTCGCTGACGAGTTGCAGTCGCTGTATCTGGTCATTCCTGATACCGAGCTCGGCTGCCTGGCTGGTGTCGACGAGCTCGATGTCGAACACGACCGTTTTGAACTCCTCCGCGGCCGCTCCAGAGCTGAGCGCCAGGAATATGAAGGCTGTCAGGATATGCATGCTGCACCGTCCCTTTGCGAGGAAAGCCAACGCTCGGTAGGGGCCGTTACCAACCCACATCTCCTTGGCTGAATTGCTCCTCTCGAGGATATCCCTCAAGGCGAGGATCTGCGGGAACGGCGTCAGAAGGCAGCTGGAACGTCCCGAAGCCTTTCTCCGCGCGGGGAAAGGCTTCGGATGCGATATGGAGACTGCCACGCTTAGCGGCAATCTTCGGCTACCGGCTCGAGGAACGAAGTTCAGTACCCTTCCCGGTTATTGGACGCCGAGAAGCCCTTTGGCTTCGTTGACCGCGCTTGTGCAGCCGCTCGCGTCTCCGCTTTGGTCGGCCGATTGTGCACGGCTAAGAGCCGCCTCGACCCGCTTCGCTCGATCTGGAGCGGGCATGGCACCCGATGCGATCTGCGAGCTGGTCGCTTGGCCCTGGATCTGTGAGCGCACGTCCTGAGACGATGTCGCCTTGTCCTGTGTGACAGTATTCATGGCCGTGGTTGCATTGGTGTCCGGGGCCTCTCCGGCGCGTGGGACCTGACGCGGCGTCGCGGAGACCGCAGCCTCGCCGCCACCTGCCTGAGGCTGCACCGAACCGGTTGTAGCACCCGTTGTCGAGCCAGTTCTCATCGTGGGACCAGAGCCTGCATCACTGCTGTCCACGATCTTTCGCAACGCACTGATCTGGTCCGTGCAAGGACCTGCCCAGCTTTCCAGGGGGGTGAGTAATAGGGCCAAGCTCGCCGCTGAAATAAACAAGCCCGTCTTCATTGCCGCTCCTCCAAGTTCTAGATCTCGTCCAGGAGATTTTGTTTTTCTGAAAAACCCGCCCCGCAGAATCGGGTTCCATCCCTCTTGAGGAGGTTCCGTCGCAAAGGTGGTGTCGATGCCACGGGAGGTGCGAGAGGCGGCAGTCTGTGGCGCCGTCTCGGACATGAGCGCGATGCCGGCCGGATCTGCTGCAGTAACTTGGAGTAGGTACGATGGACCCAGTCGAACGGGCCGCTCAGGCGGCAAGTCCGGAGAGCTGGTTCACGTGGCGGGTTTCGCCTGTCGCTCTGGACCCTGCTAGGAGGCAGTGGCCCTGGCGGACATCCGCATCACCTCGAAGCCTGTGATCGTCGCATGCGCCGTTTTCATACGCCGGAAGCCGCAGGTCGGCCGGATCAGGCGCTTGAGAGCGCCATGATCGGCCTCAACGATGTTGTTCGAGTCCTTCGATGTTGGTGCACGACATCCTTCGACAGCAACCCTCCCTCCATAAGCCCGGACGGCCTCGGGGACAGGACCCCAGCTTGTCGATCATAATGGACGAGGGCGGATAGTCGCTCATCGTTTTCACCGCCTTGCGCAGGAGCCGATATGGTGCTCCGGCATTGCACCGATCTGACGGAATGGGGTCGATCAGCTGCTTGTGCCTTTCGGCGGCGCGGAACAGGTACTTCCACCGTCCTCCGACCTGCACATAGATTTCAGCGACCCGCCGGAACCTGGGACGGAAGCTCGTCGATAGGCAGCCCAGGACAGCGACGCCCCGAAACTCTTTCCTCTGATGCCGAAGCCGGAACGCCCGTGGGCCTGAGCGTCGTGTCTAGCGATCGAAGTTGAGATACGGGTAGCGTTGCTCTGCCTGTAGCTTCAACTCACGCGCATCGAGGTAAGACTCGTGAAGCGCCAGGCAGAAGCTCCAGATCGCATGGGCAACATTGTTGAGATAGAGGTGGACCCGAGCGGGTAGGGGAAATGACAGTGTTCGCACGATGATCTCCTGAATGACAGAATGGCCATCCAGGGCGCCTCCTATAATGTTGTTGCTTTGCGCCCTCCATGGCTCAACCGCTGCTTTTTGGCAAGCTGCAGATTGTCCAAGCTGCCATGCGTACCGGACATAGAACCGGAGGGCAGCTGATATGCCGGTCACCGCCCCAGGCGCTACTCCGTTTCATCCTCCTCGGATAAGCCCCGCTCCCATCGGGCACCAAGCTCATAAAGAGCGAGCGCCGGCTCTCTTGGGCAGCCTCTTTGCGTCAGGAGTGCATCCAGCGGTAGAGATAGGACAAATCATTGAGAGCTGGTTCCGATGACCAAGATCCCTACCGCCCTTGAGATCCTCAGGCGCATCGAAGATGGCACGATGACCTGCGAAGCCCTGGTCCGCATCTGTCTGCAGCGAATTGCGGAACGCGAGCCCACAGTGCAGGCATGGCAGCATCTCGAGGCGGATACGCTACTCGATGCAGCGCGCCGCATCGATCGCTCCGGGACAGGGCTGCTGAAAGGACTGCCCATCGGGGTCAAGGACATTATCGATACGGTAGACATGCCGACGAGTTACGGCTCATCCATCTACGAAGGCTTCCACCCGGCTCGCGACGCGGCCTGCGTGGCACTGGCACGGCATGCAGGCGCGCTGATCCTTGGCAAGACCGTCACGACTGAATTTGCATATTACCAACCCGGCAAGACGCACAATCCGCATGACCACGGCCGGACCCCAGGCGGCTCCTCCTCGGGCTCGGCAGCTGCCGTCGCGGATGGCATGGTACCGCTGGCTCTCGGCTCCCAGACAGCCGGCTCCGTTATCCGGCCGGCGAGCTATTGCGGCTGCGTCGGCTACAAGCCGACACTCGGCCTGATCGACCGCACCGGAGTGCGGCCGTTTGCCGATAGTCTCGATACGGTCGGCGTCTTCGCCAGAACAGTGGAGGATGCAGCCCTCTTCGCCTCCGTCATCTCGGGACGGCCAGGGCTGCGCATCGAGGATCAGTCACTCCGTCCGCAAATTGGCCTGTCCCGAACCCATGAATGGGGCATGGCTGAACCGGCGAGTGCAGCGGTTTTGGAAGACGCTTTCACGCGTTTGCGAACTGCCGGGCTGAACATTCGGGAAGTGGTGCTGCCGGAGTCCTGGCGAGGATTGTCCGAGGCGCAGAAAACTATCATGGCCTATGAGGGAGCCCGCGCCTGTGCCCCCGAGATGTTGACGATGCCGGATCGCCTCAGCGCCAAGCTGCGCGAGTTCCTTCAGATCGGCGTAGCTATTCCCCACGAAGAATATGACCGCGCCAAGGTCTTAGCAGCAGAGGCACGGGCCGAGATGGCTGATGTCCTGGACAACTTGGACGTCCTGTTAACCCCCAGCGCGCCGGGTGAAGCGCCCCAGGGGCTGCAAGAAACCGGCGATCCGGCCTTCAATCGCGTCTGGACCCTGCTGGGAGCGCCATGCGTGAACGTGCCGGGCCTGACCGGGTCATCTGGAATGCCCGTTGGTATCCAGGTCATTGGTCGGGTGGGTGACGACGCACGCACCTTGGCGGCTTCAGCCGCGATCGCTCAAATTCTTTCTGCCGGATAGCGCTCGGCTCAGTCACAGGTCCGGCTCATGCTCCCTGAGAGTTGAGCGACCTGACTTGAGGTCCCGGCTACCCTATCCGCTTCAAACCTTTGGCGAACCGCCGCCAGTTCGCTACGTAACTCGCAGCGGACGCTCGCAACCTCTCTGCCGCCTCCGCATCTAATGTGCGCACGGCTTTCGCCGGCGCGCCGACAATGAGGGAATTGTCAGGAAACTCCTTGCCTTCCGTGACCAGTGCATTCGCACCAACGAGGCAATTTCTACCGATACGGGCGCCATTGAGAATGGTTGCGCCCATTCCAATCAGTGAATTGTCGCCAATCGTGCAGCCGTGAACGATTGCATGGTGGCCTATTGTGACATCCGCCCCGATCGCCATCGGAAATCCAACGTCCACATGCAACATCGCTCCTTCCTGAATATTGGTGCGATCTCCCACTGAAATCGTGTCGTTATCCCCCCGCACGACGGCTCCAAACCATACTCCGACGTCCTGTCCGAGTCGGACACGCCCGATGACATGAGCATCTGGAGCAATCCAGAACGCGTCTGCTTCTGGCAATTCTGGCTTTACCCCATCAAGTTCATAGATTGGCATTTCGCTCCCTCCCTTCCTATTCGTCGGAGATATCGCTCCGCATCATGCGGCCTTCTGCTACGAATGTGGTGTGACGCTGCGCAACCTGCGAAACACGCTCCATGAAGTCAGTTTCAGGCTTTCATCAGCCCGCAGCTGCCCGTCGCGCCGGCTTGACTTCTTTCTCCTCGGACTGTGCGCTCTCGGCAAAACCTGCGCGCTCGACCGCCTCCCGCTTATGACGCAGATGTCGGCGAAGAATGTGCGAAAGGCCCGCACCGTCCCGCCGCTGCAGTGCATTGAGGATCGCCTCATGCTCATGAATGGCAAGCTCCCAGTGGCTCGGATGCATCGGCGCCACGAAGCGCGCCCGACGAATGCGGGTCGTCACCGACTCGTACAGCGAAGACAAGATCGCATTGTCGGCTGCGTCGACGATCGCCTGATGAATCAGGCGGTTGCAGCGATAATATTGCGGCAGGTCCTTGCTCCGATAGTGCTTGACCATCTCGCTGTGCAGAACGGAAATCTGCTCAACCTTCTCGTTGGTGATGCGCTGACAGGCCAGTTCGCCGGCTGCCGCCTCAAGGCTCTCGCATACCTCGAACAGATCCTGAATGTCCTTCTGCGTCAGCTTGGCCGCCCGGGCGCCCCGGTTGGGAAGCAAAACAACATATCCCTCAGCAGCCAGAACTTTCAGCGCCTCGCGCAGCGGCGTGCGCGAAATTCCAAGAGCGAGACATAGCTCCCGCTCAGGCACTCGCGCTCCGGGCGGGATTTCTCCTTCCATCAGCATATGCCTGACGCGAGAGACGACCTCCTCGTGCAACATGATCGTTCATCCTTGCCCCTTCTTGCAGGGTCTGGTGCTGCCATCAGCCCCAGCCACCGTCAAGATTCAGCCGCCATGCATTCATTTATGCCAGATTTTAGTCGAATGCTTAAACTAAATAGTTGCACTTGGCGCATTTTGCATTCAGATTTTTCTGATTGCTGCTACGCGAGGGCGCCAAAGGCTGCTCGACGCGCCAGTGATGAAGCATCTGGAAGCGACCAATGAAACAGGCGGATCGAGGCTGCCAATGGATAGCACGACGATGACGAACGCCATGCCGAGCGACGAAATCCTTTACGAGCTGCGCGACGGGGTCGCCTTCGTCACATTCAACAGACCTCAGGCCCGCAACGCCTTCACCTTCGCGATGTATGAGCGCCTTGCGGAGATATGCACTGAGGTCAATGCCGACCGCTCGGTCCGGTCCATGGTGCTCACTGGTGCCGGCGGCAAGGCTTTTGCCGCCGGCACGGACATCTCGCAGTTTCGTGCCTTCGACAGCCCCGAGGACGCCCTCGGCTATGAAACGCGGATCGACCGGGTTCTCAAGACTCTCGAAACATGCCGCGTACCGACGATCGCCGCCATTGCCGGCGCCTGTACGGGCGGTGGGGCCGGGATCGCGGGTTGCTGCGATTTGCGGATTGCTGCCGGCAATGCACGCTTCGGCCTGCCGATCGCCCGCACCCTCGGGAATTGCCTTTCCATGTCCAACTACAGCCGGTTTGCGGCCTTGATCGGCCCCGCCCGGCTCAAGGAAATGATCTTCACTGCCCGCTTGGTCGAAGCATCCGAAGCGCTCCAGATCGGCTTGGTCAGCGAGGTCGTTGACGATACGGACACCCTGATGTCCCGCGCAGAGGAGCTCGCCCGCACCGTGGCGGGCCACGCTCCACTCACCCTCCAAGCCTGCAAGGAAGCACTGCGCCGGCTGCGGCCGACGATTCCTTCGGGCGAGGGCGAGGACCTGATCCTCATGTGCTATATGAGCCAGGATTTCAGGGAGGGTATCGACGCGTTCCTCAACAAGCGCCCCCCGAGCTTCAAAGGGGAATGAGCCCGCTCCCCATTTCATCGTCTTGCCCGCCCCAACAGACTGATCCGGTTATGAGAACGACACTGCTCCCGCTCTTCGACGTTCCCCCAGAGTTTGCCGACAAAGTCCTCCTGGAAACTTCGGACGGCAGCACGTTCACCTATCGTCGCTTTTTCGCGCTCACGGCCCGTCTTGCCCATGCGTTGAGAGGCTGCGGGGTAGTGCCCGGCGATCGGGTCGCTGTACAGGTCGACAAGTCACCTGAAGCGCTCGCCCTTTATGTCGCCTGCGTACGGGCCGGAGCCGTCTATCTTCCGCTGAACACGGCCTATACCGCGAGTGAGGTCGACTATTTCATCCGAGACGCCGAGCCGCGCCTCGTTGTCTGCCGTCCCTCCTCCCAAACCGAGATTGCCGCTACTGCCGCGAAAGTTGGCGGTCGGAGCGCAACGCTGGGTGTGGCGGGTGACGGCAGCCTCATGGAATTGGCAGGAAATCAATCCGAGACCTTCGAGAGTCATCCCGCCGCTCCCGACGATCTTGCGGCCATTCTTTACACTTCGGGGACGACAGGGCGGTCTAAGGGCGCCATGATGACCCATCAGAACCTGATGTCGAATGCCCTGACGCTCGTCGACTATTGGCGCTTCACGGCTGACGATGTGCTTCTCCATGCCCTGCCGATCTATCACACCCATGGTTTGTTCGTGGCGACGAACGTGGTGCTTGCTGCTCGTGCCTCGATGCTCTTCCTGCCGAAGTTCGATGCCGATGAGGTGATCCGGCTTCTGCCGCGGGCCAGCGTCATGATGGGCGTCCCTACCTTCTACACGCGCCTGCTGGAGCATGCCGATTTCACCCGTGACCGTGTCGCTCACATGCGCCTCTTCATCTCGGGCTCGGCCCCGCTCCTGGCATCTACACATGACGAATTCGCGGCCCGCACCGGCCACGCGATTCTCGAGCGCTACGGCATGACCGAGACGGGCATGAACACTTCCAACCCCTATGATGGGGATCGGATCGCCGGGACCGTCGGCTTCCCTCTGCCAGGCATCGATTTGCGCGTTGCTGATCCCGAAACCGGGAGGGTGCGGGGCACAGGCGAGATTGGGGTGATCGAGGTCAAGGGTCCGAACGTGTTCAAGGGCTACTGGCGCATGCCGGAGAAGACGGCCTCCGAGTTCCGCCCGGACGGCTTCTTCATCACGGGCGATCTCGGCAAGATCGACGAGCGTGGCTACGTCCACATCGTCGGACGCGGCAAGGATCTCATCATCACAGGCGGGTTCAATGTCTACCCAAAGGAGATCGAGCTTGCCATTGACGCAATCGAAGGCGTTCAGGAATCCGCCGTCATCGGAGTACCCCATCCTGACTTCGGCGAGGGTGTGGCAGCCCTCGTGGTGCCGGAATCCGGCGCAGCGCTGACCGAGGAAAAGATCATGGCGAGTGTTCGCGACACTCTCGCCAAGTTCAAGCAGCCGAAACGCGTGATCTTCGTGAGCGAGCTGCCGCGAAACACCATGGGCAAGGTTCAAAAGAACGTTCTACGCGAGCAGTACAACGATCTCTTTGAGCGCCGCCATGCCGGCTAACCCTGGCGCGCCTGTATCGCCGCCCCCCTGCCGCTGGCAATAACGAGGATATGATGGGCCCACTCAACGGAATGAAGGTCATTGATCTAACGCATGTCATGGCGGGGCCGACCTGCACGCTCATGCTGGCTGACATGGGAGCCGACGTCATCAAGATCGAGAAGTCACCCGACGGGGATGACACACGGCGCATGCTGCCCCCAAAGGTTGGTGACGAAGCCGCGGCCTACATGGTGATGAACCGGAACAAGCGCGGCGTAGTAATTGACCTCAAGACGGAAGGCGGCAAGAGGGTCTTGCGCCGGCTCGTGCTGTCTGCGGACGTCCTCGTCGAGAATTTCGGTCCTGGCGTGATGGAGCGCCTCGGCTTCGGCTATGAAGATTTGAAGAGGGACAATCCTGGGCTCATCTACTGCTCTCTCTCGGGCTTTGGCCGAACCGGTCCTTATAAGGATCGCCGCGGCTTCGATCTCGTGGCACAGGCCATGAGCGGCATCATGAGCTTCACGGGCGAACCGGGAGGAGCTCCCGCCAAGTGCGGCCCGCCGCTTTCCGACATCACCGCCGGAATTCTGGCAGCCATGGGTATTCTCGCTGCCTATACGCATCGTCTCAAGACCGGCGAAGGTCAGTGGGTCGAGACCTCGCTCTTCGAAGCGGCACTGGTACAGACCTACTGGCATTCAGCTATCGCTCTGGCGACCGGCGTTGCCCCCAAGGCGATGGGCTCGGCTCATCCACTCAATGCCCCGTACCAAGCGTTCCAAGCCTCGGATGGCTGGATTGTGGTCGGAGGCGCCAATCAGACGAATTGGCTGCGCACGCTTGAGGCTATCGGGGCACCCGATCTTGCGGAGGATCCCCGGTTCCGTACCGGCGCCGACCGTATGAGTCATCTGGCAGAGTTGGAGGCAGAGCTTGCACAGCGCTTCCGTACCAGGCCGGCGGCGCATTGGCTCGAAGTCTTGGACAGGAAAGGTGTGCCTTGCGGGCCTGTCTACGATATGCTGCAGGCTCTCGCCGATCCCCAGACCGCCGCACGACAGATGCTCGTCGAGGTTCAGCACTCAAAGCTTGGGCCTGTCAAGACGCTGGGCCTTCCTGTTAAGTTTTCCAGCACACCGGGCAAAGTGCACAAGGGCGCTCCCGTCTATGGCGAGGATACGCACGACGTTCTGATGCAAGCCGGATTCTCGGAGCAGGAAATCCATGCCTTCCAAGAGGAAGGAGCCGTGATCTGCGCCTAGAGCGGAGGTTGAACATCGGCCTTAGGGGAACTGCAATGCAGAGTGGATCAGAAGGTAGGCCGGTCATTGCCCTGGCGATGGGCGATCCGGCCGGCATTAGCCCGGAACTAACGGCGAAGATCGCGGCTCTCAACGAGATACGGGCGGCTGCTCGACTGATCGTGATCGGAGACAGGCGAGTTTTCGATCGTGGAGCGGAGATTGCAGACGTTCGCCCTGATATCCGGAGCGTTGCCGCCGATGATCCGCTCGAAGCGGGTTCATGGCCGGTCTTCATCGATCTCGGCCATCTTGATCCTGCGACAGTGGAGCAAGGCGTGGCCTCCATCGAGGGAGGCTCCTTTGCTCTGAAGAACTTCCGCCATGCCCTCGCCATGGCAAAACGCGGACTGGCCGATGCGGTCTGCTTTACACCGTTCAACAAGAAGGCGATGCGGCTCGCTCATCCATCCTACGATGACGAGATCAGCTTTTCGGCTGAGGAGATCGGGACAGCGGGCGCTGCAAGCGAGTTCAACATTCTCGACAGGTTGTGGAACGCCCGCGTGACCTCCCATGTCCCGCTGTCGCAGGTTGCCAGCCTCATTACGCACGATCGTGTCTCAAGGAGCCTGCAGCTCGCCGACTCCTCGATGCGAAGAGCTGGTTTCGAACGGCCGCGGATTGCGGTTGCCGGACTGAACCCACACGCTGGTGATGGAGGTACTTTCGGGCGGGAGGAGATCGACGTGATCGAGCCAGCGGTCGAGGAGGCCAGGGGCCGCGGCATCGAGGCGAGCGGACCGTTTCCTGCCGACACCGTGTTCCTCCGCGCCAAGAGCGGAGCATTCGACGCCGTGTTGACCATGTATCATGACCAAGGCCAGATTGCGATGAAGCTGATGGGCTTCGACCGCGGCGTCACTCTGCTCGGCGGCTTCCCGTTCCCGATCTGCACGCCGGCGCACGGAACTGCCTACGACATTGCGGGCCAAGGGATCGCCAATATCGGCGCCACCCGGGCGGCCGTTCTGCTTGCGGCCGAGATGGCCTCGTCCCATCAGCGGGCTCCGGCGTAAGTGTGAGGGGCCCAGCCCCTCACCATCTATGGCGGGCCAAGCGCCAGAATAGAGAGAGCCAGCGCCTGCGCGCGCGGAACCATGGTATCGAGTTCCAGATATTCGTCCGGGCTGTGAGCCTTGCCGCCGCAGGGTCCGGTCGCACAGAGGGTGGCTGCGCCCATCATGGCGGCAAAACCTGAATCGGCGCACCCGCCTGTGAATTCCTCTTCGATCGTAAGTCCGACGCGGCGTGCGCATCCGGCATAAAGCTCGAACAGCCGACGCGAGGCTGCCGACGGCACGAGGGGGACGAACTCGCCCAGGATCTCCAGATTCGCCTTAGTGCCCTTCACGAAGGAAGTGGCGGCGATCTTCTCGATCTTTGCAACGACCTCGGCGCGATCCTGTGGCTCGAGATAGCGCAGATCGATCTCGGCATGGGCGTGCGGGGCAACTGTGTTCACCGATGTTCCTCCCGAGACGAGCCCGACATTCAAGGTGATACCCCGCTCCAGGTCAGTCAGCGCATGAAGCGCGCTAATCTTCCGTGCAAGCTCTTCAATAGCGCTTACGCCTTGTTCGAAATTAACTCCCGAATGCGCGGGAACGCCCAGGATCGCCAGTCGCATGAACACCCCGCCCTTGCGGCCCGTCACGACATTCCCGCTCGGACGCCCTGGCTCGGCATTGAAGACGGCGCGGGCCCGGCGGGCCTCCTGCTCGATGAGCACGCGGGACGACGGCGAGGCGATCTCCTCGTCGCTGGTGTAGAGCCCGACGAGCGGGCCCAGCGCTCCGAATTTTGCGAAGGCTGCGAGCACGAAGCTGTTCATCACGAGGCCCGCCTTCATGTCCGCGACGCCCGGCCCATAAGCGCGCCCGCCTTCGATGTGGAACGGGCGCCGCTGTGCCTCTCCCTGTGGAAAGACCGTATCGCGATGCCCCATCAGCAAAATTGGCCTTCGGTTCTCATCAGGCTCGCCGAGAGTGGCCCTGAGGGCGTCGCCAAAGCGCGTGTGCGGGATCGTCTCACACTTGAGGCCGGCGCTCACAAGGAAGCTGCGGATATGATCCCGGACCCGGTCGACTCCCTCTTTGTTGTAGCTCCCGCTATCCGTGTCGACGAGCAGGCGCAGTTGATCGATCATTGCCTGCTTTTGGCTATCCAGCCATTCGAGGATTGTCGTTTCCAAGGTCGTGTTCAATGAGGTTTTCTCCCGTCTGGCGGCATTCTAGCCGTTTATCAGATTTCATGAACTCATCGGAGATAGCGAGCTAATCTCCGGCCCCTTCCGTTCCTGCAGAGGGCTGGGTTGCTCCTGGCGTTTCCAGTTCTGTAATAAGGAAACGGATGAAGTCCTGGGTCGTCTGCGGCAGGGTGCGGCCCAGCATGGTCTGGATCTGCATATTACGCTCGAGAAATCTCGCCTCTTCGAATGGAACGATCGCAAGATGGCCGTCACGCACCGCCCGTCGCGCTGAAATGTACGTGGAGAAGGTTATCGCGCCGCCAAGCTGGCAGAGGGTGAAAAGGCTGGCGATATTCGTCGAGCTGACGACTGGTTCGAGAGCGATCCCCTTTGTCGCACAGAAGATGTCCAGCACCCGCCTGATCGTCGCCGCATCGTCCAGAATCGCAATAGGATATTCGAAGAGCTCCGCGATGGAAACGTGCCCGCGCCCAATCAGAGGGTGATCGGTGCTTGCTAGCGCAAAGGCAGGCATGGCCCTTTGCCATTGGATGCGCACCCCACCCTCGGGAGACAAGGAGAATGTGATGCCCACGTCCACCTCACCTTCTTGGACACAGGACACCACATTCGCAGGCTGTACCACCTTGATGTCGAACATGACTTGCGGGCGAACTTTGCGAAAGTCGTGGATGATTTCTGGAACGAAACTGAGTGCGAGCCCCTCGGTGACGCCAAGGCGGATGAGGCCACGCGTGGCGCTCTTCAGCTCCCGGATCTCCTTCTGGATCTGGTCGCTCTCGAGCGTTGCGCGCTGCGCATAGGAAGCCAAGAGCCGCCCTGCATGGGTCAAAATCATGCCGCGCGACCGACGTTCGAATAGAGGCGTTCCATACTCCTCCTCAAGCTTAGCCACTTGCCGGCTGATCGCCGATGCTGCGACACGCAGCCGCTCTGCTGCCGCGCTTACGGACCCCGTACGCGCGACCTCAAGAAAGTAGCGCAAGGCTGACTGATGCATCGATGGACTCACCGCTTTGCCGTTTCAGCAACGATCCTTTCTAATCATTCTTGTTGCAGCAAGTCATTATTCTTGGCAGGCTCGGAATGGTTTCGCACCTCCGAGTGATCGGAAAGATCACCGGCGCGGAGTTAAAGAAAGAAAATAACAAGTAGTGTTCCGGAGGACCAATGATGAGCTTCACACGTAAGGCAACCCTGTTCAGTCTCGCCTCGACCGCGCTCCTGTCCAGCGTCTTGACAGCCCCGGCCCTTGCCGGAAAAGCCGAAAACACCATCCGGTTCGCCTATGATCAGGCGCCGGAGAACGTCGACCCATTCTTCAACAACGTGCGTATCGGCGTCATCATCGGCCAGCACGTTTGGGACACCCTCGTTTACCGCGACCCTAACACCAACGAGTATAAGGGCCAGCTCGCGACGGCATGGCGTCAAATCGACGACCGCACCATCGAGTTCGACCTGCGCCAAGGCGTGAAGTTCCACAATGGTGAGGAGTTCGACGCCGACGACGTGGTCTACACGCTGAACTTCGTGTCCAAGCCCGAGAACAAGGTCGTTACCCAGAACAACGTGAGCTGGATCGAAAAGGCCGAGAAGCTGGATAAGTACAAGGTCCGCCTCACGACCAAGCAGGTCTTTCCGGCGGCCATCGAGTATCTCGCAGGCCCTGTCGTCATTCACCCTAACGAGTATTACGAGAAGGTCGGCCCCAAGGGGCAGAACGACAAGCCTGTCGGCTCTGGCCCCTACAAGGTGACGAACTACGTCCCAGGCAAGTCGATCACCCTTGAAAAGAACCCCGACTACTTCAAGGACTCGCCGAAGGCGCAGCCCAAGATCGGCAAGATCGAAATCCGCTTCATTCCGGACCGTCAGACCCAAATGGCGGAGGTGATCTCCAACGGCATCGACTTCATCATGCACGTGCCGAAGGATCAGGCCGAGCAGCTCGAGGCCGTGCCAACCCTCCAGGTCGTCTCCGGCGAGACCATGCGGATTGTGTTCATGCAGATGAACACGCTTGAGAATACGCCTGCCCCGGCGCTCAAGGACGAGCGCGTGCGCAAGGCCATCATCCACGCCATCGACCGCGAGAGCATGGTCAAGTCGATCGTCGGCGCGGGCTCGCGCGTGATCCACACCATCTGCTTCCCGAGCCAGTTCGGATGCACCGACGAGGGCGCTACGCGCTATCCTTACGATCCTGCCAAGGCGAAGCAGCTCCTGAGCGAGGCAGGATTTGCTAACGGACTTCAGCTCGACATTCTTGCCTACCGCGAGCGCAACCAGACCGAGGCCCTGATCGGCTATCTCCAGGCCGTCGGCATCAAGACCAATCTGCGCTTCCTGCAATATGCCGCCATGCGCGAGCAGGTCGCCAGCAACAAGGCGATGCTCACGCACCAGACCTGGGGCTCGTTCTCGGTCAACGACGTCTCCGCCGCGACCCCGAACTACTTCGCCTTCCGGTCCGAGGACATCACCCGTGATCCGCAGGTGCGCGATCTCCTCGGGAAGGGCGACAACTCGGTTGATCCGGAAGTCCGCAAGGAAGCCTACAAATCCGCCCTGAAGATCATTGCCGACAAGGCCTATGCCGTGCCGCTGTATTCGCTGCCGGTCTACTACGTCGCCACGGCGGATCTGAACTTCAAGGCGTACCCGGACGAAATGCCCCGCTTCTGGGAGATGACCTGGAAGTAGGCCGGCGCGCCTGGAGACCGGAGCGGACCATCGATCCGCTCCGGTCCTGACCTTGTCAGAAGAAAACGCAGATGCGGCATGAGCGCGTCATGACACATCCTGTCCGACGTCGGTCCGATTCCGTTGTGAGAATGCGGTAACGGCCTGGGCAGGCAGGTGATCCAATATCGGATCAACACGGAGCATTGCCGTGATCGGCTATATCCTAAAACGTCTGGGCCTGGCGCTCCTCGTGGCGCTCGCAGTCTCGGCCATCACCTTCTTTCTTCTGCGCCTCTCGGGCGACGTCGCGCTCGCCATTGCGGGCGAAGGCGCGCAGAAGGAAGACTTGGACCTCATCCGGAAGACCTACGGCCTCGACCGACCGCTCGTCGTGCAATATGTCGACTGGCTCTGGCAGACGCTTCAGGGCGATTTCGGGACCTCTCTCTACTTCAAGACAGATGTGAGCAGGCTCGTCCTCGACAAGCTGCCCACCACGATCATTCTCGGCTTCACGGCGCTGGGCTTTGCCCTGCTCATCGCGATCCCCCTCGGCGTTCTAGCGGCGGTCTACGCGAACAGCTGGATCGACCGACTGGCTCTTGCCATAGCCGTGGTAGGGCAGGCACTGCCCAATTTCTTCTTCGCTCTCATCCTCGTGATGGTCTTCTCCATCACCCTTCGCTGGCTGCCGGTCTCGGGCTCGGGCACGTGGCTCCATTTCATCATGCCTACCATCGCACTCGGCTACTACGTCGCGCCAGCCTTCATGCGCCTCATCCGCGCCGGCATGATCGAGGTTCTGTCCGCAGACTATATCCGTACCGCGCGCGCCAAAGGACTGCCCACCCACAAGGTCATCTTCAAGCATGCGCTGCGGAACGCGGTCGTGCCCGTAGTGGCGCTCACAGCCGTGCAGCTGGGTTTCCTGCTCGGCGGATCAGTCGTCATCGAAACGATCTTCGCCCTGGATGGATTGGGGTATCTCGCCTACCAGAGCATCACGTACAAGGACTTCCCCGTCATGCAGGTCATCGTCCTGCTTCTATCGATTCTCTACGTGCTCCTGACGCTTGCCTCCGACATCGCCAACGCGTGGCTGGATCCGCGCATCCGGGTGGCCTGATATGACCGATACCATTCTCTCCGTACCGACGGTGGCGGAAGCGACGCCCGGCATGCGGCTCGCCCGTCGCTTCCTGGGTCAGAAGGCTTTCGTCATCGGGGCAGGCATCCTCACGGTCATCATAGGGCTGGCCCTGCTCGCGCCGCTGATTGCACCGCACGATCCCTATGCGCAGAACCTCGCCCTTCGGAACATACCTCCCGTCTGGTACGCGAAGGGATCGTGGCTGCACCCGCTCGGAACGGACCAGCTCGGGCGCGATTATCTCTCCCGCGTGCTCTACGGCGCGCGGATCTCTCTCCTGATCGGCGTCAGCGTCGTCCTGATTTCAGGAATCATCGGCACGACGCTTGGCCTGATGGCGGGCTATTTCGGCGGCAAGATCGACCTTCTGGTGACCTTTCTCGTCACCACCCGCCTGTCGATGCCGGTGATCCTCGTAGCCCTCGCAGTGGTAGCCATGGTCGGCGGCTCCCTGTGGATTGTCATCCTGGTGCTCGGCCTTCTCAAATGGGATCGGTTTGCGGTCGTGATGCGCAGCGCGACCCAACAGGTCCGCTCCCTTGACTACGTTGCCGCGGCGGAAGCCGCAGGGGCGTCGACCACGCGCATCATTCTCCGGGAGGTGCTGCCGAACATCGCCCCCCATCTCATTGTCGTCGCAACCCTTGAGGCTGCGAGCGCCATCCTGCTGGAGGCTGCCCTCTCCTTCCTCGGCCTCGGCGTTCAGCCACCCCTGCCCTCGTGGGGCCTCATGATCTCTGAGGCGAAAGCCTACATGTTCTTCTCTTTCTGGCTCATAGCCATTCCGGGAACGGCGTTGGCGCTGCTGATCTTCGCCATCAACCTCGCAGGCGACGGCCTGCGCGACGTGATTTCGCCGGAAGGACGGGTCTGAGCCAATGAGCGAAACAATCCTCGACGTTGACGGTCTGAGCGTCGACATCGCCACTCCGCGCGGCGCTCTTCATGCGGTGCGCGACATCTCGTTCTCGGTGAAGCGTGGCGAAACCCTCTGCCTCGTCGGCGAATCCGGGTGCGGCAAATCGATGACCTCTCTCGCCATCATGGATCTCCTGCCTAAGGCCGCGACTCGAACAGCCCGGCGCCTCACCTTCGCTGACGAGGATCTCGGAAAGGCCAGCCGCAAGCGTGTCAATGCTCTGCGCGGCGACCGCATGGCGATGATCTTCCAGGAGCCGATGACAGCGCTGAACCCGGCCTACACGATCGGAAACCAGCTCGTAGAGGCTTATCGCCAGCATCGCAACGCGAGCGAGGCGGAAGCGCGGGAGCAGGCAGTTCATCTGCTCGACAAGGTCGGCATCGCATCGGCGGCCCAGCGCCTCGGGCAGTACCCGCACCAGCTCTCCGGCGGCCTGCGGCAACGCGTCATGATCGCGATGGCGCTGATGTGCGGACCTGACCTGCTGATCGCGGACGAGCCCACGACAGCCCTCGATGTGACGATCCAGGCGCAGATCCTGCGCCTCCTCGCCGACCTGCAGCGCGAGCTCGGCATCGCGATGGTGCTCATCACCCACGATCTCGGTATCGTGGCGCGCATCGCCGACCGTGTGGCTGTCATGTACGCCGGCCAGATCGTTGAGGAAGGACCGACGGCCTCTCTCTTCGCCAACCCGCGACATCCGTACACGCAGGGACTGATCGATTGCATTCCGGTGCCGGGCCGCACCGTTCCGGGCGGGAGGCTCGGCACCATTCCGGGCGTGGTGCCCTCACTCGTCGGCGAGATTCGGGGCTGCAGCTTCCGCGACCGCTGCAGCCATGCCCGTGACATCTGCGCCGCGACGGTACCCCTGAAAGAAACAGCAGACGGCCACCAATGGCGTTGCATTCTGGAGAACGCAGTATGACGGCGCTCCTCGAAGCCCACGATCTCACCCGTTCCTTCGAAGTGAGCCAGGGCATGTTCAAAGCGCGTCGGAAGCTGCATGCCGTCAACGGCATCAGCCTCGACATCCGCAAGGGAGAGGTGCTCGGGATCGTGGGCGAGTCCGGCTGTGGAAAGTCCACGCTCGCCCGCATGCTCCTTGGACTCCTGCCGCCAACAGAAGGCGGCATCACGCTCGACGGAACGGACATCCGCTCCCTCGGACGGAAGGGCATGGCCCGACGGGTGCAGCCCGTGTTCCAGGATCCCTATTCCTCGCTCAATCCCCGGCGGACAGTCGCGTCGATCGTGGCCCTGCCGCTTGAGGTCCATGGCATCGGAACCGCGGCGGAGAGGCGCAAGCAGGCACTCGGAATCCTCGACAAGGTGGGCCTGCCCCAGCGCTTCGCCGATCGCTATCCCCGCGAGCTCTCGGGTGGTCAACGCCAGCGCGTGGCGATCGCCCGGGCCCTTGTCATGAACCCGGAGGTCGTTGTCTGCGATGAACCGACCTCTGCGCTTGACGTTTCCGTCCAGTCGCAGATCCTCAACCTGCTGATGGATCTGCGCCGTGACCTCGGCCTTACTTACGTGTTCATCAGCCATAACCTCGCCGTGGTCGAACATATCGCGACCCGCGTGGCGGTCATGTACCTCGGCCGCGTGGTCGAATTGGCCGAAACGGAAGCCCTCTTCAGAACGCCACGGCATCCCTACACCAAGGCGCTTCTGGCCTCCGTCCTGACGCCGGAACCCGGACAGGGTATTCCGGAGACCGGGCTCGGCCTTGCCTTTCCCGATCCTCTTAACCCGCCGTCCGGCTGCCCGTTCCATCCACGCTGCCCTGCGCGGATATCCCAATGCAGCACCACCGTGCCGCGCCTCCTCCAGTTCGGGCGGGATGCAGTGGCCTGTCATCTTCATGATGCCGGGCAGAGCATCCCATCCCCCAGTGATGATGGCGCCACCATGCGCCATTCCCTTCCCTTGCCGCAAAAGAGGAAACAATCCGAATGACTCGTGAGACAGCCATCGCAAAGGCCGAGAGCTACTTTGACTCCGGAGCGTTCAAGGCCGATCTGGCCCGTCTTGTCGCGATGCCGACCGAGAGTCAAAATCCGGAGCGGTCCGACGTGCTCACGGCCTATGTCGAAACCGAGATGCGGCCGCTGCTGGAGAGCCTCGGCTTTACCTGCAAGACGCTTGATCACCCCCGGGCGAAAGGGCCCTTTCTTTATGCCGAGCGCATGGAGGATCCGGCGCTCCCGACGATTCTGGGCTACGGCCATGGCGATGTCATCCGCGGTCTGGACAAGGACTGGAGCGAAGGCCTGTCGCCCTGGACGCTCACGGAAGTGGGCGATCGCTGGTACGGCCGTGGCGTGGTCGATAACAAGGGCCAGCATATCATCAACATCTCGGCCCTGAGGGCTGTTCTCGAGACTCGCGGCAAGCTAGGTTTCAACGCCAAATATCTGATCGAGATGGGCGAGGAGATGGGCTCTCCCGGCCTGCGGGAGCTATGCTCCGAGCAAAAGGGACTGCTGAAATCGGACGTGCTCATCGGTTCTGACGGCCCTCGCCTCAATGCAGAGCGGCCGACCGTCTTTCTCGGCTCGCGTGGCGGCGTTACGTTCGACCTGACGATCAACGCCCGCGATGGCGGACACCATTCCGGCAACTGGGGCGGTTTGCTCTCCGACCCGGCCATTCAACTTGCCCATGCCATCTCAACGATTGCGTCGCCGACAGGCCAGATCCGCATCCACGAATGGGTGCCGAAGGAGATCCCCTCCTCCGTACGTAAGGTGTTGGCCGACTGCGAAGTCGATGGCGGACCGGATGGGCCGTCGATTGATCCCGAATGGGGTGAGCCTGGCCTCACCCCGGCCGAGCAAGTATTCGGCTGGTGCTCGTTCGATGTGCTGGCCATGAAGGCCGGCAATCCGGAAACGCCCGTCAATGCCGTGCCGCCCACAGCCTGGGCGCGCTGCCAGTTGCGCTTCGTCGTCGGCATCGATCCGGAAGAGGTTCTTCCTGCCTTGCGCCGCCACCTCGATCGCCACGGCTTCCCGATGGTGCAGGTGTCGAAGAGCCGCGATGAGATCTTCCATGCCACACGCCTCGATCCTGAGGACCCCTGGGTCACGTGGTCGGTTCGCTCGCTCGCCCGTACAACCGGCAAGAAGCCTGCTATTCTGCCAAACCTCGGCGGATCCCTGCCCAATGATATTTTCTCGGAGATCCTGGGTCTGCGCACGATCTGGGTGCCGCATTCCTATCCCGGCTGCTCTCAGCATGCCCCCAACGAGCATCTGCCCGTCGCAATTGCCCGCGAAGGTCTGGCCATGATGGCAGGCCTTTATTGGGATCTCGGCACAGGCGACACGCCACCTCTCAGCCGCCAAGCGTAGGACGTGGGGCCGGATGCGGGCAAAGCCCGCATCCGGCCCATACCGACTGTCAGAACCGGCGTCCAGACATGCCTTTTTGCTGGAGGACGTATTGATTTGCGGCGCGCAGCCAATTCACAGTTCTGCACCTCTCCTCGCCTCTTCAACTGCCGGCAAGAAGCCAGCCCAGCAGGAGCGGTATGGTGACAATAGAAAGGAGGGTTGATAGCATGACGACTCCGGCGACTTCCTCGGGCTGATTGTTCCATCGCTGGGCGAACAGATAATTGTATACCGCAACCGGGTTCGCACATTGCAAGATCAGAACCGCTTTCATGCTTCCATTCAGGCCGAACAGCGCCGCTACCGCGATACCGACGGCCGCTCCGCATCCGATGCGGATACTGGACACGAGCGCGGCACGCCAGAATGCCGTGACCTTGAGCAGGCTGAGCGATGATCCGAGCATCAGAAGCATCAAGGGAACGGTCATATCGCCGATGAGGCCAACAGTGGCTTTTGCCCACCGGGGCAGCTCGATTCCTGTGAAGGTGAGGAGAATGCCAATCGCGACGGCATAAAGAATTGGAAGTCGGAGCAATCCACGCCAGTTCGCTTGGCCCGCGGCGATCGCCTGTCCCAACGTATAGTTTGCAACGGACGACATCGAGAAGAAGGCAATTGCGTAACCCAGCCCCTCGGTCCCGAACGCGTAGAACGATAGCGGCAAGCCCAGGTTTCCGGCATTCGGGAAGGCGATCGAGGGCAGAAAGGTTCGTAGTCGCAAGCCGAAGATCGTGAGGAGAAACGCCCCCACACCTACGAAAAGAACGATAGCTGTCCCAGTTGCGGCGGCAATGCCCAAGAAGGCATCGGAAGAGAGACGCGTTTCCTGGAACGTATTGATGATAAGGCAAGGAGTCGCGATATCCGAGATCAGAGCCGTGAGCTCTTTGGAGTTCAGTCGGTAGCCGAGCCGGGTCCATGCGAAACCGATCGAGGCGGTGATGAGGATCGGCAGGACGACCGAGATAACAACTCCAATCATTCGCGCTGCCAGCCCTCCCGAGTCCTACAAGGTATCCCGCGAACCTACTCTACACACCGCAGAAAGAGAGAGCACACCAGCGCCCGACCACTCCGAATAGACATCCGATGTTCATCGCGACGTGCATCTATGATCCAACTGCCCATCACACCCACTGTCACCTTCTGGCCGGTTGTGCCGGTAAATCTCTCATTCGACTACTTTAGGCTGTGTGATGCGCAACAGATGCGCGCGCCTTATCAAGCTCATCCATAGCGGCCAAGTCAGCAGGATGACCGCGAGGGTCGTAATGGTTCCTACGAGAGGGTTTGAGAAGAAGATGTTCAAGCTGCCTTGGGACATCAGCATCGACTGGCGAAATGCGTCCTCCGCCTTGTCGCCGAGCACCAGGGCCAGGACGAGTGGCGCAATCGGATAGTCGAGTTTCTTGAAGACATAACCGATAACACCAAAGATCAACGCAATCCAAAGATCCGGCTTCGACGCGCCAACGGTCCAAGCACCGATGAAGCAAACGACGACAATGAGTGGGCCGATAATGGCGAATGGTATCCTCAGGATCGAGGCGAAGAGCGGCACAGTTGCGAGTACAAGGACGACAGCGACCACGTTGCCGATATACATGGAGGCGATGAGTCCCCAAACGAAGTCGGGCCGCTCGATGAACAGCATCGGACCGGGATTGAGCCCCCAGATCATCAGGCCCCCCATCATTACGGCAGCTGTGGCAGAACCTGGAATACCAAGGGCCAGCATTGGCAGCATGGCGGCAGTCCCCGCGCCATGATCGGCAGTTTCCGGGGCGATAACGCCCTCGGGCTCACCAGTTCCAAAGTGCTCCCGCCTACGCGAGAACCTCTTTGCCAGTCCGTAGCTCATGAAGGACGCCGCAGTGGGTCCGCCTGGCGTGATGCCCATCCAGACGCCGATCAGGCTGCCCCGCACCAGTGCAACCCAGTAACGCGGCATGCGGACAAGAGTTTCCATCACACCTGCGAGGCTTACCTTCGCCTTCACGCCTTCGAACTTGAGCCCCTCTTCCATGGTGAGGAGAAGCTCACCAATTCCGAACAGGCCGATAACGACGATCAGAAAGCTGATGCCGCGAAGCAATTCATCGAATCCGAACGTCAGCCTCAGGCTTCCTGAGATCGTATCCATGCCGACGGTTGCAAACGCGAATCCCAGGAGAATGGAGACGATCGTCTTTGAAGCCTGTGCGCCCGATAGACCGACAAAGCTCGCAAAGGCCAGAAAGTAGACGGCGAAGAACTCAGGAGAGGAGAATTGGAGCGCAAAGCTCGTCACCCAACCGGACAAGAGTGTGGTGACGATCACGCCTACCATTGCACCGAATCCGGCCGACAGGAATGCGAAGGAAAGCGCCTGGATAGCACGCCCCTGCTTGGCCATGGGATGTCCGTCGAAAGTCGTTGCGACGGAGGACGGCTCGCCTGGAATATTAAACAGGATTGATGTTGTCGAGCCGCCGAACAGCGCGCCCCAGTACATGCTGGTCAAAAGAATGATCGCTCCGACCGGGTCCATCGTATAGGTCAACGGAAGCAGGAGCGTCACCCCGTTGGGGGCTCCCAACCCCGGAAGCACGCCGACCAGAATGCCGAGCAGCACGCCGATCATCATCAGCGCCACGTGCTGCAGTGTCAAAGCGACTGCGAATCCATGGAAAAGCGAGTCGAGATTGGCCATGAGACACCTCAGTAAAGCCCGAGCAGAGCTTCGATCGGGCCCGTCAGGAGGGGCACCTTGAACCAAATCGGAAATATGAGCCGCATCGCAACTGCAACCGCGAACGCCAAACCAATCGCGAACAGGGGACGATAGCCACCCTGGAAAATCATCACGAATGACAGATAAAGTATTGCCGCGACATAAAGGCCGAGAAGCAGAGAGAGAACGACGAAGCCTAGAATTGGCAGGCCGAAGGCAAGCACGCTCCGCATCTGTGCATTCGTGACAAAGACTTCGTTAGCAAAACCCCGTCGTCGCAGCGCCAGGACAAGATTCGTAAGGCTTGCCAGGATAATGAGGATGCCGATGCGAAATGGGAAGTAGCCCGATCCCGGGCCTGAATCGCCCCAGCCGATGTCATGCTCGGCGGCTCCCCAAATGACGGCTGCGCCGACTCCTCCAGTGACAAGTGCCGTCGCCACCTCCATGCTTGTGCGCGATATGAGAGCCCGCTCGTTTTTCACTGAACCCACCTCCCGTTTAGAGAACGAAAGGCACGGCATTTCCCATGCCTTTCGCAAGGACCCAAGGTTCAGTTGACGAGCCAACCTTCCTCTTCATACACCTTGCGGGTGCGCTTCTCATCCTCATCAATGAAGGCCTTGAAGTCGTTCCCCGCTATGAAGCGACCAGTCTGCGCGGTTCTCGTCAGATAGTCCTTCCACTCGGGGGTCTCCGTTACCTTCTTGAGGACACCCGCCCAGAAATCCACGGCCGCCTGAGGCGTTCCCGGCGGAAGGGCAACGGTGCGCGGCATCTGGTACGACTCGATACCCGCCCCCTGTTCCTTGCAAGTCGGAATGTCGCTCCACCCCTGCGTCTGAGTGACCTTCGGCCCTTCCGCCATCCTCTCCTTTGAGAAGACGCACAGAGCCTTTAATTGGCCTGCCTTCCAATGCCCAAGGCTCTCGCTCGGGTTGTTGACGTGGGACTGTACGTGTCCGCCCGTCAGCTGCACTGAAGCCTCGCCGCCACTCTTGAAGGGAATGTAGACGAACTTCGCGCCCGTATCCTTTTCGATCAAGCGCGTGAGCGTCTGGTCCGTATCCTTCGACAGAGCGCCCGCCATCTTGAAGGTACCGTTCGCAGCTTTGGCTGCTGCCGTGAACGACTTGTAGTCGTTGTATGGCGCGTCACCCTTAGTCCAGAGAATGAACTCGTCGAACACCATCGCGGCGACGGGCATGAAGTCCGTATGCTTGAACGCCACCTTGGCGACCATGGGCAGCGTATAAAGATTGGAGGTGCCAAACGCGAGCTTGTGGCCGTCCCCCTCTGCAGCTTTGACGTAGACGAAGGTCTCGGCTCCGCTGCCGCCGCCCTTGTTCGAGACCAGGATGGGCTGATCTATCAACTTGTTGTTCTGGATTGCCAGCTGTACTGCGCGCGCAAAGATGTCTGTGCCACCGCCCGCCCCGGCCGCGCCGACGAACTCCACCGGCTTGGTTGGCTTCCACTCGGCCTGCGCAAAGGCTGGAGCAGTTCCCAGTACCAGAGCCATTGCAGCCGACGCTGCGAAGCGGAGCGCACGCTGTGCATCGATTACCTTCGGAATCATTCAGTCCTCCTTGCGCGCCTGACCCAAGCGGCAAACGCGACATTTGACGTTCCCTACCTACCGCCTTCTCGCCGGCGGCCTTCTTTTATGATTGCTGTAATTATGAATTCAAAAAAAAGGTTGTGACAAGCCTTTTCTTCCCCACCGGAAGATATCGGGCTTGTTTTGCCTTCACTTGCACAACGCTCATGCGCAGGCCAGAAGAGTGCACGGCAGAGCTTGAGCCGCGCCCCGAGGAGGCGAGCAGCAATAGACGCCTCGGCCGTCCTCGGCATACCGTTGGACCCTTCAAAGCTCCCGCGCTGGCTGCAGCGGCTGGAATCCTATCATTGAAGCGACGCCGAGCCCAATGCCGGTGATATTGCTATTGAGAACTCCTCTTGCCCTACAGCACAAAGGTATTCTCGAAGGAGCGCTTGTCGAGAGCGTCGAGCAAATCGCATTCATTTTTGAAGACATGAGAGCAACTGGGAGCACCACCAGGATCTGATTGTCGTATGTCGCGGTCGCCGCGCCATGGGAGTGCGTAGCTGGAGCACTCCAGGCAAGTCAGCACCCGCCCCTCCCAGTCCAGGCCGCGGCAGGTCAAACAGCTATGGAGAATGCTCCTCTCCCCTACCCGACCTGTGGTTCAAACGATGCGGACTTGATCGCGAGAACAGCGCATGCTTCGTCATTGTCGGAGGTGTCTCCGGAAATCCCGACCGCACCGATGGTTTCCCCTGAGGGTCCGTTGATGAGAACGCCCCCGGGTACAGGAACAAGGGAACCGCCGGCGATCGCGTTTACGGCAGAAACAAAGTAAGGCTGCTCCTGAGCACGCTCAAAAATCGCCCGCGACCCAAGACCAAGCCCCAGGGCCCCGAACGCTTTTCCGTGCGCCACCTTGTCCCTCAGCAAGGACGTCCCGTCCTGAGCAGCCGATGCCTTGATACTGCCTCTGCCATCCAGAACGACAACCGCAAGAGGTTTGAGCCTGCGCCGGGCAGCCTCCTCGAGGGCTGCGTGGATGATCTCTTGGGCTGCCTTGAGCGTGAGCATGAAGTACTCCGACAGTGGACGTTTGCGGGTAAGAGTGTTCCCGTAAGGCGAGCAGGCTGGGCCATAAGGCAATCGGGCACAGGGCGGTCCAGCCCGGCAGGAGTCCTATTCGGCCGCTTGCGCCGTGGCCCTGGCATTGCCGCTCAAGTAGTTCATGGCCACCTCGACACCTCCGGACTGGTGAGGGATCCCGCATACGCGCAAGCCCATCTCAACACCGGAGAGAACGCCGGTTACCATGAGATCATGGAAATCGCCGAGATGACCAATTCGGAAGACCCGATCGGCAAGAGGACCAAGGCCGTTGCCGAGAGACATATTGCAGCGCGTCAGGATCTCTGCCCGCAAACCATCGGCGGAATATCCCTCGGGAAGCCGCACTGCAGTCAGTGAGGATGAGTATTCCTGCGGGTTTTGACACTGGATTTCAAGACCCCAGTGATGCACGCAGCGCCGGGTTGCTTCAGCGGCGCGGTCATGCCGGGCGAAGACATTGTCGAGACCTTCCTCGTGCAGCATCTGGATGGCGACACTGAGCCCCTGCAGGAGGTTTGTCGACGGGGTATAGGGGAAGAACCCCTTTTCATTGATGGCCAGCATATCCTCCCAGTCCCAGAACGAGCGCGGGAGCTTTGCTTTTTTCGCAGCGGCAACGGCCTTGTCCGAGATTGCATTGAAGGACAAGCCCGGCGGAAGCATCAGCCCCTTCTGCGACCCTCCGACCGTGACATCCACACCCCACTCTTCGTGCCGGTAATCGATTGAGCCAAGGGACGAGATTGTATCGACGAGCAGCAAAGCCGGATGGCCGGCGTTGTCGATGGCCCGCCGCACGGCGGCAATATTGGAGGTCGCCCCGGTTGATGTCTCATTATGCACGACAGCGACGGCTTTGATCGTGTGGGCCTTGTCCTCCGCCAATCGAGCCTCGATCGCATCCGCATTTACGCCGGAACGCCAATCGCCCTTGATGAACTCCGCCTCGATTCCGAGACGCTTGGCCATCTTGTTCCAGAGGGTTGCGAACCAGCCAGTCTCGAACATCAAGACCCTGTCACCGGGTGAGAGTGTGTTGACGAGGGCGGCCTCCCAGGCGCCGGTTCCAGAGGCGGGATAGATGATCACCGGCCCGGATGTCTTGAAGATCGTGCGAATGCCCGTGAGAACTTCGAGCCCAAGCTTGGCGAACTCCGGGCCGCGATGGTCGATCGTAGGCTTCGCGATCGCAGCAAGGATCGGCAGGGGCGTGTTGGTGGGACCGGGAATCTGCAGGAAATGGCGGCCGGTACGGTTTGTCACATGATCCTCCCTTGCGCGGGCCCTGAAGTGACGCCAGGTCCGCCGATTTGCTTGTTTTGAATTTTGTATTATGAATTCGAAATGCGCAAGAGCCGGCGCTAGAGCGGCAAACTCAGGACTTTCCCATGCATGGCACGTTCTCTTCTTCCGCCGCATCTCAACCTTCCAGAGGACGTGACCTCAGGCTTGAACGACGGCTGTCCAATGCTCTGGAGGGTGAGGTCCGCTTCGACGCTTTCACGCGCGGCCGCTATGCAACGGACGCATCAGTGTATCAGATCATGCCGGTCGGCGTCCTGTTCCCGAAGAGCGCCGCAGATATCGAGGCCAGCCTGAAGATTGCCCGCGAGCATGGGGTTCCGGTCATCGCGCGCGGTGGGGGAACCTCGCAAAATGGACAGCCTATCGGGGCCGGGCTGATCGTCGATTGCAGCCGGCACTTCAACGCGATCACGTCATACGACCCCGAAGCGCGGACAGTCACCGTCGAGCCTGGCATTGTGCTGGAACACCTCAACGCCAGGCTCAAGGCGGATGGGCTGTTCTTTCCCGTTGAACCGTCGACGGCAAGCCGCTGCACGATTGGCGGAATGACCGGCAACAACTCCTGCGGCGCGCGCTCCCTGCGCTACGGCAAGATGGTGGATAATGTCGTTTCGACAGCGGGCCTCCTTTCGAATGGCGAGGCATTCCGTTTCGACGGGACTGGGACGGCAGGCTCGGAGCGTGCGGCACGCCTTTCGGCGGCAATGATTGCACTGGCTCACCGCGAACGCACCGAGATCGAGCGCCTATTCCCGAAGGTGCAGCGCCGGGTTGGCGGTTACAATCTTGACGCGCTTCTTCTTGAGCACCCGAATCTGGCGCATCTTCTGGTCGGCTCGGAGGGCACGCTGGCAGTGACCACAGGTGTCACCCTGAAGCTTTCGACCATACCGGCTCACCGGGTCATGGGCGTATGCCATTTCCCCTCATTCCGTGCTGCCATGGAGACCACACGTCATCTGGTGGCGCTCGGGCCGACCGCGGTCGAACTCGTCGACAACAATATCCTGGTGCTTGGGGCTGACATCCCCCTTTTCCGAAGAACGCTTGCCGACATCACCAAGGGAAAGCCGAATTGTTTGCTTCTGGTCGAGTTTGCCGGCGACGATCTGGACGAACTCAAGGCGGATCTCAAGCGCTTGGACCAATGTATGGCTGATCACGGTTTTACGGACGCTGTCGTCGAGGTTGTCGATCCGCCGCGCCAGCGCCAGGTCTGGGAGGTTCGCGAGGCCTGCCTCAACATTATGATGTCCATGAAAGGAGATGCGAAACCTGTCTCCTTCATTGAGGATTGCGCAGTTCCCCTGGAGCATCTTGCCGACTACACTGACGCCATTACAGAGCTGTTTGAGCGCCATGGCACACGCGGTACCTGGTATGCTCATGCCTCTGTGGGTTGCCTTCACGTTCGACCAATTCTGAACATGAAGAGCGATGCCGATGTCAGCGCGATGCGAGTCATTGCGGAAGATGCCTGCGATCTCGTGCGGCGGTTCAAAGGTTCCCACTCCGGAGAGCACGGGGATGGCATCTCGCGTTCCGAGTTTCATGAGCGGATGTTCGGCACTCGGCTGGTCCGCGCCTTTGAGGCCGTGAAGGATGGATTCGATCCTGAGAACCAGCTCAACCCAGGCAAGATCGTCCGGCCCTACCGTATGGACGATCGAAGCCTGATGCGATTTCCGCCGGGCTACGAGAGCGTGGAGCCCCCCAAGACGGCTCTGGACTGGTCTGAATGGGGCGGCTTTGGCCAGGCTGTCGAGATGTGCAACAACAACGGCACGTGCCGGAAGACTTTGGGCGGAACCATGTGTCCGTCCTATCGCGCCACTCGCCAGGAACAGCATGTTACTCGCGGCCGCGCCAACTCGCTACGCCTGGCCATCACCGGCCAGCTTGGCCCAGATGCCTTCACCTCCCCTGAGATGAAGGAGACGCTTGACTTGTGCGTATCCTGCAAAGGATGCAAGCGCGAGTGCCCGACTGGCGTCGATATGGCAAAGATGAAGATCGAGTTTCTCTATCATTACCATGCGCGCCACGGCCTGCCCCTCAGGGAGCGGCTGATTGCCTATTTGCCACGCTATGCACCTCTTGCGAGCATTGTCGCACCACTTCTGAACCTGCGCGACGCCCTCCCCTTCCTGGCAAAAGTAACGGAGCGCGGGCTTGGATTCAGCGCACGCCGCTCGTTGCCGAAGTGGGGGCGTCCGTGGAGGCAGTCAGGCAAAGTGGCGAGCGTGAAAGACGTTGCAGGCGACGGTCGGGACATCGTGCTGTTCGGCGACACTTTCAATCGCTATTTCGAGCCCGATAACCTGGAGGCCGCAGAGCGCGTCCTGACAGCGGCCGGTTATCGTCTGCACCGGGTCCAGGCCATCGACGGAAAGCGTCCATTGTGCTGCGGCCGGACCTTCTTGTCCGCTGGGCTCGTTGACCAAGCCCGCCGAGAGGCGCAGCGCACCCTTGATGCGCTGAAGCCCTTTGTAGACAAAGGCGCCAGGGTGATCGGCCTTGAACCATCTTGTCTCTTGACGTTCCGGGATGAGTTCGGATCGCTCCTGACGAAGAAGGAGGCAGAGCCGTTGGCGAAAGCTGCCTTCCTCTTGGAGGAGGCACTGTTCGCCGACCTGGAGGCCGGGAGGGTTTCCCTGCCACTCACAGACCAGGGCGGACGTACGGCTCACCTGCATGGCCATTGTCACCAGAAGGCATTCGGATTGATGGGGACGGTTGAGAATGTCTTACGGAAAGTGCCCGGACTCAACGTGCAGATCATCGAGTCGAGTTGCTGCGGCATGTCGGGTGCGTTCGGTTATGGCGCACAGACGATTGATGTTTCCTTCCTCATGGCAGAGTTGTCCCTGTTGCCGGCGGTGCGCAAGGCCGGACCCGATGATATCGTGGTTGCAGACGGAACGAGTTGCCGCCACCAGATACACGACGGCGCCCATCGCGAGGCGCTGCATGTCGCCCGTGTGCTCGACAAGGCGCTCGCCCCCGCTGTTAGACCCTGACATGAGCACGATGTTCAGAACCTTTGTAGAAGTGGCTGCCCAATGAATCACATGGAAGCGACTTCCAGTATCAGCCGGCGTTACCTCCACGATGAGGTGGCGGAGCGCTTGCGGGAATTAATCCATTCCGGCGAGCTCGAACCGAAGTCACGCGTCAATGAGCTGGAGCTCGCCGAGCGTTTCGGAATATCGCGAACCCCACTGCGCGAAGCGATCAAGATCCTCGCGACCGAAGGCCTGCTGGAGCTGCTGCCCAATCGAGGCGCACGGGTCGCCAGCATCACCAATCATGAGATCGATGAGATGATCGAGGTTGTGGCTGGGCTTGAAGCGATAGCCGCCGATCTTGCCTGTCAGCGGATTACGGATGAAGAGATCGCCTCGATCGAGGCGATCCATCGCCAGATGGTTGCGGCCTGGGAGAAAGGTGACCACCTCAACTATTTCACCTTGAACCGTAAGATCCACGAAGCAATCATGGCAGCCAGTCGCAACAATACCCTGCAGGATCTCTACAAAGGCTTGTCCGGGCGCATACAACGCACGCGCTATTCGGCCCATAAAACGTCTGAGCAATGGCATAGGGCAGTCACCGAGCATGTGACGATGATAGAACTTCTGAAATCGCGAGACGGGGAGAATCTTGCAAAATTGATGCGCGTGCACATCCGGGGCAAGAAGCAAGTGATCTTAGCCGCATATGGAGAGAACACCTGACGCGCCCCGCACTTTGAAGGAAAGCCTCGCCGCCTGCCGCATCTTGTAAAAGTGCTCATAAAGCGGTGTAGTTCACTGCGATACAGGGAGAGCTTCAGCATGGAGTACCGCAGCCTAGGCCGCTCCGGCCTCAAGATCTCGCCGATTTGTCTGGGGACGATGATGTTCGGCGGTCAGACGGACGAGGCCCTCTCTTCGCGGATTATCAACAAAGCCTGCGAAGCGGGGGTCAACTTCATCGACACGGCTAACATGTACAATGACGGCCGATCCGAAGAGGTCACCGGGCGCGCAATCTCTCCCAAGCGTTCCTCCTGGGTTCTTGCGACCAAAGTTGCAAACCCCACTGGACCTGGCCCCAACGACAAGGGGCTCTCGCGCAAGCACATCATCGAAGCCGCCGAAGCAAGTTTGCGTCGGTTAGGAACCGATTGGATCGACATCTACTATCTCCACAAGGAGGATCACACGACGCCTCTGGCGGAAACCGTTCGGGCCATGGGCGACCTCGTGCGGCAGGGAAAGATCCGGCACTTCGGGGTCTCCAATCACCGAGCCTGGCGTGTGGCCGAGATTTGCCGCCTATGCGATGAGTTCGGGATCGACCGACCCGTGGTGAGTCAGCCCTACTACAACGCGATGAACCGAATGCCGGAGGTCGAGCACCTGCCGGCCTGTGACTATTTTGGTCTGGGCGTAGTGCCCTACTCACCTCTGGCACGCGGAGTTCTTACCGGAAAGTACAGCCCCGGTGCGCCCCCGCCCGAGACGAGCCGGGCTGGTCGGCAAGACGCACGGATGATGCAGACCGAGTGGCGTCAGGAGTCCCTGCACATCGCCCAAGAGCTCAAACGCTATGCCGAAGACCGCGGGATCACGGCAGGGCAGTTCGCTGTGGCCTGGGTGCTGAATAATCGGTTCGTCACTGCAGTGATTGGTGGGCCGCGTACCGAGGAGCAGTGGGACGACTACATAGGCGCTCTCGATTATCGGTTCATGGCTGAAGACGAAGCCCTGGTCGACAGGCTTGTCGCTCCAGGCCACCCCTCTACACCCGGATACAACGACCCTGCCTACCCTCTTGAAGGGCGCGCTCCCCGTACGGCCTCATTCAGCTCCAGTGCCGACAAGTAACTCGTGGCCTCGACAGCAAACGACACAGGTCCGCCAAGAGATCCTGGTCATGAAATGCTGGCAGGCCTCCTCATTTGTACTTAGGTCCGAGGAGCGTCACAGGCATGCTCCTCTGCTAGGAATACAGAGCAGGGCGGGTACCAGGGAGCCGCACCGCGGCTATCGAATGCGACGAGCGGCCGGTCCTTCGGTCATGCTTCTCGAGGTTTGATCGCTCAATGGCGTTCGTTTCAACCTCAGTCAGATGTCGAGTCTCATGTTCCTGATCAACGCCGGCATCCTCGAATATCCGGGCGGCATCGTCAACGTAACGCATGGAGATAGGTTCGGCCATCTGGGACCGTTAGATGACAAACCAGCGACGACGCCCGATACTTGATAAACTATTGAACGAAACCGGTCGTGTTCGTACCCTGCCCATTGTCAGCGAGATATTTCTTCAGCGCATCGTAAGTTCGATCAAGTTCAAGCCTTAATTGCTCGACTTGCTCTGTTCCGTTGCGCATAAGCTCTGCACTCGTGATCTTTCGCCAACTCACACAGATCTCATGCACAATCTTTGCTCCGACGTTCGCTGAAGCGCTCTGCAGTCCATGCGCCTCTAGGCGGAACCTGTGGGAATCTCCGCATGCGGCAGCGGCTTTCAAATCGGCGATGAGAGAACTGGCGTCTAGAAAGAACTCTTCTATGAGATTCGAAACGAAGTCTCTGCCCCCCAAATCCTCAAGTTCTCTCAGGAGAAATTCATCTAACAGGGAAGAGTGACCTGCAAAGGACACAGCATGATCCGCACGGTCTGCACCGGCCGAGATCCGTGGCAGGGTATCAGACTTTTCCTCAATTATCCTGAGAAGAGTCAGTGGATTCACCGGCTTCGTCAGGCATACGTCCATACCTGCTTCAAGAGTTCGAGCAACAACGTCTGGAGATGCATCAGCTGTCAGAGCAATGATGGGAATGCGGGTGCCCTGTGCCTCCGAGAACCTGAAGAGCTTAGTTACCTCGATGCCCGTCATGATCGGCATATTGATGTCCATGATGACGAGGTCAAATTTTTCTGTCTCAAGTGCGTCGAGTGCATCGTCACCGTTCGCGACGCATTGCGTGGAGTGCCCCCCACGCTCCAAAATTTTCGAGATTACCATTCGGTTTGTCGAGTTGTCGTCCGCAACCAGAATCGAGAGGGGCCTGGATGCCGTGGGAAGATCGATGTCGCTAGGCTCCTTCCAAAGCACCTGCGCCATGGATGTTTGCGCAGCAGCCGCAACAGCTCCCACTCGGGCCTCCCCCAAGGTGAAATCAAGCGGAAGTACGCTGCTCGACCATCGCATCAATCGCTCGCTCGCAGGGGTCCGCGACACTTCAGGACGTATTACAATTGGATTGATCGGAAGGTTTATGCTCTGAATTTCAGAAGAAAGAAGATCTTCTGGTAGATCACTGTAGTAGAATACCAACCACTCCCTTACGCTGCTTTTCTGCGCATGTTCTCTTGCGTCCACTAGCGTCCTAACGATCGGAGTATCACCCTCGACGCCAAGACGTGACACAATATCGCCGGCCAGATCGGCATTTGGGCAAACCAGAAGAGGCAGAGGCAGATGTGACAATTGCAGGTTTGGCTCTCTTTGATCCAATCTGCTCATCGGGAGAGTAAACCAGAAGGAACTGCCGTTGCCCTCTTGACTGTTAACGCCGATCGTACCTCCCATGGCTGTGATCAGCTGCCTGCAGATTGATAGGCCTAATCCGGTCCCACCGAAGCGGTTGATGATGGTTTCATCCGCCTGAGTGAAGCTCTCGAAAATTCTGTCGGTAGCGTGAGCGGCAATACCGATGCCCGTGTCGGACACGGCGAAGTGAATGAAAAGCTCATTGTTTATGCACACTGGGTGGGCAGAGAGCGTGATGTACCCTTTCTCGGTGAACTTGACCGCATTGCCGAGAAGGTTAAGCAAAATTTCCTCAAGGTGATGCTTTGGGCCGCAAAGCTGTGACGGCGTCCATGACGCGATGTGAATGGTGAGCCGAAGTCCTTTCTGCTTAGCCTGACTGAGCACCATCTCTCGTGCGGTGGATAAGACCTCCAACAGATCAAACTCGACATTTTCGATTGGCGTGTGGCCTGCCTCAATGCGAGACAGATTCAGGATACTATTGATTTGTCGAAGCAGAGTATCGCCAGCAGAGCCAATGGTGCGAACGAAGCCACGCTGCTCAAGATCGAGGTTCGTCCTGGCCATCAGACTGGAAAGACCAATGATCGCGTTCAGGGGAGTACGCAACTCATGACTGACGCTGGCCAAAAAAAGCGTCTTAGCGCGATTGGCCGCCTCGGCTTGGGCCTTGGCATTGGAAAGCTTTCGGATCAGAGTACTTGTATAAAGCGGGAGAGCGATCAGGCTCAGCAACATAGTGGCTGAAAGGTACACGTCGCCGTGCCATCTCGACGTGGTGTAGACTACTGCTACGAAGCAGACGACCGAGACTGTCATTGCGATGTACAGAAAGCGGACCCCGAACCGGAAACCGTTCCCGAATGTGATCCATAGGTACAGCAGAAAAAGAATCGAGGAGGGGTCTCCCACATAACGCATCTGCAAGGACACCGTGGAGAGGTCACTCACAATTGCGACGATACGCCGAGCCGTTGACTTCTGTGGCCAAAGGAAGATGTGAACAGCTATTCCGACAGAAACGAGCGCAAACACGGCGCCACTGATCAGGGCCTCCCGTGGCACAGAAGGATTGGTCCAAAAAGTATATGCCACAATCAAGCCTAAAAGGATAAGCCGGTTAAGGCTCATCTCATGCTCACGATCGGGGCTGCTCTTGAATCGGGACAGAATTTTTGCAATCACTTGATGTGAGCTTTCCTAAGCTGCATTCTCTGCTTAGGTAATAGATACTGCGGGCGTTCTATCATCAACGCGCTAAATTTCTCTGCAGGCACGGGCCGGCTGAAGAGATAGCCTTGAGCCTCGTCGCAAGGATGGTTGAGCAGGCAACCAAGTTGGAGGTCGGTCTCAACGCCCTCAGCAACCACTTTCAGTCCAAGGCTCTCAGCCAATGAAATGATCGCTCTGACAATTGCCTCGTCACGAGTTCCGTCTGCAAGATTGAAGATAAACGATCGGTCGATCTTCAACGTATCGACAGCGAAGTTTTTGAGATAGCTGAGCGAGGAGTATCCTACCCCAAAATCGTCGATAGCTATCTTAACACCCAGTTGCTTTAGCTTCTGGAGGGTCAATCTAGTCCGCTCAACATCCTTGAGAAGGCTGCCTTCTGTGAGTTCGAGCTCAAGGCATTCCGGCCTGAGACCTGTTGCCCGGAGGGCTTCCGCAACAAGCTGCACGATATCTTGGCGAAAAAACTGCACCGGCGATAGGTTCACCGCAATCTGGAGGGGACCACATCCCAAGTTCTGCCAAGCTGCCGCTTGAGTGCAAGCCTCGTTTAGAACCCAAGCGCCGATCTCATTGATCAGACCTGTCTCCTCAGCAATATCAATGAAGATGTTGGGAGACGTAATGCCAAAGCCCGGCCTGTTCCAACGTAGTAACGCCTCCGCGCCCACGATCGATCCCGTCTCCAAATCAACCTTGGGCTGGTAGTGAAGGACGAACTGCTCTTGAGAGACGGCTCTGAGAATATCAGCCTCTAAGCTAATGTTATTTGCAGAAGTCCTTTCCAAATCAGATGAGTAGAAGCGCAGAGTATTCCTCCCCTCGGCCTTTGCCTGATACATTGCCAAATCGGCATATCGGAGGAGCTTCTCCACATCTCGGGCATCACTTGGAGACAGGGCGATCCCTATCGTGCATCCGATATTCAGCTCGCTGCCATCTAAAAGAAATGGAGCTGACAGGCTGTCGATGATCTGGCGCGCGAGTTTCTCTGCATCATCGGCGACTTTGATCCTCGTTTGTACGACTACAAACTCGTCTCCAGACATTCTTGCGATCAGATTTCCATTCGGAACGCATGCGATGAGGCGGCTTGTTACTTGCTGAAGGATACGGTCACCCCCGGCGTGGCCGAGTGCGTCATTGACTGACTTGAACCGATCAAGATCTATCAAGAGCAACGCAAACAACCCTTGTCCGCTATCGATCTCTTGCTGAACCCGCTCATAGAGCATCCTTCGATTGGGAAGATCAGTCAGAGTGTCATGAAGGCCGATATGCCGTAGGGTGTTTTCCGCCTGTTTCCGCTCAGTAATATCGATTGAGGTCGTGAGAATTCCCGTTACGCCGCCTATGAGCTCGCGCAACGACGTCTTGGTTGTCAGGAATGCACGTTCTGATCCGCTACTGTCGGTAATCTGCTCCTCGAAACTGGCAGATGCACCTTTGTTCGCCAGAATCGACTTCTGAATGTTCTTGCCAAGTTGGCTCTTGTCGCTTCGAATGACATCGCTAATTTGTCTTCCCATCAACGATCCCGGTGTCGCGTCGACGAACTCGGCAAAGTAGGCGTTGACGAACACGATGCGCCCTTCCTCGTCGCTCGCACTGATCATTGCTGGCACAGTGTCAATGACTTGGGTAAGCGCCTCCCGGCTGCTGCGAACGAGCTCTTCCTGGGAGCGCTCGCTGATCCGAAGCTGCTGCTCGAGTGCCAGCGCGCGCCCCTTGATAATCTGCTGCTGCCTCTGCAGCTTAAGAAGATTGCGGGCGCGGGTTGTGAACTCATAGTGATCGACAGGAGATCGAAGGAAATCGGTTGCGCCCGCTTCTAGTGCCTGTAGTCGGAACGCTCTGTCATCATAGGCAGTAATTACGATAACAGGAACATCGGCCCCATTCTCGCTATTCCTGACACGCCTGGTAAACTCTGCCCCGTCCATTCCGGGCATACGGAAGTCAGTCACTATGAGATCGGGGCAGTTGCTAGTCAGCCAATCAAGAGCCTCGTGAGGGGAAGCAGAGGTGCATACGACCGCACCTTCCTCGATTGCCTGAGCCAATCGAGAGTAGATGTTGCGGTTCGTACTTCTGTCGTCGACAATTAGAATAGTCGTCATCTGTTGCCCCCGGGGCGCTCCCGGCTTATTAGGTTGATCAATCCTCTCGTTCCGCCGAGCGCGATCAGCTCCAGAGCTAACCTATTTTATCATTGTCAATCGGCCGGTCGCGCAGTGTGTTCTTTCGCTAGACTGGTTTGAATGCTCATCAAAAGTTATCGGGCTCGCCAGCCAGAATACGAACCCGTAGTTGACCGAAATGTTGCAGGTCAGACTGAGCCACATTCGCACTGCGCGGGCTGTTTATACCACAAGAGGGTAGGGACAGCGTGCTATCTAGCTCGACTTCATCAGAGTTTGGTTAACTTAGGATTTGCGCGATGACGTGAAAGATCTCGCGCCAGGCGGAAGTATAGAAGATAGCTTTGTATTGGGCACTCTGCTCATTAACCACGTGCCGCGAGAGAGTCGACGAGGAGCTACCCATTTCTCGGTTAATAGACCATTATCTTTAGGAAAGAACACCTGCTGTAGGTGAGGTGCTCTGAACACGGCGAGATGAAGCTCGTCGCGTCATTATCATCTCTATGATGGAGAATAATCATGCTGGCACCGTCGGTTCCACTAAATGATCGTGTCTTTAGTGACGTTGAAACCGTCGATCGCGGCGAAGTGCCGACTCTTGAGATTCCCACACCGAAGCGTCGCTCCGAGCCAGCACCGCGGAACGCTACAAGCCTTTTTCTGCCATGTATTGATGTTCGAATTGATTTTGAACAGAAGATTTATTGGGCGGCAATGCGCCAGAGTCAGCACCCAATGATTACTATGGAGCTGATACGGGACATGTTATGCGTGCAGGAATCCGTCCGTGCAATTGTGGAGGAAGGGAACCGCGAGCAGCATCAGCACCTGGAGTATTTCGTTGCTGCATCTCAGACACCAGGCGTGTACAATTTCGGCGGAAACCTAGCCTATTTTGCAGATTGCATCCGCCGCAAGGATCGTGAGGGTCTGCAGCAATACGCTTATGCCTGCATCGACGTCATATACGGGAACGCAATGGCGTTTCATACTCCCGTGATCACGATTGCGCTGGTCCAGGGTGACGCGTTGGGCGGTGGATTTGAATGTGCGCTCTCTTTTGATGTCCTTGTCGCGGAAAAGAGCGCGAAGATGGGCCTTCCGGAAATATTGTTCAATCTCTTTCCAGGAATGGGGGCATACAGCTTCCTGTCCCGCAAGATCGGCGCTGCGGCGGCTGAGAAGCTGATCATGAGCGGTAGGGTCCATACCGCTGAAGAGCTGTACCGGCTCGGTGTCGTCGACGTCCTCGCGGAGGATGGACAGGGAGAGAATGCTGTTCGGGACTATATCGCCTGTAACAAGCGCAAGCACAATGCTCACAAAGCAATCTATCGATCCAAGCGGCGCGTCAACCCGCTAACCTACGAAGAGTTGCGGGACGTCGTTGACATTTGGCTGGATGCAGCGATGGCTTTGGGAGAGCAAGACCTACGCAAGATGACGCGGCTTGTCGAAGCTCAGGGGCGCCGCTTGGACAAAAGAGATTGATGCTGCCCGTTGATCAGCATCTGAGAGAAGAGTCCTGCTGAGGCTTCCTCTTGGCCCATGCCATGCGGAGCTGCGGCATGCGCACAGGTATCCGAGTTACCCTTACTCAGTTCGACGGACAGCGTCTCGAGATGGTCAGCAGCACCGGAACACGGCTCGCAAACACGTCCAGCAGGCAACCTTCCTGCGGCTGATTACCGATGGGGTTGGCGCGACCGAGATCATGCGCCGATCCGGCACTTCCAAGTCCACTGATGTCACGGTAACCTGAGGCAACCGGTCCATCACCATATGGCACGCCGTGGAGTGACCAAAGCATTTCGGAGAAACCACACGAGAACGTTCGTTCAGGGATCATCGGGCTTGACTGAATACCTCCGGCCAGAGCACAGGGAATTGCGGCTAGCGCAAGACCTGAGACTTGGCACGATCCGAGCCGGCGGTGTCCTCGGGCCAGCCGGCGTGACCGAATGCGGCCGGCTCCCGGTTTCCGGTGCCGTTCGCCAGCTTGAGGAAGTCCACGAAGTATGTCGCTGACGGTGCTGATCGGCTTTCTGGTCCTGACGGGCGCCGCTGCCTATGCGCAAACCCTGACGGGCTTCGCCTTCGGCCTCATCACCATGGGCGGGGTTGGTCTCACAGGGCTTTTGTCCTTGCCCGACGCCGCGATGATTGTGAGCGTACTGACCCTTGTGAATGCCACGCAGATGCTTCTGAAGGGCTGGCGTGATGTGGCGTGGGATCAGTGCGGCCTCGTCATGGCGGCGAGCGTTCCGATGCTCTTCCTTGGGTACTGGTTGCTGGAATGGCTGGCGGGCAGTCATGTCGATCTTCTGCGCCTGCTCCTCGGCCTGGTGATCGTGGTCTCGAGCATGCAGCTTGCGCGAAAGCCTGAGCCGCTTCCGGCGCAATCCGGCAATGGATCGCTCCTGTTCTTCGGCGGGATCGCTGGCCTGATGGGCGGGATGTTCTCAACCGCGGGGCCACCGCTCGTTTATCACTTCTACCGCCAGCCGATGCCGCTGGTTAAGGTGCGTGAAACCCTGGTGACGGTCTTCGCCCTCAACGCGGTCTTCCGCATCGGTCTTGTGACCGTCTCCGGCGACTTTCCCTCGAGTTCGACCCTGTCCGGGCTTGTGGCCGTTCCGGCGGTGATGAGCGCAACCTACGCGGCTCGCCGCTGGCCGCCGCCTTTCTCGCCTGCCGCGATGCGGCGCATCGTGTTCATCCTGCTGCTCCTCTCGGGCATTTCACTCGGCGCACCTGCTGTCCTTCACCTTTTGGAGATATCTCCTTAAAGGCGCGGCCAAACTCCCCCACAGCCTCTCATGCTCTCCAGACGCGTGGCCGGCGGGCTGAGGTGATGGCGGATCCGCACGACGTTCTGATCATCGCTGACGACCTGCCCAACACGGTCCGGAGAAGTACGAGAAACTGAGGCTCATGGGGCAGTCACAGACAACCGGCCGCACGCGGCCCGCTTTCGACGGGGTGGCGGAAAGGACCGCTCGAATGGCTTGATCAGAGTTCCCGGGAGAGGGGAGCGAAGCCTTAAAGCCGTACTCGGATCATCCGGCAAGAACGCGTTCGCTGACCACGCCGAAATAGCAGAGCCCGTCCCCCGGCTTCGCGGCATGGTTCGGGAAGATGATGAACCCATCCCTCGGAGCTTTCAGCTCCTCTCCATTGGCTCGGCAAGCAATGACCTCTCCGGCATCCACCATGTCGCCCGTCTTCCATCGCTTTCTGAGCCGGTCCCCCTCGGCCTCGCAGACAAGGACCTCGGCCACCCGGATAACGATCCTGGCCGTGGCGTTCGGCGCTGACGCCTCTATCATCCCGAGATGTGCAAGAGCGCGAACGATGGCCGAATAGCCGACTTCCACCGCTTGGGGATCATCATGCGAGCCGCACTCCAAAGTGACCCCGTAACCGCCCGAGAAACGCATGTATTCCGTTGTACCGACGCCCTCCGAACCCGCTTTGTTGAAGTGCCCGAGCCTCTCCCGCTCCTTGAGGAAGCGGTCATAGACGTCGAGCCAACCGTGAATGACGATGGAGGTACCCAGCCGCGCTGCGAACTCCCCTTCGGCCCCGGCATGGCGGAACGGCTCGACCGGACCCGTGTTGTCGAGAGGTCCGGCAAAGACGAACGGCTCACCCTCACCCCTGAACGAATGAATGTCGAGCAGGACATCGTGCTCCCGCAGAAGGGAGCAAAGGCGGTTGCCGACTCGGTCCTCATAATCCTCGGGGATCGTCTTGTCTCGCAGATCGCGATTCAGGTTACGATCGCCCTCCCGTGTCCGCTGCCGGTAGGCCTTCATGTTGGCGACGGGCAGCAATGTCACCTCGCCCCTGCGGATCAACATGCGTCCCATGCGGCAATCGTCGATCGCGCGGAGAATGGCCTGCGGCCCACAGGCCTCGTTGCCATGCACGGCTCCCACCACGATCAGCTTCGGGCCGGGCGCGAGTCCGGTGAAGCGGACGGTTTCGAGCGGCGTCGCCGGATCAAGATACTCCCGGTCGTCGACGTCCACGTATCCAATATCGATGAGCATGCCGGGTCTCAGGCGCCGGACCAACTCGGGCATGCTCTCCTGCGGAATGCCGATGCACCCGGCTGTGCCGCTCATATCGGCGCGGGCGGCGTGAATGAAGATGGCGCTGCCGCGTCCGAACTCCGCAACCGCATCGTTGAACCCGATGGGAACGATGACGTCGAGGAGGCCCTCCGCGCGACTGCGAGCCAATCTCTCGTCCGGGCGCTCGTCCTTTTCAGCGAGAACCAATCGGTTGTAGTCGTTCCCCTCCTCCTCCCAGATCATGTGCTCCGCGAGAGGAACGAACGGAAAAGCCAGATCGCGCGGAAAATCCGGAAGGGCGACGGGATGGAAGAGGCCATAGCGCAGGGGAAAGACACCAATGGGCGTGCACCTGTCGCCCTCGCGCTTGAAGGACGCCTGGATCAAGCCTCCAGCCCCGACCGTGCACGGGACCGACCAGTCGTCGATGACGAGCTTGCCGAGATGGGGGGGGGCCTCCTCCGCGCGCGGAACGCGAACGAGGATCTTCGGAACGTGGGTCATTGCAGAGCACTTTTTGAGGGAACGTTCGGATCTTGCGGAATGCGCGCGACTCGATGTCAGCCCGTCGAGGCCGGAGCCGCGTCCCCTGCCGCGATCTCTCTAGCCCGCCGGCACCGCACGAAATGGACTTCTCCGATCTCTTCCAGGTCCGGAACCGGCGGGATGCGGCAGATGTCCCGCGCTTCGGGACAGCGCGGGTTGAACCCGCATCCTGACGGGACGTCGAGCGGATTCGGGATTTCACCCATGATCTTGTCGCCCCGGCTGCGCTCGAACGGATCCGGGATCGCCGAAATGAGCGCGCGGGTATAGGGATGGCGCGGCTTCGTGAAGATCGACTCCCAGCCGCCGGTCTCGACGATGCGGCCGAGATACATGACCGCGACGCGGTCGCTCATATGCTCAACGACACCGAGATCGTGGCTGATCATGATGTAGGAGAGCCCGAGCGTCTCCTTGAGTTCCAGCAGCAGGTTGATGATCTGCGCCCGAATGGAGACATCGAGGGCGGAGACCGGCTCGTCGAGGATGACGATCTTCGGTTCGAGAATGAGTGCCCGCGCGATGCCGATCCTCTGGCGCTGCCCGCCGGAGAACTCATGCGGATAGCGTTCGGCGTGGTCCGGCCGGAGACCGACGCGCCCGAGCATCTCGGCGATCCGTCCCTCGATCTCGCTCGGCGCCGTGATCCCATGGAGGCGAAGGGGCGCTTCCAAGGTTGTGCGAACGGTCTGCCGCGGATTGAGTGAGGAATACGGGTCCTGGAACACCATCTGGGCAATGCGCGCCCGCGCCTTGCGGTCCATCCCTTTGCCCGCCACCTCTTGTCCGTCGAGGATGATCCGCCCGCGGGTCGGCTCCTGCAGGCCAAGGATCGTGAGTGCCAGCGTCGACTTTCCGCATCCCGACTCGCCAACCAGACCAAGGCACTCGCCCTGCTTCAGCTCGAGATCGACACCGTCGACTGCGTGCAGATACCGGCGTCGCCCGCCGAAGAGGCCGCCACCAAGGGGAAAATGCACGGCGAGATCCTCGACTTTCAGGATCGTGTCGGCAGGAGGGCTATTCATGATAGTGGCACCGTACGAAGCCTCCATCGGGGAGCGCTGTCACGACCGGATCCTCGGCCCTGCAGCGATCTGTGGAGGCGTGACAGCGGGGATTGAAGCGGCATCCCTTCGGGAAAGCGGACACGGGCGGGACGACGCCGGAGATCTCTCTGAGCCGCTGGCGGCCATGGCGCGCGCGCGCTCCAAGCAGTGGCAATGAGGCCACGAGGCCGCCGGTATAGGGATGGCTCGGCGAGCGGAAGACGTCCTCTGCGGCACGCTCCTCCACGAGCTTCCCCGCATACATGACGCCGACCCTGCGGCACATGTTGGCGATGAGCCCGAGATCGTGGCTGATCATCAGAACGGCGGTTCCCTTGGCGGCTGAAAGTTCGCGGATGAGGTCGAGGATCTCGGCCTGCACGGTGACGTCGAGCGCAGTCGTCGGCTCGTCAGCGAGGAGGAGATCCGGCCCGCAGGCAAGCGCGATGGCGATCATGACACGCTGGCGCATTCCGCCGGAAAGCTGGTGCGGATAATCCTTGACCCTGCGCTCCGGCGCCGGAACGCGTACGCTTGCAAGCGCTTCGACTGCGAGATTCTCCGCCTCCCTCCAGCTTGCCCCCTTGTGCAACACGAACATCTCCGCGATCTGCCGGCCGACCGGCGAGAGCGGATTGAGGGCCGTCATCGGTTCCTGGAAGATCATGGCGATACGGTTGCCGCGCAGCCCGCGCATCTCGGACGCCGGGAGTTTCTGTATCTCACGGCCGTCGAAGCGGATCGTTCCGCCGCCTATCATGAGTGGATGCCGAAGCAATCCAATGAGCGCCAGGGCCGTGATGCTCTTACCGCAGCCGGATTCGCCGACGAGACCCATTGTCTCGCCCCGGTTGATGGTGAACGAGACGTCCTGCACGGCGGCAAAACGCGTGTCGCCGGCGGCAAGATCGATCCTGAGGTTCTCGACCTCGAGAAGGGGCTGCCCGTTCATGCCCGCCGTGTCCGCGCCTGAGGATCAAGGATGTCCCGCAATCCGTCGCCGAGCAGGTTAAGGCCCAGGACCGTCACGAAAATGGCCAGGCCCGGAAAGATGGAGATCCAGGGTGCCGTCGTGATCTGGTCGCGGGCATCCGATAACATGCTGCCCCAACTCGGGTAAGGCGGCCGGATACCGAGGCCGAGGAAGGACAGTGCCGCTTCGGCGAGCACCGCGCCGCCCATGCCAAGAGTGCCGATGACGATGATCGGCCCCAGCATGTTGGGCAGGAGCTGCGTCAGCATGATCCGGATATCGCCGTATCCAAGCACCTTGGCGGCCTGAACATAGCCCTGGCTCTTCAAGGAAAGCGCTGAAGCCCGGGCGAGACGGCAGGTGAAGGACCAGTTGGTGAGCCCGAGCGCGATCAGCAGGCTGGTCAGCCCCGGATTGAGGATCGCCATAATGGCGAGTGCGAAGATCAGAGACGGAATGGCCAGCATCATGTTGGTCAGGCCGTTGACGCAATCGTCCCACCAGCCGCCCCAGTAGCCCGCAGAGAGGCCGAGGCAGACGCCGATCACGGTGTTGATGAGCTGGGAGACGATGCCGACCGTGAGCGAAATCCGGGCGCCGTGAAGAACCCGGCTGTAGATATCACGCCCCTGAGCATCGGTTCCGAACCAGAACTCACCCCCAGGCGCCTCCTCCGCATACATCAGGTTGGCGTCCATGACCGGATCGGTATGGGCCAGCCAGGGGGCGAAGATGCCGGCAATGACCACGCTGGCGAACAGAACGCCACCGATAACGAGATTGGCTCTGAACTTCATGTCGTCGCCTCAGGTATACTTGATTCGCGGATCGATGATGGCGCACAACACATCGACAAGCATGTTGATGAGGAGGAACAGGAGCACGATCACCAGGATCGAGCCTTGAACCACGGGAATGTCGCGCAACGTCACGCTATCGACCAGGAGCGATCCGAGGCCCGGCCAGGAGAACAGCTTCTCGATCACCACGGCCTGGCCGATAACCGTCCCGAACTGGAGACCAATGGTCGTGAGGATAATGACGAGGGCATTACGCGTGAGGTGCCAGCGCACGACCTTGCCTTCGCTCATGCCCTTCGACCGTGCCGTGCGCACGAAATCCGCGTTCATGATCTCGAGCACGGCAGCCCTAGTGGTTCGTGCGAGCAGCGCCAAAGGAGCAACGCCGAGAGCGATGGATGGCAGGATGAGATAACGCGGGTCGCCACCGCCATAACCGAAGCTCGGAAGCCAGCCGAGCACCAGCGCGAACAGGTACATCAGCATCAGTCCGAGCCAGAACTTCGGCAGCGACAGACCCGATACTGCACCGATCATGGAAATGGTGTCGACCCAGCTTCCCGGCCTGAGTGCAGCAATGAAACCAAGCGGTACTCCAACGACGATCGCGAACAGCATCGAGGCGAAAGCGAGTTGCGCGGTTGGCCAGAGCCGGTCCGCAATGACCTGAGCGACCGGTTGGCGCGTCCGAAACGAGGTTCCGAGATCAAAGGTCGCGAGATCCGCGACATATTTTCCAAAGCGAACATAAACCGGGTCGTCCAGTCCGAACTCCTTGTTCATGCGCGCCATGACTTCGGCATCAAGTACGCTGCGTCCGTCATCGCTCATGCTCGACGCGAAGGTTCCCGGAATGACGCTGAACATCACGAAGATGAGAGCTGCAACGGCCAGAACGATCGGCAATGTCTGCAGCAGACGCCGCACGATGAAGGAAAGCATTCAAAACTCCACCTGACGCCCTGAACGAGTCTCAGGAGCGTCAGGATCTGCAGTTCGAGTGGTGAGCGCTTGCTCGATCGGGGCTTACTTGGCGGCGGGCGACGACGCGTCGACCCATATATCCTCGTAGTTCTGGATCGCCAGCTCGGTCGCGTTCGGCTGCAAGCCCTTGAGCCAGGGCTGGTAAGCCATCACGGCCTTGTTGTAGTTGAACCACCACATGGGAGCCTCCTCGCGGAGGATTGCATTCGCCTTCTTGAGATTTTCGAGTCTCTTGGCCTGATCGTCGCTCGCGGCAGCCTCATCGAGCAGCTTATCGAATTCTGCGTTCTTGAACTGAGTGTAGTTGCAGGCCGATTGTGGCGTCGATGAGTGGAAGCACTTGAGGGCGGTTAGCGGGTCCGGTCCCGAAGTATTCGACCAGATATATGCCTGATAGTCGCCCTTGCTGGTAACTTCGGACAGGACAGTGCCTTCCACCGGCTTGATCTTGACCTTGATTCCCACCTTCTCGAGCATCGGGATGACCGCCTCGACGATGGGAATGCCCCAGCTCTCGTTAGAGGTTGCCGTCCATTCGAATTCAAAGCCCTCAGGATAGCCGGCCTCGGCGAGGAGCTGCTTCGCCTTCTCGGGATCATACGGGTAAGGCTTCATATCCTTGTCGTAGGCGGGCGACGAAATCGGAAGCCAGCTTGTCGCCCGGTAGGCCTTTTCCTTTACGAGGCGTTTGATGATGAGGTCGGCGTTGATGGCGTAGTTGATGGCTTGACGCACACGTTTGTCCGAGAAGGGCTTGAAGTTCGGATTCATGCCCATGTTGCGCGTATAGACCTCGGCGACTTCGAGCAATCCCTTCGACAGTTCAGGATCGGCCTTGTAGGCGACGTACTGGGTCGGGCCGAGAATGGACGCGTCGATCTCCTTGTTGCGGAAGGCGACGTCGCGCGCCGACGCTTCCCCCATGATCGAGATGGAAACCCGATCGGCATAAGGCTTGCCAGGCTGGTAGAATTTCTCCCAACGTTCTGCCACGAGGCGCGAGCCCGGGACGTACTCGACGAACTTGAATGGTCCGAGACCGACGGGCTTCGACAGGAACGAATCCTTCGAAGCCTCGTCCGCCGGGTAGATCGACGTCATCGAATGATAGAAGTTGAATCCGGGATCGACCTTCTCGGTCAGGGTCATCTCGATGGTGAAATCATCGATCTTCTTCAGACCGGAGATTTCCTTCGCTTGCCCTTTTTCGACCTCGACGGCACCTTTGATGATCCTGACGTAGCGCGCGCCGGGATAGGCCTTCGCGCCATTCATGAGACGCGTGAAGGACCAGATGACATCATCGGCCGTCATCTTGCGGCCATGGTGGAAATAGGCATCATCGCGGAGCTTGAATGTGTACACGAGACCGTCGCTCGAGGTCGTCACCTCTTTCGCGAGTTCAAGAACCGGCTTATTGGCGTTCGAATCCCAATTGTAGAGTGCCCTATGGATGGCCTTGGCCCAGATCTCGTCCTGAGCTCGGTTCGACGTATGGATGTCGAGATTCGCGAAGCTCGATCCGTATGGCGCGGTGAAGCGGATTGTGCCGCCCTTTCTCGGCGTCTCCGCATAGGCGCCAGCGCTCATGGTGAGAACGAGCGCAGTAGTGATGACGAAGTTTTTGAGCACGGCTGATCCTCCAAGCTATGACAGTCGCGGACGCGCCGGCAGGATGCCGGCCCGCGAAACACGAACTCTCGTCGATGCCGTTCTATGTCGAGGCGCGTTCCCCTGTATGATTTTAAGTAACGCCAAGACGATCGTGAACGATCGAACCTCCCCGGATCGTAAGATCACATTGAGTGTTGTCAAGAATATCCTCTGGTGTAGCGCTCAGGAGATTGTGCGAGAAAACTGCAATGTCCGCGAGCTGCCCAGGGATGATGCGCCCTTTCACCTCTTCCATCTTCTGCGAGAAGGCACCGAACTCCGTATAAGCCTGCAGAGCGTCCTCGATGGACACCCTCTCGTCCGCATCCATTACGGTACCCTTCCATGTCTTGCGCGTGAGCATGGCGTAGAGATTCGGGAACGGATTCGGCTCGCAGACCGGCGCATCGCTGCCAGTAGCAGGCTTGAGGCCGAGATCGATCCAGGTCTTGAACGGGTAGCTCTTGAGCCCCCTCTCCTCCCCGAGCACGGACACGTAGGCATCGCCGAAATCGTAGATGAACACCTGCTGCGGGCAGGGATAGATGCCGGCCCTGATCATGCGCTCGTGCTGCGCGGGCGTCGAGAAGCCGCAATGCTCGACCCTGTGTCGCCGGTTTGGATCCGGTTTGGCTGCGAGCGCGCGCTCATAAGCCGTGATCAGTTGCTCGATGGCCGCATCGCCGATGGCATGGCAGATCAGTTGATAGCCCTTGACGTGAGCATCCATGACGAGCTCGTTCAACTCTTCATCAGGCATCATCTGCACGCCGGTCGTGTTGTCGTCCCCGAGATAGGGCTTCGACATCCAGGCGGTGCGACCACCCGCTGAACCATCGAGGAAGTACTTGACTCCCCCGATCATCAGCATGTCATCGCCCGTGCCGGAAATCAGGCCGGCCTCGTAGCATTGCGGGACAATGGATTTGTCCGGGTCGCCCAGCAGGGCGAGCCAGGTCCGAACGGGCAGCCGGCCTTCCCGCTTGGCCCTATGGTAGGCGGCAATCTCGCCGAACCCGCCGCGCTGGCCGACCGCCGCATCCATGCAGCTGGTGATGCCATAAGAGAGGAGATGACGGCCTCCGCGTTCGATGGCGTTGACGAGATCGTCCTCGGTCGGCGGCGGGATGACCGCCCAGACAGGAGCGCGGGCATTCTCCGCCAGAAGACCCGTCAGTCGCCCGTCCCGCTGCTCGATCAGGCCGCCGGGCGGTGTTGGCGAGGTCTCGCCGATGCCGGCCAGTTCGAGGGCGCGGGAGTTGCAGATGGAGATGTGCCCGCAGGTTCGCACAAGCATCACGGGGTTGTCCGGAGCGACCCGATCCAATTCGTCCCGATGCGGATGCCGCTTCACGTCGAGCTTCGTCTGATCGTAGCCGCGCGCCAGGATCCATTCGCCGGGTTTCGTAATTGCGGCTCGTGCCCCGATCGCGGCGAGCAGAGCCTCGAGAGTCGGCGCTGACGACGGCTTGGCATCCACCCAATCCATCATGAGACCGAGGGAGATCAGATGCAGGTGGGAGTCGTTGAGCCCCGGCGTCGCCAGTCGGCCTTCGAGATCAATGACACGGGTCGTCGGACCGATGAGGGATGCGATATCGGCCTCCCGTCCGGTCGCCAGGATCCGGCCCTGCCAGATCGCCACCGCCTCGACGACACCCTCCTCCCGGCCGCACCAGATCGGACCGTTCCTCAGAACGATATCGGCGACGGGCCGGGCTGTGCTCCGCTCCACCGCACCAGATGCGAGCGATCGGTTAGCAGAAATGTTCATTCATCGTCCCCAGATCTTTCCTGTGATCGAACGACAGGCTGACATGGCCTGCCATGCGGATTAGAGCCCCACGCGATCGAGCCATGAGGATCAGATGTCATCCAGAGGCCATATGGGCCGCCGAATCTTCCTATAGGGACGTTCCTTGAAGTTGCGGGTCGACAGAGCCCCCGTATCAACCTCGAGCACCTCGCGAGAAATCGGCTCGAAAGCCGCACGGAAATGCTGCATTGATTTCACAATCAGGGTCGATTTCCGCGTCGGGTCGACGCCCAGCGATGTGAATTGCCCGAGATCGGTCGCCTGCCCGTTATGGCTGATCACGATGATCTCCACGCCGCCGACGCGCAACAGCAGGCTCAGGCCGTAGCTGCGGCGCGCCCCGCCTCCCATGGGACCGTAGGCGATGAATGAGCCGTCGGTGATCGCGGCGACATGGCCGGTGACTTCGAGCGGTCCGCCGCCCATCGTCGGATCCGTCTTCCCGCCGAGCTGGAGCGTGACGCGGTTGCCCACGCCGGCCGCCTGCGCCTGCAGTACCGCCTCGGGGTCGCAGATTGCATGGAAGCCGACGTTCTGAAGACCCGCATCGAGCACAGCCCTGAGAAGATTGGTGGCGTCTCCATAGGCGCCGGAGCCGGGATTGTCGGAATAGTCGGCGATGATCAACGGCTTGGTCGCGCAGGCCTCGCCCGCCTTCGCCTTGGCGATGGCTTCATCGAGCGGGGTGAAGTGGATGGAGGAGAACGACCGTTGCTCCCAGACGTAGTCCATGAGCTCCTCGGCAATGGCCCGGGCTGAGGCGCGGTCGTTTCCCGTCACCGCGATGGAAGGCCCGATGTCGTGAACATCGGCTGAGGAGAAGCCGGCCTGTACGCTCACGACGAGCGCCTTTCCGGCCGCTTCGATTTGCTCGCCTCGCCGCAGGAGTTCCACCATCGGAAGTGACGTGGTGCGCCCACCATCCAGGGCATACAGGATCGGACGGCGCGCGAGCGCTACCTTCGGAGATATGACGCCGGCCATGGCCTTTTCGAGCAGTTCGGCCGCTTGCCATGTGCGTTCGTACTGATCGACATGCGGGTAAGTCCGATAGGAGATCAGCGCATTGGCGTTGTCTGCCATTCGTTGCGTCACGGTGGCATGCAGATCGAGAACGGCGATGACTGGCACGTCGTCACCCACACGCGTGCGGATGCGGGCGAGCAGCTCGCCTTCACCGTCATCATAGCTCTGTGTCGACATAGAACCGTGAAGGTGCAGCAGAACGCCATCGACGCCGCTGCACGCATCGAGAATGCGCGCCGCTATTGCCTCGAAACATTCATCCGTCACTCGGCCCGACGGATTTGCCCCTGCCGCAACCGGATGAACGACGTCCCAACCGTACTTGGTAGAGGCTTCGAAGGCTGCCCCAACGGACGTGCGCGTCCCCTTGAAAGCCAGGGGGATCTCGTCTCCCAAATAATAGCTGGAATTCCTGAAAGCCTGTTCGTTCGTCAACTGGACGCTGAACGTGTTGGTCTCGTGCATGAACTCCGCGACAAGGACACGCGATGCCATTCCCACCCTTTTCCTTTTCTTGTTCCTCACGATCGAGGAAGCAGCTTTTCAAGGCTCGACGACTACTTCGTTGTGTCATCTCTGTCCGTTTTGGAGCTCGCCTCTCCAGATAGTGACAAAGTTGAAACTTTTCTCCAAATGTTATTTTTTGCTCAAATGATCGCTTCCGGCATGGCTTGAATGACACGCTATACCGCTGCCGGATTTTCATCGAAATTGCTCACGCGGTGAAGGCGGATGGGGTAGGCAGGGCAGCGATGATGGGTGGAGCGAGCAGGATTCTGCCGTCTGAAAAGACCGAGTGAACGGCCGCAGGCCTCCCACAGACCGAAAGCCCTGCATCGTTCATCCCGCTTTCTCGGCGGGAGAGGCGAATTTTCAGCTCTGTCGTTTGAGAAATGACGAGGTCGCCCTCAAGCATCATCTCCTCGACCAACCGAGGGCCGAGTAGGAACTGGAAGCAGAGCCAGATAGCGTGGCGGATCGCTCCAGCCGGAAAGCGGTGGCGGGCATAGCGGGAATGGCGAGGCATTTTCATCCCTCACCTATGGCCGGATCCACTCACCTCCTGCTGAATCTGACGATGTCTTCGATCTGACCGGGGCTGACGCAGTTGAGCACCGAACAAGGTCAATAGAGAGAATTGCCGCAAATCGTTCAGCAATTTAGTTCAATCAATGCGTGACAAGCTCCGGTGTTGCCTGTTGTTCATATGCCGTCGTTTCAAACGCTCCGTGAGCGAGGATCTCAGCAATTCTCCTGTTAAGCCACAGCGCAATGCCGCGGGTTGATTGGATGGACCGTGCCCAAACTGAGCAACCGTTCGAGTAGCGCGGCTCCGCTCAAGAGACGCGCCTCCCCCCGAGGCCGGGCGACGATCTGCAGGCCAACAGGCAACCCATTTTGCGTATAGCCGCAGGGGAGGGACAGGGCCGGTGCCGTCGTAAGAGAAATGGAATAGGCGATCGCCAGCCAGTCAATATAGTTGTCGAACTTGACTCCGGAGCACTCATCCACGTAGCGCGCCTCAACCGGGTATGGCGGCACGATGGTCGCGGGAGTCATCAGAAGATCGTAATGAGAAAAGAAGGCGTGCGCCCGTCTGACGATCTCGGCACGCTGCTCTTCGGCCGCGACGATATCCGACGCACTGAGCCTTAATCCTTTCTCGATGTTCCAGATCGTCTCGGGTTTCAGCAGATCGGGATAGTCCTTGAGCTTCTGGCCGTGGGCCGCGGCAAAGCCCACAGCGCGCAGGGTGTGGAAAGCGTTCTTGGCATCTGACAGGTCCGGATGGGCCTCCTCGACGGTGACACCCAGTTCGGTGAACCTCCAAGCCGCCCGGCGACAGATCTCCGCCACCTCCGGGTCGACAGGCGTCACGCCGAGATCGGCGCTGAACGCGACCCTTGCGAGAGGTTGCGGTGCGCGCGCCGCGGCGAGATAGCTCTCGCCGGTCCGCGGCAGGGAAATGGGATCGGACGGATCCTCATTGGCCATGGCATCCAGCAGGAGAGCCACATCCTCCACGGTCCGGGCCATCGGCCCCTGGACGCTGAGAACATCATCAATGATGGTGCCGGGATCGCGCGCGACGCGCCCAGGGCTCGGCCGCAGGCCGACAATGCCGCAGAAGCTCGCGGGATTGCGCAACGATCCCCCCAGATCGGATCCATGAGCCACCCAGGCCATGCCGGTTGCCAACGCCACAGCCGCCCCGCCCGATGAGCCCGCCGCCGAGCGCGACGTGTCCCAAGGATTCAGCGTGGCTCCGAAGACCTCGTTGAACGTGTTGGCGCCTGCTCCAAACTCGGGGGTCGCCGATTTCGCGAAAACGATTCCCCCTTCCCTCTCCAGGTTCAAGACAAGGATGTCGGAACGCTCGGGAACGAAATCCGCGAAGATCGGCGAGCCATAGGTCGTGCGGACCCCCGCGACGTTGGTCAGATCCTTGATCGGCAGCGGCAAACCCGCCAGACGGCCTCGCCTCGCGACGGGCCGCTGCATCAGGTCGCGGGCATGGTCGCGCGCACGATCAAAACACAATGTCGGGAGGGCATTGACCGTCGGGTTGACCTCGCCGACCCGCTCCTCGAGCGCATCGAGGAGCTCAAGCGGAGTCGTCTTCTCCTGTTTGAGAAGATCCACCACGGTGGAGGCCGATTGTTCGATGAGCTTAAGGGACGTCATGGCTTTCTCTTGATGATTGTTGCTAATTGTCCAGGATCGGCGAACCCCGGCTCGTAGGAGTAATCAACTCAGCGCATCAGCTCGACGAGGAATCTTGAAAGTTCCGGAAATGCCGCAACGACGGCAAGGCCCAGGATACTGGTGATGAGAAACGGGATGGCTCCGACCGCGATGCGCTCCAGGGGAAGGCGCGTGATGTTGGCGGCAACGAAGAGATTGATGCCGACCGGCGGCGTGACCAGACCGATGGCGAGGCTGATCATGACCGTCACCCCGAACCAGACCGGATCCCAGTTCAACTCGCGCATGACGGGAATGAAGATCGGCAAGGTGATGAACATGATCGTCACCGGGTCCATGAACATGCCGGCGACCAGAAGCATGACCATGATGACGAGCAGGATCACCCACTGGTTCTCGCTGAGAGCCAGGAGGACTGTCGAATAATGGCCGACGAGATCGTCCACCGTTATGACCCAGCCGAACAGGCTGGCATAGGCGACGACCAGCATGACCACGGCCGACGAGGCGCTTGCCTCCGTCAGGGCAGCGTACAGGGACCGGAGCGACAGCGTGCGATAGACGAAGGCGCCGACAAACAACGCGTAGACCGTCGCCACGATGGCCGCTTCGGTGGCCGTGAACGCTCCGCTGTAGATCCCGCCCAGAATGACGACCGGTGTCATGAGGCCCCAGAAGGCATCGATGAAGGAGCGGCCGAGCCGCTTGAAATAGGGAAGGCCTGCATAGGGCTCGGGAGACAGCGCCGCGAGACTTCCGCTACTTTCGGAAAATCGGTCTGGGCGGCTGAAGCGCGCGAGCGGCAGCGTCAGCAACATCAGCACGCCGCAGATCAGGCCCGGGATGATCGCCGCGATGAACAGTTCGGAGATGGATGTCTCGGCGATGACGCCGTAGATCACAAGACCAATCGAAGGTGGGATGACGATCGACAGCGCGGCGCCGGTGCAGACGAGCGCCGCGGCAAAGGCCCTGGAGTAGCCGTCCTCGTGCATCCCCTTGATGATCAACGGTCCGATCGCCGCGACCGAAGCAGGCCCGGATCCGCTGACAGCTCCCCAGAATAGGCACACGGTTGTTCCGACGATGCCCATGCCGCCAGGAAGCGAGCCGATCAGAACGCGAAAGAAGCGTATCATCCGCTCGGCGATTCCGACCGAGCCCATCAGGGTTCCCGCAAGAATGAAGAAGGGAATGGCCAGGAGCGAAAACTTGGTGATGCCGGCGGCCAGGAGATCGCCGACCATTTCGAGCCCGAAACCGAGCTGCCACATGGCGTAGAGAGCCGACAGCCCGAGGGAGAACGCCACCGGCAGACGAAGAGCCAGGAGAATGAAGAACAGCACCACCATCTGGGTGCCGACACCCATCTCAAACATGGGGCGCCTCCAGGGCCTCGCTCTCGTGACGGAACTCCGTTACGGGATCGTTCAATCCGCGGTAGGTCTCGGCGGCATGCTGAAGATATCGGACGACGACAATCGCGAAGCCGAACGGTAGCCCGACGCTGTAGTACCAGGCCGGCAGCTGAAGTCCGTAGGACACTGTCCCGCTCTTGATCTGATTGAATACGAGTTCCAGCGAGTACCAAGCCGAAAGTGTCAGCAACAGGACGGAGAGAGCTCCTGCGATCCACATCAGGGCAAGCTTTCCCCGCTTCGGAAGGCAATCGAAGATCACGGTCACGGCAAGGTGCTCGCCCCGGCGCGCCGCAATGGCTGCACCGAAGATCGTCAGAAGCAGAAATCCATTGACGAGGAGCTCTTCGGTCACCGCCAGGGAATGATTTGAAAGATAACGGACCACGATGTTGGCGAAGCCGAGAAACGTCATAGTCAGGAAGATCAAGGAGCAGAGAATCTTCTCCGCGTTGTCCAGCAGGGTTCGCATGGCAGGACCACAGGTCTGAGATGCCGAGGGGCGGAGTGAGGCCGGAGATCGCCCAGCCTCCTATGTTGGACAGGTCTGCAGGGCGATGGCATCAGCCTTGAGGCTGATGCCGCGGCTCAGGCCCGCTCAGTTGGTTTTGCTGGCAATCGCCTTCTGGAATGTTGCGACGAGATCCGGGCCGACCTTGGCGGCCCAGGTGTCGAACGCCGACTTGGTCGCGGCGCGGAATGCCGCCAGTTCCTCGGCCGTCGGCTCATAAACCTCCATGCCCTTCTCACGCAGGAAGGCGACGCCTTTTGCGGTGCTCTCGCGGGTCAATTCTTTCTGGTAGGCCATGGCCTCCTCGGCCGCCTTGCGCACCAGTTCCTTCTTCTTGTCGTCCCAGGAGCTCCAGAGCTTCTTGCTCACTCCGAGGAAAACCGGATCGTAGGAATAGTGCCAGGTCGTGAGGTACTTCTGAACCTCATAGACACGCTGGGGGATGATGACCGCACCGATCGGATTCTCCTGGCCGTCGACCACCTTCTGCTGCAGAGCCGAGAAGGTTTCGGTCCACTGCATCTGCTGAGGGTTGGCGCCGAGCGCATTCATGACGTCGATGTACATGGGCCCTGCGACGCGCATCTTCAGACCCTTGAGGTCATCCGGCGTCTTGATGGGCCGCACGCTGTTCGTCACCTCGCGGAAGCCGTTCTCACCCCATGCGAGAACCACGATGTCATGCTTCTCCATGATCTCCTTCATGCGCTCGCCCGGTGCGCCGTTGGTCGTCGCATCGACGTCCTCGTAGGAGGAATAGAGGTAAGGCAAGGAGAAGACGGCCATCTCGGGAACGAGCGGCGTGACGTTGATGGCCGAGGTGACTACGAAGTCCAGCGAGCCACGGCTGACCATTTCGGCCTGCTTCATCTGATCGCCGCCGGTCAGCTGGGCGTTTGCGAACACCCTGACGTTCATGCCGCCGGAGCGTTCCTTCAGGAGCGCGGCGAAACGCTCGGCGCCCTTGTGCCACGTGGTGGCATCACCGGTATTGTGGGACAGGCGCAGATTTTGCGCCGAGGCAGCTCCCGCCATCGCGACACCTGCCAAGCTCAAAGCCAGCGCCAGAAATCCGGTTCTTGTGACCTTCATGTCGTTTCCTCTTCAGCAAAGGCGGAGGCTTCGTGCCGCGCGCCATCCTGGTCCATATTATGAAGTATTGTTTTGACTGACGTGGGAGAGGATACATGCTTTTTGCTGCCTTGCAATGTTGAGTTCCTCTCCTTAAGCTCATCCAAATGACTCAAGGGGTCCATGACATGGACCAATACTCTGCGAGTAATGCGATGGAAGATGGCCTGCCGTCGACCGGTGATCTCTCCGGCTCCCAGAGCGTGGATCGGGCCCTGCGCCTGCTCGCACTCGTCGGTCGGGGAGCCGAGCGAGGGATCGGCCTGAGCGTGATCGTAGAGGAAAGCCACCTCAACAAGCCGACGGCGCGACGCCTTCTCCTGGCGCTGATGCGGGCCGGTCTCGTCGAGCAGGACCAAGTCACGCGCCGCTACTATCTCGGCGAGGAGGCTTATGTTCTGGGTACGCTTTCGTCGCGACGGCACAGTCTGCTCGAACTGTCGATGGAAAGTCTCAGGCGCCTGTCCGAAGCCACTATGGACACGAGCTTCGTTTCCATGAGGCGCGACAACTACTCCGTGTGCCTGCACCGCGAGGAAGGCACATTTCCAGTCCGCACTCACGCATTGCAGGCAGGCTATCAGCATCCCCTCGGCATCGGAGCCGGTTCCCTTGCAATCCTCGCGGCAATGTCCGACGACGACATCGAGGGCGTCCTTGAAGCCGTCCGACCGGTTCTCCTGGAGAAATACCCCAGCTATTCCATCGAGCTGATCCTGGAGGACGTGCAGGAGACACGCCGACGCGGCTATTCGCTCAATCCCGGCCGGATCGTCGCCAGTTCCTGGGGTGTGGGAGCCGCGATCATGTTTCCTGACGGGCGCGTCGCCGGCGCCCTCAGCATCGCTGCTATCGACAGCCGCATGACCCCGAGCCGTCAGCCGGAACTCGGAGCTCTCCTCAAGGCGGAGATCGCGCAGATAGAGACAAAGCTCAGGAAGATGTTTGCGTCCCGGGCGTCGGGCGCGGCCGAACCGCCTCCGCGCATGAGGGCTTAATCGGATCGTACGGAGCACGACCATAACACCCGTCCTCGGGCGGACCTTGATCAGGGAGGAAGCAAGATGGCACGCGCCTGCATCGTTGGCTGGGCTCACACGCCCTTCGGCAGACTTGAGGACCCCGACGTCGAAAGCCTCATGGCCCGTGTCTCAGGCGCTGCTCTCGACCATGCCGGCGTGGAGACGAGCGACGTCGACGGAATTTATGTCGGGGTCCTGAACAACGGCTTTTCGAAACAGGGCTTCGAGGCCGCGCAGGTTGCGCTCGGACGTCCGGAGCTGGCCCATGTCCCCGCCACGCGCCTGGAGAACGCATGCGCGACCGGATCGGCGGCAATTTATGCCGCGCTTGATTTCGTCGAGAGCGGAAGAGGACGGATCGCGCTGGTGATCGGCGCCGAGAAGATGACGGCGAAATCCGTTCCCGAGACGGGCGACATTCTCCTGAGCGCCTCCTACCGGAAGGAGGAAGCGGACGTCGAAGGTGGTTTCGCCGGCATCTTCGGACGGATCGCCCAGCAGTACTTCCAGCGCTATGGCGACCGAAGCGAGGAGCTCGCCCACATTGCCGCCAAGAACCACCGGAGCGGCGTCGCAAATCCTTACGCGCAGATGCGCCGGGATTTTGGGTTCGAGTTCTGCCACGCGGTCTCGGATAAAAATCCCTATGTAGCCCCTCCCCTGCGACGTACCGACTGCTCATTGATCTCCGATGGCGCCGCCGCGCTCGTCGTGGCGGACGAGGAAACGGCCGCAACCTTGGAGCGTGCCATTGCCTTCCGCGCGCGCCAGCACGTAAACGATCATCTGCCCCTGTCGCGCCGCGACCCGACCGCCTTCGCGGGCGCGCGCATGGCCTGGGAAAAGGCACGCGCCGAGGCGGGCGTCGCTCTCGACGACCTCTCGTTCGTGGAGACACATGACTGCTTCACCATCGCCGAACTGATCGAATACGAGGCCATGGGGCTTGCCGCGCCCGGGGAAGGCTACCGTATCGTTCGCGAGGGCATCGCCGAAAAGGGCGGGCGGCTTCCAGTCAATCCTTCGGGGGGGCTCAAGTCCAAGGGGCATCCGGTCGGCGCGACCGGCGTCTCCATGCACGTCATGACCTGCCTGCAACTGATGAACGAAGCCGGAGACATGCAGATCGCCGATCCCGCGCTCGGCGGCATCTTCAACATGGGAGGCGCCGCCGTCGCCAATTACGTTTCGATCCTGGAGCGCCGGAAATGAGAATCGGTGGGGAGAACCCGAAGGGAGGCGTCCCTCCGATTTCCAAGCGGGTCATGAACCTGGCCCACTTCCTGCGCCAGGCGGCACGCCGCCACCGGGACGAGGTTGGCTTCGTTTGCGGCGATGCCGCCTGGACCTGGGCGGATCTCGACCGACGCGTGGATGCGATGGCGGCGGCGCTCGCGGCGCGGGGCGTGGCGAAGGGCGACCGGGTGCTGGTGCAGTCGAAGAACTGCAATCAGATGTTCGAATCGATGTTCGCATGCTTCCGAATTGGTGCGGTCTGGGTTCCGACTAATTTCCGGCAAACGCCGGATGAGGTCGCCTATCTCGGCCAAGCCAGCGGCGCCTCCGCCATGATCTGTCACGGGGACTTCCCCGAACATGCCGCAGCGGCGTGCCGGGCCTGCCCTGATATCCGCTTCGTTCTGTCGATCGGCCCCTCGGATTTCGGCGAGGATTATGACGGTCTTGTCGAAGCGTATTTGGGCCGGTCGGTGCCCGAAGCACCGGTCGAACAGGACGATCCCTGCTGGTTCTTCTTCACCTCGGGAACGACGGGACGCCCGAAGGCCGCCGTCCTGACGCACGGCCAGATGGCTTTCGTGATCACGAACCATCTCTGCGACCTGATGCCCGGCACCACGCACGCGGATGCCTCCGTCGTCGTCGCGCCGCTCTCGCACGGTGCGGGCGTCCACCAGCTCGTGCAGGTGGCACGTGCGGTGAAGACCGTGCTGCCGCAAAGTGACCGCTTCGACCCCGATGAGATCTGGGCGCTCGTCGCCCAATGGCGCGTGACGAACATGTTCACCGTTCCGACCATCGTGAAGATGCTCGTCGAGCATCCTTCGGTGGACGTGCACGACCATTCCTCCCTTCGATACGTGATCTATGCCGGAGCGCCCATGTACAGGGAGGACCAGAAGCGGGCCCTGGCGAAACTCGGAAAGGTCCTGGTGCAGTATTTCGGCCTCGGCGAGGTGACCGGAAACATTACGGTCCTCCCCCCCGCGCTCCACGAGCCCGAGGACGCTCCCGGTCTGAAGATCGGAACCTGCGGCTATGAGCGGACGGGCATTCAGGTGTCGATCCAGAGCGAGGACGGGCGGGAGCTCGCGCCCGGCGAGACCGGAGAGATCTGCGTCTGCGGTCCGGCCGTCTTCGCCGGCTACTACGACAACCCTGAGGCCAATGCGAAAGCCTTCCGCGACGGCTGGTTTCGCACCGGAGATCTCGGGCACATGGACGAAGAGGGATTCCTCTACATCACCGGCCGTGCTTCCGACATGTACATATCCGGCGGCTCGAACGTGTATCCGCGCGAGATCGAGGAGAAAGTCCTCACCCATCCGGCCGTCGCCGAGGTGGCCATCGTCGGAGTTCCGGACAAGACCTGGGGCGAGGTGGGTGTCGCCGTCTGCGTCCTCCGACCGGAAGCGCATTTGAGCGAGCGGGAGCTCCTGGCCTGGATGGACGGCAAGGTCGCCCGCTACAAACATCCGAAACGCGTGTTCTTCTGGGAAGCCCTCCCGAAATCCGCCTATGGCAAAATCACCAAGAAGGATATCCGCGCGGAGCTGGAGGCGCGGGGCTGCTTGCCGCTGGAACGGCGGCTCGAAGCGTCTGCCCAGCCGGCTTGAAAGGCCCCATGGGGGCTGCCGACGGGGGGCACGCACGGCCACGCGATAGGATGGAGGAAGGAATTTCATGGCGAAGCAGGAAACGGTCCTTGTCACCGGCGGCGCCTCAGGCATCGGACTTGCGGTCGCTGCCGCCTCTCTGCGGGAGGGCTGGCGTGTCATCGTCTGCGATCTCGAGCCCGCCAATCTGGAACGGTGCAGAACGGCACTCCCAGCCCATGGTGAAGGGGCCGTGCGGCTCGAGCAGGTCAACATCACCGACGAGCCGGCCGTCATCGGCTGCATCGAGCGGTGCGAGGCGGAGTTCGGTCCGATCACCGGGCTCGTCAACTCGGCGGGGATTGCAAGCGATATTCATTCGCTGGACACGAGCGCCGATCTCTTCCGCAGGATCCTCGAGGTCAATCTGATCGGCAGCTTCGTCGCTTCCCGCGAAGTCGCCCGGCGCATGGCCGAGCGGGGCGAAGGGGCCATCGTCAACATCGCATCCGTCTCGGGAATGCGCGGTAATATGGGGCGCGTCGCCTACGGAGCCTCCAAGGGCGGCGTCCTCACGATGACGAAAGTCATGGCTGTCGAACTCGCACCCCTGGGGATCCGGGTCAATGCGGTCGCGCCCGGACCGATCGAAACGCCTCTCGTGCGTGAGGTGCACACCGAGGAGGTGCGCTCGGAATGGATGAGGGTCGTGCCGCAAAGCCGCTACGGCACGCCGGACGAGGTCGCCGAGGCGGCAATCTTCCTCCTCGACGGCGGGCGGGCCAGCTATGTGACCGGACAGACCCTCTGCGTCGATGGAGGCTTCACGGCAGCGGGCCTGATGGGCGGATCGAAAGCCAGGGGAGCGATGGCCTGACGGGCGCGGCTCGCGCTCCCGGGCGCTCACCCCTCGCGCCTCGCTCCCCCGGGCGCGCTCGCCCTGATGACGAGTTCGAAGGTCACGAGGACCGGGTTGTCGTCCCGCGCGAGAATCCCCTCATGGATGTTTCCCTCGGTATCGACCACGGCGATATGGAGGTGGGTCCTCAGCTGCCCGGAAATCTGCTCCACCCTTCCCTCATGAATCATCACTTCCGTCGCAAGCGAGCCGACGCGGCGCCCGTCGGCGAACCGCACCTCGTTCAGGCTGCCGATCCCATGGACGTCCGCGGCTTCGATCCCGTGCGCGGCGCAGATCTGTTCGATGGCGCGGCCGATGTCTTCGTTCGGGCGGACGCGTGCAAGCAGAACGGAATGTTCCGGGACGGACGGATCCTCGTTACCCACCCGAACGGGCTCGAACAGCCTGAAATTCGTCTCGGGATCCTCCAGGGAGTCGAAGGTCACGCCTTTCAGCCCGATCCCAGTGACCTCGACCGGCTCTGCCACCCGCGTGTCGGATGCGAGCATGTGACCCATGCGCCTCCCCTCGGACGTGTCCCAGATGCCGTGGCAGTGAATGAACGGCAGACCGTCGCGCTGTCCGACGATGGCGCAGCCCCTGTGCATCCGTACGGAACCCTCGGGCGCGAATGTCGGGCTGTACCATGCCGCATGGGACGCATCGGACGACAGGCTCGGCATCACGTAGCGAAACGGTTCGAAGCGGCCGTGATCGAACGTGACGAACCCGCCTTGGCATCCCATGGCGGAAAATCCCTTGGCGAGAGCTACATCAACGGTATCGCCTGGCTCCAGTGAAAACCTCAGTGCGACAGGGAAACCTGCTATTGCGGTCAAGCGCTGTGTCGCAACAGGGCCAGGATGGGTGACTGTTCTCAATGTTGACCTTTCAAATACCCTCACTTGGCATGGTGCTTGCATCAGTGACGTGGTTCAAGACCGAAAATTTCTCAGAGTGAATGTTTGTTCTGAAAAGACCGGACGCATGCAATAGCCTTTCCGTAGCCGCAGCGTCCGGCTCACTCTCGCAGGCCTTCTCCCGTTGCCGCGCAGGCCACCTTGTTGCACGGGCGGGCGGTTTGGCGACCGAAGCGGTAAGGCCTAGATGAGCTGGGCCCTTCCTGATCTCGGCTTCCACCATTCCGTTCAAGTCCGATACCGCTCGCCGAAACCGCCGGCAGCGGCACCGGGTGACGAATGAGGCGGAGTACGACCCCGCCTTACGCCAGCGCGGAAGCCTTACAGTTTGGTTCACATAGAGAGCAGTCGCTGCCTGACCGGCGGAGCCCCGCACAACGCGCGCTGACCAAGCCCGTTGCTCCGCGCTCGCCATCGGAACGGCTCTGATGCTGCGGGCGGTGTTCCGATTGGTGCTGCACCAGACGGGAGGGCTGATCGGCTCGATCCTGAGCCGCCGCACCGAAACCCTGGCGGCGCCAAACCCATGCCAGAAGTCTGGAGCACCCACTCACCGGCGGAGAGACAGCGCGGGCCTGCATCGGTGCTGACCCGGCGAGTGGCTGGTGGAGAAGCATCGGCGACGGCTGTCCCGAACCAGCGGGCAACGTCGCCGAAATGTGGCAACTTTCAGAAATACTGCACCTTTACCTTTCATGCATGTACGATGCGCGTCGATAGCAAGCTCCGTCCTTGCGGCGTCGCGTGAATTATTGCCAATAGGGGGACATAAGCAGTTGACTACTTTCTAACAGCAAGCCTAACATTGCGTCATGGTAATCAAACTACCGTATATTCCGGTCGGCATGCATAGCTTATCATGCGCGGCAGGTCAGCCGTTGAACCTTGCCTTGATTGAGGCGCGGCAGGGATGAATGCGCTCTCGCGAACGCAGGTGGTCCTAAAGCCGGCGGTCGCGTCAAAGGGCGGAGTTGTCGCGGCGCAGAACAGGCTTGCAGCCGCAGTTGGAGCCGAGATTCTAGAGAATGGCGGAGATGCAGTAGATGCCGCGGTCGCGACATCCTTTGCACTTGGAGTTCTTGAGCCGTGGATGAGCGGCCCTGCAGGTGGCGGGGCAATGGTAATCTGGAGAGCAGAGGAGGCAAAGGCTTACTCCGTTTTTTACGGCATGCGCTCCCCAGCCGGCATCGATCCCGCCGACTACCCGCTCTCCGCGTCCGGCACGGCATCCGATCTGTTTCCCTGGAAGTCCGTCGTCGGCGACCGCAATGTGGAAGGGGCGACATCAATCGCCGTTCCCGGAACCATAAATGGCATAGGAACAGCCCATAAGCACTTTGGCCGAATGTCCTGGCGCGAGCTTCTGCAGCCGGCTGCCATTCACGCCCGTCGTGGCTTCCAGATTGACTGGTATGCTGCCCTGATAATCGCGTCGGCAACACGCTCTCTCGCCAAGGATCCTGATGCTGCCGCACTTTTCCTTGAGGATGGGCAGTGGCCGCCCGTCCCTCCCTGGACGGCGCTCGATGATCGCCGGGTTCAGAATGCGAGGATGGCGGATACGATCTGCTACTTGGCTGAAGAAGGCTTTCGGGAGTTCTACGAAGGTGAGATTGCAAAGCACCTCGCGGCGGATGTCCAGGCCAAGGGAGGCTCGTTGTCCTTTGATGATCTCCGCACCTACCACGCGGAGATGCGGCAGGCTGCCCTCGTTCCTTACCGCGACGGCGGCTTCTATGTCGCCCCGGACCTGACAGCGGGCCCAACCTTCGCCGACGTTTTTCATCATCTGACCCGGAGCATAGCTTCGCCGTGCGCCGAGCCCGAGAGCCAGGCATACTGTGCCTATGCGGATGCCATCGATTCCGCCTACCGGGCCCGTCTGGCGGAAGCCGGTGACCGAGAGGCACCGCATCGACCTGCCTGCACGACGCATTTCTCGGTAGTGGACCGTCATGGCAATATGGTCGCCAAGACGCAGACGCTCCTCTCCGTCTTCGGTTCGAGGGTCGTCTCCCCCTCGACGGGCCTCCTCCTCAACAACGGCATCATGTGGTTCGATCCCGAGCCAGGCCATCCGAATTCGCTCGCGCCGGCTAAACGGTGCCTGATGAACGTCTGCCCGGTGATCGGCGAGACGGGCGAAGCGCGCTTTGCCATTGGCGCTTCCGGTGGGCGCAAGATTCTGCCTGCGGTGGCGCAGCTTTCCTCCTTTCTTATCGATTACCGGATGAGTCTTGAGGAGGCCTTTCACCAGCCGCGGATCGATGTCAGCGGTGGTCCGGCGGTCATTGGGGATGAGATGCTCGCTCCGAAGATCATTGAGGCGCTGTCGGAAAGGCGACGAGTCGTGACAACCAAGCGGACGGTCTATCCGAATGCATTCGCCTGCCCGACCGGAGTGATGCGCAAGGGCGGGATCAACTATGGTGCAAGCGAGATAATGTCGCCCTGGGCCGATGCGGTGGCGGAGTCTTTTCCGAGAGGCGTGGCATGATAAATTGCATCCAGCCACACCTTCGGATTGGTATTCGCGCTTAGATCTCTTCTTCAATCAATGATGATGTCTCAACCAAAGAGGGAAAAGAGAATGAAGCATCTTCAATCCATTGGGAACCTGGTGCTGAAAGGAAGCCTGCGGAGACATCTGTTGGCGTCGGCGGCTGTGCTGACGGCGTTTACGGCAGTTCCCGCGGCCGCCCAGGAAATCCGCGCCGTCATGCATTCCGGCCTGCGGGTCCTCGATCCGATCATTACGACCGCGCATATTACGCGGAACCATGGCTACATGATCTATGACACGCTCCTCGGCGTCGACGAGAACATGAAGCCGCAGCCACAGATGGCTGACTGGAAAGCCTCCGACGATGGCCTGACTTACACCTTTACCCTGCGGGACGGCTTGAAATTTCATGACGGAAAACCTGTCACTGCGACGGATGTGGTCGCGTCGCTAAAAAGGTGGGGGCAGCGCGATACTGCCGGCCAGATGCTGATGAACTACGCCGAGAGCCTTTCGGCGACGGGCGACAAGACGATCGTGCTGAAGCTCAAGGAGCCATTCGCCTATGCGATCGAGCTGATCGCCAAACCGTCCGCCGTGCCGGCTTTCATCATGCCGGAGCGAATTGCCCAGACGCCGGGTACGGAAGCGATCAAGGAGCATATCGGCTCCGGCCCGTTCCGCTTCGTGGAGAGCGAGTACCAGCCCGGCGTGCAGGTCGTCTATGAGAAGTTCGAGGATTACGTGCCGCGCAAGGAGCCGGCGAGCTGGACGGCGGGCGGCAAGATCGTGAACGTCGATCGGGTCGTCTGGGTGAACACGCCCGACGCCCAGACCGCTATCAACGCTCTGACATCCGGAGAGATCGATTACATCGAGCAGCCGCCTATCGATCTGCTCCCGCTTCTGACGTCGAATGACGACGTGACGGTCGATGCTCTCAACCCGCTTGGCTATCAGACGATGGCAAGGTTGAACTTTCTGCACCCGCCCTTCGACAATCCGAAGATTCGGCGCGCTGCCCTCTATGCTCTCGAGCAGAAGCCCGTGCTGGAGGCCCTCATCGGCAACCCCGAATATTACTCCGTCTGTGGCACGATGTATGGCTGCGGCACTCCGCTCGCGACCGATGCCGGCGCCGAACCGATCCTGACGGAGAACAACACGGAGGATGCGAAAAGGCTTCTCAAGGAAGCCGGCTACGACGGCACTCCTGTCGTCCTCATGCAGCCGACGGACGTCTCCTCGGTCAGCCCACAGCCGGTGATCGGAGCACAGCTGCTCCGCGATGCCGGCTTCAAGGTCGACCTCCAGCCGATGGATTGGCAGACGCTGGTAACACGCCGCGCAAGCCAGTCGGCTCCCGCCCAAGGCGGTTGGAATATTTTCTTCACAAACTGGGTTATTCCCGAAATCTGGAACCCCATCGTCAATCCGATGCTGAACAGCGGAGGTCCGCAACAGGCATGGTTCGGTTGGCCGGACGATCCCAAGATCGAGCAGATGCGGATCGACTTCGCGAAGGCAAAAACCGACGAGGAGCGCAAGAAAATCGCCGCCGATATTCAAGAACGCGCCTACGAGATCGTCAGCTACATCCCGCTCGGTGAATATGTCCCGCCGTCGGCGTGGCGCAACGAACTCTCCGGCGTGCTGAAGTCGCCGATCCCGACCTTCTGGAACATCAAGAAGGAGGAGTAACTTGAGTAGCGGATGCCGCCGCGCATCCGCTACTCGACCGGCCTTCCGGTGCCGACAACGGACGGCATAGGACACTCCAATTTCGAGAAGCAGGAGCCTGCGATGTTTGGGTATTTCCTTCGCCGTGTGCTCGCAGCGGTTCCGGTCATGGCCGTTGTGGCCCTGTTCGTGTTCCTGCTCCTCCGACTGACTCCCGGCGATCCGGCGGCGATCATCGCCGGCGATATGGCGACGCCCCAGCAACTGGAGAAGATCCGCACCGCTTTGGGCCTGCACGAGCCGATCCACATCCAGTTCTTGACATGGGTGCAGCGGCTGATGAATGGGGACTTCGGCGTATCCCTCCTGTCGAACAAGCCGGTTACGACGCTGATCGCTCAGCGGCTCGAGCCTACTATCAGTCTTGCGATCCTGACGATAATCCTGACAATCCTGATTTCGGTTCCGATGGGCGTCCTCGCCGCATGGCGGCATGGAAGCTGGATCGACAACATCGTCATGAGCGCTTCCGTGCTGGGATTCTCGATCCCGGTCTTCGTCACCGGATATATTCTGATCCAGATCTTCGCCCTCAATCTCGGATTCGTCCCTGTTCAGGGTTTTACGAGCATATCGAAGGGAATCGGCCCCTTCCTCGAACGGGCTATTCTGCCGGCACTGACACTCTCCTCGATCTATATCGCACTGATCGCCCGCATGACGCGCGCCGCCATGCTCGACGTGCTCGGCGAGGATTATGTCCGCACGGCAAGGGCAAAGGGCCTGGACGAGAAGGCCGTCCTCTTCCGCCATGCGCTGCGGAATGCGGCCGTGCCCATCCTTACGGTGATCGGCACCGGCTTCGCCCTGATGATCTCGGGGGTGGTCGTCACCGAAAGTGTGTTCAACATACCGGGCCTGGGGCGACTGACGGTCGATGCCATTCTGGCCCGCGACTACCCTGTCATTCAGGGACTGATTCTGTTCACGAGCGGCATCTATGTCCTCATCAATCTCCTGATTGACCTTTCCTATGCATTTCTAGACCCGAGGATCCGATACTGATGGCGACCAGTGTTGAGAGACGAGTAGAGCCGGTCATACGCCGGCGGATTCTTCCAGTGGTCGAGGTGAGAGGGCTTGGCTTCGCATCCATTCTCGCCGGCATCTGCCTCCTGGTGATCGTGCTGACGGGGATCTTCGCCCCGCTGATCGCGCCCTATGACCCGATTCAGATGAACCCAGCCGTGCGCCTAAAGCCTGCGAGTGACACCTTCCTCCTCGGCACCGACGCGTACGGCCGAGATCTCTTCTCGCGCATCGTATATGGCGCGCGCATCTCTCTGACCGTCGGCATCGGCGCGGCTATCATCAGCGTTGCAATTGGCCTTCCGCTCGGGCTCCTTGCAGGTTTCTTCCGGATCCTCGACGCGATCCTGATGCGCATCATGGACGGCCTGATGGCGATTCCGAGCATCCTGCTTGCGATCGCTGTCGTTTCGCTTGCCGGCGCTGGTCTCTGGACAGTGTTGGTCGCCATTACGATCCCTGAGATCCCGCGGGTGGTGCGGCTTGTGCGATCTGTGGTTCTGACGGCGCGCGAAGAGCCCTATGTCGAGGCAGCCATCGCGGTCGGAAGCAGCCTCCCAAAAATCATGTGGCGCCATTTGATGCCGAATACGCTCGCCCCTCTGATTGTGCAGGCAACCTATATCTGCGCCTCCGCCATTCTGATTGAGGCGATTCTCTCCTTCCTGGGTGCCGGCATCGGAACGGAAACGCCGTCATGGGGCAACATCATGTCCGAAGGACGCGTCTACTTTCAGCTGAAGCCGTCCCTCATCTTCTGGCCCGGCCTCGTCCTCTCGATCTGCATTCTGTCCATAAACTTGCTCGGCGACGCGGCTCGCGACCTGCTCGATCCCCGTCTCAAGCAGCGTGGGGGTCTCAAATGAGCGCGAGGGCCATGGAACGCTCGGATCCGATCCTGAAGATCGAGCATCTGGTCGTAGAAACCACCGGACGTCGCCCGGCGACGATCCTCAACGGCATCTCGCTTGAGATCGGGAACGGCGAGACCGTCTGTCTGGTAGGCGAAAGCGGCTCCGGAAAATCCGTCACTTCTCTCGCGACCATAGGGCTCCTTCCCAAATCCGCGCTCGCCGCGCGTCAGGGGCGGATCCTCCTTGAAGGCGAAGATCTTCTGACGGCAGGCTCCTCACGACTGAAGGAATTGCGCGCAACGCGCATGTCGATGATCTTTCAGGAGCCGATGACGGCTCTCAATCCGGTCCTGACCGTCGGCCGCCAGATCGAGGAAGTTCTACAGGCCCATTCCAGCCTGGGTGCGCAGGAGCAGCGCCGGCGGGTGCTGGACATGATGGAGCATGTTCATTTGCCCGATGTGGAGCGGATCTACCGCTCTTACCCCCATCAGCTGTCGGGCGGTCAGCGCCAGCGCATCATGATCGCCATGGCGCTGATTTTGAGGCCGAAGCTCCTGATCGCGGATGAGCCGACAACCGCGCTGGATGTCACGACGCAGAAGCAGATCCTGAAGCTCATTCGCGAATTGCAGGACGCGCTCGGCACCTCCGTTCTCTTCATTACTCATGATATGGGCGTCGTCGCCGATATCGCCGACCGCGTCTGCGTCATGCATCACGGCAGCATCGTCGAGGAAGGTTCGACGGATGAGATCCTGCGCACCCCCCGCCAGGATTACACACGCGATCTGCTGACGTCCGTCCCTGCGCTGATGCCGCGCGAACCACGCGCCGAGAAGAGCGGCGAGGCAATCCTGGAGATTATCGGCCTGGGAAAGATCTACAGTGCGAGATCCCTCTTCAGACCCCGCCAGGATACCGTCGCCGCCGATCAGGTTAATCTTGTGCTCAGGCGCGGCCGAACCCTGGGTATCGTGGGCGAGAGCGGCTCCGGCAAATCGACCGTGGCTCGTTGCGCTATGCGGCTGATCGAGCCGACCTCGGGGAGCATCCGCATCGGCGGGGAGGAGATATCCCATCTCCCGCGCCGTGCGCTCCACCCCTACCGCAAGCGGATTCAGATGATCTTTCAAGACCCGAACCGGTCGCTCAATCCGCGACTGAAGGTCGGCGAGAGCATCACGGAGGGGCCAATCAACTACGGCGTGCCCAGACCGAACGCCGTGGCGAGGGCCAAGGAGCTTCTCGAACTCGTGGGTCTTCCGGTCGATGCGATCGACCGTCACCCACATCAGTTCTCCGGCGGCCAACGCCAGAGAATCGCCATTGCGAGGGCGCTCGCTATGGAGCCGGACGTCCTCGTGGCAGATGAGGCGGTATCAGCCCTTGATGTCTCGGTTCAGGCGCAAGTGCTGGATCTTCTAGATGACATTCAGGAGCGCCTGGGCGTCGCGATCCTCTTCATCACCCATGACCTCCGCGTCGCGGCCCAGATCTGCGACGACGTCGCCGTCATGCAGAAGGGCCGGGTCGTAGAATACGGCCCCGCCGAACATGTCCTGCGGCATCCGCAGCAGGACTATACTCGCGAGCTCCTGGACGCTGCTCCCGGCAAGGACTGGGACTTCCCCAACTTCCGTCCGCTTTCCTCCGCGGATTTACCGGCCGAATCCTTCAAGAGATGAGACGCATCATGTCCGGACCGCGCATCGCCATTGGCGGCTTTATGCATGAAACCAACACGTTCGCGCCGAGCATGGCCGGGTTTGAGGCCTTCATTGAGGGCGGTGGCTGGCCGACCCTGAGCGAAGGTCCCGCCCTGATCAGCGCCACCCGCAATGTCAATATGGGCATCTGCGGCTTTGTGGAGACGGCGGAGGCGCAGGGCTGGGATCTCGTCCCCATTCTCTGGTGCGCGGCAAGTCCCTCGGCCCATGTCACCGAAGACGCGTTCGAGCGGATCGCTCGCCGAATCGTGGAAGGCGTGCGGGCAGCAGGCCGACTCGACGGTGTCTATCTCGACCTTCACGGCGCGATGGTTGCCGAACATGTGGATGACGGGGAGGGAGAACTCCTGGAGCGGGTCCGCGAGGTGATCGGCCCGGACCTGCCACTGGTCGCGAGCCTCGATCTTCATGCTAATGTAACCCGGCGAATGGTCGATATGGCTGACGCGCTGATCGCCTATCGCACCTATCCTCACGTCGACATGGCCGAGACGGGACGGCGCTCCGCGCTCTACATGGAGAGGCTCCTGAGCGGCCGCCGTGACGCCAAGGCATTCCGCCAGGTTCCATTCCTCATTCCGATCGCGTGGCAATGCACCGGGATGGAGCCAGGCCGGAGCCTCTACGCGAGGCTTCCCGCACTTGAGGAGCGCGGCATCGCGTCGGCCTCCCTGCTCATGGGTTTTCCAGCCGCCGATTTTGCCGATTGCGGCCCATCGGTCTTGGCCTATGCCACGTCTCGGGAGGGTGCGGACCAGGCGGCCGACGAACTGCTCGAGGCCGTCATCGAGCAGGAGACCGCTTTCTCCGGCGATGTCTTCTCGCCGATGGAGGGTGTTCTCCGCGCAATGGAGCTTGCTGAACGCGCCAGCCGGCCGATCGTCATCGCCGATACGCAGGACAATCCCGGCGCCGGTGGGAATTCCGACACGACCGGCATGCTGCGCGCCCTCGTTGAGGCCGGCGCCAAGCGAGCCGCGATCGGGGTGATCGTCGATCCTGAGGCTGCGGCCAGGGCCCATGAGGCTGGCGTCGGCGCGCGCCTCAGGCTGCCTCTCGGTGGTAAGTCCGCCATTGCGGGCGATGCGCCATTTGAGGCCGAATACGTCGTGGAGTCCCTCTCGGATGGACGACTGACAGCCTCCGGCCCCTACTATGGCGGCGCCCGGATGCAGCTCGGACCCTCCACCTGCCTGCGCGTCGGCGATGTTCGCATTGTCGTCGCCTCGCGCAAGGCCCAGATGGCGGACCAGGCGATGTACCGTTTCGTCGGGATCGAGCCGCGGGAGCAAGCAATTCTCATCAACAAGAGCTCGGTCCACTTCCGCGCCGACTTCGAGCCGATCGCCGAGGCCATCATCGTATGCGCGGCTCCCGGCCCCATGCCGGCCGACCCAGCGGCCCTCCCCTTCACCAAGCTGCGGCAAGGGGTGCGCCTCTCCCCGAACGGCCCGGTCTTCGGCTGATGCCCTCCCTCACTCCTCACGCAAAAGGATGTCCACAATGTCGGTAATCCCCCGAATCGAAGAATTTTCTGCTGACCTCACCGCGATCAGGCACGATCTGCACGCCCATCCGGAGATCGGGTTCGAGGAAAAGCGGACCTCTGGAATCGTCGCGGCGAGACTGGAGGAGTGGGGCATCGAGGTCCATCGCGGGATTGGTCGCACAGGCGTTGTCGGCGTCCTGAAGGGCAAGCGCGAGGGTGCGCGCCGCATCGGACTTCGTGCCGACATGGACGCGCTCCCGATGGATGAATTTTCCAATCTCCCCTACCGCTCGACCATTCCAGGTCGCTTTCATGGCTGCGGTCATGACGGCCATACGACCATGCTGCTTGGCGCAGCACGCTACCTTGCTGAAACGCGCGATTTCGCAGGCACGGCGGTTTTCATCTTCCAGCCGGCCGAGGAGGGGCTCGGCGGAGCGCGCGCCATGCTCGCGGACAAGCTGTTCGAGCGCTTCCCCTGCGATGAGATCTACGGGCTTCACAACACGCCGGAGCTGGGGCCGGGCCAGGTCGCGGTCTTTCCTGGCAAGGCGATGGCTGGCGCGAGCTTCTTTGACATCACTATCACCGGCAGCGGCAGCCATGGCGCGATGCCTCATATGTCCCGAGACCCAATCATCGTTGCAACCGCCCTTTCACAGGCCTTGCAGAGCATCGTCAGCCGCAATGTGAATCCTCTCCGATCCGCGGTCCTGTCGATTACGCAGATCCATGCAGGATCCGCCTACAACGTGGTCCCCGAGAAGGCCGCTCTGGCGGGCACGATCCGTTTCTTCGACGATGATGTCGCCGAGCTCGTGCGCACTCGCCTACGTAAGGTCGCCGCCGGCATCGCGGAAGCCTTCGAGGTCCGGATCGATGTCGATATCCGCGACATCTTCTCGGTTCTGGAGAATCACGAAACCGAGACCGCCGCCTTCGCCGAAGCTGCGCGAGAGATCGTCGGTGCCGAGAACGTCCTGACTGAGCCGCATCCGGTGATGGGTAGCGAGGATTTCGCGGATATGCTGCACGCCGTGCCGGGATCCTATTGCTGGGTTGGTCATGCAGGCACGGTTCCTCTGCATAACCCGGGCTTTGTTCTCGACGACGGCATCCTGCCGGTCGGCGCGAGTCTTTTGGCGCGCATCGTGGAAAAGCGACTGCAGGCTTCGTGAGCAACTCGACACCGGAAGCAGAAAGCAAGCACAATGGATGCGAAGAATCCTGTTATGAACCTTAAGCTCGATCTCGACCGGATGCTCGACGGTCTCCAGCGGTGGGTTGAATGCGAAAGCCCGACCTTCGATGTCGAGGCTGTGAACCGCATGATGACGTTGGCAGCAGACGATCTGACCGCGATGGGCGCGAGCGTGGAGCGGATCGACGGTCCTCCGGGCCTGGGCGACTGTCTGAGAGCTTCGTTCCCACATCCGCGCCAGGGTGAGCCAGGCATCCTCATCATGGCACATCTCGACACGGTTCATCCGGTCGGCACACTGGAGAAGCTACCGTTCCGCCGCGACGGCGGCCGCTGCTACGGCCCCGGCATTCTCGACATGAAAGGCGGTACATTCGCTGCACTGCAGGCTGTCAGCGCACTAGCCGATGCAGGCCTTGAGACACCGTTGCCCGTCTATGTACTCCTGACCTGCGACGAGGAAATCGGCAGTCCCGGCACTCGGCAGCTCATCGAAGCAGAGGCGCGCCGCCACAGGTACATCCTCGTTCCCGAACCTGCGATCAACGGCAACGGCGTGGTATCGGGGCGCTATGCCATCGCCCGATTCAACCTGACCGCGCATGGCCGTCCGAGCCACGCGGGAGCGGCACTGAAAAAGGGCCGCTCGGCAATCCGCGAAATGGCGCGCCAGATCCTCGCGATCGAGGACATGACCGACGATGACTGCACCTTCAGCGTTGGTGTAGTCCATGGCGGACAGTGGGTTAATTGCGTCTCGACGGAATGCCGTGCGGAGGCGTTGAGCATGGCGAAGCGCCAGGAGGATCTCGATCATGGCGTTGCGCGTATGCTCGCCCGGAGCGAGATCCGGGAGGACGGAACCGGTTTTCGCGTCGAACTCGGCGTGGTGCGCCCGGTATGGGAGCCGGACCAAGGGACAATGGCGCTCTATGCCAAGGCGGAAGCCGCCGCCGCGGACATTGGCCTGAGCCTCTCTCACGGCAGTTCTGGCGGTGGCTCCGACGGTAATTTCACGGGCGCCTTGGGAATCCCTACGCTCGATGGCCTCGGCCTGAGCGGCGACGGCTATCATACACTGGAGGAGCATATAAACATCGACAGCCTTCTTCAGCGCACACGTCTGATGGCCGGCCTTCTCAGGAAACTTGGCGAGGTCGAAGGCTGAACTCCAGTAGGATGCCGTGCATCGAACCGCCCGACTTGCAGGTGCGGACTTTGAGGGTGGCTCCATCGAGAAGCGCCTGCATTCCGCTCGTGCCGGTTGTCATCATGATCAGGCATCCGTATGGATCCGGGTTGCTCCAGCGGATTGGAACTGCGCTGCGGCAGGGTCCAGCGCCTTAGTACTTCCCGCTTGACCGCACTTCTGTCTTGGACGCGAGCTCGGCTAGTTCAGCGAGATTGTGCTCTTTCAGCTGTGCAAGCCCTGCCTCGAGGAGCCTGATGGCTCCTACATGGGCGGCGTCCTGTGTCTCCTGGATCGTGACATCGGGTCCGTAGGGGACCCTTACCCGTGCCTGGAGGACAAACTGGCCGCCAGGTGCCTCATCACTCTCAAAGCTGATCTGAATGACAACCTGGGCCCGTCTTTGCTTCGGGTTGAATCGGCTGATCTGCGACACTTCGAAACCGCTAAACCGCAAGGCTTCCTCCCTTTCCGAAACCGGTTCTCTTGCCAACAGGCCGGGACCTCACCGCGAGGCCGCCCGGTCCCGTTCAGGCAGATGCTGCGCTGCTGATGAAGCTCTAACCGACCGACAGACTACATCGTCAGCACCAGCGGCGACGCAGATAAAAAGGATTACCCTTCAAACGCAGTTCAAAGCCATCTTCTGGCCGAGGCCCGCGATGAAGGTCTTCTCCAGGAACCGGTCCTGCGAGACGGCGAGCGCCTGGGCATTGGGCGCGAGCAGCGTATGGGCGCTCAGGATCGAGGCGGTCTCGCTCGGCACGTTCTCGAACTCATACGTGACCACGTCCACGGCCCGGGCGAAGCGCACGAGGGCCGCCTCGTCCTCGTAAGGGGCGATGGTGACCTCGGCCGCCACGTCGAAGGCGGGGCTGTTCTCGTCCGGGGCGTAGACATGCACCTTCAGGCCGAGCTGCGCCGCAGCCATGGCCATCATGCGACCAAGCTGCCCCCCGCCGAGAATGCCGATCGTGCAGCCAGGACGGATCATCATCCAAGCTCGGATCAGTCAAAGATCTGCCATTCCTTCGCTTGACGCGCTATGTTTCGTCTTGCTGGAAGCACAGCACAGGGTGTCAGGCATAGTGCATCAGACAGAACCGACAATGTGGCGACGTGCATTTCCCATCACTCACGCATCGTGTGAAAGAGTGGACCCGGTTTGTCGCACCAAACGACGCGCTGTTCAGAGAGTGGAGCAGCTCAAGAGCTGCTCATTGGAGAGCGATATCATGGAAGCGCGCGGCCGCATGGGGAGTATCCCTAGCATCGGAGAATGGAGGTCGGTATGACGAGGGATGAGCTGGCAGAAAAACTTGACCGTCTGGATCCTGGAGCAAGTCTCAAGGTTCCGGAGGAGGTGCTGGTGCAGATATTCGATGTGGCTACGCTTTCGTATAACTCGCCGCAGATTCTTAGAAGCATTTCGGATTTCGCGCTCGAGCACCGCTGCACGTTCTCGTTTCACCAACATGAAGGTGCAATCCCCTGCTTCGAGAAAGAGGATACTTTCTGAAGATAGGCGGCGCGGCCCTGAGCGGAAGACCGCTCGCCCGACACTTGAGCCTTGCCTGTTCCCCTTGGGAGGTTCACTGGCAAATTGGTGGTCGTGGAGATCAGATGCGGAGTATCGTCTACGTCCATCGAAAGTAAACTGTGCTTAATGGCGGTAGAACGAGTGCCAAAGAGGCGGAGCGCCCGTGTGACGAAACATCTTCTGTGTGCAGAGCCCCTCCGTTGCCCATGTTTCCACCGCCATAAATTGCGGCGTCAGTATTAAGGATCTCATGCCACAGACCCGCCCTCGGCACACCAATCCGGTAGTTCATCCGGGCAATGGGAGTCATGTTGCTGACTGCAAGTATGATGGATCTCCCGTCCTGTGCTGTCCGCAGCATGGCAAAGACTGAATTCTCCTGGTCATCCACTACGGCCCACTCAAATCTACCGGGATCATTGTCCGTGGCATGGAGCGCAGGCTCGGCCGCGTAGATGCGATTGAGATCGCGTATGAGCCTTTGAATTCCTGCGTGGCGCGCGTCATCCAGCAATTCCCAGGAAATGGAGGAGTCGTGGTCCCACTCCCGGTCCTGGGCGATCTCGCCACCCATGAACAGGAGCTTCTTGCCAGGGTGCGCCCACATGTACCCGAAATATGCCCGAAGGTTCGCGAACCGCTGCCACTCGTCACCGGGCATCTTTCGGATCAGTGATCCTTTTCCATGCACGACTTCGTCATGAGATAAAGGCAGAATGAAGCGCTCAGAGAACGCATATACCATGGCAAATGTAAGGGCACCGTGGTTGTAGCTTCGATAGATTGGATCTTGCGCCACGTAATGGAGCGTGTCGTGCATCCAACCCATGTTCCACTTGAACGTGAAACCCAACCCGCCCTGCTCGGCCGGCTTCGTCACGTCCGGCCACGCCGTGGACTCTTCCGCGATCGTAATGGCTCCATGGCAGCGATGAGTGATGATGCTGTTGAGATGCTTGAAGAACTCGATCGCCTCCAGATTTTCCCGGCCTCCGAACCGGTTGGGAACCCATTCGCCTTCCCGGCGGCTGTAATCCCGGTAGAGCATTGATGCGACGGCGTCCACTCGCAGCCCGTCGATGTGATAGCGCTCAATCCAGTCCAGGGCGCTGGCAATGAGAAATCCTTTCACCTCGTTGCGTCCGAGATTGTAGATCAGCGTATTCCAGTCCTGGTGGAAACCCTCCCGAGGATCCTGATGCTCGTAGAGGGCCGTTCCATCGAATTGCGCGAGTCCCCAAATGTCGGTCGGAAAATGGGCAGGAACCCAATCGAGGATGACGCCCAGCCCGGCCTCGTGGCAGCGATTGACGAATGCTGCGAAATCTTCAGGCGTTCCATAGCGCCCGGTCGGCGCGAAAAGTCCCAGCGGCTGGTAACCCCATGAGCCCCCGAACGGATGCTCCATGATGGGCATGAGCTCGATATGGGTAAAGCCGAGACCAGCCACATAAGGGATCAGCCGATCCGCCAGCTCTGTCCAATCGGGCATGCGATTGCCCTCGTTCGCCATCCGCAACCAGGAGCCCGCATGAATCTCATAGATGGAGATCGGCGCCACCTCCGTCTGACGCGCCGCCCGCGAGTTCATCCATTCGGCGTCTGTCCACGGGAAGGGCTCCGACCGCGCGACGACCGAGGCCGTTCCAGGCGCGGCCTCGCCGGCCCGCGCCACAGGATCGGCCTTCTGCGGCAGCAATTGACCGTAAGACCCGACAAGTTCGTACTTATAGCGCTCCCCCGGACCCAGGCGCGGAATGAACAACTCCCAAACTCCTGCGCCTTGGCGCAGGCGCATAGGGTTTCGCCGTCCATCCCACCCATTGAAATCCCCAGCAACCGAGACTCGCCGGGCATTCGGCGCCCACACCGCAAAGCGCACGCCGGGCACCCCATCAATGGTCATGGGTTGCGCGCCAAGTACATGGCTGAGTTCATAGTGGGTCCCCTGCCCGATCAAATGCAGGTCGAGATCTCCGAGAAGAAGGCCGAAGCTGTAGGGATCCTCCGTCTCCTGGACGGCGTCCGGCCACCAGATCCTCAGCTTGTAGGCGACCTGGTGATCGAGATATCCGGCGAACAATCCATCCGAATGCACGCGCTCGAGCCGGGTCAGGAGACTCCCCGTATCCCGGGTCAGGAGTTCGACGGATACCGCACCCGGCATGAAGACCCTGGTGATGGTCCCCCGGTTTGCGGGATGCTGCCCCAGGATCGAGAACGGATCTCCATGTCGGCCTTCAACCAATGCCTCGATGCCGGTCCTGTCGACGGCGCCGAGGAGGACGTCGTGCCCGGGCCTCATTCACGTCCTCCCTTGTCCATTTTCACGAGGTGTTGTGTGATCTTGGAGAGGCCTCGAAGCGGAATGGTCAACCACTTCGGACGGTTGGCCGCCTCGTACTGAACTTCATAGGCCGCCTTTTCCAGCAGGAACAGGTCGAGCAAGGGGCCACGCTTGTCGACCGAAAACCCGAGGTGAGAAGCCCCAGCGGTGACCTCCCAGTAGGAGGTCAGAAAGGCGTTCTGGGCCCTCTTGTAAAACTCGCCGAGCAGCGACTTCCGAACCTCGCGGAACTGTTGAGATCCCACATCCTCATCGGGCATCGACGCCGAGACAGCCAGGTAGTCGAGCGAACGCAGCAACCCGGCGACATCGCGAAGCGGACTCGTCTTGGCGCGCCTCTCCTCCAACTCGCGGACCGGCTCACCCTCGAAATCGATGATGTAGGCATCCCCCTGCGCCACGAGAACCTGCCCAAAGTGGAAGTCGCCGTGGATCCGTGTCGTGAGCGTCCCGAGACCGGCCTTCGCGAGCCGTCCGACTGATGATATCAGTTCGCCACGGTGGTCCAGGACGCTCTGAGCAAGTTCGCCGAGGTCTGGATCGAGATCACCACGTACCCGCCCGAGAATATCAAGCGCCGATCCGAGCTGATCACGGGCCCTTGCTCCCCACGCTTCGACCTCTCCGGGTCCAGCCTCGAAGGGCGCGAATGCCGGATCGTCGGTGGAATCGGCCAGCGCCACGTGAAGCTCGCCGAGCCGCTGGCCGACGACGCCTGCGAAGTTCTCGAGCGTCGTGAAGATCCCCTCTTCCGGAACTCCCTCTTTTCCGATCAACTCATACTCGTCCAAGGTCCGCTTCAGGTTCTCAAGCATCCAATTCCAGGCATCGCCCTGATTCCGGATCGCCCCCTGAACGATCACGAGAGTATGCGGCGTTCCTTCTTCCGATAGCCGCACGACCTCTCCCAGAAGCGGCGCCGAATTCTGGTACCCGACCTTGGTCAGATACTGAGTCATCTCGGCTTCAGGATGGATGCCCGCAAAGACCCGGCGCACGAGCTTGATCATGGCAAGATCGCCGACGACCAGAGAACTATTCGACTGCTCGGCCGAGAGCCAGCGGATCGGAACATCCTTCAGCACTTGCATGCAGTCCAGGTGAGGCGTGCCCACAAACCGGATCTCGCCGTCCGGGGTCTCTGCCGTTGCCCTCTCGCACAGCGCCTGAAGCACTCCGTGGGCCCAGCGATCCACCGCGAACCCGTCCGTCAGAAAGCCGACGCGAGGACCTCTGCGCACCCGAGCCAAGGCGAGCTGTTGAGGAAGCGGCTGCATGCTGGCGTTTTCCCATGCAATACCGAGAGGCATGAAGTAACGCTCCGTGCGTGGGCCGATCACCGCCTCGATTTCTGCCATCAGCACGTCATCGGTGAACGGCATCGGCACCGCCCATGCAACGCGGGCGCTTTCCAGCGTCTCATTCTTCGAGGCAAACCAACGCCGAATCGGCAGATATGACGGCAGAATGTCATGTGAGAGCACCTGTGCGTGCTTGTCATCCAGAACTTCCCTAACGTTTCTGCGCAGAACAAGCGTTTCGAATTCACGCAGCTGCTCAGGAGGCGCCGTCCGCCACAGGGGACTTTCTGACTCTGTCGTCAACAGGAACCAGTAGAAGCCGTAAGGCGGCAACGTCAGCAGGTAGGTGAGCTGGCCGATGGGCGGGAACGGCGACGGACCCGTCATCTCGACCGGAACGCAACCCGCGAAGGACGAGAGGTCGAGTTCGACTGCCTGCGGCGTCCGGGAAAGATTCGCAACGCAGAGGATCGTCTCGTCCTCATGCTCGCGCAGGTAAGCCAGAACCTTACGGTTTGCGGGATAGAGAAACCGAAACGTGCCGCGGCCGAAGGCGCAGTGATTCCGCCGGAGCATCAGCATGCGCCGCATCCAGTTCAGCAGAGAATGCTGATCACGGCTCTGAGCCTCGACATTGACGGACTCGAAGCCGTAGACCGGGTCCATGATGGCTGGCAGAACGAGGCTTGCCGGATCGGCCCGCGAGAAGCCGCCATTGCGGTCGGGAGACCATTGCATGGGCGTCCTGACGCCGTCCCGATCCCCGAGATAGATGTTGTCCCCCATGCCGATCTCGTCTCCGTAATAGACTACGGGAGTCCCGGGCATGGACAGAAGCAGCGCATTCATCAGCTCGATGCGCCGCCGGTCCCGCTGCATGAGGGGTGCCAGCCTGCGCCGAATGCCGAGATTGATACGGGCCCGTCTGTCGGCCGCATAAGTGTCCCAAAGGTAATCGCGCTCCTCGTCGGTCACCATTTCGAGCGTCAACTCGTCATGATTCCGAAGGAAGATGGCCCATTGGCAGTTACTCGGGATCGCAGGGGTTTGGCGAAGAATGTCCGTAATGGGGAAGCGATCCTCCTTGGCGATCGCCATGTACATGCGCGGCATCAATGGGAAGTGGAAGGCCATGTGGCATTCATCGCCATTTCCGAAATATTCCTGTGTGTCCTCCGGCCATTGATTGGCTTCGGCAAGTAGCATGCGATCCGGGTATTCGGCGTCCAGAGCCGCACGGATTTTCTTGAGGACCTCGTGGGTCTCAGGAAGATTCTCGTTGTTCGTTCCCTCCCGCTCCACAAGGTAGGGAATCGCATCGAGACGCAGACCGTCGATGCCCATGTCAAGCCAGAACCGCATGACGCTCAGGACTTCCTTGAGCACTCGCGGGTTGTCGAAGTTGAGATCCGGCTGGTGCGAATAGAAGCGGTGCCAGAAATACGCTCCGGCCATCGGGTCCCAAGTCCAGTTCGACTTCTCTGTGTCAAGGAAGATGATGCGGGTCTCGGGGTATTTCTGGTCCGTGTCGGACCAGACATAGAAATCTCGGTCGCGCGATCCAGGCTTGGCGCGCCGGGCGCGCTGGAACCAGCGATGCTGATCCGAGGTGTGATTGATGACGAGCTCTGTGATGACACGCAGGCCCCGCGCGTGGGCTTCGCGAACGAAAGTCTTGAACTCCTTCAGCGTTCCGTAGTCAGGACTCACATCACGGTAGTCGGCGATGTCATAGCCGTCGTCGAGGCGCGGAGACGGATAGAAGGGCAGAAGCCAAATCGTATTGATTCCGAGAGAGGCGATGTAGTCCAGTTTGCTGAGCAGGCCGGCGAAGTCGCCGATCCCGTCGTTGTTCGCATCGAAGAACGACTTCACGTGTAATTGGTAGATAATTGCATCCTTGTACCACAAGGGGTCATTCCCGAGGGACGTTTCGCTCTTGGGTGACGTGTCGTTCTTCTTGAGCATTCTCATGTGTCCTTTGAGGAAATGCGCCAGATCGAGAAGGGCAACTCGCCGGGGTCACAGCGGATACGCTGATACTTCCCTGTCCAGGTGAAGCGGTGGTGGCGCACAAGGTCCTCGACAGCGAGCGAACCATGGTCGGGGAGACCGAACCTCCAGAGTGGAAGTTCCACATCGGCCTCCTGAACATTGTGGGTATCGAGGCTGACTGCGACGAGGACGACGTTCTCACGCCCTGGCGTGGCCTTCTCGTAGAAGATGATCTTATCATTCCAGGCGTTGAGGAATGTAATGCCCAGATGGGAGTGGAGGGCCGGGTTCTCGCGCCGAATCCGGTTCAGGATCGAGATCTCGTTGATGATGTTGCCAGGCCGAGCCCAATCCCAGACCCTGATCTCGTATTTCTCGCTGTCGGCATATTCCTTCCTCTTGGCATCCGGCCGCCCTTCGCAGAGCTCAAAGCCGTTATACATGCCCCAGAGCCCGGAGAGCGTTGTTGCCAGCGCTGCTCGGATCAGATAGGCGGACCGCGGGGCGTTCTGCAGAAAGTCCGGATTGATGTCGGGTGTGTTCACGAAGAAATGCGGCCGGAAGAAATCCTTCGGCGCCGTCCGAGTGAGCTCCTCCATGTACTCCTCCAGCTCCCACTTCTCGTTGCGCCATGTGAAGTAGGTGTAGGATTGCGAGAAGCCGATCTTCGCGAGCCGGTACATGATTTTCGGACGTGTGAAGGCTTCCGACAGGAAGGCGACCTCCGGATGGTTCCGCCGAACGTCCGCAATCAGCCACTCCCAGAAGGGAAATGGCTTCGTGTGCGGGTTATCGATCCGGAAGAGCTTCACGCCCTGCTCGACCCAGAGCAGAATGGTGTCGCGCAGCTCTAGCCACAGGGATGGAACAGCCCCCTTGGCGTAGAAGTCGACATTGACGATGTCCTCGTACTTCTTCGGCGGGTTCTCGGCATACTTGATGGTGCCATCGGGCCGCCAGTCGAACCAGTCCGGATGCTCTTTCAACCAGGGGTGATCAGGCGAGGCCTGGACCGCAATGTCCAGGGCCAGTTCAAGTCCGTGATCGGCTGCGGCAGAAACGAGCCGGCGAAAGTCCTCGAAGGTACCGAGCTCGGGGTGAATCGCATCGTGCCCGCCTGCCTCGGAGCCGATGGCATAAGGACTCCCGGGATCGTCCGGCCCAGCTGTGAGGCTGTTGTTCCTTCCCTTGCGATGCGTATGCCCGATCGGATGGATCGGCGTCAGATAAAGTACGTCGAAACCCATGCTCCGGATGGCCGGGAGCCGACGAATCACATCATCGAACGTGCCGTGCCGTTTGGGGTCACCGCTCTGGGAGCGCGGGAACAATTCGTACCAGCTTGCAAATCCCGCAGCCGTTCTCTCAGCGTCGAGAGGCATGGGTTTGGAGCGAACCAGGAAGGGCCGCCGGTCCGCTGCCGTCATGATGTCCGATGCTTCAGGCGACAGAAGGATCTCGAGACGGCTGTCGTAATCCGCCCCGGCGAGCCTCTCGGCCATCGACCGGACACGATCGGCTACGTCGCCCTGTGTCTCAGAGAGTGCAGCCTCAACCAGCAGGCGCCCTTCCTCCAGTTCCAGGGTGACATCAAGGCCGGCAGCGTACTTCTTCTCCAGTTCCGAGCGGAAGATTGCGAAAGGATCCCGCCACGCCTGGACGGCGAACTCATACCGGCCGAGGCGCTCCAGAGGAAATTCGGCACACCAGCGGTCGTTAACCAGGAGCCGCATGCGTGTCTCGCGCCACTCCGTCTCATCGGCGGCTCGCCAGACGAGGGAGGCGGCGAGAGGATCATGCCCGTCGCCGAAAATATCGGCCTCCACGCGGACCAGATCCCCGACGATCCGCTTGACGGGGAACTCGCCCTCATCCACAGCAGGCGTAATGTTCTCGATGACAAGCCGTGGGGCGGAGGTTGCCTGCTCTACCGCCGGAACCGGTATTGCTCCTTTGATCGCTCTCAGAGGGTGGCCTTCCAGAACCCGGACCTCGCCGGGCCGGAGATTTACGCTCGTGGCCGGGTTGATTTCGAACCCACCGTCGCCTGCTTCGCGGAACGGCACGAACCGTGCTCCGGCCTCTGAGATCACGAACGATCCTGCCGCATGCGCTGGCCGCCGCAGATCGGCATTCGCAATGACCAGGCGCGCGGCATTGCCCTGGCGCACATCCTCTGCATCGATTCTGAGCACCGTCGTGACGGGAGAGGCATGCCCCACGACAAGATGAAGAGGCTTGCGCGCGAAGCGTCCATTCTCGCGGGCAAGCAGTGCATTGGCCGCCCTCACCTCTCCGGAAATGTCGAAGCTGCCCCTCTCCTTCAGCCTTGCCAGTCCAGCGCCATCACCGCGTGTCGGATCGAGCCGGTCCCGGCAGCCAAACTCGAAACCCATGGGAACAAGGATGCCATCCCCCAAGGCCGCGGAGAGCCATAGGGCGCGCGTCGCGCTACTCTCCAAGACCTCCAGAGGTTCGACCTCATGGGTTATGCGCTTGTCGAAGGGGGCCTCGGGAAAGGCGATCTCATACCCGATCGTGCGATGGAGTTCGTGTTCATCGACGATCCAGCCCTCCCGCAGATTCCACCAGCGGAGCGAGGAGAACGTTCCATTGAATCCGATTCCGCAAAGTGCACGCTGGACCTCGAATGTGACACCCGGAGTCCAGGCCAGAAAGCGGATCTCGGGTGCATTCCCCCTTACCGTCGCGATCAGGCGCTTCAAGGCCGCTGGCGGAACCCTGTCCCAGTGCAGGCAACGGAAGCCCGACACTCCCGCTGCGGTGAAAGCCCGCAACCGGTCCGAGAGCATCGATAGGTACGGGTGGTCGGCCGGAGCAGTCGCCTCGAAAGGAATAATGACCGCCTCGCGGTCGGCGGGGTCCTGCCGTGGATCAAGGATGTCGGCGCTGGCAACCTCAAGTCCGAGTTCCCGGGCGAAGTTGCTGTCAGCAGCAACCCGATCGACCACGAGATCGAGGGCAAGGGCAAGGTTGCGCGCCCGTGCGCTATCGGCGAGGCGAGCGAGGTCGTCGACAGCGCCCCCGTGGCCGAGGGCAGGGTGAAACCGTTCCATGTCACGCGGAAGGAAGATGCTTCCGCCATGGCCGGGCTCGAATGGTGGGGCCATGAGAATTGTATCGAAGCCCAGAGCTGCGGCGTGATCAAAGATCTTGTCCCAATCGTCAAGGGAGCCGACCAGTAGCGGGTGCACGTAGTAGATTCGCGGTGCTGCGTGATCCGTGTCCTCGACCCGGATTGTCTGGGAATTTGCAAGGGACCTGTCTGCTGGTGGCACGGCTTCGTCCGTCGCTGTTCGATCCAATCAATCGGAAGCAACGTCCCAGCAGGCATTGAAGGAGCGACAGCCTGCCAGCGGAGCCTCCTTGCCGAAAACAGTACCTCTTCGTCTTTGGTTCCTGCCCAGCCCGGAATCTCTCGTCGTCCCCGGGCTGGAACAGCTTCGCTCTTGGTTCTGAAGCCGGATCGACCTGGAAGAGATCGAGCCCTTACTGCCGGATAGGCCATAGAGCTCGATTAGCGGAGCCGGCATGTTTCTCGCCATGGTCCTGCTGAAGGATCGACGACCGTGAAGGTGATGTTGCCCGCCTGGACGATACCCGGCTGCTCGGATGCATTGTCGACTGTTTTGCCGGACCATCCGAATCAGAGCTCCCGCTCTGGTTCAAGCCCCCAAGGCAACGGCCCGTCCACAAGCTCTGGCCGCCCCCCTTGGGCACGGGAAGCTCGCGCAGGCGACCGAGCGAGAACCCCGGCTCGAGGCTGAGGCGTGATTTACCGCTGAAGACTCCGGCCGCGATACATTCAGTAGTAACTCTAACCGATCGGCATCAAGGACCCCGGCAACAATCGCGAAGCCTCAACAATCCGGGAGAGCCGCGGCTTCGACAGGAGGGATTCTTGCCACTGCCAAGCTCACTAGATCGGCGTCGACGAACTTGGCAGCAGGCCGTCAGACTTATCGAAGTGCGGCTGGGCGTCACGCCTTGGTGCTGTTCTGGGAAATGGATTTTTGCTCTATCGTCGGAGATTCCTCAGCCCTTCGACATAGGCCGGGGGCGAGGCGTACACATAATTATAATATTACTTTCAAGACTGGCTTTTCTGGGGGGCCTCCTGTGCAAGATTCTGAACAGATTTCACTGTCCTCGTCTGCATTAGACAGCAAGGACTCTCTTGTCTTCCGTAAGGCAATTCTTGCAAAGCTGACTTATGGCGTCGGCACCAACCCCGCTCATGCGACAGATCATGACTGGTTCGTCGCCACTTCTCTGGCAGTTCGTGACCGCGTCATGGACCGCTGGATGGCTTCCAGGGCCATGGATCAAGCAGTCCGCAAGCAGGTCTGCTATCTCTCTCTCGAGTTCCTGATCGGGCGGCTGCTCCCCGATACCTTGAATAATCTCCGCCTCACCGAAGTTGCCCGAGAGGCCCTTGCTGGGCTTGATGTGGACCTCGACCGCCTCCGCGCCATTGAGCCTGATGCGGCCCTCGGAAACGGCGGTCTCGGTCGACTCGCCGCCTGCTTCATGGAGAGCATGGCCAGCCTCGAGGTCCCTGCCTATGGCTATGGGATCCGTTACGAGCACGGCCTATTCCGTCAGGTCATCACGGATGGGCGGCAGCACGAAGTACCCGAAGACTGGCTTGCGCGCTCCAATCCTTGGGAATTCGAGCGGCCGGATCTGATCTATCCGGTTGGCTTCGGAGGGCACATCGAGGAGGTTCGGGCATCTGGTGGCGCGACAATCTCCGTTTGGAAGGCCGCAGAGACCATTCAGGCCGTTGCTTACGACACGCACATCGTCGGCTGGCGCGGACGCCACGTCAATGCGTTGAGGCTCTGGTCGGCGCGGGCAACCGAGCCCCTTCGGCTCGATGTGTTCAATTCCGGCGATCATATCGGCGCGCTTGCAGAGCGGGCACGTGTCGAGGCCATATCCCGCGTTCTGTACCCGGGCGATGCGTCCGAGGCCGGACAGGAACTGCGCCTGCGCCAGGAGTTCTTCTTCACCTCCGCGTCCCTGCAGGATCTGTTGGCTCGCCACATGCGCCTGCATGGCGACATCCGCACTCTCCCGGACCTGGCGGCGATCCAGCTCAACGACACCCACCCGGCCATTGCCGTGGCGGAGCTGATGCGCCTCCTCGTCGATGAGCACCATCTCGCCTGGGAAGATGCTTGGGCGATCACGACGGGAACGTTGAACTACACGAACCATACGCTCATGCCGGAGGCTCTCGAGCGCTGGCCCGTGGCACTGATCGAACGGCTCCTCCCTCGCCACCTCCAGATCATCTATCGAATCAACTGGCACCATCTCGAGCCCCTGGCCCGCAGGTCGGCTGACGTCGAATTCGTCAAGGCCGTGTCCATGATCGACGAGGATCACGGCCGACATGTCCGCATGGGGCATTTGGCCTTCGTCGGAGCCCACAAAGTCAACGGCGTATCGGGGCTCCATACCGACCTTATGCGTCAGACCGTGTTTCGGGACCTGCACGCTCTCTATCCCAATCGGATCGTCAACAAGACGAACGGCATCACCTTCCGGCGGTGGCTCCATCAAGCCAATCCCGGGCTGGCGCGCCTCCTGGTCGGAGAGCTTGGCGACGGCGTTCTTGACGATGCGGGAGCGCTCATCGGGCTCGAAAGATTTTCGGATGATCCCGCGTTCCAGGAGCATTTCAGAAACCAGCGCGCCGCAGCCAAAGCCAACCTGGTGCAGACCGTCGCCGAGCACACCGGAGTGCCGATCGATCCGGGCGCCTTATTCGACGTCCAAATCAAGCGGATCCACGAATACAAGCGCCAGCTCCTGAACATCCTCGAGGCGGTTGCGCTCTATGATGCCATCCGGGCCGAACCTGAGAGAGACTGGGTGCCGCGGGTCAAGATCTTCGCCGGCAAGGCCGCAGCCGGTTACGATCGGGCGAAGCTGATCATCAAGCTCATCAATGATGTTGCGCAGGTGGTCAATTCCGACCCCGTCATGGCAGATCGTCTGAAGATCGTTTTCCTGCCCAATTACAATGTCAGCTTGGCCGAGGCCATTATCCCGTCAGCCGACCTGTCGGAACAGATCTCAACGGCCGGCATGGAGGCCTCGGGCACCGGGAATATGAAGCTCGCCTTGAACGGCGCTCTCACGATCGGCACACTCGACGGAGCCAATGTCGAGATCCGGGAATGCGTTGGGGCCGAGAACATCTTCATCTTCGGCCTGACCGCCGAAGAGATCGCGGCCCATCGCAGGCACGGAGGGCATCGGGATCAGCCCCATATGTCGCCCAGGCTTGAGAGGGCACTTAACCTGATCAGAACAGGAACCTTCTCACCGGAGGAGCCGAACCGCTTCGACTCCCTGATTCATGCGGTCTCTTCCGACGATCCGTTCATGGTGGCGGCGGACTTTGAGTCCTATTGGGCGGCCCAGCGCCAGGTCGACGAATTGTGGCGGTCTCCCTTCGCCTGGTGGCGAGCAAGTGTCTTGAACACGGCCAGGGTAGGCTGGTTCTCGGCAGACCGAACGATCCGCGAATACGCCAGTGATATATGGAAGGTTCGCGTACAATAGACGCGCCGGCAAGCCATAAGTGATGGGTGCAGCGCCTCACCCGAGATCGACGATGCACCCCTCGTGGGGCCTGAGATCGAGGCCGCCGGCGACCTCCTCACCCGTCCGGTCGAGGAACGTAGAGACCACGACGCGGCCCGGATCGATCCTCGACCGGGCTCGAGCCCCACCACTCATATTGAGAGCCACGGGCAGGCGCCTGCCTTCATGGGGCTTCCCATAGGAGATGACGGAGATGACACTCCCATCAGCCGGAGCAGTAGTCTGATACGTCATAGCCGAAATCCGCCATTGGAGAAGGATAGATCGGCGAGATCCAGATGGAATCGCCCCCCAGGTTCACGAGGTAGTCGAAACGCGTGATGCTCCCGCGCAGACCCCCAACCCCGTCGCCGTCAGCACCCTGAAAAGAGCATGGATAGATCTGATATGTGATCTCGCTCCGCCACCAGGAATAGCCCTCCATCCCGCTCTGGGCCACTGGCGCCTCCTCATTCAAGCGGCAAACTCGCAGGATGAGAGGAACGACCGCTCAGGAGCCCGGGTGCCAACAGGACCAGAGAGCGAATAGATTCCTGGATCGGATGGGCTTCCACGCATCCCATGAGCAATATGCCATGGTCAGCTTGCACCATCGGACAGTCTGAGACCGGTGAAGGTTGCTGAAGCCCCCGGGTCCCATTGCGCCATCGCTTTTGCCGGACGAGCTTGGTTCCAACGCGAAAGCGTGCTGGTTTGTGGAACTTTGATCCAGATTCCAGCTTACAGAGCTAGAATCGGGCTTAGATTTTCTGGCGGGGCGATCATTGCATCATTGGGAGTGTGCTATGATCCACAAATTCAAGGTAGGTCAGCTCGTTGTACCAGCGGCCCCCCCGCGACGAGGATATAATACCTATCGCGTCTTGAAGCAGCTCCCTGGCACCTCTTATGAGCCCCAATATTGGATCCAGGGAGAGAGAAGTGGCATCGATTGTATCGTTCGCGAGTCACAGATAAAAGCTGCTGACGGCACTCCGCCCCATTTGGGATCTTCAAGCCTGAGTGATTTGACTATCGGAGGTTGCCTCAAAACTCTTCGTTAGACGATACGCGCGGCTAGAGTATCGGAGAGATCGGGCATCGTTTGAAGCTGAAAGCCGGATCCACTTTTCACTAGCGTGGCCCATCGGGTCCGCATGATGCGTTAGGTGTCAAGTCATGGCATCGGCACTGGTTATGTCTCGGAAGCGGAGCTCATACCCGATCCCAACCTGCGTACCGTGAGGATCGAGGACGCAGAGATCCATCCCTTCCCCCCATGCCGCCTATTTGGCTGACCGCGAGGACAGCCGAATCCTTCGTGCGTTCTTCGCTGTGCAGTTCCGATGGCGGCCCCCCTCCCGTTGCAGAATTATGCTGCAAGACCATCATTGTTGCGAATCTGCGTGCTGGCATCCGGCTCGAACATGCCAATAGGCAAGTCATGACCGCTGGGATCCTCACTCATGTCGATCACTGCGCAGTCTTCGCATCCGGCAGCAAGCATCCAAATTCGCGAAGGTCTACTGAGGGTCGAGGCGTAACGGACACCGAATGGAGTAAAGGTCCGCTTACCGTCCCCTGAGATGACCAAAGCGATTCTTCCTCCCCGTACCAGAGGGCGAGCTTCGGCAACTCACATAAACTCCTTGGAATATCCTCTACCTGGCGGACTGGGAAGCCTGTGTCGGTGAAACGTAAAGGTCAACGAATTGCTGGCGCAGCACGTTCTTCTGTACCTTACCCATGGTGTTGCGCGGCAATTCATCGACGAAGATGACCCGCTTCGGCAGTTTGAACCTCGCAAGGCGCCCGTCGAGCGCGGTCAGGATCGCCGCTTCGTCCACCCTTGCCTCCTTCGAGCGGACGACGACTGCGGTTATCCCCTCGCCCAAGTCCTTGTGCGGAACGCCGATCACTGCGCTCTCGAACACCCCTGGAATGGCGTCGATCTCATCCTCGATCTCCTTTGGGTAGACATTGAACCCGCCTGTGATGATGAGATCCTTGCCGCGTCCGACGATGTGGACGTAGCCACGCTCGTCGATCTTGCCGAGATCGCCCGTGATGAAGAAGCCGTCCGGGCGGAACTCGGAGGCCGTCTTCTCCGGCATGCGCCAGTAGCCCTTGAACACGTTCGGACCCTTGACCTCGATCACCCCAATCTCGCCTGTGCCCCGCACCCGCCCGGTTTCGGGATCAGCAACGCGCAATGACACACCCGGCAGAGGCAGACCAACCGCACCCGGCACCCGGTCGCCATCGTAGGGATTGGATGTATTCATGTTGGTCTCTGTCATGCCATAGCGCTCGAGGATCGCGTGGCCTGTGCGAGCGCTCCACTCACGATGGGTCTCGGCCAGCAGGGGAGCTGAACCCGATACGAACAGGCGCATGCCGGACGTTGCATCCTTGGTGAGGCCGGGATGCTGCAACAGACGAACGTAGAAGGTCGGAACTCCCATCAGGGCGGTCGCGCGGGGCATCAGCCTTAGAATCTCATCAGCATCGAACTTCGGCAGGAAGATCATCGACGCGCCAGAGAATAGGATGACGTTGCTGGCCACGAAGAGTCCGTGGGTGTGGTAGATCGGCAGGGCATGGATCAGCACGTCATCCGCAGTGAAGCGCCAGAACTTAATCAATGTCTGGGCGTTGGAAACGAGATTGTCGTGCGTCAGCATCGCTCCCTTCGAGCGGCCGGTCGTACCTGATGTATAGAGGATGGCCGCCAAATCGTCACCTGCCCTCTGCACCGTTGTGAAGGCCTCCGCCGCATCGTCTGCAGCCTTTATGAGAGAGCCCAGCCCTTGTGCATCGAGCGTTTCGACCGCTGCTCCCACCTTCGCGGCGAGTTGCTGGACCCCTTCCCACTTGCCCGGATCACAGACTACTAGGGAGGGCTCGGCATCGCTGATGAAATACTCGAGCTCGGCCAGGGTGTAGGCCGTATTGAGAGGGAGATAGACGGCGCCAGCTCGGACGGTCGCAAGATACAGAACCAGTGCTGGAACCGACTTCTCGACCTGAACGGCGACCCGGTCGCCAGGCTTGACACCACGGGCGACGAGAACGTTTGCCAGACGGCCTGACAGCGCGATCAGGTCGGCATAGCTGATCGTCTCACCGGCAGACGTGGCGATGGCGGTCTTCGGGGGGGCGGCGATTGATCGTTCAAGCCGGTCGAACAGGTTCGCGTTCATGGCATGAGCTCCGAAATGGGACGAGGAAAGACGACAAGCGGATCGTGAAGCGTTGCAGTCATGGGGTGGGTACCAGGTCGCGGGAGGGAAGATCCGTCGGCAACGCTTTTCGAACGACAGGCGAAGCAACGACTGTTCCCTTCTCGGCGAAGGCCTCATGGTTCTTCTCGATCTCGTCGAGAGCATAGAGGTAGTTCACCATCAATCCATGTGATTGCTGCAAGCCCTTAGAGGAGACATCACCGAGGAAGTTGAGACGCTCCAGCCGGGCGCCGTTGCCGAGATGAAATCGCGCCACCGGGTCGACGGGACGGCCTTTTGGGTCCTTCGCTCTCAGGAAGTAATAGGCTGCGGTAGGAATGAGGACAGCACGAACCCTCTCAGCTATCGCCGGATCCCCATACCAGGCTGTGTCGTCGAGAGCCGTCAATGCCTCTTTGGCTTCAGGTACAAGGCAAGCCGATTCCTCAGTCTTGCGCTCACGAGCGAGCCATGCCGCAAAGCCAGGTACGGGAGAGAGCGTGACGAATGTTTTCAAATTCGGCAGTTCGCGCTTGAGATTCTCCACCACCTGCTTGATTAGGAAATTTCCGAAAGTTACGCCACCCAGCCCCTTCTGTGTGTTCGATATGGAATAGAACACTGCTGTTGTTGCCTCGCTCGCAGCAATCGGCTTGCGAGCGAGGTCGAGGAGTGGACCGATGGCATCGGGAATGCCCTTCGTCAGCGCCACTTCGACGAAAATCAGCGGTTCGTCGACGAGTTGGGGATGGAAGAAGCCGTAGCAGCGACGATCTTCGGGTTCGAGACGGTTGCGTAGATCGTCCCAATTCTGGATCGCATGCACCGCTTCGTACCGGATGATCTTCTCTAGAATATTAGCCGGCGTGGTCCAGTCGATCGGCCGCAACACCAAAAACCCCCGATTAAACCAGGACGAGAAGAGATGCGCGAAATCAGCATCGACGCACTTCAGTCCAGGATTCCCCTTGATGTAGTCACTGAGATCCTCACGCATTCGGATCAGGGCTGCGGTACCGCCCGGGGCGAGATTGAGTCTCCGGAACAACTCCTGACGCCGGGGCTCGGCTGCAGCATGCAGCGCTTCCAGCGCTTCCGTTCCTTGATCCTTGCCAAGCGCTTCGATCGCGTCTTCGACCCGGCCGCGATCAGGGCCGAAGCGATCGGCGAGAGCTTGGAGGAACGCAGCGCGGTCCGGACGCGGTGCGGCGCTATAACTCGCCAGCAGCGTCTGCGCCAAGGCTACTCCGGATGCCTCACCTCTCCGCGACAGGAGCAACTCGCTCATGGCGATCAAGTCGAGTTGCAGAATAGCGTCCCGATCACTCTTGCGACCGAGCAGGGCCCGCCCCCTTTCAGTCAGCGTGTCGATGAGATCCCCGAGGAACGTAGAGGTGTCGGCCGTTCCGGTCCTCGAGCTGTAGAACTTCATACTTGGCCTCCGTTAAGCCTCGTGCAATCCGCGGTGCCGTGCCGCAACGATAAGTACGGGCCGGAAGACGTTGCAGCAGGCGACAACAACAGCTTTACTGCTCACGGCAAAGGCAACAATGGTCATTCTAGTAGTACCACCGGATACCGTGCACCGCTCTCGTCATAAGCACGCCGTCCATCAATCGTGACGGCCTCATTCGACGACCCCCAGCATCTGATTGGGGAGCCAAGTCGCAATGTCAGGGAACATGCAGAGGATGATGATGGCCATGACCATGACCAGCACATATGGCAATGCTCCCCAAAGGATGTCTTTCGTCCGAATATCCGGCGCAATGGCGTTGATGACGAACAAATTGAGTCCGATCGGAGGTGTGATAAGACCTACCTCCATGTTGATGGTCAGCACGATCGCGAACCAGTACGGATCAAAGCCGGCTTGGGTGATGATTGGAAAGAGCATCGGTGCGGTCATGACGATGACGGCAACCGGTGGCAGAAACATGCCACAGACCAACAGGAAGATATTGATGATAGCCATCAGAACCCAACGGTTCACTTCCATGTCGGCGATTGCCGACGCCACCGTCTGGGTAATGAAAAGCGACGAGAGCGCGAATGCGAAGAGTTCCGCCGATGCCATGATCATCATGATCATGACGCTTTCGCGCATGGCGGAACCGAATATCCCGGTGAAGGCCTTGAACCGGAACAGCCTGTAAGTGACGATGACCACCAGCAGGGTAAGGAGAGCGCCGGCGCCCGCCGCCTCAGAGGGTGTCGCCAGGCCGCCATAGAGCACGTAGAGCGTTCCGGCGATGATAAGCAGGAACGGCAGGATGCGAGGAAGCCCTGCAAGCCGATCCCTTAACGTGTAGTGCACGGCGCGGGCGTCAAACTCGTATCCCTTGCGCTTGCAGTCGATGATCGCCCAGATCATGAACATGATGGTCAGCATGATGCCGGGCACCACCCCGGCCATGAACAGGCGGCCGATCGACGTTTCGGTGGCGATGCCATAAACGATGAGGGTAACGGAGGGTGGAATGAGGATGCCGAGGGTCCCGCCCGCTGCGATGGAGCCTGTTGCAACGGAGGTGGGATAGCCGCGCCGGAGCATCTCCGGGATTCCCATCTTGCCGATCGCCGCGCACGTGGCGGGCGATGAGCCGGTCATGCCGGAGAAGATCGCGCAGGCGCCGATATTGGAGAGTACGAGCCCGCCGGGAATCCGGTTCAGCCAACGGTCGAGTGTCGAGTAGAGATCCGATCCTGCAGGCGAGGAAGCCACGGCAGCTCCCATTAGCACGAACATTGGGATGGAGACGTAAGCAAGGTTCGCGATGCCCGAGAACATCGTGTCCCCAAGCACGTAGAAGATCTCCAGGCCGTCCTGCAGGAAGAGCGCTGCGAAAGCCGCAAGGCCGAGGGCGAAGGCAATCGGCATGCCTGTTCCCAACAGCACGAAGAGGGCCAGTATGATCAGCAATCCGGCGCCAGTCGGGCTCATCGCGGAAGCTCCTTCGTGTGAGGCAGTTCGACAAGGTCGTCGAGGATCAGCCCATTCGCGGACGCGGCATGGTCGCCCGTCGGCTTCCCGCCGGGCGCAACGAGCGCAAGGATTTGGGCCACGTATTGGAAGCAGAGCAGCCCGAAGCTAAGCGGAAGGGCCGCGAGTGGTATCCACAAGGGCGGCGCCCACAAGCTGGAGTGCTTCCAGTTTCCGCTCCAGGCGTCATGAAACTGCACCCAGCTCGCAATCAACATGATGATGCAGAAGATCAACCCGAGGAAGCTGCTCACGATCCGCATCCTGGCTCGGGTCCGCTCCTTCACCATAAGCTCAATCACGTCGACTCCAACATGGCCTCCTGTCATCAGGACATAGGGTGCACCAAGAAACATCGCTGCCGTGGCGGAGAAAACGACGAAGTCAGTCTGCCAGATCGTCGGCAGGCGAAAGACATAGCGCATGAGGATCATCTGGCAGACGACAAGCATCGCCGCGATGATCAGGAAGGTCGCCATGATCGCGAACAGACGCGACAGGTTCCCGACCCATCGGATGAAGGCATTGACCATATTGGGCTTCCTTTTGGGAAGAGATTGTAAGGTGCCGCGGGCTTTACCGCGGCACCGTCGGCTCTAGGCCTTACTCCACGGCCAGGGCCTTCTCGATCAGCTTGTCGCCGCCCGGTACTTTTGCGGCGAAGCTCTTGTAGGCGGACTCCTTGGCCAGTTCGAGCCAGGCATTATAATCCGCTTTCGACATCTCGACGACTTCGACACCCGCCTTCTTGTAGGTATCGACCATGATCTGATCGCCCTTGCGAACCTCCTCGTTGAAATAGGCCTCGGCCTTCTCGCCCGCCGCAAGAATTGCTTTCTGCTGCTCGGGCTTCAGTCTCTCGAAAACCCTCTTCGACATGAGCACCGGCTCATACATGAACCAGAGCGCATTCTCACCGGGCGCGGTCAGGCACTTGGCTTGCTCGAAGAGGCGGTAGGAAACGAAACTCGCCGAGGATGTGTTGGCGGCGTCGAGCACACCGGTCTGCATGCCGGTATAAATCTCCGAAGACGGCATGGAGGAAATCGACGCCCCAGCGGCGGACAGCATCTCCTCGAAAGCCGGACCGGCAGCACGGATAACCTGTCCCTTGATCGTGTCAGGGGAGGTAATGCAGTTCTTCTTGGAGGCGAAAGCGCCCGACAGCCATGCATCGGCAATCACCATAGCCCCGGCATTGTCGACGATTTTCTTGATGTCGGCCATGAACTCCGAATCGTTGAGCCGCATTGCCCGGTCGAAATTACCAACCAGTCCCGGCATCAAGGTCGCGGAGAACTCAGGATGGCGTCCCGAAGCGTAATCGAGCGGGAACGAGGTCAGGTCGAGCAGGCCGCGCGTCACGGCATTCCACTGATCATTCGGCTTATAGAGTGAGGAGCCCGGGAAAACCTGAATTTTAAGGCCGACATTGGCAGCCTCGACCTCGCGGGCGATGATCTGCACCATCTCGTCGCGAATGTCGCCCTTGCCGCCAGGGAACTGGTGAGATGCCTTCAGAACAGTCTGGGCCATCGCACCCGAGGCGAGCATGCCACCCAAGCTTAGAACAGCAGAGAACTTCAGCAGCTTCGCAGACTTCCACATTCTTTCCTCCCATATGTTCCGGCGATCCTGCCAGATTACCGATAATGTGCTTCCTCATTGCACACATTGTCAACCATTGTGTATACAAGGCCGGCTAGTCTCGCATTGGATATAGCTGAGCAGACTCCCTGTTGGACGAGGAGCAAATGGCCGGGAACACGTTTCACAGGCTGAGGGATGAGATCGAGAACGGTATCCTGAAGGGCGAGTTCGAGCCCGGTGAGCGCCTCGACGAAGTCCAGCTCGCCACTCACTTCGGCGTGTCACGTACTCCGATCCGCGAGGCCCTCATGCAGTTGAGCGCGATCGGCCTTGTCGAGATTCGGCCGCGACGCGGCGCCGTCGTCGTTGATCCGGGTCCGGAACGGGTATTCGAGATGTTTGAGGTCATGGCGGAACTGGAGGGAATGGCGGGAGCCCTCGCCGCCCGCCGCCATACGAACGAGGACCGCGAGGCACTGCTTGCCGCCCACGCGAAATGCGAGACCGCTGCGATCAGCGAGGATCCTGACAGCTACTATTACGAGAACGAGGCGTTCCACCTTGCCATCTATGCGGCAAGTCACAGCAGCTTTCTGGAGGAACAATGCGTGTCGCTGCACCGGCGACTGCGCCCGTACCGCCGCCTGCAGTTGCACGTGCGCAACCGCATGAAGACTTCCTTGAAGGAGCACGGAGAGATCGTGGAGACCATTCTCGCCGGTGACGCGAAAGCCGCCCGAACCTTGCTGCGCAACCACATCGCCGTTCAGGGCGACCGCTTCAGCGATCTCGTCTCCAACCTCACCAAGCGCGCCCACCTGAAATCCTCGACGGTCTGAACAGATGCCGATCCCTGTGGCTATGCCCTTACCAGAGGCGGCCCGCCCGCGACTGCCCGTTGAGGGGTCGAGACAACAGGTTCGGATCGGCTCCACTCCGGCAGCCATGCCGGCCGCCTGATCGTCGCGCCGATTCCGGTCCTCGGCCTCTACGAAAAGAGCGGGCCCCGGAAGGCTGCTCCAGGGGAAGCGGGTCAGGCGGGCGTGATGAACCTTTCGGGGCCGCTGACGGTCCGGGTCACCGTGCGGACGGAGAAAGCGTCTCGGGCGGAGATGGTCCGCCCGATGGGAGCGGCCAAGGGCGGGCGGGCCCGCTACCGGCGGCTGGCGGACCGCGCCGCGGCGCTCTATTCGCCCATTGTCCACACGGCGGCTCCGCTCACCTTCCTGGGCAGGCTGACCGCCACCGGGGACTGGCGCCGATGCGTCACCATCGCCATCGCCGTCCTGATCGTCACCTGCGCGTACGCACTGGGCCCGGCGGCTCCCATCGTAGATGGACGTTGCCGCGCGCCGGCTGTTCGAAAGCAAAATCATGGTCAAGGGCGGCTCCCCCCTGGAACGTCTGGCCGAGATCGACGGCGTGGCCTTCGGCAAGACCTGCACCCTGGCGCTGGGCGTGCCCACCCTGGTCAATGCGGACGAGGTGACTCCGGCGGCGATGCGGGTCGCCATGGGATGACCATGGGCTCACGCCATCCGGCAGCACGGGCGACTGCCGAGGCTACGGCGCGGCGTGTGTCTCAGGCCCCGGCATTCGACCGGCTCGAGGAGGTTCCCGCGCTCGGGCTCGAAGCCCGGCTCGGTGGCCATATGCACCGGCTCGGCAGGCCGGGCCGGGCGACAGGGCAACGGGCATCGGACGATGCTCCGCACCCGCCTCGATCTCGGTCCTGGCGCGAGCTGGCGAATTGCTTGCGACCTTCGTGCTGGAGGACCGCATCCGCCGCGATGCACGGGAGACAGCGGGCGGTTTGAACCATCAGGGATTGGCCGTGAAAATCCTCTCCGGCGATCGCGAGACGAAGTCCCGTTCCCGATGGGAAGGTAACCCGTCTCGTGACGCGCCGCGAAGCAGGCCGAAGAATCCTAATGGTGGGGGAAGGCTCGAACGAAGCGCCCCCTGTCGGTCGCTCATGTGTCCATGGCTCCCGCCACGCCTACCGATACCAGCCGCAAGGCCGCGGATTTCGTGTTCCTGAACGAAGGGCTTCCGGCCGTCACTGACGCGCTCCGGATCGCATGCCGGCCCGAGGGGCTGATCGTCCAGAACTTCGCCCTCGCGGTCGGCTAGAATGCACTGGCGGTGCCGGTGGCCGTGATGGGTCATGTCACGCCTCTGGTTGCCGCGGCCGCCATATCGCTGTCCTCGGTCATTGTCGTCACCAGCGTCATGAAGCTGTCCACGGCCCCCAAGGCCACGTGAGGCCAAGGGACCGGAGGAGGACCGGATGGGTTCCGATGGGTTCCATGTGATGGCTGATCCTTATCGCCCTGGGTATGGGCCCGGCCGCTTTCCTGTGATCCCGCCGCAATGGGCAATCCGACAATCTGGATGGAGCGGCGGAACGGGTCCTTCTCAAAGAGGATCCGGATGGCAAAGATCGGGCCCGTCAGGAAAGGTGATGTTCCATGCCTGGGCCTGGAGCATTGCAGCGATATTGCTCCTGGGAACCGACCTCGAGGGCACAGCGCGCAGCTTCCTTCGGTTTCCGCTCAGGCACTGCCCCGAAGTCCCGCCCGGATCTGCCCGAGCTCCATCCAGGTCATTAGCCAGAAGCGAACTCCCTGGCATGAGGGACCAAGCTGCAAAGATCTCTCTATCAGACGAACGCCATGATCACAGCCGCCACAGCCATGCCGAGCACCGCGAGACTCGGCACCATCACGACGACAGCCGAAGCGAAAGCGAGTATCGCCACCCAGTCGAAAGGCCTGTCGACGGAACGCGTCACGATCCGCTCCTTCCTTCCCAGTTCCACCCAAACGAATCCGAAACCGCCTCCGCTCCAGCGGCTCGCCCAGGCTGCTCGATGCCTCCGGCCAAAGCGGGCAGAAGCCACGAGCGCGGTCAGGGTCGCTGGCCGGCAGGCCGAGCCCCGGACATCGGCGGATCTGAAGGGAGGCTTAATCCAGGATAGCCTACCGCGCTCCCAGCATCCCGGAAGGCTTACGGGAAGCTCCTGAGCCACCACACCCAGCATCATGTCCTTGTTGATCCGCCAGTCGTGTCCGGCCTCAGTTCCAACGGTGTTCCTGTCGGTTGGGATGCCAGGGACCTCAAAGGCTGACGCCCGGTCCACCATGCCTCGCAGGATGAGCGGGAGATCTGTGCCGATTTGCGTCTCCGCATGGTGCCCCCGTTGAGGGTCGCGCTGCCCGGCATACCGGAAACGTCAGCTCCTCCGCGCCGAAGCGCCCCCCTCTTTGGCTCGAGGAGCGCCGATATGTGACATTTGAGACTCTTACTTCGAACACCGCAGGGCAACGGGCACCTTCTAGAGCATTCTCCTTCTAGAGCATTCTTCGGTGAAGAAGCTCCGGTTCTCCGCCAAGGAATGCGACAACAAAGATGAGATGATTCCGCGCACGCGAAAACAGCTCTAGCGTGCTTCTCGCTTCCGGCGAAACGCCCTCACCGCAGCTCCGAACGCGTTGAAGAGACTGCGTGAGAGTTCGTTTTCGGACGCCTGAAACTCTGGGTGCCACTGGACGCCGATGCTGAAAGTACAGCCTTGAACGCTGACGGCCTCGACCGTTCCGTCCGGCGCGCGCGCTTCCACCAAGAGCCCCGCCCCAAGTCTGTCGATCGCTTGAACATGCAGCGAGTTCACCGTGAACGGCCTACTCCGAGTCAACGCCTCCATATGCCCGCCCGAAGTAACGAGCAACTCATGAGCAGGCCCGTATAGCCGCTCGAGCGGGGCACCGGAGACCCATGTGGTATGGCAGTGATGCTCCTCGTCCGTCGCGATGTTCGCGTAGAGGCTGCCTCCGAAAGCGACGTTCAGTTCCTGAATGCCACGGCAGATGGCGAGCATCGGGAGGTCCCGGTCGCAGACCAGCCGAATGAGCTTGAACGCAGCGTCGTCCCGGCCCGCATCGAATGGCTTGTACTTTTCCAGATCTGCTCCCGGGTCGAAATAGCTTGGATGGACGTTGGTCGCGGCTCCAGTGAGGAGAACGCCATCCACGCGATCAAGAATGTTTTCCAGGCCAGTCGTGTTTTCAAGAGCCGGGATGATGATGACGTCAACATCCGCCAGCTCGATCAGAGCATGAAGGTATTTCTCGTCGACCGATTGCGCCGGCAGCAATCCGTCGTAGATCCGGTTGCCGAGAATTCCTACGATGGGGCGGGAGGCCTTGGATGAGGTCATATCGTGATTGCCTTCTTGAGCGGCGGAGCCTGCCCTGGCGACCTCCGGCCCTTCATGAATATCGTATTGAGGGCGTTCACTCGCTACGGCACAAGATACTTGCCAGCGAAACCCGAGTCGCACCGTCCCGGCCGACGAAGTCTTCAGCCGAGAGCATCGAATTCAGCACTGCCTCCTGGGTTGCCTCAGCAGCGGCGCGAAACAGAAGATCGATCCGGTTCTCGTTCAAAATACGCATATTTGCCACAGCGTTCGTGCTGTCGTGCTCGACCGTGTTTCCCGTCGTGAATGCGATGGCAATGTCGCCGCTGCCATGTCCCCAGAAAGAACCGAGCCGCGCAAGTCCCGCTCCCGCGCGCTTGGCGACGCGGTTGAGCTGACGGTGGTCGAGAGGAACATCCGTAGCAAGAACAATGATGATCGAGCCATTCTCCCGCGCCCTGCTTAGGGAATCGGCCATCTCTGGAGATGGCCTGCGCCCGTCGGGGAGAACGAGATCGCCGGCATTGCCGAAATTGGTGAGGACGAGTGCTCCCAGGTGGTGCTCAGACCCGTCGAGTTCGATCCGGCGCGACGAGGATCCGATGCCGCCCTTGAAGCCGAAGCAGGTCATGCCGGTTCCTGCCCCCACACTGCCCTGGTCGACGGGCCCGTCATGCGCAGACCGCAGAGCCATCTCGGCATGCTCCTCCGTGACCGCAAGCGCCTGAATGTCGTTCAACGGGCCGTCATTGCACTCTCCCACCACGGGGTTCACCGTCGACGTCGTGCGACCAATGTCAGGGTTCTGTGAAATGGCCTCGCGGATCAGAGCCGTCGCGCAGGTGCCGACGGACAGGGTATTCGTCAGCAGGATCGGCGTCTCGATAGTCCCGAGTTCGTCGATCTGCACGAGACCCGTGGACTTCCCGAAACCGTTGATCACGTGGGATGCTGCAACGACCTTGCGGCGGAAAATGTTGCCGGAATGAGGCAAAACCGCCGTAACGCCGGTGTTGATGTCGCCCTCCCGCAAGGTGCAAGATCCAACGCGTACGCCCGGCACGTCTGTGACAGCATTCTTCGTACCCTGCGGAAGGACTCCGCAGACGATACCGAAATCCTTGACTGTGCGACTCATCACCCTCTCCGGCTGCGACGAGGAAGCTCAAAGGCGCCCGGCATCGATGATCCTTTTGAGGAAGGCCTTGGTTCTCTCGCCCTGCGGGTCTCCGAAGATCCGGGAGGGAGGCCCCTCCTCGTAGACAACCCCTTCCTGCAGAAAGCACACCTTGTCGGCCACCTCGCGGGCAAAACCCATTTCATGGGTGGCAAGTACCATCGTCATGCCCTTCGCGGCAAGATCGCGCACGATATCCAGCACCTCCGAGACCAGTTCCGGATCCAGCGCCGAGGTGATCTCATCGAGGAGGAGCAGCGCAGGATCCATCATCAAGGCACGCACGATGGCGACGCGCTGCTGCTGCCCGCCGGAGAGACGGTCCGGGAACTCTTCCGCCTTGTGAGACAAGCCGATACGGGAAAGGAGTGCCATGCCCTTGTCCCGCGCCTCGGCCTTGCCCATCCCGAGGACCTTGAGAGGCCCAAGCGTGATGTTCTCGATCACACTCATGTGCGGGAACAGGTTGTAACCCTGGAAGACGATGCCGATTTCGCGGCGAAGCACGTCGAGGTCCACGCCAGGACCCGTGATGCGGTCGCCGTGCAGGCGGATTTCACCTTTCTGGATGGTCTCAAGCCGGTTGATGCAGCGAAGCAAGGTTGACTTGCCGCAGCCTGAAGGGCCGATCAAGCAGACGACCTGGTGCTCCTTGATTTCCAAGGAGAGGCCGTTCAATACGACAAGGCTGCCGTAGTGCTTATAGGCCTTATCGATCTCAACGAGTGCCATGGCGTGCCCCTTCCGCGTTTCGACTGTCGCATTCATCTGATCGTCACCCGGACCGCCGCTTGCTGCGGTCGCGCTCGATGAGCTTGTCCACGAAGCGGGCCTGCGGGATCGTGATCAGGATGAAGATGATGGCGACCGTCATCACCGCCGAGAGATTGAAATTGTTGCTGGCTATGATCTTCGACTGATTGAAAGCGTCGATCGTCCCGATGATGGCCACAAGCGCCGTATCCTTCTGGAGGCTGATACAATTGTTCATCAATGGCGGAATGATGCCGCGAACAGCCTGGGGAACGATCACATAGCGCATGGTCCTGAAGTAAGAGAGACCCAACGAACGCGCAGCCGCGATCTGGCTCGGGTGGACGCTCTCGATACCTGCGCGGTAAACTTCCGAGGTATAGGCGCCATAAGTGAGCGTCAGCGCGATGATCGCATAGGCATTTGAAGAGAGATCCTTCAGAACCGGCAGATTCGTGAGCGGCAATCCGAAGCCGATCAGATAAATGGTGATGATGGCGGGCAGGCCACGGAAAAGATCGCTGTAGATGATCGCAATCGTCCGGATCGGGCGCCCTGCTTCACCCGGCAGCGTGCGGGCGATGGCGATCACGAGAGCCCAGACGAGAATCAGAACCGCCGAAACCGCAAAAATGAGCACATTGGTTCCGAAAGCCTTGAGAACCGTCGTCGCGGAACGGGTGATCAGGTCCATGTCGAAGAACGTACGACTCACGGCGGCATCGTTCACGACCATGAACCAAGCGAGCGCACACAGGATCAGAAAGGCAATGGAGTGGGATATGGTTTTCCAGGATACTTCCGACGCCTTGGCGCCCAGGGCCCGGGCTTCATAAACGTCATCTGAGGACCTGGCCCCCATCGACAGGCGAACGGCCTGTACTGCCCGGCCTGCCACGAGGAGGCACAGCAAGGCCGGAATGGCACCTGCAATCCAGACGGGTACTGCGTCCCATCCCTCCTGTACCATGAACTGGGCGATCGCGATCGCCGTGGCAGCCACGGACATGAATGTGACCGCGGCAATCGAGAATGCGGCCCGGGTCAGAGCGCCGTAAGCGCGAACCCTGCTACGAGCGCGCCATTGATTGGCGCGCTCGACGCTGGCCATAGCAGCCGTCGTGTTCATCACAAACGATACCTGTCCTAGTGCTTCCAGGTCGGGATGCTGTCCGGGGATACGCCACCCCAGGATGGGAGAAGATAGGCAGCTTCCAACCTCTTCAGGGTACCGTCATCCTTCAGTTCCTGGATGACCTTGTCGATCACTGGCTTGTTGGCCGAGCCCTTGGGATAGATGCCGGCCGTCTGGCCGCCGCTCGAATACTGGCCGACAACCTTCAGCCTGCCCTTGGAGTTTGCCACCTGTCCCAGCACGACGCTGAGATCCGTCATCACGGCATCGACCTTGCCCGCCGCCGCGGCCGTGAACATGGAGGCCGTGTCATCATACACATCGACTTTTGACGCCTTCAGCGTTTCCTGGGCGAAAGGCACCAGCGTGGTACCGGCCTGCACGCCGACACGACCGGTCTTCAATGTGGCTTCAGTGACACTCGCATCAGCCTTCGTCGCAACGCCGTAGCTCGATTCCATGTAAACCGTCGAGAAATCGACCACCTTCTTCCGCGGCTCAGTGACAGAGATCAGCGCAAGAGCGATATCGAAATCCCTGTTCTGACCCGCCACGATGGAGTCGAACGAGGCGTTGACCAGCTTGACCTTGTCGAGACCCAGACGGTGGGCAATGTTGACGGCCATGCAGAATTCGTATCCGTCGCGGATGGTTTCCGGCGTATCGCCGTTGAACTGTCCGACTGCCGGCAGGTTGATGATCACGGTGAACTGGCCCGGCACAGCAGGATTGATCGAATGCGAGCCCTTCTTTCCGGTCAGCTCGCACTTGCCGTACCCGACCGTCTCGGCCGAGGCGACCCCTGCCCCAAAGCATGTGAGCGTTGAGACAAGCAGGGCAGTCTTGAGAATGTTGAAGCTCATTGAGTTAGTCCCCTTTGGTGTTTCTGGTGGTGTTACCTACTGGGCCGCGCTTTGGCTGAGAGCGAGCTCCAGGTAGATCCGTTGAATACGGCGCGTGATCGGACCTGGCCTCCCCTCTCCTATGCGATGACCGGCGATCTCGACGACCGGCGTCACGAAGCTCGAGGCACTTGTGAGGAACGCTTCGCAGGCAAGATAAGCCTCGTCTGGGGTAAACAGGCGCTCCTCAACCTGCAGATTCTGAGAGGCCGCGGACTGCAGCACGGCAAGCCGCGTACATCCCGGCAGAGTAACCCTCGAATTCGGCCTGGTGACGATTTTGCCGGCCTGCGTGATGATGAAGGCCGTCGAGGACGCGCCTTCCGTAATGAAGCCATCCTGCACCATCCATGCCTCGCCGCAGCCACTCGCCTTGACCTGGCGCTTCGCCTGCACCTGAGACAGCAGCATCGTGGTTTTGATGTCGCGCCGGACCCAGCGAGTATCATCGACTAAGCCAACCTTGATGCCGTCCCTGTGTGCGGCAGTATCCTGAAGTGTCTTCTTCTGCGTGAAGGCAACGAAACTCGGCTTGAGCGTGTCGCTATAATCGAAATTCCTGTCCTCGCTGCCCCGCGTGACCTGTAGATAGACGACCCCCTCGTCGAGCTCATTGCGCGCAATGAGAGTCCTCTGCATGACAACGATCTCGTTTCGCGGCAGGGGCATGGGGATATCGAGCTCCCGCAGTGAGCGCTCGAGCCTGTCCAAGTGGAGGTCATTGTCGATGAGATGGCCGCCGATGACGGCGCTCACTTCATAGATGCTGTCGCCGAACAAGAAGCCTCGATCGAAAACCGAGATCCGTGCTTCCGACTCCAGCACATAGCTTCCATTGACATAGGCGATTCTCGGCAACGCATTTCCCCTTGGAGGATAAGTCTTGCCGCGGACGCTAGTGAGTTCATCGGTTTATGGCTAATGCCGTGTTTCTCTGACCTTGATACGGAAACTGCATAGCGATAGGAGGTTTCATCCGCGAGACGACTCTACAGGAAGGTCAAAGGGGTTATGGAGCTGAAGTGGCTGGAGGATTTCTGCTGCCTCGCTGAGCATTTGAGCTTTTCCAAAGCAGCGTCCCTGCGCGGTGTTTCTCAGCCTGCCTTCAGCCGGCGAATTCGGCAGCTGGAGGAATGGCTGGGAGTGACGCTCATCAACCGTGCAATTTTCCCGTCGGAACTTACATACGAAGGCAAGCGCTTTCTGCCGTTCGCCGAGCAAACGGTGCGTGAGTGGTACGAGCACCGCATCGCTTTGCGTCCTGACCCTGCCACAGAGCAGCATCGCCTGACGTTCTCTGCACTTCACACGCTGACGGTCACGTTCTTTCCCGATTGGCTGCAGGCGCTCCAGAAGACACTGCCGCCTTTCAGCTCCCATCTCAGCCCAGACAAGGGTGGGATTGAGGACAACATCGCCTCCCTCATAGACGGTGACTGCGATTTCCTGCTGACCTACGCCCATGCGTCTGTGCCGTTCCAGCTCGACCAGACACGGTTTCCCCATCTCGTGCTCGGCACGGAGGAAGTGCTGCCGGTTTCACGCCCTCATCCGGATGGGCCTGAACTCGACAGAGCCATCGAAAGCCGAACTGCCATGCGGTTCCTCAGCTACGGCGATTTTTCGTTCTTCGGCGTTGCTCTGAACAAGCTCTTCGTCAACCGCCCATCGCTGGAAAGGAGGGTCGTCCATGAGAACACCATTTCCATTGGTCATAAAGCCATGGCGGCGGCGGGCTGGGGGGTTGCGTGGCTTCCCTTGAGCCTTGTCCGCACGGAATTGGCTGACGGCACTCTCGTGCCCGCCAGCAAGGACCCGGCATGGTCGCTGACGATCGAGATCCGCCTTTACCGACACTCCCAGAGAAGTCGCCCCATCGCAGACGAGTTCTGGAAGGCCGCGGACGCGCAAAGCCTTCGTCTCAAAGCGTAATGAACCGAATTGTCCGCAGGACTTCGAAATAATCATTCGAGACGAAGCGCAGCGTGCGGGCTTCGGGATGTTCTACGCCTGGATAGAAGCTGGAACGATAGGCATCGCTGGCATTGTTGAACTCGAGAACGACCTCAAAACGGTCGGGGAGCCCGAGAGAGCACCGTGAGAGATCCCCGGCCAGCGCCTCTTCAACGCCCTCACGGATCAGCCGGAGGGCCTTTGCGGGCGCGAGCGACATGGTGGACCGTCCGAACCCTTCGCTGACAGCGATCGTCTTCATCCCGGGCACGAGCTGTTCCGCCGCTCCACAGATCCCTCGATCCCCCGACAGAAAGACGGGTGGTACACCATTCAGGGAGGCCGTATAGGCGTTCACCGTGAATTCTGATGCGAGTTCACCGTTAATCGATAGCCGCGCGATCCTGTCGTTCATCGTATGGGCGAGGGGATTGGTGTCGGAACCCGCCGCATCGTGGTAGCCAATGAAAAGGGCTGCGTCGAAGCTGGCGTCGAGACCGAACATCATCACATAGGGATGCCCGCTCCACGCTCGAATGATACGAGCGTATTCCGGCAGACGAGAGACGATCAGGTTACAGCCGCTCTCATGAGCGTCCTTGATCAGAATATCGGTAGCACCTGCAGCACGAGCGCCTTCGCAGGCCGCAACGACTTCCGCCGTCATCTGCTCACGGAATTCCTGATGCCCGGCGCGCCCCTTGTGGACCTCATCCCAAGTCGTGATCGCTGCGCACCCTTCGATATCCGCGCTGATGAAAACTTTCATGCCTTTTCCCCACGCCTGCTACGCGCTCGAGCCTATCATTCTCAGAATGTGAAGAAACCCGTCGGCCGGAGTGCCAGCGGACCTTCCACTGCCGAGGTCTCCGTCCTATTCCGGCTCCCCCGAGAGCGGCAAGACAAATCCTCCTGGGGATAGCGGGCCCGGTTACCCCATTTCGTGCGCCTATTTCCCGCACTCAGCCGTCGCGGCGCTCGCCGATGTCTTGGAGAGCGGCACCATCATCTCCTCAAGATGCGGCAGCATGTGATTGCAGGCCATGCGTCACTGCGCACAGAGCAGAATGCCGGAGCGATCGAACTGCCCATCTTCGAACATCCTGCCTCACCCTCCTTCATTAGCGCAGTCCATAATCCTGCGCTAGGAAGGAGGAGTTGCGACAGCTCTCCATGCACTTGCCATCCCTGGACTAGAGGCCGAGATACGCCTTGCGGATCATCGGGTGCCCCTGTAGCTCATGTGATGGGCCGTCGAGCACCTGCCTGCCGTTTTCGAGCACGTAAACCCGGTGGCTGGCGGCGAGGACCTGCTTCACATTCTGCTCCACCAACAGGATCGGAAGACCGGTTTCGGCGACCCGCCTGATAGCCGCCATTACTTGTTTGACGAAGAGCGGCGACAGGCCGAGGCTCGGCTCGTCCATGATGAGCATCTTGGGCCCTAGCATGAGCGCACGCGCAATAGCCACCATCTGCTGCTGTCCGCCGGACAACTGACCGGCCATCGCGTCGGCGTAGCGAATGAGGTCGGGGAAGAGAGCTTCCACCCTGGCCATGTTCTCGTCCCGGGCAGCCTTTGCTTCAGGCAGGTAGGCCCCCAGCATCAGGTTTTCCCGCACGGTCATGTTGGGGAACAGCTGACGGCCCATAGGCACATGGGCCAATCCCTTACGTGCCATCTGGTGAGGACGCGCTCCCTTGATCTCCTCGCCATCGAACAGGATGCGTCCGCTCCACGGAGCAATCATGCCCGAAATCGCCCTGAGGATCGTCGACTTGCCGCTGCCGTTTCCCCCGACGAGACCGACCAATTCGCCGCGCTTCACGTGGAGAGACGCACCGTACACGACCTTCAGCGCGCCATAGCCAAGGTCGACATTGTCGACCTGCAGAATTGCGTCGCTCATCAGTCGGTCCCCAAATACGCTTCTATGACGCGCTCGTCGCTCGTGACCTGATGCGGAGTGCCTTCCGCGATCTTTTCGCCGCTGGCGAGCACGATGACGTGATCGGACAGCTCGATGATCGCCTCCATGATGTGCTCGACCATCAGAACCGCGAGACCCTGCGCGGTCAGCGATCTCACGAAAGCGATCATTTCGCGCAACGCCGGGGGATTCAGACCCGCCATGATCTCGTCGAGAAAGATCACCTTCGGCTTTACGGCGAGCGCCTTCGCCAGCTCCAGCCGCCGCCGGCGCGCGAGATTGAGATCCAGCGCGGGCTGATGAGCGCGGTCCGCCAGCCCCACCTGCTCAAGAACGCTCCGGGCGATGCGCTCGGCCTCGCTTCGCCTGCCGACCGTCAGGAATGCGGCAACGAGCACATTCTCCAGAACCGTCAGCTCCTCGAAGGGTCGTTCCGTCTGGAAAGTCCGGCCGAAACCCAAACGGGTCCGCTTGAATGCGGGCAGCCCCGTGATGTCCTGGTCGAGAAAGGTAATCCTGCCGGAATGCATCGGAGCAAAGCCCGTCACGGCATTGAACAGGGTGGTCTTGCCGGCACCGTTAGGGCCGATCAGCCCGAGGATCTCGCCGGATCCGAGGGAGAGGGAAACGTCGTTGACGGCCGTTAGCCCGCCGAATTTGACGGTGATGCCGTCAGCTCTGAGCACGTTTGGCATAGAGCCTCCGAATGTGTCTGCGGGCCAGCTCCCCGACGATCCCGCGGGGGACGAAAAGCACGACCACGAGGATCAGGATCCCGTAGATCAGCATGTTCGCCTCGGCGAACGTGGTACGGAACATTTCGCCCGCTCCGACCAGCACCAGGGCGCCGGCCGCGGGTCCCCAGATCGTCCCTCGCCCGCCGATTATGGCCGTGAGGGCGATCTGCACGGACAAAAGAAGGGCGAACATGACATGCGGCTCGATGAAAGCCAGTACGATCCCGTAAATTCCGCCGCCGATCGACGTGAGCGCCGCCGAAAGCATGAACGCCTTCAGCTTCGTTGCGGTCGGATCGATGCCCGCAGCCATCGCCGAGTCCTCGTCTTCGCGGACGGCCCGCAGCTGAAAGCCGAACCGGGCCCGAGAGATCACGATGACGGTGGCAATCACCACGGCCGCGAAGGCAAGCGCCATATAAAATTGGGCCGTTCTGGAGAAGAGGTCGATACCGAACGGCTCGGGGAGGGTTGCAATGAAAACGCCCGTAGCGCCGCCGGTCAGCCAATCCTCGTTGATGGCAACCAGCCGGAGGATTTCCGCAACCGCGATGGTGGAGAGCGAAAAGTACGGCCCGCGCAGGCTGAAGGTCAGCCATCCCCAGAAATAGCCGAGGATGGCCGCAAAGGCGGCTGCCATGGCCATTGTCCACCATGGCGCAAGTCCGAACTGACTCTGACCAATGGCCACGAAATACGCTCCGAGGCCCACGAAGGATGCGTGACCGAGGCTCACCTGGCCGTTCCAGCCGCCGAGCAGGTCCCAGGACGTGGCCCAGCCCGCAAACAGCAGGACAGAGATCGCAATCGTGAGATTGTTAGGGAAGATTGCCGGATAGGCGATGCCGGCAGCGAGCAGCAAGCCCAGTCCAATGAGATGCTTCGTCATACGCGTTTCACCGTCCGCCCGAACAGGCCCTCGGGGCGGAAAAGCAGGATCAGCAGGAACGCAATCAATCCATAAGCCTCGCGGTATTCGGACATGAAGTAAGATGCGCCCAGAACCTCGACCACACCCAGCAGAATGCCCCCGGCGATCGCCGCTCCGACGTTCCCCAGCCCTCCGAGGACCGTTACGACGAATGCCTTCAGGGTGAATACGGCTCCCGTGTTGGTCGGGGTCGCGAACAGGAGCGGGATGAGCGTGACGCCCGCCATCACCGCCAGCATCACGCCGAGGCCGAAGACGATGCTGTGGATCCGTCGCGTGTCGATGCCGACGAGCTCGGCGCCGAGCCGGTTTTCCGCGGTACCGCGAATAGCACGGCCAATCTCGGTCCGGTTCAAGAGAGCGTAGAGCGCCGCGATCATGATGACAGTGGCGATGCCGGCGAGGAGCAGGACCATAGAGACGTTGACCCCCGCGATCGAGAAGGTCGACGAGGCATACGACACCTGCACGGAGCGCGGCTCGCCGCCAAAGGTAAGTAGGATCGCGTTGCCGATGATCAGGGAAATTCCGAGTGTCGCCAGAAGCGCCGATTCCGGCGGTGCATCGATAACGCGTGAGAGGATGAAGCGCTCGACGATGACGCCGGTAAGAAAGCCGATCGGCATTGCAAGAAGCAGCGACAGATACGGGTCCCATCCGAGAAGAGCGTTGAAGAGAACGGCGCTGTACATGCCTAGAACGACGAAATCGCCGTGGGCGAAGTTGATCGTGCGCATGACCCCGAACACAAGGGTCAGGCCAATTCCGATGAGAGCGTAAACGCCTCCCATCAGAACGCCGTTGGCGACGTTCTGTAGAAATATATCTATACCGGCCATTCTCGTTCCTGATTGGTGTCACGCATTCGTCCGTTGCACCAGATGCACGGCTGCGAGCCAGTCTCTTATGTGAGCCCTCTGTGGCTGGGCCGACGGCTGTGCCGCCGGTCCGTTTGCGTCAGCGGCTCGACCACTCCGGTGTGGGGTGCTGCGGCGGCTTCGCGGCAAGATCCTCTGGGAACACCGTGACGTGTTTGCCGTCCTGGATCTGCAGGATGAGGCTCCGGATCGGGTTCTGGCCCTGGAAGCCGTCGGCGCTCTTGAAGCTTACGGTTGTCACGGGAGTCGTGATGTTGGTCGCAGCCAATGCCTCGCGTACGGATTCACGCGACTTCGGATCGGCTCGACGCAGCGCATCGGCAGCGACCATCAGCGCGAGATAACCCTCCGCCTCATAGAACGAGGGTTCACCGCCGGCCTTGGCCTTCAGGCGTTCATAGAGTTCCTGAGCGCCGGGATACTTCACGTCCTGGCTCCAGCTTACGGCCGTTGCAACGTAGTCTGCCGATTCTCCGACTTGCTGGACGAAGCTCGGAAGAGCCGCGGACGTATCGATCGCGATGACCTTGGCGTTAAGGCCGACCTCACGCATCTGACGGGTGATTGCGACGCCATCCTCCGCATAGGACACGATATAGAGGACATCAGCGTTGGCGCCGCGGAAGCGGTTGAGAATCGGACGAAAATCGGTGACGCCTTGATCATAGGCCTGATCCCCGACGACCTTGTATCCCCGCTCCGAAGCGAGACGCTTGCCCTCCTTCGCAAGCGAGGTTGGCCACGCGCCGTTCCCGTAAAGCATGGCGACCGTCTCGAGAGGCACATCCTTCTTCGTGTTCTTGAGATGATCGAAATAATCGAAATATGCTTTCGCGACGATCGTCGAATTGTGCTTGGCGCGGAACACCCAGGGCGAACCCGGTTTCGTGATGCTGTCATCCGCGCTGCCCAGAACGATCAGTGGGACCTTCTGGCGGGTCAGGAACTGGGCAAGTGGCCCTGTGATCGAGGAGGCATAGGAGCCGATGACAAGCGGAACGCCTTTGCTGGCGAAGCTCTCAGCCGCGGCGAGCGCGCTCTTCGCTTCAGACCGGTCGTCCTGGATGGACAGGGTAAGCTGTTGACCCTTGATACCTCCGTTCGCATTGATCTCGTCGAGCGCAACCTGAAGGCCGGTGCGGTAACGTTCGCCGAACGCAGCGAAATTTCCTGAAAGGCTGTTGATGACGCCGATCTCAACCTGCGCCTGAGCAGGAGCGCCGACCACGGACAGAGTGGCTGCCAATGCAGCGGCAATAGCAATTCTCATTTGTTCCCTCATCGTGTGCCTGCTTCACGGGGAAGCCGTTAGCTGCGGGTGAGCCCATTATGCAGCGCGTGCAGCCTAGTGTGCGGGTAAGAGCCTTGCCAAACGTTTTTTGTCGAAAGAGCCTAGCCGGACTTTATCTTCCATTGCAAATTGACCTTCCCAATGTTCGCATGCCTGAGCTGCGAGACGCGGCGCTGTTTTATTGTAACGAGGAACGCTGCATGGTTGTGCTGGAAAGTGATCCCTTCAGTCAGGGAGGGCTATTGGAATTCGCCCGAAGGTTTCGGAATGGCGAGATTTCGTCCGAGCATGCGACGCGGGCCTACCTCTCCCGCATCGAAGTGCTCGACCCGCTGCTCGGCGCGTTCCAGCATGTTGCCGCCGAGCAGGCGCTCGAGACCGCCCGCGCAATCGATGCGCTCTACGGGGCCGGTACGGATCTGGGCCCGTTGATGGGTGTGCCGGTCGCTGTCAAGGACCTGTTCGTCGTCGACGGCATGCCGACGACAGCAGGCTCCAAGATGAACATCGACGATATCGCTGGCGCAGAAGGCCCCCTGGTCAAGAGCTTGCGTCAGGCAGGTTGCGTTATTCTCGGCAAGACAAAGACCGTTGAGTTTGCCCTCGGCATCACCGGCCTCTCGAGCGCGCAGGGTACGCCTGTCAACCCATGGGACGCACGAACGCCGCGCCTGCCCGGAGGCTCGAGTTCCGGTTCGGGTGTCGCCGTCGCCGCCGGCTTATGTGCTTTCGCAATCGGTTCGGATACGGGCGGTTCGGTCCGCGTTCCCGCCGCATTCAACGGAATTTTCGGGCTTAAGACGACACCGGGTTTCTTCTCGACCGAAGGAGCGTTCCCCCTGGCGCCTCATCTGGATACGCCAGGCCTGCTGACGCGCAGTGTACGGGACGCGGCTATTGCTGTGGCCGCGCTCGCCGGCATGCGTGAAGCCCGCCCCGTTCCTGTCGAGCGGCTGCGGCTCGGCATTCCTCAGGAGTACTTCTTCGACAATCTCGATCCGGCTGTGGAAGCGCAGATCAAGGACGCGCTGGAGGTTCTGTCGGACGCAGGGGCCCGGTTAAGCCCTGTTTCCGTACCGGAGGCGAACGAACGCGAGCGCTATTTCCCCGCGGTTCTTCCGGCCTGCCTTATCGCAACTCTCGGCCGCGAACGCTTCCTTGCCGGTCGCGACCAGATGGATCCGATTGTCGCCAAACGCGCGACGTCCGGACTTGATGTGACGGCAGCCGATTATCTGGCGCTTGAGGCACAACGAAACCGAACCCGTCAGCGCGTGTCCGAGAAGTTCTCCGGATTCGACGGCTGGGCCACTCCGACGACCGCAACTCCTCCGCCTCCCGTCGCCGACTTGGATGACGAACGGAAGGCTCTCGACCTTGCCTTGGGCATGACCCGCAACACGCAGCCTGCAAATTACTTCGCATGTCCCGCCGTGAGCATTCCCCTGCCGCAGAAGCCCGGAAGACTTCCGGTAGGGCTGCAGATCATTTGTCCTGAGGGGGCTGACATGCATGCACTCTCGGTCGCACTTGCGATTGAGGAGGTGCTCGGCACGTCTCGGGCTCCAGACCTGGCGGAATTCGTGGGTTAACGGAACGCAGAACTGCTGAAGGGCTCCGTTCCTTGGCTGGGCAACCTCTCCTTTAGGGGAAATGGTATCCAGGCCGGTTTCTCTTCCAGTAATGAATACTTGCACTGCCCCATCACATGCTGGTGGGGCATGAGCCCCACTCAGGCGGCAAAGTCCCGTCCCCGCTCAACCCTCTCGGCGGATGCTGAGGAGGGTGAAGATAACGCTGCGCCTCGTCATTGTCCTCCCGCATCGGCGGCAGCGGCCAGGACCACCCTAACTGCGCAATTCTTGAATCGGCGTTTTGAGATCGGGTCGGTCGCGTCGAGGGTGACCTTGTTGATGAGCGGCTGGCATCGAAGATAGGTGTTGAGCTTGCCGGACGGTTCTGCCGCACGGCGCGATAACCGACCTTCACCGGCAGCAGCCCTTGGGGACGTTTCCAGATCTCCTCGGGGTGTTTGCGGTGCTCTGGGTTGTTGACCTGCATGTCAGCTAGAAGGGCGTGGGCGCAGGTGCCGACCTACGGGCCGTGCCGCAGGCCGAGGGCTGATCCGTAAGCGAGAGCGGCTAAAGCCGAGGCACCGTCCCTCAACGACCGAGGTTTCCCGGCCCTTTGCGCATCGGCTTGGCACAGGGAGGTTGGCAAAAAAGCTACCTGGAATTCCTGGTCAGGTCGTCAACGGGTCTCTCGGACCCGAACGGGAACGCGCCTAGCATCGGATCGCCGCCGCTCCGCGGCTGAGCGCCAATCACGTTGCCGCTCTTCCAGTGGGTCCTCTGCAAGGCACTGTCATATGGGGACACTCCCTAACGGCAAAGGTTCTATTCACCATGTGAATCAGCATTGAAAGCTGACCCTTGAGGTGACGGAAAACTCAGGTAACAGGCAGCTAGGGATGTTTTCGCAGGCCCATTCATAGCGTCGAGGGCGTCATCGGCGATGATCGATGCTCCCCGTTCGCAGGTCAAGTGCTACGGAAAGTGTCAGATAGAGCAGCGGGGTTTCGTTAGGAAGCGGCAACGTCACTGAGAAACGACACCAACAAAAGAGGCCCCATTTGGGACCTCAGTTTCTCAGAGGGAGGACAATGCTGTCAGCACAAATTAAGTGTCGTTCTCCTGAACAAAATGGTCAATTCACATATCATTACGAATCGTGAGCGGCTTCTACGGAGCAACCATCGCCGCTGCCAATATAGAGGCTGCATAAGCCGACAGGGCCACGAACGGGCCGAGCACTGTGGCCGCGACAACAAGGCTAAGGGCGGTCTTGAAGGTACGCATGACAAGGTTCCTCTGTTGAGCCTCAAGAGTGGTCCCAGAGTGTTAACTTGCGGTTAACCTTGGCTGTAAGGGCAATTGACCGATCGGGTGAGCTTACGCATGGACGCCGTTTCAGCAGTCAGAGGATGTCGAGCCTCTCCCTGCTCTAAGCCCCCGCCTTCGTTTCGCTCCCTGGTGCAACCTGTTTATCCTATCAGTCGGTTGGGAACTCTATGTCGGAACATGCCGTCGTCTTCACGCACGGCGCTTGTCTCGGGAACGCTTGACCGGGAGGCCATGGCGCCGTGGTCACCATTGCGGGAAAGACCAGGTCATCACCGGATGACCCGCTCCACAACAGACAGCAACAAGACGGCAGTGACAGCAGCCATCAAGGTGCTTGAGGCTGTGCCTCCCGGTCATCCATCGTCCTTCGCAGCGACAGCTAACACCGGATCAAAGGGACCACACAAAGGCTTGGTGGATGGAAGGCCGAAGGGCGCCTCAAGGCTGACGGGAAGCCCGTGTGGAACCAGGATCTCCCGATGCAAATGGACGCCTTAACGGTCAACCGGGGCATCAACGGTCTGCCTGGCTAAACGTTGTCCGTTATGGCTCAACTGAACTCTCAGCGCGCCTATGCCCTGGCTCGCGCAGCCAGTGCCTTACGCCACTTCAACGCTGCATTGTTACGCCGTTCGACCACAAGGCGGAAGACACAGGCCGCCATCGCCAATCCCACCCCTGCTCGCCACCAAGTCATGTCCACAGACCGACTGAGATCACTCCAGCCCGCAAGCCTGAGAACCGGCTCCTCGATGGAAACCAGGAGGAGATACGCTATGAGGAACGCGACCACGGCGGTTAGTCCTGCTGCAACGTATTTCATTTCATCCTCACACATTCGCACGCATCAGCGGCGTATCCAGCGTTGATTCACCAAGGTGATGATCAACCCGGGATGGTTAACGAATGTCTGTGTGAAGTCCCATTGTCGTCAGGAAGGGGAGCATGCCTTCGAGATCACGATAGCTGATTGGGAACTGCAGGTATCAGCGCACAGTCCCAGGATGATCTCCGCCGTGAATGCCGACCCTTGAGCGGGTTCTTATTTTTCTTCTTCACCGCCAGCCCCTCTCATCAACCTCGTGTCGTAGCTCAGGCCGAGCGACCTTCAGAGCTACAACAGATCCGCAGGCCCTGCGAGTGGAACAGCTCTCACCCTGTCTTGATCGACATTCGCGACAGAACCCTTCTAGGTGGTGCCGGTTCCGGGAAGAGAGGGCGACCAGTCGGCGCGACGCCGGTGATCGGCTTCCTGCCCTGCCGCTGTTCTCTGGTCAGGCCGTTATTCAGATAGCGCTTCAGGTAGAGCGCCGTCATACCTCGATGTCGGCACTGTCGAAGCAGATTCCTGAGCGAAGATGATCCCCTGTGCGCTCTTAGGTTTTGTAAGCCACCTCCTATTCCTTTCTGAGAAGGACGCCGATATCGCAGTCGCGGCAAGCCCCGCAAACGCAACACAATTCAGTCACCTCAATACGTTGCTCGCCCGCCTGAGACATCGAAGACACCTCCGGTCGTGAACGAGCATTCTTCGCTGGCGAGCCAGCAGATCAAGGCTGCCACCTCCTCGATGGTCCCGAAGCGTCCCATGGGGATCTTCGAAAGCATGTAGTCGATATGAGGCTGGCTCATCTGGTCGAAGATCGGCGTGCGCACAGCCGCCGGGGTGACGCAGTTCACCGTAATGTTGTTCTTGGCGAGTTCCTTGCCGAGCGACTTCGTGAGGCCGATCACGGCAGCCTTCGAGGCGCTGTAGGCGGAGGCATTCGGATTGCCCTCCTTGCCGGCGATGGAGGCCACATTGACGATGCGCCCGTAGGCGCCCGACAACATCGAGGGGACGACGGCGCGATTACAATAGAACAGTCCGTTCAGATTGACGTCGACGACCTTCCGCCAAGCATCGATGGGGTATTCCCAGGTTGTCGTATTAGGCCCCGTGATGCCGGCGCTTGCAACGAGAATATCAATGCCGCCCAAGGCGGAGAGAGTCTCCTCCTGTGCCGCCTGCACAGCATCAGGATCCGTGATGTCGACCCGGACGCCTGTCACTCCACCGCCGATCATGTCGCGGGCTTTCGCAAGCGCACCCGGGCTCATGTCCCAGATCGCCACCTGCGCTCCCTCGGATACGAGCCTCGTGGCTACGCCAAGGCCAATGCCCGATGCTCCTCCAGTTACGATGGCTTTGCGTCCTTGAAATCGCCTATCGCTGCTCACTGCTTGTCCCTCTCTGCCATTGCGATGCCAGTCGCGCCCGATCCCTTCCGGGATCATGGGCCTTCTTCTTGGATTCGGAGATGATGACGATCGCGCTTGCCGCGATCAAGTCGGCGCCAGCAAAGCTTTCCGGCAACATCGTCTCGACGAAGAATATGATCTCTGCCCACGCGAGAAAAGTCGAGGCGCAGAAAGGGGAAGAAGCCAGGGCAGAGGCTCCCGCGTACCGATACGCCTCGCCCACGAGCCACACCGCGCCAGTCCCGGGAAGCCTCATAGCCGCGATTGTCACCACACCGCGCCCCGCAAGGGCGTCCAACCCGATGCTCCGAGGGGGTAATGCTGTCAGAAACACGGTTACCCCGATACCGAACAGGATCGTCTGCGTCCGCTTGATCCGTGACAGCGAGCGCATGATGACGAGCACCACCGCACCGAGCAAGGCGCTGATGAGACCATACAGGGCCAGGCGGTCGATCGACTGAACGCCCCAGAGACGCACGGCAGTGGCGATCCCGCCAAGTCCGAGAATCGTTACGCCGAGCCTGCGGGCAGTCAGCCGCACGCTCAGGCAAAGCGGCGCCAGGATGACGAGGAATACCTGGCTGGAGAAGCTGAGCGTCGTCGCGTGTGCGAGATCAAGAGCCTGGAAGCTCGCGGAATACATCCACCACGAGCCGGCCGAGAGGCCCGCACGGAGCAGGCGGACGCGAAGCCGCTTCGTGCGGAGGATGGGTGGGCCGTCGGCGATCGCGACGGCCGCACTCGCAAGGGCCATTCGGTCGCCGGCGCGGAATGGAGGGATCCGGCCGTTGCCGGCATGGCCTCGAAAAGGCGAGCGCAGATCACCTCTAGATTCGAGAGCAGGCTTGATCCTGTGAGCAATGCCGCGCCGACGGCGAGACCTGACATAGCCACTTCCCGGTCCGGAGGAACTCTCGATACCACGAAGATCGGTGCCGAGGGTTTGGTCTAAATCAGCTCAGGCGTCACATAGAGCGTCCGGCCCGATACCTTGATCTCGACGTCGAGAAGATATTTGCGGACGCCCTCCGGATCGATCTCAACCCCCAGTCCTGGTGCATCGGGAGCCGCGATTTCCCCGTTCCCGTCTCTCTGCAGAGCCTTTGCCGTGAACTCCTGGGCGACGGGCTTGGGCGCGAACGGAAATTCGCAGATCGTGTGGTCCGCGAGACCGGCATAAGGCTGCAGTGACGCACTCAGGGCGAGGTGCGATGTGAAAGTATGGTTCACGAATGTCACATTGCGGGCAGCCGCATAGTCCGCAACCTTCTTAGCCGGCCCGATGCCGCCGATGCGGCCGCAATCGATCTGAATGAACCCGACACCGCCATATTCGATCAGATGCCGCGCCATGGAGACGTTGTGTGCCCCCTCCCCGCCAGCGATCTTCACCTTACCGCTGCGCCGGGCGAGCGCACCATAGGCCTCGAGCGCACTGGCATGGAAAGGCTCCTCCAGCCAGACGGCACCCGTTGCCTCCAGTGCCGCTAGTCTTGCAGCCGCCGCCCCCACGTCCTCGCCCCAGACCTGTCCCACATCGACAAGGAGAATGCCATCCGGTCCGAGCCCTTCGCGCGCTGCACGAAAGTGCTCTTCATCACTCTCGACACGCCCTCGCCCGATCGGCCCCCAGCCGAACTTGACGGCCCTGAAGCCATCCTTACGAGCTTTCACGGCACCCTGGTACGTCTCGTGCGGCTCATCGCCGAAAAGCTGGGACGCATAGGGTGTCTTCTTGTGTGAGGCACTATACCCAAGAAGCTTCCACACAGGTTCGCCTCTCACCTTTCCGAGGAGATCCCAGAGCGCCATCTCGACACCGGAGAAGGTGTGCGCAGCCTGCAGCAGATCCATGCTGTTGTATTCGACCTCCGCAGCGATGCGCGCGATATCCGCCGGAGACTCGATGGTCCGCCCCAGGACCGAGGCGCCGACGGGACGGCATACTCCGTGAGACATGGGGCAGACGAAACCCGCGATTGACACGAGGGGCGAGGCTTCGCACTCGCCCCAACCGCTATGTCCGCCTGCAGTGACGCGCACCAGGAGTGCGTCCTGGCTGCCATCCGCTTCTGTCGTGATCTCAGGCATCGCCAAGTAAAAGAAATCAACTGATTCGATCTTCATAGGTACTACCTGATGGAAATGTTGTTCTTCTGCCACTCAATGCGTGAGGGGTTCAGCCCAACGATGAACGCCACTTTTGTCATGATCCGAACCCTCCCTCTTGAACCTCAGCGCATCACAAGGTGCGGAAAGCCGGAACCATTCTTCTAAGCGCGATGCACTAGCGGCAATAAACGGTAGAGCTCGGAGTGAACTCGATGCTCTCGTCCAGTGGATACATAGGCCGGGCGCAGATCGTGTGTCCGAGGCTCTTCAGGTTGGCCGACGTTGCGCCCGGCGCATCGATATTGAAGTTCTTCTCCACCCAGCCATCATACATGTGGTGCTCCGTGTGGGGTGATTTGACGACGATCAGGTCGAAATCCTGCGGGTCGAGCCCGTTGGAATAGTACATGGCGCGATCGAACAGGCTGACTGCGCGGCTGAGGACCACCACCGTGAAGTTGTCGAAGGTCAGGACCGCGGTCGGGCCCGCGTCGAGGTCGATCTTCATGGTCTCAAGCCGGGAGCGACCATTCGAAAGGAGCTGAACCTCGGCTTGTACCGGCATCGGCTCGAAACGCTCCGCGTCGTAGAAACCGCCGAGCGTGGTCTCGATCCTGGCGCCGACGCCTGCCTTGTGGGCCGCAGCCGCTGCCCGGGGATCGACAATCTGCGCGAGAACGCGATTTCCGTATCGCGCATGGCGCAGCGCCTTGAGAATGGCGTTGGAGTCGCCCGAGGCACCCGACGATGTGGCGTCCGCTGCATCCGTGAAGACTACAGGTCCATCGATGGTGCTCGCCTGGGCGATGGCGCGGTCGAGCGGAATCAGTTTGCCCTGCATCCGGAACCGCTGCGGCCAGAACTCCCCGGCCAGCCGCTCGGCCTCGTTCCGGGCAACGGATTCATCGCCGTCCGTCATCACCAGAACCTGAGAGCAGAGCTCCGGTACGTCGGTAAAAGGATTGCCGATCATGATCCCTGCCGCAATCACGGTTCCGTCCCGTTCTATGCGTTGGCACTCCCGGATTAGGTCACCATAGCATCCGGTTCGCGTGATGAGCTCGTCCCCACGCACCAGCGCTGGAATGATTGCTCGCGCGATCACGGGCTTTATGCCGCCGCGGAGCATTTCTAGCAGAAGTTTGCCGGCACGCCGCCCCGTGTCGGCGAAATCGACATGTGGATAGGTGTGATAGATCGCTAGCCCATCGATCTGGCGCAGCATTCTATCGGTCAAGATTCCATGCAGGTCCAGGGATATCACAATTGGTATGTCAGGTCCCGCCATGCGGCGGATCGCGGTCAGAAGATATCCTTCCGGATCGAGCTCGCCGTCTGCGCCCATAGCTCCGTGCAGCGATACGTAGATGCCGTCCACGCCTGCGATCCGTGTCTCGACGGCGTCAAGGATCTCCGATGATAGCCGTTGCCAGCCGTCGGTCGACAGCAACCCGGCACTGCCTGCCCGCGCTCCAATGGCCGGAACGAGCGTCACGTCGGGCGCGGCCTCAAACACCGACAAGGCTCCGCCGATCGCCGTATTGAGTCCGCGTTGTGCATAAAGCTCGTCACCACGTTCGATATGGAAGTTATCGTATTGAGACGGCAGCGGGTTGAAGGAGGAGATCTCCTGCATGCACTCGACGATCAGAAGCCTTGGCATCATGTTCCTCATGAATTCAGCGAGTAAGCCGGAAGTGTGCCGTCGGCGGCGCGATGGCACGCGACAAGACTATGGTCGGGCGTGGGATCGAGCGGGGGATCGAAGGTCCGGCAGCGGTTCTGCACGAAGGGACAGCGGGACGCAAAACGGCAGCCCTTCGGGATCGCGAGCGCACTTGGCAGATCTCCGGTCAGAGGGTGCCGGTGCCGCGGCTCATCCGGATGGGAGCGTGGGATGGCCGAGAGAAGCGCCTGCGTATAGGGATGCGCCGGGCGTGTGAACAGCGCATCGACATCGGCGATCTCGACGATCCGCCCGAGATACATCACCGCCACGCGGTCCGAGATGTGGCGCACGACTGACAGATTGTGCGAGATGAACAGGTAAGTCAGCTTCAGCTCATTCTGCAGATCCTGCAGGAGGTTGATGATCTGCGCCTGGACTGAAACATCAAGGGCCGATACCGCCTCGTCGCAAACGACGAAGTTCGGCTTCAGCGCGAGGGCGCGGGCGATGCCAACGCGCTGGCGCTGCCCACCGGAGAACTCATGCGGATAACGGGTTACCGCCGAGCGCGGAAGGCGTACGAGATCCAGCATCTCGAGGACCCAGCGCTGCCGAGAGGCGCGGTCGCCAATGCCATGAATGATGTAAGCCTCGGCAATTGCGTCGCCAATCGTCATACGTGGATTGAGCGATCCGTAGGGATCCTGGAAGATGATCTGCATCTGCCTCCGGCTGCTGCGAAGTTCTCCCGTCGACAGCTCCGTCAGATCGCGCCCATTGAAGAGCACGGATCCGGCGGTCGGCTCGATCAGGCGCAGCAGAAGGCGGCCGGTGGTCGATTTGCCGCAGCCGGATTCGCCGACGAGGCCGAGGGTTTCGCCCGAGCGGACCGTGAGGTTAAGGCCGTCGACGGCGCGTGCGCCTACGGATCGTCGTCGGAAAAGCCCCCTCTGGGTGCTGAAGACCTTCGTCACGCCCCGCGCTTCGATCACTGTTTCGAACGTCATGCCAGAGCCTCCTCCTGCGGCTTCTCGAAGCCGAACGGTTGCACGCAAGCGGCAGCCTGATCGGACGATACGAGGCCGAGCCGTGGCGACTCCTGTTCGCAGATATCGCGCCGGAAAGGGCAGCGCGACGCATAGCGGCACCCCTTCGGCATGGCGCCGATGGAAGGCACCGCACCTTCGATGGTCACGAGCCGTCCGCGCGGCCTGTCGATCTCTGGGATTGAGGCCAGGAGGGCGCGCGTATAGGGATGTTGCGGATTGTCGAAAATCTTCCGGACTGGCGCGATCTCGGCCACGCGCCCAGCATACAGGACCAAGACCCGGTCGGCGATTTCCGCGATCACCCCGAGGTCGTGCGTGATGAAGACCAGGGACAATCCCCTCTCCTTCTGCAACTTTCTCAGCAGGTCGAGGATCTGCGCCTGGACGGTCACGTCGAGCGCGGTCGTTGGTTCGTCGGCAATGAGAACCTTTGGGTTCGCCGCCAGCGCAATCGCAATCATGACCCTCTGCCGCATGCCGCCCGACAGCTCGTGCGGATAGCCCCTGACGCGCTGCTCGGGCGAGGGAATCTCGACCTTCCTGAAGAGATTGATCGTCTCTTGCCGGGCCTTCTTGGCGGGTATTCCCTGGCGCCGCAGGACCTCGGCCACCTGATCTCCGACACGCATGACGGGATTGAGCGCCGTCATGGGCTCCTGAAAGATCATGGCGAGATCGCTCCCACGCCTTTCCCGCCAGCGGTCGGGCGATAGCGCCGCCAGATCCTCGCCGTCGAGAACGATACGCCCTGCGGTGCGGCGAACCGCTTTCGGGAGGAGACCCATCACGGACAAGGCGAGCATGCTCTTTCCGCTACCGGATTCGCCGACCACCCCGAGAACCTCGCCTGGCTGGAGGCCGAAGGATACGTCTTCGAGGATCGTGATCGTGCCGCCGGCAAGTGTCGTCGTCAGACCTTTGACCTCGAGAATGGGGCGCGCCATCTTCGTCACCTCAGGTCCTCATCCGTGGGTCGAGGACATCGCGTAGGCCGTCGCCCAAGAGGTTCAGTCCCAGAACCGACACCATGATGGCGAAGCCGGGAAAGATCGTGATCCAGGGCGCCTCCGCAATGAAGTCCCGCCCCTGCGCGATGATGCTGCCGAAGGATGGCGCAGGCGGCGGCGGTCCGACCCCGATGAACGACAGGGCAGCCTCCGCCAGGATAGCCGTGGCGAACACATAGGTGAGACGCACGATCAGCGGACCGAGAGCATTGGGGAGCACATGTCGGAAAAGGACCCGCAGCTCCGTGGCACCGAGAGCCCGCGCCGCCTCGACGAATTCCTGCTCGCGCACAATGAGAACGGAGGCCCGCACGATACGGGCCGTGTGCGGCGTAGTGGCAACCGCCAGGGCGATGATGACGTTCGGAACCGACGCGCCGAGGACGGCCGCAACCGCGATGGCGAGAAGGATGGCCGGGAACGCCATCAGGGCATCCATGAGACGCATCACGGGATTGTCCAGCGGCCGGAAGAACCCGGCTGTCGCCCCGATGAGCGTTCCGGCAACACCGGTCGCGAGTGCCGTCAAAAGGCCGATTGTGAGGGAGATCCGTGCGCCGAAGAGCAACCGCGACAGGATGTCCCGGCCGAAATGATCCGTGCCGAGCCAATAGGTTGCATCCGGAGGGCGAAGCCGCGTCCGGAAACTGCTGCGCAGCGGATCGAAGGGAGCCAGCCAACCGGCGAAGAGGGTTAGAAGAGCGATTGCCAGCACCAGCCCGGCCCCAATCATGAAAGAGCGGTTGTGCACGAGCCGCGATGCCACGTGCCAGGTTGGACTTTGGCTGGCGGTTGCCGGGTCTGATATGACGGCACTCATTCGAGACGCACTCTCGGATCAACAGCGGCATAGAGGATGTCGACGGCAAGATTCACACCGAGATAGATCACGGCCAGGAACAGCAGGCCGCCCTGAATAACTGGATAGTCGCGCGACAGAATCCCGCCGATGATGAGGCGCCCGACCCCGGGAATGGAGAAGACCTGCTCAATGATCACAGCGCCGCCGAGAAGGGCTCCCGCGACGATCCCCGCGACCGTCAGAACAGGAACGAGCGCATTCGGAAGGCCGTGATGGAGCATGATCTCGGTCCGCGTCAGCCCCTTGGCGTCAGCCGTGCGGATGAAATCCTGATTCAGGACTTCCAGCATCGAGGCTCTGGTCATGCGCGCAATGAAGCCGACCTGGATGACGGCGAGCGTCATGGCAGGCATGACGATGCTGTCCAGCCAGCCGAGAGGATCTTCGCTGATGGGGACGTAGCCGCCAGTCGGGAAGAAGTCGAACTTTACGGCCAGCAGCAGGATCAGCATGATCCCGAGCCAGAAATCCGGAACCGACAATCCGAACAGAGCCGCCGTCATGACCACCTGATCGGGCCAGCGGTTGTGATTGACTGCTGCCACAATGCCGGCTGAGACCCCCGCTATGAGAGCTAGCGTGAGGGCTACGCCGGCAAGCGAGAGCGTCACAGGCAGGCGCTCGAGAATGGCGGCGGTCACGCTCCGGTTCAGAAGAATTGAATGACCGAGATCGCCATGCAGAATGCGCCCATACCAGTCAAGCATCTGGATGATCATGGGCTGGTCGAGGCCGAGTTCATGGCGCAGCCGCGCCACCTGCTCCGGGGTCGCGCTGGTGTCGAGGAAGGCTGCGGTCGGATCACCCGGCACGAGCCAGATGATCGCGAACGACATCAGGGACACGAGCGCAAGGACGACGAATGCGCCAGCAATCCGTTTGGCCAGAAACCTCGCCATGACCCCTCCTTTCGGAGGTGGGTAGGGGCAGTGCCCCTACCCACCCAGCATCCTCAGTTCTGCTCCAGCCACACGCCCCACATCCTCGGGATGCGGGATGGTTCGAAGTTCTTCAGCTTCGCGTTCGAGACCTGAAACAGACCGTAGTTGCCGGCCTTCATGGCGACCGCATTGTCGTACATGTGCTTCTGGAAGTCGGAAAAGATCTGCCTGCGCTTGCCTTCGTCCATGGTCGTGGTCAGGGCGGCGTAGAGCTGGTCGATCGTCTCGTCCTTCTTCTGCTGCGAGGTGCCACCAACCCAGGGCGCCATGACCGAGGCCGGCCCCTCGTACGGCTCGATTCCATAGCCGTGAGCCCAGAAGCTCCAGCCCGTTGGCGTGAAACCAATCTTTGAAACAGTCGGCCAATCAGCAACCGAAAGCTCCACGTCGATACCGATATCCTTCAGCCGCTGCTGCACCACGGTTGCCGTATCAGTGTTGGCACGCAGATTATCGACGATAAAGGTGAGCTTCTCGCCCTTGTAGCCGGACTTCGCGAGCAGGGCCTTTGCGGCCTCAAGATCAGCCTGGTTGTACCTTTCCGTGTTGGCGGTCGTGTAGAACGAAGCTCCTGGGTAGAGCCAGGCCCCGTCCATCTGGTAGATATCGGGATACGAGATCGCCATCACCTCTTCCATGTCGAGGGCAGCCTGAACGGCCAGACGGAAGTTCACGTCGCTTGTGGGTGGCTGGGCGTGGTTGAACTTGATCACCTGGAAAGCGAAAGGCAGGACCTTGTAAACGACATATTTCTTGTCGCTCTGGAGACGCTTTGCCGTCGGCCCGTCGACGGTTTCAAGAAGCTGCACTTCGCCTGCCTCCAGCGCGGCGTTGCGGGCGCCTGCTTCCGGCATGAACCGGAAAGTCACAGAGTCGAGGTAGACCTCCTTCCGGCCAGCGAGGCCATCGCGGCCTTTGGCGTTGGGATTGAGTACATACCCGTCGAAACGCTCAATTTTCACGTGGCTGTCGGGCTTGTACTCGACGAAGCGGAACGGCCCAGTGCCGATGTAGTTGATCTGGTTCGCCGGCTTGGCAGCCTCCTCGGCAGGATAGATCGCAATCGGTGCGCGCGGCGAGGAAATATTGTCAAGAAAGGTGGACTGCACTTCCTTCAGGGTGATCGTCACCTCCCGTGGGCCTGTCGCCCGGACGGTATCAATGCCGTTCAGCAAAGCTGCGGAGGCACCGGTCTTCCGATACCGCTCGAGAGAGGCGACGACATCGTTCGCATCGAGCTCCTTGCCGTTGTGGAACTTGACCCCCGAGCGAATCGGGAAAACGTAGGTCTTCCCGTCCTCAGAGATCTTCACACCTTCCGCGAGTTCCGGAACAGGTTTTGCATTATTGTCACGCGCGAACAATGTTTCGTAGATGTGAAGCGTGATGTTGCGCGCCGCCTGCGCCGTAGTCACATGGGCGTCGAGTGACGGGGGAGCCTGGACGATGCCGATAACGACATCCCCCCCCTTGCTCTGAGCGTAGGCCGCCCCGGGGACCGTCAACAGCAGGGCCGCACCCAGTGCAGCCACGCCAGAGCCTTTCCAGTGTTTCATCTCATCCTCCATTGTCCTGGCCTGAGGCCGTACACCCTCCTGCAAGACTCCGGGCATCGATCCCTCGCCTTGTTCTGTTCTATGATTCGCCGCCGGCGGTGCGCTCTTCGGATCTGATGCAGTTCATGTCTTGCCGCCGCGCGGCTGTCGTTCATACGGCTGCGACCGCATCGTCGTAGTCATTCATCACTACGGCGACGACATCGCCTCGTTGCACGCGACCTGGTCCCGATGCCATCCAGAGCACGCCTGACCGGCGGTAGCGAATCTCGATCGGTGCGCGGTCGATGTCCTCGACGAAATGGAGGTAGCCCGCGATATCCTCCCCTTCGACGGTCGCTCCCGCGAGATGCCGCGGTTCGAAGACGCCGCCGGTTGGAGCGAAAAGATAGCAATCCTGATCCCGCACCATCATGTGGCGCGTTCCGGGCGCCCCGTCGCGTTGAGATGTGTCCGGCCTACCTTCCATGACACCGAAGTGCCTGAGGATGTTGGCCAATCCCCGCTTGCCGATGCTGACGCCTTCGACATTGACGCGGCCCCATCCGCCGAGCTCCGTTCCGAGAGACAGGATGCCGCGGCGCTCGACTGAGGAGGTCAAGGTCGCTCCTTCGTCAACTCCCCAGAATACCACATTGAACGGTGCTCCGAAGGCCGCGGCCGCATCCATCGTGCGTTTGCGCATCTGTGCATCAGGCAGATAATGCATGTTGGTCGAAAGAGCCGACTCCATGGAATGCCCGGCGGTGTGAACGTCTACCGAGATGTCCACCAGCGGCAGCACGACTGTGTCGATGAAGTGCGCCAGCATCTCCGAGAATGTGCCGAAGGGATTTCCTGGGAAGCAGCGGTTCAGGTCGCGGTGATCGACAGGCGAAAGGCGCGTATCGTTCAGGACTGCCGGCACGTTGACCGCGGGAAGCATGATGACACGTCCTTGAATGGCCACAGGGTCCAGCGTACGGGCGAGGTCGGAGACCGCGATCTGCCCTTCGTATTCATCCCCATGAACGCCACCGGTGAACAATACTGTCGGCCCGGAGCCGTTTTTCACGCAAACAATGGGGATATCCACCGTGCCCCACCCCGACGTGTTGCGAGATAGAGGCGCCCGCAGATAGCGGGCCTGACGTCCGTCTCTGTCGAAATCTATTCCACATTGAATTCGGCTTTTGGACTCGTCCGTGGCCATTGCCTCATCCCGCAAGCGATCTTGTTTTGCAGATCGTATGTTGGTATACGATCTTACGACGTGTCAATGGTCATCCTGATCCGAGCATGACTCTTCGAAGCAGAAGCACACGGGGCTGGCGGCCCGATGGTCCGGTGCGTTCGGTAGGGAATCCCGGATCAACCAGAAATCTTGAGCGACTGATTCATGAGCAGGACGAAGCCCAAATTAAGAGAAGCGCCAAGTCAGAAGGGCGCCGAAGCCGCTCCGCAAATCGGATGGCAACCATTGAAGCCCCGAACGCTCGTCGACATGGTTATTGATGAGATCGTTGCCGCCGCTGCATCGAGCCGCATTCTTCCCGGGGACAGGATCGTCGAAGCCGAGCTCGCGCAGGGTCTCGGCATCAGCCGAGTCCCCGTGCGGGAGGCGCTGCGGATCCTCGAAAGCCAGGGTCTCGTCGTCAACGAGCCCTATAAGGGGATCCGCCTGCGCACAGTTACGCAGGAGCGGATCGACCATCTGATCGAAGCGCGGGTCGCCTTGGAAACGGCTGCAGCGACGCGGGCCATCATGGCGGGGCGCAACGGCAAGCAGGAAGTGCGACTCCTGCATCACCATATCAGCGAGCTCGAGCTGATGGGAGCGCGTGGAGATGCATATGGGCTTGCAAACGCCGACACCGCCTTCCATCGAGCCTTGTGCCAGTTCAGCGGGAACGAAGTGATCTGCGATCTCTGGGAGATGCTGTCCCGGCAGCTCACCATCATTGTTGGCCTGTCGACCCTCGGGAAGAACATGGCCGATATCGTCCAAGAGCACCGGACCCTTGTGCGCGTTTTCGAGGCCGGTGACCTGAAGGCGATGACCAAGGCTCTCGACGATCACATTAACATCCAGACCCACGCTGTCGATTTCATCGGCCTCATTGCCCGACGGCGAGCGGAGCGGGCATCGGCCCACAAGAGTTGACCCCTCTTCTGGTTTCCCCTCTCCCTTCAAAACAAGGTACTCCACATGCCAGAGACAGCGCCCGGTCACACTCGATACGCGACGGCGATTCCGCCCATCAGGATACGGTCGATCGAGGCAGCTCCCCTTTTTGGCGAGAGTCCGAAAGGGGGATGGTCGGCAGAGATCAAGCCGGAGGACTCGATTCATGCGATCATCGCCGTGCATACGGATGCCGGCATCACGGGATTCGGCAGCGCATTCACCGACGGTCGGCTCGTCCAGGCCGGGCTGAAGGTTCTCGAGCCGCTCTATGCAGGGGAAAATGCGCTTGAACCCGAGCGCGTCACCGAGAAACTTCATCAGAACACCTTCTGGATGGGGAGGGGTGGAACGCTCACCCACGCCATCAGCGGCATCGACATCGCTCTATGGGACATCTTGGGCAAGGCTACCGGAATGCCGGTCGGTCGCTTGCTTGGCGGTACCTATCGGCGCCGGGTTCAGCCCTATTGCTCTCTTCTCATGGAGGAGCCAGCCCGGATGGGCGATGTCATCGCCGAGTACCGCGACAAAGGCTTCCGCGCGTTCAAGATCGGCTGGGGACCATTCGGGCGGGCGTTGGATGCAAGGCTTGATGAAGCGATCGTTCAGTCCGCACGCGAAGCGGCCGGACACGACAACAAGCTGCTCGTGGATGCGGGCGCGAGTGACGCATACTGGCCGCATGGGCTCAAGTGGGCCATGCGGACCGCCGAGATGCTGAAAGACTACAACGTCGGCTGGTTCGAGGAGGCGCTCAAGCCTGATGCACTCGATGACTTCTGCCACCTCCGGCGAGTCAGCCCGGTTCCCATCGCTGGAGGCGAAGTTCTCACCCGGCGCCAAGCCTTCATTCCATGGCTGTCCCGTGGCGCCTTCGATATCGTTCAGCCGGATGTCACCAAAGTCGGAGGCATCAGCGAGCAGCGGCGGATCGCCTGGATGGCAGCCGAATTCGGCGTCAAGTATATCGGCCACGGCTGGAATACCGCGCTTGGGGTCGCTGCCGATCTGCAGATGGCATCGGCCTTCCCGGATGTGGACCTCGTGGAATTCATCGGCGGAAGCCCTTATGTCGACGGCATTCTCGTGAGGCCCTTCGAGCTTGATGACGAAGGCTATCTGTCAATTCCTGAACGGCCTGGCCTGGGCGTGGAGATCGATCGCGACAAAATCCGGAAATTCGTTCCGGATCCGTCACCGTTGTTTCTCTGAATATACGAAGAGCGATCCTGAGACAAAGGAAGCGATCTCGAAAGGCTTAGGCCGGATGCTCTGAATGCGGAGGAATCTCGGCGTCTCACCATCAGGCGCCGATTCGATCTCAGTGTCCCGCCAAAGGGAGCACCGGCTCATGCCGGAATGCCGTCAAGGACGGACAGCTTCTTGTGTAACAGGCTCGCTCTGGATGCATCGGCGGGGTGAAGCTGGAGCACGCGCCTCACCAAATTCGAGCCAATTGTGCTAACCTCTCCCATGGGCGCCCCCCGCAAGCGGTGCCGTTCAACACCTCCCCTGTGGCACGAAGGGGCTGAGAGGCGTCGACCTTATCTGCACCCCCACAGAGTTGTCTGTCTCCTCAACAGGCCACGAGGTAGAGCGGTGCCCGTGGTATGAGCGGACCCTCCTCTCGATCTCGGGTACGTAGGAGCGCTGCACTCAACGGGAGATCGTAGACAGGTCGACCTCGATACTACGCTCCCGCACATCATCTCAGCCAACTCAAGCTAGTTGATTACGTGGTTGAAGTAGCAGCGCACGCACAGCAGGGTGATATCGACCGGAAAACGGCGACGCTTGAACGGTAATGTCATCCATTCATGAAACTCGGAAGGACGAGAACGATCGATGGGAAAACCGCAATGAGCACGAGCAGCACCATCAGAACGAGGAAATACGGTATCGCCGCTCTGGTGACCGCGATGATGTTCTTTCCTGTGATGCTTTGCAGGACGAACAGGTTGAACCCGACGGGCGGAGTAATCTGAGCGGCTTCGATCAGGATGACGATAAAGATCCCGAACCAGATCAGATCAATGCCTGCGCTCTGCACCATGGGCAGCATGACCGAGGACGTCAGCACGATGATGGATATGCCCTCGAGGAAGCACCCCAGAACCAATACGAATGCGGCCAGGACCGTCAACAGCACGTAGGGCGACAGCTGCATCGAGTCCACCCAGGTCGCCAGCGTCCTGGGGATGTCGACGAATGCGACGGCAATCGACAGACAGGCCGCGCAGCCGATGATGAACGAGATCATGCACGACGTCCGCACCGCCGTCAGCAGGCTGTCCATGAAGCTCGCCCAGGTCAGCGTCCGGCTGAACACAGCGAGGATCAGGGCGCCCACCACACCGAAGGTCGCGGCCTCCGTCGGCGTCGCAATGCCCCCATAGATCGACCCGACGACCGCTCCGATCAGCAGCGCCACAGGGATGAGGCTTCGGGACTTGTTGATCCGCTCGAGCAGGCCGACCCGCGGCTCCGGCGGAGGCAGCTTCCCCTTGTTCAGGAGGCTCCAGGCGGCGGTGTAGCCCATGAACAGCATGATCAGCACAATCCCGGGCAGAACGCCCGCGATGAAGAGCCGCCCGATCGACTGTTCCGCGGTCACCCCGTAAACGATCATGACGATTGAGGGCGGAATGAGCAGCCCCAGGGTTCCGGATCCTGCAAGCGTGCCGATCGTCATATGCGGCGGGTATCCGCGCCGGGTCAGTTCAGGCACGCTCATGCGGCCGATCGTGGCGCAGGTTACCGCCGACGAGCCTGCGACGGCCGCCATGATGCCGCAGCCGATGATGTTCACGTGGAGCAATCCGCCCGGGAGGCGGGACAGCCAAGGCGACAATCCGCGAAACATATCCGACGACAGGTTCGTCCGGAACAGGATCTCCCCCATCCAGACGAAAAGAGGAAGCGACGTCAATGCCCATCCCCAGCTGGAATCCCACAGCGTCGACGCGATGAGAGACCCCATCGGGGCGGCCGTGAAGAACTCCATCAAGGCCATGCCGACGATCAGGAGAGCGACCGAGACCCAGACGCCGGAGGCCAGCAGCCCGATTGTCAGTGCGATGAGGACGATAGAGGCTAGGAGTGTCTGATCCATTGATTGTTCCTCAGGCGACGGGTCGGTCGTCTTGATCCAGATCGTGGTCATGGTCATAGCGGGGCTTGCGTCCGCCGATGATCCAGAACAGTTCGTCGAGCAAGGCGACTGCGAAAAGGGTCACGCCGAACGCCACACCGGCCTGAGGGATCCAGAAGGGCATCGCCAGCAAGCCGGGGCTGACGTCATTGAACTCGTGCGACTGAATGGCCAGCAGGATCACGTTCCATGCCAAGTAGCACACGGCCAAAGCCGCGATCAGACAGTTAAAGATCTCCAGAAACCGCCTGGTGCCCCCGGACAGCCGCTCGATCACGACGGTGATCCGCACGTGCCCGCCATGCCCGAACGTGTGGGCCAAGCCGAAGAAGGTCGCGGCGGCGAGACAGAGTCCCGCGGCTTCCGTCGCATCGATGGTGACGCCCCTCATGCGCCCGATGATCTGAGCGAGGATGGAAATCGCGATTCCTATCAGAAAAATCGCGGCGGCATAGCCGCTGTACAGATACAGCCTGTTCAGGATGGGCCTGATCATAAGGGGCATCCTCCTTCAGAGCATGTTTGGCGAAGTGGATCCGGCTCGCCGCGTAAGAAATGCGGCGAACCGAGGAGGAGCGATGTGTCCAAGAGAAATCAGCTCTCGCGATTCACGGCTGAAAGCCTATTGCTTCAGAGCAGCCTGGTACTGCTCATAGACGGCTCTCTCTTCGGGCGTGGCATCCTTGAGCCACTCCTGAACCATCTCCTTGCCGATCTCGTCGATCCGGTCGAGAACATCCTTGGGTGCCTGGGCGATCGTCATGCCATGATCCCTCAGAACCTGCTCACGCTCGGAGCTGGCCTCCTTGGCCATCCTCCAGCCGCGTTCGGTGGCCGCGGCACCCGCATCCATTACGATCTTCCGCACCTCGGCATCGAGCGCACGCATCGCCCGCTCGTTGACGATGATGGCGTTCTTGTTGTGCATCGTGCCCGTATAGGTGAAGTGCTTGACATAGTCCCAAACCTGCACGTCGGTTCCGCTCTGCGCGCTGGTCCAGAGCGCTTGGATCATCCCCGTCGCGAATGCCTGCGGCACTTCGGCGAAGGGCAGGATCAGCGCCTCCATCCCGAGCTTCTCTCCCATGATCTGGGTCTGCTTGGAGTAGATGCGCAGCTTCTGGCCCTTCAGATCCGCCAGCGAGGTCACAGGCTCCTTCGTGAAGAAGCCCTGCCCAGGCCAAGCCACATAGGTGATGACCCGCATTCCGTTCTTGCCAAAAAGCTTGTCGTAGAAGGGTTTCTGAAACTCCATCAGCTTGTACGACTTGTCGAAGTCGGGGACGACGCCAGGGATGTTGTCGAGATTGTACATCGCGGCTTCGTTGCCATAGACGCCCATGCGGATCTCGCCGATCTGCACCTGGCCCGACTGCACGGCCCTCTTGATCGCGTCGAGCTTGATCAGGCTGTCGTGCGGGCGCAGATCGATCTTCAGCTTCCCGTTGCTCTTCGTTTCGACTTCCTTGATGAACTCCCGGATGTTCTTGGTGAAGAAGCTGCTCTCCGGGTAGCCCGACGCCATCGTCCAGACCGTCTGGGCATAGGATGCCGTCGCGGTGACGACACCGGCCACGGAAAGAGCAGCTGCGGCAAGATAGATCTTGAGTGACATGATGTTTCCCTCTGTTCTCCGGATTCTCGGACGAGTTCCGGCAGCGCCGCCACCCTGTCCCGTCTCATTCTATTCAGGATGCTCGCTGCAATGCAGCTGATATGGAAAGCTGTCATCAGTTGTCATATATGTCAACCTCTGACGCCTCGGCAAAGCCCGCCCGCGAAGCGATCAGATTATCGTGAGCGTACAGGCCGCCAAGACGCCCGGGCGCGCAGGAGCATGACGGGCTTAGGCCATGTTCGGCAGCATCCGCCGCGCGATCGCGACGGATCCCACGCTCATCCCTGGTGATGGACAATGCTCGTCAGGTGCGCGGATTTTGAGCACGGTAGCGTTCCAGGCTTCCGGACAGATGGGCGCGCATCGCGTCTCTGGCAGCGTTTGCATCGCGAGCCGTGATCGCTTCCACAATTGCCGCATGCTCCTTCTGGATTGTCGCGTGGTATTCCTGGTCGGACAGACGCCCCGTCTGAAGGCTGCTCATCCGGATCCTGGGTATGATCTGCGGGCCGATGAAGCTCAGGAACTTCTCGAAATAGGGATTGTTGGTCGCCCGGGCGATAGCCATGTGGAACTCGAAATCGCTGCGGCCGCGATCCTGCGCATCGCGGATTTCCTTGGCGACGTCCTTGAAGCGGGCCCTGATTACCTGAAGCTGCCGCGCGGTACGACGTTCGGCTGCGAGGGCCGCGGCCTCAAGCTCAACACTCAGCCGGAGTTCAAGGATGTAGAGAATATCCGTGAGTGCTCCTTCTGATTTCGCATCGAACTCGAAGGGCAGAAGCCTTGTTCTCTCGCTGACGAACACGCCAATGCCCTGCCGCGGGATCACGAGACCGTCGGCCCGCAAGGAGGCGATTGCCTCCCTCACAACGGTACGGCTGACACCATATTCCTGGCAGAGCTCCGCCTCCGTCGGGATGCGAGTGCCCGGAGCGTAGACCTTCGCATCGATCTTCTGCGCCAGTTGCTTCGTCAGTTGCGAAGAAAGGCTCTCTTTTCTGCCCAGCATGAGGCCATCCTTATACGAACACGGCCGAATACACGATGATATGCTAATATGTATGACATATTAGTTTTGTTCGCTAGCGCCGGAAGAGAAACGTCCCGACCTCTCCTGGCGGAAGGGCCACCGGTGCGGGGCCCGGCCGATCATCCGCGACGCCTCAGCCTCGCGGATGATCGGCCCACACGACCGCCTCGACCTCGACGGTCATCGCGTGAGGAAGACTTGCGACGCCGAAGGATGTGCGTGCGTGGCGCCCCGCACCTCCCAGGACGTCGACGAGCAGTTGAGAGCAGCCGTCGATGACCGCGGGGTGCTCGGTGAAACTTTCCACGGCGTTCACCATTCCGGTGAGTTTGACCACAGCACCTATTCGCCCCAGGTCGCCGAGGGCGGCCTTGGCGGCCGCCAGCAACTGCAGACCGGCATCCCGGGCATGCAGTCGCGCCTCCGCAACCGAGACGTCAAGGCCGACCTTGCCGGTGACGAAGCTGCCGTCGACCCGGGCCGGACCACGGCCCGAGAGGAACAGGAGGCTTCCGGCCCATCGGAACGGCACATAGGCACCGGCGGAGCGCCGCACAGCCGGCAGCGTGAGGCCCAACTCCCCCAGACGCTCTTCGGGACCCATGACGCTATGCCCTCCGGGATGTGTTTCGCCCGCGGGATCCGGAGACGATCAAGTCAGACGAGTAAGCGCGCGGCCGATTCGATCGACCGCCTTCTCAAGGTTGGTCCGCGACGTCGCGAAGGAAATCCGGAAGCAGGGTTCCGATCCGAAGGCTGCGCCCGGCACGACTGCCACACGGGCCTCCTGGAGAAGATAGGCCGCGAGCTGAGTGTCGTTCTCAATGGCTGTCCCGTCCGCGGACCGCCCATTGATGAATGCGCTGCACTCCGGAAAGACATAGAAGGCGCCCTCGGGCGCACGCAATCTCAGGCCGGAGACGGACCGAAGTCCATCGAGAACTAGATCGCGGCGGGCCTTGTACTCCGCGAGCGCCTCCCGCACGAAATCCTGAGGCCCAGTCAGAGCGGCTGCGGCTGCGGCTTGCGAGATCGAGCAGGGGTTGGAAGTGCTCTGCGACTGGATCTTCGCCATCACGGAGATCAGCTCTGCCGGACCCGCGGCAAAGCCGATCCGCCACCCGGTCATGGCATAAGCCTTCGAAACTCCGTTGACCAGCACGACACGGTCCCGGAGTTCCGGGCACGCGCCGAGGAACGAGCAGAAGGCCGCAGGACCATAGGTGATCTGCTCGTAGATCTCGTCCGACAGCACCAGGACATTGGGGTAGCGCGCCACCACGTCGCCCAGAGCCCGCATCTCGTCGCGGGTGTAGCCGGCGCCTGAAGGATTGTTCGGCGCGTTCAGCAGCAGCCAGCGGGTCCTGTCGCTGAGGGCGGCATCGAGCTTCTCCGGTGTCAGCTTGTAATCCTCGTCGTAGCCGCAAGGGAGGAGCTTGAACGTGCCCCCCAGCAGTGTGACCATGTCCGTGTAGGAAACCCAGTAGGGCGTGGGGACGACGACTTCGTCTCCAGGCTCGAGCGTTGCCATCAGCGCGTTGAAGATGATCTGCTTGGCTCCGTTGGCCGCCGAGATCTGGTCACGTGAGAAATCGAGATCGTTCTCGCGCCGGAACTTCTCGACGATGGCATCCTTGAGTTCGGCGGTGCCGTCGGCTGCCGTGTAGTGTGTATCCCCCCGGCGCATCGCGGCGATTGCCGCGTCGACGATGTGGGCGGGCGTGGCGAAGTCGGGCTCCCCCACGCTCAGATCGACGACATCGACGCCAGATGCCGACAATTGTCTCGCCTTCATCGAAATCGCCATTGCGGGCGACGCTTTGATCTTCTTTATGAGGTCGGCTTCGTACTTCATCCTGCGTGATCCATGGTCGGGCGGATCCGGGGCCGCGGCGGCGATGCACGCGATCCCGGATTTCCTGCGCCTGCGCGTTCAGTCCTTGAGAACGTAATCGAAATCGAAATCCTGCCTGGCGGCTTCCGGGCTGCGCTTCTCGGCCGGACCATAGCCGCCGCCGCCTGGGAGTTGCAGGACGAGCCGCCGACCGGCGGGCACGTGCTGGCGCCCTTTGGAGGCAAGCCGGGTTCCGTCGTCGAGAAGAACCGCACCGGGAGCCCCGTCTCCGCCGCCAGCCCGCCCCCGGGCGGGATGGTCGATGCGATCAAACATGGCGTTGAAGTAGAATTCGTGCCCTTCGGTCGCCGAAATTTCGACGATCTGGCCGAGCCCGCCGCGGTACTGCCCTGCCCCGCCAGAACCGTTGCGGAGCTCCTTGCGCCAGAAGACGACGGGGCCGACATGCTCGGTGGCCTCGATCGACATTGTGTGAACGCCGCTCGGGAAGGCCGTCGCGCTGAGCCCGTCGAGGGTCGGACGGGCGCCTGCGCCGCCGCTGTTGAACAGCAGGACTTCTGCCCGCTGGCCTCCGTCCTTCGGAGCCTTGTCGCCCTGAAGCGGGCGTGCACTGATGTGCAGGTTCCAGAGGGCGCCCGAACCTTCAGCCGGGATCCTTCCGGGCAGCATCTTGTGAACGGCCCCGAGAACGGCATCGGGAATGAAGTGGCCGAGGACGTGACGAACCGCGACTGGCGCGGGGTGCTGCGCGTTGAGGATGCAGCCTTTGGGCGCAGTGACCTGGAACGGCAGGAGGGAGCCGTAGTTGTTCGGAATCTCCGGCGCCAGCGAGCACTTGAGGCCGTAGCAGGCATACGCCTTCGTATAGATCATCGGCACGTTGATGCCGAGGGGACTCTGCCCCGAGGTGCCGTCGAAGTCGACCAGGATATGGTCCGCGTCGACGTCGATGCGCACGGCGATGTCGATCGGGCTGCCGTAGCCGTCCACCCGCATGACGTTGTCGTACGAGCCCCGAGGCAGCGCCCCGATCCTCTCGATCGTCGCGGCATAGCTCCGGTCGAAGACGAAATCGGCCAGGGCCTCGAGGTCGTCCAGACGGAACTCGTCCATCATGTCCATCAGGCGGCGGTGCCCGATCTCGTTGCAAGCCGCAAGGGAGTACACGTCCCCGACGACCTGATGCGCCTCGCGAACGTTGTGTCGCAGGATGTTGACGAGGTCGCGGTTGACGACACCCCGGTCCACGAACTTCATGATCGGGATGAAGATGCCTTCTTCGTAGACCTCGTTGGCGTCAGGGCCGAAGCCGCGGCCGCCCACGTCGACCACGTGCGCAGTGCAGGCGAAGAAGCCGATCAGCCGCCCGTTCCGGAACGAAGGCGTGACCATCGTGATGTCGAGGAGGTGGCCGGTGCCCTTCCAAGGGTCGTTGGTGATATAGACGTCCCCTTCGAAGATGTTGTCCGGTCCGATATCGTTGATGAAGTGTCCCACGGCCTCGGCCATCGCATTCACGTGGCCCGGAGTTCCGGTGACCGCCTGAGCAATCATCTTGCCGCCGCGATTGAACACGCCGGCCGAAAGATCGCCCGATTCGCGAACGCTGGTGCTGAAGGCCGTGCGGATCAGCGTGACGGCCTGCTCCTCGACGACCGAGATCAGGCGATTCCACATGATCTGCATGTGGACGTCTGACAGTGCAGAATTGGTCATGATGTAATTTCCTCGATCTCAGACGGATGATGCGCGGATGAGCAGGCAGCCGTCGGCCTGCATGATCGCCTCCCGCCCGACGGTGACGATGGTCGATGTTTCCCGTTCGGTGACGACGGCCGGCCCCTTGATGAAGTCGCCGATTTTCATGTCGCAGCGGGCGACCACTCCCGCCTCGACGAACCCGCCGCTCTGCACATCGAAGATCTGTCGGAAGCCCGACGGAGCGACGGCCCGCGTGCCGTCCGTCCGGACGACGGTGCGCGGCGCGGGAATCTCGGAGCTCGCCCGGAGGGACCAGCTCACGATCTCGACATCCAGCCCGTCGATGAGGCGACCGAAGAAGCGGGTATACTGGTCGTCGAAGTTCTTGCGGAAGGTCGCCGCATCAGCATCCGCATACTCGCGAACCTCAACCGGAACCGGCACCTCCCAGCCCTGCCCGAGGTAGCGCATGTAGGCGACGCATTCCAGAATGGGGGTGATCCCGGGCGCTCCCGAATGCACGAAGGAGGTCGCCTCGTCGGTCAGCTCCTTCAGCACGGCGTTGATCTTGTCCGCGTCGAATCGACTCAACCGCAGATAGGCGCTGCGCACGGATTCGTAGCCGAACGGAGCGCGGAGGAAACCGATGGCGGATCCGACGCCCGCGCCCGGGGGGATGAGCAGCTCGCCCACGCCCAGCTTCTCGCAGAGACGGGACGCGTGGATCGGCGCGGCGCCGCCGAACGCGATCAGCGTGAACTCAGAAAGTTCCTTGCCGTTCTCCACCGCGTGCATTCTCGCTGCGTTGCTCATGTTCTCGTCGACGACTTCACTCAGGCCGAAAGCCGCGGTGGTGTTGTCGACCCCGAGCTTCGACGCGAGATCGCGTTTTATGGCGTCGCTCGACGCGACGGGGGACAACATGAACGATCCGCCGGCGAACTCGTTCGGATCAAGCCGTCCCAGGAGTAGGTCGGCATCGGTCACAGTGGGGCGGCTCCCTCCCCGGCCATAGCAGGCGGGTCCGGGTTCGGAGCCTGCGCTGTGCGGGCCGACGCGGATCTGGCGCATGGAGTCAACGGTTGCGATCGATCCGCCGCCCGCCCCGATCTCGACCATCTCGATCACCGGGATCGAGATCGGCATGCCGCTGCCCTTCTTGAATCGGTACGTGCGGGCGACCTCGAAGGTCTTCGCCGTCTTGGGAACCTGTCCCTCGATGAGGCATATCTTGGCAGTGGTGCCGCCCATGTCGTAGGACAGAACCTGATCGAGCCCATAGCGGGCCGCGATGTCTGCGGCGAAGATCGCGCCTCCGGCCGGCCCCGATTCCAGCAGTCGGACCGGGAATTCGATGGCGCTCTCTACACTGATGATGCCGCCCCCGGAATGCATCATGAAGACCGGGCAGACGACCCCCTCCTCCGCCAGGCGCCCGACCAAACGGTTAAGGTATGAGGCCATCAGCGGCTTCACATAGGCATTGGCGCAGACGGTGTTGAAGCGCTGGAACTCACGCATCTGGGGCGAGACTTCCGACGATATCGAGACCGAGAGATTTGGATTTCTCTCAAGGAGCGCATCGCGCACTTGGCGCTCATGGGCACCGTTCAGATAGGAGTGGATGAAGCCTATCGCGATGCTTTCGAACTGCCCGGCCGCAAGGCGATCCGCGAGCGCCGCGACCTCGGCGGGATCCAGCCCTTTGAGAACGGACCCGTCGGCCCCGATCCGTTCGTCCAGAACATAGCGGTGTCTACGCTCGACCAGCGGGGTGGGCAGCACGATATCGAGATCGTATTGCTCGAACCGGTTTTCCGTTCGCATCTCGATGACATCGCGGAAGCCCTTGGTCGTCACGAAAGCCATCGTCGCACCACGACGCTCGATCAGAGCGTTGGTTGCGAGCGTCGTGCCATGAATGACCATGTCGATCTGCGCGAGCGTCATTCCGGCTGACGCCGTGACCTGACGGATCCCGTCGATGATGGCCTGCTCGGGGAAGGAATAATTGGTCAGAACCTTCGTGGAGTAGAGCTTGTCGCCAGCTTCCATTGCGATGTCGGTGAATGTTCCGCCGATATCGACGCCGACTCTGACCTGATCACCATCATCCGTCATTTCCGCTGATTCTCCCATATGTTGAATAGTTGCCTCTGTGGCGGCGATTGTTCTTGAGCCGTCATGCGCCGGCGCGCCCGCGCAGCGCCGCATGAGTGGGTTTCGACACACCGATGAGAGCACTTGCTCCTTAAGGTAAGACGGTCGGCTCGGAGGCGTCAAGGACATAATATGTATGATGACATGAGCTTGCCTCGACTTCCCCGGCAATGCCGCATCTTCGAATGATGTAATTCATCATACAACTGTTGACTGTGCCCTGTCGCGCAGGTATTTTTCTCTAGGCCAAAGGGACAGGAAACAGGAGCCTCTGATGGATCACCAGGATATGAAGGCGGCAATCGGCGCCGGCCTATTGTCTTTCCCCGTCACGCATTTCGATGCGGAGGGGCAGTTCAATGCTGAAAGCTACCGGAGACATGTCGCCTGGCTCTCCGAATACGGAGCGGCAGCTCTGTTCGCCGCCGGAGGCACCGGCGAGTTCTTCTCCCTGCAGCCTCATGAGGTTCCGCAAGTCGTTCGGGCTGCGAAAGAGGCGGCCGGCGCCACACCGATCATCGCCGGATGCGGCTATGGCACGGAAATTGCAGTCTCGATCGCCCGATCAGTCGAAGAAGCAGGTGCCGACGGGATCCTTCTGCTCCCCCACTACCTGATCGATGCCCCGCAGGAGGGTCTGTATCGGCACATCAAACAAGTATGCGCCTCCATTGGCATCGGCGTGATGGTATACAATCGCGACAATTCAGTGATCCAGCCGGACACCCTCGCACGGCTATGCGACGAATGCCCCAACCTCGTCGGCTTCAAGGACGGCACCGGCGATATCGGCATGATCCGCCAAGTCACGGCTACGCTCGGGGACCGGCTCACCTATCTCGGCGGAATGCCGACGGCGGAGCTTTTCGCCGAGGCCTATCTGAGCGCCGGTTTCACGACCTACTCTTCGGCGGTGTTCAATTTCGTCCCAGGACTCGCGATGGAGTTCTACAAAGCCGTGCGCGGCAACGATCGCGCACGTTGCGAAGCGATCCTGCACGAGTTCTTCTATCCCTTCATGCGGCTGCGCAGCCGGGTCAAAGGCTATGCCGTCTCCGCCGTGAAGGCGGGCGTTCGCCTCCAGGGATTCGATGCCGGTCCCGTCCGACCGCCTCTGACAGACCTGACGGCAGAGGAAGACCAGATGCTGCAGGCCCTGATCGATTGCGTCAAACGCTAGAGCGTTTCCGCAATGTGATCTGGACGTTGCATAGGCATGGCGAGGAAGACCATCGTACAATTGTTCGCAGTATCCTCCCCGTCCCAAGTGGCAACACAGCGGAGCCATGAGGAATGTTTTGATCGGGCGCTCGATATTGTCGAGCGCCCGGGCGCCGTTACACTAGCCGGATGTGACCAGGAGGTCGTCGTTCGCTCAGCCAGAACTCGATATTGCTCATAACGTTGTCAATGGCGCGGGCGAGATACGTCCAGCGGACACGGACCTTTGTAGATTTCATCGCTATGCCACCTCTTCGTGATGGGACGTTTGCGGCGGTTGAACCGCTCAAGCAGTCTAAAGGCGTAGTGCGGACCCAGCTGTGGACCGGGGCGTGCATTTCTGGGATCCGATCGGATGCTCTATCCTTTGAAGAGCGCGTCGTTTGGTGCGACCCGAAGGGCCATGTTCGTGAAAACCGGGTCCGCTTTTTCGCACGATGCGCTAGGCCAGGCACCACCGCATGCAGAGCAGGATCACCGAGAAATGGCCAACCACAGCCCCTATGGTGAAACCCGGCATGTCTTGCCTGGGTTGCGACGTCGTTTTTGGTGGACAGCGGACGTGACGGTTCAACCTACGGCGCTGCGCCAGCGGGCATCCCGCGCCGCTTTCCGAAACAGCCAGGCAGATATGAGCCACAGCGAGGCGAAGAGCCCGGTCAGGAACACGACAGCCTCTGGAAAGCTCGGCGCTGCGGCGCCCAAGCCCGCAGCCAGCGCAATCGCGCCGACCAATGCCTGAGCGAGTGCCGTCGCGGCCAATGCGCGTGCCATGCCATGGGGCCGGAAGCGCGCGATGACGGCTCCGATCATCGCGACGGCAAGCACTCCGCCATACATCAAGTTGGCGGGATCATCCTCGCTCCCGATTATGCCAACAGCAAGGTTGATCCAGACGAGGGTGAAGGCCGCCACGACTGCCATACCGACGGCGGCCCGATACTGGGCGTCACCCGTCATCCTGGCTGCCAGCTCGAAGGTGCCGCAAGCCGCAGCCAGCATCGCGCCGAAGATGGCGAAATCAGCCGCATCCCATTTCACTTCATCGGTGACCTGCATGGCAAACAGGGGCAGTAGCAGCATGAGCGCTGCGAAGGTCCAAGCCGCTATTCTCCCACGACTTCGACGCCGTCTGCCGGCGAGCTCCATGTTTCCTTCCATTGCCTTGCCTCTCGGCATAGACCGCAAGCCTACCCTGTCCCGGTTCTCAAGTATCAGATTCCAACGACCAGCAGACCGGCCCAAGTACTTCAACAAAGCGATTCTGAAGATTGGCGCATAGTAAGGCCAGGCATTGCTCAGGCAAAGAGCTCCATCGAGATAGCTCCATCGCCCGAAATGCAATTGCCACTCCTCTCATGAAGAGCGAGGATTCTGCCTCTCGGCTCACGTTTCCCGCCGAGTAGCCAACGGGAAGCGAGCCAGACTGATTTCCTAGCCGATTGCAAGACGGGAGGAAAATCTCAATGAAGAGGCTATCCAGGATACGAGCGCCCATGTCCTTGATTGATGGACGGAAGGCACGGACGCCCAACAGAGCCAAGGCTCGTCGTTACGCAACCTACACCTCTGTTTTTGCCGCAGCTGCGGTCATTGCGTCGTTGTCCCCGGCGTGGGCAGCTCTTGACAGGGGGCCATGCTCGGTCAGGAAGGAAACCGACGTCGCTGCCAAGATGCGGGACGGCACCGTGCTGATGGCGGATGTGTACCGCCCCCAGGAATCCGGGAGCTATCCGGTTCTCCTGATGCGCCTCCCCTACAACAAAGATGCGGCGCAGACCTACGTCTATGCCAAACCGGAGGAGTACGCCTCCCACTGCTATATCGTGGTGATCCAGGACGTGCGCGGACAGTACAAGTCGCAAGGCGAGTTCTACCCGTTCCGGGATGAGGGCAAGGACGGGTACGATACGGTGGAGTGGGCCGCCCGGTTACCCGGATCGAATGGCAAGGTCGGCATGTACGGCTTCTCCTATGTCGGAGCGACGCAGTGGCTCGCGGCGGCAGAGAAGCCGCCGCATCTGGTGGCGATCGCGCCAGCCCACACCTCGTCGGACTATTATGACGGCTGGTCATACGAGGGCGGTGCCTTCTCGCTTGCGTTCAAGCAGTCGTGGCCGCTGACCTCAATAGCCATGTCCGGGGTCCGTCGGCAGGGCGATCAGCAGCTTCTCGACGATATCCAAAAGGCAGCCTCCGACCTGCCTGCCCTGTATAAGCACGTGCCGATCAGCGACTATCTGCCGAACTCCCAGAACGATCAGCGGATCGCGCCTTATTACGCAGACTGGGTCACGCATGACACATGGGACGATTACTGGAAGCAGTGGAGCATTCGAACCAAGTATCAGGACATCCAGGTACCGGCTCTGAACTTCGCGGGCTGGTACGACGTGTTCATGAAGGGTGGCACAGAAAACTTCATGGGCATGCGCGAGAAAGGCGGCTCGGAGGCAGCCCGCAAGGGCCAACATCTGGTCATCGGCCCGTGGATCCACCTGCCCTGGGCGCAGAAGGTAGGTGAGATCGACTTCGGCCCCGAGGCGGCGAACCCCATCGACCAGCTGCATCTGCGTTGGTTCGACTATTGGCTCAAGGGGCAGGCCAACGGCGTCGATACCGAAAAGCCGGTCCGGGTGTTTGTCATGGGCGCCAACACTTGGCGCAAGGCCGACAATTGGCCGCTGCCAGAGACCACATTCACGCCGTACTACCTGCACAGTATGGGGCAGGCCAACACCCGCTACGGCAACGGGTCACTCACTCTTGAGAAGCAGGAGGCCAATCAGGCGCCCGACAAGTACCGCTACGACCCCGCCAATCCTGTCCCAAGCGCGGGTGGGCATTCGTGCTGCACCCCGGATGTGGCACCGGTCGGACCCTATGATCAGGCCAAGATCGAGGATCGGGCGGACGTCCTGGTCTACATGACCCCGCCCCTCGAGCAGAGCATGGAGGTGACCGGACCGGTCCAGGTGATCCTCTATGCACGGTCCTCGACTCCGGACACGGATTTCACCGCCAAACTCGTCGATGTCCACCCGGACGGCAAGGTCTACAATCTTGGCAACGGGATCATCCGCGCCAGTTCACGGGAAACGCTTGAGAAGCGGACCCCCATCGAGCCGGGAAAGGTCTATGAGTACAAGATCGACCTCTGGCCCACGTCGAACCTGTTCCTGCCGGGTCACCGCATCGGACTTGAGATCTCCAGCTCGAACTTCCCGCACTATGATCGCAATCCGAACACGGGTGCTGAGTTTGGCCAGGGGACAACCTTCAAGGTCGCGGATCAGACGATCCTGCACGACGCGGATCATCCTTCACGGATCATCCTGCCCGTCATTCCGAATCCGGTTCAACCGAGGGCCGCAGCCGCTCGTTGAATACCTCTGGCCCCGCCTTGGCGGGGCCTTGCCACAACCTGCCGCCGAGGGAAACTGTTGACGCAGGAAAGCCACCGCGAGCGAATTCGAACCACGGGTTATGCTCGTTCGCAAACGATGCGGACCGTCTCTGCCCTAACTTACTCGTTCTTCTCTTCAATGCTCCCGGATGGCACGCGCGTTTCCATGATGAACCCGTAGATTGCTGCGGAGACGTACAGCACGTCGTTCCCGGACGGTGAGAGCGTCACCGTTCCGCTGCTGTCGATGCTCAATGCTCCGTTGCATCAGCCTTGGCCGTACAACGAGGGGCGATTATCCCAGGAGCCATTCTGTTGTCGATATTCAAGCGCTGCCGCTTTGCCGTTGAGGTCATCCTGCAGTGCATGCGCTGATACGGAGATGTCACGTTGACTGAGGATAGTGACGCCAACGGGTCCGGTCTCAGCGCACGCTCTCCGGGGCACGGATCCAACAGCCCTGTGCCGGGTTGTCCTGCTAACCGTAGCTGAAGGCACCAACCCATGGCCGATCAGGCCCCGCCGTCCCCCCATCTTCCTCCCGCCGCGCCACCGGCCAGCTCCCCGATCCTGACCGCCGGCGGCATCGTGCTGGCGATCGGGGCGCTGTACTTCGGTCAGGATATCTTCATTCCCTTCGCCCTGGCCGTCCTTCTGAGCTTCGCATTGACGCCGCTGGTGAACTGGCTCCGGCGGTTCCGGCTGCCTCGCATCGCCGCCGTGATCGTCGCCGTGACCCTTGCCTTCATCCTGATCGCGGGCATCGCCTTCGTGGTCGGGCGTCAACTCATCCAGCTCGCGAACAATCTTCCAGCCTATCAGACCACCATCACTCAGAAGATCCGCTCGTTGCAGCAATCCGCACCCGGGGGCGGCGTCGTCGAGAAGGTCACAACCACCATCGAGGATCTCGGGAAGGAGATCTCGGGAGATAAGACCAAACCCGTGCAGCCGAAGCCTGGCCCTGGGACGGAATCAGCGCCGCAGGAGCCGGTCACGGTGCGTCTCGAGGCGCCGCAGGCCAGACCTCTCGAGATCATCCGGACCGTCATCGGCCCGCTGCTTGCGCCGCTCGCGACGGCGGGCCTCGTCGTGATCTTCGTCATCTTCGTGCTGCTCGAGCGCGAGGACCTGCGCGACCGCTTCATCAAGCTCGCCGGCGCGGGCGATCTCCAGAAGAGCACCCAGGCCATCAACGATGCCGCCGCCCGCGTCAGCCGCTATCTGCTGATGCAGCTCGTGGTGAATCTGACCTACGGCATTCCGATCGGCGTCGCCCTCTACTTCATCGGTGTGCCCAATGCGGTGCTATGGGGGCTGCTGGCGGCCGTGCTGCGGTTCATTCCCTATCTCGGCCCCTTCCTGGCCGCCCTCTTTCCCATCGCGCTCGCCATCGCGGTCGATCCCGGCTGGACGATGCTGTTCTGGGTGGTGGGACTGTTCCTTGTGGCCGAGCTCGTCAGCAACAACGTGATCGAACCATGGCTCTACGGCTCCAGCACCGGCCTGTCGTCGCTGGCCATCATCATGGCTGCCATCTTCTGGACCAGCCTATGGGGGCCGGTCGGGCTGTTCCTGGCGACGCCGCTGACCGTCTGCCTCGTGGTGATCGGCCGCTACGTGCCGCAGCTCGAGTTCCTGGGCGTCCTACTCGGCAGCGATCCGGTGCTCGCGCCGGAAGAGCGGTTCTACCAGCGTCTGCTCGCCGGCAACCTGGAAGAGGCGGTGGAGATCGCCGAGGAATACGTCGATGAGTGCTCCTCGCGCGAGTTCTACGACAACGTGGCTATCCCGGCACTCCGCTTGGCCGAGAACGACCGCCAGCGCAGCACCACCGATACCAACTACCGGCGGCAAGTGGCCGATATGGCGGTTTGCGTCGTGCGGGAGGTTGAGGACCATGTCGGGGAGAAGGCCGCTGACGGCGTCGAAGCAAGCAAGGATGCGGGAGAAGGCGATCGACCTTCGGCCGGAGAGGCGCGGCCGCCATCCGTCCTCTGTCTGGCGGGCCGCACTGAACTTGATCGCGCCGCGGCCGAGATGATGGCGCAGGTGCTCGAGGAGCGCGGCATCGGCGCCCGGGTACTGCCACCGATCGCCGTCAGCCAAGGGGCCCTCGGACAGCTCGACCTCAAGGGCATAGAAGTCGTCAGCCTGTCCTACCTTCACCCGCAGCCGCAGGTCTATGCCCGCTACATCTGCCGGCGTCTCCGCCGCCGGGCACCCCACATCAAGCTCGTCGTCTGCTGCTGGAATCCGGCACTCGCCACGGGCCAGACCGAGGATCCCGCGAAGCAGATGGCGGCCGATGCGGTATTCACGACCCTGGAAGCCTATGTCGATCAGGTGGATGCGTGGATGACCCGCCCGACATCGCCCGCTTGGACCTCTCCGGTCCTTCCCGATATGGAACAGGAGCAGCTTGCAGCGCTGCACGACCTCGGTTTGGCCTCAGCGAAGAGCCGCCAGTTTGAGGAGACGTCGAGGAAAGTCGCACAGGCGTTCGATGTCCCGATCGCCCTCGTGTCCTTTGTGGACGAAGCGCATCGGGCCCTGCCCGACATGACAGGCTCGGCACAGGAACCCCAAGTAGCCGGCCGAGCTCTCCATGAAGAAACGCTCGATGCATACGTCATCGCGGCGAATGCGGTACTGGTATCGGAGGACGTCTCCGAGGATCCGCGCTTCGCCGACGATCCTCTCGTTTTGGAAAACGGCATCCGCTTCTATGCCGGAGCACCGCTGCGGACCTCCTCCGGCCTGGTCGTCGGTTCCCTCTCTGTGATCGACACCAAGCCGCGCGAGTTCCAGGAGCCGAGCCGTCGGCGCCTCCAGGAGATGGCTGACGAGCTGATGGCTCAAATCGAAAGTCGGTCTATGGAAGGCAAAGCCGATTTCCCGAACATCCTTCGCGGGAGCCCCTCGTCCAAGGAGACCGGGATCAACAAATCCCGATGAGACATCGGCGACGTGGCCCCTGTGACGTACCCCGGATCATGCCGCGATCGAAGTCGACAGATCACGATCCGGAAGCTTGGCAGGGGAAGGTCTTTTCAGGGTCGAGCTGAGTCGTTGGGCGCAGCCTCATGAAGGTCAGCTTACCCTATGCCTCCCGAAGTGCGGCTTTCGTTTGCCACCTGCCACAAGCCGACATTCCACCCTGGAAAACTCTGGAATGCCGCGCACTCGAGAGAGGAGCACTACTCGATACACGGAATCTAGAGCATCGGACGTGAAAAGCGGACTTGCACTTTTGTGACACATCCGATGCTCTCCTCTTTGAAGAGCGCATCGTAGTGGCATCATCCAATTCTCGCCTGCCAGGCCACGATGAGGACCGGCGGGCTCGCGTATTTACACGCGGGGTTCGTTTGCCGGTTTTGCATGCTCGAGGAAGAAGCGCATCATCTCGCGGCTGGCATCGGGCCCTCGTGGCTCCGTATAGGAGCCATTTGGACTTCCCCCGGACCAGGCATGGCCCGCCCCGTGAAGAACCCAATGCTCGAACATCGGGTGTCCGCTGCCATCAAACGCGACCGTTTTGGTGTAATGAATCCCACCTGGAGCCTGTCCACGGCTGGCCTTTGTGCGCAAATCCGAGCCGGCCTTCGACTGTGCCATGACCTGTTCGCCGTTGATGGGATTGACCGTCGTATCGCGATCGCCATGGAATACGATGGTCGGTACGGGCTGACCGGCCCCGCTGTGATGGGACACGCTACCCTGGCGCATGGCGGCAAACGCCGAGGCCACGTCACGGGCAGCCCCGCACGCCAAGCCCGAATGGACTCCTACGGCTGCATAGAGATCGGGGTACGCAGCACCCATGATTGCCGCCGCCGCCCCGCCGGCCGACAGCCCGGCCACATAGATCCGTCCCGGCACGACCGAGAAGTCGTGCATGATCTGACGGGTGATGCCGGCGATCAGCGATGGCTCACCCCGACCTCGCTGCTGATCGGCTGCGTTGAACCAGTTCCAGCACTTGGACATGTTGGCAGACTGGGCCTGCGCCGGATAAGCGACGAGAAACGTCTGCTCCTCAGCCAGTTCGTTCATCCGCGTCCCCGCAGCAAAATCGTCGGGCGATTGCGTGCAGCCATGCAGCATCACCATGAGCGGCACAGGCTCACCCGTATAGCCGCTCGGGATGTAAACCTTGTAAGCGCGGCTTCCCGCCTCGTTGGCAAACGACCGCCCCTCGAATCGTGCGCCCTCCGGCAGCGGGGCCGGTGCACGGGCTGCAACAGGTCCGATGAGACCGTCGAGACCGAGCCTGGAGCCTGGTTCACCCATGCGGTCGAGGAGGCCGCGCAACGCTTCCGGCACCGGATGCTGGCCCGCGGTTCCGGCCGAACCCCCGGAGGGGTCTGGAGCACGGTTTCGGGCGTCGAATGTGTGCGAGGTCCAGGCTCCTCCCTTTGAGGATGGCGCCACCATCTCGATGATCCGTGGCGGCCGCCCTCGTGGAGGCTGGCCGGCATCTCCGCTGGGATGGGGTGAGGGAGCTGACGGATGGGCCCGCGAAAGCGCTCCCTGCAGGACTGACATGGCCTCAGTAAGCCGGCCCTCGCGGGTGAGGCGGGTTGCCTCGTCCATGGCTCTGTTCGATTCTGTGTTCACGATTTCGATCCTGTTGTGGGGCAGGTGGGGCCTGCCCCTCCTGTGAGGAAGGGTTGGGCGGGCTCTAAAGACGGTGGGGCGGGCGTGTGCCCAGAGGTCAGCGAATGCGCTCCTTCAGCACCTCTTTGACGGCCGGAGGGGCGTGCAAGGCGCCAAGGACGTGGAGCGAAGCGATCGTCTGCCGCGCCAGCTCGGGCGTGACATCGCTAGCGATGCTGGCGAGACCGAGCACCTGGATATGCAACACTTCGCCGGCTGCTTGTACGGCCTCAAGATCCTCTCGGGTGTAATGACGCAGGCCCAGTTCAAGCTGATGTCGGGCGACCGATTTCCTGACAGCCTCGTTGTGCCGGTCAAGCTGATTGCGAATGGCTGTTCGAATGAAGTCAGTCCGATTGGAATAGAAGCCCTCCTGCACGAGGAGATCAATGTGGCCCAGATCCACATAGCCAAGATTGATCGTGATCTTCTCGCTGTCGGCGGCTTTGGGCCTAAGCTCGTGTACATTGCTCGTCATGCTCACCTCCATGTACCATCCAGTTGGATGGTACATGGAGGGTCATTGCTCTCAGTTCAAGGTTTGACGCCAGACTTTCGCTCACTCAGCCGCCCTTCATGTTCCGCGACACTGGGGCAATCACTCGGGGATATCCGGGAGGTTCGGCCTGCCTTGCAATGGTCGCGTAGCATCTTTACGATGCCTCGATCGAGACTTGGCCGACGCCTGAGCTGCTGCGCTTCGCCGTGCACGCGCACGGACGACCTTCCGAAGATCGATACTCTCTGAGCCAGGCGCTGATGCGTCTTGGCTCACCTTTGTCACCAGCAGCGAAAGGAGTGCACCATGGCGACTGGCACGGTGAAGTGGTACAACGAAACAAAGGGTTATGGTTTCATTCAGCCCGACAACGGCGGCAAGGACGTGTTCGTCCATGCAACGGCGCTTGAGCGCGCAGGCCTGCGTGGCCTGGTCGAAGGTCAGAAGGTCTCCTATGACGTTGAGGCTGACCGCCGCACTGGCAAGGAATCGGCTGGAAACCTGAAGACGGTCTAAGCAACCTGTCTGATCATCAATAGAGGCCGCTCCGACGTGGGGCGGCCTCTATGCTTTGGCGCATGAGCCATCTCGGCGCATCAAGCCAAGCAAAAGAATACCGAAGGGGCATGCAAGAAGTCGAAAGCAGGCGAGAGCGGGTACGCTATCTGCTTCAAGAGAAATTACGAAGTTAACCACTTGTAAAAATCCAAACGCTTCCCATATCTTCATTATCGGATTTGGCCGGACAATCGGGCCGTTTCGCTTTTGGCTCAGCCAGGCGCACGTTCAGACACTCTTTCCCAAATATCGACGAACCGGGTTGAGGTCGCGCATTTGCGCGCCTTCCCTCACGTGCATCTGCAGCAATTGCGAAAGGTTACTCCAATGATCATGGGCACAGTAAAGTTCTACAACGACATGAAGGGCTTCGGCTTCATTCAGCCGGATGATGGCAGCAAGGACGTGTTTGTCCACGCCACCGCCCTCGAGCGCGCCGGCATGCGCGGCCTCTTCGAGGGCCAGAAGGTCTTCTTCGACACGGCCGAAGACCGCCGTTCTGGCAAGATCGCCGTCAACAACATCCAAAAGGCTTAAGGATGGCCCGGCCCATCCCATAAGCGCCCTTACGAAGCCGCTCCCAGGTGGGGCGGCTTTTTGATTGCGAGCGTCCGTCACGCGATAGTCGGACGAGTGAGGAATTGATGAACACGTTTCGAAAAGCCCCTGCTGCTAAATCAGTCATGTTCGTGGTGGATTATGACGATGCTCGTCGAGCCTATTTGTGGGTCGACGATCCTGCGAAGGCAGGTGACACTCGGACGATCGGCTTGATTGCACGAGCTCAGCAAGAGCAAGGAACCCTGCCTGAAGGCACGATTACCAGCATCCGGCGTATCCGGTAAGTCACCGGCGCAAGAAGGGGCACGATGGCTATGTTGAGGTCAGTGAGTGGGATGAAGCAGAAAGATTTTGGCGAACGGCTGAGTGCCGCCAGGAATGCGAAGCAAGCGATGGCAGACAAGTTCCGTCAGCGGCCACGCCCCGACGATCCCGCCGTTGCAGAGCGGCGGGCCGCTCGGGAAGCCGTGAGTGCTGCGCGGGATGCTCGCATTGCGAAACGGGAGGCTGATCGTCTCGCGGAGAACGCACGCATCGCAACGGAGCGTGAAGCGATTGCGGTGGAACACGCCGAGCAGGAAAAGCGCGCGGCTGCCGAGAAAAAAGCAAGCGATGCCAAGCTAGAGGCGGAGCGCAAGGCCGCCCGTGATGCCCGTTACGCGGCTCGCAAAGCGCGAAAGTAGGGCCCGGCCCCTGTCGCGTCTCGACAATCGGATTCGATCCATTCACTCAGCGCAAGGAGATTGGCTGATGTCCCACAAGTTCAAAGTTCGACAGATGGTGCGGCTCAAGCAGCCCGGCTTTCGTGACATGCAGACGAATTCCACGGGTGTTTACGAGATCGTTCGGCTCATGCCGGCCGATCAGACCGGCGAGGTTTCATACCGCATCAAATCGTCCGGCTTCGGGGAGCGTGCTGTGCGCGAGAGCGAGATCAAGGCGCAGACGTGAACCATTTGACCAGCGCATAAACCTTCTTTCGCGGATCGCAGGTCTACGATCCCGTCGCACTGCTTCGTCGGGGCGATGAGGCCCCTGCACCGCCCGCGTCGGCAGGAAGACGTTACGACGATTTATGATCATCACGCCGACAGGCCACCCTGCGTGGCCGCATGTGCCGCTCGACGGCCTCTCGGACTTCGACTGGGCCTTCGAGCGCGCGAGCGTCACCTCGTTGCGCCAGAGCCTGCGGGAGAAAGTATTCACAGCAAGCCAGAATATCGGCGCGACTGCTCGCGAAGCAGGCTCGCTCAGATGCCGGTCGTTGGGCAGGGTACGGAGTTCAACCCGGATCCGAGATCAAGGCTGCGTTCCAGGGGACGTTTGAGGCCTGAAAGGGCGCACCCCCGTTGAGGCATCACCTGCACGAGCGGACGAGGTCCCTAGCCCTCTCGCCGCCCCCTGCCCCATCAATTCATGGATCTGCCTGACGAGAGTCGCAGCGCGGTAGGGCTTCGGCATGAAGCGACCGTCATCCGGGATGTCATGAGGCCCAGGCCGCGCGTCGCCTGAGGCGACCAGCAGCCGCACATGCGGCCAGCGGACGTGGACAGTACATGGAGCTCGTCAGAGCGAGCCTCCAGCACCTGGAAGCCTGCTTCCTCCAGCTCATCGGCGGCCGTCATCTGCACCAGCAGCTTGCCTTCCACCAGAAGGACAACAGGTGGATCACTGGCGATGTCCTGTCCCATGTCACGTCACTGGGGGTTGCGGGTCATGGATGGCCTTCTCGGCATGAACCAGGATGTCGAGGCCACGCCAGGGCTTGGGCATGAAGGTGACGCACTCCGGCAGATCGTCCAGCCGGATGCCGGGATCTCCAGACGTGAGTACGATGCGGATCGTCGGCCAGAGCTTGCACGCGGCCTTGGCGAGCTGCACCCCGTCCATCTCTCCCGGAAGGCGCACATCGGCGAACATCATCGCCACCTCGCCTCCGCGCTCCTGAAGGCAGTCGAGGGCGGCTTCCGCACTGTCCACCTCCACCACGTCAAGGGGAGTTTCCTCCAGCAGGACGGCGGCAAGCGCCCGGACATCGGGATCGTCCTCGACGATCAGTGCCAGGTGCGGTTCAGGCTGTAGAGCGTTCATGATCAGCCTCCCTGAGTTCCATCCGCCGGAGAATGGCTACAAGCGGGTCCGGGATCGGCGCATCGAGCACGTCACAGTAGGTCTCGGCGAAGGCCCGTGCGATCATGAAGGTGGCGACATCCGGATGAAGGTCGTTGACATGCGGCAAGCGCACGTCGCCTGAGGCGTCGTGGGGCATTGATGCTCTCCTTGGGCACCGGTGCGGGCTCATTGCGGCAGCGCGGACCGTCTGCGATTATCACAGGCTAGTGAGGGGAACCGCCGATCCGGCGACAGGTTTCAGCGTAGCGGCAGAAAGGTTGCAGACTCAGCGCCAGCCCCGCGCTTGGTTTGCTCCTGAAGGACACGATGACCCATACCGGTTAAGGTGTTCCGAGACCAAGGGAACTCTTCAGACGTGCCCACCGACCTCAAGGCGGATCTTGCCGCCATCGACTGCATCCCAGCCGTGCCGACGATTCTGGAGATTGCCTGCCGCACCATCTGGATGGGCTTTGCGGCCGTGGCACGGGTGACCGAGGACCGCTGGATCGCCTGCGCGGTACGCGACGACATCCAGTTCGGCCTTCAGCCCGGCGGCGAACTCAAGGTCGAAGCCACAATCTGTCACGAGATCCGGCAGGCCGGGAAAGAGGTGGTGATCGACCATGTGGCCGAGGATGAAACCTATTGCCGCCATCACACTCCAGCGATGTACGGCTTCCAGAGCTACATCTTGATGCCGATGGTTCTCGCGGATGGGTCCTTCTGGGACACCCTCTGTGCCATCGATCCCCGCCCGGCGCAGCTGAACAATCCTGAGGACCATCGGCATGGTCAAGCGGTTCGCCGAACTGATCGGCTTTCACCTGAACGCCGTCGAACGTCTGACGGTCAGTGAAACGAGCCTTCTTGACGAGCGCAAGACCTCCGAGTTGCGGGAGCAGTTCATTGCGGTGCTAGGGCACGATCTGCGAAATCCCCTCACCTCGAATCGAGGCGGGAGCAAAGATGCTCCTGGAGGAACCGCTCAGCCCTAAGGGGATGACGGTTGTTGGACTCGTTCAGAGCAGCGTGGGACGTATGGCCGAGCTGATCGACAATGTGCTCGATTTCGCTCATGGCCGCCTCGGAGGTGGCCTGACCCTGGAGCGGAACGCACACGTATCACTGGGAAAGGTGCTTGAGCAGGTCGTCGACGAGTTGCGGGCGGCATGGCCCGAGCGGCGAATCGAAACGCAGTTGGCCGTCACCAAGACTGTAAACTGTGACCGGGCCCGCATGGCACAACTGCTCTCGAACCTGGTGGCCAATGCCCTCACCCATGGCGCGAGTGAAGAGCCTATCCTGGCAGGAGCCTCCACCCTGGACGGCAGCTTCGAGCTCTCGGTCCCCAACCAGGGTGAGCCGATCCCCCGATCCACCTTGGAGCGCCTGTTTCAGCCCTTCTTTCGTGTGGCGGCGCGCCCGAGCCAGCAAGGCCTCGGCTTGGGCCTCTACATTGCCCGTGGGATTGCCCGCGCTCACGGCGGTTCGCTCAATGTGTGCTCAGATCAGGAAGCGACCCATTTCACCTTCCTCATGCCGCTCGCCTGAGCCACCTGAGATTGTCGCGGCCTAGCCATGATCGGCGCAGTAGGAGAAGGTCGGCAATGCAATGCGTCAGGCCGCGAAATTCTCCGGTCTTGAAAAAGGTCTGAATACCGGGTGATCACTGCCCCCAAGCTTACGGCTCAGGAGTGCCAGACGCTGACGCAGCTCATATGGCTATAGCACTCACAGGTGACGCAGGTGGCTCGGGAGAAGGCCGAGCGGCAGGGCTGTCGCAGACCCTGGCACTCAAGCCCGCCGACACTACAATAATTCAGGTCCAATAACATCCAGACGAGACCGGTCGAATTCACACCGCATGATCTGCCGGCCTATTTGGCACAGATTATCCCGGAGGTAGCGACTTTGAAATGGGACTATGACATGAAGGAGATCATCGCCGATGGCATCGTGCATGTTGTCGGCGTGACAGCCGGGGTTGTCTCTGTCGCTGCACTGCTCGTTGTGGCGGCTCCCGCCGTCGGGGCGTGGGAGTTCACATCCCTTCTCATCTATGGCATCGGTCTTCTGGCGGTGCTGACCGTTTCGGCGCTCTATAACCTTTGGCCGGTCTCGCCCATCAAATGGATGCTGCGGCGGTTCGACCATTCGGCCATTTACCTCCTGATTGCTGGAACCTACACACCATTCATCACTCAGATGAAGGCAAGCGCCGAGTCCCTGGTGCTGCTAGTCGGTGTGTGGCTCACCTCCGTTGTCGGGATCGCACTCAAGCTCCGCTTCCCCGGCCGTTTCGACCGCCTTTCGATCCTGCTGTACCTGCTCCTGAGTTGGAGTGGCGTCATGGCTTACGAATCTGTATTCGGCACTCTTCCTACCTCCACGCTTTGGCTTCTTGCCGCCGGGGGCATTCTCTACACGACCGGCGTGGTATTTCATCTTTACGAGAGCCTGCGCTTTCAAAATGCAATCTGGCACAGCTTCGTCCTTGTCGCGGCCGGCTGCCACTATGGCGCCGTGCTTGACTGCCTGGTGCTTGCACGGGCCTGACGTGCCGCATCCCCGAGCGCGGGCCAATCTCCTCATGGGCTCCTACCAGGCACTGCGCAGCCCTGGGAAAGCGTACGTCTACTCTTATTGCTCGGTGAAGAAAGTGAGTACGACCTTGCCCTTCTCTCTGAGGAGGCACACGAGTCGGTTCGGCTTGTCGCCTTTCTCGTGTTGGAGTTAAGCTTCGCCCATGACCACCATCCGGATCGGCATATTCTCAGCCCGGGTGTCTGCCTTCGAAATCGCCAGCGACTCCGTATCGAAGGTCAGGGGCTCAAGAGACCGCGATCGCTCCTTGAGGGCCGCCAGGCCCGACGGGCGACACGCTTCGACCTCGGCAGGCACTTGAACATCAGAGGAAGTGCGCTCCGACTGGTATGCGATCACCGTGAGACCTTCGCGAGGGTCCCGAGGCATGAACAACCGGAAGGTCGGCAGGGCTTTGAGCGCTCCATGAGCAAGCTCGCAGCCATCCCGCCCACCCGGATCAATGTCCGTGAACAGGACATCGGTCACAGGGCAGCCCGCAGATCCGCCGATGCGCTGCGGCAAATCCGAAGGATCACGCCGCTTCTGCCCTGTCCGCAAACATTTCGATCAACGATCCCGCTCTCTACCTCAGCCTCGGAGGATCGTTTCCGGCGGCCGTGGAAGAGGGCACATCCCTTGAACCGACGAGACGGCGCAACCCGCCACACCAGGCTCCGCGGGCGGTAACGGTTCATTCTGATCAGAATGCCCACATCCGGCTGGATCGCTGCGCTGTGCCATCTATCGCGTCTGCGACGGCGTCCGGGGCCAAGTGATGAATCATGTGGCCGAGGCCCGGGAGAGCAATGAACGCGCTGTGCGGCAGCTCCCGATGCAGCCGTGCGGACTGGCGGTCCACGTCGGAGACCTTATCATCGGCGCCCGTGATAAGGGTGACGGGCACCGCCAAGTCTCGATAATGCTGCTCCAGATCCATCACAGAAGGCGTCATGAGTGCGGCATCCTCAGCCGACGCGCGAAGCTGCAAAGGCCGCAGCATCAGCGCCTTCGGGAACTCGCGCTCGAAGCGCTCCGGTACCGGGGCGGGTTGGAACATGTGTTTGATCATGCCAGGGAGAATTGCCCTCGCTACCAGCGGGGAGACAGTGTGGCGCATGATATCCCCGACCAGGGGAATGGCCGGCGGCGAGAGCAGGAACGTGTCCGCCCGCAGAGTCGGATAGTAGTATCCTGAACCAAGGACGAGGCCGCGCACAAGCGATGGAGCCTCGAGGGTGAGAGCCACGGCCACCAGAGTGCCCCAGGAGTGCCCATACACCAGGGCCCTCTCGACCCGCAGTTGCGTCAAGGCATTCCGGAACAGCCGGGCATGAGCCCGTGGGGTCCAAAGGTGACGCGGCCTCGCACTGTAGCCATAGCCAGGACGGTCGATGACGATCACGCGGTAGCGGTCCGCCAGCCGGTCCACGAGGCCGCTGACGGTGAAGTCCTGGATCATGGTGCCGTTGCCGTGGATCAGCACCAGGGACTCGCCTTGGCCTCGCTCCATGTAGTGCAGACGCACGCCATCCACGTCGAGGAAGCGGCCGACAGGCGGATACCGGCGCTCTGCCTCCTGGGCTTGCTTGCGGTTATATAGAGCCGCGGCAGCGAGGCCCGCGGCCGTGCCGGCAACAGCGGGCACGAGCCATTGACGCGCCCCGGAGCGGTCAGGTCTGTCAGTTTCCCAAGGCTGAATAGAATTTTGGTCGTGATCCACCCTGTCAGGATGACCCGGCTTGACGCTGCCGGTTCCCACGACTCCGCCTCCGGGGAGTGACTTCAAGGTGGCCTCGCTTGCCGGGTCGCGCATGCAGCTTCTCCGTTCAGATCCCAAAGCGGACAACGCCGGAGATCCCAGCGGGTTGCTGCATCGCACAAGGCCGATTGCCGCTGTCAGGCGGCGCTTGGTCATGCTGAGGAGCCCCATCCGCAGCGATTTTTCCCTGACGAGACCGGAGAGCTGAAGGCTTTACATGAAATTTCGACTTCAGGACCGGACCGAGAGCATCAGACCTGAGCCTGGACGCACTTTGGGGATCCAATCCGATGCGCCACTCTTTGAAGAGCGCATCGTGCGAAAAACCGGATCCGCTTTTCACTGACGCGGCCCTCTGGGCCCGCAGCATGCGGCTAGCAGGAATGGTCGTGCTCGAGTTCTTCAGCCGTGTGCCCTGTACGGGATCATCAGCTTGATCGGGGCTTTCTGTCCGCGAGAGATCGAACGCCGCAAGCCGGGGCGCACTGCGAACTCCGCCCTGGAACTCGAACTGTTTCTCCTTATGTCGGCCGGCAAATATTCAATCGAGCTAATTCTCCATGAACTCACAACTCTTCTGGGACAGACCAAGGATCCTTTGCCTCATCAGCTCGGCGCAGATACCGCCTCAGATGATCCTGGACGCCCAGGCTGATGACCAGCCATGACCAAGTCAAGCGCAGGCTCTCGGCGAAAAGGGAAAAGGATTGCTGGGCATGCTGCGCTCCGCGGCAGACGGCGGGAGCGCAGGATATCTCTCAGCCGCTGGCATCTAGGACCACAGACCAGCAGCAAAATACCCATCCGTGACAACGACACCCTGGCCTACCGTCCTATGTGGAGCGGGACTGGCTTCAGATCATTCCCCAGCGGGGTTTTGGTCCGGTGACGGAATATCGCGATCGCCATAGCCGCGCCGCCCGTCGAGCTTTACCTTCGGCGGTGCGGGGCGATCTTCAAGCAGCTTCACAGCTTTCCAGACCGAGCTCATGATTCTCCTGGCTAGGCTGTTATGGCTTCTGCTCATGAGTGACTCGCTTCCTGAGGCTATAGTCGCCTGACAGCACCGGCATTGTCCCGCCTGGCGGATTGCCCTGGAGTCAAAGACGTCCGAGTGAGCAAGCCGCACCACCCTCATCATCCCACTCCTCGAGATCGTCACGCTTGCTTGAGTGCTTCAGCACTTCGCCCATGAAGAATGGATATGCCAGACAGCAGGCATTTTGATGTCAGCGGAGTGAATCGCCGCTTTCTCTCGGACCGCGCTGCCGAGTCGCTTCTGCTTGGAAGTAAGTGTCTAGTATCAGCACCCGGTGCAGATACCCTTTGAGATCTCTCTCATCTTGCGATCCCGGGTGCGCTCCACGATTTCGGCCTTCTGCCGCACCTTGGCCGCAAGTGCCGCAGCCTCATCGGCCGAATACGATTGCAGTAGCGAGGCTTTCGGACTCGGCGCATCAGGTGCGATTTTGCCCTGGGCGGCGGCCGCCGACGTCAGCGCCAATACGGCAATCAGGGCCGCAACTGTCGTAACCCGCATGGGAGAACTCCTCAGGGAGCGTATCGACGGCTCCAAGCCCCAGATAAAGTACATATAGGGGCGCCACCTGTGATCTTAAGCCCTCCGGACGTCGGTTTGAGGCAACTTTGGGAGCCCTCCTCAATTAGCCACTATCGTGGCCGAGAGTTCACCCCGAGCTCGGATCAGAGAAAGGCCGTCCATGCTCGTCTGTGCACCTCTCCTTGTCGCCACACTCTACCTAACCGGCGCGGCTCACGCCCAGAGCACGCCGCCCGCATCCGGTGCGCCTCAGTTCATCACGATTGGCAACAATGCCATCCTGAGTTCACGGCTGATCGGGTTGAACGTTCAAACCGGCAGTGGCGAGGGCATGGGCAAGATCGAAGACATCGTATTCGAGGGCGGCGAGATCATGGGGATCGTCTTGTCGGTCGGGGATGTCCTGGGGAGCGGCCCACGTTACGTGGCCGTGGATCCATCCGCGGTCTCGATTCGCTACGTGGAAACTGATCATAAGTGGCAGGCGGTCATGAACGGCAATCGGGCACAGCTCCGGAATTCCGCTACGAAGGCAAGTGGAAGCGATCATCTTTCCCAGCGTGCCTCTTGGCCTACAGATTCATTCAGAAGGGCAGGATTCGTACAATGTTCATCATCGAGTTCTTTCGGGTTCGCAAAACAGACGGTGCACATGCCATCCTGGATCGCGTGGAACATGACACGTTCGAGCTGGACGATGCCAAGGTCAGGGCACAATCGCTCTTTGACACATTGAACATGCCGCAAAAGCCCGATGCCCTACGGATCATGGATCACAAGGGCGAGGAGGTTTTTCTCTGGAGCCCGGAGCACCACACGAGATGAAGGAGCTCCCACGTATGTCGGCGTACTAGCAGCTACCGGGACTTGAAGGCGAAACGCCCTCATCAAATACCTGCACAGCTCGAAAGCGTTCTATCGGAGGACAGAGATGGACAAAGTCCACTATGAAGTCGTGGAGCACGATGGCGGGTGGGCCTACAGGGTCGGAGACGTGTTCTCAGAACGCTATGCCAGCCGCGATGAAGCCCGCCGGGCTGCCGAACGGGCTGCCGGCGAACAGAGACGGCCCGGCGAAACTGAAGACATCGAGTACCAAGATGAGGCGGGCAACTGGCACGAGGAAGTCTCTCAGGGGAAAGACCGGCCCGAGCCGGAGCCTGGAGGCGGGCAGCGGCTCCAGGCTCCGGCCCCGATGGGTGAGCACCACGGGCCCGTCGTTGCCGAGGCCGACGGAGCGCATAAGGGTGGCGAACCGGCCGGTCAGGGTGCTCACCTCATTGATTGCGGCGCCACGCTCGGTCTACATGCCCCGCGCCTTCTTGCAGTCGAGCTGAACCGCCCCGTTGATGTGCGTGCCGTCGACGAAACTGCTGACCTCGACCTGTAGCGCCAGCGAGAAGGGCCGGGCGGAACCACCAACGACATGACCATCTTCGACACGGCTTGGCCTGCTCGCTCGCGGCCGGAGCGCTGTTGCAGGCCTTCGGCTCGCAGGTGATCAACATGCTGCTGCCATGGCTTGCCCTTGCGGCTCTCGACCGCTGATCATCTGCGGCCGCCGCCCAACGCACGGGATGACCTCGCTTGATGCCGATCATGCATAGACGCTCTGCATGGGAGCCGTCCACGAGAGCTGCATCCATCGGGCTGGCGACCCCTCACGGTGCACATTGCTTCGTCACCCTCCCCTTACCGGCTTGAGCGGGGTTCAGCCTGTCCCCTGCCCCCGCGCAGAGGACACCCGGTAAACGGCCAATCCAAGAGCCCCAAGAGTGGCCACAGGCATGACCCAGAAATCCGGTGGAGCCATGGTCCAAAGGGTTGCTCCGCTGATCGCACACCAGATCAGCGGAATGATCATGAGGCTCGATCTCGGCCGCTTGTCCACGGTGAGCAGGACGCCGAGCGTGGCAAGTGCGGTGGGATCAGGCGTGACGCCAAAGATCTCGGCCTGCGTCCAGCTGCGACCAACAAGCGGACCAATCAACGGATGCACCACCAGCGCGAACAGAACCAGCCCCATTCCGGTCCGGCCGGTCCAATGGCTGTCCGGCTGGAATGCGAGCCGGTCTCGAACGACGCCTGCCCAGGTCAGCAGCAGCGCCTCAACGACGAAGGCGACGGCGAAATACCGCGCCGCCCAGTTGATCGTGTCGAAATGCTCCACAAGGTAGGCCCATGCTGTCCAAAGCCAGCCGGCCGCAAGGATCGTCGCGACCACCGCACCTTGCCAGGCGCCAGGCCGATGCAGCCGCCACAGGACAACGAGACCGGACAGAAGCGCCAGGATTTGCGCTGGCCAGATCGCCCGGTTGTAGAGCTCGAAGAGACGATAATAGGTGCGGGCCGAGAACAGCAGGAAATCCGATGGAGTGTAGGACAGCCAGTCCCCCATCAGAGGCCCTCGACATAGGCGGTCATGCGGGCCCGCATCGTTGGATCCGGCAATGGTCCGGCGGCGGCCGCCACGTTCTCGCGCACGTGATCCACCCGCGTCGTCGCCGGAATGGCACAGGTCACGGCTGGGTGAGACAGGATGAACTTCAGGATGAACTGCGCCCAGCTTCTCGCGCCGATCTCGGGTGCCCAAGGCGGGAGCGGGTGGCGCTCCAAGCGATCGATCAGCGCACCCTGCCGGAACGGCCGGTTGACGATGACCCCGATTCCTCGCTCGGCCGCCAGGGGCAGGATACGATCTTCCACCTCTCGATCGAGAATGTTGTAGGTGACCTGAATGAAGTCGAGCGGGTGCTGGCGCATCACGCGCTCGAACTCGCGGTGCCGGCGACCCTCCGAGGTGGTGATCCCGACATAGCGCACCTCACCGGCCGCCTTCATGGCCAGGAGGGTCCCGAGATGCACCTCCCAGGACAGCAGATTGTGGACCTGCAGCAAGTCGAAGCGTGGAACCCTCCAGCGACGGCGAGACTCCTCAATCTGGCTTGGACCGTCCGAGCCTGACGAGGTCCAGACCTTGTCGGCCGAGAACAGGCGAGGATGACGACCGAGCTTTTGCAGGCCATAGCCGATCACCTCCTGCGACGAACCGTACATGGGTGAGGAGTCGATCAGGCGCCCGCCGGCCTCGAAGAACGCCCGCATGACCTCGGCAGAGCTATCCCGCGCTTCGATGTCGCGACCGACATTGAACGTGATCCAGGTGCCGAGCCCGACCAGGGGCAGCGCCTCTCCGGTCGAGGGTATTGGCCTGGTGAGACCCGGACCCGGCTGTGCGTCGCCTGCCAGGGACCACATCATCGCGGCACTGGTCGCCGCTAAAGAAAAGAGAACATTGCGGCGGCTGAGGGGCTGTGACTGCTTCATCGAAAGTTCCCCCGATTGGTTGCCTGTGGTTGCCGCATCAGTCTCCCTCGCGCCTTGGACGTTTTGCCAAGCCCTGTCACGGACCGGCCGCTGAACTTGCTCTGCGCCGCTCGGCAACCAGTCCGAACGAGGCGAGTGCGAACAACGCACAGACCACCATGATCGTGATCAGCGGCCAGACGGTGGCGCCAAGGGTAGCACCCACAACGGGAGCGACAAGCGCACCAAACCCAATCTGGAGGCTGCCCGACAGGCCAGCCGCCGCGCCTGCCACCTCCGGCTTCACGCTGACCGCGCCGGCGATGCCGCTCGGCAGAACCAGTCCATTCCCCAGACCAATGAAGAACATCGGCGCGAACAGAGCCACCGGGTGCAGGAATCCCAGGGCGAATGTGACTGCCATACTGGCGACACTGGCCAGGGTCACGAGCGTACCGGCCAAGATCATCCGGTTCGGTCCGATCCTGCCCGCGAAGCGGCCCGAGGCAAAATTACCCAGGATGTAACCGCTCGGCACGATGGCGAAGTAAAAGCCGTACTCTGCCGGGCTGCGGCCCATCAATTCGATCATCACGTAGGGCGCGCCTGCCACAAAGGCAAAGAACACGGCCGAAACGAAGCTGGCGGACAGCGTGTAGCCCCAGAACAGACGCGAGCCGAACAGGGTCAGGTAGCTGTGCATGAGGTGCCGGACGGAGCCCGCCGCATCACGATTGTGGTTGGTCTCGCGCAGCTGCCAGTAGGCGACGACCAGAATCAGGCTGCCAAAGACCATCAGGAAAACGAATGACGCGCGCCATCCGTAAAGCGTCTCGAGCACACCGCCGATGGTCGGCGCAATCATGGGCGCAACCGCCATGCCCATGGTCACATAGCCGATCATGCTGGCCACCTGATTGCGCCCGTAAAGGTCCCGGACGATGGCACGGCTCAGGGTGATCCCGGCACAGCCGCCGATGGCCTGCACGATACGGCCGATGATCAGCATCCCGACATTCTGCGCGGTCAGGCAGACGAACGAGCCGAACACGAAGACAAGAAGCCCGGCCAGGAGCATGGGCCGTCGGCCGAAGCGGTCAGAAAGCGGGCCGATAATCAACTGCCCGATCGCCATGGCCGCGAGATAGAGGGAAAGGGTCAGCTGAATGGTCGCGAAGTCGACCCCGAAGGCCCGCGCCATGCCCGGCATGGAGGGCAGGTACATATTGATACCGAGCGGGCTCACGGCCGAGGCGGCGATAAGCAACGCGATGAAGGAGGGTTTGGCGGCAGGCTGGCGCGCTGCGGCGCTGGTGTGGGTCATGGTATCCGTATTGTCTAAGGCGACGGTGGCGAACGGGACGGAGCGCGAAGCCGTCTTGAGGCCTCTCTCTGTAGCACAAGCTCTGACACAAGTGTGAAACGGGGGTGCGAACTGGAGCAGCGTCTGTAACAATTCCCCGCTACGGCGCCGTCACGTTGTCGGAGAAGGATATATCGATCCTGGCTTGAGGCTGGTTCAGGCGACAGTCACAGTGCCGGGCGCCTCGGCCCGGCTCCGAATGGCCCGAGCGCGGACACGGCGATGATCAGCGGCATTGGAGTTTGCAAGACAGCGGAAGTGGCTTGCGATTTGGCCATGAACCGAGAGGCAGCGTTGCGCTTGACCGGCCGATTTGAAGCACTTCATGGTGCGCTCTCGTCGTCGGGTGGGCTGATAGCTGTTCCCTACACGGCTGTTCAGTTCCCGGGGTTCTGTCGATGGCCCCACCGATCACGCGGGTACAAGCCGCCGGCACCGGCGTTATTCGTGCCCGCCATGTCCGCGCGGAGGGCTCCGCAACCCCAACCAGCACCGCCACCTGCGCCAGGGCTCGGGCCACCACCTAGGCCCAGGCGGCTGCCCGCACCAGGTTGGGATTGGAGACGACCACCCGTGCCTGAAGGGGCGGCCAGATAAGAGCACGAGCTCCCAGCTCACAGGCACTTTCGGCCTGGCCACCTTCCGTGCTCCAGGCATCCCTATCCCGGTCTGTTGATGGCAGCCGATCCTTCAGCTGCTGACAGGTGGGCGAGGGTGTCGTGCCTATTCATGCCCCACAATAGTCCGATTGAGCAGGATCACAGGGCCACTAAGCAACGGATATGGCAATGCTCGGACTCAAGTCTAATCCCAACGCTCTCACGATTCTTGGTCAATTCGAGATGGTGCACATGATGCGCAAGCAGCAGGAGAACCACGCCCGCAATCGGCAACTATCGCTCAGCGAGCGTTTTCAACTGCTTGCCGCATGAGCCGATACGAACTGCTCTGGGATCTTTCTGTCCGAAGTCGGAAATTTCAACGAAGCCCATCCGAGCTCCCCAGCGAGCGGACGGTTTACGGAAGATGAATTCTACTCCCCTTCCGTAAGCCTCTCATCGGCGGGACATAACAAGCGGTCCGCCCTGCGGTCACAAGGAAGCCACATCCCTGTTCAGCAGCTCCTGAGCCGTTTCATCGAGCGTGAGCTTGAAGCGTCTCACCATGTCGTGAATCTGCTCCTCATTGATGATCAGAGGAGGGCAGAATGCGATGACGTCCCCGATGGCGCGGATGATCAATCCGTTTTCATGGGCACGCGCGAAAACCTGTGCCCCAATTTTTCCGACGGGGTCGAACTTCGCCTTCGTTTCCTTGTCAGCAACCAACTCCACGCCTGCAATCAGCCCAATGCCGCGAACTTCGCCCACCAGCGGGTGATCCGCCAACTTGCGGAGCTCGGCCTGCATCACCTCGCCCATGCGCCGTGCATTCTCGACCAGGTTCTTCTCTTCGATGATATCGAGGTTCTCGAGCGCAACCGCCGCAGGAACTGGGTGGCCGGATGTTGTGAAGCCATGGCCGAACGTGCCGATCTTGGCGGAGTTGTCGGCAATGCCGTCATAGAGCTCCTGGCTGATCATCACAGCCGCCAGAGGCTGATAGGAAGACGTGATCTGCTTCGACAGCACCAAAATGTCGGGATCGATTCCATAATAGTCGCAGGCGAACATCGTCCCGAGGCGACCGAAGCCGTTGATCACTTCGTCAGCAACGATCAGAACGTCGTACTTGCGGCAGACGGCCTGGATCTTGTTCCAATAGGTCGCAGGAGGTGGCAGGACACCGCCCGCACCCATCAGCGGCTCACCGATGAATGCAGCTACCGTCTCAGGGCCCTCTTCCAGAATGACAGCTTCGAGCTCGGCGGCAAGACGGTCGGCAAAGGCTTCCTCGCTCTCTCCCGGTTCCGCGAAACGGTAGTGATGCGGGCAGGTGACGTGTCGCACGGGGACGAAGGGCAGATCGAAATCCCGTTGGTTGGCAGGAAGACCCGTCAGGCTGCCTGAGGCGAGAGTGATCCCATGATACGCGTTGGTGCGGGCGATGAACTTCTTCTTCTGTCGCAGTCCCCGCGCATTGTTGTAGTACCACACCATCTTGATCACACTGTCATTCGCCTCGGATCCCGAGTTCGCGAAGAAGGCGCGTTTGAGACGATCCGGCGCCATCTTCACCAGACGCTCGGCCAGCAGAACCGAAGGCTCGTTCGTCTTGTGGGAGAAGGTATGATAGTAGGGCAGCTTCGCCATCTGCCGCGTGGCAGCCTCAACCAGGCGCTTCTCTCCGAAGCCCACAGCCACACTCCATAGGCCGGCCAATGCCTCGATATAGCGGTTTCCCTGATCGTCGTAGACGTAGATCCCTTCGCCCCGATCGATCACGATAGGCCCGATCTCCTCGTGCTTCCTGGCATTGGTGACGGGATGAAGCACGTATTCTACATCACGTGCCTGAATTGAATTGGGGAGTCCGCGCATGATCCTTTGTCCTTTCGTTCTGTTGGGTCGCGTTGGCCGGAGATGTACACCGAGTCCTTAGCTGGGTCCCTCGGCTATATCGGTGGCGCCTGATCAAAGCTCTTCATGGGACAGCCTTAAGGGCGCTCCGCTCCTGACGCCATCGCAACAGAGCGGCGAGCCCTCCAAGACAGAGCGTTCCGATAATAAGCAGCAGGGCAGCCGCAACAACGGTTGGGCTGATATTCTCTCGAATGCTCGAGAACATTTGTCGCGCCAGCGTCCTCTGATTGGGACCGGCCACGAAGAGTGTGATGACCACTTCGTCCAGAGATGTCGCGAACGCGAAGACGGCGCCGGAGATCACGCCCGGGAGCGCCAGCGGGAACGTAACTCTGCGGAACACCATTACCGGCGAGGCTCCAAGACTGCTGGCGGCTTTCTCGACTGACGGATCGATTCCCTGCAGGGATGCGGACACGCTCACGATCACGAAGGGAACGCAGAGGACCGCGTGCGCAACGATGACGCCCGGATAGGTGCTGGCAAGACCAAGATTGACGAAGAGCATTTGCATGCCCACGCCCAACACCACGGCGGGTACGACCATGGGGAGAAGGAACATCGTCCTCAGCAGATTCGCGAACGGCAGAGCCTTTGACCGCATGCCCAAGGAAGCCAATGTTCCCAGAATCGTGGAGAGCAGTGTCGCCCCCAGGCCGATGATGAGGCTGTTCATGATCGACAGGCGCCAGGCGTCCGCTGTCGCCAACTCCACAAACCACCGGAGGGAATAATCTTCGATGGGATATGTGAGAAAGACGCTGGATGTGAAGGCCAGGGGCAGGATCGCGACGATCGGCATGAGCAGAAAGATCACGACCGAGACGCCGAACAAGATTTGAGCCGTCCGAAACACTGCCTCACGCCCCCAGCAATTGAGGAGACTTCGAGAGCCGCCCGTAGATGAAGTAGAGGATCATCGTCACCAGGAGAAGGATCACCCCGAGCGCTCCGGCGAGCCCCCAGTTGGCTGTTCCCATGGCGTAGAACGCAATGACGGAACTGATCATCTGGTCGTTGGCCCCGCCCACGAGAGCCGGCGTGATGTAGTAGCCGATGGCGACCATGAAGACCAGGAGTGAGCCTGACAGCAGGCCAGGAAGGCTGAGCGGAAGCAGCACACGCCAGAAGGCCCGCAGGGGCCCCGCCCCCATCGATGCCGCCGCCTGCATCAGGTTTCGCGGAACGGAGAGCAACACGCTGTAGATCGGCAGCACCATGAACGGCAGAAGCACATGCGTCATGGCGATCACGACGCCGACCCGGTTGAAGATCAGCGGCAAGGGGCTGTCGATGAGGCCCATGGCCTGCAAGGCTCGATTGATCAGCCCCTCGTTCTGCAGGAGAACGAACCAGGCGGTTGTACGCACCAGCAGCGATGTCCATAGCGGAACCAGGACTGCCAGAAGGAGCGCCGTGCGCTTCCAGCCGGTCACGGCTGCTGCCAGCATTGCATAGGGCAATCCGATCGCTGCGCTTGCGAGCGTCACGATCGCCGCTACCAGGAACGTGCGGAACATGATCAACCGGTTGGCCGATGCACCGGGATCCTCGCTGACGATGGCCCCGCCCGCATCTCGCTTCATATCGACAGCGGCAAGAAGATTGCGGTCCGTATAGGGAGGAACCGCATCCCTGAGCGCCAGCCAGAAGCGGGGCTCCTTCCAGCGTCGATCAAGATCCCCCAGATCGACGGCTACCGCATCTGTTCCGTCTCGAACAGCGTTCGTCGTGCGGGTCAGCAGGGTTCGAAAACCCGATACGGCGCTGTTGAGCCGCCGAACCGTCTCCCCCAGTGCCTGCTGGTCGTCAGCCTGCCTGAGGTCCTCGACCAACGCCTGCTGGACCTGCGTCGGAGGAAGTCCTTGCCCATCCCAGGACACGATGGCCGCAGCCGTGCGCGGCAGGACGCGGCTGACCGTGTCGTCGACGACGGAAGCCCTCACCATTGTCCAGAGAGGCCATAGGAAGAATACCGCAAGAAAGGCCAGTAGCGGCACGATCAGCAGCAATGCGCCCATTCGCTCGCGTGCGGGTGCCCTGCTCATGGCGCGAGCACCGTGCAATCGCGGGGATCGAACGATACGACCACGGGAGTTCCAACAGTCCAGTTGCCCGCAAGGCGCTCGCACCGCGCCGTGAAAGTGAAGTTGCCCTTCGCCAACTGCACCCGCATGTGATCGCCATGATAAATGCAGTCGGTGATCGTCATGTCGAGCGCATTGTCCCCGGCAGGGTCCGCTCCAAGCCTCATCCGCTCCGGGCGCAATGAAAACAGGGCCTTCTGCCCCGCCTGCAGTTCAGGACCGCTTCGCACCTTGGCGGCGAGATCTGCGCCTAATACAATGGTCGCGTGTCCGTTCTGGACGTTCACGACATCGGCTTCGATCAGATTGGTCTCGCCGATGAACTGGGCGACGAAACGCGTGCGGGGTGTATCGTAAATCGCGTGAGGGCTGTCGATCTGCTCGACCTTGCCCGCATTGAACACGGCGATCCGGTCGGACATGGTCAGGGCCTCGGACTGATCGTGGGTCACGAATACGATCGTCAGCCCCAGCCGCTTATGGAGTTCACGGATTTCCAGCTGCATGTGCTCCCGCAATTGCTTGTCGAGAGCTCCGAGGGGCTCGTCCATCAGGATCACCCTGGGCTCGAACACAAGGGCCCTCGTCAGCGCGACACGCTGCTGCTGCCCGCCCGACAGCTGAGAGGGCCTGCGGTTCTTCAGATGACCTAGGCGCACCATGTCGAGGGCACGCTCGACCTTCCGGGCGATCTCGTGCCGGGGCAATCTCTTCATCTCCAGAGGAAAAGCGACGTTTTCCGCCACGGTCATATGAGGGAAAAGGGCGTAGTTCTGAAACACCACGCCCATTTCGCGCCGGTGGGGCGGCAGCTGGTCGATGCGCATGCCGTCGAGCGTGATCGTCCCCCGGGTCGGCCGCTCGAAGCCTGCGAGCATCATCAGGATCGTCGTCTTGCCCGAGCCGGAGGGACCGAGAAGGCTGAGGAACTCGCCTTTATGAATGGTCAGATCGAGGGAGTCGATCACGGCAAGCGAGCCGAAGCTCTTTGAAACGGACTCGAACTGAATGAACGGCTGCATATTTCTCTGCTGTCTCCGGCTCCGGCTGTTCCCGGCGAGGCCGCCACGTGGCATGCCTCACCGGATCGAGGACCAGTGCGGTTTGAACGATTCCGGTCAGGAGACAGCGTGAGGAGGCCCGATGCGCTGTCTCCATTTCAAGAGATCACGCTGTCACTACTGAGCCAGCCAAGCATTGAAGCGCTTGTTCAGTTCCTCGATGTTGTCGATCCAGAAATCGGCATCGAGCGCAACGGCATTCGAAAGGTTTTCCGGCGCCGTGGGCAGGTCCTTCTGCAAATCGGCGGGCACCTTCGCCGCGGCCTCCTTGTTCGGCAGACCATAGGCAATGTACTCCGGCAACTTCACTTGGTTCTCAGGCTGGCTCGCGAAGGCGATGAAATCCATCGCCTGATCCTTGTTGGGGCTGTCCTTGAGGATTACCCAACTGTCGATAGCATACAAGCTGCCGGGCCAGACGACCTTGAAGTTCTTGCCCTCTGTCTTGTTGATGCCCGAGATGCGCCCGTTATACGCCGACGTCATCACCACCTCGCCGGACGCGAGAAGCTGCAGAGGCTGTGCGCCGGATTCCCACCAGACGATATGCGGCTTGAGCTGATCGAGCTTTTTGAACGCGCGATCGACGCCTTCCGGCGTCGCCAGCACCTTATAGACGTCAGCGGGCGGGACGCCGTCGGCCATCAGGGCGAACTCAAGGGCGTATTTCGGTCCACGCCGAAGGCTGCGCTTGCCCGGGAACTTGTTGACGTCCCAGAAATCGGCCCATGATTTTGGCGCTTCCTTCAGTCGGTTGGCGTCGTAGCTCAGCGCCGTCGACCACACGATGGCACCGACGCCGCAATCGTCCACAGCGGTTGGCAGGAACTTGTCCTTGCCACCCAGCTTGTTCCAGTCGATCTTCTCATAAAAGCCGTCGGCACAACCGAGCGCCAGTTCCTCGGCCTCGACCTGAACCACGTCCCAATTGGGAGTGCCCGCCTTGACCTTGGCCGCCAGAACGCCGATGCCGCCATCCCAACTCTCCTCAAGAACGGGCTTCCCGGCCTTCTTGGAGAACGGCTCGAAGTAGATCTTGCGCTGGGCATCTTGGTAGTTGCCGCCCCAGGAAACCACCGTGAGATCACGGGCCTGAACGGCTTGTACGCTGCAACCGATGAGCAAGGCGGATACACAGCCGGCGACAGAAAGCATCTTCGCGGTATTCATCGTTTATCCCTCTGTTGGTGATTTTTCCTCTGGGGAAGCCGAGCATAGCGTGGCGATTTAACGACTGCCAAGGCCGATCCTTCCAGAGAATAATCACCATCTTATTTATGTGAAATTGCGGCGTCGAGGCGCCTCCTCATTCTGAGAGGGGCGTGACCGGGCTGATGATGGCGCTATCCCTACCGAAACGATGGGGGACCCTGCTCTCGAAACAGGAGACGCCGCCTCGGCCGCGCCGCGAACGACAACCCCGGCTGTCCGGACCAAGTGGGCATCCGGTGTGCCAAATCCGCGCCGCTCCCGTCGGTCTCGTGCAGGCATTACCATGGGAACGGCTGATCGGTCGTCCGTTGCGCGATAGCACAAGGGCATGCAGCCCTCTCCCATGTCGCTACCGGCTCCCACTCCTCTTCCGCTGCAAGCCCATTCTTTTGGCTAAGGTGGATCTCGAGGCGAACCTGATCTGCAGGAACGACGTTGAACCTGAATGGGCTGCTTGGCCGTTTAAAGACGAGGTTCAGCCGTGTTGAGTTTTGAAGCCGTTGAAGAGGTCTGTGAGAGCAAGCAGACGACGCTTGTCATCCACCCGGCGATCCGCCGCGCGATAAAGGGATACGAGGAAAGCTTTTACGTCGGCTTGCGCTGCTACCTAGCGGGCGAGTCCGATGGCCTGTACTTCCTCCCTCTCCCGGGGGGTGGCTACGTGCGTCTCGTTTTCTCGAAGCGGGTCTCGTCGGGAGGGCACAAGCTCCTGAGGATCGACCCGCTGACCAAGCAGGGGCTGGCGCGGATCAAGGCTTCTCTGTACTGACGAGGCTTGGCGCAACAGCACTACGTAGCCTCCATTGAGTGCCACGCCCCCTGCATTTCAGCATCAGGGCAATCATCCGCCAGCGGACGTGCCGCTGCCATGTCGGACGCAGCCTCGTCGGCGAATGGTGGGGCACGCCATTCGCACGCCAGGAGCCCTGACGTCCTCACCGATAGCCGGAGGCCTGTAGCTCGAACAACTCGGCGTAACGCCCGCCCGAGGCAACAAGCTGTTCGTGCGTACCGGACTCCGCGACCTGCCCGTTCTCCAAAACGAGAATGCGGTCCGCCATCCGCACCGTCGAGAACCGGTGCGAGATCAGAACCGCGGTCTTTCCTTGGCTGAGATCCCGGAACCGTTGGAAGACCTCATATTCCGAGCGTGCGTCGAGAGCGGCGGTCGGCTCGTCCAGGATGAGCACCTCGGCATCCCGCATGTAAGCGCGAGCGATGGCGATCTTCTGCCATTCGCCCCCGGAGAGATCCGCCCCCTCATGGAACCGTTTGCCGAGCGGTTGATCATAGCCTCGGGGCAGCCGTTCGATGATGCGATCGGCGAGGCTGCGCTCCGCCGCCTGCTGGATCCGGGCGCGGTCATCGGTGACTTCGATCCGGCCCGCCCCGATGTTCTCGCCGGCCGTGAAATGAAACCGCACGAAATCCTGAAAGATCACGCCGATGTGGCTCCGCAGGTCGGCCAGATCGTATTCGCGCAGATCATGGCCGTCGAGAAGGATTCGTCCCTCGGTCGGGTCGTAGAGGCGAGCAAGGAGCTTCACGATCGTAGTCTTGCCGGCCCCATTCTCCCCGACCAGAGCCACAATCTCTCCGGCTCTCAGCGTCAGGCTCAGGCGACGGACCGCCCAGCGATCGGAATCCGGATATCGGAAACCCACGTTCTCGAACACGATCCCCGACCGCAGCGGCTGCGGGAACGGCCGCGGGTTCGGGGGCGATGCGATGCTCGGGCGGACATCGAAGAATGAGAACAGATCCTCCAGGTAGAGCGCCTGCCCCGCAATCTGGGAAAACCCCAGAAGCAATCCCTCGAGCAGGCCGCGCAGGCGAAGGAAAGAGCCGGACAGGAACGTCAGGTCCCCGATGCTGAACTCGCCTTGGACAGTCCGCCATACGATCAGCGCATAGGCAAGGTAGTAGGCGCAGGACGCGAGGGTAGCGAAGAGCGTGCCCCATACGGCACGACGGATCGCCAGCCGCCGGTTGTCCACATACATGCGGTCCGCGAAGCCTCTGAAGCGCTCGACCAGGAAGGCGTTGAGACCGAAGAGTTTGACCTCCTTTGCGGTTTCGACGCTTGAGCCAAGGTAACGGATGTAATCAAGCTTGCGCCGTTCCGGGGTGCGGAAGTAGTTGAGCCGGTACCCTTGAGCGTTGAAATGTATCTCGCCGACAAATGCCGGCAGGAGCGCAAGGATGATCAGGAGGATGAGCCAGGGCGCATAGGCAAGCAGGCCAGCGGCGAGCGACAAGGCCGTGAGCACGTCCTGGACCTGCCCGAAGATCTGGGTCAGGAGAGTGGTTCGCCCGGTAACCTGACGGCGAGCCCGCTCCAACCGGTCCTGCTGATCGCTGCTCTCGAACTGCTCAAGATCCAGCGTCGTTGCATGCTCCATCAGGCGCACGCTGGCGAAGTTGCTGTAGCGCTCTGATAAGAGACTGTCGACGAGGGAGCTCGCTCGGCCCAGAAGATCGGCCACGATGGCAAGGCCAAGCTCGAGCAGGAGCAGCCCGCCGAGAACATCAAGCCGCCCGCTCCCGATCCACTCGCCGAGGCTTCCGCCAGGCGGGGGGAGCCGGGTCTGGGCCACGACCTCATCGATGATGAGCTTGCCGACATAAAGGACCAGAATGGGCAGGGCCGAGCGGGTCAGCCGCAGCCCGAAGCTCGCGGTCGTGAGTCCTGGGCTTGCCTGCCACACCAGGCGGAACAGGGACGGGAGGTGACGCAAAGCGCCGATCCGCTCACGCAGGGAGCGGCTGGCGGGGAACACGGGAGCGGCCATTCCATGAAGATGGAGCCCAGGTTCCCCTCGTCGAGCCAAGGGTTTGCCGCAGCCGGGTTGGACCCTTTGCTAATATTGCCGCACTTGCATAATTTCCCCTGTGCTGGCCCCGAGCCGAGCGCGCTCCGACTCGGAGCCTCGAGGCACATCAGCCGTGAAGCGGTGAAACACTCTTGAGGAGATCCCCCATGGACATCCGACTTGCCGGCTCGATCGCAACCAGGCGCGCTCCCGCTGATGCATTTACCGGCACGGTCTGGCACGACCCAATCATCGAAGCGCCGGCTCCCGCCCGGGTTCGCGCCGCCCGCGTCAGTTTTGAACCAGGTGCCCGAACCGCCTGGCGGGCGCACCCGCTGGGCCAGACCCTGCATATCGTCTCCGGAGTCGGGCGGATTCAAGCCTGGGGCGGACCTGTCCGGGAGATGCGGCCGGGCGACACCGTTTGGATCCCGCCGGGCGAGAAACACTGGCACGGGGCCTCCCCCAGCATCGGCATGATCCATCTGGCCATGCAGGAGGGGCTGGACGGATCCCACGTCACTTGGCACGTCACTTGGCACGTCACTTGGATGGAGCGTGTCACCGACGAGCAGTACAATGCCGCAACGGAGGCCTGAACCAAACGTCCTCACCCTCGGCTCCTTGCTCGTCATCCACAAGGACCAAACACCAAACCGTCTCGGAGAGCGCCATGACAGATCATGACCATGACAACCCCCACGACCAGCACGAGCACTGGAAGCATCACGGCGTTCAGGTGATCAAGGGCGACCGCCTCGACCCGAACACGGCCCAGACTCCGGGCATGTTTCGCCAGGCCGCGATCAATCATGCACGCGTGGGGGCCCAGAAGATTTGGGCCGGTACGGTTTCGATCCAGCCGAATGCCAAGACCGGGGTGCACCACCACGGTGAGCTGGAGAGCGTGATCTATGTGGTGCGAGGCAAGGCCCGCATGCGCTGGGGCGAGCGGCTGGAATTCGTCGCCGAGGCCGGCCCCGGCGATTTCATCTATGTACCCCCCTTCGTGCCCCATCAGGAGATCAACGCCAGTCCCGACGAGCCCCTCGAATGCGTTCTCGTGCGCAGTGACAATGAAGCCGTGGTGGTGAACATCACCGATGTGGACCCGGTCGAACGGCCGGAGGAGGTTTACTGGATCGACCCGATCCATAAACAGCCGGATTAGGGGCGGGAGCCCCCTGAGACAAGCTCAAGGGCGAGCCCCGATGTTTCACCCGGGCGGCGTGGGTTTGTTCTGCCCACCCGCGAGATCAACCCCGACGGACTTCACGCCCACATGCAAACCTACAGGATGCTGGAGGAACGCTTTGCCCGAACCAGCTCGACCAAGGATGCTTCCGTTCCACTGATAACGACACTCGGGACATCCTCCCTGCTTTCGACCAGCTCCCATATCGTCGTGCAACGGGTCCGATCAACCGCCCTTAGGCCATCCAAACCTGCACGTTGAGGGGCTGGCGTGGTTCTGTCGGGAACAGCTCGGCGCCGGCGACGGCGCTCCTGAACGCCGCCCCCGCTCCTGCGTGGCGCCAGGATCAGCCAGGGCGGCATTCCAGGCAGATGCGGACATCCCTCCGGCTGGCGATCGGTGACTTCGCGCCGCTACGGACTTGGCTGCGCACCAACGTTCATGTGAAGGGGAGCCTGATGACCGCCGATGAGCTGCTGGCTACCGCGACCGGGCAGCCGTTGACAGCGGAGGACTTCCGCGTTCACCCCCGGGAACGGTCACTCGCGCACGGGGGCTTGTGCCCGATGTGCGCTGACCCATGTTTTCGCGGGACCGGATTTGATCTGCGGGCAAGCGGCAGGAGAAAGGTCTGAGAGACGAATGAATGCGATCAGCTTCAGCTTAAGCCGGATAGCCTGCCGCACCCTCATCCTTCTGTCCGGGACGCTCGTGACCCTCGGGCTCTTTGCCGAACAGGCAGCGGCGCAACCCGATCCTGATCCGTGCCGGCCGGTCCGGTTTGCGGACAGCGCCTTCGTGGTCTGCACGGTAGATCTGCGCCGGTACGACGTGAGGCTCTTCTGGCGCGGGCCGGACGGGAACGTGCTCGGCTCGTTCAGTCGGCTGAGAGAGACGCCGGACGGGGCACGCCTGGCCTTTGCGATGAACGCGGGCATGTACCACGAGGATCGCTCGCCCGTCGGACTTTACGTCGAGAACGGCAAGGAGCTGAAGGCGGCCAACACCAGGAGCGGACCCGGAAACTTCCACCTCAAGCCCAACGGCGTCCTCTATGTCAAAGGCAATCGAGCCGGCGTGTTGGAGACAAACACTTATCTCAAGCGGAAGATCAGGCCGGACTACGCGACACAGTCAGGCCCGATGCTCGTCATCAATGGACGCATTCATCCCAAATTTTCGGAGCGGAGCACGTCCTTGAAGATCCGCAACGGTGTCGGGGTGAAAGACCACCACACGGTGGTGTTCGCGATTTCGGAAGATCCTGTCACGTTCAGCACATTCGCCAGATTGTTCCGCGATCGACTCGGCTGCGCCAACGCCTTGTTCCTGGACGGCAGCGTTTCCAGCCTCTACGCGCCCGCACTGGAACGCATGGACTCGCTCCTGCCTATGGGTCCTATCGTCGGAGCTTTGCGGCGGCGTCCATGATGCGGAGACGTTCTTCGCCGCCGGCCGGCAAGGGGGTACCGATGCCGCGCGGGCCGGAACGAAGAGGGCGGTCAACCTGGAGGCGATCTGAGGCGATCTCAGCACGCCGCCTCCCATCCGGATTGTGGAGCGGCCAGAACCAGCATTCGGCCCCTCGCAGGGCCCTTCGACCTGCTGAGTGAAACCTCCAGACCGCAGGCTCGATCATCGCGGCCGTCGTCGAGCGCGATCTGACCCGCCGAATTGAGAATATGGGCGCCTTCAGTACGGCAGCACGCGGCGGGATCGTTCCGCGAGCTTCTGCTCGCGGTCGATCAGAGCCAGCGTTGCCTGGATGCGCGGAGGAAGCGGCTGCCTGATGACCTCCGCATAGATCGCGCGCAGATCTTGTCCGATCAGGCGCAGGAGTTCCGTATCCGAGATTGCTGAAGATCGTCTCCCGTCCGATCCATTCTCCATTCCGGCCTCCTGATCCGCATCAAGACCTTGGGTACAGCGTCGTTAGGCTCTCGTTAACCATCTTATTTTTTTCTGTGGAAACCGGGCAGAACCCTCCCGGCGCCCGACTTTCGCCCTTGCCTGTGCATCATTGCGGAAACTTCGCGATTTCCCTCGGGCGATGCCTGTGTCAACCCGAATCGCCGCAAAAAAGCCGCGAAACATATAGAGAACATATGATATTCGGGAAAGAGAGCATCCTCGTCGGCGGCGCCATCCAGCGATCCAGTCGGAGAGGCCGGGAGCGACTCCGGCAGGCGCCATGAACCAGATGATTCGTCCCTCGCATGTGGATCAGCGGCCTGCCCTCGAGACGCTCGCGGGCTCGGTCGAGCGCGTCACCTTCCATAATCCGGAGAATGGCTTCGCCGTCCTGAAGGTCCATATCCGGGGCAAGCGCGACCTCGTGACGGTCGTGGGGCATACCCCGGCGGTGTCGCCCGGGGAGTGGATCACGGCAAGCGGCTTCTGGATCAGCGACCGGACCCACGGGCTTCAGTTCAGGGCCGAGGTGCTCAAGACTACCCCGCCGACCGGCGTCGAGGGCATCGAGAAATACCTCGCGTCAGGTCAGATGCGCGGCATCGGCCCGGCCATGGCCAAGCGCATCGTGGCAGCTTTCGGCGAGGACACTTTCGAGATCATCGAGGCTCAACCGGAGCGCCTGACCGAGGTCCAAGGCATCGGTCCTTGGCGAGCGGCGAAGATCGTGGCGGGCTGGGCCGATCAGAAGGCGGTGCGGGAGATCATGATCTTCCTGCACGCGCATGGGGTCGGCACGGCGCGAGCCGTGCGCATTTTCAAGACCTACGGCTATGAGGCCGTTCAGGTCATGACCGAGGACCCATATCGTCTCGCCAAAGACGTGCGTGGGATCGGCTTCAGGACCGCCGACGCCATTGCGGCTAAGCTCGGCATGGAGAAGACGGCCCCCCAGCGCATTCGGGCAGGCATCTCGTTTGCGTTGCAGACCGCTACCGACGAGGGCCACTGCGCATTGCCGGTCGAGGCGCTCACCCGTCTGGCCGAGCAGTTGCTCGAGGTGGACGCGGCGCTGATCCGCACAGCCGTGGTCGAGGAACTGTCAAAAGGCGAGATCGTCTCGGATACGATCGGGAATTCGACCTGCCTGTTTCTCAAAGGCCTCTATCTGGCCGAGCAGGCCATTGCTGCCCGGCTGATCGAGCGGGCCTCCGGCCCAACACCCTGGCCCGAGATCGATCTCGACAAGGCCATTCCTTGGGTGGAGAGCCGCACGGGCAAGACCCTGGCAGCGTCGCAGCGCGAGGCTCTGAAGCTGGCGCTCGGCTCCAAGGTAACGGTGGTGACCGGCGGTCCCGGCGTGGGCAAGACGACGCTGCTCGATACGATCCTGCGTCTGCTGGTGACCAAGGGCGTTCGGGTCGCGCTGGCCGCGCCGACAGGGCGCGCGGCCAAGCGCATGACCGAGCAGACCGGGCTGGAGGCCAAGACCATCCATCGCCTGCTGGAGATCGACCCCAAGCACGGCGGCTTCTCTCGAAACGAAGAAAACCCGCTCGACTGCGACCTGCTCGTGGTGGACGAGACCTCCATGGTGGACGTGCCACTGATGAATGCGCTCACCAAGGCGGTTCCGCCCCAAGCGGGTCTGCTGCTGGTGGGCGACGTGGATCAGTTGCCCTCGGTCGGCTCAGGGCAGGTGCTGGCCGACATCATTGCTTCGGAGCGTATCCCCGTTGCCCGACTATCCGAGGTCTTCCGGCAGGCGGCAGAAAGCCGGATCGTGGTGAACGCCCACCGCATCAACAGGGGCCGGATGCCCGAGCCGCCGAAGGCTGGAGAGGAGAGCGACTTCTACTTCGTCGAAATCAACGATCCCGAGGAGGGCGTGCCGAAGATCATCCAGATGATCAAGGAGCGCATACCACGCCGGTTCGGGCTTGATCCGATGAGAGATATCCAGGTTCTCTGCCCCATGAACCGGGGCGTACTCGGCGCCCGAAACCTCAACATCCAGCTCCAAGACGTGCTCAATCCGAACCCTCCTGCCAAGGTCGAGCGGTTCGGCTGGCGCTTCTCGCCGGGCGACCGGGTGATGGAGACACAGAACGATTACGACCGGGAGGTGTTCAATGGCGACCTCGGCACGGTCGTCGGAATCGACGACGAGGAGGGAGCGCTGATCGCCTCCTTTGATGGCCGGGAGGTGACGTATCCGTACGGCGAACTCGATACCTTGGTGCCCGCGTATGCAACCACGATCCACAAGTCGCAGGGATCAGAATATCCCGCCGTGATCATCCCGGTGGTGACGCAGCACTTCACGATGCTGGCCCGCAACCTGCTCTATACAGGGGTGACGCGAGGCAAGCGTCTGGTCGTGCTGGTGGGACAAAAGAAAGCCGTGGCTATGGCGGTCAGAGGTGGTCAGATGAAGAGGCGCTGGACCAAGTTGCGGGACTGGTTGGTCATTGACCGGATCCAGCCTTCATAGGCCTGTCCGGCAGAAGGTCGATCGGGCGGCCGGTACCCAGCATGCTGCCGCGCCCCACGCTTTCCCTGAGGTGATAGAAGCCGCGTCATGCCACTGCTCGCCTACACCCACTCCGGGGAGCCGCTTGTCGCACCTCTGCTGTCCGATCACGAATGGGAGCACCTGCGATTCGCACGAAACCGCGACGCGTGGATGCCCTATGGGAAAGGACGGGCCATTCCCAAGGTCTCACGCCTCGGAACACGATTTTTCGCTCATCCTCCCGGACAAGCGTCTGCAGGGGCCCAGGAAAGCGACCTCCATCTCTCCATCAAAGCCCAAAGCCTGCTCGGAGCCCAGGCCGCGGGCTGGGAGGCTCTCCCCGAGCAATCCGGAACCACGCCCGATGGCCGCGACTGGCGGGCTGATGTCCTGTGCCGGCGGCCAGGGAAGGCCTGGACCGTCGCCGTCGAGGCCCAGGTTCAGCTCCAGGGCGAGGAAACCTACCGCCAACGGCAGGAGCGCTATGCCGCTTCCGGCATTCGCGCCCTCTGGCTGGTCGCTCACGAGCCTGCGGTCCTGCACCGCTACTGGCGCGAGCCCGATCCGGATCTGCCGGCCTTCAAAACCACGGTCGGGAACGATCAGCATGGCCGGCCGGAGGCGCAGGTGCAGATCGATGGCTTATCTCTGAGCATACCTGAGTTTGTCTCCGGCGCGCTCAGCGGCAAGCTGCACTGGTCTGGAAACGGCCGGCACGGGATTCTCATGCTCGTTCTCCGCACGGACCAGTGTTGGCATCGCACCTGCCGAAGGGCTGTCCTCTTGGCTTACAGGGCCGAAACGCTCCGGAGGATGCCGCTCGACTTCGGGGCGATCCGGACGATGCACGGTTATGACGACGCTTATGCCAGGGCGCGAGCGGCTCTGCCCGACCTCGCCGACAGCCCGTGGCCGTTCAGAAATGTCCTCGCGTCACGTTGCCCTCACTGCCGGCGGGAGATCCGGTACCACAGCCATGACTGGGAAGGTCAGGACGTTCTCGATGTACCGATCGGCGTCGATGTCGGTGAGCAGGGCCGACGCCTCGGCTTGACCCCGCACGCACGATGGCATTGGGGGCCTCAAACCCGATGGACGCGCTGGGCTCCCCTTGGCGGCGTCGGCCTCGTCGCACATCGCCGTCTCGCGATGCGTCCGAGGCGCCTCGGCCCCAGGACGGGATGATGCATCTCGCGGACGAAGCACCGGTTGCGGTGGCGTCCGTGGTCCGGATCGGCGACCTGCCAAAGGCCATCCCCGCGGCGCGGACCCATTGCCGCCTCAGGTCCCGCAGAAGGTCTGATAGACCCGCTCGTGGGGCTCCGGCGGCTCGGCGTAGTGCGCAAACGCCGGCTGATCCTCATAGGGTTGCGAGAGAACCATCAGAAGCTCCTCGAAGGGAGCAAAGTCGTCCCGCTCCACCGCAGCTTGGATCATGGTCTCCACGCGATGATTGCGTGGGATATAGGCCGGATTGACGGCTCGCATGGCCGCCCGGCGGGTTGCAGCGTCTTGCGGTTCCTGGCTCAGCCGTTCGCGCCAGCGGACAGCCCAGGCATCGTAAGCAAGCGGGTTGATGAAGAGGTTTCGGACGGCCTCGTCCGCTTCGGGTCCGGCGGCGGCATCGCTGAGCCGCCGGAAGGTCAGGGTGAAGTCGGCCCGGTTCTCGGCCATGGCCTTCAGAAGATCCGCGGCAAGCGTCGGGTCCTCTCCGCGCTCCGTCAGCAGCCCAAGCTTGCGCCTGAGCCCTGCGTGATAGGCCGCCTCAAACTTGCCTGAGAAGGCTTCGAGCGCCTCATTCGCTTCCGCGACAGCCTTCTCCTGGTCCTCGGACAGGAGCGGCAAAAGCGCCTCGGCCAGCCGCGTCAGATTCCAGAGGCCGATGCGCGGCTGGTTGCCATAGGCATAGCGGCCGTGCTGGTCGATGGAGCTGAAGACCGTTGCAGGATCATAGGCGTCCATGAAAGCGCATGGGCCATAGTCGATCGTCTCGCCCGCAATGGACATGTTGTCGGTGTTCATGACCCCGTGAATGAAGCCGATGTGCAGCCAGCGGGCAATGAGGTCTGCCTGGGCGGCAACCACCTGGTCCAGGAGCGCGCGATAGGGCCTGTCGCTCTCGGCGGCCTGTGGGTAGTGCCGGCGGATGACATAGTCCGCGAGAAGGCGCAATCCCTGCACGTCCTGCCGGGCTGCGAAGAACTGGAAGGTGCCGACCCGGACATGGCTCGAGGCCACCCGGGTGAGAACCGCTCCGGGAAGCAGCGTCTCACGGACAACCGTCTCGCCAGTCAAAACGGCCGCGAGCGCGCGCGTTGTCGGCAAGCCAAGCGCCGCCATCGCCTCGCTGACAAGATACTCGCGCAGGACAGGCCCCAACGCCGCACGCCCGTCACCACGGCGCGAGAAGGGTGTCGGACCTGAACCCTTGAGCTGAATGTCCCGGCGGAGGCCGCTTCGATCAACCACTTCGCCGAGAAGAATGGCCCGGCCGTCGCCGAGTTGCGGCACGAACTGCCCGAACTGATGCCCGGCATAGGCCATGGCGATGGGCTCCGCCGCATCCGGAACGCGATTTCCGGACAGAATGGCAACTCCTTCGGGACCGGCGAGGCGATCCGGGTCAAGGCGGAGTTGCCGGGCAAGATCCCGGTTCAGCCGAATGAGCCTCGGAGCGGTGACCGAGCTCGGCGTTAAGCGCGCGAAGAAGCGCTCCGGCAGGCGGGCGTAGGTGTTGTCGAAAGGGAAATGAACTGTCATCGGACCGGTTTCACCATCAAGACCACGTAAAATCGGATGCGCGCCCCTGAAAACAAGAGCAGGAGGGCACATCCAGCTGAAGCGGGTCAGCCGCGCCCTGTTCTTGGTCCTGGACCGCGCTCCGACCATTCTGTCCTGGAAAACGACTACCGCTCCCGCTCGACGAAGCGGTCCTCGACGTCAATGATCTCCCTTGCATGGGGAGCTTGTGCCGTCCTGCGGAAGGCGCCATCGCAGGAGCATGCCCGTAAAGATGGATACAGGAATGAGGATCAGCGCGAGACCGGCAGCCAGGACAATCAGCAAGAGGCCTAGCGGAACGGCGGCAGCTCATGAGGGTGGCGCTGTTCGCATGACCAGCTTGCCTGTGGTCTCGCCCGATTCCAGAGCGCGATGAGCCTCAGCCACGTCCACCAGCGCGAAGGAACGGACCTTCGGCACGGCGATCTTGCCCTCGTCCACCCAGGCTGTCAGGTCGTTCACGGCGGCCTGCAAAAGGTCGGCGCGGCCAAAGAGAAACGACAGATTGAACGCCACCACACCTCGGTTCTCGGCTGTCATCAACAACGGATTGAATCGCGGCATCTTCAGCATGCCGAGAGCGGCCTTGAGATAATTGATGCGCCCACCCCGTTTGGGCAGCAGGGTGTGGAAACCATAGACCAACAGCTTCCCGGTCGGCCGCAGATGCGCATAGCTCTGCGCCAGAGTTTCGGGGCCGTTCGCATCGAAGATCAGGTCATAGCCGTCGGGGCACAGGCGTCTCGCCTCCCTCCAGAGCGAGTGAGTGGACTTGTCGATGACGGCGTCAGCACCGAGCCGGCGCACATACTCGACCTTGTGGCTTGCTCCCACCACGCCGGTCGTGTCCAGACCGTGCAGCTTGCACAACTGGACGAGTGCCGAGCCGACTCCGCCGCCGGCCGAATGCACGAGCACCCTCATGCCGGGCCGGATCACCACGTTCTGCAGCAGGCCATGATAGGCCGTGAGATGGACGGCCAGGAACCCCGCGGCCGCCTCATAGTCCAGCGCCTCGGGCTTGGGCCAGACGAGATCGGCCGGCGCGCACACATGCGTGGAATAGCCGTTGAACAAGGTGACTCCGAACACCGCATCACCGGGCTTCAGGTGCCTGACCTCACGGCCAACCTCCTCCACCCGGCCGGCATATTCGAAGCCGGGCGTGATCGGCCAGCCCACGAACCGGCGCGCGGCCTCGTACACGCCCCAGCGAACGCAGATGTCGGCGTAGTTCACGCCCACTGCCTCGGTACGGATCAGGACCTGACGATCGCCCGGTTCCGGCACCGGGTGGGTTTCGAGCGTCAGCTGCTCGTAACCGCCGGCTTTGTGAATGACCACCTTGTGCATCAACTCCGGATGTCCATGCCTGCGACGACTGGGATAGGGGAGAATGTGCCGCAAATCCAGGCTCGAGACAAAGAGGCGACATCCAGCCCTGCCAAGATTTCAAGCGGCAGCCGGCTCGAACTGCTCAGCATGTGGCAGGTTCGAATTACACGTACAGTTCGCCTGTCCTGTGCGCGTCATGTGGATCATCTCAGCGCCGCTCAGGATAACGCGGGCGCTACTCAGCGCCTCAATCCCGAGCATGGGTCGGATCCGCCTCTTGACGGCGCGATGATCCGGCTCGGGACGATTGTTGCAGCTGACAGACTTCGGCACGCCAGGTTCTTGAGACACAAGCCCCTGCGACATCTCCGTTGACCTACCTGAGCCCGCCGGTTCTGTCATCAAGTGCAAATCGACGCTCGGGGCAAATGAAGATCCGATCCGCCCGATCCTGCAGCTCCTTGGACTGTTTGTTCATGCCAGACCATTCGATCACCAGTCACCGCGTCGATACCTGCGATTTCAAGGTGCTCCGCACCGTCTCCCTCCGGTTGCCTCTGAACCGCCGGAATCCGAACCAGGTCATGGGTCGCTTCCTGCCCTTTGACATAGGCTTTACACTGCGATTAGCGTAGTTCTCCCTTAGGGCATGAAGATCGATATGCAGCGAAGGCTGCCTAACTGCTTCCAAGCTACATAGGGTGTCTTAGCTTCGAAAAACAAAACATAAAACTCAGGAAACGCATCATGAAGAGACGAACTTTTCTTGCCGGTACAGCTGTTGCTGCGGCGGCCGGTCCGATTGCATCCCCGGCCATTGCTCAGCCACTGCCCGAAGTACGCTGGCGACTTGCGTCAAGCTACCCCAAGTCCCTGGACACACTCTACGGTGCTGGCGTGCAAATCGCGAAGCGTGTTGCGGAGGCAACCGATAACAGGTTCCAAATTCAGGTCTTCGCCGCAGGCGAGATCGTCGGCGGCTTGCAAGTGCTCGACGCGGTTCAGAACAATACCGTCGAGTGCGCCTACACGCTGTCGAGCTACTTTATCGGCAAGGACCCGACCTTCATGTTTGAGGCCTCCGTGCCCTTCGGTCTCAACGTGCGCCACCATAACGCCTGGATGTATCATGGCGGCGGCCTTCCCCTCGTAAGGGACTTCATGAAGGTTCATAACGTCTACAATATCCCGGCGGGCAACACCGGGGCACAGATGGGCGGCTGGTTCCGGCAGGAGATCAAATCGGTCGAGGATCTGAAAGGCCTCAAGTTTCGCATTGCCGGAATGGGAGGCCAAATTCTGTCTCGCCTCGGAGTTGTTCCCCAGGTCGTCGCCGGAGGGGATATTTACCCCGGCCTGGAGCGCGGAACACTCGATGCCGTCGAGTGGGCGGGGCCCTATGATGACGAAAAACTCGGGTTTCAGAAGGTCGCGAAATACTACTACTACCCGGGCTTCTGGGAGGGATCCGCTCAGACGTCATTCTATGCGAATCTGGAACGTTGGAACGCGCTGCCGCCCTACTATAAGGCGGCACTCGAATCCGCATGTGCCGAGGCTAACGTCTGGTGCGTCTCGAAGTACGATGCTGAAAATCCGGATGCTCTTCGGCGCCTGATCGGTGCCGGCGCAGAACTGCGGGCATTCCCCAAGGATGTGATGGATGCCGCCTACAAGCAGGCCTTTGCCCTCTATGGGGAGATCGCGGCTGCCAATCCGCGGTTCAAGACAATCTACGACGCTTGGAGCGCCTTCCGGGAGAAGGAGCTTGCCTGGTTCCGGCTGGCGGAGCTGCCATACGATTATTACGTCTACTCGCAGCGAGCCTGAGCGACCTTCTGTCTCCCCAAGCGCTCAGCAGCTAGGCTGCTGAGCGTCCTCATCGGTCACGTGACCGCATTCGAGGCGCTCACACCATCGCCTGTTCTATCCGGCAGAATGGCTGAGGAATGTCCCACCACGTAGCGAAAGAGCTCTATCGTGCCCCACCCTGAAGCTCGATCCCCCTTGCCCATGGACGCACATCGCAAGGCCCACCATACTATAGTTGTGACCGGTGCTGCCGGCGGCATTGGATTTGCTATCACACGCCGATTGCTGCGGGATGGCTGGCATGTGGTCGCGACCGATATCGACCAGAATGCCCTGGATGCTGCGGCTTCGACGGTCGACGCCAGATCGCAGTTCCATCCCATCCAAATGGACGTGGCAGATCGCTCCAGCGTAGCCGCGGCAGCTTCGGCCCTCAGCACCAATGGCCAAACTGTCGCTGGCCTTGTGAACGCCGCTGGCCTTCTTCAGGATGTCACGGCCTTCCTGGCTATGAACGAGCACCAGCAGCGCACCATCTGGAATGTGAACTATTTTGGCTCCGTTATCTGCACACAGGTGTTCGGCGAGCAAATGGCTGTCACCGGTGGCGGATCGATCGTGAATATCACCTCGATCAATGAGCACCGTCCCCTGCCGTTGCATGCATACGCGCCAGCGAAAGCGGCACTGGGCGCACTTACGACACTTACTGCAGGCGAGCTTGGCCGTGCAGGAATACGGGTCAATGCCATTGCGCCTGGCTTTACCCTCACACCAATCCTCAAAGGCAAGATCGCTGCTGGCAAGCGCGATGTGAAGACGATCAAAGCTCATACCGCGCTAGGCAGGCTCGTCGAGCCGGATGAAATAGCAGCAGTCGCAAGCTTTCTCATGTCCGACGACGCGAGCGCAATCTCCGGAGCCAGTATACCGGTTGATGCAGGTTGGCTGGCTACATCCCACTGGATGAATTTCGCGGACCTTCAGCATGGATCGCAAGATACCGATGCCGGGGCAGGACAGCCCGACTAGGAGAACTCTAATGATCGTGAAAGATCAATTGCCGACATCTCGCCCCGATAATGATGCGATTGCGCTGACCATCGAAACGCTGGCCGTCCGCTTCGGTGATCGGTTCAGCGCGAACAGAGCGGTTCGTGAGCAGCATGCCAATATCACCAGCTGGCACCCGGTTAAACTTCCGGACGGCGTGGTATATCCGGAATCCACGGCCGAGGTCAGCGAGATTGTCTCTCTCTGCGCAAGACACCGTATTCCGATTATCCCATTTGGGGTCGGAACATCCCTCGAAGCAGGTGTGAATGCGCCGTTCGGCGGCATCTCGATTGATATGGGACGGATGTCTCGAATCGTTGCTGTCAACGAAGACGACATGGATTGTATCGTCGAGGCGGGCGTGACGCGCAAGCAGTTGAACGCTCACCTCCGGGCGCAGGGCTTATTTTTCCCGATCGATCCCGGCGCGGATGCAAGTTTAGGAGGCATGGCGTCCACCCGAGCGTCGGGCACAAATGCAGTCCGATATGGCACGATGAAGGACAACGTCCTGGCATTGACAGTCGTGATGCCCGACGGCTCGATCCGCAGAACCGGCACACGCGCCCGCAAGTCTGCAGCTGGCTATGACATTACGCGACTGTTTGTCGGCGCCGAGGGCACACTCGGCATCATCACAGAGTTGACTGTCAAGCTACATGGTATTCCACAGACTATCGCTTCCGCCGTTTGCCCGTTCCCTGATCTTGAGTCGGCGTGCAACGCAGTCATCACGACTATACGCTATGGCATTCCGATCGCGCGGATCGAGCTCCTGGACGAGGTTCAGGTTCATGCCTGCAACGTTCACTCGAAACTGACCTTGCCCGAGACGCCAACGCTCTTCCTTGAGTTCCACGGCACGGAGGCTGGAGTGCAGGAACAATCAGAGACAGTTGCGGAAATTGCGAGCGATTTTGGCGGAGGGCCATTCGACTGGGCTGTCCGGTCCGAGGACCGCACAAGGCTCTGGGAGGCCCGCCACAATGTGTATTGGGCCTGCCTGGAGCTTCGGCCCGGCTCAAAGTTTATCGCAACCGACGTTTGCGTCCCTATCTCTCGCCTGGCCGAATGCATGGTTCAAACCAAAGCCGACATAGAGGAAACAGGCCTTGTGGCTCCGATCGTTGGTCATGTGGGTGACGGGAACTTCCATGTATCAGTCATGGGTATGACGGACGATGCCGAGGAGATGACACGGATAAAGGCATTTATCGACCGTCTCAATCTGCGCGCCATAGAAATGGACGGAACATGTACTGGCGAGCACGGCATCGGAGAAGGAAAGCGGGAATTCCTGATCCGAGAGCATGGGGACAACGTGGATACAATGCGAGCTATCAAGGCCGCCCTGGACCCTCACAACATTATGAACCCGGGGAAGATCTTCTCGTCGGTGCCGCTTTAGCCAATTGATCTGGATGAGAGCGGGCGATGCTGGGTGGGGCGCTAGTCCTCAAGGGACCATCTTGTGGAGCCGATGCTGCCTCGTCGACATTGTCCCTTCGCGTTGCCTGATCCAGCAGGGCAGAATCGATGATTGACTCGCATCTTGACAGCCTCGAACATCTCAACCGATGAACTTCGACATCCGAGGCCACGAACCATGAATTTGTCATTCCTGCTTCGACAGCGAGTTGAAGACGGCCGCCCCGTCCGCGCGGCCCTCATCGGCGCCGGCAAATTCGGCTCCATGTTCCTCGCCCAGGTGCCGACGATCGTGGGACTCGAGGTCACGACGATCGCCGATCTCGATCCAGACCGGGCGCGCGGGGCCTGCCGCACCGTCGGCTGGGATGAGGGTAGGATCGCGGGCACCCGCTTCTCCACCAATGGGCTTGAGGCGTGCGATGCCGAAGACGTGGAGGTGGTGATCGAGGCGACCGGCCATCCGGAAGCGGGGATCCGGCATGCGCTGGCAGCCATCGAAGCCGGCAGGCATATCGTGATGGTCAATGTGGAAGCCGACGTCCTCGCCGGACCGCTGCTGGCTGAGCGGGCACGGGAGCGCGGGATCGTCTATTCCATGGCCTATGGTGACCAGCCGGCGCTGGTGGCCGAGATGGTGGACTGGGCGCGGGCGGCAGGCTTCACGGTGGCGGCTGCGGGCAAGGGAACCAAGTACCTTCCGCATTACCACACCGTCACACCGGACGAAGTCTGGGCCCATTACGGCCTCACGCCCGAGCAGGCCAAGGCGGCCGGCATGAACGCGCAGATGTTCAATTCCTTCCTCGACGGAACGAAGTCCGCCCTCGAAATGGCCGCGATCGCCAATGCCTGCGCCCTCGACGTGCCGGAGGACGGACTGGCCTTCCCGCCCTGCGGCGTCGACGACCTCGCCCATGTCCTGCGCCCGCGGGCCGCTGGCGGGCAGCTCGATCATGACGGCATGGTGGAGGTCGTGTCCTCGCTGGAGCGCGACGGCCGGCCCGTGTTCCGGGATCTGCGCTGGGGCGTCTACGTCGTGCTCAAAGCCCCGAACGATTACGCCGCTGCCTGCTTCAAGCAGTACGGCCTGCCCACCGACACCACCGGCCGCTATGCGGCCATGTACAAGCCTTTCCACCTGATCGGCCTCGAGCTGTCGATCTCGGTCCTGAACGCAGCCCTGCGCGGCGAGCCGACCGGCTCCACGCGCGAGTGGCGCGGCGACGTCGCCGCGGTCGCCAAGCGCGATCTCAAGGCCGGGGAGACCCTCGACGGAGAGGGGGGGTACACGGTCTACGGGCGCCTGGTTCCGGCATCCCGCAGCTACGCCCGGCGCATGCTGCCGATCGGCCTCGCTCATGGCGTCCGCCTGACCCGCGACGTCCCTGCGGGATCGGTCGTGACGGAGGACGATGTGAGCCTCGACGCCGACCGGCTGGCTATCCGGCTCAGAAGGGAAATGTGCAGCCGATACGGCGCTCACAATGCCGCCGGCGCTCCGATTGCTTGAGGGGCGGAGCTGGCTCTTCAATGGCAGCGGCCCTGAATTCAGGAACCAGGGGTACGGGCGGGACGATCGCTCCTTCGGGAAAGAGGATCCCGCCACGAAACACAGGCGAGTTGGCGCGCATCCTGACCGCCGCGGGCCTCAGCGGAACGTCTGCGCCCGGAAACGCACTCCAGTAGCCGTGGATCTTACCCCATTCATTCCACTGGCACCCGCCCCACGGATGGAAGCTTCGATGAGCACCTCGCAATGCTTCTCGCCGATAAGCAGAGGCGCCTGCGGAGCATCACGCTCTCTCTGCAATGCGTCGGCGAGCCACCAAGAGTTGACGGAGAGATGCGCCGGTAGTTGATATTCGGCTCGGCTCACAGACCCTGTCCCTGCACTGCCGACGGCGTTCACTCCTCCAGCGGGAGCAGATGGCTCGCGGATGGATCTGATGCGGGCTCCAGGCGCTCGCGTCGCCGGAAGCCCGCTGTTCATTCGCGGAAGTGTCTCTTCCCGTCCCTGGCCTGGGTCAGCCCTTGACGGCCGTTATGACGACCTCAATCAGGGCGCCACCACCCAGATCCGCCACGCCGACCGTAGCCCGCGCCGGAAGATTGTCGCCGAAGAACTCGGTCCAAACCGCATCCATCTCCTTCTTGTGCGACAGATCGGTGACGAAGATGGACGCCGCAACGACCTTTGTCGCGTCGGTGCCAGCCTCCTTCAGATATCCTTCCACTTTACCCAGGATGTTGCGGGTCTGCTCACCCATGGACACGCTGGTGTCGTCAGCAATCGTGCCGCCGATGTAGACGAAGCCATTCGCCTCGACGGCGCGGTGCATGATCGGCGTACGGATGTTTCTTTGGATCGTCATCTTGTCCTCTCTCAGGTTGAAAAATCAGGTGGCGAAACGCTCCACGCGCAGACCGTCGATCGGCGTGTTCGTGTTTCCTGTCGCAATGAGCTCCGCCATAACCGCGCCGGTTCCGGGTCCGAGCTGGAATCCGTGCAGCGAAAACCCGAATTGGTGGAAAAGCCCCTCATGCCTGGCACTTGGACCGATCACGGGCAGATCGTCCGCGGTCCGCGCCTCGATCCCGGCCCAAGCCCGCACCACCGTCGCATTGCGCATGATCGGGAAAAGCTCCCAAACTGTGCGGGCGCTCTCCTGGAGCTTGCGCCAGTCCAGCACCGTTTCGCCGCTGTCCTGATACGGAGTCGCAAGATGCCCTCCCCCGATCAGCACGGTTCCATTCTCGAACTGCTTGAATGAGAGCTTGCGCCCACGCAGGATCACGACCGGCCTGATGAACGCGGGCACGCGCGATGTGATCATCAGCATAGGAGCGACCGTCTCGACCGGCACCGGCTCGCCTAGGGAAGCAGCGATGCGTCCTCCCCACGCCCCTGCTGCATTGACCAGCACGGGAGCCTCGTACGTCTCGCCCCCTGCATCGACGCGCCAGAGCCTACCATCCTTGCGGATATTGGTCGCCTCCACACCTTCTCGCACAACGGTTCCGAGATGCTCCGCCTGACGCCGAAAGGCGGTTGTGGTCTGTGCCGGATTGGCGGCACCGTCGCGTCGCGATACGAGCCCGCCCGGGCATGTCTCGGCAACGGCAGGAACAAGCTTGCGCAGCTCCTTCGCGTCGATCAGCTCCTCATGCGAGAAGCCGCGCATGTTCAGATCCGCGACACGAGCACGACAAATCTCGAGCTCCGCCTCATCCTCGGCGACGAGCACCTGCCCATGACTGTCAAAGCCACAGGAATCTCCGACGAGATCCTGAACGTTCTCCCAGACATCCATGGAGCGGATCGACAGGGGAATCTCCGCGACATGGCGGGCCAGTTGGCGCACTCCACCGGCATTCACACCCGAGGCATGCCGGCCCGCATAGTCCTTCTCGATGAGCACCGGCCGAAAATCACGGAGGCACAGGTGCAGGGCCGTCGAGCAACCATGGATGCCGCCGCCGATGATGATTGCATCGGCTCTCAGGGTCATCCGCGCACCACAGCCTTCGTTGCACTCTCGTCTTTCGGCAGGGAGGCAAGCTCCGAGAGCGTAATAGGCTTCACCGGCGCCCGTAGGCGATAGTAGCCGATTTCCTCAGGAGTTTTGCCGCGAGCGTCCGCCATCAGTTCCGTCACAGTGAGCCCGCACAGGCGCCCCTGACACGGCCCCATACCCGTGCGACGATAGGCCTTGAGCTGGTTCGGACCAGTCGCGCCGATCGCCACGGAATCCAGAATATCCTGCGCCGTCACCTCCTCGCAGCGGCAGACGACCGTATCTCCCTCGGGAATCCGGAATTGTTTCGGCGGCTGGAACAGAACATCCAGGAACCTCCGCCCACGTTCAACCTTTGCCAGGGCGGCCCGAAGCGTATCCATGCTCGGAGCCTTCGCGCCGGCCTCTGGCTTGAGGGCTTCGACAGCGGCTCTCGCAGCAATGCGGCCGCGCGCCACCGCAGCGAGGACACCGGCGATGCCAGCGCCGTCACCTGCGATGGCAATCCCATCGACAGAAGTCCCGCAGTTGGAGTCAAGAACGGGAACCCAGCAGAGCTGGATCTCGTCCCACTGGTGTTTTACCCCCGCGGACATGGCAAGATTCACGTTCGGAACAACACCCTGGTGCAGCAGCAGCAGGTCCGCCGGCGCGGTAGCGCTCCGGCCCCTTACCTCATAAGTGACGCGTTCAAGCCGGCCGTCACCGGATGCGGCGATCTTCGTGACCCCGCTGACGACGCGCACCTTCGATCGTACCTCCCGCATCATGGCAAGACCCTTGAGGAGGTAAGGTGATCTGAGAAACGCCGCTGCATGTGGCAGGGCACGGAGGTAGTTGAGACGCTGTGTGGTGTCCAGGATAAGGTCGATCTGCCCGCCCATGCGCAGGATTTGCGCGGTCAGCAGCCAGAACAGAGGCCCTTGCCCCGCGACAACCGTTTTCCCGCTAGGGACCAAGCCAGAGGACTTTAGGACGGTTTGCGCCGCACCCGCCGTCATCACGCCTGGCAGCGTCCATCCGGGAATCGGAAACGGCCGTTCGAGAGCACCCGTCGCCAAGATCACACGCCTGGCCCGTATGAACTGTGATCCCCCGCCGACCGAAATCCCAAGCTCCAAGTGCGGATCGAGGCTCCACACCGTCGCGCCCTGCAGGATTTCGGCGCCACTCGCACGCACCTCCTCGACAAGCTTTGAGCCTGCCCAGTAGTCGTCGCCGAGCAACCGAGTCTGCTTGAGCGGTGTCGAAGTAACCGCGCGCCAAACCTGTCCACCCGGCCCCTGATTCTCGTCGAGCAGCAGTGTGGATAGGCCGGACTGCGCAGACAGGCTCGCAGCCGCAAGTCCTGCCGGTCCTGCGCCGATGACGGCGACGTCGTACTCATCGCGCATGGGTCGATTGCTAGTCATCGGCCGATCTCTCTCTTGCCCTTCTGGATTTCCACCTGCATGCCTGGACGCACCGGAACGAGACATCCCTGTCGGTTCCCCATCCCGTCGATGGTGACGAGGCAGTCGAAGCACACTCCCATCATGCAATATGGAAGGCGTGGCGCTCCGCTCACCGCAGTCTGTCGCCGTACGTCGAGGCCGGATGCAAGCAACGCGGCTGAGACCGTGTCGCCTTCCCGCGCCATCACCGGGCGGCCATCGACGAAGATCTCGACCGGCTGCCTGGCATCACCATCAAATCGCTTGAACATTCACCGTCTCCCGGGCCTTACGTCGCCCCTATCCCTTCCGGCTCAGTAGTACCCGCTCGTACGGACTTCCGATTTCTCGAAGCGCGTGGCCGAGAATGCACCGAGCTTGTTCTTGTCGAGCGCGCCGGCCGCTACCATCGGCGCGATTTCGAAAGCGTGATTGGAGGCGAGCGTCACACCGGAGTGGCAGCAGGTGACGAATGCGCCAGGGCATGACTCGGACTGGTCATAGATCGGGAATCCATCCTTGGGCATCACGCGGATGCCTGACCAGGAACGCACCACGTTCAAACGGCCGAGCATCGGAAACATGCGCTGCGCCCGGTCGGCCATGACGGAACTGATCGGCAGATTCAAGACAGTATCGTCCAGCATATCTTCTTTGCTGTCGCCGATCATGACTGTGCCCTCGTCTGTCTGCCGGACCGTCGTCAGGGGATGCGGCAGGAAGGGCATGGTGCGTTCGGTGACAACAATCTGTCCGCGCGTGGGTCCCATCGGGGCCTTGAGGCCTACCATCGGGGCAAGCGTCTGGTTCGCATTGCCGGCGGCAAGAACGATCTTCCCGGCCCGGATCTCGCCCTTCGGGCTGATGAGACGAAATTCCCCTTGGACATGCTTGATGTCGGAGACGGGGTGTTCCGGCCGGTAGTCGACACCAAACTTCGCCAATCCCGTATGCAGTGCCCGGAATGTGCGCAGCGAGTTCACATGGCCATCGTAGGGACAGAAGCTTCCCCCCGAAACCTCGGGACCGATGTGGGGCAGCATCCTTGCAACCTGCTCTCGGCCGAGAATTTCCATTTTGTAGTCAACAGCGCCAGGTTGGTTGTGCAGGCGCTTCAGCAGCAGCGAGCGTTGCTCGAGTTCCTCCTCGCCGAGCGCGAGATGAAAACCGCCATTGCGCTGGAAGCAGACGTCGAGACCGGTCTGCTCGAGCAGCTCGGCCGCAAGCTTCGGCCATGTGTCCGAAGCCTGCATGGTCCAGCTGGTATAGGCCGGCATCCCCAGCCCCTTGCTCTGCACCCAGACCAAGGCGAAGTTCGCTCGCGAGGCCCGCTTGGCGATGTCTCCTTCGTCGAGCACGCATACGCGCTGGCCGACACGGCCGAGACCCCACGCGATGGCTGAGCCGAGGAGGCCTCCGCCCACGACGGCGACGTCATAACTGTTGCGCATTGGGATATTTCCTTACCGCCCCCGGTCGCTGTGTCCGGCAAGCACCCGCTCAAGGCCGTAGAACCGATCGAGCAGAATGAGCGCAAGCATCGTGATCACGATTACGCTTGCCGAAACCGAAGTGACTAGCGGGTCAATGTTGTCCTGGATATAGAGGAACATGCGCACCGGCAGCGTCTCGATGCCCGGTGCTGCGAGGAACACGGTCATGGTGACCTCATCGAACGACTGAATGAAGGCAAGCGCCCAGCCACTCACCACGCCAGGGAGAATAAGCGGGAGTGTCACCCTGCGGAACAGCGTCCAGTTGCTGGCGCCAAGAGATACAGCCGCCATTTCGACCGAGCGATCCATGCCGGTTGCGGCCGCCAGTGTCAGTCGCAGAGCAAATGGAAACACCACGACGACGTGTGCAATGAGGAGTGCGATGAAGGTGCCGCTGAGCCCTGCCTGCGTGAAGAAACGCAGGAACGCGATGCCAAGCACCACATGCGGGATCATCAGCGGGGACAGGAACAGCGCCGACAATGCCTCGCGGCCACGAAACTGGTGACGTGCGATCGCGAGGGCTGCGGGCACCGCGAACAGAAGCGCGACCACAGAGGAAACCGCGCCAATCCACAAGCTGACCCAGAATGCGTTGATGAATTCAGGATAGTCGGCGATCGTGCGGAACCACCGGAGCGAGAACCCATTTGTGGGCAGCGAGAGGTAACCCTCAGGCGTGAAGGCAACCAGGCAGACCACAAGGATCGGCGCAACCATGAAGATCACGAAGAACGTGTGGAAGATGAGAGCGATGGATCCATTGCGGCTCATCTGAACACCTCCGAATAGCGCCGCTCGATGATGGCGTTGCTGCCAACGATGATAAGCACAAGCGCGACGAGCAGCAGCACGGCAACAGCTGCGCCAAGCGGCCAGTTGAGCGTGTTGAGGAACTCGTCGTAGGCAAGCGTGGCGGCAACCTTGAGGCGTCGTCCGCCAATGATCGAAGGAGTTGCGAACGCACTCGCGGAAAGGGCAAACACGATGATCCCCCCGGACAGAACGCCCGGCATGATTTGAGGCAGGATGATCCGACGCATGATTGTCATCTGTCCGGCACCAAGCGAAAGCGCTGCATTCTCGATCTGGGGATCGACCCGCTGCAACGCCGCCCATACTGACAGCACCATGAAAGGCATCATCACGTGGGCGAGTGCAATGACGACGCCCGCTTCCGTGAACATGAAAGGAATGGGGCCGTCGATCACGCCGACTGCCATCAGTGCCTTGTTCACAAGTCCGCTGTTGCCGCCGAAAAGCAGGGCCCACCCAAGCGTGCGTGCAACGACCGAAATGAGGAGCGGCCCGAGGATGATGAGCAGGAAGAAGCCCTTCCAGGGCGCCCGCATACGGTTGAGGATGTAAGCTTCCGGCGCGCCGAAAAGCGCGGCGATGAGTGTCGCCAGACCGGCAATCCGAAATGTCCGGGCGAACATCTCGTAGAAGTACGGATCCGACCAGATCTCATGCCAGTTCTTAAGTGTGATGACAAACTCAATTCCTGTGTACTGCCCCCAGTTATGAAAGGAGAGCAGAACCGTCATCGCGAGAGGCACAATAACAACGGCAACAAAGAGGATCAGAGCTGGAAGCAGCAACGGCCAGGGCGCGCGCGCGCCGGAACGCTCCTGCTTTCCAGGCGCTGGGACGGCTGATTCCTGCGCCGCCGTTACAGAGGCGGAGGTGCTCATGACGCCCCTCCCACCGAACGAATTCCCATATCCTCGGCGCGCCAGACGAGGCAAACGTTCTCACCTTCGGCGGGCTGCGCCTCGCCTGTATTCTGGCGCACGACGATCGCCGGGCCGCATTCGGTTTCGCACTGGAACAGCCAATGGTTTCCCTGAAAGATGCGGTTCGTGATTCGGGCCTTGACGCCATTGCCAGAGCCGCTGTCGAAACCGACCTTTTCCGGCCGGACCGTGATGGTCACTGGACCGGAAGGTCCGACCGGGGCAGGCCATTGGCAGGAGCCTGCAACGAGGAGCGCCTCCCCTGCCCGGCGGATGACCTCGCCCTGAAACTCGTTGGTCTTTCCGAGAAAATGAGAGACAAAGGGCGACGCAGGCCTTTCATAGGTCTCATGCGGAGTGCCGATCTGTTCGATCCGGCCTTTGCTCATCACGACGATACGATCCGAGAGCGCCATGGCCTCTGTCTGATCATGCGTCACCAGAACAGTTGTGGTGCCGATGTTACGTTGGATCTGCCGAAGCTCGATCTGCATATCCTCGCGCAGCTTCGCATCGAGGTTGGAGAGCGGTTCGTCCAGCAGGAGCACATCAGGCTTGATGACAAGCGCACGCGCGAGCGCGACACGCTGCTGCTGTCCGCCCGACATCCGGCGTGGGTACCGATCGGCATAGCCGTCGAGACCGACCATGGCCAGCGCTTCGCGCACGCGCACGTCACGCTCGGCGCGCGGCACACCCCGCATCTCCAGCCCGAAGGCGATGTTCTCCGCAGCCGTCATGTGGGGGAACAGCGCGTAGCTCTGAAACACAATGCCAAGGCCGCGCTTTGCCGGTTTCACACTGGTAAGGTCGCGTCCGTTCAGGCAGATGGAGCCAGCAGTTGGATCCATGAAACCGGCAATCATCTGCAGCGTCGTGGTCTTGCCGCAACCTGAAGGTCCAAGTAGCGAGATGAACTCACCCTTGGCGACGGATAGGCTCATGTCTTCGACGGCTACGTGCTCGCCGAAACGCTTGCCGACACGGTTCAGTTCGAGAAAGGACATGCGCTCAGTCAGTTCCTCTGGAGCTATAAGGATGTCCGACCCCGACTTCAAACCGGGGCCGGAAGCCAAGTCAGGGCGCAGTGCGGATCAGCGCTCGACTTCGCGGTTCCATCGCTTCGTCCACTCTTCTCGCTGAGGATTGATGGCCGCCCAATCCGGATTGTAGAGTTTTGCGGCTCGCTCGCCGACCGGCGCCATCTTTCCGAGTTCAGCCGGGACCTCGACATTCTTGTTGACCGGGCCGTAGCCATAGTCCTTGAGCAAGGTGAGCTGGATCTTCGGCTCAAGCATCGCTTTCACGAATTCGGAAGCAAGCGCGGATGCATCGGCCTTCTCGATCGGACAGGCTGAAGCCAGCAGCGACACCGCACCTTCTTTGGGATAAACGAAATCGACCGGGAAGCCGGTATTCGCGAATGACTGCACGCGTCCCGTACCCCATACGGCAAGAGCGGCCTGACCCGACTGGAAGAGCTCCGTCATCTTACCCGGCGATGGCTCATACGCGAGTACGTTCGGGTTCACCTCTTTCTTCATAACCTCGAAACCAGGCTCGATGTTCTTTTCGCCGCCACCATTCAGCTTCGCGAACATAAGCAGCGTATAGAGACCGTAGGTGTTGTTGATCGGCGGAATGACGATCAAACCCTTATACTTCGGATCTTTTAAATCATTCCACGAGGTCGGTGCAGCCCAGCCCTTCTCCTCAAAGTATTGCTTATTGTACATCAAACCGGTCCCAACGAGACCGATCGCGACAGCGCGGTCATCCTTGAACCTTGCGGCCTCGTACAGATCAGCTGCCGGGAGCTCTTTGATCTTTCCGCAGAAGCCAAGCTCGATCGCCTGATACATTGGGCCATCGTCGACGATCGCGACATCGATCTGCTGGTTGCCTTTCTGCGCCTGCAGCTTGGCCAGTGTATCAGTCGAGTTGCCGGCGACGTACTCAACTTTGACGTTGTGCTTCTTCTCGAAGTCGGGGATGACCTCATCGCGCATGGTCTTCTCGAAAGACCCGCCATATCCCGCTACGTACAATGTCTTCTGCTGTGCAGATGCCGAGGCTACTGATGCAACAAGTGCCACCAGGCTGACGGCAGTAAACAAGCCGGAAATCTTCATGTTGTTAAGTCCCTCTTCTTTTGATCGCCAGTTAACCGACGATGAGATCCCTCTTATCGATCCGCCGACGGCCGCGACGGTAACCAACGATCCCAACTCGCATCTTGATCGTCAAATGCATAATGGCATTATGTTCATGTCTGAATGTTATGTAAGGAAGAAGGATGCCGGGCATCAATTTGAGACAGGTCGAAGCATTCCGAGCCGTCATGTTGTCCGGCAGCGTGACCGCGGCTGCAGGAATGATGGGGATTACCCAGCCTGCTGTGAGCCGCCTGCTGCGGGATCTCCAGATCCTGCTGAAAATGCCGCTGTTCGAAAAGCGGGGGACCGGCCTCGTGCCCACAGCCGCGGCTACCGCGCTCTATATGGAAGTGGAGCGCTCGTTCTCCGGTCTCGACCGCATTGCGGCAGCCGCGGAGGAGATCCGCACGCGGCGAACCGGGATACTGCGCGTTGCTGCCCTGCCGGCGCTGGCAAACGGCTTCTTGCCACGCTTCGCCGGCCATTTCCTCCTCGATCGCCCTAGCCTCAATTTTGCACTGTTCGGCGTAATCTCGCCGCTCGTCGTCGATTGGGTGCTCAACCTGCAGTGCGACGTCGGCTTCGCAGAAGTGCCGCTCGCACACGCTGGCCTCCCGACAATCCGCATGCCCGCGCTGCCACGCGTCGCCATCTTGCCTGAAGGCCATCCTCTGTGCGCTAAGCACGTGTTGCGTCCGCGAGACTTCGAAGGCGAGACATTCATCTCCCTGACACCCGGCAGTGCCAGCAGGTACCTGATTGATACCGTATTCACCAAACATGGGGTGTCTCGGGATTTGCGAGTGGAGACGACCCTGTCAGAAATAATGTGCGGGATGGTCTCATCCGGCTTCGGAGTCTCCATCTGTGATCCGTTCACGGCAGCGGAATTCAGCACGCGAGGTGTCGTCTCCCGCCCCTTTCTCCCTCGCATCGACTTTGAGTTCGCTGCGGTTCTCCCGCCGCAGCGTAGGCCATCCCCTATTGCCGAGAGCTTCGTCGAGGCGTTCGCCGAACACGTGCAGAACACCGCCGCATCCTCCCGTCCGACCAACGGAGCTTACGTGCCCAAGAAGCGTAGATCTCGCTCGTAGAGCCAGCGTCAGAGCTTTGTCCCGAGGACTGGTAACGCTAAGCACCGTCCGGCAGCAGAATGGGGATGCGGTCGATCTCTTATTGCAATTCCCGGTTTTTGGGACTGGAACAAGATCTGCCCCACGCATTGGAGTGGATGGCTCCAGCTCTCGACGGTGCCAAGATGAGCACCGTGTGTGGATGGGCCTGACCGGACAGGTGGGGTCATGCCTCCGGCCTTTGAACTCGGAGGTTCCTGACCGCCTGCCCTTCTCTAGAGCGCATTCCTCGCGATCTCGTGCTTCTCTCCGGGATTGCCATTCGGCTTATCACCCTGGGCCAAGATGGATCCGTGCCCTTCCCTATGTCCCTCCGCGTGAATCCCGGCACAATGTGCGCGATGCCCGTGACCGCACCGGAACACTTGTGATCCACGATGAAATTCCCGCAGGCCTCGGTAAGACGGAACGCATGCTCTCTTGTGAACATTTCGTCTCGGTGCAACACCGGACATACTGATCCTTGGAAAGGAGCTCGGCGGCGGCATCCTGCCGATTGCGGCAACAATCTGCAGACCAGAGCTTGATGTTGGAGGCGCGTGGTCCTTCGGGCACTACACTCATGAACGGCGGCGCTGCTCGCTCTTCCTCTTAGGAGGTAGAGCACCGTCGAAGGAGCTATAGCGGCTTCCAGGTGCAGGGGCCGCTCAGGCGACGTTGTGTGCTGGCGTCGCGCCGAGCGTGGCGCCGTCCGGGAATCCGACACCGGCGATCACCTTCGGCAACTGGTTTTCACCCTCCAGCCGGCGCCCGGTTTCGAAGCCGCCGTGATGCGCTCGAACACCCTCGGCCGGGCGGAAGGTGGCGACACCGCTCCCTTGGTGCGCACGGTCCGATGCCGCAGGTTTGCGAACACATTGGAGATCGGGTTCCTGGCTCGCGGCTGGATCCAGTGCTCAGCGGGCCGGTCGAAGACGGCCGGCATCAGGGCGCATTCGGCTTGATCTTCCATCCGGGCCGGCCAACGCTCGCCCTCGCCCAGCCATTCGCCGGTCAGCCGGGAGATCACCGGAGGCGAGAGGTTGGGAGCGCCTCCCGGAAGTCGCCGGTGAGAGCCTGCACAGGCAGGGGATCGACAGCAGCAGTGACGGGGACCGCTCCGATGCCGATCCGGATCGCCCGTGCCGGCCCAGGCGCCCGCGGTCCTCCGGCACCCTCGGCTTCGACCGCGATGGCTCGGGCCAGGAGCTTGCGGGCACGAGCGCACAGGATGCCAGTCAGGGAATCGGCCATCGTGTCGGGCTGACGAGCTGAAAGTTGCGCCCGCGACATTGGACGCCAAGCTGGTTCAGAGAGTAATCACATGGTCCGGTGGGTTTCCTGCCAAGGCCCCATACAGCTGCGGGAAGCAGCCTGCAACAACGCCCTTGACCAGCCCCTTCGCGGTGACCGTACCTGTCCCACAGCTCTCAGGAGCCCCTTCGGCCAAGTTGCGGCGGAGCGCACATTGGTCGCAGACCATGAGAAGAATGCCCTTTTCCTCGGCGATCTTTGCAAGCCTCTCTCCGACCGGATCGCCTTGGCGCAGGCTAAAGACGTTGTCGTCGAAGAACATCATCCCGACCACATCGGCACCATGATTACCCGCCTCAAGCTGCGGAAGGACCATGGTCCCAAGCTTGAAGGTTGCAGCATTGTTGGTGGCGAAAACGTAAGCGACCTTCACCGGGAACTCCTTCTCAGAAACGGAGGATTAACGCCAGCGCAGCAGACGTTTCTCGACCTTGCCAGCGGCGCCGAAAATCGCAAGCACAAATGCCATGATCAGGAACACCAGAGCCAGCATCAGTGCCGAGTTGTAAGTGCTTTGGGCAAAGGACAGCAAATAGCCAAGACCACGGCTTGCGCCAACGAACTCCCCAACTACGGCGCCGGTGAAGGCAAAACCAACGGCAACCTTCAGATTGCCCATGATCCATGCAGTCACAAAGGGAAGGTAGACCTCGCGTAGAATGGTCCAGCGCCCGCCCCCAAGAGTTCGCACGCGCTCAACCAACCGCCGGTCGACCTGCTTGATGCCCGTGTAAACAGTAAAGAACACGAGAACTGTCACCAGCACAAAAGCCAGCGCCACCTTCGAGCCCAGTCCGATGCCGAACCAGATGATGCAGAGCGGAGCGAGTACGACGCGCGGCACAGCATTGAGCATCATCATCACCGGCTCAAGCAACTCCGCCACAAACGGCACAAGAGCGGCCGCGGCTCCCAGGGCAACGCCGACCACAATACCGAGAACAAGCCCGCCAAGAGCGGCACCGAATGTCGCCTCGATATGCGACCAGATGGCTCCCTGGCTGAACAACTCAAACAGCGCCGCAGCTATGCGGCTCGGAGGCGGCGCATAAAGCGGGTTCAGCCAACCGGCCTGCCCGGCAGCCTCCCAAAGGGCCAGCACCACTGCCAAGGCAAAGAGCTGGCGCAGCCAAACGCGATCAAGAACTTTCATGCAGCGACTCCCAGCCGTCGGGGTCCATCGACCACTTCGGACAGGTCAGACCAAAGACGCTCATAGAGCGGGGCAAATGCCGGGTGGGACCGGGCCTTCACGAGATTCCGAGGCCGAGGAATCGGAATCGAGTAGTGGCTGGCGATGTGGGCTCTGGGGCCGTTCGACAGCAGGTAGACCACATCCGAGAGGGCAATTGCCTCTTCGAGATCGTGGGTCACGAGCAAAACGCCGATGCGCTCACCCTCGACAAGATCAACGACATCTTGCGTGACCCGAGCGCGAACGATGGCGTCAAGCGATGCGAAGGGTTCATCCATTAGGAGCAAGCGCGGGCGCAAGGCAAGGACCTGCGCCAGAGCCACACGTTTGCGCTGTCCTCCGCTCAGCTCTCGCGGGAAACGCCCACAAAGTCCTGTAAGCCCAAGCCGCTCAAGCCACACCTCTGCCTGCTCCAAGGCATGACGAGGATCGTCACCGCGGAGGCGGAGACCAAGTGCAACGTTCTCAAGCGCCGTTCGCCATGGCAGGAGAGCATCGTCTTGAAACAGGATGCCGATGTCCGTCTGCTTCAGCCCCGAGGTCTCGATCGTCCCCGCCGTGGTTTCTTGCAGGCCCATGATAGCGCGTAGCAGACTGCTTTTGCCGGAGCCGGATGGTCCAACAAGGCTGACAAACTGGCCTGCCTCGACAGACACACTTGCCCCTGCAAGAACGGGCACATTGCCGTATGAAAGAGTGATGTTGTTGGCACGCAGCATCAGCCGGCTCCGGCAATAGAGGTATCGAAAAGACCAGATGTGTTCGCATCGGGTGGGATAAGGCCCGCAGTCTTTAAACTTTCAGCAACGCGTGCAGAGGCGTTCAGGTCGATAGCCACCGTCGTCGGGTACAGAGATCCACGATAGCGCGCCAGGACCTGGCGCATCTCATCCAAGTTTGCGCCCGTGGTCAGCGCAGGCGGCAATGCCTTGACGAGTTCTTCCGGGGACATGCTCTGTAGACTTTGCAGAGCGGTTCGCAGAGCTCGCGCGAGCTTCTCCATCTCCGCCCGCCTCGCCTCGATTTCCCCGGCTCGCACAGCAACGCCCATGAACTCGTAGGGACCGCCAAGGAACTGCTCGGCGTCCTTGGTGTCCATGGCATTCACCAAAACGCGTCCGCCGGCTTTCTCGACCAGCGTCAGAGCCGGCTCCTGCACGAGTCCGGCATCAACCTGCCCCTGGCGCAGCGCCTCGAGAAGGTTCGGGCCGAGCGTCGCAAACTGCACCGTTGTAGGGTCAACATTCGCACGCTTGAGCAAGAAAAGCATCAAAGCATGGTCGGCATTGCCAAGAGCCGAGACGCCAATGGTCTTTCCGGCCAAGTCCTCAATCCGCTTGATCTCTTGCGCGTTGTCGGGTGCTGTCGCGACGGCAAACAGCGGCAGGCGGCCCGTGGTGGCGAAACGGCGGATGTCAGCGCCACGGACATAGGCTTGGAGTGCGACATCGAGCGATGTCGCAGCGTAATCGACAGCGGAGCCGACAAGGGCCTGCATCGCAGCGTTGCCCCCGCGGGTATAGACCAACTCCACATTGAGCTCCTCTTTCGCGAAGTGCCCGCCAGCGCGGGCCACCTCATAGGGAACAACACAAAGGAGCTGACTGCAGAAGGCCAGCTTGATCTGCTTGGACTGAGCGGACGCACTGCCGCCGCCAAGCGTAGCGAGTGCACCGGCAGCTGCCGCTACGCCCTTGATCAAGCCACGCCGGCTCACAGGAGGGGGAGCAGCAACGAGGGGCCCTTCAGGTTCGAAGGTAAATGGTTTGTCGCAGCAGCCCATGATCTGCTCCTCTAGTGAGTCACGGCCGGTAACGTCTCAAAACTTTCGGAGTTGCCGAACTCGGGACGCATTCCTCGCCCGATCAGCGTTGATCCAATCTGGTGGGCGCAGGAGAAAAAGTCAAATTTTGATGTGCAATTATCTTATTTCACATTCGATGTACGTATTTTCGTAGGAATTTGTTTCGCTTCCACATAACTGACAAAGGCGAGATCCCAAGACGGAGGAGTGAGCGATGAGGAATCGACCTCCTGCGTAGCCGGGACTCGCATCCGCAGACCCGCCTTGTCCATGAAGCCACGCTACGGTCAGAGTTCGGTGAAGCCACTGAAGCGCTCCTTCTCACACAAGATCGTGTCAACTCCGGCGCAGAGGAGTGCGAGGCCCGCTTCAAGGGCGAGAATTCAGGTTTCTTGTGTGCCCGCTTCTCCGACCCCGACCGGCGGCCAAGTGCTGGGTACCTGTTTGCTCGTCTCGCCGGAGCCGCCCCTGTGACGAACTCGGGCTACCTTGGCGGACGGATGGTCTATGAACACGGCATCGGCGCGGATCGTGGCTGTGAGGACGAGTGTGCGCCCGAGATGCCCGGCGACCACTTCGGACGGGCCGCACGAACTACGGCAGGCAACATCGGCCGGGCGATCCGGCACACTGCCCAGGACCTGGCGGAATGACAGATTGCCCCGGGGTTTCATGAGCATGCGTCCGCTCACCGGGAGCCGGTTGCAGGATAGGCTCCATTCCGGACGCCCCAACGCGACGGGACCCTGGCAGTGCCAGCGCGGTGCCAACTGGGGCGGCCGCGCCGCTGACCGTGCACCTGTTCGGCTCGGGGCCACACCGACCGGAGGCGCAATAGAGCCTACATCCGAGCAACGTTGATGTCCCGGCGTCCAAATTGGCTCGCGGTGGGGATCAGGAGGCCCACATGGATCTGACCCGGTTGCTGGCGGACGCGATCCACACAGCTGCGGCCGATGCCGTGATGGCGACGGACCGCGACAGGATCATCGGCGTGTGGAATCCGGGCACCGAGAGGACCATCGGCTGCCACTCGGAGCTCCGCTTGACCCATCACCGGTCCAACTCCCTCACGTCCTAGCGATGGTGCCTCCGATCGGACGGGCCTCTCCCTCATTGTCGCCGATCGCATCCTGAGGCTAACGTGATCGTCCCGCACGATCAACCGCGGTGCTGAGCGAGGATGGACAGCCCCCAACCCAGCGCGATCAGCACCCTCAAAGCATTGCAGAGCATGGACACAGGGCCTGGCAGAAGCGGTCCGGGTACAATGGGCGATCTCTGGCAGAGGCTGCCTTAGGCTGGCTGAGACGAGTGACCCGCAAAGCCTTACGTCCAGGGACGGATCAGTGCCGCGCGACCGACATTGCCATTGCAGCTCATGCCCTCAACCGCATGCTTGAGCTTGAACGCCCGAAATCCGTCCGCATCGCCTGGACTAAGCCATGGCATGGGAAACCGCAACAGGCGTGCTCTCCTGAAATCGGCAAGGTAGGACTTGTTGCGGTCTCCTCAGGGTAATGTGGCATCCTCCGATACAACTCTACTCTCCAAAACAGGCGAAGAGTGGGCCCGTACGGACAGCCCGGAGAGAGTTAGGCGGCTTTGACGCCCATGAGAAAGTTTCCAACCGCGTGACCCAGGCTGTCCGAATGCCGCGCAAGCTCCTGAGCTGCGCTCAGGACCTGAGACGCTGCTGAGCCCGTCGCGCCCGCACCAAGCCGGACGTCGCTGATGTTGTCAGTCACCTGATCGGTACCGCGTGCCGCCTCCTGAGTGTTGCGGGCGATCTCCGCCGTCGCAGCGCCCTGCTCTTCCATCGCCGCGGCAATCGAGGTCGAAATCTGCGACATCTCGCTGATTGTCTTGGCAATCTGCTGAATAGCCGGAACAGCCTGTGCTGTCGCCTGCTGGACCGAGGCAATCTGCTGCGAGATCTCCTCGGTAGCCTTGGCGGTCTGATTGGCCAGATCCTTCACCTCAGATGCGACAACCGCAAAGCCCTTACCAGCTTCGCCTGCGCGTGCGGCCTCAATGGTGGCATTGAGAGCAAGGAGGTTAGTCTGGCTGGCGATGTTGTTGATAAGAGCAACAACGTCCCCGATCCGCTCGGCCGTTGCCGCAAGCTGCCGGACGGTTGTATCCGTACGGCGTGCATCCTCCACGGCTCGCTCCGCAATGTGGGAAGACTGGATCACCTGTCCGGCGATCTCACGGATCGAGATGGAGAGTTCTTCAGTAGCCGCTGCAACGGTCTGCACGTTCGCTGAAGTCTGCTCGGCGGCAGAGGCCAAACTCACTGCCTGATTGTTGGTCTGGCTGGCGGTAGCCGACATGGACTGTGCCGTTGCCTCCATTTCTGTGGCGGCAGAAGCGAGACCTTGCGTCAGAGCCGAGATATCGGTTTCGAACTGCCTGGTCAAATGATCAAGCATCTGAACCCGGCGCATTTTGGTCTCGTTCTCCGCCTCCTGCTCAGCAGTCAGGCGGCGAGCCTCAATTGCATTGTCCTTGAAGACCTGAAGCGAGCGCGCCAACAGACCCACCTCATCCTTACGCTCGACACCTGTCACGTGGACCGTCAAATCGCCTTCGGCAAGTCTGCCCATTGCGCTGGCCATGGTTCCGAGCGGGCGAGTAACGCCATAGACGGTAATGGCACCCGCGAGGCCAAGAGCCGCTACAATGCCAAGTACCCCTGAAACGATCAAGATTTGCTGCGTGTCCTCCGCGAGACTAGCAGCGTCATCTTTAGCCTTTGCGAGCGCCTTCTTACTGACCTCGGCACGCTCTTCCAACAGCTTACGAACCTTGATGCGTGCATCGCGCCCCTCGCCATCTGAGATCGCCAGGGCAGCCTCATCCTCGTTCCTCGCCCCAAGCGCGACGCTTCTATCGATGATCTCGAAATAGGCCGCGACAGTTGATTTGACGTTGTTCGCCGCTGACTTGCGCTCCGGCGTATCAGCAAGAGCTAGCAGCCGATCAACACTTTTAAGAGCCAATTCCTTGTACTCGTTATAGAGTTCTGCAATTCGCCCGAACCGTGCCGGGTCGCTCAAAGCAAGCAGGTTCTTTTCCTGAGCCGTCGCTTCGTTGACCTCCGTGCCGATCTGAAGGGTAATGGCCAAGCGGGCGGCTTCACCATCGACGATCTCCTGCGTGTCGCGGGCCATCTCTCTAAGGCCCCAGATAGAAAGGACGATCAGGCCAATTGTGATGGCGATGAATATTGTGCCCGGAATAGCCAGTTTCGTGATGAGCCTTAGGTTGTTGAGAAATCGCATGGCCGTCTCTTTGAGCTGCCCGCATCGCCGCGGGGGGGGGCGCACGCCCCATGGCGCACGGATTCGGGATTCGAACAGCCGTATCAGCCGAAGCTTGCGTATGGCTTGCATTTGACTGTGCTATAGCTGTCAGGTTGCGAAACCTGCTCGGCAGGCAATACGACGTAGAGGGCCTGGGTCAAATCGGCTGCGATCGGCCACCGCAGCTCACGGATAGATCGAAGCTGAACGACAGCATCCAAGCTACTCCGAGTGGTGATGTCACGGTAATTTTTGCTCAGTGACGCCGGTCTGAGAGCGGCAGCATGTCCAATCCGTCAGCTACAAGCGCCACCGGCTCCCGCCCTAGATCATCCCTCATGGGGTTAGGTTGTATTTCAGGTTCCCTCTGAACCTCCGCCTTGTCGAGGCGAGGCGATGCTGCTCGGTCGTGGGATCGTCGCGTTGTACGAGACGGTTTGTCACCGAGGCGAGAAGCAAGGCTGGCCGAGCGACTAACAAACCACTCTCCGCCAAACCGAAGCAAGATCGGTTATCGTCGGCACATAGGCGGCGTCTGGCCTCTTGGCGAGCAGATCGGCTAGGGACTAGGCCGGCACACGCAGAGGACTAGGAAGCACGAGGCGGGGCGGCCTGGTCACCTTCCCCGTCACGGGGCGACTGCCAGCCCCGCACCAGGCCAGAGAACAGCCAGAGCGTCGCCCCCGCCGCAACTGCGGCCATCGCCCACCAGAGCGCGGTCGACAGCGCCGCGGCGTCGATCACCGGCCAGGGATGTTGCGTGAGCTCAGCGCCGCGCTCCGTCATCCAGTGCCAAGCCGTATGCGCCACCAGTGCTGACAGGAGAATCATGCCGATCCTTTCAGGCACCACATACCTGAACAGGAGATCAAGCGCCGGAACGGCCACCGCCAGCACAATCAGCTGGCCGACCTCCACACCGACATTAAACGCCAATAGCGAGGTGATCAGGTGGGAGCCGGCAAATTGCAGGCGTTCGCTCAGCAGGAACGAGAAGGCGAAACCATGCACGAGACCAAAGGCGAAGGCGACGAACCAGCGCCTCTCGGTGCTGGGGCCGACGATGTTCTCCAGCGCCATATAGAGGATCGAGACCGCAACAAGCGTCTCGATCAGTGGCGTGAACCACAAGGCGCTCGGCGCCAGGCCATAGGCTGAAGCAATCAGCGTGATCGAATGAGCGATCGTAAAGGCGGTCACCACGACGGCAAGTGGGCGGAAGCGTCGGAATGGGATGACCAAGGCGAGCAGGAAGAGAAGATGGTCGATGCCCTCCAGGATGTGGCGGAAGCCGTCCTCAGCGAAAAGCAGGAATGCCTGCAGCCAACTCGGATCGAGATGCACGATGCCGACATCGGCGTGAACGTCGAACACCCGCTCCGGGTTGCTAGGCGGCAGGAAGCGCATCATGACGTTGACCTGGAGCCCGAGACGGGTCAGTCCAGGCCGGATCGCGAAATCCGATCGGTCCGACTCGATCGCGTATTCATAGGCGACGTCCAGCAGACCCTGCTTCCAGTAGATCTCCGTGTCAGTCGGCAGCGGACCGCTCCGGGTGTGGGCCAGCGCCTGGTCGTAGCTCGCAAAGGAGCGGTCGGAGGCCAGCGACACCCGCGCACCGACAAGCTGCGGCTTCGCCAGCAAGGTGCCGTTCTCATAGATCTCGACGAAATCGCGGATCCAGATCTGGGCGGCGTGCTGCAGCGGCGCGTTGATCCGCGACAAATCCAGGAATCCGTTGGGCTTTAGCGGCACGTCCACGTCGCGCAGCGAATCCATCGGTACCCGCACCAGGAAGGTCAGTGTCTTGCCCTCCGGCTTCAGGAAGGCGAGAACCGTGACCTCGTTGGGCACCTCATGAGCCGCAGTGCGTACAGGCCCGCCGATCAACACGGCGGCTGCGATGATGAACGCAAAGACGATCCGGAAGGGCGCCATGATTCTCAATGGTTCTCGACAACAGAGTCCAGCTTGGCTACATTTCGATTCATTGACAAGAGCGGCGCCAAGCTGCCCGGCAAAGGGGCCGGGAGGAAACAGAATGAGACAGCTCTTCTGGAGTCGCAAGGCGTTTGTCGGCGTAAGTTTCCTGACGGTGATGGCAGCGCTCGGCGCGGGCCAACTCCTGTTGAGGAAGGCGATTGCGCAGAGCAAGGAGGCCCCGCGCTTCGAGGTCGACCCGTTCTGGCCAAAACCCATGCCCAACAATTGGGTGCTCGGCCAGACGATCGGCGTAGCGGTCGACTCGCGCGACCATATCTGGATCGTCCACCGTGGCTGGGATCCGGCCGCACTCGACAATACGGAACTGGCGGTTCCGATTTCCGGCAACCGCGCCGGGCAGCGTGTCGGAGAATGCTGCAATCCCTCACCACCGATCATGGAGTTCGATCAGGCGGGCAATCTGGTCAATGCGTGGGGCGGTCCCTCTCCGACTGGCGAATATGAGTGGCCGACATCGAACCACGGCATCGCGGTAGACGCGGACGGCTTCGTCTATATCGGCGGCAACGGCGCCGGCGATGCACACGTCCTGAAGTTCACCCGCGACGGCAAGTTCGTCGCCCAGTGGGGTCGGGCGAATGCCCGCCAGGTAAAGGCTGCGGCTATGGCCTCGGACCCGATGGCCGGATATGCTGGTGTGGCGCCGGGCGGTGGTGTTCCCGCCGCAGGAGCGGCGGCTCCTGCCGCCGCTCCTGCCACGCCAACCTATCAGGCCAACAGCCATGATCAGGAGAGTTTCGGCCGGGTCGCGAAGATCGACCTTGTTGAGGACGCTAACGAGGCCTACCTCTCGGACGGCTATCTCAACCACCGTGTAGCCGTGGTCGACATGGATACAGGTAAGATCAAGCGCTACTGGGGTGCATACGGCAAGCCGCCGACCGACGAGGTCCTGCCGCCCTACGATCCAGCGGCTCCAGTGGCCCAGCAGTTCCGGAATCCCGTCCACTGCTCCAATGTATCCAAGGACGGTTTCGTCTATGTCTGCGACCGCCCGAATGATCGTATCCAAATCTTCCGGACCGATGGGACCTTCGTCAAAGAAGTGTTCGTCGCCACGCAGACCCTGGCCGACGGCTCGGTGTGGGACATTGATTTCTCCCATGATCCCGAGCAGCGGTTCCTCTACGTCGCTGATGGCGTGAACGAGCATGTGCGCGTATTCAACCGCCAGACCATGGAGGAGCTCTACAATTTCGGCTATGGCGGCCGCCAGCCCGGCATGTTCCTCGGCGTGCACTCCATCGCTGTAGACTCCAAGGGGAACATCTACACAACTGAGACTTATACGGGTAAGCGCCTGCAGAAGTTCGTGAACAAGGGTATCGGTCCTGTCACAACGGTCAATGCAGCTATGCCTTGGCCGACGGCGCAGTAGGTCGACTCGAATTCGCTTCGGCGCCGGCTCCTGATCGGGGCCGGTGCTTGCACGATTGGTCTTTGCAGGTAGCTCCCTTGCACGATCTTGAGCGCTGACGTGGCGCCTTGGCTCTTGTCTCTGTCGGCCTCACTTCGGCGATGTTCGCGCGGCCGACCTCGAGGGTGGAGCAGGCAGCACTCATTGCGAACCGCCCTTGGGCCACGACAGCGAGTGCAACAGCTGCTTTTTGGCCCGGTGGCGACCTCCAGGCCTCCTTGAGGATCTCCTCGGCTTCGAACCAGTTTCGGTCCGCTCCACATGGGCCAGGGGTGTCGCCGTGACACATACGACGGGGCCGTCATCCTCACTCTCATGGACCTTGAACGTGATCCAGCGCCCCCAAGCTCACCCTCATAGACCGCTTCCACTCGCCCATGCGCTCCTTCTGGATCATGACCACCGTGCTCCGGCATTGTAGCGCAACATGCCCTGCCTCTAGGAGCTGTACCATAGCGGAGGCGCTCCTCAGCTCCTGTGCTCTCCTTGTACCGGACCTCCGTAGCCTTCAGCCCCGTTCGGCCAGGCCCCGGTGAGGCTTTTTCATGGGCTTCATCCACATAGCGGCCTGCCAGTCCAAGCCAAAAATGCGGGACTCCCATTGATGCCGAAGGGCACGCGGGGTCGAAATCTGTTCCAAGCATCACCCCGATCGCCTCAACTCCGCGTACAGGTGGCTCATGAGAACCGTCTCAACCATTCCCACGTGGCTGTAGAAGGGTCGGAGCGATCTGGCTGCCGCGGAGAACCTCTGGCCCCTCCTCGCTGGCCGCCATGATGGGAACCGCAAAACCTTGAAGCAGAGGCAGCGTGATGATGCCCGCGACGATGGCAAGCACAGCAATGATGAACGCGACGCGCCTGTACACTGCCCGTTTGCCATGTGAGGAGAGGCAACTTCTCGGGGGACTGAACAGAGCATTGTTATCATTCACTGCCATGAGCGGTCTCAGTTTCAGGTGAGCCAGCGGCAGGAGGCCGTGCGAGAACGCCTTGTTGGTACAAGCAGAAATCGTAACCCTCATTTGGTGGCCTCCCGTATGAGGTCTTTCGGTGAGTATACGTTCCCCGCTTGATTCAGGCTCTCGCCCGAAGGGGTAACTCCGCCGCTCCGAGGGGGTACAAGGTCCCAAGATGTTGGTGTCAGGTAAGCTGGAATGCGCGCTGAGTTCTCTCTCGGATCTCGTCGAGTTCATCCTGAAGGGAGTTGATCCGCCCTCCATCTCTTCGGAGGACGTGCACCCTGGCGTGATAGACAGGCGTCCATCCTCACCCCGGGTGTAGCGGGGGAGGATAATCTTCGCGCCTGCCGGGTTGTCCGGTGTTCCAGGCCGGATTCCGAGTTCCGAAGAGATGCATAGATGGATTCCCGTGTGAGAGTTAAGAGTGAGGTTGCATGCCGGGTTATCGCCTAACCGGCTTGCGACTCCGTTTGCCGGCGCTGAAGCATCAATGCAATCTCCGGCCTGTTCCCCAAGCCAGCGTGTGGCATCAGGCTTGCTGACGACATACTCGATCGCAGCCCAGGCGGGGTCCTCGAGTGACTCGTCCCTGAGCCGGGTGGAGCGCGGAATCTCTGGCAGCCATCGCGGAGGTGCTCACGAGGGATGCCGCATCGGGCGTCGAAACATGGTGCATCTTCGATAACACGGCAGCTATCGCCGCGACGGGGATGCGCTCACCATCCGAAGTCTGGTACAAGCCTGACGCTATAGGCGGGAGATGGGTGCCGCGTTCAGCTTCGACGTTGACCCCCAGTTCTCGCGGCGCAGGAAATCGTCCCGGTCCGTGTCTCGGCCGCCTTGCGCATCGAGTCCTCCGTCACCCGGATTTCCCGTTCCTGAAGGCGTCCATGGCGGCCATCCTTGTGGCACGCCCGCTGGAAATGGTGATCTTCCTCCATCCCGCCTGTCAATCGGCAACGCGACCTCAGAAGTCGCGCTCGGGCCAAGTGCGATGCGGCTTGCGGCCCTGACTGCTGATCGGTCGAGAGGGTCAGCATGAGATCGTCGCAGCGTTGGGCTGTTCCGACAAGGTGGTGCACGAGCTGAGCCTGGCCGCGGCCGCCTATCTCGCTGCCCTGCCCAAGGGGCCAAACAATCATCACCTCTCTCGCCATCCCGAGGCGGCGATGGCCCGCCGCAACTGGGTCCTGAGCGGATGGCCGCCAACGGCTACATCGAGCAGAACGAAGCGTCAGTGGCCTTTCCGTCATCCGGCCGACCCTGATCGAGCCCATCCAGGACCGGCACGGCAAAACCATCTTCCGGCACAACCGGCGGGCCAGCCCCGGCTGCTCCGCCTCCCTCCTGGCGCAGCCAGGGCGCTCCCGCTGGACACTGGGCGGTTCACGCTGCGCTCGACCTTCGTCAGCCGGCCGCTCACCATCGGCGGTGCCGCTATCGATGACTTCCGCGGCAAAAAACAGGTCCTGACGCTGCTCGAGAGCTTCCTCTGCTCGTCGAACATCGCCATGGGCCGGATGGCACTGGCCATTGGCGCACCCGGATTCCAGCCATTCCTGCGGACGCTGGGCCAGTTCGGCAGGATCCTGACTGAGCTTGCCGAGAGTTCCACGCCCAACGTGCCGTCACGGTGGAGCGACGTCACGGCCGCCTTCGGACATGGTATTGGCCGGATCAGCCCGGCGGGCTGCGCGCTTGGGCCGATCCGGATCGACGGCAAGACCGGCACCTCGGAAAAGGTCGTCAGCGACGCTACTCGAAGGAGAAGGTGATGACCTTCTTCGTCGGCGTCGCCCCATCGATGCTCCGCGCTACCTGTTCCTGACGGTCCTTGACGAGCCGCGCGGCCTGCCGGAAACCTTCGGGTTCCGCACCTCCGGGTAGAATGCAGTGCCTGTGACGCAACGTGTCATGGGTGAGGCCCTGCCCCTGCTCGGCGTCCAGCCCTGGACGGACTCCGCGCAGTGGATCTCTTACGCTCAGATGGATTCCTGACCGATGTTCGACACGTTTGCCGCCCTACTCGACTGGTTCGGGATCATGGTCTTCGCGACGACCGGAGCGCTGGTCGCCTCGCGCAAGCAAATGGACCTCGTCGGCTTCGTGCTGCTCGGCACGGCGACCGGAATCGGTGGCGGAACGATCCGCGACACGCTCATCAACGCGCTTCCGGTATTCTGGGTGCGGGAGCCGGCGTACCTAATCACCTGCGTTCTGGTCTCCTGCGCGGCATTCTTCCTCGCTCACATTCCGCAGTCGCGGCTCAAGCTCCTGCTGTGGTTCGATGCCGTCGGCATGGCCCTGTTCGCAGTGACCGGGGCCGAGCAGGCGCTGCTTGCCCAGGCGGCTCCCATTGTCGCCGTCGCGATGGGCGTGATCACAGCCACCTTCGGGGGCATCGTCAGGGATATTTTGGGTGGAGAAAGCCCGGTCATCCTCAGCCGCGAGATCTATGTGTCGGCGGCTTTGAGCGGGGCGGCGATCTTTGTCGCCATGGCGCTAGCCGGGATCGCGCGCGAGTACGCACTGGCCGGCGGCTTCCTGGTCGCCTTCGCGATCCGGGCGGCGGCCCTGCGGTGGGACTGGTCCCTGCCGCGGTATCGGCCGCGGCCCGGGCGCACGCGGGATGAGATCGATCTCCGTTGATGGGCGCGTTCGGCGGGCAACATGTGCCCTTCCTGCAACAGGACTGCATCTTGTGGCTCGAATGGACAGCAAGGGGTGCGGGTCGCATCCAGGCTTCGCAGTTCCGCCGCGAACCGGCTTAGGTTCCGAACCGCTGCAAGCGGGAGAAAGCCAGCATGCTGACCGCCGAAGGAGCAGCCGCCCCGGAAACTCCCAGGCCCCGAGAACCGCTTGCAAGTGCAACACTCTGAAAAGCGGAGCGTCCCACTCCCGCCCACGGTGTAAGTCGCCGCCAATCAAGCCGGCTGCGAGGAAGCCCTCAGGCCAATGGCGGGGGCTCGCGCGCCATCCGCGTGCGGAGCCCTTTCGGAGCCTGATCATGCCTTCCCTGTCTCATCCTCATGCGTACCGACGCCGGGCCATCCTGGTCTGCGCGCCCCTTGGCCAGCGGCACGCCCTGTAAGCCGGCGCAGACGGCAGGGACTGAGCTCCGCCTCCATCCGGCCTGCTCGCCGCTCCGGCTGCGGGTATCCGCACTCGTGAATCGCCGCGGCGTCCCATCACGGATCCGAGCCGCACATCGGGCGGGTGCGGGCGCGCGGATGTCATCCACCCATCCCGCATCAAAGTGCAAATCGCCCTGATTTGCCCCTGGGGCATCGCGCACCCTGATCGCCCGCAAGCTCAAGGGCCTTGAGGAGGCGATCTCCGTTCCCCGGGTGGAGCCTGCTCTCACCAATCAGGGCTGGCGCTTCGGCGACCATCCTGAGTCGAACCGGCATGAACCCAATGGAGCCACCTATCTGCATGAGATCTACACCAAGGCGGACCCCGCCATCAGCGGCCGTGCCATGGTGCCGGTGCTGTGGGACAAGCAACGGCAGACCATCACGAAGGTCCGCTCGTCGAGCGTTTACAGAAACTGGATTTCCTTCCGAAACGCGCCAGATTCTGACCTTTCTGATCGATCAAGGACGTATCTGATCTCCACGCTGAACCGATAGATTTACAGGCTATGTGCCACCCGTTCCGGTCCTTCGGCGCCATGCGTGTGCCGAACCGCCAGATGAAATTTTCCATAGAGAGAGTACTCCCGAGCCGTGGAGCGGCTACCGTGAAGGCGGATGCGACACCCGCGATGGAGGGAGGCTCTCCCGTGGAATGGAAGCTCCTCGCGGCAGTATCGCCAGTGATGCCTGAGCGATGGTCGTTGAGTCAGCCGGAGGAGACCTGCGAAGACCTACATGAACACCTGAGAGGATTGGTATTGTCCTGTCACCTCAAGAAGAAGCGCAGGCGCGGCGTGTGAGCCGCGCCTGCAAAGAAGCAAAACTCTGCCTGCTCAGAAGCGAACGGTGAAGTTTCCCTTGACGGCGTGGTCCTGGACGTCCTCGGCCAACTGACCGTCATAGGACACACCCATGGTCATGCTGGTGCCGATATTGATGCCGATCTCGGTCTCGATTACCAAGGAATTCTCGGCGATCGGCGCTCCCGCGACTGTGAACGGCGAGCCCGCTCCGAAGGCCAGTTGCGCGGTCGGGTCAACGTCGCCGAAGGCATGCCGCCAGCCAATCATCCCTCTCGCAGTCAGAGCCGTCGTTTCCCACGTGGCGAGGGTGGAGGCAAAGCGCAGGCCGAGTGTAGAGTAGGTCACGTCCTGGCTGGCGCCGGGTCCGGTCAGAGACGCTGCGCCGCCCTGCTCGCGGAACCGGTCACTGTCGATGTTGATATAGGCCAGCCCCGCGAAGGGCTCCAGCGAAACCGCAGCAAGGTTCAAGGTGTAGCCGAGTTCGCCGAACACTTGCCCGGTGCGTGCTCGATAGTCGGCCCGCAGCACGTCGGAGAAGCCTGGGAAGGATACCGTGCGGGTGGTGTCAAGATCGTGCCACGCATAGGCTCCGCCCAGACGCAGCGCAAAGTTGCCGAAGTTCGTGCCGCCATAGATCGCTGCATGATAGCTGTCGATCGAAGCCGAGGAGCGGCGGGCATCAAGATCGACCGTGCTCGAGCTGTAACCACCAGCCAAGCCTACACGCCACGTATCACCGACACCACCGTCAAGTCCGAGCAGGAAGCCGCCCATGGAGCGTTCCGCTTTCCCGGTGTTGGCGGTCCGCTCGGCCTCACCCCAGGATCCGAATCCCTGGCCCCAGAAGCCGAACTGCGGCGCCAGTGTGGCCGGAACTGGAATGAGGCTAGGGGCCTGCTCCACTGGCAGATCGGCAGCATAGGCGGCCGCGACGGATACCGTTCGCGTCCCTTGGACAAGGCGATCGAGGACCGCATGGCGCACCAGACGACTTTCCTCAAAAAGCGCGCCGGCGGTCGATGCGTGGATCTCGCCGGAGAGCTGGTCGAAAGCCGTGCGGGCTGTGCTCTCGTCAAGCTGGACCACCGCATCGTAGACCGGGTTTCCAAAACCCAAGCTCTCCGCTGCGCCCGCCGCGGCTACCTGGTTGCGCGTCCGCGCGACATCTGCGAAAGAGATATTGTTGCGCGACATTGTCAGTTGAACGGCGTCGGCGCTGTAGCTCAGCGTCGGATCAAGGAACACCAGGTTTGAAGTCACCCCGGCGAACCGGCCGCTCACACCGTCTGCTGCGGTCAGGATGGTGTAGGTCGTCATGGGCGCATAGTTGCCCTGCGCTGCCAACACCTGCACCGTGCCGCCATTGAGGACTGCCGGTCCGCCTGTTACAATCCGATCGTTCTCACCAGCCGCGTTGACATGGACCTGATAGATCGAGCGTGACTGGAAAGTGACAGGCCCGGCTGCCCGCAGGACACCGATTGCGTCACCTGCCGGGGCAACGACGCCGTTCGCTTGAGCGATGATGCTGCCGACAGTGCCGTTGCCGCCGAGAGTGCCGCCCGCGTCAACCGTGAGGGCGGAGTTGGCCAGCGAGCCGTTCACGGACAATGTGCCGGCATCGACGAGCGTGGAGCCGGCAAATGAGCTGTCGCCGGTCAAGGTGAGTTGACCGGTGCCGCTCTTGACGAAGGCACCAGTACCTGAGAGGTCACCGCCGAAGGTCGTGTCGGTGCCCTGGTTGACTGTCAGGGTGCCGCCTCCCAACGCGACGGTGCCGCCGGTGCCAGACAGGCTTGCGACCGTCTGATCACGATTGCCGAGGTCGAAGGTGCCGGCATCCGCAACGAGATCCGTGCTGGGATCGAGAGTCGTGGCGAGATCCACCGTGCCTCCCCGGATCACCGTCGCGCCCGTATAGGTGTAGTTGCCGCTCAAGGTGAGCACGCCAGGGCCATACTTGACGAGCGATCCTGTGCCGGAGAGCGCACCCGTGTAGTCGTAATCGGCCGGCTGGTTGAAGATGAGCGTGCCGTTGTTGGCGACTGCGCCCGTCAGGTCACCAGCGGTGGTGCCATCACCCACTTGGAGCGTCCCTGCCGGGGTGATCGACACGTCGCTGACAAGCGAGCCCGTGAGCAGGATGCCGCCCTGTGCAATTGTCGTGTTTCCAGCGTAGGTGTTGTTCCCGGACAGCGTCAGCGTTCCGGCACCGGTCTTGGTCAGGCCGCCCGGTCCCGCAATGCTCTGAGAGATCGTTGTGGAGTTCGCCTGCGTGTCAATCGTCCCGCCACCTGCATTGAGTGTGATGGGTCGACTAGACGCTATCTCGAAACTGGATCCGAGCTGCAGAGTACCACCATCGAAGGTCAACCCTGCGGACGGATCGCCCAGATTTGCGTCGGAGACAACGTTGACTGCTCCACCATTGAGATTGAGGCCACCCGTGTTCGTGTTGTTGCCGGTGATGAAGAGAGTGCCATCGCCGGTCTTGGTGAGAGTACCGCGCCCGTCGATCTCGTTGGTCAGTGTCACGTCGCCATTGCTGGTGTCGATCGTGCCTCCAGGGCTCGTGATACTGACATACTGGTTGATCGTGGTATCCGTCGCAGGCTTCAGTGTGCCGCCATCAAAGATGACCGGATCCGATGTCGCCTCAGGATCAGCCTGAGTCACTGTCTCTCCGGCGTCAATGCGCGGCGAGCCCGGAGCCGCAAGATCGGCCCGGATCAACGTGACCGTGCTCGAGAGGATCGCATCGTTGATCGGAGCCCATGCCTGTGAGGGATTCGCGATCGGTATATAGGTAAACGTGTATTTGCCTGGGGCGAGATTCGTGAACGCAGCTCCCTGCCACGTGAGCACGGTGCGGCCGTCGACGTTGGTGGGATACAGAGCGTCCAGGCCGTCGGCGGAATAGAAATTGGTATCCCCGTCCTTCAGTCCACCAGGCTTGGTCGTGGTGTATTGCGTCCATGGAGAATCAATCGGGATTCCGCCAGGGCCGACAAGGCGGAAAGAGCCCTCCGGGGCGGATGCCTCACTCGGGTCATGGTACGTCCCATACCAGAACGTCAGGGCGTTCGCAGCGACTGTCTCGTAGCCGATCGAGGTAGTGTGAGCGTGCGCTGCCGTTAGATGGGCAACAGTGAGGGCAGCGACAAAGCTGGCCCTGTAAACAGTATGGTTCATGGGAAGTTTCCGCAGGGAAATGAATCTCGCACAAAGCGACGCAAAAGGGCCGCCACAAGGAATTCTGGCCTACTGCGAATTCGGTATGAACGTCTTTCAGGAAATTCGGGAACGTTCAGAAATCTACTGAACGCGATCGTTGCGCCAGTGGCTTACCGGCTTCATGTTGCATGTGGGCCACAGAGGCCGTCATGAGCTTGTTCTGCAGTCGGCTGTCCGTTTGGACTTGCCAGCGTGTGCAATATGGCGTTCACCGACTGCCCTAACGGCTCGCAAATGCGCCACACGCGAGATACGAGCGATCAACCGCGTCGGATCTGTGAGGGGTTCACACGGCGGTACTTACGCATCGCCTCGCTGAGATGGCTCTGGCTTGAGAAGCCGGTGCGATACGCAACCTCGGAAATTCTCATGTCGCTTTCCATCAGCAGCCGCTCCGCTGAGGCAAGTCGCAAGTTGATCAAGTACTGGTGAGGCGGCAGCCCGAAAGTTTTCGTGAAAGCGGTAATGAAATATCCGACCGACAGATCGCAGACCGCAGCCAAATCAGCCACCGCGAGCTTTCTGGCATAATTCTCATGCAGGTATTCCTTCACCTTCTTTGCTTTACCGGCCGAGAGGCCTCCCAGCGTCTTCGAAGGCTTGGTACGCCCCGCATAGTTGCGCAGGAGATGGATGCCGAACTGCGTGACCAATGAATCGATATAGAGTTCATTGGCCCGCTCCGCCCGCGCCAGCTCCGATTTCAACATTCTGCCCAGGTATAGCGCAGTCGGGTCGATCCTGCCGAAAGCGATCGGATGCAAGTCCACCGCACCTTGATCGAACTCGTGCGCGGCGAGATCCAGCAGACTGGCTGGCGTCAGACCAACAACGACATTCTCGCGGCGCGAGGACCAAGCCGTTCGACTTTCCGTCAGCGCAGGGCTGATAACGAGCATCCCCGTTGGCGCATCGAACTGATGCAATCGATCGCTTTCAAAGGCTGCGCTCATTCCTGGACAGGGAGACAGCACGATGGCTGCGCAGTGTTCTTTGGTCAGAAAGGTCTGCTCTCCAGGCGATCGAAGGGAGTAAAGTGCGCTGCCGCGGAACGTTGCGGCACGCGGACCTGCGCCTGGAGGAATGGCGTCAACCAAATTATGGATATTGTTGCGGCAGAACGAGTGGTTTTCTCCGATCATTGTAGGATCTGTTCCCCGCGACATCCAAGCTCCCCGCAAGATTGTTGAGGACGAGGCTCAGGCGCCCCGCATTCATACCCGATCTTGGTACCGATTTAGGAGAATAGACCTGGAAGATACCGTTTTAAATCTCTCCTCCTGCGCCCCATGCATGCACGGGGATCATGGACTCGAGCCCCGACCAATTCACGACCGCGGATTTTGTATGGCAATTACCGGGTCCGCTATAGGTCAAGCTCTGCCGTTAAGCGTGGGCGTGGCGACGTCCGCTCCCTGCCGTCCTCCTGAGGATCAATTTCAGGCTTTGGATGCCGCGATGATTTCCGATTCCTTGCGGAAGTTGCAGATCGAGCCTACAAGGATATTAACTTTTCTTACCCGATCCGATCTTGCTCCCATGCCCTCGAAATCGATCATCACGGCCTCGCTAACCCCGGAGCTCACAGCCATGATTGCCGCGAAGGTGGCCTCGGGACGATACCGCAGCGCCAGCGAGGTGGTGCGCGCGGCCCTGCGGCTCCTGGACGATCACGAGCGTCGGAGTGACCACAGGGGCGGAACACCTGCCGTAAGGTCACGCAATGCCGCGTAACCCCCCCACGGAGCAAAAACGAGCCGGGAACACCCCCTTTGGGGCGACCCGCGAGCAGAGCTTCGAAATCCTGGAGAGCGTTGCCGACGCCTTCTTTGCCATCGATCGCCACTGGTGCTTCACCTACGTCAACCGCGCAGCGGCAGAACGCTGGGGCCGCAACCGCGAGAATCTAATCGGCAAGCATTTCCTGGAGGAGTTCCCGGCGGCAGTTGGATCGGAACCCTATGAGGCGTTCTTGACGGCAATGCAGGAGCGTCAAGCCGCACGCCTGGAAGTGGTGTCTCCGGTTCTGCATCAGTGGGTGGAGCTGAGCATCTCCCCAACCCGCGATGGCGGGCTGTCCGTTTACTTCCGCGACATCAGTGCACGCAAGCGCGTGGAGGAGGTCGAGGGATGGCTTGCAGCCATCATCGAATCGTCGGACGACGCCATCGTCAGCAAGAACCTTGAGAGCATCGTCACAAGCTGGAACGCAGGAGCGGAACGGCTCTTCGGCTACAGGGCCGAGGAGATCATTGGCAGGCCAATAACAATCCTGTTTCCCGAAGACCGGCAGGACGAGGAGGAGAGGATCCTCGCACGTATTCGCCGGGGGGAGCGCGTCGAGCACTTTGAGAGCACCCGCCAGCGCAAGGACGGCAGCTTGATCGAGGTCTCGCTGACGATTTCCCCGATCAAGGATACCCAAGGCAGGATTGTCGGCGCATCGAAGATTGCTCGCGATATCACCAGGCACAAGGAGGCCGAGCGCCTGCAACGTCTTCTGGTGCATGAGCTGAACCATCGGGTGAAGAACATCCTCGCGACGGTGCAGGCGATCGCGCAGCAGACCCTCAGCTCTCGGCAATCGGACGACGCGGTACGTGAAACATTTGAGGCGCGCCTGCTCGCCCTGTCCAAGGCGCACGACCTGCTCACACGCGAAAACTGGGACGGGGCCAGCCTATCGCAGGTCGTTGCTGAGGCCCTTTCGCCCTACCAGCGTGACCGCTTCGAGACCGGCGGGCCGGATGTGCGCTTGACCCCGAAGATGGCCTTGGCACTGGCCTTGGCGCTGCACGAGCTGGCGACCAACGCCGCGAAATATGGCGCGCTTTCGGTTCCGGCAGGCCGGATTGCGATCATGTGGCGGGTTCAGCCCAATGATCCGCCGCATCTGATCCTTCGCTGGCAGGAGCGTGGTGGACCACCGGTTTCATCACCTGAACGGAAGGGCTTCGGTTCACGCCTGATCGAGCGCAGTCTGGCGCTGGAACTCGCGGGCGACGTCAAAATCACCTATGACCCCGCTGGGGTCGTGTGTGAGCTGAAGGCGCCCTTGGTGGACGAGCGGGACGATCATGTGGGCAAGGCTGCGTAACCCGGCGCAGGACTGCCATTTGCAGCGGGTCCCTCGGCATTGATCGAGTGCAATTCTGGTGGCGCAAGATTATCGCTGCTATAGGCTTATCCGTCCCGTCCCGTCCCGGCTCCGCCTCTGGCGGAGTTCCTTCCTTTGGACAGCATCTTCGAGGAGCTTAAGCTGTGCCCCATGAGCTGACCCGCATTGAGACGGGTGTCGAAGGACTTGATGCGGTGCTGCGCGGCGGCCTGGTCGCCGGCTCGTCCTACATCATCCAGGGACACCCGGGCGCCGGTAAGACCATCCTGTCTAACCAGATCGCCTTCCACCACGCCGCCTCCGGTCAGCACGTCCTTTACGTGACCCTCCTCGCCGAGTCCCACGAGCGCCTGTTCGAGAATCTCTCGACCCTGGCGTTCTTCGATCCCTCCAAGCTCGGTAATGGTATCAATTATGTGAGTGCCTTCTCGACCCTGCGCGATGAGGGGCTCACTGCTGTCGTCAAGCTCCTGCGCCAGGAGATCGGGCGCACGAAGTCGACCCTGCTCATCCTCGACGGCCTCCTCAATGCCCGCGAGAAGGCCGAGAGCAACCTGGATGTGAAGACCTTCATCGCCGAGTTGCAGGGTCATGCCGCCTTTGCCGGCTGCACCGTGCTCTTCCTCACCAGTTCCCGCTTGGATGAGTCCAGCCCCGAGCACACGATGGTCGACGGCGTGATCCAGCTCAAGGACGAAGTCTTCGGTGTGCGATCGGCGCGGCGCCTCCAGGTGCGCAAGTCCCGGGGCGTGAAGGCCATGCACGGCTACCATCTGTTCGAGATCCTGGATCGGGGCGTGGTGGTCTACCCTCGGCTCGAGGCCGTTCTCGGGCAGCCTTCAATGGTGGACAGCCCCACCACGGCCCGGACCACGTCAGGCGTGGCCGATCTGGACGGGATGATGGGTGGCGGCCTGCAACAGGGCTCCGGCACGCTCATCATTGGCGCCTCCGGCACGGGCAAGACCACCCTGGGGCTGCACTTCCTCGCCCAGTCCACCCCTGAAGAGCCGGCCCTTCATTTCGGGTTCTACGAAACACCGGAGCGCCTGAAGCTCAAGGCGCGCTCCCTCGGGCTGGACCTCGACCCGCTGCTGGCCTCTGGAGCCCTGGAGATCCTGTGGCAGCCCTCGACGGAAAACCTGCTGGATGGGCTTGCGCACAAGCTCCTTGAGGCGGTGCATCGCCGTGGGGTGAAGCGGTTGTTCATCGACGGGTTTGGCGGCTTCGAGCGATCTGCGCTGGAGCCTTCCCGCATGGTCGAGTTCTTTACCGCACTCACGAACGAGTTGCGGGCCTTGAACGTCACGACCCTTGGCACCTGGGAGCTGACAGATCTCTTCAGCCGCCAGATCATGGCTCCGATGCCTGAGATCTCCAGCGTGATCGACAACCTGGTCACCCTGCGCTTTGTCGACCAGTACTCGCAGCTTCGCCGATTGCTGTCGATCCTGAAGGTGCGGGACAGTGCCTTCGATCCTTCGTTCCGGGAGCTGGCCATCAGCGGACAGGGCATCAGCCTTCCGGAGACGTTCGGGGGCTCAGAGCATGCGCTGGAAGGTACGCCCCGGCTGGACGGCCGGACCCGTTCTTGAGACGGCACGTTGTCTGAGCGGGAGCAGGGCCGGGGAATGACGACGATCCTAGTTGTAGATGACGAGTTTCTGATCACGGACATTCTCGTTGATGCCCTGGAGGAGGAAGGCTTCCGGGTGCTGACCGCCTCGAACGGCCGCAAGGCCCTGGAGGTGCTGCACAAGGAGGTGCCGGCGCTGGTGGTGACCGACTTCATGATGCCGCTGATGAACGGGCTGGAGCTGGCGCAGGCGATCAAGGCCAATCCGGATTGGGTCCAGATCCCGATTATCCTGGTGAGCGGGGCACAGGGAGCGATTGCCCGTGCCCATCCGGATCTGTTTGCGGCCGTCTACGACAAGCCGTTCAGGATCGAGAAAGTCGTTGCGGCGGTGGTAGAGACGGTTGGTGCCCGGAGAGGATCATAAATCCTGTGCATCGGCTGCGGCGCAGTACCAGAAATCCAGCCAGAGGCCAAGCCGCTGGAGCAAATGTGGGCACCGCATGAGGCACCGAAATTCGCGTCCTATCTGGAATGCCCGGATCCATGGGGATCACTGCCTTCGAGCTTGGGCCCCAGGCGCGCCAGTCCGTGATCATTCGTCCGTGGCGGCCGTCGCGTGCTACATCGTCAAGGGCTTACATCAGGAATATCGGGTAGGGCTGTTCATAGAACCGGTGGCGCGTAGACACGGGACATGAGATCGCCGAACCCATGTTGCGGAACATGCCCGGAGAGCCACCAGACGGAGCCGCCTGACGGCTAGAACGCATTCTCAGGCTTCATGGCTGCCGGGTCATTCCTGGTACCGATCCGGCAGGCAAGGGAGAGCCTCGCCTCCTCCTGAAACCATGAAGCGGCACCGGCAAGGCCACAGAACCGACTCCCATGGATTGTATTTGTCGGCTCGACCATCAACCGATATAATCCACGCGACTATACGCCATCCCATGAAGAGGGTTCTTCTTGTCCGGCAAAGCCCTGAGTCTCGTTAACCTGCCCCTGCCCGATACCGACCTCCCACTGCATGAGCGTCTGGCCGACGCCATCGAGACCGCCATCCTGCGCGGCAACATCAAGCCGGGCCAGCGGCTCCCGACCCATCGCGAGATCTCCAGGAGCTTCGATGTCGCCATCGGCACGGTCACAAAGGCGATCGACTCCCTGAGCCGTCGCGGCATCGTCCGCGGCGAGGTCGGCCGCGGTACCTTCGTGCAGGACACGAGGCCGTTCCGGGAGGCCAGAGTCATCGACCTAAGCGTCAACGGCCCGCCGCAGGTGGTGAAACCCGAAATCATGGCGGCGGCGGCGGAGCGGGCAGCCCGCTATGTCGCGGGGCTGCCGAATGGCGGCTATGCCAGCCTGACCGGGCCGGCCGACCAGCGCGCGACGCTCGCCGAATGGCTGGGCCGGGGGAGGCTCGAAGGCCTCGCGCCCGACGACCTTATCCTGTGCGTCGGCGCGCAACAGGGCATTTCCCTCTGCCTAGCCGACCTCGCCGATCTCTCGCCCGCAGTCGCGACAGAAGGGGCGACGTTCAACGGCGTCATGACGGCCGCCGCGGTCCTCGGCATGACGGTGCTTCCCGTTCGGTACGACGACGAGGGCATGCTCCCCGACGACCTCGACCGCGTGCTCGGGCAGGGCAAGTGCCGGATCGTCTACACCACGCCCGTGTGCCAGAATCCCCTCGGCTTCGAGACCGGCCTCCAACGCCGGAAGGACATCCTGGCGGTGTGCCGGAAGCACGAGGCCTTCATCGTCGAGGACGACATCTACGGCTTCTATGGCACGAAAGGCGCCCCGACCTACAAGGCCCTCGCCCCCGAGACGGTTTACTATGTCACCAGTCTCTCCAAGATCCTGTCGCCCGTCCTGCGCGCGGGTATCCTCGTTCCGCCCAAGGACCGACGGAAACGCGTCGCCATGCGGCTGCGCGCGGATGTTTGGGGGGCTTCGTCGCTCGCACTCGGCACCGGATGCGCGCTGATCGAGATGGGCGCCGACGTCTCGGCGGCCGAGTTCCTGAAGGCGGAGGCACGGGAGAGGCTCAAGCTCGCAGCCGACATCATCGACCTCCCGCCCCTGCCCATGCCCGAGGGAGCGCCCCATGTCTGGCTGCCGATGCCGATGCTGGAAGCCGAAAAGCTCGCGCGCCGGGCCACCGAGCACCACGTCCGCCTCACTCCGCCGGACTCGATGGTGGTGGAAGGGTCCGGGGTCGGCGGCATCCGTCTGTGCGTCCTGGCGCCGCTCGGACGGACCGACCTTGAACGCGCACTGCGGACGATCGCTAGCCTCATCGCCAATCCTGAGGAGGCCGTGGTCTGACGGCCATCCGATCGCGGCATTGACATGCCCGAGCGCGCCGAAATTGCCGAAGCCGCTTCCCCATTGCCGGACCCATTCTTCCATGTCGTCGAGAGTGCCAAAGGGATCGGTGCTGCTCGCAACGACCAGGGACGGGGAACGAAGCGCACCCGCGGGCTGTTCGTCGAAGCCGATCGCCTCGGAGGGCAAGCGCTTTCCCGTCGGATCGGGGATCGAGACGAGAAAGGCACCCCGCACGGGCAAGGTGCTCCGCGCAGCCCACAGCGCGCCTCCTAGGCATGAGAGAGTGCGGGCCAGGGTCAAAGGCGGCTCGTTCGATTCCTCCACCGCCTGCTCGAGGGCCGCCATCCAGTTCCCGATCTCGGGATGATCCCAGTCGTCCGGCCTAAAGCGGCGCAGGGTGGGGTTCCGCCTCTCCCAACGGGTCTGCCAATGCTCCTCGCCGGTTCCGTTGATCCCAGGCAGGATGATCCCGTCCCTCATGCCCGGCTCCATGAGCTGGAAAGGCTCGACCGGCCGCCTCGGCGGGTCTAGGCGAGGCGGTCGCTTTCTTAGGTAAGCAATATTGACTTAGTTTGCCCACTGGTTTGTATTGTTTATATCAAGAGAGGACGATACAAATGCTGGATATGTCGCCGACCGCCTCGTTGCTGGCCCAGCGATCGTCGCGAATGACTGCGTCCGAAATCCGCGAGCTGCTGAAGCTCCTGGACCGCCCGGGGCTGATCTCATTCGCCGGAGGCATCCCAAACCCGGCGCTCTTCGACATGGAAGCCTTCCAGCAGGCCTATGCCCGCGCCCTGGGGCAGGCCAAGGGAGGCCGTTCCTCCCTCCAGTACTCGACCAGCGAAGGCTACCTGCCTCTGCGCCAGTGGATTGCCGAGCACATGGCCACCAAGGGCGTGCGCTGCGAACCGGATAACATCCTGATCACCTGCGGATCGCAGCAGGGCCTCGACTTCGTCGGCAAGCTCCTGCTCGATCCGGGTGACACCGTGGTGACGGCGGCTCCCACCTATCTCGGCGCGCTTCAGGCGTTCAACGCCTACGAGCCGCGCTACGATACTCTCAGCGGCAACGGCACTGCGAACCTCCTGCGCACGAGTGCGGAGGTCCACGGAAGCCGCGTGAAGTTGATCTACCTGGTGCCTGATTTCGCCAACCCGTCGGGAGCGACGCTCGACCTCGCTTCCCGCGAGCGTGCCCTCGACATCGCCGGGGAACTCGGCTGCCTTATCGTCGAGGATGCCGCATACACGGCCCTGCGCTACGACGGCGAGGACCTGCCGCCGATCGCGGCCCTCGATCAGAAACGGCGCGGCTCCATCGAGAAGAGCCTCACGCTCTATTGCGGCACCTTCTCCAAGACCCTGTCGCCGGGCCTGCGCGTCGGCTGGGTGTGCGGACCGAAACCCCTCCTGTACCGGCTGACGCTCGCCAAGCAGGCGGCGGACCTGCACAGCTCCACCATCAACCAGGTCGCCATGCACGAGGTCGCACTGGCCCGTTTCGATGATCAGGTCGCGGCGGCCCGCACGTGCTATCGGGAGCGGCGCGATGTCATGCTCGCGTCCCTCGAGCGTCACGCGCCGGACGGCATGGTATGGACGAGGCCGGAAGGTGGCCTCTTCGTCTGGGTCACCCTGCCCGAGGGCATCGACGGGCGTCGCCTGCTCGAGCGCGCGGTCGACGAACAGAACGTCGCCTTCGTTCCCGGGCAGGCCTTCTTCCCGGATCGATCCGGGGCGAATACCCTGCGGCTGAGCTTCTCCCTGCCCGATCCGCAGACGATCGAGGAAGGTATCGCCCGCCTCTGCACGGTGATCAGGTCAAGTCTCCCGACGAGGCGATGAAACGGGAACCCGACAGGTTCCCTCGGCATGGAGCGTACGGTGTCGATCCAGCGTCGGACCGTCCTTTGCATCGGCTTCGGCCAGCTCATCTGCTGGGGGATTTCCTATTACCTGATCGGTGCCTTCGGCGAGATGATCGTCGCCGATCTCGGATGGAGCCGTACGCTCGTCTACGGCGGCTTCTCCGCCGCCCTGGTGGTGATGGGCCTCTCGTCTCCGCTCGTCGGCCGCCTCATCGACGAGCACGGCGGACGCACCGTGATGGCGGCGGGCTCCGCGCTGACGGCGCTCGGGTGCGTCGGGCTGGCGCTGTCCCATGGAGTATGGAGCTACTACGCCTCTTGGGTCTGCCTCGGGCTTGCGATGCGCCTGACCCTGTACGAGGCGGCCTTCGCCGCGCTGGCGCGGCTCGGCGGCCCCGAGGCCCGGCGCCCGATGTCCCAGATCACGCTGTTTGGCGGCCTGTCGTCGAGCGTGTTCTGGCCGATCGGGTTCTTCCTCGCCGGCCTGTTCACCTGGCGCGGCGCCCTCATCGCCTATGCCGGGTTCGCGCTTCTTACGGTTCCCCTCTACCTTGCCATTCCGAGCGACCGCTACTCCGGCGCCGCGGGAAAGCCCATCCCCGGGGCATCATCCGGGCAGTCACCCGCCCGGGACCGCATAGTCACCGCCTTTCTGTTCTGCCTCGTCGTGGTGATGACGAACGTGCTCAGCTCCGCGATGTCGGCGCACATGATCGGCATCCTCGAGGGACTGGGGGTCGCGGCCGCGACGGCGGTCGGCATCGGTACCCTGCGGGGCATCGGCCAGTTCTGCGCACGTCTCGGTGAGGTGCTCTTCGGCGCCCGCCTGCACCCGCTAAACCTCTACCTGATCGCGGTGGCGCTGCTGCCGATTTCTTTCGCCGTCGGCGCGATGACGCCAGAGATTCTCGCTGCCGCCTTCGTGTTCGCCCTCCTGTTCGGTGCCGGAAACGGGCTCGTCACCATCGGCCAGGGAACCGTGCCGCTCGTCCTGTTCGATCCGGCAACCTACGGCGCCTACGTCGGCAAGCTCTTGCTGCCGGGCTTCCTCTTCTCCGCCGCCTCGCCCCTTCTGTTCGCCTTCGTCGTCGAACGGTTCGGCGAGCGGACAGCGATCGGAGTCTGCTGCGGCATGGCCCTTGTCGCGCTGGGTGCCGTCGCACTCCTGAGACGGAGGAACGGTGCGAAACACGACACCGCACGAACAGAAACATGAGGAGTTCCGAGATGCACCGAACAAGCCCCGCATCAGCGCTCGCGGTAGCGGCAGCCTTCGCGACCATGCCGATCCCGAAGGCATCGGCGGAGACTTTCAGGGCGGGACTTCAGGCCTTCACGGCTGCTGCCCCCTCGTCGGCCCGCAATCTCTCCGGATACGTCTGGTACCCCACGAGGTCAGAGGAGCCGGCGTCCTTGATCGAGGACGATGCGGTGATGGTAGGCTTTCCGTCCGTTCGCGACGCACAGGCAGCCTACGGCCGCCTGCCGCTCGTCGTGCTCTCCCATGGCTGGCAGGGCAACCGGACGAACCAGGCGTGGTTGGCGGTGAAACTCGCGGCCCGAGGCGCGGTTGTTGCCGCGATCGATCATCCGGGGACCACCACCAGGGACTGGAAATCCCCTGAAACCCCGAAGCTGTGGGAGCGGGCGCGCGACGTCAGCCGCGTCATCGATGGGATCATGGCCGACCTGCGCTTCAAGGGGGCTATCGACCGCTACCGGATCGCGGTCATCGGCCACTCCATGGGCGGCTACACCGCCATGTCCGTGGTGGGAGCGCGCCTCGACATGGGCCTTGCCACGAAGGACTGTCGAGAGCATCCGCAACTCGCCGTGTGCACCTGGTACCGGGACAACGGCATCCATGACATCGGCCAGGACCCTGCCCGATCGGCACCGTACGGGCAGGATCTTCGCGATCCGCGCGTGGCGGCCGCCATTGCGCTCGACCCTGCGTTCACCGGAGCCATGACGAAGGAAAGCCTGGATTCAGTCGACATCCCGGTCCTGGTCGTCGGGGTCGCAGGCCGGAACCCGGCGATGGATATCGGCCGCGAGGCGCGGCGCCTCGCATCCCGCCTGCCCCCGGCATCCACCAGATACGTCGAGATCGCGGACGCCAGCCACTTCAGCTTCCTGGGCGAGTGCACGCCTGAAGGCTACGCCATCCTCAAGGCGCATCAGCCCGGTGACGAGATCCTGTGCATCGACGGCGATCCCGTCGGGGGCGGCAACAGGGGACGGGACCGGGCGAGCCTCCACGCGGCAATGCTGGAGGAGATCGACGCGTTCCTTGTCGAATCCGCCATTCTCGACGCGCCCCATCCCTCCCGGTGATCGACATGGACGCGACAACCCCCCTCGTCCTCGCGGTCTTCCTGCTCGCCGGCGTGACCAAGGGCGTGATCGGCATGGGACTGCCGACCATCGCCATGGGGCTGCTGGTCCTCGTCATGCCGCCCGTGGAGGCCGCGGCGATCCTCCTCGTGCCCTCGCTGGTCACGAACGTCTGGCAGCTCCTCGCCGGACCCGACGTACGGAGCCTCCTCCGGCGTCTGTGGAGCATGATGGCGGCGGTGACCGTCGGAACGTTCGTCGGGATCCGATTGCTCGTTGCGGACGACTCCGGCGTCGCCAACATGGCGCTCGGTGTGGCGCTCGCCGCCTACGGGATTCTCGGCTTGCTCGGACGGACCTTCCAGGTGAAGGAGCGGCACGAGGCCTGGGCTTCGCCCCTCGTGGGCTTCGCAACCGGAATCACCACTGGGGCCACCGGAGTCTTCGTCATCCCAGCCGTCCCGTACCTGCAATCGCTCGGTCTCGCTAAGAACCACCTGATCCAGGCCCTCGGTCTCTCCTTCACGGTCTCGACCCTCGCCCTGGGGGCTGCTTTGTACGGGCATGGAGAGGTCCGGCTGACCTTCGCGACCCCTGCGATCCTCGCGCTGCTGGCATCTCTCGTCGGCATGCATGTCGGGCGATTCGTCCGGGACCGGCTGGAGCCCGACACGTTCCGGAAGGTCTTCTTCGCGTGTCTCCTGCTGCTCGGCCTGTACTCGGCCTTCGCGGCGCTCGCATAGTATTCGCGCGCTCTGACCCTCGACCGAGAACGCGCAGCCACGCTTTACAGGATACGCCGAACTCTTCCCCAATAGCCTTTCGGATATGCCGGAGCGTCGCCTCCTCGAACGGCTCGGGCCAAGGTATGCAGAGGTCTGACGCCATGGCTCGCACCCGGATGAACTCGTCGATCGGGTACTTCACCCGGTCGGCATTCGCCCCGAAGGGAAGAGATGCGCGGGCAACGTCCCATAGAGACCGTCTCGGTCGATGAGAACGCGGACCGTGTCCCGTGATCGGCCATGGAACGGGGTACCATTCGGGATGACGAGGTCACACCGGATCCAGTCGGCGCTGGTGGCATTGATCAGGATGCCGCCAGCCCGCCTCTGGTTCCGGAAGACGATCGGCGTGACGTTCTCGAGGGTCGTGCGCCACGCAGGGCAGACGTCCCGCACGGGCCGCGCTTAGAGTGGACGTGATCCCAAGAGGACCGTCGGGACGTGATGGGGCATCATGCGCAGCGTGCGTGGAGCGATGCCGGTTCTGCATGTCCTGCTCCCTTGCCATGCCCGGTGCCGATGTTCTCGCTCCTCCGCTCCCACGGGTTCACGCCCTCCGCGAGCCAGGAAAGCGTCTGTTTCCAGAAGCCGTCCGCGTGCCTCGCATGAAAGAGGCCAAAGTGGCCGATGGATTCGTGACCGAGATCCTCGGGAGCGAGATGGACGAACGTCCGTTCCGCGGACGTGTAATAGGACAGCCCCCGCTTGACGGCCACCGGAGGCGCGTACTCATCGTCCGACAGGGTGACGGCAAGGATCGGCGCGTTCACGGCGGCGAAGCGGCGGAGCACGGCATCCCGCCGCTCGGGCGGGTGGCTGAGCTCCATTCTCGCCCTCCGGAACGACCATTCGTTGGCCACGCCCGCAGGCATGTCCTCGAGCCAGCCGAGGCGGCGGCCGGGAAAGTAGCCGTACAGCGCGGTGACCACCGGCATGAAGAGGTGCCACCTCAGGAACAACGGGACGCGTTTGTGCGCGACGTAGTCCCCCCACCAGGCATACTGCGCTCCCACCGTCAGCATGCGGTCGACCAGGGTCGCGCTCTCCGCCAGTCCCGGCAGGAAGCCGCCGAAGCTGTGACCCACCACCAGCAAGGAGCCGTCCGGGTCATGCATCTTCGCGAACCGCACAGCGGCGTCGAAATCTAGCTCGCCCCAGTCGCTCCAGCGGAAGCCGCACCCGCGCAGCCGCTCCGGCCGCGAGAGGCCGATGCCGCGGTAGTCATAGGTGAGTGTGTCGAAGCCGTTCTCCGTCAGGAAGCGGGCATAGTAGTGATAGTACTTCGCGAGCACCGCCGTGGCCGGGTTGACGATCACGGTGCCCATGCTCGCGCCGCTGCTGCGCCAGAGATGGCCGCGCAGCTTGTAGCCGTCTGCACAGGCGATCTCGACCTCTTCCTGTTCCCGCATTCCTCCCTCCTAGTGTCGACAGTAGATGAAGGTGCCGCGGTCGCGAATCCAGCTCGCCGCGTGGACCATCGCTGCTTCCGCCGTGCGGGCGAGCGCGCTGCCCATGCTGATGCGTGCGACGCCGACCGAGGCCAGATCCACGACCGACAGCGGCGGCGCATCGAGGCCCATGAGCACGTTCACGGGCTTGTCCACCGCCTCGCACACGGCTTTGATGGAGCGCCAGTCCGGCAGGCCCGGGGCATACAGTACGTCGGCGCCGGCCGCCGCGAAGGCCCTCAGCCGCGCGATGGTGTCGTCGAGGTCGGGTCGGCCATGCAGGAAGTTCTCGGCTCGCGCGGTGAGGACGAAGTCGCGCCCGCTGCCGTGCGCTTCCTCCGCCGCGGCGCGCACGCGCTCGACCGCAAGCTCGAACGGATAGATCGGATCGTCCGGACGGCCGGTCGCATCCTCGATGGAGCCGCCCGCGAGGCCGACATCGATGGCGTAGTGAATGGTCTCGGCACAGCCCGCGGGATCATCGGCGAAACAGTTCTCAAGGTCGGCCGACACGGGCAGACGCGTCGCGCGCGCGATTGCGTAGGCGTTGGCCAGGGTCTTGTCACGACCGACGGCTCCCACCCCATCCTCTGCACCCAGCGAAAGTGCGAGGCCGGCGCTTGTGGTCCCCAGGGCCTCGAACCCGAGTGACGTGAGCCGCCGGGCCGAGCCGACGTCCCACGCATTCGCCATAACGAAGGCCCGTCTCTCCTCGTGCATCCTGCGGAACAGAGCCGCCTTCTCGGTTTGCGTCGTCATCATCCGATCCTTTCAGTAGGGAGAGCCGTCCTTGCGGCGGAACGCCCAGCCCTGCGGGCCGAGCTCGCCGACGAGGTCGTCGGCCGGGTAGCTGACTTCGTCGCCCTTCGTGCGGTCCCCGACCTCGAGGTAGGTGACGGGGGCCTCGGAGCGGTTCTCGAGATGATGGCTGATACCGCCCGCCTTGAATCCGGCGCACATGCTGGGGCCCAGAACCGTCTCCGTGTTCCCGGCGACCAGGACGGCCTCACCCTCGAGGACGTAGACGAACTCGTCCTGGCGGCTGTGACGGTGCTGGAGGGCGGAAACCGCGCCAGGCTCCAGCGTCGTCAGGTTCACGCCGAAGTTCGAGAGGCCGAAGAGGTCGCCCAGGGGGCGCTTGGTCCGACCTCTCATCCGCGAGGCGAACGGCTCCGGGTAGTTTGTCGGCTTGGTCCGCGCAGGGGCTTCGGTTGCGCGGATGGCGATTGGCGATTGCATGCGGGTCTTCCTCTTCGTCGTATGCGCCGGACAGGCGTTCAGCCGGTGCCGCACTCGGCCGGCGCGTGTTCCGCCAGGTGCCAGAGAACGCCAGATGGGTCGAAGATGTGGGCCACCTTGGCTCCCCATGGCTCGAGGCGTGGAGGCCTGGGCCGACGGACGCCATAGCGGGTCGGGAATTCGGCCGCATCGATGCGGTGCCACCAGGCATCGACGTCCGACACGTGGAGGTACATCATGAAGTTCGATGCCCAATCCTCAACGTAGAAATTCTGGAGAATGAACGAGAACTCCTTGAGCCGCACATCGGCGAGATCGGATGTGATCGGCCGGATCTCGAAGCCGAGTTCCCGGTAGAAGTCCTGGCTTGCCCTGAAGTCCTTCGCAGGGACGAAGGTCCTCATTGAGACGACCGTTGCAGCAAGGGTTCCGGACATTGACGTCTTCCCATCCGTTGGATTCTCGCGGTCCATGGTTCACAAGCCCCCCGAAACCCGCAGCACGGCTCCGGTCACGTAGGAGGCCTCCGGCGACAGGAGCCACAGGACGGCCTTGGCGATCTCGTCCGCCTGCCCGATCCGGCCCATGGGTACGCGCGAGACCACGCGGGCCGGGCGGTCCGGCTCCCCCGCGGCGGCATGAATGTCGGTGTACACCGTGCCCGGAGCGACCGCGTTGATGCGGATGCCGGAGGCGGCGACTTCCTTCGCCAGGCCGGTGGTAAAGGCCTCCACGGCGGCCTTGCTCGCGGCATAGTGGACGTACTCGTTCGGGGCCCCGAGAGTCGCGGCGATGGACGAGATGTTGACCATGCATCCCGGCGTTCCGGCATCGCCCCAGCGGCGGATGGCTTCCTGCGCCAGCATCATCGTGCCGAGGACGTTGGTGTCCAGCGTTCGGCGGAGCGTCGGCAGTTCCACATGACGGAAGGGACCGATCCGGCCCGTAATGCCGGCATTGTTCACGAGCGCGGTCACGGGGCCGAAGGTCAACTCCGCCGTATCGAACGAGGCCTTGGGAAACGAGGGATCGGCGACATCGCCGCGGATACCGTGAACCTTGTGCCCTGCCCCTTCCAGTTCGGCCACGAGCCTCCCGGCAGCCTCCTCGTCGCGTAGGTAGCTGAAGCAGACGGCATAGTCCCTAGAGACTGCGGCGCGAACGACCGCCGCCCCGATCCCCCGACCGCCGCCGGTCAGCAACAGGACGCCTTTCATGCGAGCTCTCTCCTGCATTCGAGGCAGTAAGTACATCATAGATACATATACAATACAATCCCGAAGACTGCTGGCCTATTTGTCGGAGAGCACCCCACCCCAATCAGAGCCCGCGTTGACGCCGCAGCCGTTGAGGATGAAAGCCGCTCACATCGAGTGCTCCACGTTGGAGGGTCTCGCAGGACAATACGGGATGCAGAAAGACTTCGAGGACGCGCCTGGGAATGGCAGCCTGCACGTTATGTACTTGAGCCCGGACCCCACGGATGTGGCCCGGTACGTCAGCCCTCATTGCGGCACCGGGCGGATGGACGATTGCCAATTGCTGCGCAGGGCCTTCAACGACGCATACCGGGTGCGGGCGGAGAACGGCGCACAGTCGATCCTGCGCTTGAGCGGCAGGCGCAGCGCGGATCCAGGCCGGACGCATACGCCCAAGGGAGCCGGAACAAGAACTGCTCTCAAACACACGCCAAGCTCGAACAGGGATGAGACGTCTCCAACGCCCCGTTGTCCTCGCCCCCAGATGGGATGCCAGCGAAGAATGTTGCCCCGCAGCGGTCAGCAGAACACTGCCTGTCGGGAACACCCGTCGGCTCCGAACCCATGCGCCGAGCTAAGGCTTAACTCCCGTTACCCTGCTCGGCCGGGACCGAATGGTCCAGTCACCGTTCTCGGCGGCGACGACAATCGCCAGGCGGTTCGTGTCCGCAGCCCAACCGGGAATCCGTACGGTCGTCTGCACGGATCCGTCCGATGATGTTCTTGCGCTCTGGAGAACCTCGTAAGCGGTCTGGAGCCGACCTGCTCCGACGACAACCGGGGTGTCCGGCGGCAAGCCTTGAGCCGAGACACCAGCGCCTCACCGGGCGCGGCCTCTGTCGGCGACACCGACAAAGTGCCCTGCACCGGGCCGGCGCCCGAGTTGCGCACACTCTGCTCGAATCTCTCCAGCCGCTGACGGAGACCTTTGATCGCCTGGCTCATGATGGAGCCGGGCATGATGGCGTAGATGGCGAGGGCGCGCAGCGCCATCTGGACGGATCCAACACGCCTATATCGAGATCCAGCTCCAGAAGGAGCCGGAATTAGTCCACCAGGAACGGGATCACGCAGTTCCTCCCTTCCGCTCCGACCTTCACGACCTAACGGGCATCGCCCGGCCCGCTGTTGCGGTCATCGGGCGCCCCACTCCCATTGCGATGTCTCACCAGGCGCGCGCCGAACATGTCGAGGTCGAACGGGCAGCGGTCGTCGCCGCTCTCGTGCCGCACCAGCGCGTGCAGCTTGCCGAGCATGCGCTGCACGAGCGTCGGGTATGGCGCGGGTGGTCGGGATGGGCGAGGTTCGCCAGCTCGCCGGGATCGCTCTGAGGACGACAATGGCTGTAGTTGAGGTCGACGTATTCCTTGTAATGCCGCACGCCGGGCGGCTGAAGGGCGTAGTCGTCCTCAAGTTACGAACCTTCGTGTCCGGCAGGAAGACTACCCTAACCCATCACCAACAGGCCGACCAACACCACCAGGGTCAACCCCAGGGCTCCACTGGGCCACAGCCCCCAGGTGCGGCTGTAGGGCCACACGGGAACGGTGGCGATGATGAAGAGGACGACAAGGGCGATCAGGATGGCGCTGAGTGACATGGTGACGGTTGGCCCGGGACGGGATCGATCCGACTATTGCCGCGGCCATGTCGGCCGCTCGCTGCTTTGACGCCCAAGCGTTGGACTTGGTTCCGTTTTCCGGCTGGGAACTCCGGCTCGCCTCCAGCGACCGCTCCCCGCATCTACCTCCTTCGGGCAGGGTTGCATGTGGGCTCGCCCGCGGCCACCTGCGGGGTCAAGGCCCATGCGGGCGATCATGCAACGATCAGAGGAAGCCCATGACCGCCAATCGCGAGCGCTCATCCATCCGGCCGGATCCATGGCAGCCCCGCATTTACGCCCCGGAGCTTCAGCCCTTGCTGCAATCGCTCCTAGCGACTCTCGCCGACATCGACTTCGCACATCAGAGCGACATCGAGACGGTCGGGAACAGTTCGGCGGAGGACGGGCTCAAACAGGCCACGATCCGCAGGCTGCAACGACTCCATCGCGAGCGGCGCAAACCATACGTCCGGCGGCTTGAGGCGCTGCAGGAGCGCATCCGATCCATGGCGGCCTGAGAATCACGCATCGGGCTGGCATCACGGCGCGGTGCGTGGGAGTCCTGAACCAGGATGGGCCAGTTATTGACCAACTGGGGCAGCGCCGCGGCGGCTATCCTTGGGCGTGCAGCCTCGATGATAGTCGCCTGGTACGTGGCCCGCTTCGACAGCGACAACAGCACCTATGGGCCGCTCGACGCCGAACTCGATGCCGGGATGGCGCACCAGACTGGCCGGGACAGCACGAATGGCCCACCCAGGCCGCTCGGCTCCCGAGGCGCGAATATGGCGCACCACGTCGGCGCATCGCAGACCTGACGCGGGCAGGATTTCCGTCGCCAGGGATGCGGCCAAGCCTTAGGCGCTGGCATTCGACCCTACAGCGGCGGCGAGAGCAGCCGCGCTGTGGAGTCGCGCAACCGCTTGGAGGTGGAACCCGGCCGATACGCGGCAGCATCGAACGGGTAGCAGTCATTGAGGTCTCGTTCGAACACCCGCTCCAGCTCCTGCGTGAGCCGCGCGTCGTAGATTACCGCATTGAGCTCGTGGTTGATGCTGAGGCTGCGGATGTCGAGGTTGGCCGAGCCGATTGAGCAGACCTCGGCCAGGTAGGTATTGGCGACCCAGTACGGGGTCTGGTTCAGCTCCTCGCCGCGGTCGCTCACCATTACCTCGACCGCGATGCCGGCCAGTGCTGCCGCCCTGAGCGCCTCCGCGATGGTGGCATCGAGGATGAAGAAGGGCGATTGCAAGCGCACGTGGTGCTGGGCCGAGGTGATCATGGCAAAGTAGAGGTGGCGGATGGCGCGCCACTCCGAGTCCGGACCGGAGGTCAGAATTTGCACTGGCACGTGGCCATCGACAGCACCTGCCCCTCAGCCGTGGCAGGAGGCGCGTCATTCCCGAGCGACGGAAACCGATCCACCGCGAAGAGGTCCTCGCCCGTGGCGTTGTACCAGTCGACAAGGAACACCACCTGCAACACCGCTGCCCCCTCTCCTTCGAGGCCAACCTGCGTGTCTCGCCATTGCCATTGCAGTGCATGCCCCCAACCGCATGCTTGAGCTTGGACGCCCGAACTCCGTCCGTGCCGCCTGAACCAAGGCATGGCGTAGGCGGCATCCGTTTTCCAACCGTTCCATGCAACACGGTCGAATGCCGCGACGACCTCACTGCTGCAGGTTATGGATCCCTCTGAACCGCCGGTGCTTGAGCGGCTCCGTCGTTGGCTACTGTTGTCACCCTGCCGCTCATTGACCCCAGGCGCTAAACACCGCGTGCATCTCCACTGGCCTGAACCGCTGCTTCAGGTGGCGCAGCCCGGGGCGTCCGGCGTCATGTGAGTCGTTGAAGTAGATGAGATCGGGGAACCCGGCCATGAGTCGATAGCGCAGGAGATAAGGCACTCCCCGGAAGTCAGTGTGGGTGATGCAAAGATAGTTGCACCCCATGGTGGAGGTGAGCGGACCTGAGAAGGCGAAGCCTCGCACCTCCCCGTCAACCTCACCCACCAGCCCAGTGAGCAGGGAAGGTGGGAAGCGGTCGGCTGCCGCGAGGCAGGCGATTGTGTGATTGTAGGAGGTGGTGGCCTTCGTGCCGCTGGCGATCAGCCGCTCCCTCCAGGCCTCCACAAGGGCGCGACAGGCGGGCTGATCTAAGGCGGTGTAGGGCCGCGTCGTGGCCAGCTTCGACTTTATGGCGCACGACAGCTGTTGCCGTAGTCCCTTGAAGATCGGCCCCTCCAGCGCCAGGACGGCCGCGCGGTCAAAGATGAACTCTTCCTCCTTGAGAGCGATCTTTAGCCCCTCTCGTGCGACCGATATGACGTCACTCTCTTGCACACGGATGATCCGACCTGAGCGGTCCCCATTGAAGTCCCGCATCCGCTGCAAGGCATACCGCAGCGCCGCAGGATCGAAGGGGAACGGCGGAAGATACAAGTTCATACGCGAGTCCACATCCGATCCGGTCTTCCGCCGGCGGATCTGGTAAACCAGGATTGATCCGGCATAGCGCTCCCAGCGCAGCATGTGCGCCTTGGATTGTCCGTAGCAATGCAGACGCGGAAAGTAATAGAACCACGACTTGACCCGCGCGTGCTCCGCCGCCGCCAGGAAGGTGTCGGCGTCCTCGGGCTCAATGGACGCCAGATCTGCTAAATCGGCGGTTCTGCTCGCCGTGTTCTCCAACCTGAGGGATGAAAGCCTGACGAACGGCTGGGTGGCCGGACCTGATCTGCTGGCGTCGCGACAGAGCGAAAGTTGGCCGGTCATCGCAATCCTTTCTTGGATGGCTCCAAGTAGGATCAGGTTCATTTCCGAATATGGCCATGATGAGAGGGAGCTCCTACTCAAGATGGGGATCCGATTTGAGAAAAAGTGTTACCTGCATGAGGTACAGACCGGAGCGTCCGGCGCTCTCAAAGGCCCTGGGTCGATCCCATGGGAACGTGGCCATTGCCGGATCAGGATTCTGGTCGCGGCGGCAGGCAGAGCTGGCACTCCCCGCGACGGTACCGCCCAGCGATGCGATCGTCGGCCTCGTGCAGACTACGCCTGTATCCATCCCATCGCCAGTTGCTTGTCGGCAGCGTTCGTCGTGAACCTCTGCTTGAAGGCTAGCAGCCCGGGGGGGCCTCCATAGCCGGCATTGATCCACTCCCGGTCAGAATACAACTTGGAGTGTTCGTGAACGAGCAACGGAGCCACGCCGTCCGAATAGTCGCCTCTGCCATAAAAATAAGCAGCCCAAGATGCGCCGAGATAGCTGCCTACGCCGTAGCCGATCACGTCGTCGTCCAGCACCACCGCCAGATGCCGCACGCCCAACGGCTCCAGCATAGCCAGGTTCTCCAGCGTCCAGGCCGTGCGGGTCCGATAATGCGTGAGCCTCCCTTGGGCTTTTTTTTCAGCATACCAGCGATCGTTGCACGCCAGCACCCGCGCCAGGTTCTCCGGACCGATCGGCTCCACCCGTGCACCAGCTTTCAGGAGCTTGCGGATGTTCCAGCGGTACGTTTTCAAAGAGGATCCGCGCATTTCGGAGACGGTCTCGCGGTGCCACACGAATTCGAGCTTGCTCCTGGCGATCCCACCAGCACTTAGCTGCGCTCCCTTGCGCTGTGCAGGCACAGGCCCCAAGAGACGGCCAGAGTCGAGTGCTGTTGCCTCCCGTTTGAGCACATGCTCGTATTCCTCCCAATCCGACACCAGAGGCAGCAGCTTGGTCTTCTTGCCCAGGCGAAGGAGGATGCAGTCCCGCCTGACCTCTTCCGAGGCGCCGCGGGCAAAGTCCTGCGCCAGCGCCAGCAGGCTCATGTCGAAGGCTAGCGCTCCCAACGCCTCGAGGTTCCGGCCCCACTCGGCAGCCCGGGTGAAGGTCTCGCGTTCGAGCCAGGAGCGGTCCAGGGGCGGCAGGCCCGACTTCTCCGGCTGCGGCAACCGTGCCAGCCGCTCCCGCGCGCGGGCATGGTCCGGCTGATCCGTGAGGATGGCGCGATAAAGCTGCTCCGCCTCGTGAAAGCGCGAGAGCTTGCGCAATTCCGCAGCCGCCTCCAGTTTCAGGTTGATGCGGGACGGCTTGGCCGCCACGGCAGCTTGGTAGTAACTCAGTGCGAGCCGGTGCCTGCCGCGCGCCCGCGCAATGGAGCCGAGGCCAACAAGAGCCCGCACCAGCGTTGGATGCTTCTTGAGGAGATCCAGATACAGGGCTTCCGCCTCGTCCAGACGGGACAACGTCCGAAGCTCCCGCGCCACCTCGAGCCTCGGCTCGATCCGGCGGGGCTTGGCAGCCATTGCGGCTTTGAAATAGCCCAAGGCAGACGGTGCGTCCCCGCGCTGCCGGGCGAGACGCCCCAGGTTCAGCAGAGCCCGGTGATCGGCAGGCTTCATTTCCAGAATGCTCCGATGGACGGCCTCCGCTGCCTTGCGCAGCGCCGCAGCCGCATCAAGAGGGAGCTGAACGGGCGCCTGCGCTTCACCACCTGCCGAGACAGCCTGACTGCCAGCGTCCGCTTCGGAAGCAGGGTTTGTCTGCGCAGGTCGAGGGATCATGCTGGCCTCCGGCAACAATGCGGTCAGATCGCTTTCTTGTACTTGGGTTCGTTTCTGGGTTCGTTTCTGTTGCACATCGCTGCAGGGAAACGGGATCCGCTCCTTGCAAACGCCTGTTCCGATATTGCCCATGCAGACCACAAATCGGCCAGAGGCGGCATTGCATTCGGTCCAGCTATTGCGGGGTAAGACAAATGCTCGAACTACCCCGCGATGGTGCCTTCCCCGATTGCGCGGCCAGCATACACCATGGCGCGTCCCCTGGGCTCATGACGGCGACCCTGGTCCGATTTGGCTGCAACACACCCAGGCTGAAGTGCTGAACTCTACCGCGGTGCAATTCCAGCCCGTCGAGGCAACCCGGTTCCAGGCAGAGGCGCGAGCATGATCCCAACTGGCTCCGGCATGACAAGAACCGCTCTCGATGGGGTCACTTTCAAAGTCTACACCTACAAGCCGGACGGCCCGATCAACGGCATTCTTCTGGTCTACCATGGCACCTCGCGCACAGCGGACAGATCCCGCGACTACGCCATCGACCTTGCCAATCTCGAAGGCCTCGTAGTGGCCGCGCCGCTATTCAGCAGAGCCCGGTTTGCCCGTCATGACTACCATCTCGGCGGTCTGCTTTACGCCTCCGGCCAGCTCAAGCCTGCCAGCCACTGGACCACCCGCTTTGTGGCGCTCCTGGCCGACTGGGTGCGAACAGAGGAGGCAGCCCCAACACTGCCGTACTGGTGCTGGGGCCACTCGGCCGGCGGGCAGTATTTGTCACGTGTGGCAGCGTTCGAGCAGATCCCAGCCGCGCGCATCATCATCGCCAATGCTTCGAGCTATGTGTTGCCGCTCCTGGGCAAGTACCCGACTGGTGAGGCGGTACCGTACGGTATGGGCGGGGTCTATAAAGGCGTCACGGAGCAGACGAAACTGCGCGGCTACCTCCGCATGCCGGTGACGATCTTTCTCGGCACCGATGACGACGATCCTGATGATCCCAGTCTGAGCAGAACCATCGAGGCCCGGCGTCAAGGCATGCACCGCAAGGATCGTGGCGAGCGGACCTTCGTGCTCGGCCAGAGCCACGCCGCAGCGTTGGGGTGCCCATTCGGCTGGCGACTGGTATACGCGCCAAAAGGCGTGCATTCAGCCTCGCAGATGATCCGCGCGCCGCGCGCGCTCGACGCCATGAGGCCGTTCCTCCCATAGACTCTAGACGCAGTGATTTCGATCGTATCGGAACTTTTGGACAATGTTCCCATCGTGTGAGGCGGCAAAGTTTAGAGCAGCTCTAGACCGCCCCGCATGGGAGGATTGGTCAGCTGAAACGCCCTGACCCAGAGAAGCAGCGCTGCAAGGCCGAAGCGCCAAATGTGCCAAACGTCCAGCTTGCCCGGTATGCGGGAACATTCAACGTAGTCATGCTGGTGCTGTCGCTGCTGGCGGTGGCTGGATCCGTCACAATCGCTTTCGACGTAGTCGGCGGGCAAAATCCGAGCCCAACTTCCTTCCCTACCGGCGGATCGTTTCATAAGAGACGGCGTTGCCGCGCTCGCGCATCATTTCCTCAAGCAGGAGGCTCAGGGGAAACCTGAAGTACCGCCAAACGGCATGGGCGATGATCTCGGGTGCGAAGCGATGGCGTTTGTAGCTGACAGATTGGAGCATGCCCCGGTTCCTAAGCCGCAAGCCGCGCCCAAAGGCCACCGCGACATCTCCCAGCTGGTCCCAAGCATCCTGCCCATTCCTTCGATCGCCACAGCGGGTCAAAGCCAGCACGGTTTATGATGACGTCCTGAAACCGTACATCCAGTCCACTGCAGCCAAGCCTAAAGCTACGTTGAACGAGATACCGGTCGTAGGAGTTGAGAAGCCATCACCCCACAGACGTCAGATCGCCGTCTCAACAGGAGAGTGCTAATGGACGAGAAACAGGGATTGAGAACCGGTCACGCTGGGAACAATCAATCCGGTGCGGCAACCCGAGCGGCCGGTAATGGACCTACTGCCCGAGGGAATGCCCAAGCGAGCGGAGCCTCAACCGAAGGCCTGGCGGATCAGGCGAGGAACACTGCCGCCGATGTAGCCCGTGGTGCTTACGATCAAGGGCAGCGGTATCTCCGACAGGCAGGCGGCCGCTATCCGCAGGCCCAGCGCTACTATGAACGAGCCACACAGACCATCGGACGTCAAATCACTGAGGCCCCACTCGCATCGCTGCTGGCAGTCGGCGCGGTTGGCCTTGGTCTAGCCTGGATGATTGGTGGCCTGACCAGAAGCCAGGAGCGTGCGCCATCTCGTGCCGAAACCCGCAGAGACCATCCTGGTCAGCGCTCAGGCAAGCCTCTGATCGAGAGTGACCGCGTGGAAGGCACTGCCGTCTACGACCGGAGCGGCAAGCGTATCGGCACAGTCGAGCGGGTTATGATCGACAAGATCAGTGGACGCGTGGCTTATGCCGTGATGTCGTTCGGCGGCTTCTTTGGTGTAGGCGCGGACGAGTACGCCATGCCCTGGAGCTTGCTCGATTACGATCCTAGTCTGGGAGGGTATCGTATCCAGATCACCGCAGAACAGCTTCGCAGTGCGCCGAGTCTCTCCCGTGCTCGTGGTCAGGACTGGCCGGATCGGCAAAGCGAGGAGGAACTGCACGACTACTATCAGGTGTCCTACTACTGGCTGGTTTCTTGACGATCTGGCAGGCAAGCGGCGGAGGCATTCCATTCCCGATCCTCTCGGAGGTCCAGGACTAAACACATAGGGCGGTTCATCAGCCGATCCGGGATTGTTATAGCACCTGTAAGGCCGGTCCACCTTCCGCACCGTATCCAAAGGGGCGGCCGTGATACCCTTCCCCTCGCTCTTATCTCTTCCGCGCCTGCCCTGTACCGGCTCTAGCTGAACCCTGCGGCTTTCCAGAAAGACAGGGAAAAGCAGTGGTCCCATTCATTACTTCGGAGCCAGAGCGCTCGTTGTAGGCCCAATCCGGGTGCGACGGCCTGACGTACAAGAAGGTGCAAGTTTGTCGGATACCCAACTGACGATCCGCAGCCAGTTCACGTATATCCGTGTCCGTTCTCGAACGCTCTGCCACGGCAACATCCGTCTGTCCCTTCTCGCGGAGGCAAGGGTTCGCTGCGGCCTGACGCCTAATGAGGCTGGCAGGATAGTTCTCCAGC
>NZ_WURB01000070.1 GCF_009830105.1 Microvirga makkahensis
ACATATTGACGTAGTTGGGTCCGCCGCCGCCCTCGGGGGTGATCCAGGTGATGTTCTGGTTGGGGTCCTTGATGTCGCAGGTCTTGCAGTGGACGCAGTTCTGGGCGTTGATCTGGAAGCGCACGCCCCCCTCGCCCTCAACCCACTCGTACACGCCCGCCGGGCAGTAGCGTTGCGAGGGACCGCCGAACACGTCGTGCTCGGACACCTTCTGCAGGCCCATGTCCTTCACCTTGAGATGGACCGGCTGATCCTCCTCGTGGTTGGTGTTGGACAGGAACACCGAGGACAGCCTGTCGAAGGTCAGCACCCCATCGGGCTTGTCGTACTTGATCGGCTTCACCTGGTTGAGCGGCAGCAGGCATTCATGATCCGGCTTGCCGTGCTTCATGGTGCCGAAGAAGGACCAGCCAAACAGCTCCGTCATCCACATGTCGAGCCCGCCCAGCGCCACGCCCGCGGCCGTGCCGTATCTCGACCACAGCGGCTTCACGTTGCGCACCCGCTTGAGATCGTAGCCGATGGGCGAGGAGCGCCAGGCCTCCTCGTAGGACGAAACCTCGTCGTTGGCCCGCCCCGCCTGCAGGGCTGCGAACACGTGATCGGCGCACAGCATGCCCGACAGGATGGCGTTGTGGCTGCCCTTGATGCGCGGCACGTTCACGAAGCCGGCCGAGTCGCCCACCAGGCAGCCGCCCGGGAAGGACAGCCGCGGCACCGATTGCCAGCCGCCCTCCATGATGGCGCGCGCGCCGTAGCCGATGCGCTTTCCGCCCTCGAACACGTCGCGCACCATCGGGTGGGTCTTGAAGCGCTGGAACTCGTCGAAGGGCGAGAGGGTCGGGTTCTTGTAGTTGAGATGCACCACGAAACCGACAGAGACGAGATTGTCGTCGAAATGATAGAGCCAGGAGCCGCCGCCCGCGTTGTTCGGCAACGGCCAGCCCATGGAATGGCGCACGAGGCCCGGCTGGAACTTCTCCGGTTTGACCTGCCACAGCTCCTTGATGCCGATGCCGTATTTCTGGTGGTCGCGGCCCTGGTTCAGGCCGTAGCGCTCCACCATCTGCCTGGTGAGCGACCCGCGCGCCCCCTCGCCGAAGATCGTGTACCGGGCGCGCAGCTCCATGCCGCGGGTGAAATTGGCGTTGGGCTCGCCGTTGCGCCCGATGCCCATGTCGCCGGTGGCGACACCCACCACCTTGCCGTCCTCGATCAGCACCTCGGAAGCCGGGAAGCCCGGATAGATCTCGACCCCCAATTCCTCGGCCTTGCGGCCGAGATAGCGGGCGACGTTGCCCAGCGACCCCACGAAGTTGCCGTGGTTGTTCATGAGCTTGGGCATGAACACGTTGGGCAGCCGCACGCCGCCCGCGTGCCCCAGATACATGAACTCGTCGGCCGTCACCTCCGTCTTGAGGGGCCGGTCGGGATCGGTGCGCCACTCGGGCAGGAGGCCGTCGAGGCCGATGGGGTCGATCACCGCGCCGGAGAGAATGTGAGCGCCCACCTCGGAGCCCTTCTCCACCACCACGACGGAGATGTCCGCGCCCTTCTCGACCGCCTGCTGCTTGAGACGGATCGCCGTCGCCAGGCCCGCAGGGCCAGCGCCCACAATCACGACGTCGAACTCCATCGATTCACGGGCGGGAAAATCGG
>NZ_WURB01000071.1 GCF_009830105.1 Microvirga makkahensis
CGACAAGAAGGGAGGCACGGGCATGAGCCTGATCGAGCTGGCCGAAGGCGTGACGGCGGACGAGATCAGGGCCAAGACCCAGGCCGAGTTCAAGATCGACCTCAAACAGAACCAAAACGCCGCCTGATGGATACGATCGACATTTGCAGGTACGCGTCCGGCATCCGTCAGCGCATCGGGTTGTCCAACCATGTCAATCTTTTGACTGACCGCTCCTCAATCCCGGCGGCTCACGGCCAGCACAAGGACGGAACAATCGTGCGCCTGCTCCAGCGCTCTATCAATCCACGCCAGAAACAGGTCAACCGTGAACTGGACCGCCTCAATAGCATGGAAGGCTTGCCCGGTTGAAAGCCTGGTTCACGGCATCGGAAAATCTGGCTGCGGCACGAATGAAAAGGCTCCGGATGCCTCTGCCACATCCGGAGCCTTTGTGCCCTTAAGGCAGCCTACTCGGCTGCTGCGGAAGGAGTCTTCAGAACCCCGCGGCGGATCTGGTCTTCCTCAATGGACTCGAAGAGCGCCTGGAAATTGTCTTGGCAGAAGCCGTCATCCCCCTTGCACTGGATGAACTCAAAGAAGATCGGGCCGATGGCATTGGCCGAGAAGAGCTGCAGCAGAATCTCGTGTAGCCGCCCTACACCACACCTTCGCCGTCGATCAGGATGCTGTAGCGCTCCAGGCGCTCCAGATCTTCTCCATGGCCCGGAATGCGCTTGTCTATGCGCTTGTAGTAGACGCCGGGAGAGAGGGCATGGAGGCCAGTCAGTCGGCGCGCAACTTCTCGATGGCGCTGTAGATGTCTTTGCAGCCGCAGGCGATGTGCTGGATGCCTTCGCCCTTGTATTCCTTGAGGTACTCCTCAATCTGCCCGGCGTCGCCCGCATCCTCGTTGATCGGGATGCGGATCTTGCCATCAGGGCTCGTGAGCGCCTTCGAATACAGCCCCGTCGTCTTGACTTCGATATCAAAATAGCGGATCTGCCGGAAGTTGAAGGGCACCGTCAACTTAACGCTTTTATTTGCTATTTTCGGTGTTTAGGTTCGGTGCCGGTCACGCATTTTCAATAGCTTAGACCGGCCGGAGAATAGCTGAAATCGCCGGAAAACAGCCTTTACTCGGTTAAGGTGACGGTGCCGTCCGTACTGGTAAGGTCTAAAATATAAACTAGGGGTCGTCTTCGATGAGGGCGGCCCCATTTTTCAGCAGAAGTTTTGATCATGAAGAAGATTATTGACGGCAAACGCCACACGCCGAAGCGGCCCCTCACATCAGGCACAACAACCACGGTCTGGGCAGCGGCAATTTACGGTGAGTGAAAGCCTCTTTCGTACACCTCGCGGCCACTGATTCCTGCAAGGGTCCGGTGGACACTAACCCAGTGAGCGACCTTCGTCGGGCTTTACTCCTGTCGCGGCGGCGAGGACAGCATCCCACTTGGTGCTGGCAAAGCATCTGAATGGTGCGAGCCGCACGGCCTCAACGACGTGCTGGAGGGCACCGTCAGCCTAACCGGGTAGTGATGGGATGCTGACATAGATATGGGATGAACGTGTCTCGCCATCCCCGCGATGCCCGTCATCGCTTCCCGGCTGAAGTCATCAGCCATGCCGTGTAGTTGTA
>NZ_WURB01000072.1 GCF_009830105.1 Microvirga makkahensis
GTTACGCCTGGGGCTGGGGCTCCATGCCGCCGTCGTTTTCGCGGGGGCGGCCGGGACGGGTGGTGGGCACCGCCGAGCCGCGCGCCGGGGTCACCGGATCTCCGCCCGCATCGCGCACCGGCGGCTGCCCGCCGAGCAGGTTGCGGATCTCCTCGCCCGTGAGCGTCTCGTATTCCAGAAGACCCCGCGCCAGCGCCTCCAGATCCTCCCGCTTCTCGGTCAGGATCCGCCGCGCGTCGTTCAAGCCCGTCTCCACCAGACGCCGCACCTCCGAGTCGATCTTCTGCGCGGTCGCCTCCGACACGTTCTGCTGGCGCCCCATCTGCATGCCCAGAAACACCTCGTCCTGGTTCTCGCCATAGGCCACCGTGCCCAGCTCCGGCGAAAAGCCCCACTTGGTCACCATCATCCGCGCCAGCCGCGTCGCCTGCTCGATGTCCGACTGGGCGCCCGAGGTCACCTTCTCCGGGCCGAAGATCATCTCCTCGGCGATGCGCCCGCCCATCATGATCGCCAGCCGCGAGGTCATCTGCTCGAAGCTCATCGACAGCTTGTCGCGCTCGGGCAGCTGCATCACCATGCCGAGCGCTCGCCCGCGCGGGATGATCGTGGCCTTGTGCACCGGGTCGGTCGCCGGCACGTTGAGCGCCACGATCGCATGGCCCGCCTCGTGATAGGCGGTCAGGCGCTTCTCGTCGTCGGTCATCACCAGGGTGCGCCGCTCGGCGCCCATCATCACCTTGTCCTTGGCGTCCTCGAACTCGCGCATGGTCACGATGCGCTTGCCGCGCCGCGCCGCCAACAGCGCCGCCTCGTTGACCAGGTTCATCAGGTCGGCGCCGGAAAAGCCGGGCGTGCCGCGGGCGATCACCTTCAGGTCCACGTCCGGCGCCAGCGGCACCTTGCGCACGTGCACCCGCAGGATCTTCTCGCGCCCGGTCACGTCCGGGTTGGGCACCACGATCTGGCGGTCGAAGCGGCCGGGGCGCAGCAGCGCCGGATCAAGCACGTCGGGCCGGTTGGTGGCCGCGATGATGATGATGCCCTCGTTGGCCTCAAAGCCGTCCATCTCCACCAGAAGCTGGTTGAGGGTCTGCTCGCGCTCGTCGTTGCCGCCGCCCAGGCCCGCGCCGCGGTGGCGGCCGACCGCGTCGATCTCGTCGATGAAGATGATGCAGGGGGCGTTCTTCTTGGCCTGCTCGAACATGTCGCGCACACGGCTTGCGCCCACGCCCACAAACATCTCCACGAAGTCGGAGCCCGAAATCGTGAAAAACGGCACGTTGGCCTCACCCGCCACCGCGCGGGCGGTGAGCGTCTTGCCGGTGCCGGGCGGGCCCACCAGAAGCACCCCGCGCGGAATGCGCCCGCCAAGCCGCTGGAACTTCTGCGGATCGCGCAGGAACTCCACAACCTCCTGCAGATCCTCCTTGGCCTCGTCGATCCCCGCCACGTCCTCAAACGTCACACGCCCATGCGCCTCCGTCAAAAGCTTCGCCTTCGACTTGCCAAAACCCATG
>NZ_WURB01000073.1 GCF_009830105.1 Microvirga makkahensis
CAGTTCACGTATATCCGTGTCCGTTCTCGAACGCTCTGCCACGGCAACATCCGTCTGTCCCTTCTCGCGGAGGCAAGGGTTCGCTGCGGCCTGACGCCTAATGAGGCTGGCAGGATAGTTCTCCAGCGGACGGCTTGTCGAAGGTGGAGATGTCGGCGTCACACAAGTGAACGAAAGCGCTGCGCAGAGCGCAGCGCAAGGAAACTAATCAATCAGGGAGGAATGATGCCAAACCAACAGCAAGTCTCTGCCGCGATCAACCGCTTGTTGGCCGGAAAGATCGGGTGTCTCGACCTACATGGCCTATTGCAGGATACAAGGCGCACATTGGCCAACCTCGATTTCGCACACCGCCATGAGGTGCAGCGCATTGAAAGCGGCAAGGCCGATCCAGCCCTGAGGAGGCAGATCGTGGCGGGCCTCACGGAACGGCACTACAAGCGGCGTCAGCCCTACATCATGCTGATTGCCGAACTCCAGAAGCACACGTCATCGGCCACGCCGTACGAGCTTGAGATGGCGAGCTAATCAGCATCATCGTTTCACCGGCTCACATTTGCCCCTACGGGCCGGGACCTCCAAGCGCCCCATCGGGGCGCTTCTTTTTTGCCGTTGTTCCGCGAGCGCAAAGCGTTGGCCTCCCAACCGAGAAATATCGCCGGAACCCATATGGGTCTTTCCCATTCTCGGGATAGAGCGAGGCGTTCAGCCATGCGAACAATCTTGACCGGCACCCATCGCGCGAACTGGCTCCTGGGCACTCTGGAGCCCGAGGACTTTGCGGTCCTTCAGCCGCATCTTGAGGTCGTGAGCCTACCGAAGAGTGCTGTGCTTTATGAAGCCGAAGACATCATCTCGCGCACCTACTTCCCACAGAACGCCATGGTCGGCCTCATCAACATCATGGAGGACGGCCACCTCGTAGAGGTGGCGTCCTTCGGGCGCGAGGGAATGTTCGGCCTGCTGAGCGCCCTCGTCTCCCGCGAGGCTTTCGGGCGCTACAAGGTGCAAATTCCGGGCCTTGCCTCGCGCATTCCCGTTAGCCGAATACGCGAGGCGATGAGCGCCCGCCCCAAGCTCCAAAGGCTGGTCGCGGGCTACACGGAAGCACTGCTGGCCCAGACCTTCCAGGTAGCCTCCTGCAACGCAGTCCACACGGTCGAGGCCCGATGCTGCAACTGGATTCTGAGCACACGCGACCGGGTGGATGAGGACCTCCTGCCCCTCACCCATGCGGATTTGGCCGAATTGCTGGGAGTTCAGCGCTCCACGGTCAGCATGGTCCTGCGCTCGCTTCAGACCACAGGACTGATCTCCCAGCAACGCGGCGGTATCCGTATCGTGGACCAAGCGGGCCTCGAAGGGGTGGCCTGCGAGTGCTACCGGAAGATCCGTCAGAGCTATGCCAAGGTGCTGCCCGTCACATCCGCCTGATCGGACTGGAGCGAA
>NZ_WURB01000074.1 GCF_009830105.1 Microvirga makkahensis
TCAGGCGGCGTTTTGGTTCTGTTTGAGGTCGATCTTGAACTCGGCCTGGGTCTTGGCCCTGATCTCGTCCGCCGTCACGCCTTCGGCCAGCTCGATCAGGCTCATGCCCGTGCCTCCCTTCTTGTCGATGGCAAACACCCCCAGATCCGTGATCACCAGATCCACCACCCCCGCCCCGGTCAGCGGGAGCGTGCAGCTTTTCAGGAGCTTCGGCTCCTCCGAGCCGTCCTTGGCCCGGGCTACGTGCTCCATGACCACCACCACGCGCTTGACGCCCGCCACGAGGTCCATGGCGCCGCCCATCCCCTTGACCATCTTGCCCGGAATCATCCAGTTGGCGAGATCGCCGTTCTCGGCCACCTGCATGGCCCCTAAGATCGACAGGTCGATATGGCCGCCGCGGATCATGCCAAAAGAATCAGCAGACGAGAAATAGCTCGTCGTCGGCAACTCGGTGATCGTCTGCTTGCCGGCATTGATCAGGTCGGCATCCTCCTCGCCCTCGTATGGGAACGGACCCATGCCGAGCATACCGTTCTCCGATTGCAGCTGCACGCGGATGCCCTCGGGAATGTAGTTCGACACCAGCGTCGGAATGCCGATGCCCAGGTTCACGTAGTAGCCGTCGCGCAGCTCCTTGGCCGCGCGGGCGGCCATCTGTTCACGGGTCCAGGCCATCAGATTTCCTCCCCTGCGCCCGCGGGCAGCGCCGCCTCGGCGCGCTTGCGGGTCGTGCGTTGCTCGATGTGTTTGACTGGGTTTTTCACATGTACCAGGCGCTTGACGAAGATGCCCGGCGTGTGGATGCAGTCGGGGTCAATCTCGCCGGCGGGAACCAGATGCTCCACCTCGGCGATCGTCATCCGCGAGGCGGTGGCCATCATCGGATTGAAGTTGCGGGCGGTCTTGCGATAGACGAGATTGCCTTCCGTGTCGCCCTTGAAGGCGTGCACGATGGAGATGTCGGCGAACAGCCCGGTTTCCATCACGTACTTCTCGCCATTGAACTCGCGCACCTCCTTGCCCTCTGCGATCAGGGTGCCCACGCCGGTTCTGGTGTAGAAGGCCGGAATGCCGGCGCCGCCGGCTCGGATGCGCTCGGCAAGCGTACCCTGCGGGTTGAACTCCAGCTCGAGTTCGCCCGAGAGGTACTGCTGGGCGAACAGCTTGTTCTCGCCCACGTAGGAACTGATCATCTTGCGGATCTGGCGGGTCTCCAGCAGGCGGCCGAGGCCAACCCCGTCCACGCCCGCATTGTTGGAGATGAAGGTCAGGTCCTTCGCCCCCGAATCACGAATCGCCTCGATCAGCGCCTCCGGGATGCCGCACAGGCCGAACCCCCCGGCCATGATCGTCATCCCGTCCTTCACCAGACCAGCCAGCGCAGAACGCGCATCGCCGTATACCTTGTTCAT
>NZ_WURB01000075.1 GCF_009830105.1 Microvirga makkahensis
GTGGTGCCCTTCCTGCTGGAGGACCGGCTCAAGGAGCTGGGAGGCCGCTTCGAGCGTGGGCCGGACTGGCAGCCCTTCGCGGCCCAGGACGGCAACTTGATCACGGGGCAGAACCCGCAATCCTCCGAGCTCGTCGCCCGGCACGTGCTGACATCCCTCGGCAGGGCAACCTGAATGACGACGCTGATGCTCGTTGGCGCGACAGGCCTGGTCGGCGGGGCCGTCCTGCGGCGGGCACAGAATGACCCACGGCTGGCCCGCATCGTCGCCCCGACCCGTCAGCCATTGCCTCCCCATCCGAAGCTCGAAAACCCGGTGGTTGCCGTCCAGCACCTGCCGGCCGAGGCAGCGTGGCGGGCCGTCGACGGCGTGATCTGCACCTCGGCACCACGATCCGCAAGGCGGGCTCGCAGGAGGCCTTCCGCCGGATCGACCACGACTATCCGCTGGCCGGCGCGCGGGTCGCCCGACAGCACGGCGCGCGTGCCTTCGCGTTGAACTTTGCGAGCGGCGCCGATCCCCGCTCGCGTTTCCTCTACAACCGGGCCAAAGGCGAGGTAGAGGACACGATCCGCGGTGTCGGCTTCTCCTTCCTGACCATCGTGCGCCCTACTCTGATCGGCGGAGACCGGACGGAATTTTGGCCCGCGGAGTTCGTGGCCATGCGGATCCTTCGTTGGGCAGAGCCGCTCGTGCCGCGCCGGTACCGGGTCGTGCCTCATGAGAGGATCACCCGGGCTCTGCTGGAGGCGGCAATCACCGCCCCGTCCGGGGAGAATGTCGTCGTGTCGGACATCATCATCAGAGCGACGAAGTAGACAAGCGCAGGCAACACGGTGGCCCGCGCCGAGATCGCGAGAGCCCCCTCTCGGGATGAGGGGGCAGGCACAACTCATCACCAATCGAAAATGGCCTGTGTGTTCAGCGGACTTGCGGATCCATAGACTGGGGCAAGTCGTAGTGCCTCTAGGCGCTGTGGCTGACGGCTGGAATAGGCTGCTCTGACCAAAGGCTCAGACCCGGATCAGATTGTGCGGCAGGTCGTGGCGCCTGACCAAGCCGTGCAGGATCTCGCCGGCAAAGTAGTCCTGCACGACCTGCCGTTTGCAATCGATGCTGTGGGTGCGGTTCTTGGCCATGGGCTTCAGTCTCCGAAAGCCCGGCAGATCCGGTCAACTCCTCAGTGTAGATCCGTCCACCTCAAGGAGCGCGGCCTCTCTCGTGCCGGCCCTTACATATTGACGTAGTTGGGTCCGCCGCCGCCCTCGGGGGTGATCCAGGTGATGTTCTGGTTGGGGTCCTTGATGTCGCAGGTCTTGCAGTGGACGCAGTTC
>NZ_WURB01000076.1 GCF_009830105.1 Microvirga makkahensis
TCGTATTCCTTCGTGCGCGCAGAGATCTTGTCCTCGTCGCCGATGTCGCCTCGGAAGATGATCTCCACCGCGCCCTTCGCTCCCATCACCGCGATCTGCGCGGTCGGCCAGGCATAGTTGATGTCTCCGCCGATATGCTTGGAGGCCATCACGTCATAGGCTCCGCCAAAGGCTTTGCGCGTGATCACCGTCACCAGCGGCACCGTGGCCTCGGAATAGGCAAACAGCAGCTTCGCGCCGTGCTTGATCAGCCCGCCGTATTCCTGTGCCGTGCCCGGCAGGAAGCCCGGCACGTCCTCGAAGGTGACGATCGGGATGTTGAACGCATCGCAGAAGCGTACGAAGCGTGCCGCCTTGCGGGAGGCGTCGGAATCGAGCACGCCCGCCAGCACCATCGGCTGGTTCGCCACGATGCCGACCGTGCGGCCTTCGATGCGCCCGAAGCCGGTGATGATGTTTTTAGCATACGCCTCCTGGATCTCGAAGAAGTCCCCCTCGTCCACGACTTTCAGGATCAGCTCCTTCATGTCGTAGGGCTTGTTGGGATTGTCCGGGATCAGGGTGTCGAGGCTCTCGTCCACCCGGTTGGGATCGTCGAAGCTGGGAAGCTCCGGCACTCCGTCCATGTTGTTGGCGGGCAGGAAATCGATCAGGCGGCGCACCTGCAGCAGCGCCTCGACATCGTTGTCGTAGGCTCCGTCCGCCACGGAGGACTTCGTGGTGTGGACCTTCGCACCGCCGAGTTCCTCCGCGGTGACCGTCTCATTGGTGACGGTCTTCACCACGTCGGGACCGGTGACGAACATGTAGGAACGGTCGCGCACCATAAAGATGAAGTCGGTCATGGCCGGTGAATAGACGTCGCCGCCCGCGCAGGGGCCCATGATCACCGAGATCTGCGGGATGACTCCCGAGGCGATCACATTGCGCTTGAACACCTCTCCGTAGCCGCCGAGCGCCGCCACGCCCTCTTGAATGCGCGCGCCGCCTGCATCGAACAGACCGACGATGGGAGCGCGCATTTTCAGCGCCATGTCCTGGATCTTCGTGATTTTCTGGGCGTGAGCCTCGGATAGCGATCCGCCGAAAACGGTGAAGTCCTTGGCAAAGACGAAGACGGTGCGGCCGTTGACCGTGCCCCACCCGGTGACGACGCCGTCGCCCGGGATCTTGACCTTGTCCATGCCGAAATCGGTGGAGCGGTGCTCGACGAACATGTCGAACTCCTCGAACGA
>NZ_WURB01000077.1 GCF_009830105.1 Microvirga makkahensis
TCGTAATAGATCGAGATCTCGCCGCCCTCGTAGACGCCGGTGTCGTTACGTACAGTCACGCCATCGATTGCGCCCTCCTGCGGCGGGCGATAGGTCACCAGCCGGCCCGTCGACGGCAGGAAGTTGCGTACCGGGTCCTCGGCGTAGATGCGGCTTTCCACCGACCACCCCTGGAGCCTCACATCGGCCTGGGTTAGCCTCAAGGGCTCGCCGGCGGCGACGCGGATCATCTCTTCCACGAGGTCGATACCGGTGATCATTTCGGTGACCGGATGCTCCACCTGCAAGCGGGTGTTCATTTCGAGGAAATAGAAGGACTTATCCTGCCCCGCCACGAATTCCACGGTGCCGGCCGAGTCGTAGCCCACCGCTTTGGCGAGGGCGACCGCCTGCTCGCCCATGAGGCGGCGGGTGGCTTCATCCAGCAGCGGCGACGGCGCCTCCTCGATGACTTTCTGATTACGGCGCTGGATCGAGCATTCGCGCTCGCCGAGATAGATCACGTTACCGTGCTTGTCGCCGAGCACCTGGATCTCGATATGGCGCGGATCGGTAATGAACTTCTCAATAAAGACCCGGTCGTCTCCGAAGGAGGAGGCAGCTTCCGACTTGGCGCGGGCGAAGCCTTCCGCCACCTCATCCGAGGAATAGGCGATGCGCATGCCTTTGCCGCCGCCGCCAGCGGAGGCCTTGATCATGACAGGATAGCCGATCTCGTCAGCGATGCGCACCGCCTGCTCCGGCGCCTCGATGACGCCGAGAAAGCCCGGCACCGTCGAAACCTTCGCGGCGGCGGCCGCTTTCTTGGACTCGATCTTGTCGCCCATGGCGGCAATGGCCCCAGGATTGGGGCCGATGAACACGATGCCGGCTTCAGCGAGCGCCTTGGGGAAGGCTTCGCGCTCGGAAAGGAAGCCATAGCCGGGATGCACCGCCTGGGCGCCGGTTGCCTTACAGGCCTCGATGATCTTCTCGATGACGAGGTAGGATTGGGCGGCGGCCGCGGGGCCGATATGCACCGCCTCGTCGGCCATCTCCACGTGGAGGGCGTCCCGATCTGCATCGGAATAGACCGCCACCGTCTTGATGCCCATTCGCCGGGCGGTCTTGATCACCCGGCACGCGATCTCGCCACGGTTCGCAATCAGGATCTTGTCGAACATGA
>NZ_WURB01000078.1 GCF_009830105.1 Microvirga makkahensis
ATTTCCATCAAGCTCGGTGTCCTGACGGACCGTTCGGGCGCCTATTCGGACATCGGCGGCGAGGGCTCGGCCGTCGCCGCTCGCATGGCTGTCGAGGACTTTATAGCCAAGTCCTCCAACAAGAACATCAAAGCCGAGGTCGTTACGGCGGATCACCAGAACAAACCGGATGTCGGCTCCAGCATCGCGCGGCAATGGTATGATCAGGATAATGTCGACGTTATCCTTGACGTGCCGACATCGTCGGTAGCGCTCGCGGTCAGCCAGATCACCCGCGACAAGAACAAGATCTTCATCAACTCTGGAGCGGCCACCTCGGACCTCACGGGTGCGCAATGTTCGCCCAATACGGTACATTGGACCTACGATACCGTGCAGCTTGCGAACGTCACCGGCGGCGCAATGGTCAAGCAGGGAGGAGACAGCTGGTTCTTCATCACGGCGGATTATGCGTTCGGCCACGCGCTTGAGCGCGATACATCGGCGGTCATTCAGAAGAACGGCGGCAAGGTGATCGGCTCCGTCCGGGCGCCATTCCCAACGGCGGACTTCTCTTCCTTCCTGCTGCAGGCGCAATCCTCAGGAGCCAAGGTGATCGGTCTCGCCAATGCCGGCACTGATACCATCAATTCCATCAAGCAGGCGGGCGAGTTCGGCCTGACGCAGCAGGGCCAAGCGCTCGCAGGCCTGCTCGTCTTCGCGTCCGATGTGAAAGCCCTGGGCCTGAAAACCGCACAGGGTCTCGTTCTGAGCGAAACCTTCTACTGGGACCTGAACGACCAGACCAGGGCGTTCTCGAAGCGGTTCGGCGAGCGCATGGGCGGCAAGATGCCCACCATGGTTCACGCAGGCGTATATGCAGGTGTCCTGCACTATCTCAAGGCGGTGGAGGCCTTGAACAGCAAGGACGCGCAGCAGGTCATGGCCAAGATGAAGGAGATGCCGACCGACGATCCGCTCTTCGGCAAGGGCCGGATCCGCGCGGACGGGCGCAAGATCCATGATGCCTATCTGTTCCGGGTCAAGGCGCCTCAGAATTCGAAAGGCGAATGGGACATGTATGAGCTTCTTGCAACCGTTCCGGGGGATCAGGCGTTCAGGCCGGAGACCGAGGGCAGCTGCCCCCTGGTGAAGAAGAGCTGA
>NZ_WURB01000079.1 GCF_009830105.1 Microvirga makkahensis
GGACGATCCCTTTCTCAGGACGATGCCAAGCCGGATCTCGGCCACCCTCTTGAACCTGGAGAAGCGCGGACGCGTAAGGCAGACAGGAACTGTCGACGGGCGCAAGAACCTCTGGGAGATCGCACGCTGGACCTAGCAGGGCTCCCATACCAGGTCGGGCGGCCTGTTGCCCTGCCAGTAGCCACAAAGATTCCGTGAGGTCGGGTGGGCCAGTGCCCGCCCGAGCATCTCGACGGTCTGTCCACGGTTTCCGAGGCGGCTGCAGTCCTCGCGCCGGGAGAGTTCGGCGATGTAGCAGTCCAGGTACCTGACCGAGAAGCGATGGTGAACGCTGCGATAGGCTCGCCGCACGCGCGCAAAGAAGCTCTTGATCTGGTTCGGCGAGACGCCCTTGCCATGCAGGTAGGCAACCTGGTGGTTCACGCGGGTGAGATCGCAGAGGCCGACGAGTTCATCATAGGCCGCATGCTCGTCCGCGAAGATGTGAACGTTCGGAGCGACGTGGTTCCGAACGATGTCCCAGGCGCAGTCGGCGTTCTCGCCTCGGGTGATCCGCGAGATGGACTGGCCGCCCTCCCGACGGAGCTCCAGCGCCGCCTTGCCTTTGGCTCCATTGGCGGAGAGCGCGATGATCGCGAGGATCTGGCGGAATGGAATTCCGGAGGCGAAGATCGCCCTTGAGGTGATGCTGAACTCCCTGCGGCAGCCGCGGCACTTGGAGCGGCGTCGGGTCAGGACGTAGCACTCCGTCACGCCGCAATGTGGGCAGGATGGCTTGCCCTTGGTCTCAGGCCAGCGGGCGCGGCGGAACCAGTTGTAGGCCGTGTCCTCGCTCATCCGGATGACCTTGGTCACCGGGAGGTCCCTGGCGAGGCGGGAGAGGAGGAAGTGCTCGCTCACCGCTCAGCACCTCCCCAGAAGGGAGGAGATACCAGCATGGTATTTCACAGCCCCCGAGGATGGTCGGGATCGTGAACTCCATGGGAACGATGGCAAGATGCATGCTCAGGCTCCGGCAGCCGGGCGTGGCCGTCTTTATGACAGCGGCTACGCTCAACCATCCTAGTCGGGACCGCAGCGCCTCGGATCAGAGCTGTCGTATGAGCCTTTGCATGGCCACGCTTGTGCCAGGAAGCT
>NZ_WURB01000008.1 GCF_009830105.1 Microvirga makkahensis
GACCTCGTCGAGATCGAAGGGCTTGCCGAGATAGTCGTCCGCGCCGCTGTCGAGGCCGCCGATCCGGTCGGCCACGGTGTCCTTGGCGGTCAGGAGCAGGACCGGCGTGGGGTTCTGGCAGCGCCGCAGTTCGCGCAGGACGTCGAGCCCTGAGCCGTCCGGCAGCATCAAGTCGAACACGAGCGCGTCGAACGTCGCGGCGGCCAAGGCAGCCCGGGCGTCGCCGCAGGACGCCACCGCATCGACCGTGAAGCCGTGAATGCCAAGACCGACCTTCAGCCCGTCGAGCAGCACCGCATCGTCTTCGAGCACAAGAATACGCATCGAGCACCTCCGCGGGCTCTGTGGTCCGCTCGCCTTAAGGCAGCCTTAAGGTTGGCCGGGAGTTTGGGGACATCATTCCGGATTCGAGGTTCTCCCTTGTCCCACAATCCTATCCGAATTTTGTTCGTGCTTGCTGCGTTTGTTCTCAGCTCGGCCGGGGCGCAGGCGCAGTTTAAAATCCCGAGCGCCGACGAGGCGTTCAGGCTCAGCGCCTCGAAGAGCGCCGATGGAGGCGTCATCCTCGACTGGGCGATTGCCCCGGAAATGTATCTCTATCGCGACAAAGTGATCGTGTCGGCCTCTCCCGGCGATGCCCAGCCAATACCGGTCGAGACCAGCCCCGGCATCAAGAAGGACGATCCGACCTTCGGCGCAACCGAGGTCTACCATGACGCGGCCCGCGCGACGGTGTCGGCCGGCTCGCTGGCCGCCGCCGGCTCGCCGCAGACGATCCATGTCACCTACCAGGGCTGCGCTGAAAAACTTGGCATCTGCTATCCGCCCGAGACGAAGGCCATAGAACTCGCGACGCTTCCAGCGGCGGCGAACCAGAGTGCAGCGGCTTCGAATGGCAGTTCACCCTGGAGCACCGTGCCGACTGGCCCTTCTCAGGCGGTCGGGACCACAACGTCCACCAGCGCCGCCCCATTGGCCTCGCAAGCCGCTCCACAGGACAATGTCTGGATGAGCGGCAGCCTTGTCTCGGTCCTGGCGACCTTCCTCGGCTTCGGGTTGCTGCTCGCCTTCACCCCCTGCGTGCTGCCGATGGTCCCGATCCTGTCGGGCATGCTCGCCCGCAGCGGAGGCCAGCTCTCGGCGGGGCGGGGACTCGCGCTCTCGACCACCTACGTGCTCGCCATGGCGGCGGCCTATGGCCTGCTCGGCATCGCCGCGGCCTGGTCCGGGCAAAACATCCAGGCGGCCCTGCAGACGCCCTGGGCGCTGGGCGCCATGAGCGTGCTCTTCGTGGTCCTCGCGCTGTCGATGTTCGGTCTGTTCGAGCTCCAGCTCCCCAGCTCCTTGACCAGCTTCATCTCCGGCCGGACCTCCGGGATGGGCGGCTCGCTTCCCGGCGCGGCGGCCCTGGGCTTCACCTCGGCCCTGATCGTCGGCCCTTGCGTGACGCCGCCGCTGGCAGGAGCACTGCTTTACGTGTCCCGGACCGGCGATATGGCACGCGGCGCCGCAGCCCTGTTCATGCTGGGCCTCGGCATGGGCCTGCCGCTGATCGTGTACGGCACCATCGGGGCCAAGGCCCTGCCGAGATCCGGACCTTGGCTGGTGCGCGTCAATCAGGTTTTCGGCGTCGTCTTTCTGGGTGTCGCTGTCTGGATGCTTGCCCGCGTCGTGCCGGCCCAGGTGACACTTGCTCTATGGGCCATGCTCGCCATCGGAGCCGGCGTGTTCCTCGGCGCCTTCGATCCGGTGCCGAGCTGCCCGGCCCGCCGGGTCGCGAAGGCGGCGGGCATAGCGGCGGTGCTCTATGGCGGCACCCTGGTCGTTGGCACGGCAGGTGGAGCAACCGATCCGCTCCAGCCGCTCGCCTTCCTGGCCCGCGGATCGCAACCTGAGCCAACGACTGAGCTGGCAGCTACCCAGGTGACCACGCCCGAGCAGTTCGATGCAGCAATCCGCAGGGCCCAAGCACAGGGCCAGCCGATCCTCGTCGACTTCACGGCCGAGTGGTGCGTGACCTGCAAGGAGATCGACCGCGATGTCTTCGCCAATCCCACCGTGCAGGCCCGGCTCAAGGACGTGGCGTTCATCAAAGCGGACGTGACGGACTACAACGACGCGAGCCGCGATCTGATGCGGCGCTTCGGCGTGGTCGGGCCGCCGACGATCCTGTTCCTCGATCCGAAGACGGGACAGGAGATTGCCCCGGCCCGCACCATCGGTGCGGTTGATGCCGACGGCTTCCTCCAGAAGCTCATGCTTTCAGGTGTCTGACACCAGCCCCGTGTTTATCCTTTCGATTGGAGCTGACGGATGCAGCGCCGGACTTTCCTGACCCTCGCGGCCGGCCTTTCGGGTGGGGCGCTCCTGCCGGGCCGGGCTGACGCAGGAGCCGCCGAAATGGCGTTCGCACGCGTCACCACGCCAAACGAGTTCGATACGGCCGTCGCCAGGGCAAGGGATCAGCACAAGCCGATCCTCGTCTACGTCACCGCGGACTGGTGCCCGGTGTGCGGGAGCGTCGACCGCCAGGTCTTCTCCAACCCGATCATCATGATCCGTCTTTACCCCATCGCCCTGATCCGTGCCGACGTCTCCATGATCAGCGACGGCAACCGGGCCCTCATGCAGCGCCTCCGGGTGCCTGGTCCGCCGACGATGTTCTTCATGGGGCCCAAAGGCGGCGGGGAGATCCCGAGGACGCGCCTGACCGGAAGCGTCAACGCCAACCTTTTCCTCGACACCCTTAATCTCACTGGCTTCTAGCCGACCCACCCCACAATCTTTTCGGAGTCACAGAGTGCCCCTGATCACCAAGTCGCTGTTGTCCGCCCTCGTCGTCGGGCTCTCCCTGGCTCTTGCTTCCCTGTCCGCTCCGGCTCGGGCCCAGGACATGGCTATCTCGGTCGATGCGATCCTGAACGATCCGCAGGCGCCGGTGGGCGGCAATCCAAAAGGTGATGTCACCATCGTGGCGTTCCTCGACTACAACTGCCCCTTCTGCAAGAAGTCGGCGCCCGACCTGGAGAAGCTGGTCAAGACCGACGGCAAGATCCGGCTGGTCTACAAGGACTGGCCCATCCTCACGCCCGCCTCCATGCACGGCGCGCAGCTGGCGCTGGCGGCCAAGCACCAGGGCAAGTACGAGCAGGTGCACCACGCCCTGATGGCCATCCCCGGCATGCGGATCAGCCAGGAGAAGATGACCGAGGCGGTCCGGCAGTCCGGCGTCGACATGGAGCGCCTGAACGCGGACCTGAAGCAACACGGCCCCGAGATCCGGGCACTAATCCAGCGCAACCTCGATCAGGCCGACGCGCTAAGGCTGTCGGGAACGCCGGCCTACCTGATCGGCCCGTTCAAGGCTTCGGGCGCGCTCACCTATAAGCAGTTCCGGGATGCGGTCGCCGAGGCCCGCGCCCAGGGCACGCGATAACCCGCGCCCGCTCCCATGCTTCGATTCACATTCCACTGACTGCCGGGATATCCATGTTCAGTCTCACACAGCTGGTACAGCCAGCCGGTCTCCTCCGCGCTTTTGCCCTGATCCTCCCGCTCGCCCTGGCCGCGTGCAACACAACAGCCGCACCGCCTCCACCTGTCGCTGCGGCACCTGCTGTCGATCCCGTCACGGCCGAACGCTACGCCGCGGTGACCACCGACAAGCATCCGGTGCCCGGTGTCGATCCCACCACGCTCAAGCCGCGCAATGTGCGTCAGCTCGTGGACTACGCGACCACCGAGAAGCCGGGGACCATCGTGGTCGATACGGACGCCCGCTTCATCTACCTCGTGCAGGAGGGCGGCAAGGCGCTGCGTTACGGCGTTGGCGTCGGAAAGGAGGGGCTGGAGTTCAAGGGCACGGCAACCGTGGCACGCAAGGCGCAGTGGCCGCGCTGGACGCCAACGCCCGACATGATCAGGCGCGAGCCGGAGCGTTACAAGAAGTGGGCCGGCGGCATGGAGGGCGGCACCGACAATCCGCTTGGCGCGCGCGCCCTGTATCTGTTCAAGGGCGGCAAGGACACGCTCTACCGCATCCACGGCACCAACGAGCCCGAGACCATCGGCGAGGCCGTGTCCTCCGGCTGCATCCGCATGATGAACCAGGATGTGATCGACCTCTACAGCCGCGTTCCAACCGGCGCCAAGGTGGTGGTCCTGTGACGGCCATCCACCCCTTGCCGTGACATTGAACCTGATCGGAGTGATACCATGGATTTCGACAGACGCCGGATCATCCAGGGCGCCGCGCTCGCCCTCTTGGCTCCCTCATCCTTCAAGGCCGCCCAGGCCCAGAGCGGGGAGGGCTGGCACCCGCTCAAAGGTGACGATGGCACGCCCGTGCCCAACGCGCGCCTGCCGGTCGAGCTGACCAACGAGATCGAGCATCTGCCCGGCGTGATCTGGGTCGGCTCGAAGAGCACCGCCGTCACGCTTTACGAGTTCTACGACTACAACTGCCCCTATTGCCGGGTGGCGGCGAAAGACCTGCACGATCTGGTGAAGAAGAGGCCGGAACTGCGCCTCGGATTGATCAACAACGCCATCCTGTCGCTCGGATCGATGCAGGCCGCCAAGGTGGAACTGGCGCTTTTCCTGCTGAAGGGGCCTGCGGTGGCCTACGAGTTCCACCGGCGACTGTTCGCCATGCCGGGCTCGAACGACGGCGCACGGGCGCTCAAGGTCGCCGAGGATCTGGGTGTCCCGCGACGCCGGATCGAGCCCATGGCCGACAGCGAGAAGGTGGGCGGGATGCTGCGGGAGCAGATCCAGCTCGCGGCCAACCTGGGCCTGGTGGCGACGCCGTCCTTCGTGGCCGGCGGGATCGGCGTGCTCGGCTATCCCGGCCCGAAGACCATCGGCAGGATCGTCGCCGCTCTCGACCGATGCGGCGACGCCGTCTGTCCAGACTGATGCGGCGCGTCCGATCAAGTTGCAACAACGAAAGCCTCGAAGAATGCGGATGAACTCGGCGCGTGGCGTTTCGAGCGGAGTGATCCTTGTCGCGGCCTTGGCGGGGTGCGTGACGGTTGGTGATCAGAAATACCTCCAACCCGTGCCGCCGAACCTGGTGGCCAGCATGCAGACGAAGGGGGATGACGCTCTCCGATCCGATTCTCATCCGGGTCTTCAAGAAGGAGGCCGAACTGGAGGTCTGGAAACGCGACGGATCAGGCCAGTACACGCTTCTCAAGACCTACCCGGTCTGCCGCTGGTCGGGGCAGCTCGGGCCGAAGATGCAGGAGGGCGACCGCCAGAGGCCTGAGGGGTTCTACACGGTGCGTGCGGGCCAGATGAACCCGAACTCCGCCTGCTACCTATCCTTCGATCTCGGCTTCCCGAACGAGCTGGACGGGGCGCTTGGCCGGACGGGGTCGGCGCTGATGATCCACGGCGCCTGCTCGTCCTCGGGCTGCTTTGCCATGACGGATGACGGCGCCGCCGAGCTCTTCGCCCTGGCGCGGGAGGCCATCCGGGGCGGGCAGGAGGGCTTCCCCGTTCAGTCCTTCCCCTTCCGCATGACGCCGGAGAACCTGACCGAGCACCGGGCCAGCCGGCACATCGCGTTCTGGCGCAACCTCAAGGAGGGCTCGGACCACTTCGAGACGACCCGCCGGCCGCCGAAGGTCGCCAGCTGCGGCCGACGCTACGTGTTCAACGCCGGCCCGAACGATCCCGGTGCGCGGTTCGGCGCCGGGGCTGCGTGTCCTCCGTACACGGTCGAGGCAGGAGCCGCCATGATGGTCGCGGCCAAGCAGGCAAGCGACGAGCGACGGGTCAGGGAGATCGTGGTCTCAGGGAAGGCCGCAGTTTCTTACACCTATCTCGATGGATCGATGCACCCGTCGTTCCAGGAGATCCTGCGTCGCGCGGGACCGACGCGGCTTCAGGCCCTGACCTCGGGGCCGGTGGAGGTCAGCCGTCCGGAAACAGCCCTGGCCGAACCGAAGGTCACGCCGGCAGGGCCCGCCCCGGCCTGGGCCTCCGGCACCGTCCAAAACGACGGAACCTGAGTGGCTGATCCCGGTCGATCCCTGTAGCCGTTTCACCGGCATCTGCTAGAGGGAGGATCCGATCCCCACACAAGGACCGGGAGACCAATCCCGGCGAGGACATTTCCTTGGCCTTCTTTGCCCTCGGCACATCGTTCTGCATCGCGCTGGCAACGCTCATCTCCGCCGAGGTGGTGAAGGCGGTCGGCGGTCCCATGGCACTGTCGCGCTGGCGCATGCTCATCGGCTTTCTCATGCTGGCCCTCATCGCCACCGCGGTTGGAGGTTGGGGCAGCCTGTCGGCCGGCCACCTCCCGTTGATCGTGCTGTCGAGCCTCGTGGCCATTGTCGTGGCGGATCCGGCGCTGAACGCGGGCATCGCCCTCATCGGGGCGCGGCGGACGGGGCTGATCTTTTCGCTGAGCGCACCCTTCGCCGCGGGATTGGGGTTTCTGGTTCTCGGGGAGACGCTCGGCCCCAGCCAGTTGGTCGGCTGCGCTCTGGTGGCGGGAGGGATCGCCTTCGCCGTTGGCTTCAGCCGCAAGCCGGCGGCTTCAGGCACCGGTTCGGACCGGAACGCCTCCATCCATGCCGAGGTCCGGCTGTCGGCCGCGGGCGTTCTGCTGGCCGTGCTCGCCGCCTTCGGCCAAGCCGTCGGGATCCTCTCCATGCGGCCAGTGATGCTCGACAACCCGGATCCTTTTGCGGTAATGGCGGCCCGCGGGCTCGTGGCCGTCATTGTGCTGTGGGCTTGGCATCTGGCATTCCCGGGGACGTGGAAGACCGGCATCACCGTCCCGGACTGGAAAACCCTGGCCCGTGTCTCACTCGGGGTCTTCATCGGTTACGTGGTCGGGATGTCGATGCTGATGATCGCCCTGACCGGCACCAGCGTGGCGGTCGCCTCGACCCTCTCTTCGATGGCGCCGGTCGCCATTCTGCCGATGCTGTGGCTGCGCACAGGCACCAGGCTCGCATGGCAGGCCTGGTGCGGCGCGTTCGTGACAGTGCTCGGCACCGCTGTCCTGTTCTGGCGCTAGGAGGCCTCTTGGAGGGGCAGGAACAGCCGCCCGCCCCTTTGGGGCGTCGATCAAGCCGGTTCAAGACGATCAGGTGCTGGAAGACCGCTTGCCGGAGGTGGCCTCCAGTTGCGGCCGCAAGGCTTCCAGATTGTAGCCAGCCTCCGAGGTCGTCTGCAAAATCTCATTGACCGAGAGGCGGTCGCTGGCCGCCAACGCCCACAGGGTCGTCGAGCGCGTCCCTGTGCGGCAGAAGGCCAGCGCCGGCTTCGCCGCCCCGCCGAGGGCCGTCCTGAACGCCTCGACCTGGGCGTCTGAAATCTGGCCCGAAACGGCCGGGATGTGATGGTACGCGAGGCCCAGGCGTTGCGCGGCGGCCGCCAGCTCCTCGCTTGGGGGCTGATCCGGAGCCTCGCCGTCGGGACGGTTGTTGATGATGGTCTTGAAGCCCGCGGCCGCGGCCTCCTCAAGATCCCGTTCGGTCAGTTGATGGGCGACCGAGATGTTGGGTGTCAGCTTGGTGACCTTCATGCGACAGCTCCTTTCAAACGGTTGAGAACCGGCGGACCCAGTTTTGGAGGGTGGACAGGTTGGCCAGCCCAGCCTGCCGCGCAACGACTGAGCCGCTTTTGATGACGAAAAGGGTCGGAATGCCCTGAACACCGAGCCGCCCGGCCAGTTCCGGCTCGTTGTCCACGTTGACCTTCACGAAGCGGGCCTTGGGTTCGAGCTCCTTCGCCGCCCGCTCGAAGATCGGCGCCATGGCCCGGCAGGGGCCGCACCAGGGCGCCCAGAAATCCGCGATCACCGGAATGTCGCTGCGCTCGGCGTGGCGCTGGAAACGCTGGCCATTGAGCTCGATGGAATGACCTTCGAAGAGCCTTGCCTTGCAGCTGCCGCAGACCGCCTGCGATGCAGGACGATCCTGCGGAACGCGATTGACGGCGTCGCACCGGGGACAGACCACATGAAACGATTTCGACATGGACCACCTCCTGTCTTTGCGCCTCAGAGCAGGTTGAGGCTGCGCACCAGCATGTAGATCGCCACGACAAAGATCAGGCCGGCAAAGACCGTGTTGAGCGCGCCTTTCCTGCCAGCGAGTTTCGTGCCCAGGCGGGCGCCGAGCAGGCCGCCCAGCACCCCGCCGCCAATGAACAACGCCGCCAGGGTCCAATCGACCAAGCCCGAAGCGGCGTAGTTGGCCGCGGTGGTGAGACCGAAGCCGGTCACGGCCACAAGGGAGGAGCCGACGGCGTACAGGATCGGCATACCGGTCGCCAGGATCAGCCCCGGCACGATCAGGAAGCCCCCGCCGATGCCGAAGAAGCCCGACAAGGCTCCCGTTGCCAAGCCGATCCCCACCAGCTTGAGGACGTTCCCTCGGCCGAGGCGGACGTTTCGGTCACCCTCGCCGGAGCGCTTTTGCAGCATGAGGGCCCCGACGATCATCATCAGCACGGCGAACAGGGCGAGGAGCTTCTGGCCGTCGACCATCTTGCCAAGTGAGGAGCCGCCGAAGGCCCCGAGGATGCCGGCGACGGTGAAGACCAGGGCACAGCGCCACTTCACGTTCTTGGCGCGGGCATGGTTGGCGAGATTGGCGGCGGCGTTGGCCGCCACCGCAATCGCGCTCGTGCCGATGGCCACGTGCGGGTTGGTTACGCCGACGAGATAAACCAGCAGCGGCACCGCCAGGATCGAGCCGCCGCCGCCCACGAGGCCGAGCGTGAAGCCGACGAGCGAGCCCGAAGCGAGGCCGAGGGCGCTCTGGGTGAGGGACAGTGTGATCATGGTCTTCTGCTGTGGCGGCGATAGAGGTGTTGATTGCGTTAGGCGTGCTTAGGGCGAGCGAAGGCGGCGCGGTTCCAGGGCGCTTTCTTCAGGATCCGGGCCATGCCGCAGAACCCGGTGGCCCCCGCCACTGTCAGGCCGGCGCCGACAAAGGCCGGAATGGCAAAGAACCAGGGCGACACGAACAGGCCCAGCATCGTGCCGAGGAAGACCATGCTGCCGGCCCCGATCTGCACCTGACGCTGCATCTCCAGGGGCTGGCGGCGGTCGACCGCGACGGGCAGGCCGGCCTTCTTCCAGGCGTCGAGGCCGCCCTCAACGATGAAGGCCTCACTCGCGCTGCCGGCTTTGGCGGCAAGACGGGCAGCGTTGCCCTGGGTCCGGGCGCCGCTCTTGCAATGGAAGATCACGCGCTGGCCCGGTTGGTGGCCAAGGTCCGCTTGGTCCAGCCGGGACAGAGGCGCCAGGCGGGCGCCGGGGATGTTCTCCCGGGCGTGTTCGTCGGCGTCGCGGATGTCGACGAGGATGGCGCCCTGGTCGAGCAGGCGCTTGGCTTCGGCAGGGCTGAGGGTGGGAAGCGGCATGGTGGGTCTCCAGATGGGGATCGGCCGTAGAGGCGGCGCGCATTAGATTAGATATTGCTTATTTAGATGATTCTTATATATTGTCAACCACAACGGCGGACGAACCATTGAGGAGGTTCAGACCATGTCAGGCCAACCCATCATCCGAGCATTCTTCGACGAGCCCACCAACACCGTCAGCTACCTGGTGGCGGATCCGGCAACGAAAAAGGCGGCGATCATCGATCCTGTCTTCGACTACGACCACAACTCGGGCACGGTGGACACGCGCTCGGTCGAGGCGATGCTGAAGGCGGCCGAGGAGGCGTGCTACACGGTGGAATGGGCGCTGGAGACCCATGCCCATGCCGACCACCTCTCGGGCGCGCCCTACATCAAGGCGAAGACGGGCGCAAAGATCGGCATCGGCGAGCACATCAGGGACGTCCAGAAGATCTTCCGGCCGATCTTCAATGCCACCGACCTGAATCCGGATGGCCGCGACTTCGACCACCTGTTCAGGGACGGCGAGCGCTTCACAATCGGCGGACTCAATGTCGAGGTGCTTCACACGCCCGGGCACACCCCCGCCGATATCTCCTACAAGGTCGAGGACGCGGTGTTCGTGGGTGACACCATGTTCATGCCCGATTATGGCACTGCCCGCGCCGACTTCCCCGGCGGCAACGCTCATCAACTCTACCGCTCGATCAGACGCCTGACCGCGCTACCGCCTGAGACCCGGCTGTTCATCTGCCACGACTACAAGGCGCCGGGCCGCGACACTTATGCCTGGGAGACCACGGTCGCGGAGCAGCGCGAGAGGAACGTGCATGTGAAGGCGGGTGTCACCGAGGGGGAGTTCGTGGCCATGCGAACCGCCCGTGACGCGAAGCTGGCTGCACCCCGGCTGCTGCTGCCCTCGATCCAGACCAACATCCGTGCTGGGAAATTCCCGCCGGCTGAAGCGAACGGCGTCCGCTACCTGATGATCCCAGTCAAGATGAAGGGCGGTGCCGAGGAGGTCGTGTGATCGGAAGAGCCCTGACATTGGCGAATGCTGGGGCTCCTTTCACGCTTCGAGATCAGCCCGGGACGGGATGACCATGCCAAGCGCACGGCGAAAGCAGGTCGTGAAGCAAGTCCACACACTTCCGTGAGGTGGGATCCATCGGCGGAACCGTGCTCCTGACCGGACGTCTGTAGGAATGTCGCCTTGTATTCCTACGTGAAGGACTTTTCTCTATGCGTCTTGTTGGTCTGCTTGCCGCGTCTTTGTTGGGCGCTCTCACCTTCGGAGCCGGTTGGGCAAAGGCAGATGTGCTGATCACCGTCGACAAGACCACCCAGCGCATGTCGGTCTCCGTTGATGGTCAGCCGCGCTACGCTTGGACGGTGTCGACCGGCAAGGCAGGGTATGAGACGCCGGTTGGCACCTTCGGGCCATTACGTCTGGTGAAGGACCATGCCTCCAAGGAGTGGGATAACTCGCCCATGCCGCACTCGATCTTCTTCACGCACCGCGGTCATGCCATACACGGCAGTAACGCCACCCGAAGCCTGGGGCGGACCGCTTCGCACGGCTGCGTCCGCCTTGCGCCGGCACACGCGGCCAAGCTGTTCGCCCTCGTCCGCAATGAGGGAATGCGGAACACAAAGATCGTGATCCGTGGAGACGAGCCGAGGAAACTCTCCGCACGGACGGTGAAGCGAAGTCGGCCCAAGGCCCGGGATGCGGAACCGTTATCTGGAGCAGATTATTCCAGCCGCCAGCCGCAGCGTACTGAGGCACGGCGCCCTGCGCCAGCCTATCGCTACGGAAGTGCGCTGAACACGCGGGCCATCTTTGATTGGCGATGAACAGTGATCTGCCTCTCGACTCCAAGATGGGCATATACCCAGAACGCGAAGCATCCTGCGATCTCGGCCGGCGCCGCCGCGATGTAGGCGAGGGCGGTCAGTGGTGGCTCTTGGGGCCATGCCCGTGGCTGCCCGAAGTCCCATAGCCGCGCAGTTCACTGTAGCGGCGGACTTGCTCGGGCGTGAGGACCTCCAAGGCGAAAGAGTGATAGCGCAGGTGGGGCCCGCGCAGCGCGCCCTGGGTCGCACCGATGTCGGGCGTGGCGGCCTGCAGGCTCGCCGGGGCGACGGACTGGGTGGCGAACTGCCGGTCGAGGTCGGTCTCCTGCGCGATCAGGCGCTCGCCGAGCGGCACCGTCTCCGTCCTCATGGCCGCATGGAGGTCCCGTACCCGGGTGCGCTGCTCCCCAGTCGGCCCGAGCCGGTCGCCGAGTTCCAGGACATGGATCGGGCCCGGATAGCCGTTGAGCTCAGCTGGCAGTGCAAGGCCCATGCCGCGTCCCGCGCGAAGATCGGCAATCTGCTGGTCGGACGGACCCTTGATCGGCCGTGCCTCCAGGCCGGAATAGGGTGAAGGGGAAGCATGCTGGGCTTTGGCAGTGCCAGCGGCAATGAGGGTTGCGGCCGTCACGATCCATAGGCGGAACATGGACGATCTCCTTTCGTAGGGACAGGGATCAGAGCAGGCGGGCTCCCTGGTAGCGGGCGAAGGTTGTCCGGCTCGATGGCCCGAACAGCACCACCTCGTAGGTCTCCGGCACCATGCCCTCCATCTCCATGCCCGGCGAGCCCATCGGCATCCCGGCAACAGCCAACCCCTTGCCCGTCGGCTTCTCGGCGAGCAGGCGCTTAATCGCGTCGGCTGGCACGTGGCCCTCGATGATATATCCCCCGATCTCGGCGGTGTGGCAGGAGGCCAGGTCCTGAGGCACCCCGAGGCGCACCTTCACCCGGTTGATCTCCGACGTCTCGACCACGTCCGCGGAGAAGCCCGCCTGGCGCAGATGGTCGACCCAGGCGGTGCAGCAGCCGCACGTCGGATCCTTGCTGACGACGATCTTCGGAAGATCCTCGGCCTGCAGGGGGCGGGAATACGCCAGCAGGGCGCATGCCGCGAGGCCGGTGACGAGGCTGCGCCGGGTCATGTGCGTGGTGTTCATCGGATTGCCTTTCCGGCAGCCAATCAGGCTGCCTCGCGCTGCGGGTGGTCGGGGCAAGCATGGACCTCGACGGTCACGTGGGACAGCCCTTTGATGCCGGAGAGCCGCTGCTTGTAGACGTCCGGCGGCTGAGGGGCGTCCGATACGACCGAGACGATCAGGCCAGCATGGCCGGGACCCAAGCGCCAGAGGTGGAGGTCCGTCACGCGGTCTTCCCCGACCTCGATGCGTTCGCGCACCGACCGTGTAAGCGCCTGGTCGGGGACCGCATCGAGGAGGGTGGCGCCGGCTGTGCGGATCAGCCCCCATGACCACTGCGCGATGACGACAGCGCCCACCACGCCCATCACGGGATCGAGCCAGCTCCAGCCATAGAAGCCACCGGCAAGCAGCGCCACGATGGCGAGAACTGAGGTCAGGGCGTCGGCGAGAACGTGCAGGTAGGCGGCGCGGATGTTCGTGTCGCCGCCATGATGATGGTGATCGCCGTGCGTATGGCCGTGGTGGTGATCTTCATGGTCATGATCGTGCTTATGGCCATGATGATGACCGTGATCATGGCCGTGATGATGGTCACCGGCCAGAAGCCAGGCGCTGGCGAGATTCACAGCGAGCCCGATCACCGCCACCACCGTCGCCTCACCGAACTGGATCGGGACCGGGTTCATCAGGCGCATGAGGCTCTCGTAGCCGATGAGCAGGGCAATCAGGGCCAGAATGATCGCGCTGGAGAACGCTGCGAGCTCGCCGACCTTGCCGGTGCCGAACGAGAAGCGGGGATCGTGGGCATGGCTGCGGGCGAAGCGATAGGCCAGCGCCGCGATGGCGAGCGCCGCCGCATGGGTCGACATGTGCCAGCCGTCGGCCACCAGCGCCATCGACCCGAAGATCGTCCCGGCGACGATCTCGGCGATCATCATCGCCGCCGTCAGGCCTACCACCATCCAGGTGCGCCGCTCATGCCGGTCGTGGTGCTCGCCAAGGAAGACATGCTCGTGCTGCCAATGGTGCAGGGTATGATGGTGCATCTGATCGCTCTCGTTGCTCACGACTTAGATGGAGCCTCAACTCGTGCTGGGGAGCGGCCCATGGCCGCTCCGGGTTTAGGGGCTACATCTTGGCCGACGACCGGCCGTGGGATCCTACTTGCCGTTCTTCTTGAGCCAGTCCTGCATCTCGGCGATCTCCTTCTCCTGATCGTCGATGATCTTCTGGGCCATCCGCTTCGTCTCTGGATCCTTGGTGTGCTTGAGGGCGACCTTCGCCATCTCGACGGCACCCTGGTGATGCGGGATCATGTGCGTGCGGAAGTCCACGTCCGGGTTGCCGGTGTAGGGCACGTGCATGTTGTGCATCATCTTCATGTCCGCCGCCTTGAAGTCCTTGGTCGAGGCCGGATCGTTCGGCGACGGCATCATGTCCTGCATCATCTTCTGCATCGCCGCCGGGTCCATGTTGCCCATGGGCATGGCGCCGGACATCGGCATGCTGCCATGGCCCTGGTGCGAGGTCTGCGCGTACGCCACGCCTGCCAGGGCGGTGATCGCGAGGGCCGCGATGGTCTTGGTGATCATCTTCATCGTTTTCTCCTTGCTGTCAGGAAAGCTCAGTTGTTGACGAAGCGGGCCTGCACGGCGTGGCCGTCGGCCATGGTGGCCGAGACGACCACGCGGGCGCCTGACCCGAGCGGCTGGGCCAGGGCGCCGACGAGCTTGTTGGGCTCGGCCGGCTGGAGTTGAACGGTCGCCGTCTTGCCGCCGTCCTGCACGATGGCGCGAGCGTTTTTCGTGCCCGCGGACGCCAGCGGCTTGCCGTCGGCCTCGGTGAGGAACAGGACGAGCTCGGAGCCATTGGCGACCAACTCGACGTGGTGTCCGGCGCTGTCGACGACGGGGCCGCCGTTCGGGCCCTTGGCCATCTCGTGGGCGGTCGCCGCCAAGGGGGCGGCTGCGATGGCAAGGGCGAGGACGAGATGCTTCATGGTGTTTCTCCTTGATGGGATCAGAAGGCTTCCGCCGGGGTGAGGCCGCCGGTGCGGCCCTCGCGGCTGGCCCGGATGCGCTCCAGAGGCTTCTTGCCAAAGGTCAGGAACAGGACCGGGGTGAGGAAGGTGTCGATCAGCGTCGCCGAAATCAGCCCGCCGAAGATCGTCACCGCCACCGGGTGCAGGATCTCGCGCCCGGGCTCGTCCGCCCCGATCAGCAGCGGGATGAGCGCGAGGCCGGCGGAGAGCGCTGTCATCAGCACCGGCGTCAGCCGCTCCAGGCTGCCGCGGATCACAAGGTCCCTGCCGAATTGCTCGCCTTCGTAGAGGGCAAGATTGATGTAGTGCGAGACCTTCAGGATGCCGTTGCGGGCCGAGATGCCGGCGAGCGTGATGAAGCCGATCATTGAGGCGACCGAGAGTGGCTGCCCGGCGATGTTGAGCGCGATCACGCTGCCGATCAGCGCCAGCGGGATGTTGCCCATGATGATCAGCGCCAGGGCCGGTGACTGGTAGCGGCTGTAGAGCACCACGAACACGATCGCGAGCGACAGGAGCGACAGCGCACCAATCCGGAGCGTCGCCTCCTCCTGCGCCTGGAAGGTGCCCTCCAATCGGGTGACGTAGCCCTGCGGCCACTGCGTCTCCCCGGTGATGCGGCGGATGTCGGCGATGACCGCCGCCATGTCGCGCCGGCCGTCGGTGTTGCCGAGGACCGCGATCCGGCGCTGGCCGTTCTCACGCAGCACCTGGTTCGGCCCGTCCGTCTCCTGGACGGCCGCGATCATGCGCAGCGGCACGTGTCCGGTCGGCGTGGCGATGAGCAGGTCGCCGAGGCCCGTGGTGGAGCGGTCCTGGTCAGACAGGCGCATCACCACGTCGAAGCGGCGGTTGCCCTCCACGATCTGCGAGACCGTGCGCCCGTTCGACATGGTCTCCAGGGCCTGGGTCACGGTCGCCGGCGTCAGGCCGTAGAGGGCGGCCTTCTCGTAGTCGACGTCGATGCGCAGCTGAGGGATGCGCACCTGCTTCTCGACCTGAAGGTCCACGAGACCTTCGATGCCCGACAGCCGCTCGCGCAGGCCCTCCGCCAGGGTGCGCAACGTGTCGATGTCCTCGCCGTAGATCTTCAGCGCGATCTCGGCGCGCACGCCTGAGAGCATGTGGTCGAGGCGGTGCGAGATCGGCTGCCCCACGTTGAGCGTCGCGGGCAGGACGGCCAGACGGGCGCGGATGTCGCTCATCACCTCCTCCTTCGAGCGCTCCGACCGCTTCAGGTCGACATCGATCTCGGAGGAGTGCACGCCCTCCGCATGCTCGTCGAGCTCGGCCCGGCCCGTGCGGCGCCCGACCGAGATCACCTCGGGCACGTCCTTGATCAGGTTCTCGGCGACCAGCCCGAGCCTGTGGCTTTCGGCCAGAGCGATGCCGGGGTTGTAGGCAAGGCTGATGGTGAGCGTGCCCTCGTTGAACGGCGGCAGGAAGGCCCGGGGCAGCAGGGTCGCCCCGTAGGCCGCGAAGCCGACGCCGAGCAGCACGGTTGTGAACAGGACCCCGCGGTGCCCGAAGGCCCAGCGCAACAGGGCGACGTTGCCCCGCTTGAGGTGGCGCACCACGAAGCTGTCGTGCTCGTGACCCTTCACCCGCCCGGACAGCAGGTAGTAGGCCAGCACCGGCGTCACGGTGATCGACGTGACGAGCGATGCCAGGATCGACACGATGTAGGCTACGCCGAGCGGCGCGAAGAGGCGCCCCTCGATGCCCGACAGCGCGAAGAGCGGGATGAACACCAGGATGATGATCATCGTCGCGTAGACAATGCCCGAGCGCACTTCCTGGCTTGCGGCCGCGATCACCTCCAGCACCGGCTGCGGTTCGGGGAGTTCCCGGTTCTCCTTGAGCCGGCGCAGGATGTTCTCGACGTCAACCACGGCGTCGTCGACGAGCTCTCCGATGGCGATGGCGAGGCCGCCCAGCGTCATCGTGTTGATGGTCAGCCCGAAGGCGTTGAAGACGAGCACGGTCACCAAGATCGAGATCGGGATAGCCGTGAGCGAGATCACGGTCGCCCGCACGTTCATCAGGAACAGGATCAGGATCACGGCGACGACGGCCGCGGCCTCCAGGAGGACCCGCTTCACGTTGTCGACCGAGGTCTCGATGAAGGTGGCCTGCCGGAACTGCAGGTTCGTGGCCGACACGCCTTGCGGCAGCGTCTTCTGGATCTCAGCCAGCGCGGCCTCGATCTTGCCGGTGAGGTCGACCGTGTCGGCGCCGGGCTGCTTCTGGATCGACACGATCACGGCGGGCTTGCCCTGGAAGCCGGCGTCGCCGCGCTTCACTCGCGGGGCGAAGTCGACCTGGGCCACCTGGTGCAGGAAGACGGGCTGGCCCTGCTTGTGGACCACGACCGTGTTGCGCAGGTCCTCCAGCCGTTTCGTGACGCCGACGTTGCGGATCAGGTACTCGCGCCCGTGCTGGTCGACGAAGCCGCCGCCGGTGTTGGTGCCGAAGCGGGTGACGGCCGCCTCGATCTGCTCGTGAGTGACGTCGAGCGCCTGCAGGGCCGCGATGTTGGGCACGATGCGGTACTGACGGACCTCGCCGCCGATGGGGATCACCTGGGCCACGCCTGCGATGGTGAGGAGCTGCGGCCGGATGATGAAGTCGGCGATCTCGCGCACCTCCATCGGGGAGACCGTGTCGCTGGTGACGGCGACCAGCATGATCTCGCCCATGATCGAGGTGACCGGCCCCATCTGCGGGGTGACGCCGGTTGGGAGCTGCTCGCCCACGAGCGCCAGGCGCTCGGCCACGAGCTGGCGCGAGCGGTAGATGTCGGTGCTCCAGTCGAACTCGACATAGACGATGGAGAGGCCGACGCCCGAGACGGACCGGACACGTGTGACGCCCGGCATGCCGTTCATCGCGGTCTCCAGCGGGTAGGTGACCAGCTGCTCGACCTCCTGCGGCGCGAGGCCCTCGGCCTCAGTCATCAAGGTGACGGTCGGCCGATTGAGGTCGGGGAACACGTCCACCGGCACGCGCGGCAGGATCCACGAGCCGTAGGCGACGAGCACGAGCGCGGCCGCGATGACGAAGAGGCGGTTCTTGAGGCTGTTGCTGACGAGGAAGTTGAACATCGCCGTGCCTCACCGGATCTGGTTGATCAGCTCGGAGCCGCGGACCACGATCCGCTCGCCCTCGGCGACGCCGGCCCGGATCACGAGCCGGGTGGCGTCGAAGGGCTCGGTCCGCACCGGCCGCGCCTCGAAGCGCTCGGGATCCGTGTGGCGCCAGACGACTGCCTCGCCGTTGGCGCCGCGCACGACCGCATCGCGTGGCATGATGATGTCCCTGACGGAGGCCCCGTTCTGCGCGAAGACCGTGACTGGCGAGCCGACGGACAGGTTCCCCGGCGGGTTCTCGACCGCGAACTGCACCACGCTGGCCTGCTGCTGGAGCGCCTTGCTGAAGCCCTGGAACGCGAGCTTCAGGGGCGTGCCGTCGACAGCCGTGGCGCTGGCGCCGGTGACCTTGGCGGGGTCGATCTCGCCGTAGACGAGCGCCTCCACCCAGAGCCCCTTCGGGTCGACGATCTGGAAGATCACGTCCTGGGAGGCGACGACCTGGCCGGCGACGACCCGCGCCGCGGCGATGGTGCCGTCGACGGGGGCCAGCAGGACCTCGGGCTCGATGCGGGTCTGGCGCACGATCTCACGCCGCCGGCGCAGGCCCTCCAGCTCGGTCTCGGCGTCCGTGACCTGGCTCGGCGGGGCGACGCCGCGATCCGAGAGCTGGCGCACGCGCTTGAGCTTGGTTTCGGCGACCGCGATCTCCTGCTCGATCTCGCCGACGCGCTCCGACAGCGTGGTGCGGTCCGCCTGGGGCACCGCCTGCTCGACGAGGGCCAGAACGTCGCCCTTCCTGACCGCCTGTCCAATGCGGGGGAGCCCCTTCTCGGGAGCGATGATGCGGCCGCCGTTGATGCTCTGCACGAGGCCGGAGCGGTTCGGGTCGGCGATGACACGTCCGATCAGGCTCACCGCCTTCTGTGCGTCCTCCGGCTTCGTCAGGGTCGTGCGCACGTTGAGCAGGCGCTGGCTCCGCTTGGGGACGAACACCGTGCCGTCCGGCAGGCGGCGGGGCGTGTCGCCCGCGGGGAGGGCGGCCTTGGCGGCCTCGGCCCCGTGATCGTGCCCCTCATGGGCGAAGGCATAGGCCGCCGAGACGACCAGCACGACCAACGCCAAGCCCGCCACTGGCACCAGCTTCCGCCGGCCCCGGGCCACAAGGCCAAGCAGGAAGCCGAGTGCGAGCGCGACGCCGGCGATGACATAGGGGGTGGCCACCTCAATGCTGCCAAGCCGCACGGTCGGTGTGTTTTGCAGGACCTGAAGCGGGGTGCCGCGCGCCGGGGTTGGAGCCGTGGCGACTGCCTTGGCGGGCAGCTGCAGGGTGCCGATCAGCAGGTCGTCGCCGCTCGGGGCGGTGACGGCGAAGATGAGCTCCAGCGGGCCTTCCCCTGCGAACTTGGGCGAGGCCACCGCGAAGGTGCCGTCGGCGGCGGCCTCGGCTTGCGCCTCCTCGTCACCACCGATGGTGACAGTGATCCGGGCATCGGTCACGGGCTCGTTCGAGGCGAATCGATCCAGGAAGATCCCGAGACGCTCACCGCGGAGGACGCCGACGAGCTCGTAGGCGTCCGACTGGGCGGTGACCCGCGGATTGTTGGTGGTCACTGCGGCGGGCGGCGGGGAGCCGTGGTCATGCCCTTCGTGGGCAACCGCTGCGGTGGCGATGGTGGTCAGAAGGCCCAGGCCGATCAGCATGGCCTGGAGGCGGCGCAGGGCGCCGTTGGAACGGGTAAACATTGGGAGGACCCCGGATCATGAGCACATCGTCGGGAGCGACGCGGCTTCGACCGGTCGCTCGGTTACGCGATGCTGGGGGTTCGTGGTGGGCGCTTGAGGCCGTCGAGGCTCATGCCCGTGCCGTTCTGGGACGTGGGCAGGAGCGCAGCCGCTATGCCCATCGGCGCGGAGATGCCGTCGGGGCCGAACGCGGTGAGTGCGATGGCGCAGACGCTGGCACAGCAGGGCGAGGGCTTCGCGTCGGACGCCGTATCGCCGGCATCGGCGGGGTCCAGGCTCTCGTCAAGGTGCTGGTGGGCCACACCGTCGCCGTGAACATGCCCAGCCTGAGGGGCGTGCGCCGCGGAGTGGTTGTGGGCGGCGGCCTGGTGCACGTGTCCTGCCGGGGCAACTGCCGCGCAGTCGGTCGAACCCGGTCCATGTTGGTGCATGCCCGCCATGGCGCCGCCGTGGAGCACGAACGACGTCATCGCCACGAGCATGAGGCTCGCGACGAGACGACGGAAGTGGGTCCACAGGGTGTTCAACGATTCGCTCCTGAGATCAGGGGAGTGATCTGACTGGCAGCCGGTTTCGAAACGGTTACCTCTAGGGTCTTTGTGGCCTTTGTGGGCCACAGGGCCCTGCTATGGCGGATTCGTTCGCCAAGGCAAACCACGCACTCACTTCACTACCACGCTCCCGACCATGCCCGCCTCGCGGTGGCCGGGGATGAGGCAGGCGTACTCGAACGTGCCGGCCTGGGTGAACTGCCAGCGCAGCACGCCGGAGGTCTTCGGGCCGAGGCGCTTGGCGTTCGGATCCTCGTGCGCCATGTCCGGATGTGCGGCCATGGCCTCGGCATGCACCCGGTTCGCGTCGACGGTGCCGATGACGAGCTCGTGGTCAAGTTCGCCGCCGTTGTGCAGGACGAATTGGACCTGCTCGCCCTGGGCGACCTCGATGCGCTCCGGCGCGAACGCCATGCCGCTGTCGGTCTCCTTCATGACCACCTGGACGACGCGGCCGCCCTTGGTGGGATCGCCGGGCCGTCCGTAGGCCGCCTCCCTGGCGTGATCATGGCCGGCATGGCCCGGGTCGGCCCAGGTCACCGAAGTAGGCAGCAGCAAGAGTGCCGTAGTCGCTAGGATGGTTGGAAAAGCACGCATGACCGACCTCCTTCAGTGATGGGCGTGGACGAGGGCATGACCCCGTCCGCGGGCGATGAGCCAGCGGTTGAGCGGGAAGGCGAAGCCGCCGGCGATCACAAGCGCGAATGCCAAGCTGCTCCAGAACAGCGGGCTCGACAGCGGCGCGTCCATGGCGCCGGGGATCACGAGCATGATGGCGTTGTCGACGATCTCCATGATGGTGATCGAGGCGGTGTCCGAGGCGAATGCGAGACCAACCGCGGTGCCGAACGCCATGCCGCTGCGCAGGAGGGGCAGCATCGTGAGCGCGTAGCCGAACAGGAAGGCGAGCGCGACTGCGAGCGCGATGGTCGCGCCGGCGCCCCAGCCCAGGGCCGTTCCGATGACCATGCCGAGCACCTCTCCGATGGCACAGCCTGTGAGGCAGTGCACGGTGGCGCTGAACGCCACCCGGTTGAGGCTCGGGGCCGGGCCGGTGGAGCCATGATGGTCGCGGTGGGCATGATGGTGATGAGCATGGGCTTGCATGACGATTTCCTTACCCGAGAGGCTTCAGGACAGGCTCGGCATGAAGGCCGGCCTCGTGCAGGGTTCGCAGAAGTGCGGACTCGTAGTGCCGTGAGACGACGCGGACCGTTCGCGCCATCAGGTCGGCCTCAGCGCGAGCGACCTCGTCAATGGCGTGCAGGGCGCTGGTCAGGGCGGCGACGCAGCGGTCGCACATCATCTTCGGGATGTGGAAGAGATTGTCGGCCTGGAAGCGGTGCATGGTCCGGGTCCTTGATTGGGGTCAGGCAGCGGGATCCGGCAGGCACCAGGATCCCACCTGGGCTCATCCGAGCGCCGGAACAGACGGGGTGTAGCCGGCGGCGGCAATCAGGGCCTCGACCGTGGCGATGTCTTGCGTGCCCCGGATCGAGACGAGCTTCGTGGCCAGATCCGCCTGCACGCAGGCGCCTGGCAGGCCAGCCTCGACGGCCTTGGTGATCGTGCTGGCGCAGTGCCCGCAGGTCATGTCCTCGACCTTGACCCTCAAGGCTTTGGGATCGTGCTCGGCAGTGGTGCCCGACTGAGCCTGGTGGGTGCTGCATCCGCACATGGGATAACTCCGGCTGGCCTTGACGATGTGCAGACGGTGCGCCTTCCCATCATGGGAAGGTCAAGGCCCATTTTTGAGGGGAGTTTTCAATGCATGGGGACGCCCGCTTCGTGATCTGGGAAATCGGCCGTGATCCAGAGAGGCAGTCTGGCCAAACCTTTGCCGCGTCGAAAGTATTGACAATTCGGCAGGTGAGGTTTCGACTCCTCTGGTGCAGACTTTGCACGCGCAACTGCAGGATGAAGTCATGACAGAGCTCATGAGCCGCAGATCAGCAGTAGCACTGGGGCTGACCGCAGCGGCGGCCCCCTTATTGGCTTCAACCATGCCCACCCGGGCCGCGGGAGCACCGAATTACGGCCCCACCGACGGCAGGGAACTCAGCCCCGGCCGCCGGTTGGTGGAAATCGGTGAGATCCCCTCCGAGATGGACGCCTACAAGAGCATCAGGATCGTGGACGTCGTGTATCAGCCTGGCGCCGCCGACCCCAAGGAGGCGGTGATGGACGTGGATATGATGTGTTACATCCTCGCCGGCGAATTCAGCGTCAAGAAAGCGGGCAAGGAGCCGTACACCGTCAAGGAAGGCGACTTCTACACCTGCGGGAAGGGCAAGACCGACAAGGCCACCAACATCGGCAACGGGGTTGGGATCCATCGGATTGCCATGATGATGCCAGCTTAACCCGGCAACGGCCCTGGCCTTCCAGGTGACGCGGACCAGATCAAAGGCTGGCCGGGACCGTCCTTCGCGCGGCGTCCCTTCGATCCGATGACGATGGTGGCCCCGCTGCCAGGCCACCATTGATGCTCAGGCTCGTGCGGGCCCCCGACAACAGGGGCGTGGGCCGTGCGGGAGGAGGAGCCCAACACTCCATTGGTCCCTGAGCGGCCCCTTGCATTGATGACGTAGGCCATCCCCAATCGCGCATGGCGGAACGGTCTGAGAGGCCCGATTACACCCGGGAACCTCGGCCGCGGGCCTGCACCAGGCTCCTGGTGGTGAGGGCGTCGGCGGTGGCGGCGAACGCCGCCGTGTTGTCGAAGATGCACCAGGTTTTAATGCCCGCTGCGGCATCCCTGACGAGCACCTCCGCGATGGCAGCCCGAAATTCTGCGCTGTAGGCCGTCGTCAGGTCCCATGGGCAAACTCGGGTGGAGCTCCAAACTTGGTCAAGAGACATTCTGGATCGGGAGTTCCGAATCCTGCCCCTGAGTCAGCCGCGGGCCAATATGCGAGATCGGTGGCCACGACGGATTTCACTGGTCATGCCCGCGCCAGCACCACACAGTCCAGCACGGCACCATAGTGGCAGGCTGCTGCGACCAGTACGAAGGCGTGCCAGATCGCGTTCTGAAAGCGCAGGCCTTCCCACATGTGGAAGACCACGCCGACCGTGTAGAAGACACCTCCGATGGCAAGGAGAATGAGGGTCGAGCCAGGCAGGGCACCGAGCACAGCCTCATACGCCATGACGCCGCTCCAGCCGAGGAGCAGGTAGAGCAGGATGGCGAGCCGATCAAACCGGCCCGGTAGGCACAGCTTCAACACCATCCCGGCCAATGAACCGGCCCAGACGCCGACCAGCAGGACAATGGCGGTGATCTCGCTCCTCATCTGCATGATGAACGGCGTGTAGGTGCCGGCGATCAGGAGATAGATGGCGGAGTGGTCGAACCGCCGCAGGACCCACTTGAACGGGGACACCGGCCAGAGATTGTAGACCGCTGAGATGACGAGCGCGGCCAGCAGGCCTCCGCCATAGATCACTACCGAAGTTAGCTCCCAGGGACCGACGGCTGGCGCGGCGAGAACCAACAGCACGATCACGGCGGCAAGGCCGCCAACGACCCCCAACGCGTGCACGATCCCATCCGCCAGGATCTCGTGCTTATCGTAGTCCCACCTGATCATCGTCCCCCACGTTGTTAAAGGCAGCCCGGCCGCTGGCGTGGCAGCCTCCGGCTTCTAAAGCCACAAGCTTGGCTTCAGGAGAACCAGCTACCAGAGCACGGGTTCCTGCGACTTGGTGGCGGGGCGTCGCGATGTTGGGGTACTGGCCTTGGTCTTCCTGATCCTAGCGGGAACTTGGCTTGTCCGGGTGCGATCCAGCGGTTTCGACAAGGCAGACCAGCACGAAGACGGCCACGACCGTGATCAACTCAGCGGTCTGGGTGGCCCATTCAGGCGCACCGTTCGACAGCAGGCCAAGCGTCAGGCCCGACAGCAGGGCCGCGGCAAGAGCGGACCAGATCAGCATGTTGACCTCATTTGTCAGCGAAGTCGGATGTTTAGGCCAAGGCGTCTGAACCGGACCTGTACGGGTTCGTCAGGTCCTCGCCAGCCGGTACGCGCTGCCAAGCAGGTCGAACAGGTCCAGCAGTCGAGCCACATAGGGATCGCGGGCCACGAAGCCGGCTTCCTCCCGCTCCGCATCCCACTGGCGCTCCAAAGCATCGTGATGGATGGCGTGAGGTCGGAACGTCTCCTCGTCGCACGAGGCGGAAATACACGGAACTTCGGTATAGCGGCTGTGAGCAGACGTTCAGAAGGCTGGAGCTCACCAGACGACCTGGGTAAGGAAGAGCCGAGCGATCAAACCTGGGGATGGGATTAACCGCTCCTCACATTGTCACTGGTCGGGGCTGCAGAAGATGTCGAGGTGAACGGCATCCGGTCCACATGCCGGATACACACCTGCGAGATCACGGCATGTCGCAGGGCAGCAGTCCCGTTCTTACCGTTCAGGCTGGTGTGAAGGTTTGAGGTTCCTAAAGGTGATCGAGTAGCGCAGGTTGTCCACTGCCGGGATGCTGTGCTCCCACTCCGTTCGAGAGGGTCCCTGCAACAGGTAAGCCGAACGCGGCTCGACCACGACGGAGGCACGCTCCCATGTGGGTCCCGCCTTGCGCCGGAAGCGAAACACGCATGGGGATCCAAGCGAGATGCCAACCACATCGGCGAACATGGGCTTGTCCTTGTGCCACCCGATCCCAGCGCCAGCTGCATATTCCGTCAGAAGGACATGCTGGAATTCAGCGGCCTCGAGGCCCGCGAAGCGGCCCGCACGTTCGCGCAATGGGAGCAGGAACGCTGGCATGTCCTCGCTTCGCTGCAGTTCCATCCGGTTGAAGTCGTACTGCCAGCCGAACGACAGAACGCGTCGGTTGCCGCGGTACCCGCGGAACTCGAACTCTTTGAAGGGCAGGTCCGCAAACCGCTCCACGAGACCGCGCTCCTCGTCCGCCGAGAGGAAGTCAGGCCAATACTGGAACCCCTCGGGAAGGGCAGGGGGAGCTTGGAACAGGTCGGGTTGGATTTGGTTCATGAGTCCATCCGCTCGCCGGTGAGCCAATGAAATCGTGGATGTGTCCGTTCCTTGGATGGGCGTTCCCTGATCGATCCGCCCCAACGGACCGTTGCCACCGGTCTGTCCTGTACCAGCACGTCCCGTTCACGCGGAGAGTCAACTTTTGCCTTGTTGAGGTCAGTTCACCTTCGTGACAGCAGTAGGGGCACCAGCCGCACTTCCCACAGAAGCGGATGACCTGCGTGTTGAAGCCCGGACCTTCCAGGATTCCGCCACCTTTATCCTGGCGGGCGGAGCATCCGCTTTGCGCCGGGTGCGACCTCCTCAAGGCAGCGCTGAAAGACACTTTCCATGATCGGGAGCAGATCATCAGGATTGAGCAAAGAGGAACGGTTTGATGCCTTGGATCGAAGTCCATGCTCTATCAAGGCATCGTGGTAGAAATCGACCGCCTCGGTGTCGATGTGTCCCCAATCCAATCCAGTCTCATTGAAGAGCCGGGTCAGGTTCCGGCCATACCGTCTGAGATCATCCGGCGTCGCGCTCCTTGCGAGAAGAACAGCCTTAAGGCTGAGTTCAATGCAGTGACAGGCCAGCGCCCCGGCTGGCGCCGGATGGGCCAGCGATGGTCCGGCGGCTACATGGAAAGCCGACTGACCAAAACCTTCCGCGCACGTGATGAACCCCTGCCATGTGCAATCTATGGTCTCAACCTTGTTCATTTGGCTTGCTTTCTAACATGTGTGGAGTTCCTGCCGTTGCCGCTCGTTTGGCCGCTTCCCGCCGATGTTCGCATCCATCACGGGACGCCTAATTCACGCTGGGTTGCCAGAATGGCCGGCCTTGCAGGTGCATGGCCAATTGACGCCGAACAGGACAGAGCGCGGAAGTATAGAATTCCCCAGGTTTGCAGTCCATCCGATTGCATTAACCTATGTTATTGGAAAAGAGTAGAAGTAGCTTGGAAAAATGCTGCAATGAACGCTAAAGTTATGATGAAGTTCCGGGCGGGCCATTTGTTAAGCAGTGCCAAACATTAGTCCCTCCGCCTTGTTCTTAATAACACATGTTAAACATGGCCAATAAACTTGCTTTTCGCTTGGAACTGGCCGCGCCTCCCTGGGTTCAAGAGTCTCCTTTTCGCGGTTTCCGCGTGACCTGAACTGACGAGGTTTGATCTTGGTGATGCCAGCGAGCGGGCCGCTCGAACTGTGGGGCGGCGTCGAGTGCACTGTTGTGCAAATCGGCAACGGGTTTCGTAATCAGGTCGAAGAGACAGGACATCTTCAGCGCCTGTCCGACCTTGATGCCATCGCGGGTCTTGGGATCAGAACTCTTCGCTATCCTGTCGTATGGGAATCCATCGCACCCGATCATCCTGACATCTGCGACTGGTCCTGGACGGACGAGCGCTTCAGCCGCTTGCGCGAACTCGGCATCCGGCCGATAGCAGGTCTTGTCCATCATGGCAGTGGCCCGCGCTATACCAGCCTGATCGACCCGGAGTTTCCCAACCTGCTGGCTCGCCATGCCGAGCGTGTCGCAGAGCGCTACCCATGGGTGGACATGTTCACTCCGGTCAACGAGCCGCTCACGACGGCGCGCTTCAGCGGCCTTTACGGCCACTGGCACCCGCACGGTCGCGACTACGCCACCTTCCTGCGATGCCTCGTCACCGAATGCCGGGCAACGGTGCTGGCCATGCGCGCCATCCGCCGGATCACGCCGCATGCGCAGCTGGTGCAGACGGAGGACATGGGCAAGGTCTTCAGCACGCCCCATCTGAGTTACCAGGCCGACCTGGAGAACCAGCGCCGCTGGCTCAGCCTCGACCTGCTGTTCGGGCGCGTGGACCGCTCGCATCCCTGGCACGAGATCTGCCTCCGGCACGGCATCAAGGAGGAAGAGCTCGATTTCTTCCTTGAGGGCGACGGCGCGCCGGACATCATCGGCATCAACCACTATCCCACGAGCGAACGCTACCTCGACGAAGCAACGGATCGCTATCCCGAGTGCTTCCACGGCGGCAATCACCTGCACCCGCTCAACGGCGCCACGCGCATCGACCACTACGCCGACGTCGAGGCGCTGCGGATGGACATTCCATCCGAAGAGCTCGGCTTCAAGGCGCGGCTCGCGGAGGTTTGGGACCGCTACCGGCATCCTATCGCGGTCACGGAGGCCCATCACGGCTCCACCCGCGAGGAGCAGGTGCGCTGGCTGATGGAGGTCTGGCAGGGTGTTCAGGAGCTCAGAGAAACGGGCCACGACATTCGGGCCGTTACGATCTGGTCCCTGCTCGGAGCCGTGGACTGGAATTCCCTGCTGGTGGCCCGCAACGGCTTCTACGAGCCGGGTGCATTCGATATTCGCGGTCCCAACCCCCGCCGCACGGCTATCGGCAGGGCGGCCGAATCCCTGGCACGCACAGGCACCTTCGAGCATCCTGTGCTCGACCAGCGAGGCTGGTGGCGGCGTGATGGCCGGCACTATCATCCACCAGCGCGGAAAGTCGCCGCGTCTGCTCCTGCATCTCGCCCGATCCTGATTGCCGGCGCGACCGGTACTCTCGGCCGTGCCTTTGCCCGCCTCTGCGATCAACGCGGGCTTGATTGCGTGCTCCTCACCCGCGGTGAGATGGATATCACGGATCCGACCTCCGTGGACGCGGCCCTCGCGCGGCATCGGCCCTGGGCGGTGATCAATGCAGCAGGCTACGTTCGCGTCAGCGATGCTGCCCGTGAGCGGGACCTTTGCTTCAAGGCCAATGCCGCCGGAGCCGAAGCCGTTGCGCAGGCCTGCGCCCGTCTCGGGCTGCCGGTGGTCGCCTTCTCGTCAGACCGGGTGTTCGATGGAAGTCTTGGGCGCCCTTACCTGGAAAACGATCCGGTCTGTCCCGCCTGCGTGTACGGGGAGAGCAAGGCAGAGGCTGAGCGGCGGGTCGCCGGCATCCATCCCGAGGCCCTGGTCATCCGCACAAGTGCCTTCTTTGGACCATGGGATAAGGCCAACTTCGTCTATCAGGTGCTCAGCGATCTTGAGGCAGGCCGAACCATAAAGCCATCCGCTGGCGTCGTGTCACCGACCTATGTTCCGGATCTCGTTCACGCCGTTCTCGATCTTCTGGGCGATGGCGAGCACGGGGTCTGGCATCTCGCCAACCAGGGCATGACCTCCTGGAGCGAACTGGCCGAGCGCGTGGCGGCGGAGGCCGGCTTCTCCTGGAGAGCAGGACCTCGGGCGGTGGAGGAGATTCCACGCATGACGGCCCTCTCAAGCGAGCGCGGTCTGATCATGCCATCCTTCGAGAGCGCCGTCTCGCGCTACTTCAGCGAATGCCAGGTGGACTGGAAGGCTCAGAGGTTCCTCGACGCTGCCGAGTAGAAAGATATCAGGTGGAGCAATCAGGGTGAAAGATCCGATTGCTCCACCTGGTTTTGACGCAGGTCCGACACCAGCACCAATCGGCGCATGCCTTTTGACGATGACGCGCAATATACGAGAACGCGCTACTCCGAGGCAGGCGCCGCGTCTCGGAACATCTCCTTGAGGGCGCGCATCAGCATCGGTTGCGCGGCCTGACCTTCTGCAAGCGTAAGAAAGTCGTTGATCCCGAAGCGCTGGGCCCCCTGAGCGGTCTCACCATCCATATGGGAGCTCGCATGCACCCAGGTGTGTTCCACGTACAGGCCCGGCGCATCGGTGTCGAGGACCAGGTGCCACCAATCGCCCGCATTCTCCAGGGGGCGATCCGCAACGAAGGCCAGCTCACGCTTGAAGACAGGCATCAGTTCACTCCGGTTGTCAGCCCCGTGGCAAAACGGGGCGGATTGGCAGAACCAGGCCCCAGAGGTCCTTGGGATCAAGGGAACCCGCGGGTTGCCGGCTCGTTGGCCCTGTCACCCCGACAGTGGAGACATCAATGAACCGGCGCACCATCATCATTGCCCTTGCCGTGATCGTCGTTGTTGCCACCGCTCTGATGACCTACTTCGGCTCCATGGAAGACACAGTCGCACCGGACAGCCAGAACCCGAACCCCGCGCCTGCAGCGCCAGCTCAGTAAACCCAAGAGCCATCTGAATGGCCGACGCTCGGGCTGCCAGACAGGCGCACCAGACCTGGGGCTGAACAACCCACGCCTTCATCTGTTCCGTGAATGGACGCGCAGCGAGGAGGACACCATGCGCCAGACTGGAAACGCCACTGTTCTTTTGTGGCTGCGCGACGCGCACGCGATGGAGAGCCAGTCGGTGCAGATGCTCACCACCCAGTTGCCGTCGCTGATCGGCTTTCCGGCGTTCCATGAGAGCGTCAAGGCGCACGCGGAACTCTCGCGCGAGCAGCGCGACCGGCTGGGCGCCCGCATCGCCGAGCTGGGTCAGGCCTCGTCCCTGCTGCGCGACGGCTTTGGCATGGCGCTCGGCCTGACCGCGCCGATGATGATCGCGGCCCTGCCGGACAACGTCGTCCGCAGCGCGGTCACGAACTACGCCTTCGAGCATCTGGAAATCGGCACCTATCGCGCCTTGATCGGTCTGGCCGAACAGGCCGGGGATCGGGAAACCCGCAAGCTCGCCGAGTTCATTTTGGCGCAGGAGCTGGAGATGGCGGCCTGGCTGGAGGAGCACCTGGCTGCAATTGCCGGCGAGGTTCTGCCGCGGGCCACAGCCGTGCATGAGGCCTTTTTTCCGTTCGGCGGAATGGTCCCGCCGATGGGGCTATAGGGGCGAGCTCTACCGGCGATGCTGTTCAAGCCGCCGCCTTGTTATGCCCCAGATGGAGGTAGTCCGGATCAAATTCGCCTGCCTCCTGCAGCCGGTACCAATCCGGAATGGTCAGCGCCGTTCCCTTTGTTTGGATCAGGCCCTCGGCTCGCATCTTCTGCAGGACGCGGTTGACGTGGACGGTCGTGATTCCGAGCGCATCGCCAAGCTCGGTCTGGGTGATCGGCAGATCGCAGGAATGGTCCGAGGCAAGCCCCACCGCATTCAGGCGTATCATCATCTCGCACAGGAGGTGGGCCATGCGCTTGTACGCTTCGCGCTGGCCGATGTTCACGACCCATTCCCGGTAAACGGCCGCATCGACGAGGGACTTGCGCCAGAAGGCTGCCATGATCCGGGGATGGCGCTCGCAGAGATCCTGCAGGACCTCGTGCGGAATGAACGCGACCTTGCACGGATCGAGCGCCGCCACACTGGCGTCCAGGGTCTGGAGATGGAAGCTGTGCAGGTCGGGAATGCTGCCGGGGATGTTGAAGGCCACGATCTGCCGCTTGCCTTCCGGCGTGACCTTGTAGGTGCAGCCGATGCCTTCCAGGAACAGGCAGGACCGGGAGGGGCGGTCGCCCTCGTGCACGATGTCCTGTCCCCGCTTGGTGGCCATGACCTGCATCGGCAGGCTTGAGAGCGCCTGGCGCTCGTCATCTGTAAGGGTGAAGATGCTCTCCAGCTTGCGGGTGAGCGGATGGTCGTTGAAATGATAAGCGGCATGCATGACGGTGCTCCTCTTGCAGGCGGAAGCACCCGGGTCTTTCAGACACCAGCGCCTAAGTTCAGTTGTTGTCCGTTCTCCTGTCTCACACACATGAATGATTGTCGCTAACCTAAGTTTCCCTCGATGCTTGGTGGCACTGACCAGAGTCTGGCTCCAGCATAGAGATTGTTTGCGCTGCAGCCTTTGCTCGCCTCCTGCAGCCGGGAGGTGGCGGTCAGCACCGGCTCAACAGGGAAATTGGGCACGGCGAGCAGTTTGGCACGTCACACCAGCAGATAGATCACGCCCGCCACCGCGGCCCAGCCGAGTGCAATAGAGACACCGGCCGCAACCGCCGCCAGGATCAGAGCTCCCAGCACCGCGAGTCCGTCCCTTGCGGCGAGGCCAAGGCCCATGAGGATCACCGCAAGACCTGGCAGCGTGTTGCCGAACGGGATCGGCAAGGCGATCAGGGTCCCCATCAACGCCATGACGGCGGCGAGCGCGGGCGTGATCGGGTTCGCCACCAGCAGGCCGGCCCGGGGCCGCAGCCGATGCTCGACATGGCGGAGCAGGACAGGGCCGCGACGGCTCAGAAGCACGATCACCGGAGCTCCAAGCCGGACTTGGCCCAGCCATTGCGGAAGCCAGGGCCGTCCTCCTGTTCCCACCATGCGATAGGCGAGGATGACCAGAACCGTTCCGAACACGGCTCCAAGCGGAACTCCGGGAACGGGAATGATCGCCGGAACGGCGACGATGGCCAGCAGGATGCCGCCGGCCTTCTCCCCCAGCGCATCGACAAGATCGGACAGGCGCGGATTCGGCGGCAGCGAGCGCCCGATTGCCGCTACGACCTTGGAGGCTGCCTCCGGCCGGTCGCTAGTCATGGGCCTGTGCGTCGGAACGGAGAGGTGAGAGCAGCCGGCAGCCTGTCTCCTGCCGCAGCAACGGCGCCGGCCAGCGACGGCGCGAACTGCATGCCGAGCTGCTGGGCAAAACTCGCCGACAGCTTGAGGGTGTAAAGGGCCGGAGCCAAAGCGAGGAAGGCAGGGCTGGCCATCAGGGGCAGGGTGTCACCCACGGCCAATCCGGGCCGATCAGGGGAACTCCATCCTCCGCTCTTGCCGCCGTTGCCGCTCTCAGGGGTGAACAATGATCCATCCGTTGGCGCCGCCGGTTCGTCCTGGAACAGGCTCTGCTGCGTGAACCCCGCAATCACGGCTTCCATCATGTCAGGCTGGGCGGTGTACTGTTCACTTGCCATCCAGCCCGAGGCACCGGCAAAGACCTCGCGCTGCGGATAGCGGATCAGGTTGAGGAGAACGCTTGCCACCTGCTCGACCGGATGAACCGGATCGAGCGGTTTGATCGCGCGGCCGCTGTAGTTGGCGCTGCGCTGCCAGAGAGGGGTGTCGATAGACGCGGGCGAGAGGACGCAGACATGAACGTCGGGCAGGTGCATCACCTCCTGGCGCAGGGCGAACGAAAGGCCGCGGATCGCGAACTTGCTCGCCACATAGGGGCTGTGGAACGGGGAGGGGCAGTTGCCGACCAGCGAGGCGTTGTTGATCAGGATGCCGGAGCCGCGCTCCGTGAAGTGGGGCAGGGCGGCTCTCGCCCCATGAACGGTTCCCATCAGGTTGATCTGGAGCACGCGCTCGAAGGTTTCCGCGGGAATGTCCTCGAAGCGGCCGAATGCGTCCATGCCGGCATTGTTGAACCAGACGTCGATCCGGCCGAAGACCTCGATGGCGCGGCGGGCCAGCGCCTGAACCTGCGCCTCCTCGGCAACATCGGCGGGGACTGCGACGGCCTCGGCACCCTTCACTCTGCAGGCCTGTGCGGTGTCCTCCAGTTCCGGCTCCCGGCGAGCCGCCAAAACCAGGCGGGCGCCGTGTTCGGCCAACGCCTCGGCGCTGGCTTTGCCGATCCCGCTCGATGCACCGGTGATGACGACGACTTTGCCGTTGATCTCATTGGTCATGATGCTGTTTTCCTTTGCTCCTGCGGTGCGCCAGCCGGAACAGGAGCTTGCAGCGCAGCCCTGGCCTTGGCTTCGCCAGCCTGCCAGCGCGTCCTGATGGCTTGCTCCGAATAGTCGTAAAACCAGTTGCCGGTCTCAGGGTCCGGATCCCCCGCAATCGTCACCAGCCGCATGTCCGGCCGATCCGCCTCCGCCAGGGCGGTTTTGATTTCGGGCCTGTTGCGCACCTCATCGGGGATCAGGCCCGCCACAACACGGAGTGCGCTTCGGACCCGGTCCTCTCGGGCGTGCGCCTCCAGGAACCACCGGCTCTGATTAGCGAACAGGAGCTCCTGCCGCCGGGCGACGGCCTCGGCGAAGCTGGTGCTTGGCGGCCGCCGGGCGGAGAACAGCTCGACGGCGATGCAGAGGCGGCCCCCATCGGGTTCACGCCGCACCACGTCAATCGGCAGGTTTGCCGACAGCCCACCGTCGCCCAGCAGTCGGCCGTCAATCTCAACCGGCTTGAAGTCCGGCACCAGCGCATTGCTCGCGATGATGTGCTCCGGGCCAAGCCGGCCGGATCGGGTGTCGAACAGGACCTCGTCTCCTGTCTCCAGATCGACCGCCACCATCGTCAGCCGGACGGGTCCCTCGTTGAGGAGATCGAAGTCGACCAGGTGCTCCAACGTGTCGCGCAGCGGGGCAAGATCGTAGAGGCCGATGGCTTTCATCTCGCTGGCCATGAAGCCGGTAGGGCTGGGGAGGAACATGGCGAGGTTGCCGAACGAGGCCGTCTGCATCTGCCCGGCCAGACGCTGCATCACATTAACCAGTCCATCAGGAGCGCTCCCGCTTCCTGTGGGCCACGAGACTTTTGACCAGAATGTCCGCAGAGCATCTGCCCGCCGCTCAGGAGGATTTCCTGCAATGATCGCGCCGTTGACCGCTCCTATCGATGAGCCCACCACCCAGTCCGGCTGGAAGCCCTGGTCATGCAGCGCCTGGTAGGCTCCGGCTTCGAACGCCCCGAGCGCATTGCCTCCGGCGAGGACAAGCGCCAGGCGCCCTTCTACGGCCGAGGTGCCTGTTCTTCTCCTGGCTGTGGTTCGCTTCGGCCTCGGACTTTTCAAAGGCAGGATCCCCTTCATTGCTAGCGTTGGGACCGATGGATGCCGGCGGGCTTGAGGCACCGGCCCTCGGAGCGGCCGGTCAGGTCGAGTGGTGTGCGGTTCTCCGCACATCGGTGATTTGATCTGGGGTTTGGCTTGGGGTCGGAACCTTCGCTCCGACGGCCCCGTCCTGACTGGCATTGGCGGGTTGCGTCCTGATGACGTCCTCGGTGATCAGGACGCAACCCGCGCTGGAAGGTGAGATAGGTCCACAGCCAGCGCATGGTGACCAGGAAGCGGTTATGGAAGCCGACCAGAAGATAGACATGCGCAATGCCCCAAACGAGCCAGGCGATGAAGCCCTTGAGCTTAAGGCTGTCCCAATGCACGACCGCCTCGTTGCGGCCAATCACCGCCAGGTTGCCCCGGCTATGGAAGCGGAACGGCGGAGGCGTCTCGTGGCGGAGAATGCGGGCCAGCAGCGCCTTGCCGAGATAGTGGCCCTGCTGGCGCGCGACTTGCGCCAAGCCGGGCAGGGGCTTGCCGTCCCCTCCCAAGGTCAGGGCGAGATCGCCGAGAACATAGACGTTGTCGAGTCCTGGGACAGACAGGTCAGGTGCGACGGCAATACGCCCGGCGCGGTCGGTGCCGACGTGCAGCCATTGCCCGGCTGGCGATGCTGCATCCCCTGCGGCCCAGACGATGGTGGAGGCAGGAATGAACTCATCGCCAATGGTGACGCCGCGCTCGTTGACATCCTCCACGGGCTTGCCCGTGTGGAGGGCGACCCCGAGCCGCTCAAGCGCCCGCACAGCGTAAGCTGAAAGATCCTCAGGGAAGGGACCCAGGATGCGAGGCGCCGCCTCGATCAAAAGAATGCGGGCTTTCGTCGGGTCAATGTGGCGGAAATCGCGGGCCAGCGCCTGCCGGGCCAGCCCCGCGATGGCGCCTGCCATCTCCACCCCGGTCCGGCCGCCGCCGAAGATCGCAAAGGTCATCAGCCGCTCGCGCTCGGCCGGGTCGTGCCCCCTTTCAGCCGTCTCGAACGCCGTCAGGATCTCGGCCCGGATGCGCCGGATCGGCTGGGCGATCTCTCCCGGCGACAGCGCGGCCGTGGCGATCTGGTATAGCAGGGGCTGGAACAGGTGGTAGTTGCGGCGGTCGATCACCGTCGCGCGCAGCGCCGTGCCGCCGAGGGACCGGGCAAGGGACAGGCCCGCGAACCCGGCACCGACGATCACGACGTGATGCGCTTTGTCCAGGCTCATCCCTGCCTCATTGGCATGACGTGTTTGACTGGTCATCTCGCCCCCTCGGCGATTATACGGGCGCTCGAAGTGGGAAAACGACGGGGGCGGAGAAATGGTCCATCGTGGCCGCAGCCTGCGGAACGCGAGCCCCGGAGTGCCCCGTCAGCTCTGAAGCTCCGGCGGAATGGCGGCGATGTCCTCGTGATCATGGTCAATCGGGACGAGGAAGGTCACAAACATCCCGTCGCCGTCATCCTCGTCTTCATCATCGGCATCAACGTCGAATTCAGGGGCGGCGAACGCCGCAACCTCCTGCTCCGATGCAGGCCGGATGGTCAGCGAAGCCTGCCCGTCCCAGAGCGGCGTTCCCCCGCTGGTCATCGCCGTCAGATCCTGCTTGAACTCGTCGCTCTCGAAGATGTCCCGCGCCTGAGGCTCTTCCGCATCCGTGATCGCAATAGGCCTGCCGTCGACTTCGAGGGTGAACATCGCTTCTCCTGCTCGTCGTTTGTCGAGCGGCTCGCCGCACGTCATACCCGACGACCGTCTCAAGCGTCGGTTCGATGGAGGCGGGCCAGCGTTTGAGTGAGCTCTTCCCGTGGAACCGGCTTTTCCAGCCACGGCACGTCTTTGAGTTCCTCCGGCAGGCTGGCGCTGTACGGAAGGCCCGAATAAACGGCGAAGGGCGTGTTGCGCCCCTTCAGGGCCTGAGCAATCGGCAGCGAGGTTCCATCCCGGAGGGATACGTCGAGCACTGCAATCTGTGGCGTGTTGTGCTCCAGCCAGCGAAGGGCATCGGCGCAGGACGGGAACGGGCCGGCCACAGAGAAGCCCGCATCTTCGAGATAGGCTTCAAGCGACATGCCGATCAGCGCCTGGTCTTCAACGATCATGCAGCAGGGAGCACTCATCTCGATTGATCTCGTCTTGTGCGAGGGAGGTGAAGAACCCTGCTGGAGGAGGGAGCCGGCAGGGTTCTCACTCGGGCGGATGGCAAGAGAACACCATCTGTCGCGCAGCCTGCCCGGGATTGAGTCCTCTCTCACTTACTCAAGTTAAACGTGGCATTTGTTTTAGATCAGACAGCGCACGTGACCTGTGTCTGTTTTCAGTCGCGCATCTGGTCTCCGAATGAACATAGGTAATGGCGGGATCCATCAGTCATCCGCGGCCGGACAATCCTTTGATCTGTGGGAAACAAGCCCCTTCACTCTGCATTGACGTCCATTCCATCGTGGAGAACGGAGCGATATCGATGACTCATCCGAAGACCGGCCCCGACGGAGAAAGCAACGATCTGAAAGCCTCTCCCACAGACGCCCATCAGCCTTCGGCCGCACCCTCATCTGAGAGCGCTCAAGCCATTGTCGAGGGGCACAGCCACGGCACCGTCGAACCGGGCAACAGTGATGCTAATGCACCCGCCCCGTCGAACCAGCTTCCTCCTGCAGGACCGCACGCGGATCCTAAACTGATGAGCGACATCGCAACATCAGGCACGGGGGCTTTGACCCCGACCGGGGCACACGATGATGTGGACTCGACAAGCAGTTGAACTGAGACGCGCTTCCTTTGATCCGACTTTGAGAGGAGAGTGCCTGATGGACGCAGACCGCCTGTTGACGATGATCCATGACGAGTGCACCAAGTCCCCAGAGGGACGCGCGGACCGGGCCACCGTTGAGCGCCGGTTCGGGCCAGAGTTCGAGGATGCTTTCCTCGCGCTGATGAACCAGGATTGCATCGCCAAGAATGGTCCCGCCGACACAATCTCCCTGTTGCCCACCGGTCGGGAGAGGGCGGAGGCCTTGCTCGGCTGACATGGTCGCGACTATTGCCCGTTGTCGATCTCGACGGACCGGCAGACTCCTCCGACAGGGCATTGAACCCTATCGGCCGTGCGCACCCAGGCGGGACGGGCCGTTTCCTGGAGGGCGCAGAAGCTCCCGTCCCGAACATAGCGGTCGTAGGTCGTGGGGCCGGTGCGCAACACGACCGCACCTTGGGAGGCGACGATTCCCCTGGCCTGGGCACAGGTCATGGCCAGGGTCGTGGGGCCTGACTGGGCCATGACCGCAGTCGGGATGCCCGCCATTACGAGGGCAACGAGATTGGATTTCATGCTGCAACTTCCGCTGATCCGTCTGAGATTCTGCCAACAAGCTCAACCCAGCTCTGTTCCACGATGGTCTCCAACGCGGCGACGCCGGCCGACCATAATCCGGCAAAAGGGAAGGCATGCTGAATGGCTATGCCGTCGCCGGTGATTGCTTCCGGTCGGAGCAAGGCAGTCTCTCGGCCGTCAAGCAAAAGGCGTGCTCTTCGTTCACGGGTGCGACGTCCTCGCTGCCGAGCTCGATCAAAGGCGCAGGGTCGAGTGAGTAGCAGGATGTTGCGGGCCGAGGTTGATGGTGACATTCCGAAGCTGTTGCTCCGCGCGGGCCTCGTGCTTGGCAGGGAAGAGGCCTGCCAGGGGAGTTGAGCCGGCAGGGCGCCCATCGGCCGCTTGGATGCCTGAATACCACCAGGTGCGGGCGTCGCCTGAGCATAGATCTGTTCATTCACCCAAGTGAGACATGGCTTCATATTTCTGCCGCGGTGGATGCCTGCACTCGGCCGCGTAGGACTCATCGTGCTCCCAAGCTCATCATAGATTAATGGCAGACCTGCGCCGGCTGTCTACGCATAGATGGTCTGCCACAGAGTTGGAGCAGTGCTCGTGCTGAATACACCACCCCGCCACGCCCAGCAGGAATCTGTCACGTGTCAGCTGCCTGAGACTGCCTCAGGGAAATCCCTCCAAGACCCAACTCTTCCGCCGCTGGTCGCCGCCGGTCTCGGGGAGCGGCTTCGGGCCCACTACGCTCAACTCATGAACGATCCTGTACCGGAAGCCCTTCTCCGGATCCTGAAGCCGCTGAACGAGAAGGGGAGGGTGGATGATGGTCGTTGATCCTCTTGTGCGGCAGGCGATGCTGGATGCGATTCCGCATCTGCGCGCCTTTGCCATCTCGCTGTCCGGCGATGTCACGTATGCGGACGATCTCGTCCAGACGGCCCTCCTGCGGGGCCTTGAGAACATCGACAAGTTCCAGCCCGGCACCAGCATGCAGGCCTGGCTCTTCACCATCCTGCGCAACCAGTTCTACACCGATATGCGGCGTCGTCGCCGCGAGGTCCAAGACAGCGACGGCGTGATGGCCGCAAACCTTGCGATCTTGCCCGAGCAGGGCGCACACTTGGACTACAGTGATATGCTGGCCGCTCTTGCTCAGCTCAGCGTGGAACACCGGGAGGCCCTGCTGCTGGTCGGCGCCGAGGGCGTGTCGTACGAGGAAGCGGCACAGATCTGCGGGGTGAACATTGGCACCATCAAGAGCCGCATCAACCGCGCCCGCACCAGGCTGGCGGAACTGCTGGATTTTGTTCCCGATGAGGACCTCGGGCCCGACCGTCTGGTCAAAGCCACCCTGTTCACACATGCCCCTATGTGAGGATCTCGCACCGGTGCTCATCAATGACAGCGTCACCGCCGCGTCAGAATGACTTGGACCTGCTGCCTGATGCAATCCCGCGCATTGGCCTCGATCTCGGCCGTCAGATCTTTGACGAGCCGGAAGGCGGGACCCATCAGGAGGGGAACGCGGGCGCAAGCGAGGACAGGATCCGCCAGCGCGCCTATGAGATCTGGGAGAGCGAGGACCGCTCAGGTGATCCTCAGGATCACTGGCACCGAGCAGAGCGCGAGCTAAGCGAGGTGCCGCAGGAGCAGTCCGGACCGGCGTCCGAAGATCCGGAATCCGGCACGGCCTCCCCCAGCATGGCGCAGGTCGGCAACCGGAAGATGCCACGGCCCAAGAAGGTGAGCGACCGCTCGGTGCCGGACGACATCGAGGAGTAATCGACCCTGCACACGACAGGAGAAGGCATTGCTCACGCGTCTGGGGCAATGGAGCCTTGCTGCCGGCCTTATGTTCGGCGTGGCGGCCTGTGACCCTGGCGACGTGCCAGTCTTGAGAGAGCGGGCCCAACAGACTTGGACCGCAGTGCAGACCCGATACCGCCAGCGGGCGGACCAAGTGCCAGCGCTGGTCGAGGCTGTGCGAGTGAGGGCACCTGCCGAGCGCGAGGTGCTCGCCGAAGTCATGGCGGCCCGTGACGAGGTGGTGGCCATTCTGAATGCGGACGGGCTCATCGCCGAGCCGGAGCGCTTCCGGCAATATGTGCAGGCCCAGCGCCGCCTCTTCGCTGCTCTAGGCTCCCTGTATGAAACCGTTGCGACATTCGGCAGCAAAGACCACTAGGTTTTCACCAGTCCGATCACCTATGTGGCGGGCGTGCCTCTCAGTTCCAGCCTCTCAGAGTATGGCTTGGGAACGAACCGTCCCTGCTGCGGCGTTTAGGGAGGTATGTGGAATTGGTTTCTCACCACCTGGGACTATGTCCGGACCAGCCTTTGGTTCATTCCCTCCATCATGATCGTTGTGGGCGTCGGTCTCGCCATCGGCATGCTCCAGGTGGATGCCGGCGTTGGATCTGAGGATGACGTCCGGGCGTGGTGGATCAACAGCGGCGACGGCGAGGATGCCCGCAATCTCCTCTCCACCTTGCTCTCCGCCATCATCACCATGGCCAGCATGGCTTTCTCAGTCACAGTGGTGGCCCTAACCCTCGCGGCGAATGCCTATGGTTCGCGGCTGATCCGCATCTTCAGGGCCGACCTGCGCACCCAGTTCGTGCTCGGCCTGTTTGCGATGACGATCGTCTATTGCCTGATCGTGCTGCGCTCCATCCATGGCAAGGCCCCCATACCGGAGGTCCCACATACATCCGTTACGCTCGGCACGGCTCTAGCGCTAGGGTGCGTTCTGGGGCTCCTGGCCTTCATCCAGGGGGTCGCCCGCTCCATCGTGGCTGACGAGGTCGTGCGCCGGGTGCGCAAGGATGTCGACAAAGCCGTCGCTGAACTGCCGGAGCTCACCGAGGAGAATGCCCCCGAGCACGCACCGGCCGACCTGCCCGCCGATTTCAACAACAAGGCGGCGCGGATCCCGCTCCCCTACGGCGGCTATGTCCAAGCTGTCGATTACAGCGGGATACTCTCCTGGGCCGAACGGCACGATGCCATCCTGCACCTGGAGTTCCGCGCCGGCGACTTCATCGTCAGCGGCGACAGGCGTGTCCATGTCTACCCGGCACCGCCCGATCCGGGCAAGGCTAGGGAGGAGATCGGAAAGCATATCGTCAGCGGCGACGAGCGCACTCCGGTCCAGGATCTGGAGTTTGCGATCCGGCATCTCGTCGAGGTCGCAGTACGAGCCCTGTCTCCCGGCATCAATGATCCGTTCACCGCCACGGTCGTGATCGACCGGCTGAGAGGTGCGCTCTCGCGGCTCATGAGCCGGCGGCTTCCGCCCGAGACGCTGCGGGACCCCTCCGGCAAGGTGCGGATCTATCGCCAGGTGACCACCTATGAGGGCATTCTGGATGCAGCGCTGCACCAAATCCGGCAGGCCGGCTCCTCACATCCTGCAATCCTGATCCACATGCTGGAGGCGCTTGCCAGAATGGCCGAGCACACGCGCTTGGACGAGCAGCGCCGGGCCCTGATCCGGCATGCGAACCTGATCAGGGCCGCAGGCGAACGGGACATCTCCGAACCTGCGGATCGGGAGGATATGGAGCAGAGCTTCCGGCGCGCTATTGCAGCCTGCGAGGCACCTTTCACAGGCAATGGTCAGGTTGCTCAGAATCGGATCGTTCGGACTGGGCAGTGAGGGGGCTCGTATCCGTGGCAGCGGCTTCGATAGGTTCGCCATGGAATCAAGTGAGATCGGGTTGTGTTTGGTATGGTATGCCGAACCGTTGTGCGGGATCCCGAGTTCACGGGCGACACGAGGGTTACGACGCAGGTGGCAGAATTCCAGAGGCTGGAGATCGGATTGTTGTGACGCGCAGCGACCTCATGAGCGCCGTGCGGGCGCACAACCAGGAACTTCGTACGTTCCCGGATAGCTGGATTGCGGCCGTTCTCAATCCGGATGCCAAACCGCTAACCGCTTTCTCCCAGGCGCAGCTGGAGCATCCGCCGACGCGCGTCCATCCTTGAACGTGGAAGCGGGCTGGCCCCATTGATCAGCTGGAGGTGTCCGGGCTCTGCCGATCCTCATCTTGGCCATTGGATGGTTCAGGCGGGATTACAGCGTCCAGCGGGTTTGGCCTGCCGACGGTCACCGGGTTCTCGCCCACCACGTCCTGATAGTCGCGCGCCGAGCCGCCGCTGCCATAGCCGGCGGAGTCGCCGAAGTCGCGTCTAGACGGATCCGAGGTCGGCCCGAGGTTCGGGATGTCACCCTCAGTTTGTGCAGGTTCTTGTTGTTCCCCGGCAGGGGAGGGATTGGCGTTCGGATCGTCTGGATCTGCCATATCAGGCCTCCCTGATTCCGGATGGTCACGCCCACGATGGGCTTTCTAGCCGTGGCCGCGGTTCTGCTTGCGGTTGTCCACCCCCTCGTTCGCCTGACCCTGGCCCTGCGTCTTGGGAACGCCACCGCCACCATCGCCATGATGCGGGTGATGGCCGGCATCCTTGGTGTGGCCCTTCGCAACGGACTCGTCGCTGCGGTCGGGCACGTGCCCCTTCTGCTTCTCGCTGCGGTTGTTATGGTTCCGGGTGGTCATGGTTCTGCCTTTAGCTGCGCTTCTGGGTGACTTTTTCCGCCCGCGATCCGGACGGCTGGCTCTTGATCCGCTTGGCCTTCTTCCACGACGGTCTCATGCGCGCTTTCTTGGCCATGACAACTCCTTTGGTCTGCCGTGATCATCGAAGGTTGAACGCGTCCTAGCTCCGGCCGCCGGTCATATCGCTTGGCGCCCGGCCGTCCGTACCGGTCCCGGGATCGAGCGGCTTGGCTTCCGTCTTTCCGTCTCCGGTTTGATCGTCCTGCCGACGCTTGCTGTCCGCGCTCTTGTCCTGGGTCTTGTTGACCCCGCCCTGATTGGCGCCTGCGTTCTGTGCCATCTGGTTTCTCCAAGAAAGCTGTGATCGGACTGAGCCAACCTGTCTGGGGAGGCGATGTTCCCTCTCTTCCGTTACGTCCTGAGCGACCCGCCGCCGCATGAGGAGTGTCAGGTTCGAGGGGAGCCGATGCCCAGCAACCAGGGAACGTGTGAACCTTCGCAGGATTGAGGGACTGAGACCAAGCATCGTCGCAAGGGAGCCGTCAGCATGACCGACAGCAAGGATTCGAAGACCACGATGACTCTGGAGCCCAGACAGGTGGCAATTGTCCTCGGCATGGAGGATGGCCAGATCAGCCGCCAGTTGTTCGCCAGTCCCGAGGTCGATGCCATGCTCGACGATGAGCATTCCGACATTCCGTTCCACTACTTCCTGGCTTCGGCCTTCTTGGTGCGTCTGGATCAGGATGAGGATTTCGCCGCCGACCTGGCCGAGTGGTACGATGAAAGGCTCCAGGGGGAAGCCGGCAAGGCAGATGCCGGGAAATAACCGCCAAGCCCCGTGATGTCGATGAGCTGGATACGGGCACAGATCGGAGTGTGGCTTCTTGGTGCGGTCCTGGCGCTCACCGTCATCTGTCCGGCAGGCAGCCAGAGCCTGACTCCGGTCACGGTACAGGAGCCCGAGGGAAGGGCACTGGTCGAGCGCCTGCGCCGCGGCGGGCTCGTCCTGTTCTTCCGGCATGCGGACACCACAGGCATGCCCTGCGACAGCTCCTACCGCATCGGCGACCGTGCCGGCCAGAGAAACCTCTCACCTGAGGGCCGGGAACAATCGCGCCGAATCGGCGAGGTTCTCCAAAGGCTTGGAATTCCGGTGGCGGAACCGGTTCTCGCCGGGCCCGTGTTTCGGGCCCGCGACACGGCCGAGATTGCCTTCGGCCGTGGGCGGGTTCAGGTCACGGACAGCCTTCTCGCGGACGACTATGCCGGGGGACGGTTGCAATGGATCCTGAATGAGCATCGGAGGCTGATGTCCGAGCCGGTACCAGATGGGGTCAATCGCGTGCTGGTGGGGCATCGCACCCCGGCGATCATGGTGCTGGGGCCGAGCGTCGGCGGGACCGCGCTGCCGGAGGGCGGTGCGATTGTTCTGGAGCCCGGTGGCGCTCCGAAGATCCTCGGCGTTCTGACGCCTGCATCCATCCCGAACCGTGGGTTTCACGGATGCTGAGTTGGCGGGCGCAGGCTTATCCCGAAGCGCGTCACGCTCTGGCAAGGCGGTAGGCGCTGCCGGGCACGTTAAAGGGATCGAGCAGGCGCGCCACCTCACTCAGGAAGGGGATACTTCGGGCAATGAGCAGGAGAGCGAGCGGCAGGAACTCTATGCCGAGCACAGGCAGGAACCATATCATACGGGACAGAACCAACGGCACCCCGAGCGGAAGATTGCTGCCTCCTATCCCCCCAGGGTTTGATCCTGCTCCCTGAACCAACGGAGAGCCTGGTCAAAATGCTCAGGCTTGAAGTCCGGCCAATACTCGTCAACAACATAGAAGTCGGCATAGACCGACTGGACGGGCAGGAAGCCGCTCAGCCGCCGTCCACCACCCCAGCGCACAATCATGTCGAGCCTCGAAACGGCATGAGACCGGATGCTCCCCTCCCGCAGGCCGGCTAAGTCCCACTCCCAGTCATAGTTCACCAGCAGGTTGACCTTCATCCCGTTGCCCCGCCGCGTTCGGAAGTCGCGAAGCTCAGGTGGAAACAGATCCGATGTCTCGTCGCCAACGATCATCAGGGCCGCGTCTCGGCGGGCCACTTCCATGGCATAACTCACGCATGCAGAGCGGAAGGCTTCGCGTTGTGGGACGGGACGTTTGGTGTTGTCTTGGGTGAAGCCGTAGATCGAGATTTCCGGGATGCCCAGGCTCCTGCAGATCTCGAACAGGACAAGTCCCGGATCAATTCCAAAGTCGTAACCCTGCTCCTTGGACAAACCTCGACTTGCGGCCCAGCGCCGGTTCCCATCGGGAATGAAGCCAACGTGCCTGGGAAGAGAGCGCTTTGCCATAGTCCGGGATCCTGAGGGTTTCTGCCTCAATGGAGTAATCTTAGCTCTTGCGCGGCACCATCGCAGCTATTGCGGCATCTGATACTCCTGCAGCTTTGAGTTTGTTCCGACTCGACAACCTCGTCCAGGTTCGCGCAATCCAACTGGATCCTCAACCCGCCCGCTCGTTCCGGGCGATCTTCCCAAAACATCGCAACGCTGAGTGCGGCTACTCTCACACGTACGTGTGGCCAGGTCAGGCTGGGGAACATGACCAGAGCAGGTTCGTTAGCCATACGTTCCCTTTCAACGGAGTACGCTGATGGTCGCGGATGCCCGCTCGATCTACATTTCGGCATTGCGCAACACCCACGCCATGGAGCAGCAGGGCCTGCAGCAGATGGAAATCCAGGTGTCCCGGCTGGAACGCTACCCTGACTATGCGACCCTTCTCCAACAACATATCGACACAACGCGCCAGCAGGTGCAACGCCTTGAGCAGGCGCTGCAATCCGTAGGCAAGAGCGCTCCCACGCTCAAGGAGACGGTCACCAGTGTGGCCGGCAGCGTCGGAGCAACCGTGCATGGGATGTTTCAGGACGAGACGCTCAAGAACCTCTACGCCGGATATGCCTATCAGTACGAACAAATCGCGGCCTACCGCTCGCTGATTGCGATTGCCGAAGCTGCCGGCGAGACCGCCCACACATCCGCCTTTCGGGAGGCGATCAAGGAGGAGGAGATGGCTGCACAGCAGGTCGCCGATCTGATCGAGCCGGTGACGCGCCAATATGTCGACCTCACCACGAGCGGCGAGAAGGCGGATCGTTGACAACGGCACAGGAGAGCCGGACAACACTGTTATCCCCCGGCATGATGGAGAACTCGGCTCCTCGCTTCTTGAGGCGGAGCTCGCCACCATCACCAGGAATCTTCGCCATGTCGAGCACAGACCAGGAAATCATGAATAGCTCCTGACCGGTCGGAGGCATCTCGGAGGGCTGCCTCCGGTCTGTAGACACGCTCAACCTGGTTGACTAGCCTCTCGTCGCGCTGCCGAACAGACATCCTGGCTGAGTTGGTCAAGGTATGGGCATGCATTCTGAAGATACCAGTCGCGAAGCCCTGGCTGGTACGGCGCCACCAGCATGCCAACCAGCACGAGCCCGCCAAGCAGGGCGATTAGGAGGATGATTAGCCTCATGATTGGCGGTCCTTAGCACAGAGCATCGACACAGTTTGCCACAGTCCCTCTTTTCTCAGCAAAGAACCCGGTACAAGGCCGGGTTCTCGCCGTAGAGACAGCCATGGGCATCAGCATGTCCGATGATCAACGCTCAAGCTCACGCGAGCGTTCCGGGACTGTCATGACCGATTACGGCTTCTCACACCCGGTTGCGACCGCGGGAGAAGTACCAGATCGCCAGGGCAACAACGATCACCACCAGGATCACCCACCAGTAATCCATAATGCCGCCGCCGGCTGCTGCCGCGTCACCGGCCGGAGGAGCACCGCCAGGTGCAGGCGAAGGAGCCGGGTCCTGCGCTAGGGCTGAAGTGGCAGTCAGGACGAGGAAGCTGATCAGGGCTGTGAGTTGGCTCATGAAGGTCTCTCCGGTTCAGGAGGCGCAGCAATGGAATGCCATTGAATGGCTAAGCTGAGCCTGTGGGTGAACGCCTCCTGTGGCAGGGTGTTCCGGCCTGCAAAGAAAATGCGGGGAGAAGGAGAGCCCCCGAAAAGGTTTGAGGCACTTCGCAGATCCTTCTTCTCGGAAGGGGCAACAGTCCGTCGCATCCTAGCTCTCCGGCACGAGCAGCCGTCCCCAGTATGCATCGAGCGGCACCACGGCTGCGCCTCTATGGACCTCAAACGTGTGGCCTGGGTTCAGCACATCAACAAGCCTCCGAGCCCCGCTGAGGCTGATGCGGACCTGCGTTGGCGCACCACCTGCATTGACGGCAACGACAATCCGACTCTCTCCAGCCTCACGGATAAAGGCGAACTGCTCTGGTAAGACGTGAAGCTGACGGTACGAACCACACCTGAGAGCCGCCCATTGCTTGCGAAGCGCCGCCAGCCGCTGGATCACGGCAAGAAGGTCCGGATGAGCGCCTCGATGAGGAAGATCAGAAGGAGCCAGAGCCGGGCGCAGGGGAGCGTCCGTCCCCGCACCTTTGCGCCCCTCCTTGCGCCCCTCCAGGCCAACTTCGCTTCCATAGTAGATGGAGGGAATGCCAGGCATCGTGAACAGCAGGATGTGCAGGGGTAAAGGTGGCCCGCCTCCTTCAGGCGGCTCGCGATCCGCTCCACATCGTGATTGTCAGCAAAGTTGTACAGCAACAGCCCCTCATACAGGCCGCCATGACCAAACTGGCGGGTTAACGAATGAGCGACCTCAAACAGATTGCGGTCGTTGTGGCTGGAGTAGAGACCCTTGTGAAGTTCGTAGTTGGTGACACTGTCCGCGCCACCCTCATTGATCCAGCGGCGGTAGTCACCATGGATCACCTCGGCCATGATCCAGAAGTCGGGCCGCAGAGCACGGCAGAAGGCGGCAAGCTCCTTCTGAAAGCCGAGGTCGAGGGCATCGGCCGCATCAAGCCGCAGACCGTTGATCCCGAACTCCTCTACCCACATGCGGATGGCGGCAAAGATGTGCTCCCTGACCTCTGGATGTGTCATCCGCAGCTTCACAAGATCATAGTGGCCGTTCCAGCCTTCGTAGTAGAAGGGGTCTCCGTGTGGGCTCCGGCCCGTGAAGTCGGGGTGGAACCAATGGCAATAAGGAGAGGCTTGACCATGCGCAAGCACATCCCGGAAAGCCCAGAAGTCGCGCCCGACATGATGGAAGACACCATCCAGAACCAGCCGAACGCCACGCTGATGCAGCGCCTTGCTCCTTTGGGCGAACTCCTCATTGGTGCCCAGACGGCGGTCGACGCAGAAGAAGTCAGCCTTGTCGTAGCCGTGGGCTGTTGACTCGAACACCGGCCCGAGAAGAAGCGCATCGGCACCGACTGCTTGCACATGAGAGATCCATGCATAGAGTTGCTCGATCCGCTGTGAGGCAGGAGCCCGAAGATCATTGCGGGCAGGGGCACCGACAGCGCCGAGCGGATAAAGATTGTAAATGAACGCATCGCTCGCCCAGTCGGGCATGTGGGTCCTTCTTGTAGATGCTGAGGTGGCAAGGGACGATCCTGCCTTGTGCTCATGGGCATACTTCACCCTGTTGGCAGGCTCATCCCACGTGGGTTCAGCACTCCGCATCCTTTGCGGGTCACCCCTCGAATGCTGGAGGAGTAAAGCGACGCGAGGAGTTGGGTTCTGGGAGCAGTGAGCCAGGGTTTGATCATGTGAGTGAGAGACGGCTCCTTGGTACCAGTCGAGAACAACCACTAAGATCTGATGGCCGTTGGGAACCGCACGGCAATCCGCGTCCTGCGGTCACCCTCGATGGTCAAGGTGCCGTTGAGACTGCGAGCCATGCCCTCGATCAGGCGCATGCCCATGGACCCCGCACGCGGGGTGGCCGGAAGGCCGATGCCGTTGTCCTCGATGGAGAGAAGCACGTCCTCCCCTTCGTGGTGCAGCCCGACGCGAACCGCGCCTCGCCGCTTGTCGGGAAACGCATGCTTGAGGGCGTTGGTGATCGCCTCGCCGGCAATCAGGGCCACGTTGATGGCCCGGTCCACATCCAACGTGATGTCGTCCGCATCGCTCGTGAGTTCGATGCGATGGTCCTCCGGGCTCCGGAGATGGCCGAAGTTCCGGCATAGCTCCGTCAGATAGGCGGCCATGTCGACCGACTGCACGTCGTTGCTGTCCTGCCGGTAGAGAAGCTCGTGAATGCGGGCGAGATGATCGAGCCGCTGGATGGCGTTCTCCAATGCTTCCGAGATGCCGGGATCGCCTTGTCGGACCATCTGAAGGCGCAGCATCGAGATCGCCATACTGATGCTGTTCTTGGCCCGGTGATTAACCTCGTGCAGCAACACATTCCTTTGGCCCAGAAGCTTGTCCTTCTCCCGGATGCTCTCCGTCAGCACGCCCTCCAGGGCATGTCGGCGGTCCAGCTCGTTCTGAAGTTCCTGGGTGCGTTCCTTGACGCGGCTTTCCAGCACCTCATTCAGGCGCCGGGTGCGGCGCTCGGCCCTGACGCGGCGGGTGATGTCCCAGAATGATGCGAAGTGCTGAGCCACGCGACCCTGGTCATCGTGCACAGGGCTGACGAACTGCGCTGCCCAGACCTCCCGCCCGCTTTTGGCCCGAAGCTGGACTTCCAGGTTGAGAGGCTCGTCCGCCATCATGGCGGCCCGGATGTGCCGCTCCACGTCAGGATCAGTGTCGGGACCAGTCAGAAAGAAATAGTTCTGGCCCAGGACCTCCTCGCGGGAGTAGCCGAACAGGTCGATGAAGGATTGATTGACGTAAACGATGGGATTGCCATTCACACTGGGGTCGGTGACCACCATGGGCATGCGGGTGGTCTCGACCGCGGCGACGAATGGGCCGCCGCCGCGCTGGAAGGCAATCACCCGCTCTTCGGCTTTTCCCTGAAGGATGTCAGCGGGTGTTGGGGCAGGCCTCAATTGATGTCGCTCCCGTTGCGGTCCAGCTACGATGCTCGCTTACCGCCGGGCGGTTTCGTCGGGACGCTGCCCTTGCCTTGGCTCACGAAGGGAGAAGCCGGGATTGGGGTCTTGGGCTTTTGCTGCTTCGGCTTCTTTGCCTCGCGGTTACCGCGCTTTTCGCCTCTGGCCATAGGGTATCTCCGTTGTCAGTTGGGGCTTGGGAAAGTTCGTCTCAGTCGTGGGGTGGCTTGTCGAGCAGATGATCGAAGTCAGCCAGCACCCGGTCGATCAGCCGGCGGCGACGCAAGTCGGATGCGTCCAGACTCCGCGCGAGCAGACCCAGCAGATAGCGCGCCTTCTCGACAGCTTCCGGCCAGTCGGTCGCAGGGGCGGCCGCAAGCAGATCTTCGAGTTCCGCTTGTCGTGCGTGGAGTGCCGCCTGGTCGGCCTCGACCTCGGATCGCAGGCGTCGAAGGTCGGTGGCTTTCTGGGCCGCCATGCCGCGATGCGCATCAAGATTGGTTGGCTGATCAACCATGGTGAGCCACCTGCGGACTTAGGAGCGAAACTGTTGCCAGCGATGTGATCTCATCCATGCATTCACCTCCGCACTCGTCGTTGTCAGGTTCGCTCCGTGAGCAGTCGCGCCAGCGTCTTGGCTTGCTGAGTACTCTCGCCGATAGGCTCGGGCGTCACGAGATGCCACGCGTGGGCTCGCAACGCCCAGGCGGCGTCGGAGAGGCTGCCGAGAGGCTCATGCGGCCACGCAGGCTCACCCGTTGGCGTGAGGATCATGAACTGTCGGGACGCCTTCCGGCCGACGCGAGCGAGGTAGAGGGTCTCATCGCCCTGTCGAAGCAGGGCGACAGGATCGTAGACCTGCGATCCGCGAAAGAAGATGTCTGCGCTGGTCAACGGGTTCATGTCTGCGCGACGATCTCGCTCTCGCGCACGGCGCGCTCGCCGAAGCCGGACGACTTGATGCGGTAGGAGACCTCGCCGGTCTGATCGGCCGGCATGAGGCGGGTCACCTCGTAGATGCCGCTTGTCGTTGCGCGCTTGTCCGAGAAGTTCGGGTGGGTGATGCGGACGAGTTGGCGAACTTTATACTTGTGAGACATTCATTGCTCCTGGAGCCCGACCGTAGTCGGGCAGGGCGGGTAACCGCTGCCCGATGATTGCGGGCGCAAACAAAAAAAGCCGCCCCACAGGGGAGCGGCTTCAAGACTGAGCGGCACAGATCTATGTCCTGAGCCGGTCATCGGCGATTACGCCGTTTCGATGTTGTTGACGGCGATCTTGCCGGAGCGGCGGTCTTCCGCCGTGTCGAAGGCAACCTTCTGGCCCTCGACGAGGCCGCGCATGCCGGCGCGCTCAAGGGCGGTGGCATGGACGAACACGTCCTTGCTGCCGTCGTTCGGCTGGATGAAGCCGAAGCCCTTCATGTCGTTGTAGAATTTTACTGTGCCCATGATCATGGGGGTAGCCTTTCGCGATTGCTGTAGATGCACGTGAGGGAAGGCGCGCATAAGCGCGGCCTCAACTCGGTTCGTCGATGTAATGGTAAGAAAGTCCGAACGTGCGCCTGGCAGTGCCAAAAGCGAAACGACCCGATTGTCCGGCCAAAATCCGATAATAACTATATAGGTCTCTTCCTAAACAATAACAAGTGCTGCGTGCCTTTCTCACTTGATTTACAAAAACGTGCGTTTCACGTCACCGTCCAAAGATTGGATTATGTTAGTTACAGGATTGCACGGCCTGTGAGCTCCTTTCTGCGAAGTTCTCGGACCATCTTCTTACTCCTGCGCCAGATCCTCTTGGCGAACAGTCATCGAGGCCGCTACCGAGAGCGCCGGCCCGCCATGTTCGTCCCTGCCTTTGGCATGAACCTCTTCCTGGCTCTATCATTGATCCCTTAGTCGAGGCAAAGGGAGACACGATCATGTCGGGCACGCTGTCTGCAGCAGCCATCGCTACCGGCCAGGATGAGAAGATCCGGCAACGGGCTTACGAGATCTGGGAGAGTGAGGGCCGCACCGGCAATCCTGAGGACCACTGGTTCCGGGCCCGGCGTGAGCTTGATCAGCAGGGTCAGGAGCGCTCGGATGCAACGATGGAGGATGCTCCGCCGGCTGCTGCGGCCGAAGCTGGCTCTGCTGCCACCGGCGAAGTCCCTGACGAACGGTTCACCGCATAGCTGATCAGGGTGCCGCGCTGGCGGACTGGCCATCCGCGAGGCTTGCACGCAGTTCACGGTGCTGCGCGGCCCAGATCAGCCGCGTCAGGACTTCTGTCCAGCAAAGCCTTCCAACGCTCAGGACTTTCCGCCATAAGCACCCGAATGCTCCTCAAGGCAGTTGTGCGATCTCCAAGGCACAGCCGATCTTCAATGTTTTCCACCACACAGTCGAGGAAGATATCTGTCAGCCGCCGCAGCCCAAGATCGTAGGCTGCCTCGGCCTCAGGATCTCCCTCCACCAGTGCCCACTGACGCGCATAGACAGAGCGGATGCTGTGCAGCATCCGCTCGCCATCGCGCGACGAACTCGTGCTGTAGCGGCGGTAGCGGGTGACCGCCGGCGCCTGATAGCAGCAGGCGGTGAAGCGGTGGGACACCCGCAGATAGAAGTCGAGGTCGTCGGCTCCCCACGGATCACGGAAGCCGCCAACCGCTTCTACCACCTCCCGCCGGAACATGACCGATGAAGGCGGAATGATGTACCAGTCGAACCGCAGGAGGGGCAGATAGATGCTGGACTGCGGTGGCGGCGGAGCCACAGACCACGAAACGGGCTCACCCTCGAACGTCATCTCCTCGCGCGGGCCGACTGCAAACCCGGCTTCTGGATGCCTCACCAGAGCATCAAGCCCGGCCGCAAGAGCGCAGGGGAGCAGGTGATCATCGGCATCAAGAAAAACCAGATACCGCCCGCGGCTCCGGGCAATGCCGGTGTTACGCGCAACTGCCGGACCCGCATTGTCCTGGTGCACGGTTGTTGCCCACGGGTAGGTGGCTGCCACGGGTGCCACAGGCACCGGCGAGCCGTCATCCACCAGGATCATCTCATAATCCTGGCTGGTCTGGGCGCACACCGTTTGCAGCGTCTCGGCGAGCAAATCAGCCTGAGCGGGGGTGCCAAGGTGGCAAGGCACGATGATGGAGACGAGAGGCCGGTCGCGCTGTGGAGACGATGAGGGCACTGAGAGGACTCCGCGAAATCCCGCTCTGAAGGCGAGGGGAGATAGGTGAAGAGATTGTGGCACAACTGCCGGCAGGCGGTTCAGGTGCCGCGGGTTGTCTCCCCGGGTATTCCTCAGACGCGCTTCCTTAACCCGCTCAAGAGGCCGGGAGCCGACGTTTGTGAATGGTCGGAATATGAAAGCCTGACCTGAGCCGGTCCTCGCCCGGCGTTTTCGCGACGAGCTCTCTTGCTGGCAGCTCTCGCCTGCCAGCCAACACACGACACCCGTCATGGCTGGAGGGCTCAGACGTTCCTTGGCGCTGCCGAGTAGCAGCCACATCCATCGTGATGATCGGGAGGGAGTCAGGGATCCCCTCGCTGCTGTCGGGGATTGCTATTTTGATCCGGGCTTCAGCCAAAGCCGCTTGACTGGTGGAACAAGCCCGCTTCGAGCGTGCTTTTAAGCATTCCAGTCATCAGCAACAGCTACAAGGACATCGCCACGATGCTTCTCAAAGGCCAAACGGCTCTGGTTACCGGCGGCTCATCCGGCATTGGCCGCGCGATTGCCACGGCGATGGCCGCGGCCGGCGCGACCGTGGCCGTCAATCACCGGGCAGGTGCCGAGCGGGCGGCAAAGCTCGTCGATGACATCCTGAGTGCGGGAGGGAGCGCCTTTGCCGTCGAGGCGGATGTCTCTGACGAAGCGACAATAGAGAGGATGTTCGAGGAGATCATCACTCGGTGTGGCCGCCTCGACATCCTGGTGGCCAATGCCGGCCTGCAGATGGATGCCTCCTTCCAGGCCATGTCCCTTGCCGACTGGCGCAAGGTCATCGACGTCAATCTGACGGGCCAGTTCCTTTGCGCTCGCGCGGCGGTGCGCCAGTTCCTGGCTCAGGAGGAACTCCCGCATCTGTCGCGTGCCCGCGGCAAGATCATCTGCATGTCCTCCGTCCATGAGGTCATCCCATGGGCTGGGCACGTCAACTATGCTGCTTCGAAGGGTGGCGTCATGCTGATGATGAAGAGCTTGGCCCAGGAGGTCGCGCGCGAGCGCATCCGCGTGAACGGCATCGCGCCGGGCGCCATTCGCACGCCGATCAACAGGGAAGCCTGGGAGACGCCGGAGGGGCTTGAGAAGCTGCTCAGGCTGATCCCCTATGGGCGCATCGGCGAGCCTGAGGATGTGGCCAAGGCCGCCGTCTGGCTCGCATCCGATGAGAGTGACTACATCACCGGCACGAGCCTTTTCGTCGACGGAGGCATGACGCTCTACCCCGGCTTCGAGGATAACGGGTAAGCCGGAGGCGCCTGCCTTCTGATCTCATGTGACCGTTGTGCTAGGGAGAACCTAAGCCGAGGAAATCATCCTGACCCGGTATCACTTCGCAGCTCTCGTCCTGATCGCAATCGGCCCGCTTCTGGCGCTTTCGCGCCTGATCCGTGTGCCGGAGTCGCTCCTGCTGTTCGCGGTGGGCGTCCTCTCGGCCTTCATCCCAGGGCTGCCGGAGCCCAACATCGATCCGGATCTGATCCTGACGCTCTTTCTTCCGCCCTTGATCTATGCTTCGACGGTTCGGGTCTCCTGGCATCTCCTTCGCTTCACCCTGGTGCCGGGAGTTGTTCTTGGCACCATCCTCGCTCTGACGACCATCGGCGCCGTCGTAGTCGCGGCACGCACCGTGTTCCTGTCGGACCTCTCCTGGACTGCGGCTGTGCTGATCGGCATCGTGGCCTCGATCTTCGATACCGGGCTGTTCCACGAGGCCGAGGGAAGGCCTCGTGTTCCTCGCGCGATTGCCGACACGCTCAAGGCGCGTGAATTGGTCGGCCGGATCTTCATTCTCGCCACCCTGTCGGTGGTGGAGGAGGCGTTGCCCTCCAGGGAGGTCGCAGCAGGCTCCATCCTCGCCAACTATGTCCTGGATATTCCCGCAGGGGCCCTGGTCGGGCTTGCTGTCGGGCAGGCCGCCGCTTCTCCTACGCCGCAGCGAAAATGCCGCCGATTGCCGGAGCTCTTCGGCGCTGTCAGGGGGAGGGGCGCTCCCGTCTGGACGCCGCAGGGGTGATGGCATGGTCCTCGACCCGTTCGGTCATCGCCCTTCTGATTGTCCTCTCCGTGCCGGCGATAACTTCCACCGGTGAGCCAGTCCAGGATCGGGATCTCGTGCTCGTCATGGCCGCCTTCATGGTGATCGGCTCGGCGGTGGTGCAGGGTCTGAGCCTTCGCTCCATCGTCGGGTTCGCGGCCTTGAGCGATCCGGGCGAGGCAGACCAGGAGGTAGAGGAGGCCCGCTCTGCGATGAGGAAAGCCTCTGAGGCTCCTGGTGCGGAGCATGCATCGTCGCATGACGCGGCGCGCCAGGTGCTGGTGAGCCTTCGTGAACGGGATGTCATCGGCGACGAGGTCCTGGTTCGCATGCTGCGCGAGACGGATCTGCATGCCCGGGCTGCCGAGGAGAATGCTCTGCCTGGGGCAGGGCCGCCCCAGCCATGATGGATGTCGCTCTTGTGAGATCAGCCTCACGGCCAGCGGCAGATCTTGCTCTTCCAGTCATGTTGGACCTGCCGCTTACGGCAGGCTAGTCCTCCGATCTGGGTAAGCCCGCATACGAATGGTTGTTTAATCACGGGACGCGGGAACATTGGTGGGGCGCCAAGGTTTGTATGCACCCAGGCCCGCACCCTGAGTAGCCCAGCAACCTTTAGTCCCGGTATGAGCCCGTTCGCGCCTCGCGGACGGCGTTCGCCTTCTTGTGCCGATGAACGCCCACTCGGAGCCAACAGCATGATCCGTGATACAGCGGACACCCCGAACGCCAACCCTTCAGGTGCCCTGGCCGAAGCAGGGGATGCCTCCCTGCATCCTGCCGAACCTGGGCAGCCGCCGTCCGCACTGCCAATGCGGGTTCTTGAGCGGGGCGTCTATCGCGGCGCCAACCTCTTCACATCGATGCCCATGATCCGCATTCAAGTGGATCTCGGAGCGCTGGAGGAATGGCCGTCCAATCGTGTTTCGGGCTTCAACGAGGGGCTCCTGAAGCTGCTGCCCGGACTGGGTCGGCACGGGTGCTCGTATAAGGAGCCTGGCGGGTTCGTGCGGCGGCTGGAGGATGGGACATGGCTTGGCCATGTGGCCGAGCATGTGGCGCTGGAACTCCAATCGCTCATTGGCCCTCGCGTGACACGCGGCAAGACGCGATCCGTGAAGGGCAAGCCCGGCGTGTACAACGTGATGTTCGCCTACGAGGAGGAAACGGTGGGCCTGCTTGCCGGGCGTCTGGCCCTGCAACTCGTCGACTCCCTCCTGCCGCCGGGCCTGCGTGGCGTCAGGGGTCTCGACCGCATCTGCGAGGCGGAGGTCCCGATCACACGCGAGGGCGCATTCGACCTGGATGCGGCGCTCGACCAGCTCCAGCGCCAGCATCGCCGCGTGGCCCTCGGCCCGACCACCCAGTCGCTCGTGCGCGAGGCCGTGCGGCGCGGCATTCCTGCCATCCGTCTGGACGACAAGAGCCTGGTACAGCTCGGAACCGGACGGCACCAGAAGCGCATCCGCGCCAGCATCACAAGCCAGACAAGCCAGATCGCCACGGATGCTGCGGGCGACAAGGACCTGACCAAGCAACTTCTCAGGGACGCGGGGCTTCCGGTCCCGCGTGGCGTGATCGTGCGCCGTGCCGACGATGCCGTGCGAGAGGCCAGCCGTATCGGCTATCCCGTCGTGACCAAGCCCCTCGACGGCAACCACGGGCGTGGCGTGAGCATCGGCCTTGTCACCCCGGAGGCGGTTCGCGACGGCTTCGAGGAGGCTGCCCGGCACGGGCGGCGCGTCATCGTCGAGCAGCAGTACCAAGGGCGTGACCACCGTATCCTGGTGGTGAACGGTGAGGTCATTGCCGTCGCAGAGCGCGTTCCGGCCCACGTGGTGGGCGACGGCAGCCGCAGCGTCACCGCGCTCCTCGACGAGGTGAACCGGGATCCCCGAAGGGGTGACGGGCACGAGAATGTCATGACGCGCATCAGGCTCGACAGCCACGTGCACGGTGTGCTCGCCAAGGCCGGGCTGAGCGTCGACAGCGTCCCGGCGAGAGGTCAGGTCGTGTATCTGTGCGACACGGCCAACCTGTCCACCGGCGGCACGGCCATCGACCGCACCGACGACATTCATCCCGACAACGCCATGATTGCCCGTCGCGCCGCGCGAACCATTGGCCTGGACATCGCCGGCATCGACTTCATCGCGCCTGATATCACCCGCTCCGTGCATGAGACCGGCGGCGGGATCATCGAGGTCAACGCAGCGCCCGGCTTTCGCATGCACCTCCAGCCCTCGCAAGGACGCGCCCGCAACGTGGCCCGTCCGGTGATCGAGATGCTGTTCCCGCGCGGCACACCGACCCGCATCCCGATCCTTGCGATCACGGGCACCAACGGGAAGTCCACTACAGCCCGGATGGTGGGGCATATCATGCGGGCCCATGGGCTGTGCGTGGGAATGACCTCGACGACCGGCATCTACGTCAACGACCGCAGGGTGGTGGAGGCGGATGCCTCGGGGCCGTGGAGCGCCCGTGCGGTGCTGCGGGAGCCAACCATCGACGTGGCGGTGCTGGAAACCGCCCGCGGCGGCATCCTGCGCGAGGGCCTTGGCTTCCCGGAGGCCGACATCGGCATCGTCACCAATGTCCAGCCGGATCATCTCGGCCTCAAGGGCATCGAGACCATCGAGGATCTCGCCTGGGTCAAGTCGGTCGTGGTGGAGGCCGTGCACCGCAACGGCACCAGCATCCTCAATGCTGACGATCCGATGTGCGTCAGCATGCGCCGGCGCGCCGGCGGCAGGATCGGCTACTTCTCCCTTCGCGGGGGTTCCGACATGCCGGACTTCCTGCGCGAGCACGTCGAGGGCGGCGGGCTCGCGGTGGTGCGAGAGTCCGGGCGCGCCTCAGGCGGCGACATCATGATCCACGACGAGGGCGATGCGATTCACCTGATGCCAACCGCCGAAATCCCGGCGACCTTCGACGGGCTTGCGGAGTTCAACGTGCAGAACGCGCTTGGTGCCATTGCCATGGCCTATGCGCAGGGCGTGCCGGTCAATGTCATCCGCAGGGCTCTCTCAACCTACACAACCTCGTTCGAGCACAATCCGGGACGCCTCAACGTCTTCGACGGGCACGGCTTCCGGGTCATCCTGGACTACGCCCACAATCCGGCCGGCCTTCAGGCGCTTGGAGACCTCATCCTGAAGATGCGGCCGCGGCACCGGCGCGTGATCGGGATGATCAACATCCCGGGCGACCGCCGGGACGAGGACATCCGCGAGATGGGTGCGCTCGCGACCCGGTACTTTGACGACATCGTCTTTCGGGAGGATCCGGCGCGGCGGGGACGCAAGCCAGGCGAGATCGTCGAACTTCTCGTGGAGGGGGCGCTTGCCGCCGGCTTTTCCGAGGATCGCATCCGCCGGGTCATGAACGAGGAGGACGCTGCTCCTGTGTGCCTGGAGATGGCACGCCAAGGAGACCTGGTGGTGCTCACGCCGACTGAGGTCGAGGCGATGTGGCAGCAGGTGCTCGACTTCCGCGTGTCACCTGAAAGTCGTCTTGAGGCAGAGATCGAAAGGCGAACCGACGGAACAGAGCCGTGGCGGAGAACCGCGTGACCTGGGCGCTTGTCGTCCATGGCGGCGCCAAGGAGATTCTTCCGGAGCAGGAAGAGGCCAACCGACGTGGTTGTCTCGACGCTCTTGCCGCCGGACGCGTGATCCTGGAGCAGGGCGGGACCGCCGTGGAGGCGGTCGAAACCGCGATCCGGATCCTGGAGAGCGACCCCATCTTCAACGCGGGATACGGCTCGGACCTGAATGCCGACGGTGAGGTCGAGATGGATGCTGCCCTCATGGATGGGAGCAGCCTCGCCATCGGCGCCGTTGCCGCGATCCGGGGCGTGTACCACCCCATCGCCGTTGCACGGCGGATGCTAGATGAGCCGCCGACCCTGCTGGTGGGCGAGGGAGCGCGCCGCTTCGCGGCCGCGCGAGGCGTAGAACTCTGCGACCCAGGAGAGCTGATCTCGCCCCGTCAGGACGGTTCAGTCCAGGGGACGCACGACCACGACACTGTCGGCTGCGTGGCCTTGGACAGCTCTGGCCGGATCGCAGCCGGCACGTCGACCGGAGGCCTTGACGATACGCTTCCAGGACGCGTCGGGGACTCACCGTTGCCGGGCTGCGGATTCTACGCGGACGATCTGGTCGGGGGCGTGGCTTTCTCCGGTGACGGCGAGAGCATCGCTCGTGTCCTGCTCGCCGCCCGTGTCATGCAGGCGCTTGAGGGGGGCGAGCCAGCGCAGGCTGCTATCGAAGCCTCGCTGACGCAGCTCGAAAGGGTCGGGGGAGAGGCCGGAGGGATCGTTCTCGACTATCTCGGCCGGGTCGGTTGGGCGCATAACAGCTCCCACTTTGCGGTTGCCTGGGTAACAGACAGCATGGGCGCTCCCTTGGTCCGCCTGCGCCAGAATGAGGAGTGACGGCATGGCAGACCACGGCAGCAAAAGGTCGAAGGGACTGCTAATCATCATCGGAGGCGGCGAGGACAGGGAGGGTGAGCGCGTGATCCTGCGGGAAGTCGCGCGGCATCTGAACGGCGGCAAGCTCGTCCTGGCCACGGTGGCCTCGCATCAGCCTGAGGGCTACTTCGAGGTCTACCAGAAGGCCTTTGCCGATCTGGGTATCGAGGACCTGGTTGAGCTTTACGTGGAGGACAGGGCGGAGACGCTCGACCCTGAGAAGCTGCGCCTGCTGGATGGCGCGGCCGGCGTGTTCTTCTCGGGCGGCGATCAGTTGCGGATATCGAGCCAGGTCGGTGACACGCCCATCGAGCAGCGCGTGCGCGAAATCCATGAGAGCGGCGGCGTGATCGCCGGGACCTCCGCCGGTGCCTCAATGATGAGCGAAACCATGCTGGTAAAGGGAACGAGCGGGGAGTCGCACAAGATCGGGGACTTGCACATGGCTCCCGGACTTGGCTTGGTGCGCAACGTGATCATCGACCAGCACTTCGCCGAGCGCGGCCGTTTTGGGCGGCTGTTTGGGGCCGTGGCGCACAATCCACGCGAGCTCGGCATCGGGATCGACGAGGACACGGCGCTGGTGCTCGAGGATGACAGGTTCGAGGTGATCGGGAGCGGTTGCGTCTACGTGGCGGACGGGGCCGGTGTGACGCACTCCAACATTGCCGAGGCACGGCCCGAGCGGGCTTTGTCCATGTACGACATCCGCTTGCACGTGCTGAGCTCCGGCGACTCATTCGACTTGGCCAAGCGCCGCCCGGCGGTGGTGCCCGACGTCAGGACCAGCCATGCCATCGAGGCGCGGGCGGCCGAGTGAGCCCGTCGCGTGCCACACGGCATCCCTCGGGGTCAGGCGGCACCGGTCAGACGCGGCGCGCACCTTCGTAGCGCGCGAAGGTCGTCCGGCCCGTCGGCATCCGGCCGTGTGCAGCGCGGCTTCACCTTTGCCCAGACCGACTGCGCCAAATGTCATGTCATCGGCCGTTACGGCGCCCGCCCCGTTCCCGAAGCGGCGCTGTTCCGGACGCTTCATACTCTCTTTCCGGTTGAGGATCTGGAGGCTTTTGCCGAAGGTATCACGACTGGCCACCCGTCGACGCCGCAGTTCCAGCTCGATCCAGCCCAAATCAAGGATCTGCTCACCTACCTGCAGTCCATTCAGGGATAGGGTGAGAACTTGAAGTTCCGTTATTGTCGTAAACGAGGGGCCAGTGCCAGAATGAACTCCTTGAGAACCAGCGGTTCGTAGGGGAAAACATGTCGAGACCACCAGGAGTGCGCCGCCCGAGCGATCCTTTGAAGGCGGCAGAGGCGGCCTTCAAGAAGGTGACAACCAAGCCGGCTGAGGCTCCTCCCAAAGCTCCGGCCATCCCAGGTGTGAAGGAGATCGTCACCTTGCGGATTGACCAGGATGTGCTCGAATACTTTCAGCAGGATGGCCCGGGATGGCAGGACCGCATCAATGCGGCTTTGCGCAAGGCGGCGGGCAAGTGAGGGATGGTCCCGTGAACGGAGGAACTTCGGTCCTGGGCCAGACGATCATGACGGCACTCTTGCTGGTGGGGGCCGCCGCAGGAGCGCTCGCCCAAGATGCTAAACCTGTTCACTACACCTGCGCGGACGGAACCAAGCTGCAGGCCACGTTCTCGCCCCCAAGGGCCTCCATGGGATCGGTCAAGCTGGTCTATCCTGGATCGCCGGTAGAGACGACGCTCCCGCAGGCCATCTCGGCGGATGGCGGTCGGTATACGCACGGCGGTGTCGAGTTTTGGATCAAAGGAACCGGCGCCACCCTGACCCGCGGCGGACAAGCGACGACCTGCCGGACTGGCAGTTAGACCATACTGTAGGATCAGCCGGACGAACGTCCGTATCTTCTCGGCGAGCAGACCCTTGCACGGCTGGATCTAAAGGCCGTTGACAGAGCTGATCCTTCGTCCGAGCGGGCAGAAGGCAACTCACGCCCGCGCGTCACGGCCGTGCCAAGTCGAGATTGCCTCGGATTCGATGAGGTGCTCCCCGGGTGGGCCGGTGACCGCGGCCTCCAACAGGGTCCTGGCGATCCACTCATGCGACACGACCCGGTAGCGGCGGGGTAGAAGCGGGTCGGCCAGCCGCAGGAGCCGCATGGCTGCGAACTCGGCGGGCCGGAACTCGTCCCGGTCGCCCCCGATCAGGGCAGGGGGCACGATGGTCAGGGACGGGAACCCGACGCCACGGATGGCCTTCTCCACCTCGCCTTTGACCTGGTTGTAGAAGAAGCGCGAGCATGGGTCGGCGCCCGTTGCGGAGTTCAGCGTAAAGGCACGGGCGTCATGTTGCCGGGCCAACCGCGCCACAGCCAGCGGGTAGTCATGGTCGACCCGACGGAACGCCTCCTGCGAGCCCGCCTTGCGGATGGTGGTGCCGAGGGTGCAGACCACGCTGTCCACCACCCACCACGCTCATCGGCGGGTAAGTGCTCGAAATCACGAGCGGGTTTTCGAGCTTCGGATGGCGCGGCAGGGGCCGACGGGTCAGGGCGACGACCCGGCTCACCCGGGCATCACCCTGCGCCTGCCGCAGGGTGGCTCCGCCCACCAAGCCGGTCGCTCCGACGAGCATCAGGGTCGTCATTTCGGTTCCCCGGCTTCCGTGCCCCTTGCGAATTGTATTTCAATCCCCATATCAGGATTACCCAGCGGACATCGTATGTGGACTTCGAAGTGGCGGGCGTCACCGCCAGCTTCGATGAGGCCGTGCCAGGACGGATGTAATCCGGCCCGGCCTGTTGCTGCGCTTGCCTGACGATGCAGGCGCCCGTCTGGTACCCCATCAGCCCAGGCCCATAGTGCGCGAGGCAGAGATGCGATGGCATCCCGTCCGTTCGCCCTGGAGCCTGGGCTTTTTCATGACTGTCTCCGCGGGGTTGAGGTCAGGTCATCTCTGAGGCTGCAGATGCAGCAATGAGGCGGCACGCTCCCACCACTGTGCCAGCGTGCGGGAGCATGGGGAATGACCTGAAGCGGTGGGCCAGACCATCGAACTTAGCAACAAATGGATCATTTCGTCCCCGGCTGCTTTTTGGACTTAGTGAGGGCGCGCTTTGCGGGTGGTCTCCTTTTGGCCGCTGCGGCTGGCCTATCTGCACCGCTCATAGGCGGGATTGAGCGGCAGCGTGCCCGTCGTTTCGGGGATGTCACACAGCTTTTGGGACGGAGTGGATTGCCGGATCCCCAAACGTCATGAGTTCGGCGTATCTCGACCGTCGGGTTCCTTAGCGACGCCTTTATATGGCCCAGGGGTCTGCTTGACTTCCATCATGCGGCCGGTGCGCTCGTTACGTTTCTGAAACAGGCCATCGGGACGCTGAAACTGAGTACGTGCAGTCACGGCACCCTTGCGATGTCCATCACCAGTGTTCTTAGCCATGTTACCCCCGAACTTTTTATTCACGGTTTGTTCGAGTTAGGAGGCGGGCGACCCATACCGGGTCGCCCGCTTTCCTCTGCCGGCTTCTTAAGCCGTTTTGCGGGAGGCAAAGCTCAATTGGGCCGAACTTCGCCTCTCATTTCACAGGCGATGTAGAGGCCCCCAAAGGTTGCCGCACCCATTCGGTTAAGTGATTGAAGATTGAGGGATTTATTATCAGAGTTGCCTCAGTGAGTGGGAGTTGTGAGCCATCAGTCCGCCTCACCTGCCAGTGCATCAGTTGGCCTCACTGTGAGGCATACCTTGTCAGGACAAAAAAGCCCCGGCGGTGCCGGGGCTTCTGTCGCGATGAACCCAGATAATTCGTGGGTCAAGTGTTCGATCTTCGGGGGGCACCTACTGGCTCAATTCCGCAACTACATTCCGCTTGTAGAAAGTGGCATGCACCTCATCCCGTGGAAACACTGGATTGATTCCCGCAGATGCCAACATTGCCTTGAGTTGCCGAAAGTGGACGCCTCTCTCATTCGCCGCAAAATGCAACGACACGAACCGAGACATGAAGTGCTCTATGTCAGCGCAAGTGACAACCTGCTGTGGACAGCGGTTCACGGGATTTATCTCGATCCGAGAGGGCAGGTGCCCATGCTCGACCAATGCCTTCACAACCCGCGTGGAGGTTCCGAGCTTCCGTTCAACCTCAGGAAGTGAGAGGCTGTCGCTCGCCTGCTCCTGCACCAACGGCATCACCTCCTCGGGATCAACCAATACTGACAGGTATCCCGCTATGTCGGCCTGACGTCCGATGCGGGTCAGCTTCCGATCGAGGATCAACTGCACGATTTCCATGGCGGAACAGCATGCCCGCTTCGCTGCGGACTGGATCGGCACCAGGACCTTGTCCTCGAGTCGGGCGTCAGATGCCCCTGCTAGCAACTTCTCGAGAAACGCATCGAGATCGCGCCTTGCGAAAGCGTGGTCCTTGAGGGTTTCGGTGCCGCCACGGACGAACGGCTGGATAAACCCAGCCTCGAACAGCAACCGCTCATGAGGGCGAGGTGCATTGAGGTACTCGCCCGCCTGCTTGAGGGACATCGTCTCCGAAATGCGCTCAACGAAGGCCTGCGCCTTCGCCGCGTCAAACAGGACGCGCTCGTCGGACAGCGACAAGGACTCCGCCGTTAAGTATCCGGCGGCATGAAGGAGCTTGCGCAGCCGCTTGGGGTGCGCACCGGTCTCGAGAGATGCAGAGCGAACGGAGTGAAGGCGGCGCACTGTTACCTCGCGGCCAAAGACATCGTCGCCAGGTCCGACGGGCATGGTCTCGACCACGTGCCGCCGGATAATGTCGCGCAAAGGATCGTAGGCTGTGTCTTCGGATTCGTGCGCGAGCCACTCGTAGAGACGGCCGAATACCAGACGCGGCCCCCAGTCTCCCTTTGTCGACATGAAGCGATCCTGAAGTCTGGATAGAAAGGTTCTGATGCTGTCCTCCCCCGCTGAGGTGATCTCGTATCCAGCGGCCCCGGCCTCGTGCCACTCGGCATCGGAGAGACGCTCCGTACGGAACCGGATGCCTTGAGTGGCAATCGCGCCGATCACCTCGCAGGTCTTTGCGGCGGCGTAGAAGGGCAAGCCCCCGAGGAAAGGTGCCTCGTTCGTTTCCAAGCCTTCGCACCGGGCGAGGAGATGCCGCTCGAATGCCGTGGCGCTCCGCCGCCAAGCTTCGTCTGCGAACTGTCCCATCCTGGGGATAGCAGGCTGGATCAGGGCTGCGAAGTCGTGCACGCGCTTAGGATGGTCGTCCTCAGCCACGGCCACGAGCGCGACCTTGTGCTCCGGACAGGTGCGGATCGGCTCGATCAGCCATGCAGTCCGACCGAACGGTCGCACTGCCAAGGGCTCGCTCCGCTCCTGAAGATCATTCAGGATGCAGTGAGGGCAAACACGCAGCGTCTTGCGGCTCAGGGTTTCGCGGACGAGCGCCTCGCCGCGGATCGAGTAACTCCGTTCCCCGACTTTCACGATCGCGCTTGCAGCCAGAAGCCCGAGGTCAGCGCGGGTGCGGAGGGCCATAGCCTTAAGGGCTTGGACGTCGCCGTCCACGATACCTTGGAACGGAATATCCATGTCGCGGCAGAAGTCACGGGCTGAGCGCCCAAGCAGGAGCGCAGTGCGTGAGCAGTGGCTTGAAGGGGTTTCGCAGTGACCGATGCTGACAATCATCGAGGGATGCAGTGGCGTCATGGATTTCTCCTGTCACGAGGTTTGGCATTGCGGCTCGGTTTGCTGGTACGACGTGTCTTCGGCTTCTCGTCCCCGCGGTCCCCTTCGTCCTCCGGCTCCTCGCGCACGAGCCCCTCACGCGGCCTGATGAGCCACCAATCACCTGAGGCCGTGAAGACGTTTGCGTCTGCCGGGCATCCGGTCCTAGCCGAGTAGGCTGCCTCGAAATGCTTGATCTGGAGACTGTTCGCCCCGCCCATGAGCGCCTCCCTGATCGCGTCTTGGATGACCTCGATCACAATTCCGAACCGGCCGAGCGCGGCATGGAGGAGGCGGGCGATGAACGGGTCGCCATTGACCTCGTTCACCGACAGTTTGGCTTTCTCCTTCCCGTAATCGGTGATGAGACGGCGCACGAGCTCCGCGTCCGCCTCAAGCGTCAAATCATTGAGTACGACGTGGCGGGAACGGCGCCAAACCTGCTCGTCATCTGCGAAGAAGCGGCCAATTTCGGGCAGGCCCGAGAGGATCAGCCATACAGGCCAAGTCTTGTTCTGCATCAGCCGCTTCAAGGTGTCCTGGACCTTACGGATCTCGACCGGATTCCTGGTCTGGAGTACATGCTGGAGTTCGTCGATGTGGAGAAAGTGAACGCCACGCAGGGCCATCTGGTGCTGCACCATTTCCCATACGACGTTCTCGTCAAGCTTTCGGGTGGTGTCGTAGCCAAGCTCGTCGAGCACCTCTTGCCCGAGGAGCCGTAGCGTGCAAGGCGACGGCGTCGAGACAGAGATCAGGACGCAATCGGAGTTCCGGTCTCCATACCCGGCAAATTCCTCCCGCTTGAGGAAGTGGCGCTCCAGCGTCCGGGTCTTGCCTGCGCCCGCCTGCCCGGTGATCGTCAAGGCCCGTCCTTCGCGTAGCCGGCCTACCTGGCGGGACGCGCCGCCATCGGAAGCTTCCTGCACAAGCAGGAAGCTGTCGATAAGACTATCTAATTCGGTCTCAAGTACCTTGTCGCGCGTCGTGGTGATATAAACGGACAGAACACCTGCCATCAACGCGCGGCTGCTGGTGCGCCGCTCCAACTGGAGACGGCGCATTCGGCTAACAGCATCCGCGTCGCGGCCGGAATTTGGTTGATTCGTATCCATATTCAGTCCTCCATCCCGTAGTTATCCTCGCCCATACCGTCAGCGCCCGAGGGGCCCTCGGGTGCGGTGCTTTCGTGACTGCCTATCTGAGCGCCGTAACGGTCAGCGCCAGACAGCGTGCCTGCCTCGTCCTCAATCACAGCGTTGAGGGACTCGAGGACAGCCGGGCCGTCCTCCACGCCACGATCGAAGGCGAATGTCCGGAACACGTTCCGTTCGAGACGGTCGACATCAGCGGAGGTGATGATCGGAGAGGCAATGCCAGCGCGCTTCGTGGCAGCATCAGCGATCACCTTGATCTCGCTAAGCGCTTGGAACACGACATCTTCGGAGAGCCTTGCCATGTTGGCGTGCTCCCGGCGGAGAGCGCGCTCCGTCGCAATCCACCGCCCCATCGAGACACCGTCGAAGCCCGACCGCATGCAGCGCACGGTCAGCCAGCCCTCCTTGGTTCGGACGGACACGTAGCCGAGGTCGCCCTCGTCGATGCGCACGAGTACGGGTTTCTGCCGGGCAACCCGACGCAAGCGCTGGAGCTCCTCGCTCTGATAGTGGAGGCCGAGTATCCGCACGCCAGAATTCGTAATCCGGCGTTCAACTGTGATGCCAAAGATATGGCGACTTACAGCCGCGTCCGGCGGAGGCAGAACAGGATGCAGGCGGGTTGTCCGGATCCAGCAATTCCGCGGAGTCTCCCCGCCTAATCCTTCGTGCGGTGTGTTGTGGTACACGTCAACCAACCAACGCACGATTACGTGTCCCAGCTCCTCTGGAACGAATATGGCATTGACCTCAGAGTTGTAGTCGCCCTTCGCGGTGACGTTTTCGAAGCTACGACCGTGGAAAAGCGCTATGAGTTGATCGTGGATCGTCCTGAACAGGCGCTCGACCCGTGCCCGGTTCTGCGGAGTGCCCGCAGGCGGGAAAAGGATCTCAGCACCAAGGTCCGTGACTGCCGCACGGGTTTCGTGAGCCGTGTAAACGGTGGCATTATCCGTGCTAAGCGTCTCCATGCAGCCATAATAGTCCCACGGCGTCTGGCATCCCGCTGCGACGGCATAGCGAGACTTGTCGTTCACAGCCATCTCGATGGTCGCGACAGCTGCCGCAGATGAAGATGCGTCGATTATACGTGCCGCGAGAACACACCGCGTATAGGCATCGATGGCCACTGCGAGCCACAGACGTTTGCGATTAACCGCTGCCTTGAGCTCTGGAGAGAGCGATGCCCAAACACCTGCGTCCTCAAGGATGACCTGGAGCGGAATTAGCCAGTCATCCATCTCGACCCGCTCGAGCGGACGCGACACATCCAGGCCACCGCGCACGATGAAGAACTTCTTGCGCGCTGCTGCCTCACCCTCACGTCCGGCGTAGACGAAGAAGGGATCAAGACTCGCTAGAACCCGCTCAAACGCCGACCGGCTTGGCTTCTTCAGAAGGCGCTCTCCGGTTTTGCGGCGCTCCAGGTTCTTAATCCTGATTGCATCGACGAGCTCGATGTAGAGGGACGCTTTGGTCGGTTTGAGGCGGCTCGCATAGCGCTGAGCAATCTCATGCATCAGCGCCCGCTCCTCGCTCTCTAGCCTAGGCGCACGATTGCCACTGCGGCCGTAGCCATCCCGCAAAGCCATCGCGTCAAAGCTACAAGCCTCGTACTTGCGGACCCACTTTCTCAATGCTGTCGGGCTCGGCGGGCGCTTGACAAAGATGTCGTCTTGGCCGCAGCGGCCGTCGCTTAGCGCTTGGTCCACGAGCTTAAGCACGTAAGCTTTGATGAAAGCCCTCATAGATGCGTCAGACCGAGTAGCCCTGTCTGCATTCTCCTCCCGCAGGAAAGCATCTACGATGTCCTTGCGAGCGAGAAGCCTCTCCCTGCGCTTAGGGCTGAGTTCCGAGATCAGATATTCCGACCCCTCCAGGCGCAGAGCCGCCGCGGAGGCGCTATGATAGTCTCGGATGATGTTCAAGCGGCCTTCACGCCGAAGCTCCTCGAACTGCTCGTGCGTGAACGATTCGCACAAATTGAGATTGTCGAGACGACGCAGGACGTGGCCGAGATCGTCGCTGGATTTGGCAACGAGTTCCAGGACGCCATCGATAACATATCGGGCGTGGGGCTCCAGGCGATAGCGAGGAGTGAGGGGAACGGGGAGGCCCTTCGGAGCCTCAGGGAGGTATGAAGTGGTCATAATGCTCTCTTAATCAGCGATTGGGATTGAACTTGCGGGTAGATCGGACGGCGCTGTCGTAGGAGATGCGCCCCGGGCTGACGTGCTCGAGCAGGCCATCGCCGATTAGTCTCACCACGGCCATGAAGCCGTGACCGTCATTGCGGGAGACCGAGAGCAGGTCGCTGATCCTGACGGCACCGCGCAACGTGGATGCGATCTCCTTGACCTCCGCGATAGCGCTGACGTTGGACATACGGCGGGACTTCAGGATAAGGCGGGCATCGGCTGCGCGATCACGGGTGATGTGATCGCCGGTGCGAACCGCAAAGTGGTCAGCGAATGACGGCGGGCATTGAGCGCGGATAAGGTCCAGGGTTTCCGCAATACCGCTCGACACCAGCTTCGTTGCCGGCTTCACGGCGACCGCGGTGCGGGTGCCATCGGTACGATGCGCAACAAAGTCGAAAGTATGCTCCCTAACGACGCCGTCGCTATCGATGTAGCTCACGGCCTCCGGCTGATCATGAATATCCTCAACGGAGGGATCGGCGAGGAGGATATAGGCGAGGTCGCGCTCCAGCGTGCTTTCGTAGACAATCTCCCGATTGGTGGCCGGGTTAACGAGCGCACCTCTGACGGAGGTCGTCGACTTGAGTGCAGGCCTGCGGCTTGCCTTCGAGGCATACGGCTGAATCCAAACTTTCTCTCGGCTATCTTGAGCCGTTGCTTGTTCCGGGGCTCGAGCATTGTTACTATTCATGTCACTTCCTTAGACATGGCTGCCCGTTCGCGCTCTGGAGCAGAGGCGTTGGGCATGCGTGAATCCAATTTGGCCAGGTCGAGGCACAGCTCGACCAACCGCGCTCAGAGAGCGACGGCCAATTGGGCGATGTGGTTGTGAGTGGGATGCGTTCTATGAAATAGAGAAATCGCTTGTCCTGTCGGACACAGCATGCAAGTCTCTATGTAGCTCTTACCAGAGCTCGGTCGTACGTGAAGTTTCCTAGGCCTCGGCGTACGTTCATCGCAATCCCGAAGTGCACGTCCTTAGAGACGTGCGCTTCCAATTTTAAGTTTTAACCTGCTTTGTGATGGCGCCTCCTTCGTTGGGCTGTTGGCACGAATCCAACAACTGATTCGAGGGTCAGGGCAGATGGCGTTTCGATCAAGCCATAGCCAAAAAATTTATCCTCTTGACGCAAGATCAAAGTTTCATCTGCAATGTTTTGGATTCGTCATCGTTCGCTTGTAGCTCGATTTATCCGAGCAAATCATCACTTTGAAGGTGAGGAATACCCTCAACTTAGGAGGGTTGATCGCAAGTAATTGGGGTTATTCTAAAGTTGTTCGCGATACTGTTTTTGATGCGGGCCCGAATACAAGAACGTGATTGTTGAATGTGACGCTACGTAAGGTGCGCCAGGTTTCTTTGACAGCCACGAAAATGAGTGCTCCGAGATAACTCGCGTCAATTGAGCCTGTTGTTCCGGATCGACTGAATGATGCGGCTAATTTCGCTTCCAGATACGTGCCCATTCACCATCAGACTGCGAGCAACTTGCATCGTCGCGTCCCTGTGCTGTCGAATGAGATCCAAGGCACCTTGGTAGGCGCTTTCGAGCTCAGTCGATATGGCTGTTCGCATGTATGGCTGAGATAAAATTTCCTCGGTAGCGTCCGGCAGCGCGATGTGGACGAGGGGATGAGGGCCACTCAAGCCGAAAGATCCGGCAAGCGCGGCAGCTATCCTTGTCGCTAAGGCGAGATCAGAAGCTGGTCCCCCTCCGGACCCAACGCCCGGAGATCCCAACAGAACCTCTTCAGCAGCTCGCCCCGCTAGGATCTCCAAAAGCACTTCCTTCCACTCTGAATAGGTGTGCAGGCACGCAAGATCATCGCGGAGAGAGCGGCCAGCAGCTGTCCCGTTTTGATGGATGGCAACTTTAATTCTGTCAGCGCTGCCATGGAGAGCCATGATGACCCTGTGCCCTGCCTCATGGACGGCAATTCGCCAGAGCTCATGCTCCGAACGAACGGCGGGCTCTCCGCCGACTGCCCGAATAAGATCGTCCAAGTTCATCGAGCGTTGGGATTGCCGTGCGATGCGGCGTGCATCCTTAACTGCCCTCTCGACATCGGCTCCAGCAAAGCCCTGTGCCAGAGTTGCTATGCCGCTCAGGTCTACATTGCTGAGATCTGCCCGCAGCCGAACCCGAAACATCTTCTCCAAGTCCGCCGGAGAGGGCAGTGAGACCTGAATAATCCGGTTTAGGCGTCCTGCGCGAAGTACTGCGGGCTCACAGCGAGCAACATTGTTCGATGCTGCGATAAAGATTAGCCCTTCTCGACCGGCTATACCGTCCAAAAGCTCCAGAAATCCATTCACAACTTGGACCGCGTAATCACGGTGACTATGAGTGAGTTCATCTCTGGACGCGAAGGCGTCGACCTCATCTATGAATACTACGCAGGGGGCATTACTTCGAGCCTGAGCAAAATCTTGCCTCATAGCCCTTAGGAGATGTCCGAGGTGCCCCTCGTCGGCGGACTGCCATTTCGCAAGAGATCCTGTGATAATCGGTAGACCGGCCTCGCTCGCAAAGACCTGTGCAAACAGCGTTTTTCCAGTTCCGGTTGGTCCATTTAAGACAACGCCATGATCAATTTCCTGCCAGGCTAGACGACCTTCCCGATACAGCTGTAGATCGGTGAGCGTCGACCGCGCCCAAGCAACGGCCTCATCAAGCCCGTGCAATTCATCAAGTGCTAAGTCGCGAGATGCCCTATTCTGCTGTCGCGTTTCTGCTGCACTCTGCAAGAGTCTCAGGCACTCGTCCGGAGATCTGTCATAACGCACATACAGGGCGAGATCCTCTACCGACATCCCTGCCGCTAGATCAGAGCGCAGCGGTTGCGCACACGGTTTTCCAGTGACGATCCGGATCGTTCGGGTGATCGTTGCCAAATCCAGAGGGGGGATCGAAAGTCTATATGTTGTGATTCTTCCTAATTCTTCAGGAAGGTAACTCTGAACCTGTGGTGCGATTGCAACGACTGGGATGGCAAGTTGTGCAGCGATCCGAACGCTTTTTCTATAGGCCTGTAGGTCTGCAGGCTTGTTTGGAGAGGTCGCGATATACGAGATGACAGTCCGCTTACCGTGGTACACGTCCTTCAGACCCCACCCAGGCACTATCAAATAGCCGGGCGGCAGTAGCACTTTATCCCATATTGTCGCGAGGCCCTCCAACGCACCAATGTCGTTCGCCGTGACAAGTACGACCGGAGCGCCGCCCGCTTCAATCTCATTCCGGAGACTAGGGGCACTATCCAAGACCCGTGCGAACATTAGCCGAAGGGCAGTTCTGTCCGGCCGTGGTGCAGCAGCAAGTGGCCGAATGTTAGCATCTGCCTCACCTTGGAGGTCGTCGATCAATAGTTCAGCTGCACGCTTCGTATGCGCACGTCGCCCGCGGTGAGTTGTAGCTTTGCCAGTCTCTTTTGCCCTTGGCTCCTTTTGGTGAGTACCTCCCTCGGCTGCTTCGGAGGCAAGACGACGGCGGAATACATCTGCTTCTCTAACGAGCTTGCGATACTCCTGACGCGCGAGTGGCCCAAGAGCATTTGTTCGACAGGGCGAAGAAGTAGGAGCTAGAGGCACGGGTGATATCTCGGATTGCAGCTGGCGTTTATGTTTCATGGGAGGCTCGCAAACTGGATTTCTGGGGGGCACCGATCAGCGATCTGGCTGTAAAGGGATACGCTCGCCATGTGATCTTGGACGCGGAGTTAACAATTGAGAGGAGGTGGCGGCTTGCTGCACCCTGTCATGGGACGGCCGTTAACGGGTGGCGAATGCTTTCCATGCATCTTTTAGTGTCTGAGACGGGGTATTCGTCTCGGCGGATCTGGTCGCTGGAAGATGCCGATCAAGCACAGATGCAATAAACCAAGCGCATGCTCGGTCGCCAGCTAGTGCGCAGGAGGTGACCCGCGACATGTGAGCGTCCAACTCTTCCATTGATACGCTAGTCCGGCCCCAGATCACGGCGATTGCGCTGCCAAGGGCCATTGCAGGGTCATCGATTGGGGAGGGGAACCATCGACTGGCTTCTATAACGGCGGTCCGAAGACGGTCGGTTGCGTCTTTGGACATGAACTCACGTGGTGACACGAGCCGCCACCACGTGAGAGGACATTGAGGTTCCCTTACGTCATCAGACTGCCTCAGCGAGGCAGTCTGGACCACTGATGTACCATCTTCGATAGAGATGATGGACCTGCAGGATAGTTGGGGATTGTCCGCCATTTTTATGATCCAGCCTTGTTGCCTCTGGGCATCAGCGAAATGCACGGGTGGCTGACACTTCGCGCGGTGAAGCGGGTGGGGGATGACGGGTCAATTTGAGCTGAGACGTCGGTCTGATCGGCCGATTCAGATCAAGCTCGAGGTCTCCCGCGGCCACGAGACTTAGGATCGCTGACGCAGCGTCTCGCCGCCGCAAGCGTGATGCAACTTCCGTTAGGGAAGAGTAGGGTGCCGAATAAAGGTACGTAGCAATAGCTGAACGCTCCTCGGGCATAACCCGAACTCCAGCGCACGAAGCAATCCAGCGGGAGTTGTCGAGGCGCGGTTGGCGGGTAATAGACCTCGGTGGGATAAGTAGTATGCGGTGTCCAGCATGCTCTGCAGCGCGTTTCAAGACATGTAATCGTGCCTTTTCGCCAGGAGCGCGCCACGCTCGTGGGCTTGCCGCGACGACCGTAAAGGAATTCTGGCGAAGGCGAACACGCAGTATCACGAGGCCAGCATCTGCAAGCCCGCAGAGTTTCTCAAGATTCTCAACGAGCGGATCGGGGCCGATGATCCGCATCCCCGGGAAGGCTACTGCAAGCCGTCGCAGGTCGGTGGCTCTATTTAGGAGTTCGGTCGCACGACGCCGGCCTGCGGCATCCGGAGAAGGAAGTGTTGGGCTCTTTAGACGTGGCTTGGCTGCACGCATGAGTAAGCATCCTTTTGCCAGGACTATGTCCCAGCCTGATTAGCTGTGATGAGAGGTTGGGAGTGCGCCACGTCTCGGCGGAGGCTCCGCTCCGGGACGTGCGTGCCTTCGACGAAACGAAGGAGTGGGCTCGCATTCACAAATGGAGCCGATGGAATTGCATCCCGATCCTTTCGGCCGGAAGACAATCCTTTGTTATAGTCCCTGTCAGCGACTCAATCCGCTAAAGCTGATCGCTCGCTGATACTTACTCAAAACGAGCAAGCATGACGCCGTCAAGAAGAGCCTCGGAATATGGTTAATGCAGCCCAAATAAAGGCAGCCCGCGCCTTACTCGGCTGGTCGCAAGACGAATTATGCGAGCGGGCCGACATACATAGGCGTACTCTGACCACACTCGAGTCGGGCAAGGTTCCCACCTACGACGCAACCGTGAATCGTGTTGTTGCAGCGTTGCAGAAGGGTGGAATTCAGTTTCTTGAGCACGAGGGAGGCGCGTATGGCGTGCTTATACGACCGCCCGCTGGCTCCTAATCAACGATGCATAGAGGAACCGTTGGCTTCTAAAGAGGGCAGGCAAACGAAATCGGCTTCCCAAGCTGAATGTCGTGGGTTCGATTCCCATCGCCCGCTCCAATTTTTCTCTTGTGAATTCAGGCGCTTGGAGAGGTTGGATTAGCGGTAGTCTGCACGAGCGGATCCAAGTGATACAACGCTGATACAACAATCCTTCCCCACCACTAACCGAATCGGTGCGTCAATCCGTCATCGCCAGATATAATTTCGAGACGCTCCCATATCTAGCTTTTGCTCAATCGAGACGGGTTCCGGGCGTCATATTTGGCAATGTATGCCCTGGGGAAGGCTGGTTAGATTGCTTGCCCGCCTAGAATGTGAGCGATACCGTTCCAAGAACATGATGCAGTAAACTATATAAAGTAGGGGTGGCGTACTGTGGCGAGAGTCCGAAGAGCATTCTTTGCGTATCCGGGGCAGCCTGAGGATCTAGTCAGCTCGATCAACTCTGCCTCCAAAGTCCTTCGGGAAGGTCCTGATCAGCTAGACTTACAGACTTGGCCTCAGATGGAGATATTCGGGGCCAACATTCCAGACCAAGTGCGGGCGAGCATCGAGGGAGCAGACGTTGTCATTTGTGATGTGACCCGTCCAAACTTGAATGTTTACTATGAGGCTGGTTTTGCGATCGGGAAAGGAAAAGCAGTCGCACCGGTTGTGAATGCCTCATTTGCGAATGCGGTTACTGACCTGCAGCGCGACGGTCTATTTGATAACATCGGCTACAAGACTTATGAAAACTCAAACCAACTAGCGCAGCTGATTGTAGACCTTCCATCCTCAAGTCTTTCGGAACTTTATTCGAAGCCAGTCAATCACCAGCAACCGCTCTTCCTACTGGATTCATTCCGCAAGACTGATTTCAGAAATGCAATTGTTTCTGCTGTCAAAGCGTCGAAGGTTTTTTATCGTAGCTTTGATCCCGTCGAGGTTCCTCGCTTCTCAAGTGTTGCGATGATAGCGGAGACTACAGCATCGTCAGGTATCATTATCCCAATCCTTGGGCAGCATGTCGACGACGCAGATCGCCACAATTTAAGAGCTGCCTTTCTTGCTGGACTTGGTCACGGTTTGGGCCGCCAAACGTTACTGCTTCGTATGCTCTCGCAGGAGCAAGTGGGACCCACGGACTATCGCGAAGTAATCAAAGCGGTTCGGGACGAGGCTCAAATCGACGAGCTTGTGCGTGACTTCGCGCGAAACTCGCTATTAGCGAGCCAGTCTCTCAATGCTGTCGGTGGTAAGGCAGCAAAGAGTGCGTTGCAGCGGCTCACGCTCGGCGCGTCTGCGGCAGAAAACGAGTTTCGTACTCTCGAAGAGTATTTCGTTGAGACCGCCGAGTACCTTAGAACTCTACGAGGGGAAATCAATGTAGTTGCTGGGCGAAAGGGATCTGGGAAAACGGCAATATTCTTTCGTGTCCGCGACAGTTTCCGTCAGGAGCGAGACTCTATTGTCACAGATTTGAAGCCCGAGTCCCATCAGTTGAGCTTGTTTCGCGAAGAGCTGCTCAAGATTGTTGATTCAGGTGTATTTGATCATACGCTAGCGGCGTTCTGGTATTTTGTTATTCTTTCAGAAATCTTATTGACTATTAAGCGAGAGGCTGATCACCGGTCGAAGTTTGATAGCCGGGCACTTAGCGTTGCGCGCGAGATTGGCGACCTACTTGAGGAGACCGGCGTAGCGGATAGTGGCGACTTCACTTCTCGGATCAATCGCCTTGGAACTTTCATCCTCCAAGAGATTGAACAGGCTAACGCAGCACGTGAAAAGTTGTCGCCAGAACGGCTGACCAACATCGTATTTCGAGTTGGGATTTCTCAGATCAGGCAGCTGATCCATAAGCACACTAACAGTCGGACTCAGATGATCCTGTTGTTCGATAACATCGATAAAGGTTGGCCGGCGAACGGTGTTCATCCCTTTGATGTTCGACTTGTACGCTTACTAATCGAGGTGCTCGATAAGATCCGCCGCGACTTCAACGTGGCAGAGCGTGACTTCATGTCAGTCGTCTTTCTTCGCAACGACATTTATGAGTTGCTCGTCGAAAACACACCGGATCGGGGTAAGGCTGGTCAGCTTCGGATCGACTGGACGGATCGTGCTAAACTTCGGCAGGTTATTTTTCGTCGTCTTCAAGCATCACTGAAAGATCACACCTCGACCTTTGAACAAGTCTGGACCCGACTTTTTGTGCCAAATGTCGGTGCGCGGGAGTCATTCGACTATTTCGTCGACCACTGTCTGATGAGACCACGTTTTCTGATCAATATAATCGAAAACGCGGTTGCGAATGGCATCAACCGTGGGCACCTGCGAGTTGAGGAGGACGATTGCGTAGATGCTGTGCGCCAGCACTCGCTCTACCTAGTCGAGGATTTTGGTTATGAGATTCGAGACGTCTCAGGCTTATCAGCCGACATTCTCTATTCGCTCGTCGGTGTGGCAAAACACCTGACGAAAGAAGAGGTAATCAACCGCTTCAAGGAGGCTGGAGTAGAGGTCGCCGAGCAAGAAACGGCCTTCCGTTTAATGCTCTGGTATGGCGTGCTCGGAATCGTGACCAAGGACGCCAGGGAGAAATTCATCTACGATTACGAGTACAACATTAGGCGATTGGAAGCAGAACTCCGACTGATGAAGGATGAGACGCTTTACGTCGTTAACCCAGCACTTCACGTAGCTCTTAGCACTTGAGATTTCCATCTGCTCAGTCCAGATGAGGTTACTCAATGGCGATATGAGAGACATCTTTGGCTGTCTACAAGATCCTGAGGTTCATAGTCGGACCCCAGGAGGCTATTTGGCAGGTATACGGGGAACAGAGACGTCCAGTGTATCGGGTCGATGCTTCGTCAGGCTAGAAAACTAAGGGTTGGGTCGGGCAATGTCCGATAAGTAGGGATTATCGGACATTGCTGCAGGCACACGGACCCGTGGCTCGGATCCAGTTTGGATCTCCAACAGCGGTGTACGTGGGCATCTCAATGGTGTCGGCCGTAATCGCGCCCTAGCGGGATTTAGACAAGCCCTAGGACGCGCTGTGCTCTCCTATGGTTGAGCGCAGCTGAAATTCGCAGCCTCGTCGATGTTCCCGGTGCCAGAGTACGTCGCCACCTGCGGATACGGGCATAGCGGGCGGGTTCGCACGACCTGCGAGCTTGACACCTGCCGCGCCTGCAGGGACTCAGGGGCTTTGCCGCTCTCGACCCAGTTGATGAGCGGCGTCATGGCGTCGAAGCGATCAGGGCCGAAGCCACCGCGGCAATGGAACATGCCAGGCACCATAAACAGCCGGTAGAAGTTGCTCGTCCGGTCCTCTCCCATCGTCCGACGGACCCGCTCGTAGTAGTTCACCCCCATCATCGGGTTCAGGGCAGGGTCGGCCCAGCCGAAGTAGGTGATGAGACGCCCACCGCGCTTTTCGAACTCGGACAGATCCGGGTTGTTCGCATCAAGGATCTCCCGGATCCGGGAGATCGGCTCGACATCCTTGTCGAAGTTGAACTGCTTCCAATCCAGGTTGGGCTGCGAGGCGGGTATATTGGCAAAGTACTTCAGGAAGCTCTCGCCATAGGCCAGCTGACGGCTCTTGGGTCCCTCAGAGACGATCCACTCTTTCCAGCCACTCGCGCCGCTGGCATCCGCAAGCTCCGCCCCCGGAAGCTGGCCCGGGAAGATGACCTCGCCCTTGCTCTTCACGCCACCATAGATGGTCTGGAGCGTCTCGACTTGGGCTTGGGTGAAGCACTGATCACCGGTCTGGCCTTCGGCGCATTGCGGCAGGTCCTGAGCTGGGTTGAAGGAGCATTGGCGTGGGTCGGCCAACAGACCGTCCTTGGCACCGTCCACGGCATCACACTTGTCCAGCACGGCCTTTGCGATCACAGGAAGCTGCCGGAGGGAGATCGGCGCCTTTGCCAATGCCTGAGCGTTCCACACGCCCCAGAGCTGGGTTCCGGTGAAATCGAGAACGGGAGCGCCGGCGAGGATGCCGTCGAAGTCGCCCGGATAGCGCTGAGCCGACATGAGACCCTGTCGCCCACCGGTAGAGCAGCCCTCCCAGTAGGAGTAGGAGGGGGGACGATCATAGTAGGCCTGGATGAGGTCCTTGGCCCTGGTGACGGTCACGTGGACCCCGCGGGAAGCATAGTCCACGAGCTTGCCGAGGTTGTTCTCCGCAAAGCTGCCGAGCGGTTGGGCCCGGGCATCGTGTCCGCTGTTCTGCTGAACCACGGCAAAACCCTGCCGCAGAGCGGCGTTGCGGGTGTCCTGCCGGCTGGCTTCCGCCAGATTTTCGCCGGCATAGCCGCCATTGCCGAACATGTAGAGCCGCCGGTTCCAGGCATCTGGAAGGGTGATCTCGAACTGGATCTCCGGCTGGATCACGCCCGTGACCTGACAGTGGGCAGGGTGCCGGTCGGTCGCCTCCACAGATCTCGATTTGAGGAAGGACACCTCCGGAAGCACCAAGCGCTCGATGGCCGTGCAGGCCACCTGCGGGGATATCGGCGTGGAGCGAAATGGGGCATCGGGCGGTGCCGCGGTGAAGCTGGAGGCGTTCTCTGCGTGAACCGGGATGATGCCAGCCCAAAGCACAGCGGCCGCGAGAAGCGGGCGTTCGAAGGCGTTCATGCGCGTTTCTCTCCCTTGGCTGCGGCCATCATTGCCGCTTGTCCATGTTCAGGAGGAAAGAGGGTAGAGAGCCGCGTATGCTTCTCAATGGATCAGATACGCAATGGATTGGACAAACCGCACATTTGGCTGGGTATCACACCGCTACCCCATGAAGCGGCGAGGTTTGACCATCCGAATGATGTTTCAAATCTTCCCCAAGCCGATCCAAGTGGAGCCCCTAACAGTGATCTGTTGGCACGGAGCTGAAGTAGGACGAGGGTCCGCTGATGAGAGGAACACCGGACATTCGCGAAGGGCAGGGGATCGGCAGAGAATGACCCAGCCTGTGTCAAAACACGAACGGGTCCGCTCTCGACGAACTATTTGTACAACATCAGCCTTGTATGCTGTGGATTCTCCGGTCCAATCGGCCTCGCGAGACATAGAATTGCTTTAGCGAGCGACACGTTAGCGTTTTTACACAACCAAGACCCTGAGCTGACTTTGGATTGCCGGTGCGTCGCCAGGTCCTCCAGGCGCACAGTCATCGAAGCTGCTACCGAGAGCACCGGCAGGCCATGCTCGTTCCTGACGTTTGCATGAACCTCTTCCCGGCTTGATCATTGATCTCCTGTCGAAGCTAAGGGAGACAATCATGTCTGACACGCTGTCTGCCGCAGCCATCGCCACAAGCCAGGATGAGAAGATCCGCCAACGCGCCTACGAGATCTGGGAGAGGGAAGGCCGCACCGGCAATCCTGAGGACCACTGGTTCAGGGCGCAGCGGGAGCTTGATGATCAGGGTCGGGAACGCTCGGATGCGACGGTGGAAGATGCTCCCCCGGCCGCTGCGGCTGAAGCTAGCTCTGCTGCCTCTGGCGAAGTCCCTGACGAGCGGTTTGCGGAATAGCCGATCGGACGCCTAGGGAAAGCCTGACCGTATCCTCCTGAGGTGGCAGGACATGCCTCAGCCTGTCCTGCGCCTCCACATACGACTATCACAGGTTAATGGCAGCATGCCTCCGGTGACGTAAAGCCAGGACGTCCTCCACACGCCACATGGCCAGAGGGCAGCCTGCCCGTGTCTGGAGAAGCGAGCGTGTCGACCAACAAACCCCACACCAGCACCTTTCTCGAACAGCCGGATCCGCTTGAGGAGATCTTCGACGTCCACGGCGATCCCGGTCCCGAGCCGATGCTGCCGCCCCACGTGGCGACCTTCCTGGGTGAGCAGCTACAAGCCTTCTACGCCCATCTTGTGAGCGAGCCGGTGCCGGATCGCTTCGTGCAGCTCGTTCAGCAACTGGATGGGAAAAAGAAGAGCCACGATGGCGAGTGAGGATCCTGTCCGCCAGGCGATGCTGGATGCCGTTCCGCACCTGCGCGCCTTTGCCATCTCGCTGACCGGCAACGTGACCTACGCCGACGACCTCGTGCAGGCGGCGCTTCTGCGTGGGCTCGAGAACCTGGACAAGTTCCAGGCTGGCACGAGCATGCAGGCTTGGCTCTTCACGATCCTGCGCAACCAGTTCTACACCGATATGCGCCGCAGTCGCCGGGAGGTGGACGACCCGGAAGGGGCGCTGGCCGGCAAGCTGGCGATCATGCCGGAGCAAGGGGCACGGCTGGACTTCACCGACATGCAGGCTGCTCTGGCCAAGCTCAGCGCGGAGCAGCGCGAGGCGCTGCTGCTGGTGGGCGCCGAGGGCGTGTCCTACGAGGAGGCGGCCCAGATCTGCGGCACTAACCTCGGCACCATCAAGAGCCGCATCAACCGGGCCCGCACCCGCCTGGCGGAACTCCTGGCCCTTGATGCTGAGGAGGACCTTGGCCCTGACCGTCTGGTCAAGGCGGCGCTGTTCGTCCACTCAGCTTCGTAGTCTCGTGAAGAGCTTGGTCGGGAGCAGAGGTGCTTGGCCTGAACGTGTTCTCGGCCGGACTGGTTCGGCCGTTCCGTCATTGGCAACAGGATGCGGATCTTGGGGTGCTGACGCAGCCTTCGCGTCAACCTGCATGTGTATTCTGCGGCGATGCCATGCTTCAACCAGTTCCTGCCGCGCGGTTGGTCTCGGCTTCGGAAGCGTACGCCAGATCAGCAGGGTGCAGGCCTTGCCGATGGCCAGCACCAAGGCCATGCCATAGATCAAGCCAGTCCGGGAGTAACTCTCGTCCATTTCGCTCCCCATGGGACGCCGGATAGAAGGGGTTGATCGTTGTTATTCGGCCGTTTCGCTGTGAACAGCCGCCAGCAAAGGCCGAGTCTCGGTTACATGGGTTAATGCCTGAAGTCAGCCGCCCGAATAAAAGTTAACAATCTGTTAACTCCACTGTGCCTCGCCTAAGTATCAGAAATCAGGAGGCACAGTGATCTATAGCCCCGGAAGCCCGTCCATGCCGACCAGCGAGCGTAAGCGCCACATTCTCGTTGTGGAGGATGAAGCGATGATCAGCATGTTGCTTGAGGACATGGTTCTGGACTGTGGCGCCGAGATCGTAGGTCCGGTCGCCAAGTTTGCTGATGCTCTTGAGCTTGCTCATAAGGCAGAGTTCGAGGTCGCGGTTCTCGACCTCAACCTGAATGGTACCCTCAGCTATCCCATTGCCGAAGTGATCCGCGAGCGCGGCATTCCAGTGATCTTTGCAACTGGCTACGGCACAGATGGACTGCTCGACAGGTTCAGCGACTGCCCGACGCTCCAGAAGCCCTTCAGCCAGCAGGACTTTGCTGAAGCAGTAGCGGCAGCGTGCCACCAGGATGCTGCGGATCGTTGTGGTTCGTGACTTATCGGCTTCTTCCCTGGTCCTCCTGTCTCATCCTTTCCCTGACACCGCCTTCCACCGTCGTGCCGGAGCGCATTGGCTGGTGCAACGTCCCTGATGTCGGAGGAGCCGGAGGCGCCGTCTCAATCTGGACCCTGTGGTAGATATCCCCGGCGACGTGCTCGGTCAGATCGGGCAGGAGCCGGTGGGCCGTGACCGCCGTCTGAGCCTTCCACCCGACCGCGACCTCCTTGGTCGGGTGGATCGAGGACCAAACGATAGAGTCGACCACCTTTTGGGGGTCGTCCATCAAGATCATGCGTGGAGTGCCCCCACTATAGTTCGCCGTATGCTCGAAAAACGGCGTATCGGCGGCCCAGGGCATGACCGTGACAACCTTGATGTTGTCCAAGCGATTGAGCCGGATCTCCTGATTCAGAGCCGCACCGAGACCATTCACGGCATGTTTCGAGGCGGAGTAGATTGCCTGATAGGCCAGCGGCACCTCGCCCTCCACTGAGGAGATGTTGACGATTGTGCCGAAGCCCTGCTGGCGAAACAGTCGCATCGCCGTGTGGCTGCCATAGACCACACCCTTGAGGTTGACGTCGATCACCCGGTCGTAATCCCGAAGCGGCACGTCCTCGAACCGGCCAATTGCTCCAACGCCTGCATTGTTGATCCACACATCGATGCGACCGAACCGGTCGACCGCAGCCCTGGCGAGCCGATCCATATCCCTCGATTGGCTGACGTCTGTGGTCACAACCAGCGGTGTGCCGCCTGCGGCACGGACCTCGGCCGCAACTTCCTTGAGAACCTCAGTTCGGCGGGCAGCAAGAACAACGTTGGAGCCATGGCTGGCCAGCTTCAGGGCCACACCGCGACCGAACCCGCTGGAGGCGCCGGTGACTACGTAGGTGCGGCCCACCAACCACTGGCGTTCGGGGTGCATGAGCTGTGACGGGGCCGCGCATCCTCCTAAAGAAGCGCCTAGTATCACCATCGCCAGGACTGCCAAAAGCGTCTCTCGTCGGAACATGGCCGCTCGACCCTCATCGTGCAGCGATGCATGGCTTGTGGCAGCCGATCGTGTTGTGGCACGACTCACCGCGCGGCCAGACACCCAGAGCCACCAACGCTAAAGGATACTTGAGTCCCACGGCAAGCTTCACCAGCAAGACAGCGGCAAGTGCGGGTGGCAGACGGACAGCGGGCTGCTTATGACACGGACTGGAACCTTGGGTCTTCAGGCGGTGATAACAACGTCCATCAACGCATAGAGCCTCGCTCGCTGTTCCGTAGAGGCTACTGCGAAGTGAGGCAGCCTAACGCGCCAGGGTTTGTTCGACCCAGGCTCCAGCCTCTTCGGGTGTCTTGAACAGGGGCGCGTGCTGACTGTTGCACTTGCCAAAACCCGCTTCCAGGTACCACCACCCCTTGTTCTCAGAGGCGTGGTGTGTCCCGTCGAGGCGCACGAACACGGCGGCGAGCTGGCTGTCGGCAAGGACAAGCGTGCCCTCGCTGTCATGGCCGTCGATGAGCACGCGCATGGGCTGGAATGAGATGTCGAGGGGCATAGCCTTCGCCTTCATGTTGGGGCGAAAGGTCAGTGCCAAGTGGCCGGACACCCTAAAAATCTAATCTGATAAAGCAACTTACTTGCAGCCCCTTTACATAGCTTTATCTAGCTGTCAAACAAGTATTTTGATAAAAAATCTCAAATGAATCCTAAAATTGTGCGTCTCGCCGATGATGTTAATCTTGGAGATTAACATACACCAATGACAGGTATTCGCTTGTGTGCCATGGTGTGCTCATTGTCAGCAACTGATCTTGGGCGCTGATACCTGAGAGATACGACGTGCTCCCGCCTGCAACCGAGGGAGCGCCATCGTGTCCGCACCTTTTCATCCTGACTACAATCCGCTCATCCTTAAGCTGGAAAGCATCTTCGATCTGACCGACGAGGAGCGGCAGGCGCTTGAAAAGCTGCCGATGCAGGTGCAGGTCATCAAGGCCGACCAGGACATCGTGCGTGAGGGGGATCGTCCCTCCCGGTCCTGCCTGCTTCTGAGCGGCTTTACCTGCGTCTACAAGATCACGGCAGGCGGCAAGCGCCAGATCGTCTCCTTCAACATTCCCGGTGACATTCCCGACCTCCAGAGCCTGCACCTGAAGGTGCTCGACAACAGCGTGGCCACCATCAGCCAGTGCCGGGTCGGGTTCATCACCCATGACGACCTACGCGACCTCTGTAACCGCTATCCCCGGATCACGAGTGCCTTCTGGCGCGAGACCCTGATCGATGCGGCCATCTTCCGCGAGTGGGTGACGAATGTCGGCCGACGGGAAGGCGTGAGTCGCATGGCCCATGTGCTGTGCGAGCTGCTGGTGCGCCTCAAAGCGGTGGGCCTAGTCGAGGACCATGCCTGCGACCTGCCAATCACCCAGAGCGAGTTCGCCGATGCGCTCGGCTTCACCACGGTTCACGTCAACCGGGTGCTCCAGCAGATGCGGGCCGAGGGCCTGATCGAGCTGAAAGGGGAACGGCTGACCATTCCCGATTGGGAGAGGTTGAAGCAGGTGGGCGAGTTCGACCCGACCTACCTGCACCTGGAGAATGATCAGGCCGCCGCATGAGCCTCACCCTTCAGCCCATCCGCGTGGCGACCGGCTTCGACGAGGAAGGTATGCTGGTCCTCGATGAGGAGCAGCGGCTGCTAGCGGTGCTGACCCATCTCTCGAACCAGTATGACGGCTTGGCCGGGCATTGGTACCTAGAGGCCAAGTTCGGTGTGCTGGAAGGCCTGGGCCAGCCCACATACCCTGATCTGGATGCCGCCAAAGAAGCAATCGCCCAGCACCTTGCCAGACGGCGCTAGGCGGCTTGGCAGTTCCATAAACGGCCTTACCCGAAATTTTCGCCGTAAGCCATTGATGATATAGCACGCGATAGTCCCCACGCTCGGAAGGTCTCAATTTGGCACGCCTGAGACCTAAGCTCGAAGGCAGCAATCCTCATCGAACCGGACGTTCCGAAAACGCACGGAGTCTCGGTTCCTGACCCAGAGGCGACATTGAAGCTTCCTTTGCATCCTTGAGACACCCGGAACTCGGCAGCGGGAACGAAGCGAGCGGAACAAGGAGGAAGCTTGGCCGTTGACACGGGCCATTGCTTGCCAGGATCTAGCCATGCTTCTGAAAGTCGCCTATTTCATCCTGGCCCTGATCGTCTTTGGGCCTGCTACGGCTCAAGAGGATCAAGCTATCAGGATTGGTCTGCTCAGGTTCGGAACTGTCGCCTGGGAGATCGATACCATCCGGCATCATGGATTGGACCGCAGGCATGGCATTGCCGTAGTCCCGGTGGAGTTTGCCTCCAACGAGGCAGCCAAGGTAGCTTTGCAGGCGGGCGCCGTGGACATGATCGTCACCGACTGGCCCTGGGTCGCTCGGCAGAGAGGCGAGGGAGCAGCCTTCAGCTTCGTGCCCTATTCAAAGGCTGTGGGCACGTTGATGATCCCGCATGCCTCGGCCATCCGGAACCTTGCGGATCTGAAGGGGAGGAGGATCGGGGTTGCCGGCGGCCCGCTCGACAAGAGTTGGCTGCTTCTCCGGGCCTATGCCCAGAAGGAGCTGGGTGTCGATCTAGCAGGGGTTGCCGAGCCCGTCTTTGGGGCTCCGCCGCTCCTGAACGAGGAGCTGGCCCGCGGACGCATCGATGCCATTCTCACCTATTGGCACTACGCCGCTCGTCTTGAATCCGGCGGCGCCAAATCACTCCTGACCGTTGCGGACATGATCCGCCGTCTCGGCATCAATGGTGAAGTGCCGATGCTCGGCTATGCGTTCCGAGAGGAATGGGCCGAGGACAAGGACGCTGCTCTCCAAGGCTTCACTGCCGCCTCACGGGAGGCAAAGGCGTTGCTTGCAGGCTCGAAGGAGGAGTGGATCCGCCTCGCGCCTCAGATCGGAAGCGACGACCCAGCGGTGCTCGGTGCAATCCAGGCGGGCTTCCGTGCAGGCATTCCGGATCGGTGGTCGGCGCCCGAGCGGCAGGCGGCAGGAAATCTTTATACTATCCTGGTCGAGATCGGAGGGGACAACTTTGTCGGCCGGGCGAAAATCCTCGATGCGAAAACCTTCTGGCCCCACGTGTCCTATTGAGGCTGCCGATGCGTGCGGCTGATGTTGCAGGAAGGGAGATGTGGCAGGGAATCGCCTCCGTGCTGCTGTTCCTCTGCCTGTGGCAGGTTGGTTCAGGATGGGCCGAGAGCCGTCTGTTCCCGGGGCCGCTCACCGTCTTCCGGAGCCTGATGCGGGAGGCTCTGCACGGGCCTTTGATCGATCATCTCAGCATCACCCTGGCGCGGGTCAGCATCAGCTTCATCATTGCCATGGCCATCGGCACGGTCCTCGGTGTTGCGCTTGGTCGCCTGCCCTGGCTCGACCGGTGGATTAACCCATGGCTCGTCATTCTTCTCAACGTGCCAGCGCTTGTCGTCATCATCCTGACCTATGTCTGGCTCGGATTGGTGGAAACGGCGCTTCTCGTGGCAGTCGCCGTCAACAAGGTCCCCAATGTGGCTGTCACACTCCGCGAAGGGGCGAGAGCGCTTGAGAGGGATTATGCGGAGGTCGCGCAGATCTATCGCTTCGGTCCCTGGCGAACGCTGCGGGAGGTGATCATCCCGCAATTGGCGCCCTATCTGCTGGCAGCCGCGCGCAACGGCCTTGCGCTCATCTGGAAGATCGTTCTCGTGGTGGAGCTCCTTGGACGGTCCAATGGCGTCGGTTTTCAGTTGCAGAGTTATTTTCAGCTCTTCGATGTGCCGCGGGTCATGGCGTATGCGGCAGCTTTCGTTCTCTGCGTGTTGATCATCGAAGTTGTGCTGTTCGCGCCGCTCGAGCGCCGGGCAGGCCGGTGGCGGCGATGACGATGCGAGTTTCGATCGAGCGGAAGGTCTATCCCAGGCGAGGAGAGGCTCCGGCTCGCGTGCTGTTCGAAGATCTGTCTTTCGAGCTGGCCGATGGCGAGGTCTGTGCCATCGTCGGTTCCTCAGGCATCGGCAAATCCAGTCTCCTGCAAATCGTAGCCGGACTCGACCGGGAGTTCGAAGGTGTGATCACGGACCTGCCGCAGCCTGTCGGCTACCTCTTTCAATCGCCTCGACTACTGCCGTGGCGAACAGCGAGGCAGAATTTGGAGCTTGTCCTTCCGGAGCAGCCCGGGAAAGCAGGGGAGTGGTTGGCGCAGGTGGGTCTTGCCGGGGCGGAGGATGTCTACCCTCAGCGCCTCTCATTGGGCATGGCGCGCCGGGTGGCTCTTGCCCGAGCGCTGGCGGTCCAGCCCAAACTTCTCCTGCTGGATGAGCCGTTCTCCTCTCTGGATGACGAGACTTCGCGAGACATGCAGAACCTCATGGCGACGCATGTGAAGAAGCTGCGTCCGACGACGCTGTTCGTGACCCATCACTGGCACGAAGCTGCCGCGCTCGCCCAGAGGGTGATGACTCTCGATGGCTCCCCGGCACGAATTGTCGATGACCAGCCCATTCGACAGGCAAAGGCGGCTGAATGAGAGCTTTGCTGGTCCTTCTCTCAGTGCTCTTGGCCGTCCCTGTCTTAGCCAACGACACAGCGATCAGGGTTGCGATCATCACGCAGGAGCGCGATCCCATCCTGCCCGTCTCGCCGCTTGATCGGGAGATCCCGGACGAGGGCTTGGCGGGTGCTCGCCTCGGGGTCGCCGACAATGCGACCACCGGTAGGTTCACGAAACAGCGCTTTGTACTGGTGGAGCGTACCATCTCTAAAGACGGCAATCCCGCGGACACGATCCGCACGCTTGCAGCTGAAGGTATTCGGTTCGTGGTCACCGATCTGGACGCGCCGGCCCTGCTTGCCGCGGGGTCGAATGAAAAGGCCCACGAGATGCTGATCATCAATGCGCGTGCGCCCGATGACGAACTGCGCAACGAATCCTGCCGCGCGAACGTCCTGCACACCGTTCCAAGCCGCGCCATGCTGGCGGATGCCTTGGCGCAGTACCTTATGGCGAAGCGCTGGCGACGGTGGTTTCTGGTGACGGGAAGCCGCCCCGGGGATAAGTTGCTGGCTGAAGCCTATCGTCGGGCTGCAAAGCGGTTCGGCGCCCAGATCGTGGCGGAGAAGGACTGGACATTCAAGCCGGGTCACGCCCGCACCGACACGGGCCATGTGACACTGCAGAGCGAAATTCCGGTCCTGACTCAGGTTGCGGATCACGACGTGCTCGTCATTGCCGACGAGGCAAACGAGTTCGGCGATTACCTGCCCGGACGTACGGCGCTGCCCCGCCCCGTGGCAGGGACGCATGGACTGATCACAGCAGCGTGGAGCGCCGTATCGGAGCAGTGGGGCGCCACGCAGTTGCAGGCCCGTTTCGATAAGCTGGCTGGCCGCCGGATGGGTGCAGTCGACTATGCCGCCTGGGCTGCCGTGCGGGCCATCGGAGAGGCCGCGATCCGTTCGCGCAGCAGCGATCCTTCCGCGATCATGGCCTACTTGAGAGGTCCAGACTTTATACTCTCAGGCTTTAAGGGGCAGGGGCAAAGCTTCCGCCCGTGGGACGGACAGATGCGCCAGCCAATCTTGATTGCAGGACCACGCCTCCTCGTCTCCGTCTCGCCGCAGGCAGGATATCTGCATCGCGGCTCTGAACTCGATACCTTAGGCACTGATCGTGAGGAGAGCCGATGCAGGTTTTAATCCTTGCTGCACTTTTTGCGTTCGCATCGCATGCCGCTTTGGCTGAGACGGTCTATGTCTCAAATGAGCAAGATAATACCGTATCGGTTATCGACGGCGCGACATCGAAGCTGATCGACACGATCCCGGTCGGACGGCGGCCGCGTGGCATCGGCCTCAGCGCAGACAAGCAGAAGCTCTATGTAGCTGTCGGAGATGACAACCGCATCGACGTGGTGGACCTGAAGACCCGGAAGATGGAGGACCCGCTGCCGTCCGGAGAGGATCCGGAACTCTTTGTCCTCCATCCCGACGGGCGCCGCCTCTTCGTGGCGAACGAGAACGACAACCTCGTGTCCGTTCTCGATATTCCCGAGCGGCGCATCGTGACCGAGGTCGAGGTAGGCGTTGAGCCGGAAGGCATGGGCGTGAGCCCCGATGGGCGCTTCGTGGTCAATACCTCCGAGACCACGAGCATGCTGCATGTGATCGATGCCGAGACGCTCGAACTCGTCGACAATGTACTGGTGGGCACCCGCCCTCGCGTGGCGCAGGTTTCGGCTGACAGCAAGCAGATCTGGGTCTCATCCGAGCTGCGGGGTACGGTCGAGGTCTTTGATTCCGAGACGCGGGAGCCCATGGCGACAATCGGCTTCGGGGTGCCCGGCGTTCCGCGCGAGCTCATCCAGGCGGTCGGAGTTCAGCTCACGCCTGACGGTTCGCGCGCCTATGTGGCGCTGGGTCCCGCCAACCGGGTGGCCGAGGTTGATGCCAAGACCTTCAAGGTGCTGCGTACCTATTTGGTTGGTCAGCGGGTCTGGCACATTGCGCTATCGCCGGACGCCAAGCGCCTTTACACGGCGAACGGCAATTCGAGCGACGTGTCGGTGATCGATCTCGAAAACCAGGAGGTGGTGAAGTCCATCGGCGTGGGGCGCTCTCCCTGGGGGCTCGTCGTTGCGCCATGACCGCTCTCGTCATCGACAACCTGAGCCACGGCTTCGGCGCCCGGCAGGCTCTGTCACAGGTGAACCTGTCGGTGGAGCCTGGATCCTTCACTGTTCTCCTCGGACCCAACGGTGCCGGCAAGACGACCCTCGTCTCCCTCGTGACAGGGCTCTACAATGCGCAGCAGGGCGACATCCGCATTTTCGATCACTCGATCCGCCGTAATCCTTTGCCCGCTTTGGCCAGTCTCGGCGTCGTTTTCCAGATGCCGACCCTCGATCTCGATATGAGCGTCGAGCAGAACATGGCCTATCACGGTTCCCTGCACGGCCTGTCCCGTCGAGAGGCCAATGAGCGTGCAGGTGAGGAACTAGATCGGCTCGGCGTCGGTGACCGGAGCCGGGACAAGGTACGATCCCTCTCGGGTGGGATGCGCAGGCGTGTGGAAATCGCCCGGGCGCTTCTGCATCGGCCGAAGTTCCTGATCGTCGACGAGGCGACCGCCGGTCTCGATGTTGCCGGACGGCAGCTGCTTCTCAAGCATGTACGGTCTCTGTGCAGCGAGGGCTTGAGCGTGCTTTGGGCCACCCACATGCTGGAGGAGGTGGATCCTGCCGATCAGCTCTTCGTGCTGCACAAGGGACAGGTGCGCTGGGCAGGGCAGGCAAGGGAGCTCGCCTCCGGCCGAACCCTGGAGGCGGCATTCCTGAACCTTACAGGCCATGCATCATGAAGATGCGCTACGCCATGCACGCGCTTGCCGGCATCATGCGTCGGGAAATGCTGCGTTTTATCGGACAGCAGGGGCGGTTCGCTGCAGCCATCGTGCGGCCGCTCGTGTGGCTCGGCATCTTCGCCGTCGGCTTCCGCTCGGTGCTGGGGCTGTCGATCATCCCCCCCTACGAGACCTACATCCTCTACGAGGTCTATATCGTCCCAGGCCTAGTCGGGATGATGCTGCTGTTCCATGGTATGCAGAATTCCCTCTCCATGGTCTACGACCGGGAGATGGGATCAATGCGGGTGCTCCTGACCGCACCCCTGCCGCGATGGTGGTTGTTGGGAGCCCGGCTTCTCGCCAACACCGTCACGGTGCTGCCCATCGTCTATCTGTTCCTGCTGCTCGCCCGCTTCTGGGATGTCCGGCCGCCCGCTTTCGGCTATGGAGCAGTTCTGCCGGCGCTCATCCTTTCCGGGCTTATGCTCGGAGCTTTCGGGCTTGCCCTCTCATCCTTCATCCGCCAGCTCGAAAACTTTGCGGGCGTGATGAACTTCGTGATCTTTCCTATGTTCTTCGCCTCGACGGCACTCTATCCGCTCTGGCGGCTTGATGAGGTCAGTCCGACACTGGCAGCTATAGCCTGGGCCAATCCGTTCTCCCATGCAGTCGAGCTGATCCGCTTCGCGCTGTATCTCCAGTTCGAGCCAATGGCCTTTGCGATTTGTGCTCTGGCCTCGGCCGTTTTTTTCGGGTTCGCGGTCTGGGGCTATGATCCCGGTCAGGGGTTCTGGGCCAGGCGGGCACCCGAATGATCTTTGCCGACCGAGGAACATGGGCACCCGTTCTCAGTTGGCTCGTAGGGACAACCATTTTCGGCAGTCAGCCATGGCAGGGCCACCCAGCAGCTCGTTGCGAAAGGATTTCCGCATATTCCGCGATCCAGGATTTCTGGTCACGCTGGTCCTGATCGGGCTTCTGGCTGCCGTGGGAACCTATATTCTTATCCATGCCTCCAATGAATACGGCATCCCCATCCGGGAGTACTGGCGCTGATCCGGTTCCCACAGACTGCAATCACAACTTCGGGAACATTGTTAAAGCTCAGCTGTTGGAGTCGAGCCGCAGCTGACGCGGTATACCCTCGCGTTCGGGAGAACTCATCTTGGGTGGAGCCCGCCTTGCCCTTGGCCTGACCCTCTCGCTGATCCTTCAGCCCGCTCTTCCGATCTTTGCTCAGCCGACACCACCTCAGCCTGCCGCACCCCCCTTTGTCACCGGGCCTGAAGATGGCCAGTGGGTGATCCCGCAGAAGAACTTTGCCAATACCCGCTATAGCGATCTGTCCGAGATCAACACCGAGACCGTGAGGAACCTCCAGGTCGCCTTCACCTTCTCGACGGGCGTGAACCGGGGGCAGGAATCGGCGCCGCTCGTTGTCGGCAGCACGATGTACGTGCTCTCGCCCTATCCGAACATCCTCTACGCCCTGGACCTGACCCAGCCCGGCGCCCCGATGAAGTGGCAGTACAACCCGAAGCCGGCCGCGGCTGCACAAGGGGTGGCGTGCTGCGATGTGGTTAACCGCGGCCCCACCTTCGCGAATGGGCGGATCTACTTCACAACGCTCGACGCTCATGTGGTTGCGGTGAATGCGGACACCGGCGAGGAGGTTTGGAAGACCAAGCTCGGCGACATCAATCGGGGCGAGACCATGACGATGGCGCCCCTTATCGTCAGGGACAAGGTATTTGTCGGCATTTCGGGCGGCGAATACGGAGTCAGGGGTTGGATTGAAGCGCTCAATGCTGAGGACGGTAAGAGCGTCTGGAAGGCCTACAACACCGGGCCCGATCAGGACGTGAAGATCGGCCCTACTTTCAAGCCGTTTTACGACAGCGACAAGGGCAAGGATCTGGGCGTCACCACTTGGCCGGCGGATGCCTGGCAGCAGGGTGGCGGCACGGTCTGGGGTTGGCTGTCCTATGATCCCGACCTGAACCTGCTCTATCACGGCACCGGCAATCCGGGTCCTTGGAACCCCAATCAGCGCCCCGGCGACAACAAATGGACTGCCGGCATCTTCGCCCGTGACGCGGATACAGGCGAGGCGCGGTGGTTCTACCAGACCTCTCCTCACGATCTTCACGACTGGGACAATGTCAACGAGATGATCCTGCTTGACATGGAGTGGGAAGGGCAGCCCAGGAAGGTGATGGTGCACCCGGGGCGCACGGGTTTCGTCTACGTGATCGACCGTACCAACGGAGAGGTGCTCTCCGCGAAGCCCTTCCACGCGCTGACCTCGGTGACAGGCGTCGATCTCAAGACAGGTCGGCTTCAGACCAATCCTGAAAAGGAACCCGTGAACAATCGCGTGATCCGCGACATCTGCCCGACCGCGCCCGGTGCGAAGGATTGGAACCCGAGCGCCTTCTCGCACAAGACCGGCCTTCTTTATATCCCCCACATGAACATGTGCATGGACTGGGAGAGCGTGGAGCCGAACTACATCGCCGGAACGCCCTATATCGGCGCCGAGGTGCGGATGATGCCGGGCCCGGGCGGCCATATGGGTGAGTTCACCGCTTGGGACATCAGGGAGGGCAAGGAACTCTGGACCATCAACGAGCGCTTTCCCCTCTGGAGCGGCGCGCTTGCGACCGCAGGCGACGTCGTCTTCTACGGCACCATGGATGGCTGGTTCAAAGCCGTTCACGCCCGCTCGGGCGAGGTGTTGTGGCAGTTCAAGGTTGATTCCGGCATCATCGGCCAGCCGACCACCTATCGCGGCCCTGACGGCAAGCAGTACGTCGCCATTCTTTCGGGCGTTGGCGGCTGGGCGGGCTCTATTGTTTCTGCCGATCTCGACCCGCGCGACGGCACGGCCGCCAAGGGCTTCGTCAATGCCATGCGGGAGCTGAAGAACGTCACCACCAAGGGAGGAACGCTCTATGTGTTCAAGCTTCCTTAAGTGGATTGTTCTCGCAGGCTCTATGCTGCTCGTCGGTGCTGTCCAAGCCCGCGAGCTTCGCGTCTGCGCCGATCCCAACAACCTGCCGTTTTCCAACGAAGCTGGGGAAGGGTTCGAGAACAAGCTCGCTTCGCTGATAGCGGAGGAACTCGGCGCTGAGGTTCGCTATACTTGGTGGGCGCAGCGCCGCGGTTTTCTGCGCAACACCCTCAAGGCCGAAGCCTGCGATCTGGTGACGGGTCTGCCCGCTAATCTTGAAGGCGTGCGTACGACGGCGCCTTATTACCGCTCGTCCTATGTCTTCGTGACCAGGACCGGCGGTCCTGAAGTTCAGTCCCTCAACGACCCGGTTCTCCGTCAGGCGAAGATCGGCGTTCACCTTATCGGCGACGATGGCTCGAACACGCCTCCAGCCCATGCGCTCTCCCGCCGTGGCATCATCGAGAACGTGCGCGGCTACATGATCTATGGCGACTACAACGATCCGAATCCGCCGGCCCGGATTATCGAGTCGCTGGCGAAAGGCGAGATTGACGTGGCCATCGTCTGGGGGCCTCTCGCCGGCTACTTTGCCCAGCGTGAGGGCGTGCCGCTCAAGGTGACACCCGTCCGGCCGATCTTTGACGGGCCGCAGCTACCGATGGTGTTCGATATTTCCATGGCCGTGCGCAAGGAGGATGAGGCTATGCGCCAGGAGGTGGATGCGGCACTCGCCCGGCGGCGCGGGGACGTGGATGCCATCCTTGCGGCCTTCGGCGTTCCTCGTCTCGACAACAACCTGAAGCGAGCGGGACGCGTGCCATGAGACAGCTTCTGATCCTGTCTCTGTCCGTGCTAGCCCTTGCCGCCTGTGAGCGGGAAGATCGTGAATACCGTGCCAATCCCGTCACCTCTGAGACAGAGGAAAAGATTGCGCTATCGCCCCTGTCTGCAGGCCCTAGTGGGCCGACGGAGCAGCGGTCGGGCCTGGGCCAGCAATACGAGGAAAACGCCTATCACATTGCTCAGGGCAAGAGGCTCTACATCTGGTTCAACTGCAACGGCTGTCACGCCCATGGCGGCGGTGATTCCGGGCCGCCGCTTTTGGACGACCGTTGGATCTATGGCGGGCAGATCGAGAACATCGTGCAGACGATCCGGGAGGGCCGCCCGAACGGCATGCCGTCCTTTCGGGGCAAGGTGCCGGATGACCAGATCTGGCAAATCGCGGCGTATGTCCGTTCCATGGGACGAAACGTGCCGAAACCGGCAGCGCCTGGCCGCAACGACGACATGCACCCTGGCCCTGCTGAGCAGCGCAGGCCACCGGGCGAAGTGATGGATGGCGGTCAGATCCCGCCTGCTGCGCAGATGCCACAGTGAGGTGCGGATGAGAAGGATCGCACCTGCTCTCCTGCTCCTGTGCCTGCCTCTCGGAGGATGTCAGCATTGGCAGTCGGTTCTCAATGCCCGGGGACCTGCGGCAAGCACGCTCGCCCACATGTTCTGGATCTTCGTCTCAGTGCTTGCCACAGTGTGGGTCCTGACCATGATCGCTCTTCTCCTGGCGTTGCGCAGGAGACGCCCCGAGGATGCGGACCCGCTCGCGACGAACCCCACAACCGAGCGGCGCATGACCATCACGATTTCCGTTGCCATCGGTCTGACGCTCCTGACAGTCATTTCCTTGACCGGATTGAGCTACGCGGCCCAGAAGGTGCTGTTTGCTCATAAGGATGGAGCTCTGACGCTGCTGGTCACGGGGCAGCAATGGTGGTGGAAGATCACGTACGAGGATTCCCAGCCGAACCGGGTCTTCACCACCGCGAACGAGATCCACATCCCGGTGGGCGAGCCGGTGCTGATCAAGCTCGAATCCTCCGACGTGATCCACTCCTTCTGGGTCCCGAGCCTCACCGGCAAGATGGATGCCATCACCGGCCGGCAGAACCAGATCCAGATTCAGGCTGACCGCCCGGGTATCTATCGCGGGCAATGCGCCGAGTATTGCGGGCTCCAGCATGCCCATATGGGCCTCATTGTCGTTGCCGAGAGCAGGGAGGACTTTGAGCGCTGGCGTGAGCAGCAGATATCCTCGGCCATTCCTCCTGGTGACGAGGAGCGCCAGCGGGGCATGGAGATTTTCATGTCAAAACCCTGCATCATGTGCCACCAGATCCGCGGCACGGATGCGGGCGGCAAGATCGCGCCCGACCTCACCCATGTGGGCAGCCGCCGCTATATCGCGGCCGGAACCCTGGAGACGACCCGAGGCAACATCGCCGCGTGGATCGTCGATCCGCATGGCGTCAAGCCCGGCGTGAACATGCCGACAATCCAGCTCGAACCCGATGAGGTTCAACCTCTTGCAAGCTATCTGGAGGGGTTGAAGTGACCCGGGCCCTCACGTCCCATGAATTCGATGCCGTTCCCGAGGTCACCCGATTGGCCACCGGCGAGCGCGGCGGCCTGCCGGGCGTTCAGAGCGAGGCGGATGCCCCGCCGAGCCCGGATGAACTGCGTGACGATCAGGTGGATGGGCCGGAGCTCTCAGCACGTCTTGCCAAGACCTGGGGGACCGAGAAGGGCCTGATCGGCGCACTCTCGACAGTCGATCACAAGATCATCGGCCGCCGCTACATCATCACGGCCATCATTTTCCTCTTCCTCGGCGGCCTGTCGGCGGTGGCCATGCGCCTGCAACTGGCTCAGCCCGAGAGCAAGCTGATCAGCCCGGATCTCTACAATCAGCTCTTCACCATGCATGGCACGACGATGATGTTCCTCTTCGGCGTGCCGATCGGGGAGGCGTTTGCGGTCTATCTCGTGCCGCTCATGGTCGGGGCTCGCAACATCGCGTTTCCGCGCCTGAATGCCTTCTCCTATTATGTCTATCTGTTCGGCGGCATCATGATCTGGGTCGCCTTTATGTTGAACATCGGGCCCGATACAGGCTGGTTCTCGTACGTGCCTCTCGCCGGGCCGGAGTTCTCACCGGGCAAACGTGTCGACTTCTGGGCGCAGATGATCACGTTCACGGAGGTGGCCGGCATCGCGGTCGCGATCTCGGTGATCGTCACCGTTTTCAAGATGCGCGCTCCTGGGATGACACTCGACCGGATCCCGCTCTTCGTCTGGGCTGAACTGGTCAACTCCTTCGTGATTGTCTTTGCTCTGCCGGCCGTCGTCACCGCGTCTGCCATGCTGATCCTGGACAGACTGGTAGGCACTCACTTCTTCAATCCGGCGGAAGGCGGGGATGCGCTGCTTTACCAGCACCTGTTCTGGTTCTTCGGCCACCCGGAAGTCTACATCATCTTCCTGCCGGCTACCGGATGGGTGTCCGCAATCGTGGTCACCTTCGCAAGGCGCCAAGCCTTTGGCTACATCGCCCTCGTGCTCTCTCTCATCGCAACCGGCTTCCTGTCGTTCGGGCTTTGGGTGCATCACATGTTCACCACGGGCCTGCCGCAGTTGGGCGCCAGCTTCTTCACTGCGTCGAGTATGCTCATCGCGATCCCGAACGGCATTCAGATCTTCTGTTGGATCGCGACGCTTTGGGATGGGCGGCCCGTTTTCCGCACGCCGCTTCTCTTCGTGATCGGATTCTTCTTCATCTTCGTGGCGGGAGGCCTCTCGGGCATCATGCTCGCCTCCGTGCCGCTTGATACCCAGGTGCACGACACGTTCTTCGTCGTTGCCCATTTCCATTATGTGCTCATCGGCGGCAACGTGTTCCCGCTTCTCGGCGCAATCTATTATTGGTTCCCGAAATTTGCCGGCCGCATGATGAGCGAGCGGTTGGGCAAGTGGCATTTCTGGCTCGCCTTCATTGGGTTCAACGTGACGTTCTTCCCCATGCACATCACGGGCCTCATGGGCATGCCCCGGCGGGTCTACACCTATCTGCCGGAAATGGGCTGGGGAAGCCTCAACCTGATCTCGACCATTGGTGCGGTCCTGTTCTTCGCCAGCTTCGTCCTCTTCCTATACAATATCATCTCAAGCGCCCGTCGCGGCCCCGTCGCGGAACCCAATCCCTGGAATGCCGGAACCCTCGAATGGGCAGCGGCATCCCCGCCGCTGCCGCAAAACTTTGATCGCGTCCCCGTCGTCACGAACCGGGAACCGCTCTGGGCCAACCGTGACAGCTTGCCCGTGGTGGCGGGGCTGAGCGTCGAGAACCGCGAGCAGATCGTCTCCACGATCACCCATGGACGGGCAGATCTTCGCGAGTCCTCGCCTGAGCCGTCGATCTGGCCCTTCCTGACGGCAGTGGCGACGACAATCACCTTCGTTGGGTCGATCTTCACGCCTTGGGCCGTGGTCTGGGGCAGCATCCCGCTGGCTTTGGCCCTGATCGGATGGTTCTGGCCGAAGACCAGCACGGAGGACGAGCGATGACGGCAGGGTCCCCTGATCCTCAGGTGCCATCAGGTCTGCTTCCGCACCGGATCGTGCTGAACGCCCGGCAGATGCCGAGCTATTCCTACGGACCGCGCAGCCCTATCTGGTGGGGCACCCTAGGGTTCTGCGCCGTTGAGGGCATGGGCTTCGTTCTGGCCGTCGGCGCTTACTTCTATCTCGTCTTCGTCAATGGCACCTGGCCGCTCAGCGCACCGGCTCCGGACCTCTTCTGGTCGAGCCTGCATACGGTTCTCATGCTGGGCAGCCTCTATCCCAATTACCTCGCCAAGCGGAACGGCGAGCGGGAAGACCTCAGGAAGGTTCGCCGGGATCTCGTCATCATGAGTTTGATCGGCGTCGCTCTCCTGGGATTACGTACGATGGAGCTTGGGACCACGCACGTGAAGTGGGACCACAATGCTTATGGCTCCATCGTCTGGCTGCTCCTCGGGCTTCATACCGCGCATCTCCTGACCGACGTTGTCGACACCATCGTTCTTGCTGTCCTCATGTTCACGCGGCACGGCCACGGCAAGCGCTTCTCGGACGTGGGTGACAATGCGTTCTACTGGTACTTCGTCGTGGCCTCCTGGCTGCCGATCTACGTGATCATCTATTGGTTCCCGAGGTGGTGGTGAGATCATGGCGGCATGGCTCACAAGAGGCGTTCCATCTGCCGGTATCTACGCCGGGCCTGTCGCCTGGCTGATCGACACGCAATTCAACTACGCCGCCGTACCATGGGTCTGCGCCCATCAGGTGCCGCTCGTCCCCATCTTTGCTCTCATCATGGCAGCCTTAAGCCTCTTCGGCGGCTTTCTCTCTTGGCGCGGCTACGCCACCGCTCCACTGACGCCCCCGCCGGACTCGACAGGGGCTGGTCGGCCGCACCATTTCATGGCGCTGATCGGCATCGCCATTGCGGCCCTGTTCACAATCATCATCCTGCTTCACGGCATGGCGGGCCTCGTTTTCCATGGGTGCGAGCGATGAGGGCGGCGGCAATCCTTCTCGCACTCCTTGCCGCCAGTGAGGCGCAGGCTCATTCAGGCCATGTGCACTGGTTCGAAATCGGCACCACATGGACTTGGGATCCCTGGGTCGTCCTTCCTCTCGCGCTTTCTGGCGGCCTCTACCTGACGGGTCTTGCAAGGCTTTGGCGCCGGGCCGGGATCGGACGCGGCGTCAAGCTCTGGCAGGCGATCTGTTTCGCTTGCGGATGGGGGCTTCTCGTCTTCGCCCTGGTCACACCCCTTCACTGGCTCGGTGAGCGCCTGTTCGTCGCGCATATGATCGAGCATGAAATCCTCATGGCTCTGGCCGCCCCGCTCCTCGTCGTGGGCCGCCCCGTCGCCATGCTCTGGGCTCTCTCGGCGGCCATGCGACGCCGGGCCGGTGGCATCGGGCAGACACCCGCTGTCGCACGATCCTGGAATTGGCTCACTTATCCCCCCGTCGCAACCTTGGTGCACGGAGGCGCGCTCTGGATCTGGCACGCTCCCGCGTTCTATGAGGCAGCCCTGGCCGATCCCTGGATCCATTGGCTCCAGCATCTCAGCTTCTTCGTCACGGCTCTTCTGTTCTGGCGTGCTCTATTGCAGGGGCGCGAAGGGGAACGGGCTTATGGCGCGGCCATCTTTTACCTGTTCGTCACCTCGCTCCATACGGGCTTTCTGGGCATCCTGCTCGCCTTCTTTCGGCGGCCCATCTATCCGACCCAGACATCCCAGGCCGCCGAGTGGGGGCTGACGCCCCTGGAAGACCAGCAGCTTGCCGGCCTCTTCATGTGGATCCCGGCGGGACTCGTCTATGCCGGGGCGGCTCTCATTCTCGCTGGGCTCTGGATCGCCAGCTCAAGCTCCTCGCGGTTCAGGGGAGGGCATCATGCCACTGCAGCGCGGTAGAGCTCTTATTCCCGTAGCCGCCGTGCTGCTTTTGCGCTTGACCGGCATCGTCTTGGGTCTGAGAAGCGGGGGGCATGCCGGCCAGTCCAGGCCAGTCCTCCGGCACGACTTCGATCCCCGGGCGCACGTGGCAGATATTCGTATGCTTGGGCCAATCAGGCTGCGACGGAGATCGGTCGCCATCGCACTTGCTTTCGTCCTGCTTCTGGGGGTGGGGATCTATGCCGGCTATCAATTCAAGTTCATGCAGGACGCGCGAGCCCGCGCCATTGCGCTGACCGCCGGCGATCCGGATTTCGGCCGAGAACTCATGCAGCGCTATGGCTGTGCCGGCTGCCATACCATTCCTGGCGTTCCGCGGGCTCAGGGCAAGGTTGGCCCCACTCTCCAGGGTTTTGCAGCTCGCGTCTATATTGGTGGCGTCGCCACCAATTCTCCGGAGACCTTGATCCAGTGGATCGAGAACCCTCGTTCAATTGATCCGATGACCGCTATGCCGATTACAGGCATCTCCCGCGCTGAGGCCCGGCATGTCGCAGCCTATCTCTACACGCTGCGTTGACATCATCAGCAAATGCTGCCGGAGTACCACCGAGGCTGATTTGACGAGGTCGCCGTCCGGTCGTGCCCATGACAGCCGATGGCGATCTCGACCTGACAGGTTTCGAGGCCATGCTGACTGAGCGTGTCCGCATGCTGGCGATTACCTATGTGTCCAATGTCACAGGGACCATCTTCCCGATCAAGCACATGACCTGACTGGCTCATGCCCGTGGCGTCCCGGTGCTCGTGGATGGCGCCCAGGCCACGCCGCACATGCCTGTCGACGTGCGCGACATCGGCTGCGACTACTACGCGGGCTCCGAGCACAAGATGGGTGGCCCCTCCAGCGTGGGCTTTTTCTACGGTACCGCCTCTCGCCTGGAGCAGGCGCCCTCGGTAAGGGCCGCTTGATAGGACAGCGGCTAGGAACGAGACCGTGGCGCTCTCGTTGGCAGGAGGGCCCAAGGTGGACAATGCCATGGCTGCTCATATGCCGAAGCCGATTTCTCCGCAGACCCATCGCCGCATCGACATGCTGGTCTTCCCGACAACAGTTGCCCTGGTGGTGTGGATGTTCCGTCGGAACCGCCGGGCTGCGGCATTGATTGCGGCAGATGCAGCCATTCAGGGCAGTGCACTACTAAGCACGGACTATCCTCCTGCCTTCATTCCCGCGATGAGCTTTCGTGATCATCTGCGGTTCGCTAACCTCCACGCGGCCTGCTCGGCGGCGCTGACGCTTCTGATCCCGGGCATTCCGCCAAGGGACCGGCGCATTCTCCTGGGGCTGTCCCTGGCGCCCTTGCTTCTGAATGCAGCGAGCAGGGTCGAAGACTGTCAGGGTGTCCTGCATCGCAAGAGGGTGAGGGTGCTGATGAAAGCCCGGTTTCAGCGATCCGGGTTCATTGATCAGCGACACCGCGTCTGGTGAACGACATCAGAACCTCGGCCAGATCCGAAGGAGCCCGGCAATGGTGAACAGCCTGCGCAACAAGACCGTCGTGATTACCGGTGCCTCCAGCGGCATGGGACTGGCAGCGGCGCACGCCTTTGCACATCGTGGAGCGAACCTGGTCCTGGCGGCTCGCCGCGAGGAACCGCTCAGGCAAGCGGCCCGTGATTGTGAGGCGATGGGCGTGCGGGCCATCGCAGTGCCCGCAGATGTAACGGATCCGGCCCAGATGTGTGCGCTGGCGCAGGTCGCCGTTGATAGGCTCGGTGGCATCAATGTCTGGATCAACAACGCGGGCCTGAGCCTCTGGGGTCCGTTTGCCGGCATCTCGATTGAGGCGCAGAACCGGCTGGTCGAGGTCAATCTGATGGGAGTAATGAACGGCACGCACGCGGCTCTGCCACACATGCTGTCCAGAGGTGGGCAGGGAGTAATCATCAACATTGCCTCGATTGGTGGGCGCCTTCCCATACCGTTTGCGGCCGCCTACAGCGCGAGCAAGTTCGGGGTGAAGGGCTTCACCGAGGCGTTGCGCTACGAGCTTGCAGCAGAGAGCGACATCGAGGTCTGCGGCCTCTATCCCAGCTTCGTCGATACCCCGACCAACATTCACTCTGCCAACTACACCGGACGGGCGCTGCGTCCCGTGCCGCCTGTACTCAGTCCGGAGCGCCTGGCGGAGGCCATGGTGCGCTTGGCTCTGCGGCCCCGCCGCGCGCTCCACGTGGGCATCCATCACGCCCTGGCGGCGCCCTATGCTTTTGCGCCTGAGGAGACCGGACGGATCATGGGCCGTATAGCGCGCAAGTTCCTCCTGGAGGCCGGACCTCCTGCGGAGGCGTTCGACGGTACGCTGTTCGAGCCAGTCCGCGAGGGTATCGGCGTTCGCGGCGGGTGGGGTCTCCCCGAGCGCAGACGCACCAGGAATGTTAGTCTTGCCGCACTGGCCGGGATCGCCGGAGCCTCGGCGCTCCTGGCAGGAGTTTGGGGCCTCAGCCGGCAGGGGCGCAGGATGACGCCGGCGGGTGCCGCAACGAGGCACCCGCATGCCTCCTGATGACAACCGGGCGGAACGGCAGAACAAGGATCCCGTCCCGCAACTGGGCCAGAGCAGGCGGGGAGTGGATCCTGTGACCGACTGGATGGATGAGATGCGACGGCAGATCGGGCGAGGCCTCGACGCCCTCGGCCTTGAACCGCAGGAGAGGCCCTATCGCGTTGCGGCTGAGTTTCAGGGGGCCAGAGTGAGGGCCTATCAGGATCAAGGCGAGGGGCGAGGGCCTGTGCTCCTTGTGGTTCCCGCCCCGTTCAAGCGGGCCTACATCTGGGACCTCCTGCCTCCGGTGAGTGTATTGCGCCGATGCCTCGAACAAAACCTCCGGGTGTATCTGCTTGAATGGCTCACCCCCACGCAGCAGGAGGATGAGTTCGGCCTGGCCGAGTACGCCGATAGGCTGATCAGGGAGGCACATCGCGCCATTCACTCTGAGACAGGCTGCGGGGCTCCCATCCTGGCCGGACACTCCCTCGGCGGCACATTTGCAGCGATCTTTGCCAGCCTGCACCCTGCGCGTGTCGGCGGTTTGGTTCTCGTGGATGCGCCTCTGGCTTTTGGTGCTGACGGGGGACCGCTGGCGCGGGCTGTTGCGATGATCCCCCATGCCCGCATGATCCGCAGAATGGCAGGTAGTCCCATCCCGGGTTCCGTGATCAACGCGCTCAGTGTTGCAGCTGCACCGGATGCTTTTCAAGGGCAGCGCATCGCGGACCTCGCTGCGAGCTTGTCCGATCCGCAGGCCCTCGCGATCCACGGGCGCGTGGAACGCTGGACCTATGATGAGTTTTCGCTTCCGGGACGGCTCTTTGAGGAGACGCTTGAGCGTCTCTACCGGGAGGACCAGTTCCTTGATGGCACCCTCCAGGTTGGGGATCGGCAGGCCGGAGTTGCGAACCTGCGCTCGCCTGTCATAGCCGTGATCAATCCTGTGGGCCGCATCGTGCCGCCCCGCTCGCTGCTCAAGGGCCTGGGGGCTGCTCCGAACCTGTCCCTCCAGGTTCTCGAATACCAGGGTGACCGTGGGCCAATGCTGCAGCATGTTGGCCCCTTGGTAGCGCGTGCCGCGCACGAACAGCTCTGGCCGAAAATCCTGGATTGGGCCTGCAAGCTGTGAGGGGCTGCAGCTACAATGATGACAATGACCGCAGGGATCAGGACAAGGCAATCTGGTCATGGGGAACAACAATTCGTCTGCCACGTAGAGGGAGCAAACGAGGATTTCCGCGATGACCCAGGACAAGCAGCAGACGCAGTCGCAACCCGAGCCGAAATCCGACGACACGGAGCCTGGGAAGGCTGCTCCGGGAATGGCACAGGTCGGTAACCAGAAGGTGCCGCGTCCCGACAAGGTGAGCGACCGCTCGGTGCCGGACGACATCGACGAGTAATCGGCCCCTGCACGGCAGGAGGAGATATTGCTCACGGGCTTGGGACGATGGAGCCTTGCTCTCGGCCTGATGTTCAGCGTGGCCGCCTGTGATCATGGCGATGTTCCCGCTCTGCGAGAGCGGGCGCAGCAGGCCTGGAGTGAGGTACAGAGTCTCTACCGCCAGCGAGCCGACCAGGTGCTGCCGCTGGTCGAGGCCGTGCGAAGGCAGGCTCCCGCCGAGCGCGAGGTGCTCGACGAGGTCATGGCCGCTCGCGATGAGGTCGTGGCGATCCTGAACGCCGATGGGTTCATCGCCGAACCGGAGCGGTTCCGGCACTACGAGGAGGCACAGCGTCGCCTCACTGCCGCTCTCGGCATGTTGGACGAAGCCACTGAGCGCTATCCTGAACTGACCGGCGACACGCGTTTCGTGACGCAGCTGGCTGAGTTTCAGAGGTTGGAGGACCGGCTTGTGGTCGCGCGCAGCGACCTCATCAGCGCGGTGCGGGCTCACAACGAGGAGCTCCGCGGGTTCCCGGACAGCTGGATTGCAGCGATGCTCAATCCGGACGCGAAACCTCTGACCGCCTTCGCCCAGGCTCAGCTGGAGCGTCCGTCGACGCACTCACCGCCATAGGTCGCAACAGCCGCCTCGTGGCACTCACTCATCAGGGCCGTTTGGGGCATTTGGATCGGCGACGTCCACGAGGAACATGACAAAGCCTCCGTCGTCGTCCTCTTCATCTGCCGCGGAGTTCTCGAACTCGGCCCGTTCGTCGGCGGTGGCCTCGCGCAGGCTCATTGCCGCCTGCCCATCCCAGAGGGGACGGCCCTCGGACTGCAGGGCGGTGAGATCGTTCCGGAACTCCTTGTCCCCCAGCAGCTCCTCCGCGTCGGCGACGGTCGGGAGGTTCAGGACGGCGACAGGCCGACCGCCAATCTCCAAGGTGAACATCAAGCCCCTTCCTTGTCCGATCCCTGCGGCTCCGGCGGGATGACAGCGTCGAGCGGATTGGGCCTGCCGGCGGTCACCGGGTTCTCGCCGACCACCTCCTGGTAGTCGCGTGTCGAGCCGCCGCTGCCATAGCCGGCAGAGTCGCCGAAGTCGCGTCCGGACGGATCCGAGGTTGGTCCAAGGTTCGGAACGTCACCCCCGGTTTGTGCAGGCTCTTGTTGTTCCTCAGCAGGAGAGGGATTGGGGTTCGGGTCGTCTGGATCTGGCATCGGAAGCCTCCATAGCTTCGGGTGGTCAGGCCACTGGAATGGTTGCTAACCATGACCGCGGTTCTGCTTGCGGTTGTCCACGCCCTCGTTCGCCTGTCCCTGGCCCTGCGTCTTGGGAACGCCACCGCCGCCATCGCCATGATGCGGATGGTGGCCGGCGTCCTTGCTGTGGCCTTTCGGAACAGCCTCGTCGCTCCGGTCGGGCACGTGGCCCTTCTGCTTCTCGCTGCGGTTATTGTGGTTCCGAGTGGTCATGGTCTGCCTCTAGCTGCGCTTCTGGGTGACTTTCTCCGCACGCGATCCCGATGGCTGGCTCTTGATCCGCTTTGCCTTCTTCCACGACGGTCTCATGCGAGCTTTCTTGGCCATGGCAATTCCTTGTCTCTGCAGTGATCAACGAATGTTGAATGTGTCCTAGCTCCGGCCGCCGGTCATATCGCTCGGTGCCCGGCCGTCCGTCCCAGTCCCGGGATCCAGCGGCTTGGCTTCCGTGTTTCCGTCTCCGGTTTGATCCTCCTGCCGACGCTTGCTGTCTGCGCTCTTGTCCTGGGTCTTGTTGACCCCACCCTGATTGGCGCCTGCGTTCTGTGCCATCTGGCTGCTCCACGTTGCTGTGATCGGACTGAGCCAACTTCGATGGGATCGCGATGTTCCGCGTGCCGGCTTGCACTGAGCGGGAACAACTCCGGCGTGGGCTGCTTCTCCGGTGAACGCCTCACCTCACGGGACAATCTCATGCCCAAGCTCCAGAACAAGATTGCTGTGATCACAGGGTCTGACTCAGGCATGGGCCAAGCCATGGCCGAGGAGTTCGCCAGGGAGGGGGCTCATGTTGCCGTCACGTTCCATACCGATGAGGAAGGAGCCCAGGAGACCCGCAGGCGGGTGGAAGCCGCAGGGCGCCGCGCACTCGTCCTGCAAGTCGATGTGCGTGACGAGACCAGCGTGGCAGCCCTGTTCGAGGCGGTCGAGCGGGAACTCGGCACGCCGGACATCCTCGTCAACAATGCCGGCATGGGCTCTGACGGCTCGCCAGTCTCTGATACGAAGACAGAGGAATTCGACAAGGTGATCAAGACAGACCTTTATGGTCCGTTCTTCTGCTGTCGCGAGTTCATCCGCCGCCGCAAGGCTGCGGGCCCCGGTGGAAAGATCGTCAACATCACGTCCGTGCACGATACCATCCCAAGCCCGATGAATGCGGCGTATGGGGCCGCCAAGGGCGGTCTCCTGACCTTCACCCGCAGCCTTGCCCTCGAACTGGCGCCCGAGCGCATCAACGTAAACGCCATCGCTCCAGGGCTGATCAGGACGCCCATGACGATCCAGCGCACCGATGACCCGGACAAAAGACGGGAGGAGATGCCGAACATTCCTTGGAGCCGGCCGGGCGAACCATGGGAGATTGCCAAGCTGGCCCTTTATCTCGTCTCCGAAGATGCGGACTACGTGACCGGCCAGAGCTTCACCATCGATGGGGGCCTTGAGATGAACTGGGGGCAGGGCGCGTGAGACGGGAGGCGAGCCGTCACCGGCTGGAGAGGCGCCCATGACCCCGAACATCGCAGGCAAGGTTGTTGTCATCACTGGGGCCAGCAGCGGCATCGGCGAGGCCACGGCCCGGCTCTTGGCCGGCATGGGTGCGCAGGTGGTGCTCGGAGCACGGCGTCTGGAGCGGCTGGAGGCGGTTGCCGCCGAGATCCGGGCCGAAGGCGGCAGGGCTGAGATCGCCGCGACCGACGTGGCCCGGCGTGAGCAGGTGGAGGCGCTGGTCAGGACGGCCGAGACGGCCTTCGGACGGCTCGACGTCATGGTCAACAATGCAGGGCTTATGCCCCCTGTCCCGGCTCGACCAGACCAGGGTTGAGGACTGGGAGCGCATGATCGACATCAACCTGAAGGGCGTGCTCTATGGCATCGCGGCCGCGCTCCCAATCATGCAGCGCCAGCAGGGCGGCCACATCATCAACATCGCCTCGACTGCGGGTCTGCGGGTCCGGCCGACCATGGCCGTGTATTCCGCAACCAAGTTTGCCGTACGGGCGATTTCCGAAGGGCTGCGCCAGGAAGCGACCCCCTACAACATCCGCAGCACGATCATCTCGCCGGGCCCCACTGCCACGGACCTGCCCGGCAGCGTCACAGATGAGGCCGCAGCGGCGGCTACACGGGAGCAGCACGAGATGGCCATCCCGGCGTTGTCGGTGGCCCAGGCCATCGCCTTTGCGATCAGCCAGCCTGCGGAGGTGGACGTGAACGAGATCGTTCTGCGCCCGACGGCCATCTCGTGATTGCCGCTCCTGCAACGCCCACGCCGATCAGAACTGGTACGTCACGTTGGTCAGTTCCTCGGAGGCCGACCAGAGCCGTTCGGCCGCTTGTCGATCCAGGGCATGCGGTGCGATCTCGGCGTCAGTCGGGTAGCCGCGCATTTCCCGGAATCCATCCGGGCCATAGTAGCTCCCGCCCTTTGCCTCCAGCGATGTCGCCGCAAACAGCAGCGGCAAGGCGCCCTGAGCCGCGGACTGGCCGATGACCCCGAAGACAGCCTGTCCGAGAAACCGCTGGATCGGGCCGGCCCGGTCGCCGCGACGGGTGATGTCCGTGCTTGCCACCCCGGGATGCGCCGGGATGGACCGGACCGGCGAGCCGGCGGCGTTGAGCCTGCGGTCGAGCTCCAGGCCGAACATCAGCATGGCGAGCTTCGACTGCCCGTAGGCATCCATCGGTTTGTAGGAGCGCCCCAGCTGCAGATCGTCAAGGTGGAGCCGGGCCCGTCGGTGGGCGATGCTGGCGACTGGGACGATGCGCGAGGACGCGTCCCGCCGGACGTTCGGGAGCAGCAGCCCCGTTAGGGCGAAGTGGCCCAGGTAGTTGGTTGCAAGCTGGCGCTCGAAGCCATCGTCGGATTCCTCCCGCTGCGGGACGGCGGAGATGCCGGCGTTCAGGAGCAGGATGTCGATGGGGTGCCCCCCGTTGTGCCAGCGCGCGGCGAACTCCCGAACCGAGGTGAGGCTCGCAGTGTCCAGTTGGCGAAACTCCAGCCGGGCGCTGGCATGGACCTGCCGGATTGAGGCCATTGCCTGCTGCGCCTTGGTCTCGTCGCGGGCAGCAAGCACAACCCGGGCGCCCGCGCCGGCAAGCGCCAGCGCCGCTTCAAAGCCGAGGCCGCTGGTGGATCCGGTCACGACGGCAAGCCGCTCGGTCTGGGGTGGAATATCAGCTGCCGTCCACTTGCGAGTGGCCATGGTTGAGCCTGCCTTTCTCCAAGCCCCGTCAACGCGGCATGTGAGGCAGGTGTTCTCCGCGCGACGCGTCAAAGGCTAGATTGGTCCTGATCCAGTAGCTCGAAATGCGCGGATGTCCGAGGGTAGGCAGTCAGCGGACCTTTGAGAGACTACGTGTACTTCGTTGGATGACCCGTTTCGGACCTTCCGGTGTTTGGCCAGATGCTGGGATGACGCGGAATACCGTTGGCGCTGCATCCCATGGTGTCCCGTTATCGTGGCTCAGCTTTCAGGCTCAGGAAGGTTGGGTCGAACTCGGCGATCCCTTGCAGGCGTGGCCAATCCTTGATGACCACGGTGTCACCATGCCAGGTGATCACTTCTTCCTTCCGAAGTTCCTGGATAACCCGGTTCACGTGAACGGTTGAGAGGCCAAGGGTGTCGCCCAGCTCGGCCTGGGTCAGGGGGAGCTGAAAGCTATCATCTGTGGTCAATCCGACAGCCCGAAGACGTAGGAGAAGCTCGCAGAGCAGGTGAGCGGTATGCTCAAGGGCCGAGCGCCGCCCCATGCTCACGAGCCACTGACGGTGGATGGCAGCATCGACGGCAATGCTCACCCCCAGCAACCGGGTCAGATGGGGGTGGGTTTCGGTGATCTCGCGGAGTGCCTCGTGGGGAACCATGCCGATCGTGCAAGGCGTGACCGCCATGACGGCGTGGTCCATCACCTTCACCAGAAAGCTGTGGAGGTCCACGAAGTCGCCCGGCACGTGAAGGGCCGTGATCTGGCGTTTCCCATTGCGCAGGACGTTGTAGCGCGCAGCAAAGCCCGTGATGAGGAAGATACTCTCGGAGGGGCGGTCACCTTCTCGGACCAGTTCCTCCCCCTTTCCTATCGCTCTTTGCCTGACGACAGCTCTCTCAAGAACTTCTCGTTCCGAGTTTGAGAGATGATCGTACTGCTCAAGCTTACGGATAAAAGCGGCGCTCAGGACGGGCTCCTGCGAAGGACGGTTGCCAATACTCCTCAGCTTAGCGGACCACGCGCAGGAAGACGAGAGCGACTGACATGACCTTGTCCGCCAGGGATTTTCGAACCCAAGCCCCGGCTTCCTGGTGCCAACACCCTCATGCTCAGCCACCTACGAGGGTACCGCCGCTCGGGTCAGGCAACGGATAGGCTAAAGCCTGACGCTGCTGGGCTAGCCTAGCGGAACGAACCAATGAGACGTTCATATTCCGCCTCTGGCACGCCATAGCTGTCCCCGGCTGTTTCCTCCAGACCAAGGCGATCCAGAACGACGATATTGCCCCGATTGGTTTGGATGATCTCCCGCTCTTCGAGGATGTTGAGCGCCTCCGTCACACTGGCCCGGCGCACTCCCAGCATCAGCGCGATGAACTCGTGCGTGAGGGCCAGGTCATCCCCATCCATGCGGTCGTGGCACATCAGAAGCCAGCGGGCGAGACGCTCCTCGATCCTGTGGCTGCCGTTGGACAAAGCCGTGTGCGATGTCTGAATGGTAAAGGCCTGAACATACCGAAGCAGCAGGGAATGCAGCGAGGAACTCTGCCGGATCGCCTGCCGCAGGCGCTCCGTCTCGATCCTCAGCCCTGACCCTCCGATCTGCATGAAGGTCTCGTGCGGGGTGCTGTCGACCCCGAGAAGAACAGGGGTGCCCGCCAGACCATCACGCCCGGTGAGGCCGATCTCGATCCGGCGCCCGCCTGCGGTGTTCGCGATGATCGAGGTGATGCCTGCCTCAAGGAAGTAGACGTACTCAATCGGCTGGTTGGGCGTGATCAGCACATCACCCCGGTTGAGGGTCACAGGCTCAAGATGCGGCTTGAGGAGGTCAAAGTCCTCGGGGCACAGCTTCGCCAGCAGCCGATTGCGAACAGAGGACTGGGTCAGATCAGGCATGAGGGCAAGGAGTTCAGAGCAAGGCGAAGGTTGTGGTTCTGGCTGCCCAGGTGGTCAGCAGGAGCGGATATACAGGCGGATGGCGCCAGTTCAAGCAAGGAGGTCGGCGGCAGGCGGCGTGCGGCAAATGTGCGGTACCGTACATTTGCCGGCAACTTCGGCTCAGCTCTGACGTTGGGTGTTGGTGCAGAGCGGCTGATGATGGGGCAGCGTATGTCGATTACTGAAGATCGCGGCCCCCCTTTCGAGCCCTTTCCGTTCATCCGACCCGGTGAAGAGACTAGCCCAGTCCTCGGTCCTATGGCCCAGCGCCACATCGCTTCCAATCTGCGAACAATGTATAATGATCTCGTGCAGGAACCGCTTCCGGAGCAGTTCCTTGATCTCATCGCTCGACTGGATCAGGGCCACCCAGAGGGGGAATGAGGGGCAACCCTTCCCACCGGGAGCGGGCGCCGTGAGCGTCCGGAGCATACCTATCGCATTTCAGGAATACTTCTGTAGACGGCCGGCGCTCCCGTGCCGGACCGTCAATGCGCGGCCGCACTGAAGCACAGCAAAGCCATTCGGCCTAGTTGTTCAGCGGCAACCCGATGAGCCTGGCGTATTCAGCCTCTGGGAGGCCGTAACAGTCGCCCGCGATCTCTGCGAGCCGGGCACGGTCGAGAAGGTGGATGCGGCCACGGCTGGTTCTGACGATCTTCACGCCTTCCAGAACATGAAGGGCCTCCGTCACTCCTGAACGCCTGACCCCCAGCATCAGGGACAGGAACTCGTGCGTGAGGGGCAGGTCATCGCCGTCCAGACGGTCATGGCACATGAGGAGCCAGCGGGCGAGGCGCTCCTGAATGGCGTAGCGACCGTTCGCCAGGGCTGATTGAGCAGTCTGGATCATCAACACCTGCACCCAGCGCAGCAAGATAGCCTTGAGCGAGGGGCTGGCCTCCATGGCGGCCGAAAGGTCCTCGGCCCGCATCCGCAAGCCTGATCCAGCCACCTGAATGAAGGTCTGGTGAGGAGTGTGATCGACCGTGAGGAGGATGGGCTCGCCCGTCATTCCCTCGCGACCGATGTGCCCGACCTCCAGGCGCTCATTGTCAGGGCTGATGGCCACCACGGATGCCAGCCCCGCCTCCAGGAAGTGGACGTACTCAATGGGCTCGTTTGCCTCGACCAGCACCTGCTTCACGCCTAAGGTCACCGGCTCAAGGTGAGGCTTCAGACGAGCAAAGTCGTCCGGTGCCATGGCCCGGAGGAGCCGATTGCGAACAGTGGATGGAGAGGCGGTCATGGCTCTTCCCGTTCAGGGCAAGAGCACACGAGGTCTCCCAGTCACCGGCGCCCAGAGGAAACTGTGCTGGTGATGCGACCCGGTATGAGGCCGAACAGAGACGCCGCCAACAACATGGATCGGTTCTGTACGAATTCGACCAAGAAAGCGGACCGAAACCTCGCCTGACGCATTGGTCCAAGGCCAGCCTTCCTGTGCGGCATCGTGAGAGGCTCAACCGTGGCGAACCCCTGGACCATGAAGATGGAGCAGTTCACCCGTTTCTCGCATGAGGAGCGGCAGATGCTCGACAGGCTGATCTCGGAGCGGCAGCGGCAATACGCACCTGGCGAGGACATCCTCCGGGAAGGCGATCACTCGCCTGACTGCCACGTCGTGCTCTCAGGTCTGGCTTCGCGCTACAAGCTGCTGCCAAATGGCGAACGCCAGATCATGGCCTTTCTCGTGCCAGGCGACCTGTGCGATGCGGAAATCTTCATCCTCAAGGAAATGGACCATTCGGTTGCGGCGATGTCGCCAGCGAGGGTGGCTTTGATCTCTGGCGAGCAGATGAAGGAGTTGCTCAGCGGCCAGGGCCGCATTGCCCAAGCGCTCTGGTGGGGCACGCTCACCGACCTGGCGGTGCTGCGTGAGCGCGTCGTCGATCATGGCCGGCGGGATGCCTATGAACGCATAGCCCATCTCCTCTACGAAATGCTGGTGCGCTACCGCATGGTGGGGATGACCACGGATGAGACCCTGGAGTTTCCGATCACCCAGGCTGACCTTGCCGATGCGACGGGGCTCACTCCCATGCACGTCAGCCGCATGCTGGGTAAGCTGAGGGACGAGAATCTGATCAGCCTCAAGAACAAGACCCTGACGATTCTTGATCCCGAGCGCCTGAAGGAGATCGCAGGCTTCAACCCGAACTACCTCCATCTCGACCGGGCTCATGACCAGCGGGACAATGTCGCTGATCGTGCAGGCGATCTGGTCTGACGGCCTGCCGTGCCGATTGCGTAAGGTTACGGCTGATGCTCCCCACAGACCCCGGTCAGCCACGGAACCTGACAGCCGATGCCGAGCTCGCAGGGCTGACGAAGGGGCACGGGATCACCCAGGTGCTCACCCGCTCGCATCTTGCTGTTACCATCCGAGGCACTGATGGACTGGAAGCGATAGCCGAGGGCACTGAGGCGGACATCGTCTATGTCATCATCTCAGGCTACGGCGTCCTGCGTTGCCGGGACGGAGCCCGGATAGAGTTTACCGCAGGCGATGTGATGATGGTGCCTGCCGGCGCCTGGCACCAGTTCGAGGAGGTGAGCCCGAAGTTCAGGACGTGGAGGATCATGGTGGGAAAGCCCGCTGAAGGCGGAGCCGCAGAGAGTGAGCGGGCTTTGCCCCTGACCTGAGATGCCGTCCGAGCCTGCCAGGTGTGACACGATGACCTTTTGGTCGAAATCGTACATAACGGCCTTACTTCCGCTCTGTTCGGTATCGTACAAAGGATACTCTTTCCCCTGGGTGTCCGCAGGACCATGCTCACGCCCCAACCAAGGCGTAGCTGTGCCCAAGATGATTACGTTCCAAGCCATTCCCATTCTTATCGACGGCCATGACACGCAGGGTCAGCTTGTGCTGGCGGACGGCGAGTTGACGGCCGTGCTGGCCCGTCTGGACGGAGACGCTCATGATCCCAAGCTGAAGGGATGGTGGCACCTGGAGGCAGGCTTCGGCCGGTGCGACGCAGCCAAATCTCTGGTCGTGTTCAAGACGTTTGAAGAAGCGGGCCCATGGGTCCAAGCACGACTGGACAACGTCTACTCTTTGCGACAGGCAAACGGGTAAGAAATCGGATCGACTCAGGCTCGTCTGCGGGCAAGCTCAACATCGCCAGCCAAGGCACAGGGGTAAGCGCCATACCGAGCTTGTGTACCGGGTGGAACGGCAGCTTCTGGCACGCGCCAGTCGTTTGCCTTGCGGCTGCTTAAGCCTCAGGTCCGGACGTTGCATCCGTGATCCTCGATGAACTCTGAGGCGGCTCGTTGGGGAGCCGCCTCAGGCGTTTAGATCTCAACCTGTTCCGCAATCAGGAGGGCATCGTCGACATCGATCCCAAGATACCGAACAGTGCTCTCGATCTTGGTGTGGCCGAGCAGAAGCTGGACGGCTCGGAGGTTGCCGGTTCTCCGATAGATCATCGAGGCTTTGGTTCGCCGCAGGGAGTGAGTGCCGTAGGCCAAGGGATCGAGGCCTATGGCACCGAGCCAAGATCCCAGCAGGCGAGCGTACTTGTGCATCGGTGCGGCACTTGACCCCTCATTAGGCTCGCACGGCTGATCCCTTCCTCTGACGAGCCAAGTCACTGTGCTTTTACCGCTTTTCAGGTTTTGCCTGAGATCATGCTTGCTCGCCGATAGAGGGTCACACACCGTGCCGGTTCACATGCAGGAGTTCGATCTGCATGCCGCCAATCACAGAGCGAGACCGCACCTCCCTTACAATGGGTGATCAACGGCTTGCAGGATGAGGTGAACGGCCTTCCGGAACGAGCTTGGCGAGCGCTCCGAGCCGCACAATCACCAATCGAATTCGGTCCCGACTGCGAGCGGCGTCACAATCGTGCAGACCACACCACCAGGCTCAAACCTGATCTCCACCTTGCCGTCCAGCTCCTGTGCCAGGCTGCGCTCGATCAGCTTCGTCCCAAAGCCCCGCCGGCTCGGCTCCTGAACAGGCGGTCCCCCCATCTCCTCCCAGCACAGCTCCAAGGACGGCTTGTCCGCCTGGCCCGTCAGCCTCCACGCAATCAGTACCCGGCCCGTGTCATTCGACAGCGCGCCGTACTTCACCGCATTCGTCACCAGCTCCTGGAGCGCCATGGAAACCGCCAGCGCCACGCGTGGCGATAGCCTGATGTCAGCCCCTCGGATGTCGAAGCGACCATCGCCGTACCATCGGTAAGGCTCGATGGCCTGCTGGACGATCTCACGAAGGTGCGCGCCCTCCCAGTTCTCGCGCGTCAGCACATCGTGAGCCCGCGAGAGGGCAATCAGACGGGCTTCAATCGCCTCCCTGGCCGCCTCAGCCGATGGAGCATTGCGCAAGGTCTGGGTGGCGACGGACTGCACGGTCGCCAGCGTGTTCTTCACCCGGTGGTTCAGCTCGTTGATCAGAAGGCGCTGGTGGTCTTGCGCCAACCGACGGTCATGGATGTCGATGGAGACACCAAACCAGCGGGCGATGCTGCCAGTCTGGGGGTCACGATAGGGCTCCGCTCGGACCAGGAACCACCGATACTCCCCATCCTTCGAGCGGATGCGATGCTCGACCTCGAAGATGCCGCCCGTGCGCTTGGCTTCCTCGAATGCGGCCATCGTGGCGGCTTGGTCATCGGGATGCACGAAGTCTGCTGCGACCTGGGACGCATCCGTCGCAGTCGGAGCGGCGCCTGTGTAAAGAGACCATTGCCGGTTGAAGAACTCATGGCGTCCTTCAGCATCCGTGATCCAGATGATCTGCGGCACGGCGTTGGCCATAAGCTCCAGGCGCTCTTCGCTCTCGCGTAGATGCTGTCCGCTCTGCCGCTCTTCCGTGCGGTCCCGCAGGATCTTGAGATAGCCGAGCAACGCGCCATCCATGAAGGGCATGAGCATGCCGCTGGCCCAGAAGCGGGTCCCGTCCTGCCTCAGGTGCCAGCGCTCGTCGAGGGCGCGTCCCTCCGCAAGAGCCTTCTGCATCTCCATCTGCGGCACACCCGCTTCCCGATCCTCGGACGTGAAGATGAAGGCGCCATCCCGCCCCAGCACCTCACCCTCGTCCCAGCCGAGGATGTTCCGGGCTCCGCTGTTCCAGCTCGTGATGAGACCATCCAGGTCGAGCGTGATGATGGCGTAATCCGTCGCGCTCTCAAGAATGGCCCGGAGCCAGCCCTCACTGGCTCGCAGTGAGTTCCGGGTCTGCTTGAGTTCCCTGATGCGGGAACTGGCGCTTGCCAGCCTCTGGGCATGCTCCGAGGCGACCGAGGTGACGTCCTCTCGCACCTGCTGCGCAACGGAAGCCGCGGTGGCATCGCTTTCGGTCCGTAGCGCCTTCAGTTGAGCCCGCAGGGCCTGGTTTTCCTTCTCCAGGGTCTCAAGACGCTGAAGCAGGGCGTTCTGGTCCGACGACTCAGGACTTCTGTCGTGCATGGCCAGGCGCTCGGCGGGGGCTGCTCTGGGTATTCTCTTCCCGCACCAGCAGCCTGAGAGCCGCGCGGACCACCTCGCTTGCGCTCTGATACTGCCCCGTGGCCACCTGGGCTGCAACGAACTGTTCCAGCTCTGGGGTGATGGAAACATTCATGGTTCTGCGGACTGGCATAACCTGCCAGCTAGGGGGGAAGAGAAAGAGTGTCAAGCTGTGTCACACATGCCGCCCGGGCAGCCGGCGTGCGGCGCAGGGGACGGAATGTGACCGTCCTGGCCTGGATGAGCTGGAGAATAGGCGTCGTCGCGCGAACTCCCCAGCACGGCCGCCCCAGGCGAACGGAAACGAAGATGAGCCTAGATGATCGGCTGTCGTCTTTCCCCGTCTCCAAGGTTAGGACCGAGGAACAGGTAGTCCGGGGAAAATTCGCCCGCCTGCTGAAGGCGATCCCAGTCCAGAACCCGGATTTCATTGCCCTGCGTGACGATCAATCCCTCGGCACGAAGCTGCTGCAAGATGCGGTTCACATGGACCGTCGACAGCCCCATGGCATCCGCCACTTCGGACTGGGTCATCAGCCACTCGAAGCTTGCACCATCGGTCCTTCGACCGACCGCATTCAGCCTCACGCCCATCTCGCACAGGAGATGCGCCAAACGCTGATAGGCCGCGCGCCGCCCCAGGTTGGCGACCCACTCGCGGGTGATCGAGGCGTCGATCAGCGTCTCCTGCCAGAGCGCCTGCGCCAGGCGCGGGTGGCCCTCCATGATCCGGCGCAGGATCTGGTGTGGGATGACGCCCACCTTTGCCGGGGTCAGGGTTCCGACGCTGTGGTCCATGCGCCCCATCAGCAGGCCACAGAGGTCGACGAGATCGCCTGCGATCTGGAAGCCGGTGATCTGCCGCTTGCCCTCGCGCAGGAGCTTGTAGCGGCACAGCATGCCTTCCAGGATGACATGGCAGTCAGTGGGCTGCTCCCCCTCCCGGATCAGATCCTCATCTGGGCGCAGATCTCGGGTACGGGCAACAGCCTCGATCAGCACCTGCTTCTCCTCGCTGGAGAGTGGAGCAATGTGTTCGAGCTTGCGGATCAGGGATTGAGGCATCGGGTCTCACCTCCGGCGGGGATGCCGGCTTCTTGTTCTGGCCTTCAAAGGCGAGGATGGAGGGTTATTACGGCAGAGGGTGCGGGACGCGCTCTGAGATCGAGGGCACCACCTGGGCGACAGCCGCGAGAAGATCGGCGCGGGCGGTGGGCTTCTCCAGCCATGGGAGCCCGCGGAACTCCGCTGGGAGATCGTCTCCGTGGGGATAGCCGGAATAGATGATGACGGGCACGTTTCGGGCGAGGAGCGCCCTGGCAAGCTCAGTGCAGGGGCCATCCTTGAGCTTGTAGTCGACAATGGCGAACTCGGGCGTATGGTCCTCCACCCAAGCGAGAGCGTCCCGGCAAGAGGGGAACGGTCCCGCCACGGCAACGCCTGCATCTTCCAGGGTGGCTTCGAGCGCCATGCCAATCAGAGCCTGATCTTCGGCCACAAGGCAGCAGAACTGGGATTGGGTAAACATCGTCACGGATTACCGGTCAGGGTCGGAGTATTGATAAGAGGACTTCTTCAGGTCCGAGTTCTTAACCGATGATGCCGTTGAGCGGGTGAAGGGTCCGAAACCGGACATTGCCTGCACTGCTGAGCTTCTTCAGCGGCTTCTCCATCGGGACGTTTCGTCGCCCAAGCGGGCTGTTACCCTTCCTTTGGCCCAATCAGACCCCATGTTCTGAGGATCGCCTGCCGATTTATTCGGGCGCAGGCGGCTGAGAGACACGACCGTGCTCCCGCCCCAGTATGGGAGCAGAGCATGTCTCAGCCTCAACAATCTGCTGTTCGCAATCGCCTGCTCAAGGCGCTCTCGCCCGACGACTTCGCCCTGCTTCAGCCTCATCTTGAGCCGATGGACCTCACCCTGCGCCAGATGGTGATCGAGGCCGGTGAGCCGATCCAGCACGCCCACTTCGTCGAGGAAGGTATTCTCTCACTCCTTGCGAAGATGCCCCATGACCGGATTGAGATCGGAATGGCGGGTCGCGAGGGTATGACCAATGTTGCGGCTGCCTTCGGAGCGGAGCGCAGCCCGCACGCGATGATGTGTCAGGCCGATGGACAAGGCTTGCGGATCAGCGCGGATGCTCTGCGATCAGCCGTGCAGCAGAGCCCGTCGTTGTCTGGTCTGCTTGGGCGCTATTTGTACTACCTGACGATCCAGACCGGCCAAACCGCCTTCGCCAACGCCAGCCTGAACGTGGAGGCGCGGTTGGCCCGCTGGGTGCTGATGACCCATGATCGCACCGATGGCTTTGAACTGAGCCTGACGCACGATTTCCTCGCCACCATGCTCGGTGTGCGCCGTCCTGGGGTGACAACGGCCACCCATGTGCTGGAAGGAGCCGGGATGATCCGCACGGAGCGCGGGCGCATTATCGTGCTCAACCGAGAGAAGTTGGAAGAGTTGGCAGATGATGCCTACGGCATGGCCGAAGCCGAGTATGAGCGCCTGATCCAGCAGGCGTAACAATGCCCCGCTACTTCTTCAACGTCAGACGCAGCGGAGTGCTCATCCGCGATCCTGAGGGCGATGACCTGCCCGATGAGGCGGCAGCGCGCCGGCTTGGATTGGAGATCGTGCAGGACATGCTGCGGCTGCCCCATGTCTACGGCGAGATGCGCGAGTGGCAAAGGGATGAGTTCGTCATCACTGACGAGACCGGCGCGACGGTGCTGATCCTGCCGTTTTTAGGAAGCGACAGCGAGAGCTGAACGCAGCAGCCGCGGAGTCCTTGAGGGGTTGGCTGGAATGCCTTTCGCAATCATACCTGTGAGGTCGGGATGTCGCTACATGCCACGCCTGAGACCTAAGCTCGAAGGCAGCAATCCTCATCGCACCGGACGTTCCGGAAACGCAGGGGATCTCCGTTCCGGATCCTGAACAGATCTTCCACTTGGCACCCACTTCGGATCATCTGGTGGTTGGCTCAGTGCTGGGATCCCTCGGCATGCCGTTGGCGCCACCGTCTTACCTACGTGCAAAAAAAGCTCCCCGCTGGCTGGGAAGCCAGGAGGGAGCAGGGTCCAGAGCCAGAGGGAGGATGCACTGGAGGAACACTCCGAAGCCTATGCCTCTGCGCCCAATGCCTCATCACCTAAGTTAAACGTGACAGGAGATACTGACCACATCGGTGCTCTTGAACCTGCGGCCGACGTGAAAACTCCCCCGCCGGGGCAACCGACGAGGGAGTTCTCTCGATCCAGGACTTCACCGGTCTTGGAGGCGGATTGATGCCAATGGCCAGAAAGAACCAATCTGCAATCATAAGAATGCGCTCTTCGCAGGAGCATGGCTTTCACACAGGTGAAACGTGGCGGCAGTCTCCAACCGGATCGTCTCGTCGGAATTAAGCTTTCAACTCCGGGCTCCGGGCAGGGGCAACTTTCCGCGCGTGGCGCTCTTCCAGATCTGCCAGCGCCTCAAGGTGCTTGGCGACGCCAAGAAGCTGATGCTTGATGTCGTCCGGCGACATCCAGTTGGCCATGGCACGCGCTTCCTGTGCCTGCCGACGATAATCGGTAGCCCTGTCCTGTCGAGCGATGTACAACAACCCGCCCTCCTTTGCCTGCGAGGCGTATCAACTATCGGCAACCAGCTTTGTTCGCGGTTTCGTACAGGCCCTGGTTCGTGACTGGCTCACCTCCTGATGCGGCGACAGAGTCTTCCGGATACGTTCGAACGCACCTCCATCGGGCTCCAGAAGGCGTCGTCCGTGAGCCTCGCAGCCATCAGGCGCATCTGCTACCGGGCCGAGACCGGAGGGTACGTGCCGGGCAGCAGACGCTCAAACAGACGTCGGATCTTGCCGTAGCACTCGCACGCCGTTTCTTCGAGACCAGCGCGGTCAGTCACCGTGATGCTGCCTCTGGACTGCTGGATCAGCCCCGCCGTCTGGAGCGTCCTCGTCACAACACTCACGCTGGAGCGTTGCACCCCCAGCATCTCGGCCAGGAACTCGTGGGTCAGTGGCAGGGTATCCCCGTCGGCCCGGTCGTGCAGTTTGAGGATCCAGCAGCAGCAACGGGCTTCGACCGGATGAACAGCGTTGCAGGAGACGGTCTGGAACGTCTGGGCGAGAAAGGCCTCGCCGTAACGCATGATCAACTGCCGAACGGCGGGGCGGGCGTTCCTCACCTCGTTCAGGCGCTCGAAGGTGATGCGTGAGGCGGTGCCGGACATTTGCACGATGTAGCGGCCGAAGGCTTCCCGGGTCACCAGAGCGCTCAGAAGGCCGACAACACCCTCTCGCCCGAACACGGCGACCTCGGTGGTGCCGCCATCTTCCATGACATTGACCAGCGAGATGATCGCGTCATGGAGAAAGTAGGCGTGGCTGATGAACTCGCCGGCGTCATAGAGGATTTGACCCCGCGTCAGTTCGACGAGCTCAAGATGCGGCTCGAGAGCCGCAAAGTCCTCAGGCTCCAGCGCAGCCAGGAGCCGGTTCGTGCGATGGTCCACTTTCACAGGCTTTGCCATGGTGATCGGAACCCTTCACCCATACAACGCAGACAGGTACGAGTTGTCACAGTGTGTTGGTAAGGTATCCGACAGACAAGTGGAGCTGGCCTGCATACAAAGGCTACACCGATACCATTTTGCCCCTACGGATCGGACCTTAGCGCCCCTTGAAAGAGGAGGCGCTATCTTTTTGCCCGGGCAAGACAGACACTCAATATGAACAAAGTTTCAGGTGCATCAGTCCTGCTCCTGCGCCAGCACTGTGTTGCAGATCGTATCCGAAATTCCACTCGGAGGCCGGGAATGTCGCATATTGGCACATTCCAGAAGTAGACTGAACGTCCGTGATGTTGCGATAACCAGACCTTAGGGCAACTGCCGATTGCCTGAGACTGCCCGTCTCGACAGCCCATCCCACCCGCTTCATGCAGCGTGGGCCTGTGTCTTTCCATGTCTATTCGCCGCCATGTCCTATGTCGGGCACCGGCATTGAATGGACACTCTGATAGTAGTGGCTTTCGTCGCCGATGAGGATCTTGGCCAGTCCGTCGATCTCCTGCACCACACGGTCGACTTGCCGGTATTCCGGACTGCCGATTGGGATGTCCGCCAACGTCCGCGTGAGAAGGTGACGGGTTGGTCGCAGGGACTCTAGCAGCCTGTCGGCGATCTCCCGGGTCATGGCTCGCCGGGACCGCCTCGAATGACCGTGTCGCATGGGATTGAAGCCTCAAAGTTCTCCGCTTCGGCTCTCGCCTGTGGGGCGGGGACGAAAACGATGCCGAGCCTACGCTCGATGCATTATGATCAGCTTACTCCGGAATGACGGGAGGCGGAGCGCAGCGGCGTCACGCCGATCCGCCCGCGGACGTACCCGAACGACAAAGCCGCGGCCAATCGTTCGATTCGTTGTTCCTGAACGAGTTGCTCGACAAGAAGGGCTTTGATGGCGGTTCTCGGATTACCGCCACAAGCCTCGATCACGGCCGTGACATCGGCTTCCATCGGATCATCGTCGCATGCGGCCTGAATCTGTTGAGTCATCGTGCTCTCCTGTGCGAGCTGTGACGCTACCGATTCGAGATGCCGCCCGCCACAGAAATGTTCTCTGTTTGTTCTGGTCCTGTGGAATGTGTGGACACCGCCCTAAGGGGCACATTCAGTTGTTGCCTCGGTCGGAGATCCAACGCACTCGTTGGGTAAAGCCTCGTGGCCCGATCGCTATGTCAGGCAACGAAAGGCGAAAGGGAATACCGTTGGTTCAAAGATGCGGAAACGTTCTGGTAGATTGCAAGCCGGCGGAGGAGCACATTTGCCAATAGGCTGTTGGCAAATGTCAGCGCATCAAGATGCTCCTGAAGCATCCATCTCTGGCAGAACAGACCTACGCCAAGGAGGGTGGCTACGAGGCTATGAGCGATCCCCAAAGCCCGAATGACGCTGCCAGGAAAGCGGACCTTCAAATCCGTCAGGAGCTGCTTGAGACGCTCGGCGTGCCGAAGGGGGCTGCGACCGTCGCCCGCCGCCCGACGCCGGAGGGTGATCTCCTTGTGGTTCGTCTGACAACGTCCGGCCTACTGCCGGCCGACCAGCGGCCTGCGAGCTTCCGAGGATTTCCCGTCACCTACCAGGTTGTGAGACCGGTGAGGATCGGGCGGCTTTAACGAGACGCAGAGTTGCACCTTCCCCGGGGAGGCGGAGCCCTTTTGTTGGACAAGCTGTTATAGAGTGAGACCCGTCACGAGGAGGGTTGGTCATGGCCACCTATGTTGTCGCGATCCGGCGGGAGGCACGGTCGGACACCATGACGGCCGAGGAGTGGGTCTGCCAGGTGTCTGGCGTCGTTGTGAAAGCGGCAGGCAATCCAAGCCAACTGGTAATCGAAGCCTCGCCCCAAGCGGCGTCCGAGCTCGAGCGTCGCTTCGGCGACAAGCTCATCGTCGAGGCAGAGAGCCGTCACAAGCGACTGCTGTAACCTGATGGGTCCCGGCAGGCGGAGCGTGCATTGTATTGCCCGCATGGGTGCATTGACGACATAGAATTCCAGAATCAACCGCTCTGGCGTTACTATATTTCGTATCGATGCGTTCTGGACGATGGACGCAACGGTTCTCTGGAAAAGAGGGTTTGCCCCTCTCAACTTGGGGCCGCTGGGAACAGCGGTCTTTTTCTTGACCGAGCACCACGTCAGGGCGTGACTGGATGGCGAACATCGGACCAGATCAGGTCGAAGCGGAAGCGCGGGCGCTGCTCAAGGAAGCCATCGAGCGTTCAGGATGGTATCCCATCCTCTCCCGTGCGGAGCGAGACAAGCGCATTGAGCGGGATGTCGATCGCTACTGGCATGTGATGGCGCAGGACGCGGCCCAGCGCCTCCTCGATCACTTTGAGGCGTGCTCCCGTGTCGCTTGTCACAGAGCGGGTCGGGCTCAGGACGTCGGCTCTGGAGCCAGCCTCGGGCCTTCGGGCAGGGGATGAACTCCTGATCCTCGTTCTACGGTCGGGGCAGAGCCCCGAGGTGATCACCGGCGTCAGACTTCAAGTTTTTCGGAACATCACAGCTACATGGTGAGCCAGGACGTGATCCAAATTTGCCGGCCAGAGCCAGCCTCACACTGTCAGGGTCTTGAGGCGACGGGGGCGGTTGGGATCCAGCTTCAACGGCAGCACCGTCACGATCACCTTCGTCCGGCGATCATAAACAATCCTCACCTTTGGAGAGACAGCAGGATTCCGCCGCGTCAGCTTCGCGAGGATCATCACTCTAGAGTGCTTCTCCCAATAGGGATTCGCGAATGCGGAGCGGTACTTGCCTTCGATCCGGTCCACAAGATCGATTAAAGCCTCCGGCTCGTAATCGGCGGGGTTGTACCGGGCGCAGAACTGCTGAAGGGCGTGGACCGTCCAGTGACGCCTCAGCACGGCTATGGGGTGCTTGCGGAACTTGGTAGCAGTCATGGCGGCCCTGGAGCTGCGCTGATCACCTCACACCATAATTACCATATCTGCGGCCCTCATGGCTTTGGGCATTCGCCCTTGACGGTGGACAACCCGTTTAGCGGCGATCAGCGGGAGTGTGATCGTCCTTCAGATCTTCCTCCTATGGCTTGGGTCATCAACCCGTCAGGGGCTGACACATGAACGGCATTTCCCAGACGAGCGTAGATCCATGCTGGAGAGCACAATCAGCCTCGCCTAGGACCTCGCGTAACCGTACTTGGTCATTGCAACAATATGGCAGATGCCGCTGAAAGCGGTTTAGAGAAGCTCTGAACGACCTTTGGCTTCTGGAAGGGAAAGCTCCCAGTCATGCCGCTTCAGGGGGCGTGGCGAGCGTCTAATGAGGTCGTTTTCTCCACGGACCTCGCCGAGAAAGCAAAAAGGGCGGGAGATTAACCTCCCACCCCTATGTCGTCCTTCATCACAATTGCGGGCTGCAGCTCACAGGCTTATGTCTACTGAGGGAAACTCATTGCTCGCTTGCATATCCTCCCGCTGTTTCGGCGGGAGGAAGAACTACAGCTAGTAAAAAAGGAAGTGGCTGGCCCCTAAGGGACAAGCTTTTAGTTGTAGATTCGGCTGTCTATTCCTGCGCTTGCCCGACGATGCGAGCGCCGGTCCGTTCGCCCCGGAGCCTGGCCTTTTTCGGTTGCATCGCACAGAGATGCGTCTGTCCTCCCGTACGGCGGAGGAGCCATATGCCTCTTCTCTATGATATATCGTCAGCCATAGCGACGCTGACCCCGGCTCCCTGTGTTCCGTTACGATTCGACCGAGGCCGCCGAGAAGGGGCAGTGTGTCCCATGGTGGTTTCCGCTATGACGCGGTCCATATGCTCGCGTGCCTCACGCTCTGTTCCGAACGTGCCGCAGAGATCCAACTGCCTGCGGGAGCCACTGAAAAATTCGACGGCAGGATGACGCCCGTTGACATAGCGGACCGCCTCGATCCGACCTGTGCTCTCACATATCCACTCGTTGTCGGACACCCGCACCCAGCGCCGGGCCAACCTCAAGCGCTCCAAGGCCTCGCGGAATGCTGCGGCACTGGCGTAACGCCGTGCTGGGTCCGGATCGCAGGCCTTCCTTAGGATCGTTTTAAGCGCCCTTGGCAGGTAGGGCTTGAACCCAATCCGCCGCGCCATCGTCCCGTTGCGAAGATCGGTCTCCCAAGCCCCGGCATCATCGATCACGGTTCCCCAACCTGGCATGTTGTTGGCCACCCGCAGCAGGGTCAGGCCAGCGGCGAACACGTCGCCCAGCGGCGAGAACTCGCCCGAGTTGACCGCCTCGGGCGCAGCATGAAACTGGTAGAACAGGTCGGTTACCCTGATCCCCGTGTGGGGTTGGATGATGGTGCCGAAGTCAGAGAGCTTCGCCTTGTTCTGCGCGAGCATAATGTTCGCGGGCTTCACGTCCCGATGCACGATCCCCCGCGTGTGTGCGTGCTCCAGGGCGAAGAGCACCTCCTTCACCGCTTGGACGCCGTCGATCAGGGGGACGAACCCTTGCATCAGCCGGTCACCGAGCGAGCCACCCTCGATAAACTCCATCTCAATGAGAACGAAGCCGTTGATCACGTCCGCGCCGTGAATTTTCACGACGTGGTCGTGGGAGCAGAGGTTTTGTGCTTGCGCCTCGATTGCGGCGCGGTGCGTGGTCGGATCGGTGACCTCGATGGTCTTGAGGGCGGCGGGGCGGCCCACGGGCCGATTGATGACGTGGTGGACCTCGCCGAAATGGCCGTGGCCAAGTGGGCGGATCACCTCGAACTTGTTGAGCAGCATCTCACCGGGCTGCACGCGGTAAGTATGATCAGGCATCGAGGGCCATCCATGCGGCGAGGGCAGCCAGCTTTTCCGGATCACCCCATTTGTCCGGGCGGCCTGCGATCACCTCATCGCAGGCCTCGAACTTGTTCCCGACGAACCCCAGGGCCTTCTTGGAAAACGATTGGGACACGTACTCGCTGATCGGCAGGCTGCGGTCGTGGGCCACGAGGTTCAGGATGCCGAATGGGAACGTGAGGTAAGCCACCTGATCGGCGCTATTGGCGTCGAGGGACACTCGATAGGCGAGGCGGTCCGGGGCTGTTCGAGAGATAACCTCTCCGAACGTTTGTTTGAAGTAGTTTGCGAGTGCGGTCCTGGGCTGGTCAGGATCGAAGCGGTCGCGGTTGTGCGAAACATAGACGGGCTCACAGCGTGTGCCGCTCAGGACACAATGCCAAAGCTCGCCCTTCTTGATGTTGAAACCGAGTGCCGACACGTGCGGGGCCCCCATCGAATCCGATTGGCGCCGGGCATGCATCCGCGCGCGCTGGGCAGATGCTGGCCGGCGGTCGGGTTGAGATTGATTGTGTTTTGGATTGGTGGACGGGTCGCCCGGGGGCGGGCGGCCCGTTTCATCGCCGTGGAGGGGGAAGCTCAGTCACGGAAGAGCTTCCCCTTTGGCATCCCTGCTTGCCGACAAACTATGTGGGTCGGAGCCGACACACTTATGGTCACTGCCGACAAACTATGGGGTGCCGCACAACAGCTGCGAATTATCCGCATGGACATACGTCCACTGAGGAAACCTGTCATTTGCTTGCATATCCCCCCGCTGTTTCAGCGCGAGGAAGAACTATAGCCCGATCATGCTGAGAAACAGAGTTGCCTTAATTTCGCTGCAAGGCGATTAGAGCCCCGCTGAGCGATTTTTCGGCTCTGGAAGGGAATGCTCCTGGCCATCTCAAATAAGGGGTGCTGTTGGCGCTCTAATGAGATCGCTTTCTGAGCGCCCTCTCAGCGAGAGTGGCCTCTCCGCCACGGTGGCAAGCTATCTCTTCCAAATGACCGAAGGCCGCTGCAAGCGGCCTTCGCTAGAGTTTGTCACCACATTAGGGGTGCGCTAAATTTTGTCTTCGTTTGAGGCGCGGTCAGCGAGATTCTCGCCAACCTTTGTGAGCGTCCTCAGGCGACGGTACGAAGAGTACTCAACTGCACCCTGTTGTCGATCCGCACGTGTCGCACTTCAGACACGTCCCGTTCCGCACCAGCGTGAAGTTTGCGCATTCGGGGCAGGCTTCGCCGACATAGCCCTTCATCTTGGCCTCGGCGCGCTTGTCGGCGAGGGAAGGGGCGGGGGCTGAGAACCCCAGCTTTGCCATCTCGACTTCGCCGACCCTTTCCTCCTCCTGCGGGGCGGGCTGGGCGAGCTCGCTCTTGAGGGCGGTCGCGCCGACCGTCACACCGCCTGTGCGCTGCGTCACGCCTCCGGCGCTGCCGCCGCCGGGGATCAGCATGAGGCGGTCCACCGTGCCGCGGGTGAAACCGCGGGAGACGACTGCCGTGGCGGGGGCGGGCTCCGGCGCCTTCGACTGGGCCTCGCCCGAGCCGATGGTGGTGGGGCCTGCCTCCGACGGGTCCACATGGGCGAGATCGTTGCGGCCGAGATAGGAGACCGCGAGCTCTCGGAACACGTAGTCCAGGATCGAAGTCGCTGACTTGATGCGCTCGTTGCCCTGCACGAAGCCGGCCGGCTCGAAGCGCGTGAAGGTGAAGGCCTCCACGTATTCCTCCAGCGGCACGCCATATTGCAGGCCAAGCGAGATCGCGATGGCGAAGTTGTTCATCATCGCCCGGAAGGCCGCGCCCTCCTTATGCATGTCGATGAAGATCTCGCCCAGGCGGCCGTCGTCGTACTCGCCGGTACGCAGGTAAACCTTGTGGCCACCGACGACGGCCTTCTGGGTGTAGCCCTTGCGGCGGTCGGGCATCTTCTCGCGCTCGCGCAGAGCCACCACGCGCTCGACCACCTTCTCCACGATCTTTTCCGAGACGTGAGCGGCCTTGGCGGCGGCGGGCAGGGCGGCCACGGCTTCCACCGCATCCTCCGTGTCCTCCTCCTCATCGGCGATGAGGGCGGAATTCAAAGGCTGCGAGAGCTTGGAGCCGTCGCGGTAGAGGGCATTGGCCTTGAGCGCCAGCTTCCAGGAGAGCATGTAGGCGTTCTTGCAATCCTCGACCGTGGCATCGTTCGGCATGTTGATGGTCTTGGAGATCGCGCCCGAGATGAAGGGCTGCGCCGCCGCCATCATACGGATGTGGCTCTCCACCGAGAGATAGCGCTTGCCGATCTTGCCGCAGGGATTGGCGCAATCGAACACCGCGTAATGCTCGGCCTTGAGATGGGGCGCGCCTTCGAGAGTCATCGCGCCGCAGATGTGGATGTTCGCAGCCTCGATGTCGGCCTTCGAGAAGCCCAGGAACTGGAGCAGGTCAAAGGACGGATCGTTGAGCTTTTCCGCGGGCACCTTGAGCGTGCCGGTCAGGAAGTCCTCGCCGAGGGTCCAGCGGTTGAACACGAACTTGATGTCAAAGGCCGATTTCAGGCCCTTCTCCACCGCCTCGATCTTCTCCTGCGTGAAGCCCTTGGCGCGCAGGCTGCCGGGGTTGATTGCGGGAGCCTGGCTCATGGAGCCGTGGCCGACTGCATAGGCCTCGATCTCGGCAATCTCGGACTCGCGGTAGCCGAGGGCGCGGAGCGCATCAGGCACGGCGCGGTTGATGATCTTGAAGTAGCCGCCGCCCGCAAGCTTCTTGAACTTCACGAGGGCGAAGTCGGGCTCAATGCCGGTGGTGTCGCAATCCATCACGAGGCCGATCGTGCCGGTCGGCGCGATCACCGTGGCCTGCGCGTTGCGGTAGCCGTTCTTCTCTCCGAGTTCGAGCGCCTTGTCCCAGGCGGATTTCGCATGGGCGATCAGCTCCGCGTCGGGGCAGGAGACGTGATCGAGCGGCACCGGGTTCACGGAGAGGCCCTCGTAACCCTCGCTCAGGCCATGCGCCGCGCGGCGGTGATTGCGGATCACGCGCAGCATGTGCTTCGCGTTGGCCTTGTAGTTCGGGAACGCGCCGAGCTCGCCCGCCATTTCGGCGGAGGTGGCGTAGGACACGCCGGTCATGATCGCGGTGATCGCGCCGCAAAGCGAGCGGCCCGCATCGGAGTCATACGGCAGGCCCATGGTCATGAGCAGGCCGCCGATATTGGCGTAGCCCAGGCCGAGGGTGCGGTACTCATAGGAGAGCTGCGCGATCTCCTTCGATGGGAACTGCGCCATCAGCACCGAGATCTCGAGCACGACGGTCCACAGGCGGCAGGCATGCTCGAAGGACTCCGCGTCGAACTTCTGTGCGGCGCGGTCGAAGAACTGCAGCAGGTTCGCAGAGGCGAGGTTGCAGGCCGTGTCGTCCAGGAACATGTATTCCGAGCAGGGGTTCGACGCCCGGATGCGGCCACCGGCGGGGCTGGTGTGCCAGTCGTTCATGGTGGTGTTGAAGTGCAGACCCGGATCGGCCGAGGCCCAGGCGGCGTGGCCGATCTGCTCCCACAGGTCGCGAGCTTTGAGGGTTTTGACCACCTTGCCGTCCTTGCGGGCGGTGAGCTTCCACTCGCCGTCGGTCTCGACGGCGCGCAGGAAGTCGTCCGTGATCGAGACGGAGTTGTTGGAATTCTGGCCCGAAACCGTGAGATAGGCCTCCGAATCCCAGTCCGTGTCGTAGACGGGGAAGTCGATATCCGTGTAGCCCTGACGGGCGAACTGGATGACGCGCTTGATGTAGTTGTCCGGGATCTGCACCCGGCGCGCCATCTTGATCTCCTTCTTCAGAGCCGGGTTCTTCTCCGGATCGAAGCAGGCATCGCCCTCGGCCTCGCAATTCACGCAGGCCTTCATGATGGCCTTGAGGTGCTTGGAGGCGAGTTTGGAGCCGGCGACCAGCGCCGCCACCTTCTGCTCCTCCTTCACCTTCCAGTCGATGTAGCTCTCGATGTCCGGATGATCCACGTCGACCACCACCATCTTCGCCGCCCGGCGGGTGGTGCCGCCCGACTTGATGGCGCCGGCCGCGCGGTCACCGATCTTGAGGAAGGACATGAGGCCCGAGGAACGGCCGCCGCCGGAGAGCTTTTCGCCCTCGCCGCGCAGCTTCGAGAAGTTGGAGCCTGTGCCCGAGCCGTACTTGAACAGGCGCGCCTCGCGGACCCAGAGATCCATGATGCCGCCCTCGTTCACCAGATCGTCCTCGACGCTCTGGATGAAGCAGGCATGCGGCTGCGGGTGCTCGTAGGCCGATTTCGACTTGGTCAGTTTGCCGGTCTTGTAATCCACGTAATAGTGGCCTTGGCCGGGTCCGTCGATGCCGTAGGCCCAGTGCAGGCCGGTGTTGAACCACTGGGGAGAGTTCGGCGCCACCATCTGGTTGGCGAGCATGTAGCGCAGCTCGTCATAGAAGGCCTGTGCGTCCTCCTCGGAGGAGAAGTAGCCGCCCTTCCAGCCCCAATAGGTCCAGCAGCCCGCGAGGCGGTCGAATACCTGCTTGGAGGAGATCTCGGAGCCGTAGCGGCTCTCTTCCGGCAGCTTGGCGAGTTCCGCCTCGTCCGGCACGGAGCGCCAGAGCCAGGAGGGGATTTCGTTCTCTTCGACCTTCTTCAGCTTGGCCGGAACACCCGCCTTGCGGAAATACTTCTGGGCGAGGACGTCGGAGGCCACTTGGCTCCAGGTCTCCGGCACCTCGATGTTCTCGAGCTTGAAGACGATCGAGCCGTCCGGATTGCGGATCTCGCTCGTGGCAAGCCGGAAGGCGAGGGAGGAATAGGGCGATTGCCCAGCTTTGGTATAACGCCGCTCGATCCGCATCTTTCAAATCCTCAATTTAGGGACAAACGTCCCCGTGGCCACAAGTTGCCCCTGTGGCTCTTCAGCCCAAAATTTATTCGACGCCCCAACGACCCGTTCTTCTCGGATCGCCACACGCAACACGCCCGAGTTTCGGTCTCCTCCAGACGCCACAGGTCGCGCGGCAAAACGCGTTGCCACGGCCTCTGAACGCTTGCCTTCGGGAGATTTCGACCGCCCTTTCGGGCTGGCCGCCGGTCTCGGATCGGAACCCCGGCAAGCTAGTCGTGTTGCGAGCCTCACGTCAAGAACTTGTGCTGCGCGTTCTTGTTCCAACTATATATAGTGGGCAAATGTTAAGAATGTGGAAAACTGGCTAAGCTACAGAGACTCCATCAGGAATCCCGAGGCTCGTCACGAAGGCCGCAGATCCGGCCACCTGACTTCCATCCAAAGGATGGTCGGTGCACCCGCTCGGGCGCGCATTCGGAGAGGGATGGTTCCGTCCGCGCCTGAGCCGGAAACAGGGCCGGTTTTTCCCAGAAAAGCGGTGCCCTGCGGGATAAAACCGGGCCAAGCCGGGAGAAACGCCGGCTGCTCTGATTCTCACCCGCACTAGAAGGCGGTGTCGAATCGCTAGCGGATCGAGGGGATAAGGCGGAAATCACTGTTGGGCCGGTCCTTTGCGCTGGGCGAGACTGCCCGGGACGCGAGAGGCCATGCCATCCACCATCTGGGACGGCTCCGGTCCATGCGATGCCTGGGGAAGACGCACCCCATGCGAAGTTGGCTGATGATCTATTCGTCGTGAGAGGCGGGCGTGCCCCGAGATCGGGGCAAAAACCCGCTTCTATGGACGTCCAAGTGAGCTGAGTCCCCGCCTTTTAGATGAGAGAAGACTAACGAGGAATACCTTCTGAGAACGTGCAGAATACGAAGCGATAGACCAGTGGTTGTCTTAATTCTCGGATTATCTGGAATTTGCAATCAGTGGTTGTTTCGAAGGCAGCCCGCGACATGTGTTTTATGTTACTTGATTACGTTTCCGTTTGGTTTAGCCTCGTACTCGAGCTAGACTTCAATGGAGACCGATCATGGCGACTGCCACACAGATCCTGCTTGCGGAACTCGAGCGCTTGATGGGAGGTGCTCTGCCGAACGGCGGTTACGGGGGCGTCCTACTGACCAACGGACCTATGGCCGACTCCGGTGAGAATGTTGCCGAAGTTGTCACAAGGATCGAGTACATAAACAAGGAATGGATAGAAACCCAGGAAATCGTCTATCGCAGGGTCCCAAGCAACCCGGAGCAGAGCGGATTGACGTTCGATCATGGGGCCCTCTTGTCCGATGGTGTGGAAAACTTCTCCGAGTACTGGGGCATAATCCTGGAGCCTGGAACAGATGCGGTAAAAGGCTGGCTCAACCCGATAGAACACTGGTTTTGGGACGTAATCGTGGATGCCCCTACCGCGGCCGAATACGAGATTCCCTATTCTCCCACATCGTTCTTCGATAAGTTTTTCTTCCGATACGAAATCGATTTCTGGGGGAACTTCTTCTTCGGGGGAGCGGAGGACGGAACGCCTCCGCCTGCGGAACAGCCCTCGGAACCGGAGGATCCTCCCCAAGTCTCTGTGAGGGGATTTGTCATCGGCTCCGGATCTGAGGCCCGTGTCGTCCATATGGCACGCGGTACCGAAGGGGACGATATCATAGCAGGCGCCAACATTGCCTACGGCGCTGGTGGAAACGATTTGATCGCGGGTACGGACTACCGCGACATTCTCTCTGGCGGGGCCGGGGACGACGTTCTCTCGGGCGGGCGCGGGGGGGACGTGATCTCCGGCGGCGCCGGCGTGGACACGGTGAGCTACGCCGCCAGCGCGAGCGGCATCAGCGGCGAGGGCATTCGGGTCAACCTGTCCACCGGCGTGGGCCTGCAGGGCGACGCCCACGGCGACCGGCTGCTCGACATCGAGAATGTGATTGGCAGCGCCGGCAACGACTTCATTCAGGTCGGCAATGACAATGCCGCCGATTTCGACGCGGCCGATTATCTCGCCAAGAACCCGGACGTGGCCGCCTACAAGGAGGCCCATCAGCTCAGCGATGCGTGGGTCTACCATCACTGGCGGGATGCGGGCCGCTTCGAGGGCCGCAGCGGCGGCTGGCACGGCACGACCAGAGGAGTCGGCGCGGACTGGGGCACCGCATTCGATCTCGCCGGCTATCTGGCGGCCAACCCGGACATCCAGGCCTACAAGGACGCCCACAATCTCTCCGATGCCTGGGTCCACAGTCACTGGATGGAAGCGGGCCGCCACGAGGGTCGCAATGGCGGGCTGAAGGCTTCCGGAGCGGTGATCGATTCCGGCGACGGCCACGATGTGGTGGTGGGCGGCGTCTACAGCGATCATCTGCGCGGCGGCAATGGCGCCGACTCGCTCCATGGCGGGCTGGGCCGGGACGTGCTGCTGGGCGGGGCGGGCCGGGACAGCCTGGACGGCGGCGCGGACAACGACCAGCTCTACGGCGGGCACGGCGACGACACGCTCCTAGGCGGTTCCAACGAGGACAGCATGGAGGGCGGCGAGGGCGCCGACAGCCTGAATGGCCAGGATGGCCATGACCTGGTGCGCGGCAATGCCGGGAACGACTATCTCGATGGAGCCAACGGCAACGACACGCTGGACGGTGGTGACGGTAGCGACTTCCTGACCGGCTGGATCGGCGCGGACCTGCTCCTGGGCGGCAGCGGCGGCGACACGCTTTATGGCGGCGACGGCAACGACACGCTCGAGGGCGGCAGGGGGCTGGACCTTCTCTATGGCGGGACCGGGCGGGATACCTTTGTGTTCGATGTCGCGGCGGACGGGGACGCGCAGGCCTATTCCTACATTCCGGTCGTAGTGGACCAGGTCATGGACTTCGCCGTGGGCGACGTGCTGCGGCTCGAAGGGGCGGGCGCAGTGACCTTCGCCCGGCAGCAGACGGTGACGTGGAGCGGCGTGACGCCGGTGGTCGGCTACCAGACCACGGTTCTGGTGGACAACAAGTACCAGATCATTCTGGAGAACTATGGCCGCAATCTCTACTGGGATGCGGCCTCGCACACGCTCATCGCCTACTGAGCTGATGGCGCAAGGCACGAGGCGACCAGAAGAGGGACGCCCGAGGCGACCCTTTCTGGTGGAACGAGCCAGGCCGGCGATAAGTGCTAATCCTTCCTGGACTTCTCATGAATCCGACGTCATATTCCGGCCAGCTTTCCGACCCTATGGCAGACGCATGAAACAGTTTTTGACCCAGTTCTTTACCTGGTGGAACGGACAGACCCTCGGCACCCGGTTCTATACTTGGCGCAAAGGTCAGTTCGTGGGCCAGGACGAGTTCGGCAATCGCTACTACCGGCACATCCAGGCCGAGGCGATCGACACGAACGTAGGCGCGGAGCGCCGCTGGGTCATCTATAACGGCGAGGCCGATGCCTCGAAGGTTCCTCCCGGCTGGCGCGCCTGGCTTTGCCATAACGGGGACGTGCCTCCGAGCGAAGAGACCTACCGGCCGTATTCCTGGGAGAAGCCTTATGTGCCCAACATGACCGGCACGCCCCAGGCCTACCGGCCGCAGGGCTCCCAGCTCTCCACTGGCCAGCGTCCCGCCGCGACCGGGGATTACGTCCCCTGGACGCCGGGCGAGTAAGGCTTGTCCGGCCCTCCCCATGATCGTGTTATGCTGAAACATTTCAACCCTCGTGCCTGTGTGGAATGTGGTCTGCCTTACGGCCACGCCGACTTCGCCTATCATTCCGGCAGGAGCGAGAACGGCCCGTCCTATTGGTCCGATCGCGGTCTTCTGTGCTCCGTAGCATGCTCCACGGCTCATTTCGAACGCCGGGAAAAGGAGGGCGACGTCATGAAGGAACCCGCGCCCAACCCTCTGGAACGGTGAGTTCGGGAGGTGCGCGTCCCGCAAAGAAGCCGACCCTGCGGTCGTCTTTGCCTCGATCGCCCTTTTTCCATCATGGTTCGCGTGTTATCGCGTTGCCGGAACCCGATTTGGGCGTTCTCGGCCCACAGCCAGTTCACAAGGGGCACGGATTAAGACAATGAAGTTGGAATGGACGCGGGCTGGACTGGTGCTCGCATCGGTCGCCGGTTTGGCGGGGGCGGCCCAGGCGGACAGAATCAAGAATCCGACGGCAGTGTTCTCGGGCCTCGACAAGATCACCGGGCGCATCGTTTCGTTCGAGGTGAGGATCGACGAGACCGTGCAGTTCGGCGCTCTCCAGATGACGCCCCGCGTCTGCTTCACCAAGCCGCCGACAGAAACCCCGAACACCACCTCCTTCGTCGAGGTGGAGGAGGCCGGCGCCGACGGGAAGACCCGCAAGGTGTTCTCCGGCTGGATGTTCGCCGCGAGCCCCGGTCTGCATGGCATCGAGCATCCGGTTTACGATATCTGGCTCGTGGACTGCAAAGGCGGTACGGAGGTGATCGCCGAGCCCAAGGAGAAGCCCGAGGAGCTGCCTCCGATCGAGGCGAGTCCGCAGCGCACATCGGCGGAGCCTGCCCGACCGGGCGACATCATGGCCCCTGCCGATTCCGTGCAGCCTCTGCCGCCGGCACCTCCCGTAAGCTCTGCGCCGCCTCAGCCGCGGCAGCCGGCGAGGAGAGGTCTCCAGGACTTCAACCGCAACGCGCCGCTCATCAACACGGATCGCTAGAAGCATCTAGAGCGCGGCGAGCACTTCCTCGCCGCTCAGGATCAGTCCCTTGGGCCAGGCGTACCAGTCGCCGTCGTGCTCCATGGCCAGACGCAACATCTGTTTGTAGCTGCGGCGCGGAATCTCGATTGCCCCGAACTGCGCAAGATGCGGGGTCACGAACTGCGTGTCGAGGAGGGTGAAGCCGCCGCGCTTCAGCCGGGCGACGAGGTGGACGAGCGCCACTTTCGAGGCGTCGCGCTCCGTATGGAACATGCTCTCGCCGAAGAACGCCCCTTTCAGGCGCACTCCATAGAGGCCGCCCACCAGTCGGCTGTCCCGGTAGACCTCCACCGTGTGGCAGAAGCCGGCGTCGAACAACTGACCGTAGAGATCCCGGATCCGCCGGTTGATCCAGGTTTTCTCCCGGTCCACGGCGGGAGCTGCACAGCCGGCGATCACCGCATCGAAATTCCAGTCGATCCGAACCTCGAACTCCTCCGAGCGGATTGTCCGGGCCAGCCGCTTCGGAACGTGAAAGGCATCGAGGGGAATGATGCCCCGCTCCCGGGGCTCGACCCAGAACAGGGACGGATCGTCGGCATCCTCGGCCATGGGGAAGATGCCGGCGGCATAGGCCTTGAGCAGGATTTCAGGGGTGACGGTGATGGTATCGTCGGCAGACCGGGTCATTCACCAACCTGTCCAATCGCGCGGGCCATGCCAGCAAACATAGAACAATCAGTGCCTAGGGTTAGACCGGACTGATGTAGATTTTGGCGAGCGCCCGCAAATCGTCCTGCGCCTTTGGTGTCTTTGTCGCGACGGTCCAGAGATCGTATTTGCTGGGCCGGCGGGCCACGGCGATGCTCGCGAAGCCTGCTCGAGCGCAGACGGTTTCCATCGATTTCGCAGTATAGCCCGTATGGTGGGCCATGTAGAGGTTGCCCTCCGCCATGGCTGGCCTGAACCCGTACAGCACGTCGATCGGCGAAATCGGACCCGCCGCACTCTCGTAGAGAGGGGTGTCGATATCGCCGCAAGCCAGCTTTTCACCAAGCGACTGCAAGTCGGGACAGGTGACGATCAGGAGGCCGTCGTCCTTGAGCACACGGTAAAAGGCTTTGAAGGCCGGCAGCACATCGTGCGGGTAGAGATGCTCCACATTGTGGGACGAGAAGACCGCGTCGAAGCTGCTCGATTCGACCTTCGCGAGTTCCGGCAGCTTGTCGACGATATCCGGCATCACGCCCTCGTCTATGTCGAGGGTCACTTCCTCCCACTCGAGCGACTTGAAGGGACGCAGGGTTTGATCCTTCCGCTTCTTGCCGCAACCGACGTGGAGGAAGCGCGGCATCGATCAGGCCTCCTCCAGTCCGCCCGTCTTGAGGAAATTCTCGAGCCAGTGAATGTCGTACTGGCCGTTCTGAATGTCCGGGTTGCGCACGAGGGTGCGGAAGAGGGGCAGCGTGGTGTCCACGCCGTCCACCACGAACTCGTCGAGCGCCCGGCGCAGACGCATGAGGCACTCGTTGCGGGTGCGGCCATGGACGATGAGCTTGCCGACGAGGGAATCGTAGTGCGGCGGGATACGGTAACCCTGATAGGCGGCCGAATCGACGCGCACACCGAGGCCGCCCGGCGGATGGAAATAGCTGATCGTGCCGGGTGAGGGGCGGAAGGTTGAGGGATGCTCGGCATTCACGCGGCACTCGATGGCATGGCCTTCGATCTTGATGTCTTCCTGCTTGACCGAGAGCGGATGGCCCGCCGCCACCCGAATCTGCTCGTTCACCAGGTCGATGCCGGTGATCATCTCGGTCACCGGATGCTCCACCTGGATGCGGGTGTTCATCTCGATGAAGTAGAACTCGCCGTCCTCGTAGAGGAATTCGATAGTGCCGGCGCCCGCATATTGCAGCTCCTGCATGGCTTTTGCCACGATGCTGCCGATGCGCTCGCGCATCTCGACATTCAGGGCCGGCGAGGGGCCTTCCTCCCACACCTTCTGATGGCGGCGCTGCAGGGAGCAGTCGCGCTCACCGAGGTGAATCGCGCCGCCTTTGCCGTCTCCGAGGACCTGGACCTCGATGTGGCGCGGCTTCTCGAGAAACTTCTCGATATAGACCGCATCGTCGCCGAAGGCGGCTTTTGCCTCCGTCCTGGCGGTCTGGAACGCGTGAACGAGATCCGTCTCGCTGCGGGCGACCTTCATGCCGCGTCCGCCACCGCCGGCGGCGGCCTTGATGATGACGGGATAGCCGATCTCCTTGGCGACGCGCTTGGCCTCGTCCACATCGGAGATGCCGCCTTCGGAGCCGGGCACGCAGGGGATGCCGAGCCGCTTGGCGGTGCGTTTCGCCTCGATCTTGTCGCCCATGATGCGGATGTGCTCCGCTTTGGGGCCGATGAAGGCGATGTGGTGATGCTCCAGCACCTCGGCGAAGCGTGCGTTCTCGGAGAGGAAGCCATAGCCGGGATGGATGGCGTCGGCGCCGGTGATCTCGCAGGCGGCGATCAGGGCCGGGATGTTGAGGTAGCTGTCGCGGGCCGCGGGCGGGCCGATGCAGACGCTCTCGTCCGCAAGGCGCACATGCATGGCGTCGGCATCGGCAGTGGAATGCACCGCAACAGTGGCGATCCCGAGTTCCTTCGCGGCGCGCAGGATGCGCAGGGCGATCTCGCCTCGGTTGGCAATGAGGATCTTATCGAACATGTCGCGCCTTACTCGATGACGAGGAGGGGTTCGCCGTATTCGACAGGGGTTCCGTCTTCGACATAGATGGCCGTCACGGTACCGGCGCGGGGAGCGACGATCTCGTTGAAGGTTTTCATCGCCTCGACCAGGAGCACCTTGTCCCCTGCCTGAACCTTGGAGCCGATCTCCACGAAGGGCTTCGCGTCAGGGGAAGGCTTGCGGTACGCGGTGCCGACCATCGGGGAGAGAACAGTGCCCGGATGGGGCGCGCCGGGCTTCGCAACCGCCGACGCATCGGACGCGGCCGGAGGCGGCGCGACGACCGGAGCCGGAGCAAGCGCGGCGGGAGCCGCGACCGGCACCGTCATGGCCGCCTGGATCACGCGGGCCACGCGGATGCGAAGGTCGCCCTTCTCCACTTCGATCTCGCTGAGATCCGTATCAGCGATCAGGTTCGCCAGCTCCCGGACGAGATCGGGATCGAAAGGGTTGTCCTTGGCCATGGGGCTCACCTCTTTATCGTGAGGAATCTAGTGCTGGGAGGGCTTCGCAAGCCTAGCCCGCTCGACCATGACGTGGTGAACCGCTTCCAGGCCGAGCAGATAGCTCATGGGACCAAAACCGCAGATCACGCCGATTGACACGGGTGCGAGGAGCGAGCGATGGCGAAAGCCTTCGCGAGCATGAACATTGGAAAGATGAATCTCGACCGTCGGCACGCCGCTGCCGGAGATGGCATCACGCAGAGCGATCGAGGTGTGGGTATAGGCGCCTGCATTGATGACGATGCCCGCGCCCTGCGCTCCCGCCTCCTGGATCCAGTCAACCAGATGTCCCTCATGGTTGGACTGGCGGAACGTGACCGCGACCCCCAGGGTCTCAGCCTTCCCGCGCACGAGATTCTCGATGTCCGCCAGCGTGGTGCTGCCGTAAATCTGGGGCTCTCGGCGGCCGAGCTGGTTGAGGTTGGGTCCGTTGAGGACGTGGACGTTGATCATCGCGAAAGGAGCATTCCGTAAAGCTCCGTCAGGCGGAGCCGAGACGCCCTCTTAGCCAAAAGGCGAGCATGGGGAAAGGGGAAAACCAAGTCTTTCCAGAGCTTGGCGCGATTTCCGTAGGGAGAGGGAAGTCGATTTGCGCGGAAAGAGCCCGTCACGGAGGTCAATGTGCCATGGCTGTCCCCGGACTTGATCCGGGGATCAGTCCCGGCAGCCCGGTACGCCCCCTTCGTCATGGCCGGCCTTGTGCCGGCCATGACGAGCAGAAGGGCGCGGTGCTCGGCGGAAGCGGGATTCCCGCCTCGGGCCGGGAATGACGTTCCGCAGTGGCTTAGCCTAGCCGCAATCGGCCTTGCCGCAGGAGCGGACGTTCGCGATCAGCTGCTTCAAGGGTTCGATGCCGACTGCGCCCGGGATGACCGTTTCGCCGATGATGAAGGCGGGGGTGCCGGTGAGGCTCAGCTTGTCGCCGAGAGCCATGTTTTCCTGCAGGGCGTTGCGGATTTCGGCACCTTCCATGTCCTTCTGGAGCTTGGCCATGTCCACACCCATCTCCTTGGCAACGGCCATTGCGCGCTCGCCGTTCACGCGGCCGCGGGTTTCCATCACCTTCGCGTGGTAGTCGAACAGCTTCTGGCCCTGCAGCTGGTTCTTCACGGCCAGAGCCACGCGGCTCGCCTCCACGGAATCAGGGCCCAGGACGGGAAAGTCCTTGAGCACGACGCGCAGCTTGGGATCGCTCTTCATGAGCGTCTGCACATCGGCGAGCGCCTTTTTGCAATAGCCGCAATTATAGTCGAAGAACTCGACCAGGGTGATGTCGCCGGACGGGTTTCCGGCCACGTAGGAATGCGGCGCGTTCAGGAGCGTCTGCTTCGTCTCCTGGACGGCGCTCGCCTGGGCGGCCTGCTGAGCTTGGGCCTGGCGCTTCTCGAGCTCGCCGATGACCTCGGTCAGGACCTCCGGGTTCTTCAGGAGGTAGTCCTTCACGATCTCGCCGATCGCCTGCTTCTGCTGCTCGTTGAAGACGGCTGTCTGGGCCATGGCGGCCGGAGCGACGGCGAGGACGCCGAGGAGGGCCGCGGCCCGGCAGGTTTTGAGAAGCGAGAGGCGCATATCCGATCCTTTGCGGAGTTTACCGTACGATGTCTGGCGTGAGTTAGCTTTTTCGCGAGTGCGGCGTCAAATCACGGCTTCGTACCGTGAAGCCGGCCGTTCTCCCCGGGCCCGGCCACGGCGGCGGGAACATCGTTCTTGAGGATGGCCTTCCAAAGGGCTACGAGCCTTTCCATGACAAAATCGACCGCCGATCAGACCCCGCCCCTCGTCGCCCGCCGCATGGACCGGGTCTCGTCCTTCCTGGCCATGGATGTGTTGAGCGCCGCTGCGGCGAAAGAAAGGCGGGGGGACAGCGTGATTCATATGGAGGTGGGCCAGCCCTCCGCCTCTGCTCCCCGCGCTGCCCGCGAGGCGGCCAAAGCCGCTTTGGACCTCGGTCGAATCGGCTACACCGAGGCCCTTGGCATCGCGGCCCTGCGGGAGCGCATCGCCCGCCATTACCGCGACGCCTACGGCGTCTCCCTCGCCCCTGAGCGCGTGGTCGTGACGACGGGCTCCTCCGCGGGCTTCGTGCTGGCCTTCCTGAGCCTCTTCGATGCCGGCCAGCGCGTCGCCATCACGGCGCCAGGTTATCCGGCCTATCGCAACATTCTGGAGGCGCTAGGCATCGAGCCCGTGGTCATTCCTCTCACCAGGGCGGACGGCTGGATCATGACAGCCAAGGCCGTCGAGAGGGCCCATGCGGAGAAGCCGCTCCACGGCATCCTTGCCATGAGCCCGGCCAATCCCTCCGGAACCATGATCGGGAGCAAGGCGCTCGGTGAGCTTGGTGCGACCTGCCGCCGCCTGGGGCTCTGGTTCGTCTCGGACGAGATCTACCATGGCTTGACCTATGGTGAAGCCGCCACGTCGGCGCTCGCCTCGGACGACGACGCTGTCGTCATCAACTCGTTTTCGAAGTACTATTGCATGACCGGCTGGCGCATCGGCTGGATCGTGGTGCCCGAGCGGCTCGTACGGCCAGTCGAGCGGCTGGCGCAAAACCTCTACATCTCACCGCCCTATCTCTCGCAGGTCGCGGCGCTCGCAGCCTTCGATGCCACGGAGGAACTGGAGGCGGTGAAGGCTGCTTATGCCCGCAACCGCACCTACCTGCTCGAGGAACTGCCCCGGATCGGCATAGCCGACATGCACCCGGTGGACGGTGCCTTCTACATCTATGCCGATATCGCCCGCTATACGAATGATTCCATCGGCTTCTGCAAGCGCATGCTGGAGGAGACAGGCGTCGCCGCCACCCCCGGCCTCGACTTCGATCCCATCGAAGGCTCCCATTACCTGCGCCTGTCCTTCGCGGGCTCCGAGAATGACTGCCGCGAGACTGTGGAGCGGCTCCGGGGGTGGTTGAGGTGATATTTCTCCCCCGATCGCCGGTCCTGCGCCGGTGATCGCGACTGGGTGAGGCGCTGCGCCATTGCGATGGCCGGGACAGGCCCGGCCATGACGAAGCGATCTGCGCTAACGAGTCCCTTCAACAAAAATGCCCGGCTCTCGCCGGGCATTCTGCTTTTGAGTTCTACGACCCGCTGAGGACCGACTTGGCCTTCGACCACCAGCCGGCCCGCTTCGGGCGCGCTGGGTCGGGTGGGGTGAGCACGACCGCGACCGGCTCTGGCTCGGGAGCCGCAGGGCTGGGCGCTTCCGCCGGCTCCTCCTCGGCAGGCTGCGGCTCAGGCTTCGATTCTATGCGCTCGTCCGGCGCGGCAGGCTCCGAAGCAGGAGCGGCGGGTTCAGGAGCAGCGGCCTCAGCCGGGGCGGGCTCGGCCACGGGCTCGTCCAGGGTGCCAACGGCCTGGGCAACGGCCTCGGTGGCCGCGACGAAGCCTTCCTCGGTGGCGAAGGTCTCGAGGGCCTCGTCCCGGCCGCGGCCACGACCACCGCGACGGCCACGACGGCGGCGACGACGGCCATTGGCCTCGGTGCCATCGGACCCCTCGTTGTCCTCGTCCGACGCCTCGATTTCTGCGCCTTCCTGCTCGTCGCCTTCGGCGGCTTCGCTGTCGGAGCCTTCCTCGTCGTGGTCAGCGCCTGCGAAGGCCTCGCGGTCACGCCCACGGCGGCGGCGGCGGCGGCGGCGGCGGCGGCCATTGCCTTCGCCTTCCTCACGACCTTCCTCGGAGGCGCGGGCCTCTTCCTCGACTTGCTCCTCGTCCTCGATCTCCGGCTCAACCTCATCCGCGACGTCGATCGGGGCGATGGCGTCGATCTGGATACCGGTGGCGGCCGCCTTGTGCTCGAGGCGCAGCGCAGGCTCGCCCCGATCGATGACATAGTTCGTCGTACCGAGGAGCGTGTCGTCGGCCACGATCGAGATGGACACGCCGAAGCGGGTTTCCAGCTCGCGCAGGTGCACGCGCTTCTGATTGAGGATGTAGAAGGCCGCCTCCATCCGTGTGCGGACGATGAGGTTGTAGCCGGAATTCTTGATGAGGGTTTCCTCGATCGAGCGCAGCACATGGAGCGCAACGGACGGGGTCGAACGGACGAAACCGGTGCCGGCGCAATGAGGGCAGGGAACGGAGGAGGATTCGAGCACGCCCGTGCGGATGCGCTGTCGCGACATCTCCAGCAGGCCGAAGGGGGAGATGCGGCCCACCTGGATGCGGGCGCGGTCGTTTTTCAGGCACTCGTTCAGCTTCTTCTCGACGGCGCGGTTGTTGCGCTTTTCCTCCATGTCGATGAAATCGATGACGATAAGGCCCGCAAGGTCGCGCAGGCGCAGCTGACGGGCGATTTCCTCCGCCGCCTCGAGATTCGTTCGCAGCGCCGTGTCCTCGATGTTGTGCTCGCGGGTGGAGCGTCCCGAGTTCACGTCGATGGAGACCAGCGCTTCCGTCGGGTTGATGACGAGATAGCCGCCGGATTTCAGCGTTACGACGTTGGAGAACATTGCATCGAGCTGGGCCTCGACGCCGTGCTTGGCGAAGAGCGGCTGCGGCTCGCGGTAGGGCTGGACGATCTTGGCATGGCTCGGCATGAGCATGCGCATGAAATCCTTGGCCTCGCGGTAACCCTCCTCGCCCGAGACGAGGATGTCGTCGATCTCCTTGTTGTAGAGGTCGCGGATGGCGCGCTTGATCAGCGAGCCTTCCTCATAGACCAGTGCCGGAGCGGAGGAATTGAGGGTCAGTTCGCGCACGCTTTCCCACAGGCGCATCAGATATTCGTAATCGCGCTTGATCTCGGGCTTCGTGCGCGAGGCGCCTGCCGTGCGCAGGATGATGCCCATTCCCTCGGGCACCTCCAGCTCCTGGGCGATTTCCTTCAGGCGCTTGCGATCGGCCGCGTTCGTGATCTTGCGCGAGATTCCGCCGCCACGCCCGGTATTGGGCATGAGCACCGAATAGCGGCCGGCAAGGGACAGATAGGTGGTGAGGGCCGCACCCTTATTGCCGCGTTCCTCCTTCACGACCTGAACCAGCAGGATCTGGCGGCGCTTGATGACCTCCTGGATCTTGTACTGCTTGCGCGGGACGCGGCGCTGAGGAACGTCCTCCATCGCGTCGCCGCCGCCGAGCTGCTCAACGTGGTCCTCGTCCTCACCCTCGGCGTTCTCGTCCTCTTGGTCCTCTTCGTCCTCGTCCTCGTCCTCGTCGCTATCAGACTCGGCTTCCTCGGATTCGGTCTTCTCGGATTGGGTTTCTCCGGAGGCCTCCTCCTGCGCCCCTGGCTCCCGAGATTCGGCCTCGTGGGACACTGCTTCCTGGGAGATGGTTTCCGGAGCTCGGGCCGGGGCTTCCTGACTGTCGGCGGAAGCCTGAGCTTCATGGGAGTTCTCGTCCCCCTGGACCGCGTCGACGGAATCGCCTGAGGCGGGCTCGAAATCGCCCGCGGCGGCGATCAGGTCGAGGGTGTCGTCCGTGCCTTCTGCGGGAGCCGGTGCTTCGGCGGCGCCGTCCGTGCTCGCCTCGACCTCGGAGGAGACGACCGTGTCGTGATTGCCTGCGCGGCGCTGGGCGGAGCGACGGCGGCGGCGGCTGCGGTGCTCTTCCTCGCGCTCCTCCTCGGCCTGCGCCTCGGCTTCGGCCTCGAGCAGGGCCTGACGGTCGGCAACCGGGATCTGGTAGTAATCGGGATGGATTTCGCTGAAGGCGAGAAAACCGTGGCGGTTTCCGCCGTACTCGACAAAAGCGGCCTGGAGGGACGGCTCTACGCGGGTGACCTTCGCGAGATAGATGTTCCCGCGCAATTGCTTCCGGTTAGCGGATTCGAAGTCGAATTCTTCGACCTTTTGACCACGTACCACCACAACCCGGGTTTCTTCCGGGTGGGAGGCATCGATGAGCATCTTGTTTGCCATGTTGAACTCTCGACATGGCGATCGAGGGCAGGACCTGAGGCAGTGGCCGCAGTGAAGGCGGATGACCACGCCGCGATAGGCGGCGGCGGGCTGGAATTGCGTTCGGAGTGCTGTCGATCGCCATCGTGCGCCTCAGAGGGGCGCATTCTGGGTTGAAACGGGACGGCTCTGGGCCGGATGAGGTGAGGGAAGGGCGAGCGCGAAAAGAAACGCGCGCTTGGAACGGTGCCGGAACGAGAGTCAGAGCTGACTTCGTGTGCGCAACCATTCAAGACGGCCCTTTCTAGGAATCGATGGGCCGGACGAAATCCGGTCATCGGCAATAAGCGGCGATCTGCATCGCCCAATGAACCCTTCCGAGCGCCTGTCGAGGGTGACGGGATCCATGAGGACTGGTCAAGACAACCATCTCCTCAGGTCCTCCGCCAGATTCGGCCATGCCGGACGGGGTCATGATCATTACAGATCGAATGGGGCATTTGGCAAGATGTCGAGGCATGTGTCGTTAATGCAACAGAGTCTCGATATTGAGCTTTTGTTGTGAAACTTCGTTAACCAAAGGCCGCCTAATAAGATAGGAAGGGAGCGCGAAAGTTCCAGCTGCAGCATGAGAAACAAGCCCTTCATAAGCCTGATCCGTGCGGGCCTCCTGGTGATGCTCGTGGCCCTGTTTGGCGGTCCCGCCCGGGCGAACGCTGACGCCGGGAAGGCGAGCGCGCCGATCATCGCGGCCGACGTATCCGTCGAAGTGGATGGCCCCATAACCCGGTTCAGGATCTCGCTGTCGAAGCCGGTGACGGCCCAAGCCTCCCTCATGGAGCGACCCGACCGGCTCATCATCGACCTGCCGGAAGTGGCGTTTCACCTGCCGCCGGATTCTGGGCGTCAGAAGGCAGGCGTGATCTCCTCTTTTCGCTACGGTCTTTTCGCTCCGGGGAGCTCCCGGGTCGTGATGGAACTGGCTCAGCCGGCGACCGTCTCCGGAATGACAGTGGATGCGAACGCTGCCGGAGGAACGGCTCTCTTGACGATCGAACTCACCCCAACGGAGCGGGACGCCTTTCGCCGCGCGGCGGCCGACAGCGCCGCCAATGCGGCCCGGTCCACGGCATCAGAGCCGGCTCCGATCCCCAGGGACGCCCGCCCGGTCGTCGTGATCGATCCCGGTCATGGCGGCATCGATCCCGGCGCCAGTTCGTCGAGCGGGGTGTTCGAGAAGGATCTCGTGCTCGCCTTTGCCAGGAAGCTGCAGAAGAAACTCATGGAGAGCGGCCGCTATCAAGTCGTCATGACCCGGGACGAGGACGTGTTCATCGCCCTGAGCGACCGCGTGCGGGCTGCACGGAGGGTGCAGGCCGATCTCTTCATTTCCATCCATGCGGATTCGATCTCCGGCGGGCAGCAGGTCCGGGGACTGACCGTCTATACGGGTGCGGACCGGGCGTCCGACGCCGATTCGGCCAGCCTGGCGGACCGTGAGAACAGGGCCGATGCCGCGGCCGGCGTCGAGCTGGCCGACATGCCGGACGAGATTTCCGACATCCTGCAGGAATTGACCCTGCGGGAGACTCGCGGCTTTTCGCACAATTTCGCGAATCGCCTGGTCGGCGAGTTCGATTCGATCGCCCGCCTGAACAAGAACCCGCACCGGCAGGCCCGTTTCCAGGTGCTGCGGGCCCATGACGTGCCCTCCGTCCTGGTGGAGTTGGGCTACCTGTCCAGCAAGCAGGATCTCGACCTGCTCATGTCCGAGGAATGGCGGGGCAAGATGGTGGATGCCATGAGCGTGGCCGTGGACCGCTTTTTTGCCACCCGCCTCGCTCGGCAGGGGGCTGCCGCAGTTTTACCATAGATAGAGTGTGGATACCCGTAGCGGGGGCGCGATTCCTCGGTTAACAGAGCAAGGCAGACTAGGCCGGCTTCTGTTCCGATGGGAAACGGCGTTCGGGATATGCACAAACAGGTGCCGCGAGCACCGTCAACGGATACCTTCGGATGCGCTTTGTCCTACGATTTTTCGGCTTCCTGTTCAGCATCGGGGCGATCTTCTTCCTGATCGGCGCCGTGGGGCTGGCCTATGGATTCTGGTTCTTTTCCAAGGACCTGCCGGACCACGCGCAGCTCGCCACCTACGAGCCGCCGGTGATGACGCGCGTTCATGCCTCGGATGGAAGCCTGATCGCGGAATATGCGCGCGAGCGGCGCCTCTATGTGCCGATCGAGGCCATTCCGAAGCTCGTGAAGGTCGCCTTCCTGTCCGCAGAGGACAAGAACTTCTACAAGCATCCCGGCATCGATCCCGAGGGCATCGTCCGCGCGGTCCTCGCCAACATCAGGTCCGGCGGCAGGCGGGAGCAGGGCGCTTCGACCATCACACAGCAGGTTGCGAAGAACTTCCTCGTCGGCAACGAGCGCAGCTACGAGCGCAAGATCCGCGAGGCGCTCATCGCCCTGCGAATGGAATCGACCTTCTCGAAGGACAAGATTCTTGAGCTCTACCTCAACGAGATCTATCTCGGCCTCGGCAATTACGGCGTGGCCGCCTCGGCGCTGAATTACTTCGGCAAATCGCTCCATGAGCTGACCATCGCCGAAGCCGCCTATCTGGCGGCTCTTCCGAAGGCCCCGAACAACTATCACCCGTTCCGCCAGCGCCAAGCCGCCATCGATCGCCGCAACTGGGTCATCGGCCGCATGCTCGAGAACGGCTACATCACGAAGGAGCAGGCGGAAGCAGCCAGAAAGGAGCCCCTCGACGTCACGCCGCGTGTCGTGTCGCCCAACAGCATCGCGTCCGGCTACTTCGCCGAAGGCGTGCGCCGCGACATCGCCGAGCGCTATGGCGAAGAGAAACTCTACGAGGGCGGCCTCCTGATCCGTGCGACGCTCGACCCGAAGATGCAGGCCATGGCCCGCAAGGCGCTGGTGGACGGTCTCGTGCGCTTCGACGAGGCACGCGGCTGGCGCGGCGCACAGCAGAAGCTCAACCTGACCGGTCGCGAATGGGGCCTGGCTCTGGCCGAGGTGCCCGCCATGGGCGACGTGCAGCCCTGGCGCCTCGCCGTCGTACTCGAGGTCTCCGGCGGGCGGGCCCGCATCGGTCTGCAGCCGAAGAAGGAGGCTTCCGGGCAACTCTCCAGCGATCGCGAGACGGGCTTCGTCGCCGCCGAAGGCGTGAAGTGGACCCGCCGCTCCGTGGAGAAGGCCTTGTCCGTAGGCGACGTGGTCTATGTGGAGCCTATCGACGGCAAGCAGGGCCAGTACCGCCTGCGCCAGGTTCCCGAGATTTCCGGCGCCATCGTCGCCATGGACCCTCAGACGGGCCGCGTTCACGCCATGGTCGGCGGCTTCTCCTTCGATCAGAGTGAGTTCAACCGTGCCATCCAGGCGATGCGCCAACCGGGCTCCGCATTCAAGCCCATCGTCTACGCGACGGCTCTCGACAACGGCTATACGCCCTCGTCCCAGATCATGGACGCGCCCTTCGTGCTCGACATGGGGCCAGGCCAAGCGGCTTGGGCGCCGTCCAACTACGACGGCAAGTCCGCGGGCCTGCGCACTCTCCGCTACGGCATCGAGCATTCGAAGAACCTGATGACGGTGCGGCTGGCCAATGAGATCGGCATGCCGGTCATCACCGAATATGCGCGCCGTTTCGGGGTCTATGACGACATGCTGCCGCTGCTCTCCATGTCGCTGGGCGCAGGCGAAACCACGGTCATGCGCATGACGGCGGCCTATTCCATGTTCGTGAACGGCGGGCGTCGGATCAAGCCGACGCTGATCGACCAGATCCAGGACCGGAACGGCCGTACGATCTATCGTCACGACGACCGCAAGTGCGACACCTGCGATGCGGAGGCATGGGACGGGGGAGCGCCGCCGAAGCTCACGGAGACCCGCGAGCAGGTGCTCGATCCGCTCACGGCTTACCAGATCACCTCGATCCTCGAGGGCGTGGTGCAGCGGGGCACCGCGCAGTCGGTCAAGGTCGTCGGCAAGCCGCTCGCGGGCAAGACGGGCACGACAAACGACGCCAAGGACGTGTGGTTCGTCGGATTCTCGCCTGACCTCGCGGTCGGGGTGTTTCTCGGCTACGACCAGCCGAAATCCCTCGGCAATGCGGCCACCGCGGGCCAGTATGCCGCTCCCGTGTTCCGCGATTTCATGCAGATGGCCCTGAAGGACAAGCCCGCGACCCCGTTCCGCGTACCCCCGGGCATCAAGCTGATCCGCGTCAACGCCTCCACCGGCACCCGCGCAGGGGGCGATGGTCGCGGCACGATCCTCGAAGCCTTCAAGCCCGGCCAGGCGCCTCCGGAGTACTATGCTCCCCAGGAGGAGGTTCCGCAGGCCGAATACTCGCCGGCTCCCCCGGAGATGATGCCCCGCAGGGCCGTGGGAGCATCCCCGGGCGGATTGTACTGAGCCGTTCCGCGCCCCATATGAGACGTGCTTCCTGACAACCCATGAAGTCGTGTGACCGCCGCAGCCCCGAGGCCTGCAGCGGTCATCGGCCATGCGGGAAGAGCCGCTTTACACATCGGGGCGCTCCCCTTAAGACGCCCCAAACCCCAGGACGGACAGCAAGACAAAATGCGCGCCGAAATCGAACACCTCGTAGAAGAGACCAAGCAGTCATTCGGACTGCTGAGGAGGCATCTTTGACTGGGATAACGCCCAGCGCCGCCTCGCGGAACTGAACGCCCAGGCCGAAGACCCGAACCTCTGGAACGACGCGGAGGCCGCGCAGAAAATCATGCGCGAGCGCACCACGCTGGAGGATCAGATTTCGTCCATCAGGCGCATGGAGCAGGAACTCGACGACGCGCTCACGCTGATCGAGCTCGGCGAGATGGAAGACGACGAAAGCACGATCCGGGAGGGCGAGGAGGCGATCCGCGGCCTGTGTGAGGAAGCCGCGCGCCGCCAGGTGGAAACCCTGCTCTCGGGCGAGGCCGATGCCAACGACACGTATCTCGAAGTGCATTCGGGTGCCGGCGGCACGGAAAGCCAGGACTGGGCCTCCATGCTCCAGCGCATGTACGCCCGTTGGGCCGAGCGCCGGAAGTACAAGGTCGAGCTTCTCGAAGTCACGGACGGTGAAGAGGCCGGGATCAAGAGCGCCACGCTTCTGATCAAGGGGCACAACGCCTATGGCTGGCTCAAGACCGAGTCCGGCGTGCACCGTCTTGTGCGCATCTCGCCCTACGATTCGAATGCGCGCCGCCACACGAGCTTCGCCTCCGTATGGGTCTATCCGGTAGTGGATGACCGCATCGACATCGAGGTGAAGGAATCGGACTGCCGCATCGATACGTTCCGCTCATCGGGCGCGGGCGGTCAGCACGTGAACACCACCGACTCGGCGGTACGCATTACGCATATCCCGACCGGCATCGTCGTGGCCTGCCAGCAGGAGCGTTCGCAGCACAAGAACCGGGCGACCGCTTGGAACATGCTGCGCGCCCGCCTCTACGAGCTGGAGCTGAAGAAGCGCGAGGAAAAGGCGAGCGCGGAAGCCGCCGCCAAGACCGATATCGCCTGGGGACACCAGATCCGCTCCTACGTGCTTCAGCCCTATCAGCTGGTGAAGGACCTGCGTACGGGAACCCAGTCCCAGAGCCCACAGGACGTTCTCGACGGCGGCCTGGATCCCTTCATGGAAGCCGCGCTCGCCCAGCGCGTCTACGGCGGGGGCGAGGAGGTCGAAGACATCGATTGAGAGCACGGTTCGGATGCTCTCTCAATCGATAGCGCATAGGTTGATCGCGAAAGCGGGTCCACTTTTCGCGCTGTGATGGCCGGGACGAGAGCCCGGCCATGACAGAGGGGGAGCGTCATTGACCTCCCGCCACGACCGACCCCGGGTCGGGGATTCCGATCCGTTGAGCGCGAGGCCTCTCGGGTCGGGAGGGCCGGGACACCCCGATCAAAGCGCCTTCGCGGCCGCGAGCACCTCCTCCGCGTGGCCGGGCACCTTCACCTTGTTCCAGACCCTCGCGATCCTGCCATCGCGGTCGATGAGCACGGTGGTGCGCTCGACGCCCATGTATCTGCGGCCGTACATGCTCTTCTCGACCCACACGCCATACGCTTCCAGCATGGCCCGGCCCTCATCGGAGGCGAGGGGGAATTCGAGGGCGTGTTTGGTCCGGAACTTGTCATGGCTCTTGAGGCTGTCGGGCGAAACGCCGACGATCTCGGTATCGGCGGCCTCGAAGTCCTTCCGCAAGGCTTGGAAGTTCCGCGCCTCCAGCGTGCAGCCGCTGGTATCGTCCTTCGGGTAGAAATACAGAACGACTTTCCTGCCCTTGAGGCTGTCGAGGGAAATCTCTCTCCCGCCGGTGGCGGGCAGGGAGAAAGCGGGAGCCTTGGTTCCGGGTGTCGGTGCCATCGTTCGCCTTCCTTTTGGCGGATTGTGCTGCTTGGAAACCTCTCGTGTGCACGACGGAAAAGAGGCGGTCGCGGGAGGCTGCCGGTGCGGTTAAGGTCCTCATTGATTCCTTCGCAGCAGCAAAAGCGCAAGAACCGGGTTGCCGATAGCACGAGAATGAAAGTACCGCTCCGTACCACGCTGCCCCGGCAAGAACCGGCCAAACGAAGCCTACTGGGCCGGCTGATCCGTGGTACGCTCTACGCCAAGCTCGGGCTGATCACTTTGCTGATCGTCGCCGCAGGGGTTTTCTACCTGCGCCTGTCCGTGGCGCCCCTCAGCTTCGGACGCTTGCCCGAGCGGGTTGCGGAGGCCCTCGCCTCGCGCATCGGTGCGGGCTGGACCGTGGCGCTCCGCAATACTGCCATCGAGCTTCATGAGGGCATTCCGGCGCTGCGGGCCAACGGGCTCGACATCCGCGGGCCGAGCGGCGAACTCGTCGTCCGTGCTCCCTATGCGCTCGTCAGTGTCGATTTCCTATCGCTGTTGACGGCCAATCTCCAGCCCAAGGCCATTCACGTGCGGGACCTGCAGCTGCGGGTGCTCGTCAACCGGGATGGCTCGCTGACCTTCTCGCCCGTGCAGGGGGCGGAGGAGGATCAGGTCCGGGGCGCTCCGGTTCCGGAGCCGGACCCCTCCCGGGCGGCCGCCGCTTCGCTGGCGGCCAGCGCCGATGGGCCGTCCCTGGTCTCGGGGGCGGTCGGATCGCTGTTCGATCTGATCGTCGGGCCGCGAAGCGTCCTCAATACTCTCGGCAAGGCGCAGCTAACCAACGCGCGCCTCATCTTCATCGATGCCGATTACCGCGAGCGGGCCCGTTTCGAGCGGGTCGACGCGACATTCGACTGGGATCATCAGGGCGGCCGTCACTTCTCGGCGATGGTCGAGGGGCCGCAGGGGCCATGGTGGCTGAGGGGCGATGCGAAGGCTGAGGGTCGGGACGCCTACCGCGCGGCGTTCGTGGCCGATTCAGCGCCGATTCAGGACATCATGGTGCTGAGCGGCATGTCGAGCCTGCCCGCCGCTACCGATCTCGAATTTTCCGGCCGCTTCGACGTTGCCTATGCGAATGGCCGCGTCACCGAGCTGAAAACGCGCCTCGACAGCAATGCGGGCTTCATCAGGATCGAGGACAAGGACACCTCTCCTCTGCCGGTTGACCGGGCCACCATCGTGGCCGAGTGGAACGAGACCGACAAGACGCTCAGCCTGCCGACGCTCGAACTCAAAGGAGGCGACACCTACGTCAATCTCCAGGGAATGTTGTCGGCCCCGACGGTTCATCAGCCGTGGCGCCTGCGGCTCACCGGCAAGGATATCGTCTGGGCAGGGGCCGCACCCGGGGATGCGCCGCTTCGGGTTTCGCAAATGGATGCGGATCTGTCCGGGCCCGATGGCGTCATGCTCAACAGCATCAGGTTGAGAGGACCTCGGCTTCACGTCGATATCGGGGGCGCCCTTGCGGAAACAGCCGATCCGAAAGGCCTGAAATTCGACGTTACGGCCTCGAAGACCGAGATCCGTTCGGCGCTTCGGATCTGGCCGGAGGCCGTGGCTCCGCCGGTCCGCCGCTTCCTGGTCGAGAACCTCAAGAGCGGCACTCTGGAGGATTTCAGGCTCAAGATCGCGATGACCGGTGCCGATGTCGAGCGATCCATGTCGGGCGGCCCGATCCCCGATGAATCGGTCAAGATCGACTTCGTGATTTCGCAGGGCACCTTCCAGGCAGCCGAGGGATTGCCGCCGATTTCCGAGGTGGACGTGACGGGCCGCGTGACCGGCACAAAGGTGACCCTGCGCGCCCCGACGGGCCGCGTGGACATGGCCGGCAACCACAGTCTGAGCGCCTCCGAAGGCTCATTCGCGCTCGACAATTACTGGGACGACAATGCCGTTGCCCGCATCGACTTCCGCCTCACGGGCGCGGCGGATGGAGTCGGGGCCATGCTCCAGCAGCCGCTGGTCAAGGAGATCGCCGGTTTCGAGGTCGATCCCAGCGGGATGAAGGGGAAAGCGGACCTGCGGGTCGGCATTGGGCTTCCCGTCAACGATATCCCGGCCATTGCCGAGCTTCCGCTGACGGTGACGGGGACGCTCAACGATCTCACCCTCGACAGGTTGTTCGACAAGGAGAAGCTCGAGACCGGCAATCTGACCATCGCCTATGACCGGGGGGACCTGTCAATCAAGGGGGACGGCAAGATCGGCGGCGGCGCAGCCACCATCGATGTGCAGAAGAATCGCCAGGGCGGTCAGGCGATTGTCGCCTTCACGCTGGACGAGGCGGCGCGCAGCAGGCGCGGCTTCTCGTTCGGCTCGCAGCTGACGGGAATCGTCAATCTCAAGGTCGCTGTGCCTCTGGGCAGGTCCGATGCCGCCGGCATGACTGTCGAAGCCGATCTGACGAAAGCCGGGATCGACCACCTGATCCCGGGCTGGGTCAAGCCGGCAGGTCGGCCGGGCAAGCTCACCTTCACCATGAGCGACGGGCCCGAAGCGGAAATCCGCGACCTGCAGCTCGACAGCGGCGCCGTGCAGCTGCGCGGGACCGCCGCGCTCTCGAAAGAGGGCGAATTCGAGCGGGCTGAGCTTTCCACATTCAAGCTCTCCCCCGGGGACGACATGCGCGCTCAGGTCGAATCGTCAGGCGGCGTCTACAAGGTCATCGTGCGCGGCAACGTGGGCGACGCGCGGCCCTTCGTGAAAAGCCTCAGCTCGCAATCCTTGGGCAGGGACGGAAGCGGACAGAAGCAATCGAAGGACTTCGATCTCGATCTGAACCTCAACATCCTGACCGGCTACAACAACGAGGCGATCACCAACGCGGTCATCAAGGCTTCGATGCGCAAGGAGGTTCTCCGGCACCTCGAGATGAAGGGCCGTCTCGGAGCGACGAATGTCGCGGCCCGCACCGATACGCAGGGCAGGAACGGTTCCGTGATCATCGTTCAAGCGGAGGATGCAGGCGCGCTGCTGCGCTTCGCCGACGTGTACAAGCGGATGGTCGGCGGCGACCTCATCATCAACATGGCGACAGGGGAGGGGCAGCAGCCGGGAATATTGCTGCTGCGCTCCTTCACCCTGGTCAACGAACCGGCCCTGCGCCGGATCATTCCGACCCAGACCCAAATGGTGGCCGGGCAAGATCGGTCGGGCAATCCGCGGCTGGTGCGCGTGGATGTGAACGAGGTGACCTTCGCGCGGGCTCGGGCCGATTTCACGCGCACGTCCGGTCGCGTCGATTTCCGCGAGGCGGCGATTTACGGCAACCAGATCGGCTTCACCCTCGACGGGTACATCGATTACAGCCGGGATCGGATGGATATTTCGGGGACCTTCGTGCCAGCCTATGGCCTCAACAACGTGTTTGCCAAGGTGCCGCTGTTCGGGCCCCTGCTCGGCGGCAGTCAGTACGAGGGCCTGTTCGCGGTCAATTTCCGGGCCGTGGGGCCGGCGAGCGCGCCTAACCTGACGGTCAACCCGCTTTCGGCGGTCGCGCCCGGTTTCCTGCGCAAGCTCTTCGGCGTGGGGGCTGGGCCGCAGCAAACCGATGCGCTGCCCGCCATACCCGACCGGTAGGATCTTTCTTGCACTCTCACGAAAGCTCCACCCCCCGGGATCAGGTCCACGGGGGGATGGATGCCGACCTTTCCCGTCCCTTGCCTGGAGGGTAACGGTGGAAGAAGCGCCCGTGTCCCACCTTCCGTCATTACCAGCCCTGTGCCGGTGATCGGAACATGGAGGCTCCGTGCCTTTCCGATCGGGATGGCCGAGACAAGCTCGGCCATGACGGTGGGGGTGCGTCGCCGTCTCATACCCACCCTCGTCACCACCGGCCTTGTGATCCCCATCGTGTGACGCGCCGTGCTCATCTGATCGGGATAGTCGAGACGAACCCGGTCATGACTTAGGAACGAGCTCGCGTTCTCGGGATGAGGGGGAGCGGCTTCCGATGCGCTCCCGGCCCTTGGTCCTCAGACTACCCGCAGAAGCACGTGCTTCTTCTTGCCGAAGGACAGTTTGATCACGCCTTCTCCCGTGAGATCCGAGAGGCTCAAGCTGCTCCGTTCGTCGGAGACTGTCTGGTCGTTGACCTTCAGGCCCCCGCTCTTCACCTGACGGCGCGCTTCGCTCGATGAGGGCACGAGCTTCGCGTAGTCCGGACCGAAGGCGGTGAGCACGCCAAGGCCTTCCTTCAGGATGCTTGACGGGACCTCGACGGTGGGAAGGCTTTCCGCGAGCATACCCTGCTCGAAGGTCTTCTGCGCCGTCTCGGCTGCGAGCTGCGCCGCCTCGCGGCCATGGAGCAGGGCGGTGGCTTCCGTCGCCAGAACCTTCTTGGCCTCGTTGATCTCGGCGCCCTCCAAGGCGGCGAGCTTGGCGATTTCGTCCATCGGCAGGACGGTGAACAGCTTCAGGAAACGACCGACGTCCGCATCCTCGGTGTTGCGCCAGAACTGCCAGTAATCGTAGGGGCTCAGCATGTCGGCGTTGAGCCAGACCGCGCCGGAGGCGGTCTTCCCCATCTTGGCGCCGGAAGCTGTAGTCAGGAGCGGGCAGGTGACGGCGTAGAGCTGCGGCGTGCCGAGGCGGCGGCCGAGATCGATACCGTTGACGATGTTGCCCCACTGGTCCGAGCCGCCCATCTGCAGAATGCAGCCGTAGCGCTTGTTGAGCTCTACGAAGTCGTAGGCCTGGAGGATCATGTAGTTGAACTCCAGGAAAGAAAGCTCGTGCTCACGTTCGAGGCGCAGCTTGACGCTATCGAAGGACAGCATGCGGTTGACCGAGAAATGGCGGCCCACATCGCGCAGGAAATCGATGTAGTTGAGCCTGGTCAGCCACTCGGCATTGTCCACCATCATGGCGTCGGTCGTGCCCTCGCCGAAGCCGATGAAGCGCGAAAACACCGTCTTGATGCTCTCCTTGTTGCCTTCGATCTGCTCCACGGTCAGGAGCTTGCGGCTCTCGTCCTTGCCCGAAGGGTCACCGACGCGGGTCGTGCCGCCGCCCATGAGCGTGATCGGCTTGCCGGCCCCGGTCTTCTGAAGCCAATGCAGCATCATGATCGAGAGCAGGTGGCCCACGTGCAGGGACGGTCCCGTGCAGTCGTAGCCCACATAGGTCGTCAGCCGGTTCTCGAGGGCCGCCGCATCCACTCCCTCGAAATCGGAGGTCTGGTGAATGAAGCCTCGCTCGGTGAGCACTCTGAGGAAATCGGATTTCGGCGCAGTCATGGCGGTACTCGGTTTCGCGAGAGGAGAGCATCCCCTGTACCAGTTTTACCTGCCGTCGCAACCGCGCAGGAATTCATCGCCCGGAAGATTTCGTCTCCACGACCGGCTAACTAGAGAAGGGAGATGAATCCGCTCGGGGCGAAACAGCTCTAGATCCGACCCGCCAAACGAAAGGGCAGGTGAATCACCTGCCCTTGTCGTCGCCGGCCCGTCTCAGGCGGCTTCTTCCGTATTGCCGAGCCGCTTGTCGAGATACGCGTCCACGGCCGACATCAGTTCGTCGACCTTGCCGTCGAAGAAGTGGTTGGCGCCGTCGACGACCGCGTGCTCGAGCTTCACGCCCTTCTGGGTTTTCACCTTCTCGATGACGCTGACCACGTCCTTCACCGGGGCCACGCGATCCTCGGAGCCGTGCACGAAGAGGCCGGAGGAGGGGCAGGGGGCGAGGAATGAGAAGTCGTACCGGTTCGCCATGGCGGCGATCGAGATGAACCCCTCGATCTCCGGGCGGCGCATCAGGAGCTGCATACCGATCCAGGCGCCGAACGACACCCCGGCGATCCAGCAGGCGCGGGCATCCGGGTTCATGGCCTGAGCCCAGTCGAGCGCGGCCGCCGCATCCGACAGCTCGCCCTGACCATGATCGAAGGAGCCCTGGCTCCGCCCCACGCCGCGGAAGTTGAAGCGCAGGACCGAGAAGCCCCGCTTCACGAAGTCATAGTACAGGTTATAGACAATCTGGTTGTTCATCGTCCCGCCGAATTGCGGGTGCGGATGCAGGATGATGGCGATCGGAGCGCCCTTCTCCTTGGCAGGCTGATACCGCCCCTCGATTCGACCGGCGGGACCCGTGAAGATGACTTCAGGCATATACGCGAACCTCTTGATCGCCTCTCCGAATAGAGAGGGAAACCCCCGTGCGACCTTGACTCCAGGTCTCGGATTCCCTTAAGAAACCCTTAGAATATTTCTAAACTGTTCCATTGTTTCAATTATCCGGTGACTTAGGCCACCGGGGAAACATGGGCACATGTGGTCGGGGTGCTTTAACACGGCAACCAGGGTCACTTGCAAGATTTTCGTGAGGCGTGAGACGGCAGCCATGGCGACGAGCCAGCGCACATATCTCGATCACAATGCCACGTCGCCCCTGCGGCCCGAGGTGGCGGAGGTGGTACTACATGCGCACCAACTGCCCGGGAACGCCTCTTCCGTCCATGCGGAAGGCCGCGCGGCCCGGACGGAGATCGAGGCGGCGCGGGTCGCCGTCGCCGGGCTTGTCGGCTCCAGGGCCAAGAACGTGATCTTCACGAGCGGGGGCACGGAAGCCGCGAATCTCGTTCTGACGCCCTCCTTCCGCCAGCTCGGGCAGAGGGGCGCGACGCGCCTCCTGGTGGGAGCGACCGAGCACCCCTGCGTTCTCAACGGGCATCGCTTCCCGGCGGACAAGGTTGGAATAATCCCCGTCGACGACCAGGGTATCCTTGATCTGGCCTGGATCGAGGCCCATCTTGGAGCCGTGGGCGGCGAGCGTGTTCTGGTCTCCGTCCAATTGGCCAATAACGAGACCGGCGTCGTCCAGCCCGTTTCCGAGATCGCGAAGCTCGTTCACGGGCATGGCGGGCTCGTTCACACCGATGCGGTGCAGGCGGCGGGCCGGGTACCGGTCGATCTCCCGGGCTTGGGCGTCGATGCGCTGACACTGTCCGCCCACAAGTTTGGCGGGCCGAAAGGGGCGGGGGCTCTGGTTCTCGCCTCCGACCAGTACGAAATCGGCGAGCGCCTGATCCGCGGCGGCGGGCAGGAGAAGAATGTCCGGGCCGGCACCGAGAACGTGGCGGCCATCGCGGGCTTCGGAGCCGCGGCCGGGCTCGCCCTGAAAGGGTTGGAGCAGGAGGCGGAGCGGCTGCGGGGCTTGAGGGACGAAGCTCAGGCGCATGTGCGCCGGATCGCGCCGGACGCTCTTGTTGTGGGCGCAGGCGCGGAGAGGTTGCCTAACACCTTGGCGTTTGCCATACCCGGCCTCAAGGCCGAGACGGCATTGATCGCCTTCGATCTTGCGGGCGTAGCCCTGTCCTCCGGTTCGGCCTGCTCGTCCGGAAAGGTCAAGCGGTCGCATGTGCTCGACGCCATGGGCGTGGAGCCTGCCCTCGCGGAGGGTGTTTTGCGTGTGAGTTTGGGGTGGTCGACCACGAAAGAGGACGTCATCCGCTTTGCGGAGGCGTGCGAAAAGGTGGCGGCCACCCTATATAAGCGGAAGGCGAGCGCGGCTTAGAAGCCCCGCCAGTTTTCCATGTCATATCAACCCGCGGCCCTTGAAGCCGTGAGTGGTGGGAGAGACAGATGCCTGCAGTGCAGGAGACGATCGATCAGGTTCGGTCGATTGACGTCGATCAGTACAAGTACGGCTTCGAAACCGAAGTCGAAATGGAAAAGGCCCCGAAGGGCCTCTCCGAGGACGTGATCCGCTTCATCTCGGCCAAGAAGGGCGAGCCCGAGTGGATGCTCCAATGGCGCCTCGACGCCTACAAGCGTTGGCTTACCATGAAGGAGCCGAACTGGGCGCGCGTGTCGTACGACAAGATCGACTACAACGACATCTATTATTACGCCGCTCCCAAGAACAACCCGGCGCCGAAGTCCCTCGACGAGGTGGACCCCGAGATTCTCAAGACCTACGAGAAGCTCGGCATTCCGCTGCGCGAGCAGGAGATCCTTGCCGGCGTCGAGCCCCAGAACCGAGTGGCCGTGGACGCCGTCTTCGACTCGGTGTCGGTGGCGACGACCTTCAAGGAGGAGCTGAAGAAGGCCGGTGTGATCTTCATGCCGATCTCCGAGGCGATCCGTGAATATCCGGACCTCGTGCGCCAGTATCTCGGCACGGTCGTGCCGGTGACGGACAACTTCTTCGCGACGCTCAACTCGGCGGTCTTCACCGACGGCTCGTTCGTCTACGTGCCGCCGGGCGTGCGCTGCCCGATGGAGCTGTCCACCTATTTCCGCATCAACGAGAAGAACACGGGCCAGTTCGAGCGCACCCTCATCATCGCGGACAAGGGCTCCTACGTCTCGTATCTCGAGGGCTGCACGGCTCCGAAGCGTGACGAGAACCAGCTCCATGCCGCCGTGGTCGAGCTGATTGCGCTCGACGACGCGGAGATCAAGTACTCGACGGTCCAGAACTGGTATCCAGGCGATGCGCATGGAAAGGGCGGCATCTACAACTTCGTGACGAAGCGCGGCGATTGCCGGGGCAAGAACTCGGTCATCACCTGGACCCAGGTGGAGACGGGCTCGGCGATCACGTGGAAGTATCCGTCCTGCATCCTGCGCGGCGACAACTCGCGCGGCGAGTTCTACTCGATCGCCGTGTCGAACGGCATGCAGCAGGTCGATTCCGGCACCAAGATGATCCATCTCGGCAAGAACACCACGAGCCGGATCATCTCGAAGGGCATCGCCGCGGGCAAGTCCGAGAACACCTATCGCGGTCTCGTATCGGCTCACCGCAAGGCGACCGGCGCGCGCAATTTCACGAACTGCGACTCGCTGCTCATCGGCAACCAGTGCGGCGCGCACACAGTGCCGTACATCGAGTCGAAGAATTCGACCGCCGTGTTCGAGCACGAGGCGACGACATCCAAGATCTCCGAAGATCAGATGTTCTACTGCCAGCAGCGCGGCCTCTCCGAAGAGGAGGCGACGGCGCTCATCGTGAACGGCTTCGTCAAGGACGTCCTGCAGCAGCTCCCCATGGAGTTCGCCGTGGAAGCCCAGAAGCTCATCTCGATCTCGCTGGAAGGCTCGGTCGGTTAATTCAGGAACAGGTTGTGGATGCCCGGGCCTGTCCCGGGCATGACGCGAGATGCTCCATGCCCGTCATGGCAGGACTTGATCCGGTCATCCACGCCTCAAACAACGGAATACTCAGATGCTCGAAATCAAGAACCTCGTTGTCCAGATCGAGGACAAGCGCATTCTCAACGGCCTCGACCTCACCGTGAACAAGGGCGAGGTTGCCGCCATCATGGGCCCGAACGGCTCGGGCAAGTCGACGCTCTCCTATGTGATCGCCGGTAAGGAGGACTACGAGGTCCTCGACGGCGAGATCCTGCTCGACGGCCAGAACCTTCTGGAGATGGAGCCCGATCAGCGCGCCGCTGCCGGTGTGTTCCTGGCGTTCCAGTACCCGTTGGAGATTCCCGGCGTTGGCACCATGACCTTCCTGAAGGCCGCTCTCAACGCCCAGCGCAAGGCGCGCGGGCAGGACGAACTGTCGACGCCCGACTTCATCAAGCAGGTGAACGCAGCCGCCGCCAAGCTCGAGATGCCCAAAGATATGCTCAAGCGCGCCCTCAATGTCGGCTTCTCCGGCGGTGAGAAGAAGCGCATGGAGATCCTGCAGATGGCGTTGCTCCAGCCGTCCTTCTGCATCCTCGATGAGACCGATTCCGGCCTCGATATCGACGCGCTGCGGATCGTGTCCGAAGGCGTGAACGCGCTCCGCTCGCCTGATCGCGCGTTCCTGGTCATCACGCACTATCAGCGCCTGCTCAACCACATCGTACCCGATACCGTGCACGTGATGCATGGCGGCCGTATCGTGCGTACCGGCGGTAAGGAGCTCGCTCTCGAGCTCGAGGCCAACGGCTACGCAGATTACCGCGAAAGCGAGGCCGCGTGACCATGGCTGACGTGACCCTCATGAAGACGCCAGCGGAATCGGCCCTGGCGCAGGCATTCGAGAGCGCGAAGAACATGCTTCCGGGCAACGCGGAATCGCGCGCCCAGGCTTTCGAGCAGTTCTCCTCGCGTGGGCTCCCGCACCGCCGGGTGGAGGAGTTCAAGTACACGGACCTTCGCGCGCTTCTGCGTGAAATCGCTCCTTTCGCGAACGTCCCTTCGGCCGAAGAGGCCAAGGCTGCGCTGCGGGAGTCGAAGGCGTTCGCTGATGTGAGCGCGCTTCAGGTGCCTTTCGTGAACGGCCATTTTGTGCGCGAGGCGGTAGACTTCCACAACCTGCCGGAAGGCATCGAGATCGTGCCGCTGCGCGAGGCTCTCGCCAACGGCCACGAGTGGCTGGCGAAGCTCAGCCCCGTCACCTGGGCCAGCGACAACCCGATCTATCAGCTCAACACGTCCTTCATGGCCGATGGGGTGATGATCCGTGTCGCTGGCGCCGTCGAGACCCCGGTTCACCTGCGCTTCGTGACCGCCGCCGGTTCCGCGGTCGCCACTGCCACGCGCGTTCTGGTGGTAGTGGAGGACGACGCTTCCGTCACGCTCCTCGAGTCCCACGAGAGCACGGACGGCACCAACCATCAGCCGAACGACGTGATGGAGATGATCGCTGGCGACCGGTCGAACGTGCAGCACGTGCGCCTGAACGCCGAGGGCGACAAGACCCTGGCGCTCTCGACCCTCGCCATGAAGATCGGGGGCGAAGCGACGTTCAACAGCATCAACGTGGTGGCAGGTGCAGCCACCTCGCGCCACCAGGTCTACGCCATCCTCGACGGCGAGAACACCAACCTGCGGGTCAATGGCGCGAGCATGCTCAAAGGCTCGCAGCACAGCGATTCCACCCTCGTGGTCGAGCACAACGCGCTCCATTGCGAAAGCCGCGAGCTGTTCAAGACGGTCATCGACAACGAGGCGACCGGCGTATTCCAAGGCAAGATCATTGTTCCGCATCATGCGCAGAAGACCGATGGCCGCATGATGTCGGCGGCGCTCCTCCTCGCGGAGGGCGGCTCGATGAACAACAAGCCCGAGCTCGAGATCTTCGCCGACGACGTGCAATGCGCCCATGGTGCCACCTGCGGTCAGCTCGACGAGGATCTGCTGTTTTACCTCATGGCTCGCGGGTTGCCGAAGAAGGATGCCGAAAGCCTTCTGGTTCAGGCCTTCCTCGGCGAGGCGATCGAGTTCGTAGAGAACGAAAGCGCCCGTGAGGCCCTGGTCACCACCGTCGAGAGCTGGCTGAAGGCTCGCGCGTAACCCCTCGTCATGCCCGGCCCCGTGCCGGGCATCCACGTCCTTGCTCCGCATCGGCGTGGGAGGCGTGGATGGCCGGGACATACCCGGGTCATGACGGCAGAGAAACGGTTCAGGCCATGAACATGCAAGTGAAGCCATACGACGTCGAGGCGATCCGGGCGCAGTTTCCTATCCTGTCGCAGCAGGTCTATGGCAAGCCGCTCGTCTATCTCGACAACGCCGCCTCGGCCCAAAAGCCGAAGGCGGTGATCGATGCCATGGTGAATGCCATGGAGACGGGCTACGCCAACGTCCATCGCGGCCTGCACTACATGGCTAACATGGCGACCGAGGGCTTCGAGCGCGCGAGGGAGACCGTGCGTGCGTTCATCAATGCCGGTTCCGTCGACGAGATCGTCTTCACGAAGTCGGCCACGGAAGCCTACAATCTCGTGGCGGATTCCTTCGGCCGCATGAATATCGGGGAGGGGGACGAGATCATCCTCTCCATCATGGAGCACCATTCCAACATCGTGCCCTGGCACTTCCTGCGCGAGCGGAAAGGGGCGGTCATCAAATGGGCGCCGGTGGACGACGACGGCAACTTCCTCATCGAGGAGTTCGAGAAGCTCTTCTCGGCCCGCACGAAGATGGTCGCCATCACGCACATGTCCAACGTGCTCGGCACCGTGACGCCGATCAAGGAGATCATCCGCATCGCCCACGCCCATGGAGTGCCCGTGCTCGTGGACGGCGCTCAGGGCGCGGTGCATCTCGATGTGGACGTGCGCGCGCTCGATGCCGATTTCTACGTGTTCACGGGCCACAAGGTTTATGGGCCGACGGGCATCGGGGTTCTCTACGGCAAGCGTGAGCTTCTCGAGAAATTGCCGCCATATCAGGGCGGCGGCGAAATGATCCGCGAAGTGCGCGAGGATGCGATCACTTACAACGATCCGCCGCATCGCTTCGAGGCCGGCACGCCCGCGATCCTGGAGGCCATCGGCCTCGATGCGGCCCTGCGTTTCATGATGGAACTCGGCCGCGAGAACATCCGTGCTCACGAGGAGGCCGTATCGGCCTATGCCCACGAGCGCCTGCGGGCGATGAACTCCATCCGCATCATCGGCCAGGCCAAGGGCAAGGGCCCGATCATCGCCTTCGAGATGAGGAACGCGCACGCCCACGACGTCGCCACGATCATCGACCGTCAGGGCGTGGCGGTGCGGGCCGGCACCCATTGCGCCATGCCGCTCTTGAACCGCTTCGGCGCGACCTCTACCTGCCGTGCATCGTTCGGCCTCTACAACACCGTGGAAGAGGTCGATAAAATGGTGGACGCCTTGCAGAAGGCGGAAACTCTGTTTGCCTGAAGGATAAACCTGTGAACGACCAGACTCCCATTCAAGACGGGCCCAACGCGCCGCAGGTGTCACCCGGCTCCGGGATTCCGCCAGAAGAACTCGACCGCATGACGGACGACATCATCGCGGCGCTGAAAACCGTCTACGACCCGGAAATTCCTGCCGACATCTACGAACTCGGCTTGATCTACCGCGTCGATATCGACGACGACCGCAACGTGTCCATCGACATGACTCTCACGGCTCCAGGCTGCCCCGTCGCCGGCGAGATGCCCGGCTGGGTCGAGAACGCGGTGGCCACGGTGCCGGGCGTGCAGAGCGTGAAGGCCACCATCGTCTTCGACCCGCCGTGGGACCAGAGCCGCATGTCCGACGAGGCGCGTGTCGCTCTCGACATGTGGTAGCCGATAAGGGCGTTCCTGCGTTACTCTTCGAATTCTTATCCGTCCCTTCCCGTCACAGGCGGCAGAAGGCCGGGGATGACGAAGGCGTGTCGGGCAAGCCTGGCACGCCGGTCCCGCTCGATTGCGCTCGGAAGCGGATAATCGGTTCCGTCCCCACGCCACGGAACCACTCTCAGCGCCCCGGCTCGTCCGCATGTTGATCCGATGGCCGTGGTTCAGGAGCGTTCCCGCTCATCACATCGGCCTCCGGCCGGAACGTGTGCGGCAAGGATTCTTCTCGATCCGGCTCCGGAGTGCTTTCGTCCGCTCGATCGTCCACGATCTCATCCGCCTCCTCGACGGATGAGAGAATCGGCTGGCGCGGGGCGTCAGGAACCGCGGAGACCATGGCCCGGGCGATTTCCTGCTCGCCCATGACCACGCGTGTCGCCCCGTATTTCATGACATGATCCTCCTGCGCGGAAGAATGAACGCGCACGACGATCGGCAGGCCCGGGTTGATCCTGCGGGCCTGCTCGACGACCTGACCGCTCTCGAAGGCATCCGGAATGGCGACCAGGAGGCAGCGGGCCGCACCGACATTGGCCGCCGCGGCGATCTCCGGGTCCGCAGCATTGCCGATGATGCTCTCGACGCCGTCCTGCGGCAGATCGGCGAGCTGCGACTTGTCCGTCTCGATGATCAGGAAGGGGGTTCCGGTAGCGGTGAGCTTCCGGGTGATGAACTTGCCGACCCGGCCATGGCCCACGAGGACCACATGATCCGTCAAAGAGGTTTGAGGCAGCGGCTCCCGGGCGACTGGAGGATGCTCGTCCGGTGCCGCCGCCGCGGCACCAGTCTCGCCCCTCTCCGCCTTCTCGGCCTTCGTTTCCCGTCTGACGAACCAACGGTCCAGAAGTGTGAACAGGAAAGGGTTCATCATGATCGAGAGGATCGCGCCCGCCAGGATCAGGTCTCGCCCCTCCTGGGGCAACAGCTGGAGCTCCACCCCGAGACCCGCGAGGATGAACGAGAACTCGCCGATCTGAGCAAGGCTCGCCGCGATGGTAAGAGCGGTGGTGTCCGGGTGACGGAACAGGCGAACGATTCCATAAGCCGCCAGCGACTTGCCGACGACGATGATCAGGAATGTGGCCAGCACCGGCGCGAAATCGTTGATCAGGATCATCGGGTCGAACAGCATGCCGACCGACACGAAGAACAGCACCGCGAAGGCGTCCCGAAGCGGGAGCGTCTCCGACGCGGCGCGATGGCTGAGTTCCGACTCGCTCAGGACCATGCCGGCGAAGAAGGCGCCGAGCGCGAAGGACACGCCGAACATTTCCGCTGCGCCGAAGGCCGTGCCGAGGGCGATGGCGAGGACCGATAGGCGAAACAGCTCACGGGAGCCTGTATGGGCCATGTAGTGCAGGATCCAGGGGATCACCCGTCGGCCCACGATCAGCATGATCGCCAGGAAGGCCAGCACCTTGCCGAAGGTGAGGCCGAGCGAGACCAGGATGGCTTGCGGATCGGCGCCTGCACCTGCGGTCGCATTCGCGAAGGCCGGAAGGAGAACCAGGGTCAGGACCATGGCCAGATCCTCGACGATCAGCCAGCCGACGGCGATGTGGCCGCGCTCCGTTTCCACGAGGCGGCGCTCCTGCAAGGCACGCAAAAGCACGACGGTACTGGCCACGGACAGGGCGAGGCCGAAGACGATTCCTGCCTTCATGTCCCAGCCCATGAGCCAGGCGAGCCCCATGCCCAAAAGCGTGGCGCTAACGATCTGGACGACGGCACCGGGGACGGCGATGGCCCGGACGGACAGGAGATCCTTCAAGGAGAAGTGAAGGCCGACGCCGAACATCAGCAGGACCACGCCGATCTCGGCAAGCTGGTTGGAGAGCGCCTGATCGGCCACGTATCCAGGCGTGAAGGGGCCGACGAGAACGCCTGCCAGAAGGTAGCCGACGAGGGGGGAGATGCGGAGCCGCTGGGCGATGGCACCGAGAACGAAGGCCAGGACGAGGCCGATGACGATCGTCGATATCAGCGGCATATCATGCGGCATCTGTTCTCCTTCATGAGTTCTATTCTAAGGGGAGCATACCCGGTATGAGGCAACGGGGCCGTCTTCACAACCCCGTTGATCTCGACGTTTGCCCATGGATCTCTTATCTATGAATTCTATCGTACTCGTTCTGCCCGGGCCTTGAACCCGGCTGTCAGGAGAGAAGGCTCATGGCTCTACCCCGACTCAAGGTCGTAACCTTGACCGACGCGGCGGCAAACCGTGTCAAGGACATCATCGCCAAGGCGGACAGGCCCATCGTCGGCGTTCGCGTCGGCGTGAAGAACGGCGGCTGCGCCGGCATGTCCTACACCATGGAATACGCGGAAAGCATCACCCCCCTCGATGAGGTGGTCGAGGACAAGGGCGTGACCGTGCTCATCGACCCCAAGGCGGTGCTGTTCCTGCTGGGCACGCAGATGGATTTCCAGACGACGAAGATGTCGTCGCAGTTCGTCTTCAACAACCCGAACCAGACCTCGGCCTGCGGCTGCGGCGAATCCGTTGCGATCACGCCGGCCACGCCTCCCACGCTCCATGCCGCAGGCTAGCCATGGATGCCGAGGCCATCCGCGACGTCTTTCAGGCATTTGGCTCAGTCGGCATCCGCCGCATGTTCGGCGGGCAGGGGATCTATCGCGACGGAGTCATGTTCGCCCTCGAAAGCGACGGCGCGCTCTACCTGAAAGCCGATGACGAGACCGTTGACCGTTTCCGCGATCGCGGCTCGCAGCCTTTCAGCTACCGGACGAAGGATGGCCGGACCACGATCATGAGCTACTGGCTCATACCGGAATCGGCTCTGGACGACCCGGAGGACGCTGCGGATCTGGCCTGCGCAGCTCTCGGGGCGGCTCTGCGGTCGAAAGCCTCAGGCATGAAGAAGGCGAAGAAGCCCTTGTCCACCCGAAGGCCCCGAAAGTCAGTCTCGGAACCTGCGCTCTAGGACTTCTTGATCGTGACCGGCCGCAACAGGAAAGCCGGAACGTGATCGCCCATACCCTTCACAGGAACGTCATCATCCTCGCGGCGGGTTCGGCCCGCCGGATTGCCCTTGGAAGCAGGGCGTTCCCGCTCGGGGCGTGATTTGCGGGCGGATTGCTCCGGTTGCGGGGCTGGCGCCTCTCGGGCGGGTGGCGCCTCCTCGTGGATCTGGTCGCTCCCGGAACGCTGACGGCCGCCGGTTCGGACCTTGACCTTGCGGCCGCGGGAGGAGCGCTCTTCGCTTCGGCCACCGCGACGGCGGGAAGAGGGCCCCTCCGATGGTGGGAGCTCGGCGAGGGTGGGGCCTTCCCATTCGATGGAGGTGTTGATCAGCTTCTCGATGGCGGCCAGCGATTTCTCATCGCCAGGGCTGACGAGGGTGAATGACTGACCGGCGCGCCCGGCACGGCCCGTGCGGCCGATACGGTGGACGTAGTCCTCCGCGTGATGGGGCACGTCGTAGTTGAACACATGGCTCACCGTGGGGATGTCGAGCCCGCGGGCCGCCACGTCGCTCGCCACGAGAATGGGCATCTCTCCGCTGCGGAAGCTGTCGAGGGCTGCCATTCGGGCATGCTGGTCCATGTCGCCGTGAAGGGCCACGGCGGCGAAACCGTGCTTCTGCAGGGAGCGATGGAGCACGGCCACGTCACGCTTGCGATTGCAGAAGACGACGGCGTTCTGCAGGTCGGTCGCATTGCGGATCAACCCGCGCAGCGTCTCCCGCTTTTCCCAGTCCTGACGTCCAGTCGCCACGAGGCGCTGGGTGATCGTCGCCGCCGTGGAGGCGGCGCGGGCCACTTCGACCTTGACCGGATTGTGCAGGAAGGCATCCGCGAGACGCTGGATCTCGGGCGGCATCGTCGCGGAGAAGAAAAGGGTCTGGCGCGTGAAGGGCACGAGTTTCACGATGCGCTCGATATCGGGAATGAAGCCCATGTCGAGCATGCGGTCGGCCTCGTCGATGACGAGGAGTTCGACCCCTGTCAGCAGGAGCTTGCCGCGTTCGAAGTGGTCGAGCAGGCGGCCGGGTGTTGCGATCAGCACGTCCACTCCCCGGGTGATCTTGGCGTCCTGGTCGCCGAAGGAGACGCCTCCGATCAGCAGGGCCACGGAGAGCTTGTGGTTGGCCCCGTACCTGTCGAAATTTTCCTGGACCTGAGCCGCCAGCTCGCGGGTGGGCTCCAGGATGAGCGTGCGCGGCATGCGGGCCCGGGCCCGGCCATGCTCGAGCAATGTGAGCATCGGCAGCGTGAAGGCCGCCGTCTTGCCTGTGCCGGTTTGGGCGATCCCCAGCACGTCCTTACGGGCAAGCACGTGGGGGATGGCCTGGGCCTGGATGGGCGTCGGCTCCGTATAACCGGCAGAGGCAACAGCCTGTTGAACTTTATCGCTAAGTCCGAGTTCGGCGAACGACATGAATCTCTATACCGTTAGGGCAGGGTGCGCTGACGCTGCCGGCCGCGCTCTACGGCAACAAACAGGCGCGAGACTGGTTTCACCTGAGGCTCTTGCTCAAGGTGAGGTGTGGCGGGACCATAGGACAAGCTATGCGCTTGTCAATACAAGCAAACTTGCAAAGGAACGACGATATGGCCGAAACATTGATCCTGATTCCCGGTTTGGCCTGCACGGCGCACCTGTTCGACGCTCAGATCGCCGCCCTGTCCGGAATCAGGAACGTTATCGTCGCCGATCATACGCGGGATGATTCGATTCCTGCAATCGCTTCCCGCCTTTTGATGGATGCTCCGGAGAACTTCGCCCTGGCGGGCCTCTCCATGGGCGGGTACGTGGCTCTCGAGGTCCTGCGTCAGGCTCCCGAGCGTGTCCGGCGGCTTGCCCTGCTCGATACGAGCGCCAGACCCGATACGCCCGAGGCCAGCAGGGATCGCGAGCGGCTCATCGCTCTGGCGCAGGCAGGGCGACTTGAGGACATCCACTCGAAGCTCTGGCCGCGCCTGGTACACCCCAAACGTCAGGCCGACCGGATTCTCCAGGACGCGGTGTTCGGAATGCTGCAGGAGACTGGCGCGGATGCCTATGTCAGACAGCAGCGTGCCATCATGGGCCGCGCGGATTCCCGGCCTTTGCTGCCGGGAATCGAAATCCCGACATTGATTCTCGTCGGGGAGGGCGATCTCATCACGCCTCCCGAGATCGCTCACGAGATGGCCGACATGATCGAGTGGGCATCGCTCGCAGTGATTCCCGAATCCGGACATCTCTCCACGTTGGAGCAGCCAGAGCGGGTGGCTCAGGCCATGCGGCTTTGGCTCGAAGAGGGCTGAGCCAACAGCGGCCGGGGCGTCCTCTTTCGGCATGGTCAATGATTTCTTACCGGTCCGGAGCGCGAAATCTCGAGCGCTTCGGTTTGGGCGCGATCCCAAAACTTCTATAAATTATAACGGGTTAGGCTTCATTACTTGCGGGCTCGCTTCGATGGCGCTCCGACACGCAGCGGCCTGCCTGAAGGTCCTACCCTGCGGAATTGGAGAGGTCGCATCCTGTCCTCTCCCGCTGTTGCACAAAGGTGACAGACGTTACGTCAACCTTGCGATACAACCACGGCCATAGCGTTCTTCGCGAATGGATAAGCCAATGAAAAAGATTCTCCTCTCTTCGGTTGCCCTGCTCGGCCTGACCGCTGGCGCAATGGCTGCTGACCTTCCCTCCCGCTACGCTCCGGCTCCGGTCGTGGCCGCTGTTCCGGTCTTCACCTGGACCGGCTTCTACGTCGGTGCTCAGGCTGGCTACGCATGGGGCGAGGACGAGGCCCGCGTGCTCGTGGACGGCGTTGACGTGACCCCGACCTTCGTCGTCGGTGGTACGGACTTCGACACGGACGGCTTCGTCGGCGGCGTGCACGCCGGCTACAATGTTCAGTTCGGCTCGTTCGTGGTCGGCCTCGAGGGCGACATCGAAGCCGCTGGGATCGATGGTGACCGGACCTTCAACGATGTGCTCGTCGCTGGCGACGCCTTCACGACCTCTACTGACATTAACTTCCAGGGCTCGCTGCGCGCTCGCGCTGGTGTCGCCTTCGACCGTGCGCTCGTCTACGCCACCGGCGGTCTGGCCTTCGCCAACTTCGAGAACACCTACAGCTACAACAACGGCGCTGGCACGATTGTGACCGAAGACTTCGATGACACGCAGTGGGGTTGGACGATTGGCGCTGGCGTCGAGTACGCCTTCACCAACAACCTGACGGCTCGCGTCGAGTACCGCTATACCCAGTTCGACAACTTCGACAACGAGTCGACCCTGGTCGCTGGTGGCGCGATCGAGCAGGAGCCCGAGTTCCACACGGTTCGCGTGGGCCTGAGCTACAAGTTCGGCACCTACTAAGATCCGTCGCAGCCGCGACAGAGAAGGCCCGGGGTTTCCCGGGCCTTTTTTCGTTCTATGCCCACAGAAAGGAAATGCCGTCCCGATGATGGGACGGCATTTCCGGGGCAGGTTTGACTTACTCGACGATGGTCACGACCTTGCGGGTCTTGGGGTCCACCAGGACAACGTCGTCGTTGTAGACGAAATAGCTGTAGCCCTTCACGGTCGGGATGTCGGACACGATGGTGTCCGGAACCGTCTCCAGCTCGACCGTGTCCGGCACCGTCCAGCCCACCGTGACCTTTTCCTTCACGGTCACCGGCTCTGCCGTGCTCAAGCGCTCACGGATGATGGTACGCTTTTCCGGAGCAATCGTGATGGAGCCGGTGGTTTCCGTCGTCGTGGTGGTCACGCTGGTCTGGGCGCCGGCCGGAGCGACGGCGAGCAGGCCGATGGCGGCGGCTGCGGCGATCATGGTGCTCTTCATAGTCTCTACTCCTCTCTGCTTTCTTGCTCGAGCCGGGCTCGAGCTCGCGGTCAACTCTGATTGCCCGTCTCGGGCTGGGTAACTCGCAGGGAGAATAAACCGTTCCTGATTCGGCGTAGCTTTTTCCTAGAACCCGGTATCCAATTCCTAGAACACGGCCTCCGGCGATCTCGGCGCCGGAACAAAAAAAGCCGGAGCCCCGAGGGCTCCGGCAGGAAGGCCGCCATGAAATATGCAGCCGGGAGGAAAGGTGTCGGCTCAGACCGAGTAGTACATCTGGAACTCGACCGGATGCGGGGTCATTTCGAAGCGAGCGACCTCGGTCATCTTCAGCTCGATATAGCTGTCGATGAAGTCGTCGTTGAAGACGCCACCGGCCTTGAGGAACGCACGGTCCTTGTCGAGGCTGGCGAGGGCTTCACGCAGCGAGCCGCAGACCGTCGGGATCTTCTTGAGCTCCTTCGGGGGCAGGTCGTAGAGATCCTTGTCCATGGCCTGGCCGGGATCGATCTTGTTCAGAATGCCGTCGAGACCAGCCATCATCAACGCCGCGAAAGCGAGATACGGGTTGGCGGTCGGATCGGGGAAGCGAACCTCGACGCGCTTGGCCTTCGGCGAGGTCGTCCACGGAATACGGCACGATGCCGAGCGGTTGCGGGCCGAGTAGGCCAGCAGGACCGGAGCCTCGTAGCCCGGGACGAGACGCTTGTAGGAGTTCGTCGACGGGTTCGTAAAGGCGTTGAGAGCCTTGGCGTGCTTGATGATGCCGCCGATGTACCACAGGCATTCCTGGCTGAGGTCGGCGTACTTGTTGCCCGCGAAGAGGGGTTTGCCGTCCTTCCAGAGGGACTGGTGCACGTGCATGCCCGAGCCGTTGTCGCCGTAAACCGGCTTCGGCATGAAGGTGGCCGTCTTGCCGTAGGACTGGGCGACGTTGTGGATGCAGTACTTGTAGATCTGCATCTCGTCGGCGGTACGGACGAGGGTGTTGAACTTCGTGCCGAGCTCGTGCTGGGCGGAGGCCACCTCGTGATGGTGCTTCTCGACCGTCACGCCCATGGACTTCATGGCGGCGAGCATTTCGCTGCGCATGTCCTGGGCCGAATCCAGCGGGGGAACCGGGAAGTAGCCGCCCTTGACCGGGATGCGATGGCCGAGGTTGCCGCCTTCGTAGGCCGTGTCGCCGTTGATCGGCAGTTCGGCAGCGTCGAGCTTGAAGCCGGTGTTGTAGGGATCGGCAGTGAACTTCACGTCGTCGAACACGAAGAACTCGGCCTCGGGGCCGACATAGACCGTGTCGGCGATGCCCGTGGACTTCAGGTAAGCCTCGGCTTTCTTGGCGATGCTGCGCGGATCGCGGCCATACGGCTCGCCGGTCGCCGGCTCCAGGATGTCGCAGTTGATCGAAATGGTCGACGCCGAGAAGAAGGGGTCCATCTGGGCCGTCGTCGGGTCGGGCATGAGGGTCATGTCGGACTCGTTGATCGCCTTCCAGCCGGCGATGGAGGAGCCATCGAACATGATGCCGTCGGCGAACAGGTCCTCATCGACCATCGACACGTCGAAGGTCACGTGCTGCCACTTGCCGCGCGGATCGGTGAAACGGAAGTCGACGTATTTCACGTCGTTATCTTTGATCGCCTTGAGCACATCCTTGGCGGTCTGCATGGTGATAGGTCCTCTTCTGCCCTTGAAATTGTCCTCGGCTGACGCCTCGGCTTGAGACGGGGAGTTTTTTAGATCGCGTCGGATCCGATCTCGCCCGTACGAATGCGGACGGCCTCTTCGACCGTCGACACGAAGATCTTTCCGTCTCCGATGCGGCCTGTCTGGGCTGCCTTGCGGATTGCCTCGATAGCGCTTTCGACCATGTCGTCGTTGAGAACGATCTCGAGCTTCACCTTGGGGAGGAAATCGACGACGTATTCCGCGCCGCGATACAGCTCGGTATGGCCCTTCTGACGGCCGAAACCCTTCGCCTCGATGACGGTGATGCCCTGGAGACCGACCTCCTGAAGGGCTTCTTTGACTTCATCGAGCTTGAAAGGTTTGATGATGGCTTCGATTTTCTTCATCGGATAACCGTTTCGGTTCGGGACTTGCCGCTTTTAGCACCAGCACGGGGTGCCTTCCATGGACTCAACGATTCAAATCGGGCGCAATTGCACTCCTGGGCGGCAGTTTCTGCGCAAAGTTTGTGCATGTGCAGATTTCGTCGGCAAAGCTAGGATTTGGGGCCATTGCGGGGGGGCAAATGCCTCCTGAGCTCGTTCTTACGCCCCGGGAAATGCGGCAGGCGGACGCCTGGACCATCGAGTCGGGCCTTCCCGGTATCGAGCTGATGCGGCGCGCGGGGCATGCCGTGGCTCGTGCCGCAGCAGAAATGCTCACGAAAGAGGCGCGCGTGATCGTCGCTGCCGGACCTGGGCAGAACGGCGGCGACGGGTTCGTCGTGGCGACACGTCTCGCCGGAATGGGGCATCGGGTCTCCCTCGGGCTCCTTGGAGAGGTCGGGCGACTTGCGGGGGATGCCGCGCTGGCCGCGAAGGATTGGAAGGGAGCCGTCGAGCCGGTCGAGAGCCTACCCTTTGCCGAGGCCGACCTTATCGTCGATGCTCTCTTCGGCACCGGCCTCGCGCGGGATCTCGGCGGAGCGGCCCGGGTCGCGGTCGAGCGTATGAATGCCTCCGGGATCCCCGTTCTCGCGGTCGATCTGCCGTCCGGTCTGGATGGCGAGACGGGGCGGGTGAGAGGGCTTGCCGTGAAAGCCCGGCGGACGGTGACCTTCGCCGCCCGCAAGCCATGCCATGTGCTGATGCCGGGCCGTGCCTTCTGCGGAGAGGTGGAGGTCGCCGATATCGGCATCCCCCGGGTGACCCTGGAGGCGACGGGCGGCAGGCTCTTCGCCAATGCTCCGCCCCTTTGGCTCGACAGGCTGCCCAAACCGGGGCTCGATTTCCACAAATACGACCGCGGTCATACCCTCGTGGTCTCGGGCGGCGCGACCCGGACGGGAGCTGCGCGGCTGGCCGCGCGGGCGGCGCTGCGGATCGGGTCGGGCCTCGTCACCGTGGCTTCTCCGCCCGAGGCGCTCGGCGTGAACGCAGCCCATCTCACAGCCATCATGCTGAGAGGCTGCGACGGGCCGGAGGGACTTCATCAGATTCTACAGGATGCGCGGCTGAACGCGCTGGTGCTCGGGCCTGCCCTCGGCGCTCATTCCGGCACCCGCGCGATGGTGGCCGTGGCCGCTCATGCCCGCCGCAGCCTCGTGCTCGATGCGGATGCGCTGACTTCCTTCGAGGGACTGGCCACGGAGCTCCATCAGGTCTTCCGTCACGCTCCGGCGGTGCTGACACCCCATGACGGCGAGTTCAGGCGCTTGTTCAAAGGGCACCCGGATATCCTTGATCCGGAATCCAAAATCGAGCGAGCGCATCGCGCCGCCGCTTATACCGGTGCGGTGGTGGTGCTGAAGGGGCCCGACACGGTGATCGCGGCGCCGGACGGGCGCGCCGCAATCAACGAGAACGGCACGCCCTATCTGGGGACGGCCGGTTCGGGCGATACGCTCTGCGGCATCGTGGCGGGCCTCATGGCCCAGGGGCTGCCCGCCTTCGAGGCTGCCTGCGCCGGCGTATGGATCCATGCGGAGGCGGGTGCGAGCTTCGGGCCGGGGTTGATCGCCGAGGATTTGGCCGAGCTGATACCGGGGGTTCTACGCACGCTCCTCAGGTAACCTCTATCCAGGTCCATAGGCCCGCATCGAACCGCTCCATGACGGTCGAGGCGAGAAGCCACTTGCCGGGATTGTCGGCCACGAAGGCGATGCGGACCGTCTTGTTCTCCGGCACCTGTACCGTATCGAGCCAATAGGGCTCCCAGCCGTCATCGAGGCCATGGAGCAGGCGGGAGGAATGTCCGTGCAGGTGCATGGGCTGCATGAACGCGGTCTCGTTCCTGAGAGCCAGGACGACGGGTGTGCCGCGCTTGATCCTGACGAGCGGCGGGTTCGACGGCTGGCCTGTGGCTCCGTTGATGGCCCATGGAACATCCGGCCTTGTTGGATCGCCCCTGATCGCCACGTCCTTGCGCATGGCGTCCTGGAGCCTGATCTGCGCGGGCAGTTTGGGATTGGGACGCAGCGGCGCCATCGGGGGCAATGGCCCGCTTCTGTCGCCGGTGGCGACGATTTCCATGAGAGGGAAGCCGCTGCCGATCAGGGCAATCACGGAGCCGGCGGGGCCGACCTCCGCCGGCAGGTCGACGAGCAGGTCGTAGCGGTTGCCGGGAGCGAAGGGCAGGGAGGCCTCCAGGGGCTCGAAGGTACTGGAGGGCTGCCCATCGACGGCTATCACAAAGGCTTTCAGCCCGTCGAAGCGCAGGCGCATGCCGCGAGCGTTGCAGGCATTGGCAAAGCGCAGGCGGATCCGCCCGCGAGGCGGTGCCTCGATCCGCAGCGGGGTGGCCTTGCCGTTGACCGTCAGGAAGCTGCCGAGGCGGCCCGCAGGGGCGGGGTCGCCGAGGGCGAGGCTGCCGTCCTCCGCGAGTGCCCAGTCGTCCACGATCAGAGCGATATCCCGGTCCACCTGGGGAGGTTGGGCTTCCTCAACGATCAGAAGGCTCGTGAGGCCGCGTTCCGCAGGCTCAGCACTGCCACCCAGCAGACAGGGGCGGATCAGGAACGTACCGGGATCGGGCGGGGTGAAAGCGTAATCGAAGCTCTCGCCGGGGGCGATGGGGGGCTGAGTGAGCCCCCCGACCCCAGCCATCTCGTTTGGCCCTCGGATGCCATGGAAATGCAGGGACAGGGGCAGGGCAGTTTCATTCTTGAGGGACAGCCGCATGCCTGCCCCATGCTTCAGCCTGAAGACCGGCGCCAATTCACCGTTAAAGGTCCAGACATCGGCCTCCCTGGCCGCATCGGGGCGCAGCCGCATGGAGCGAGGCTTGGCGGCGAGGCTCCATCGAGCCTCACCGGCCTGGAGCACCCGGGACACGGACGAGGTGGGGGACAGACCCTGCGCCCCTGTCCGCCCGGTCAGGCCGATCAGGGAGGTGGCAAGGCCTGCGGCGGCGGCGCGGCGGGTGATCATCGGAGAGGGCTCGCGAGCGGATACGATCTGGCTACCTTCTTGAACGGAAAAGGCCAAGTTCGGTTGCCTTGCGCTTGCACACGAACTTTTTTAATGCACGGCGCGCCAAGCATGCTATAGAGCCGCGTCCCGGAAGAGGGGCGCGTGTATCGTGCTACTCCCGTGCGGGCGTGGCGGAACTGGTAGACGCACTGGATTTAGGTTCCAGCGACGCAAGTCGTGGGGGTTCGACTCCCTCCGCCCGCACCAATCGTCAGGATTGGGTCCGGAGGCTCCTGGCGCCTGGTTGACGGCCGTTATGCCGCATCGGCCGGAGCCTAACATCAATTTTTCGAGTGAACGAAGGCGAACAGAACAATGCAGGTGACGGAAACACTGTCCCAAGGCTTGAAGCGAGAGTTCAAGGTCGTGCTCCCGGCCACCGAGTTGGAGCAACGCCTGTACAGCGAGCTGGACAACATCAAGGATCGGGTGCGGATCAACGGCTTCCGCCCGGGCAAGGTGCCGGTCGCCCACCTGCGCAAGGTCTATGGCCGCTCCGTGATGTCCGACGTTCTTCAGAACGCCGTCAACGAAGCCAACCGCAAGATCGTCGAGGACAACGGTCTGAAGCTCGCCCACGAGCCCCAGATCCAGTTCCCTGAGGACAAGGACACCATCGAGCAGGCCATGGACGCCAAGGGGGACCTGGCCTTCACGGTCGCTCTCGAGGTCCTCCCGGAATTCGAGCTGGCCGACCTGTCCGACGTGAGCGTGACGAAGCCGGTGGTCGAGGTTTCCGATGCGGAAATCAACGAGTCGCTCGAGCGCATGGCCAAGCAGAACCGCTCCTTCGAGAAGAAGGACGGCGCAGCGGCCGACGGCGACCGCGTGGTCGTGGACTTCGTGGGGCGCATCGACGGCGCCGAGTTCGAGGGCGGCAATGGCCAGGACATCCGCGTGGAACTCGGCTCCAACACGTTCATTCCGGGCTTCGAGGAGCAGCTGATCGGCCTGAAGGCCGGTGACACCAAGCTCGTGAAGGTCAAGTTCCCGGAGAACTACCTGGCGGCTCATCTGGCCGGCAAGGAGGCTGAATTCGACGTGTCCGTTAAAGAGGTCGAGGCTCCCGGCGAGCTGAAGATCGACGACGAGATGGCCAAGGGCTTCGGCATGGAGACCCTGGACAAGCTCAAGGACGCGATCCGCGACGCCATCAAGCGCGATTTCGACACCCAGTCCCGGCGCAAGGTGAAGAAGGAGCTCCTGGACGCTCTCGACGCCAAGTACAGCTTCGAGCTGCCCCCGACCTTGGTCGAGCAGGAATTCGCCGCCGTATGGTCGCAGGTCGAGGCCGACATGAAGTCCAACGGCCGCACCTTCGCCGACGAGGACACCACGGAAGAGCAGGCGAAGGCGGAGTACCGCAAGATCGCGGAGCGCCGCGTGCGTCTCGGGTTGGTCCTTGCGCAGATCGGCGAGAAGTCCGATATCAAGATCTCCGACGACGAGGTGACCCAGGCCCTCATCGAGCGGGTCCGCCAGTATCCCGGCCAGGAGCGGCAGGTTTGGGAGTTCTACCAGAAGAACCCACAGGCCCTAGCTGAAATCCGGGCTCCTCTGTTCGAGGAGAAGGTTGTCGACCAGATCCTCTCCCAGGTGAAGGTGACTGAAGAGAATGTTTCCAAGGAAGCTCTCTTCAGCGACGATGACGCCGAAGGGACTGATTCCGAGCCGAAGGGTAAGGGCGGTCAAACAGCCAGCAAGGGCGAGTAACGCTTCATCTCGAGCGTCTCGCAGCTTGCATCAATCAGACGGCCGCGCATTCCGCGCGGCCGCTTTGGAGCAGTGAGACAATGAGAGATCCGGTAGCGCTCTACAACAACACGCTCGTTCCCATGGTGGTCGAGCAGTCGAACCGCGGCGAGCGCGCCTTCGACATCTATTCGCGCCTCCTGCGCGAGCGGATTATTTTCCTTACGGGTCCGGTCGAAGACTATTCGGCGTCGCTCATCGTGGCGCAGCTGCTGTTCCTCGAGGCCGAGAACCCGAAGAAGGAAATTTCCTTCTACATCAACTCGCCCGGCGGCGTCGTGACGTCCGGCCTGTCCATCTATGATACCATGCAGTTCATCCGCTGCCCGGTTTCGACCCTGTGCGTCGGCCAGGCCGCCTCGATGGGCTCGCTCCTGCTGACCGCAGGCGAGAAGGGCATGCGCTTTGCGCTTCCCAACGCCCGAATCATGGTTCACCAGCCCTCCGGCGGCTACCAGGGCCAGGTCACGGACATCATGATCCACGCCCGCGAGAGCGAGGCTCTCAAGCGTCGGCTCAACGAGATCTACGTGGGCCACACGGGCCGGAACTATGAGGAAATCGAGCGGGCGCTCGAGCGCGACAACTTCATGACGGCTGAGGCCGCCCGGGAGTTCGGCTTGATTGATCAGGTGATCGAGAAGCGCCCCGAGCCGGCGGCAACACCGACTTAATCCTTAAAACCTGGGGAAAAATTCTCCCCAGGTGCGTCTTTTTAACTTGTAATCCCGTTTCTGTTGATCACGCGCCCTGCCCGTGATTGCATGTGGATTCGGGAGGCGAGGCAATTTGACGTGAAAATTCTCGGCGTCGGAACCTTTCATTAGCTCCGGCGCTCATAACTTAAAGGGTGCGGGGCCGGCACAGGGCCGTCCCTGCACGGATTGGAGATGTGATAATGACCAAGGCTGGCGGCAACGACTCCAAGAGCACGCTGTACTGCTCCTTCTGCGGCAAGAGCCAGCACGAGGTTCGCAAGCTGATCGCTGGCCCGACGGTTTTCATCTGCGATGAATGCGTCGAGCTCTGCATGGACATCATCCGCGAGGAGTCGAAATCGTCCCTCGTGAAGTCCCGGGATGGCGTGCCCACCCCGAAGGAAATCAGCCGCGTTCTGGATGACTACGTGATCGGCCAGGAGCACGCCAAGAAGGTGCTCTCGGTGGCGGTCCACAACCATTACAAGCGCCTGGCCCACGCGACGAAGCACAACGACGTGGAGCTGGCGAAGTCCAACATCCTGCTGATCGGTCCGACCGGTTCGGGCAAGACGCTGCTTGCGCAGACGCTCGCTCGCATCCTGGATGTGCCCTTCACCATGGCCGACGCCACGACCCTGACGGAAGCCGGCTATGTGGGTGAGGACGTCGAGAACATCATCCTCAAGCTGCTCCAGGCCTCCGATTACAATGTCGAGCGGGCGCAGCGCGGCATCGTCTATATCGACGAGATCGACAAGATCTCCCGCAAGTCCGACAATCCGTCGATCACCCGCGACGTGTCGGGCGAGGGCGTGCAGCAGGCCCTGCTGAAGATCATGGAGGGCACCGTCGCCTCGGTGCCTCCGCAGGGCGGACGCAAGCATCCGCAGCAGGAGTTCCTGCAGGTAGACACGACAAACATCCTGTTCATCTGCGGCGGCGCCTTTGCGGGTCTCGAGCGGATCATCGCCGGTCGCGGCAAGGGCACGTCCATCGGCTTCGGCGCCTCGGTGAGCGCGCCGGACGATCGCCGGACGGGCGAGATCTTCCGGGAGGTGGAGCCGGAGGACCTGCTGAAATTCGGCCTCATCCCCGAGTTCGTCGGCCGTCTGCCGGTGCTGGCGACCCTCGAGGACCTCGATGAAGAGGCCCTGAAGAAGATCCTCCAGGAGCCGAAGAACGCGCTGGTGAAGCAGTATCAGCGGCTTTTCGAGATGGAGAACGTGCAGCTGACCTTCCAGGACGAGGCTCTGAGCCTCATCGCCCGCAAGGCGATCGAGCGGAAGACCGGCGCCCGCGGTCTGCGCTCCATCATGGAAGGCATTCTGCTCGAGACCATGTACGATCTGCCCGGCCTCGACTCGGTCGAGCAGGTGGTCATCGGCCCCGAAGTGGTGGAAGGCAAGGCCAAGCCGCTCTTCATCCACGGCGACCGCAGTGAGCAGACGGCCAGCGCCAGCGCCTGAGGCCGCTCGAGGGGGATTATGATCGGAGGCGTTGCGGGCACGGTTCTTGAAACAATGCACCCGCAACGCCACATACTTTCTTGCGAGGTGGCCGTCCGCTCATCCCCCGAGGGACGGCGCCGCGTACCGAATGCAGCCCATAAGAAAAGCCTGAGCATTCCGGTATCCCGTCCGAGAACCAGCTTATACAAGGGGCTCTCCGGACGCAGACATAAGGATGTTGTCTCATGACACAGTCGAAGCCTCGTCAGCCTGTCATTCCGGGCTCGACCGGAACCTATGCGGTTCTGCCTCTGCGTGACATCGTCGTCTTCCCGCATATGATCGTGCCGCTCTTTGTCGGCCGCGAAAAGTCGATCCGTGCGCTCGAGGAGGTGGTCAAGAACGACCGTCACATCCTGCTGGCCACGCAGATTGATGCAACGGACGATGATCCTGCTGCGGACGCGATCTACAAGGTCGGCACCCTGGCCAATGTGCTTCAGCTCCTCAAGCTGCCCGACGGCACCGTGAAGGTGCTGGTTGAAGGCGCGAGTCGCGCCCAGGTGAAGGCCTATACCCGTACGGAAGAATTCTACGAGGCCGAAGCGGAAGTGCTTCCGGACTCCCTTGGCGACCAGATCGAGGCAGAGGCCCTGGCCCGTTCGGTGGTGGCCGAGTTCGAGAATTATGTGAAGCTCAACAAGAAGGTTTCGCCGGAGGTCGTCTCCGCCGTGACCCAGATCGACGAGCCCGCAAAGCTCGCCGACACAATCGCTTCGCACCTCGCGATCAAGATTGCCGACAAGCAGGCGATCCTGGAGACGCCGACCGTCGCTCAGCGCCTCGAGAAGGTGCTCGGCATGATGGAGAGCGAAATCTCCGTCCTGCAGGTCGAGAAGCGGATCCGTACCCGCGTGAAGCGTCAGATGGAGAAGACGCAGCGCGAGTACTATCTCAACGAGCAGATGAAGGCGATCCAGAAGGAGCTCGGAGACGACGAAGGTCGCGACGAGCTGGCCGAGCTCGAAGAGAAGATCGAAAAGACCAAGTTCACGAAGGAGGCCCGCGAAAAGGCGCTCGGCGAGCTGAAGAAGCTCCGCCAGATGTCGCCCATGTCCGCGGAAGCCACGGTCGTACGCAACTATCTCGACTGGCTGCTCGGCATTCCGTGGGGCCGCCGCTCGAAGATGAAGAAGGACCTGAAGGCCGCCCAGGACATCCTGGATTCGGATCACTACGGTCTGGACAAGGTCAAGGAGCGTATCGTCGAGTATCTGGCCGTGCAGCAGCGCGCCAACAAGCTCACGGGTCCGATCCTCTGCCTCGTCGGCCCTCCCGGCGTGGGTAAGACATCGCTCGGCAAGTCGATCGCCAAGGCCACGGGACGCGAGTTCGTGCGCATGTCGCTCGGCGGCGTCCGTGACGAGTCGGAGATCCGCGGTCACCGCCGGACCTATATCGGCTCGATGCCCGGCAAGATCATCCAGTCGATGCGCAAGGCCAAGACCTCCAACCCCCTCATCCTGCTCGACGAGATCGACAAGATGGGCATGGACTTCCGTGGCGACCCGTCGGCGGCTCTGCTGGAGGTTCTCGACCCCGAGCAGAATAACTCTTTCAACGACCATTACCTGGAGGTCGATTACGATCTCTCCAATGTGATGTTCGTGACGACCGCCAACACGCTCAACATTCCCGGTCCGCTTCTCGACCGCATGGAGGTGATCCGCATCGCGGGTTACACCGAGGAAGAGAAGGCCGAGATCGCCCGCACGCACCTGATCCCCTCGTCCATGCAGAAGCATGGGCTGCAGGAGAAGGAGTGGAAGATCGGCGACGACGCTCTGCTCATGCTGATCCGCCGCTACACCCGCGAAGCGGGCGTGCGTAACCTCGAGCGCGAGATCAACAATCTCGTTCGCAAGGCGGTGAAGGAGATCCTCATCTCCAAGGTGCCGTCGGTCGAGGTCACCACGGAGAACCTACCGGACTTCCTCGGGCCGCCGCGCTATCGCTACGGCGAGGCCGAGACGGAGGACTCGGTCGGCACGGTCACGGGTCTCGCCTGGACCGAGGTGGGCGGCGAGCTGCTCACCATCGAAGGCATCATGATGCCGGGCAAGGGCAAGATGACCGTGACGGGCAACCTGCGCGACGTGATGAAGGAATCGATTTCGGCGGCGGCGTCCTATGTCCGCTCCCGTGCGGTCGCCTTCGGCGTCGAGCCGCCGCTCTTCGATCGCCGCGACATTCACGTGCACGTGCCGGAAGGTGCAACGCCGAAGGATGGTCCATCTGCCGGCATTGCCATGGCGACCGCCATCGTCTCCGTGGTCACCGGCATTCCGGTTCGCCGCGACATCGCCATGACGGGCGAGGTCACGCTGCGAGGCAGAGTGCTTCCCATCGGCGGGTTGAAGGAAAAGCTCCTCGCGGCCCTTCGCGGCGGCATCAAGAAGGTCTTGATCCCCGAGGAGAACGCCAAGGATCTGGTCGACATCCCGGCGAGCGTGAAGAACGGCCTCGAAATCGTGCCGGTCTCCACCATGGATCAAGTGCTCCAGCACGCGCTCGTGCGCATGCCCGAGCCGATCGAATGGGACGAGGCATCAGTGCTCAAGGGTCCCAAACCCGCTGTCGAGGACGACGGGGCCGGAGTGGTTGCACACTAAGCGGCTGACGCAACGTTAGGTAAGAATGAGCCCCCGGACGAGAAATCCGGGGGCTTTTTTGGTGCGAAACAGCAGAAAATGGCCAATTTGCGGCGCTTTGGGGGTTGCTTACGGACTAGCTTTGCGCCACACGGATGCTCCTTGAAGCGGTGATACTACATAACCTGCGATCGCTGCGATCACTGGAGGATATCATATGAACAAAGGCGAGCTCGTTGCTGCCGTCGCCGACAAGGTCGGTCTTTCCCGTGGCCAGGCTGGTGAGGCGATCGACGCCGCCATCGAGGCGATCACCGGCGCTCTGAAGAAGGGGGACGAGGTGAAGATCGTCGGCTTCGGCACGTTCGTGGTCACCAACCGCGCCGCCGGCGAGGCCCGCAACCCGCGCACCGGCGAGAAGGTGACGGTCCCGGCTTCCAAGACCCCGAAGTTCCGCGCCGGCGCGGGCCTGAAGGAAGCCGTCAACGGCAAATAAGCGCTTTTCAGCAGCTTTCAGCTGCCAAAGAGGGCCGATACGCTTGCGTTGTCGGCCTTCTCTTTTTATGTGAGGCGCATCGGGGCTGGAAACATCCGCAGCTTCTGATATGACGCATGCTCCTTCGGCGACTGTTCCCCGAAGGGGCGCGAAAACGGGCGGTTAGCTCAGCTGGTAGAGCATCGGTTTTACACACCGCAGGTCGGGGGTTCGATCCCCTCACCGCCCACCATCCCCCCGAGTGTCGGTTTCGTTCTCGTCCTGCGCTAACTTTTCGAGCACCTTCTCGGGTGCGACGTGCTGTTCGAGTTCGTCGAGGCTGGGGTCGTGCGCTTCGTCCACGCCGAGCCGTTGTGCGATGGCTCTGGTGAGAGACAGCAGCCGGGTGATCTCGTGCTCCGACAGGAGGTTGGTCTGGAGATCGAGCTCCGCTCTGCGATCGGCTGCCGCGGCGGCGCGGTTCTGGCTGATGAGCACGAAGGTCGACAGGAAGATCGCTTCGACCGAGGCGATCGTCGCAAGGATCACGAAGGTCGGGTCGAAGGGAGCGATGCCCGGAAGCAATCCGGCATTGAGGAGCGTCCAGGCTCCGACAAGGGCAAGATGCAGGTAGACGAACACCATGCTGCCGCTGAAGCGGGTGATGGCCTCGGCCAAGCGGTCCTGCAGTCCGGCTTGGCTTTCATCCCGCTGGCGCCTCTCCCGCAGGATATTGATGTTGCGTTCCAGCACGGACGTGAAGTCGCCAGGCCCGAGGGTTTCGGTGCTCGGACTGTCCGGCTTCATGCTTCTGCTGGACTCACGCTTCCACTCCGCCACGACCGGATCCTTCCTCTCACAAGAGTCGGACAAGAACGGCTGGCGAGCTGAAGAGTTCAGGGATTCTGATGGAGGGCGGGCTCGCCGAGAAGGGCTGAGGTGGAACGCCGCACCCCTGCAACAAGCCGTTGAGGTGTTTGTTTAGACACCGTTCCTCCCGAGACCGCTCCTGTGCCTAGCCCGCTCCACACCGGTGGAGCGGGCCTTTTCATGCAAAACGGGCGGATGCATTACCGCATGGTCCCCTGAATGTGCTCCAGCAGCGCGATATGCTCGCGGATCTGGGTGCGCGCCATCTTAGCCACGTTCATATGCTCGCGGTTCTGGGGATTGGATTGCAGATATTGCTCCTGCACCTGCAGCAGGTTGCGGTGTCCCTGCAGCTGTCCGTCCAGATAGGCCTTGTCGAAGGCGGCCCCGGCCTGCTGACTCTGCAGCGTCTGAAGCATGTCCCGGCCGCTGGCATCCATCTGCATGTCGCCCTGCCTGTCCGCACCGGACTGCCCTGTCGCGGCTGTCGCTGCAGGATCCATCATCGAGCGCAGGACCTCGGCGAGAGTTGTCTGCTCCTGCACCTCGAAGTTCGCAAAGCGCTTGAGATCCTCGTTGCGGGCCTTATTCAAGGCGATGCGGCTCGTTTCCAGAGCCACCATGCCGATCTGCATCGTCTGCTGCACGTGGTGCATCTCGGCCTGATCCATCTGGCCGCCCATGCGGTTCATGCCGGAGGACCCGCCCGCGCCACCAGGTTGAGCAGTCGAGGACGATCCGCCGGTCTGCGCCAGGGCAGGGGCGGTCGCGAGGGTGACGGCAAGGCCACCAAGGAGGAGGGCACGTCGGTTCATCAGGTTTCTCCATTGAGGTCGCAGCCCGGCCGCCTGAGCCTGAAAGGGGCTGGAATCGGAGGCCGCTGCTGCTGTCGCGAACGCTGGGGGCATGGCTTTGTTTCAGCTTGGCGGAAAGGACTTGTGAGCCCGAATACGGCAAACCGATTTTCAGGATGTGCATTTCGGCCCCGTTTTGCAGCCAAAGTGCATTTCAGGGGTTGCGAAGCGCTGCTTCCGAAGCTAATTGACACAGGCCGTTCAAGGCGTCGGAGCGTAGCGCAGCCCGGTTAGCGCACTAGTCTGGGGGACTAGGGGTCGTGGGTTCAAATCCCGCCGCTCCGACCATTGAATTTCTTGGGATTTTGGCTCCCTTAGCCGATTTCTCCAAGCTTCGGTTTGCAGAATGGGTCGCAAACTATGCGCCGTGTCTGTTCCTGCGGTGCTCGTCCAACTTCGCGATGGCTGATTTCGCCAGAGTGCGAGTTGAGGCCAAACAGCAATCCAAAATCTTCTTTGCGTGAGCCTGCGTGTAGCCGGTGATGGTCGCGATCCGGCGGCGGCGTCGCACTGGCTTCGGCCGGCATCGTGACCGCCCGTTCCGCGCAGGTCGTGGAAGTGCAGGTCCGCCGTCAGCCCGCTCCCGCTGTAGGCGTTTCGGGCCCAGGCCGCCCCATCCGCCTGGGCGAGCATTTGAATGCTCTGCCGGGTAAGGTATCGAGCGTTTCCTTCAGAGCGCGGGTGCGCGGGATGAACGTAGTTGCGCGTCTTGCCCTGGCGCAGGCTGATGCCTTTCCGTCGTATGCCGAACCGAGGGAGGGCCAACAGGTCGCCTTGGCGCAGGCCTGCGTGAACGGCTAGGGCGAGCGCAACTTTCAGCTCGTCAGCCCGACACGATGGCCGATTCCCTGACTGGCATCCTGCGCGCTCGTGCCCGCAAGCTCCTGGCCCGAGCCATCGCGGTCGAAGCCGAGGGTGCCGGAGGACCGCGGGCGCCTGGGCCGGCACGGGCGATCCGGATCGGCATCGGAGCGGTCCCCGTCACTGCTGCTGTCGATCCCCTGCCTGTGCAGGCTCTCACCGGCGACTTCCGGGAGGCGCTCCCAACCTCTCGCCTCCGGTGATCTCCCGGCTGACCGGCGAATGGCTGGGCGAGGGCGAGCGTTGGCCGGCCCGGATGGAAGATCAAGCCGAATGCGTCCTGGTGCCGGCCGTCTTCGACCGGCCCGCTGAACACTGGATCCAGCCGCGAGCCAGGAACCCGATCTCCAATGTGTTCGCAAACCTGCGGCATCGGACCGTGCGCACCAAAAGGCGGTTGGAAGCCGCAATCACCTCTGCGTCATGGGCCAGAAAGAAGGGCTCGTGGCTCCGGTCACGGTGGTCGACCAGTGCATCCCTCATAAGGGCGACACGGACCTGTTGTGGGACACGGACACTTGGCAGCCCTTACGCAATCCCCATCATGACAGGGACAAGCAGAGAGAGAGAGAGAGAGAGAGAGAGAGAGAGAGAGAGAGAGAGAGAGAGAGAGAGAGAGAGGACGCTTTCAGGTCGTTGGGAAGGATGGTGGCCCATTCATGTGCCGGCCAACAAGATCCCGTCCCAGGACTTTGATCCGCGCTTGCGGAAAAGAAGTCAAAATTAGCACTTATCTTATCTATAAATCCGATCTTGCATTTCGACAAAGCTACGTTTGCTCCTCAAAGGGAATGACCGGGAGGTGCAAACGAATTTTGTCCGTCGAAGCAAGAAAACATTTGAATCAAATGCTTAGATAAATTCCATAGTCATCAATTGCTCTGCCTTCGACAACAAGCGAATTCATCGCCCGTCTTGGCGCCATACTAGCGCAAGCTCCGAGAGATAGCGCGAGTTCGCCTGAGATTGTGCGCCATAGGGGCGTACGCCTTCCACGGCCAAGTGGACAGGTCGCAGGGGAAAAGATGGGCTTTGGTAGCATTTCAATTCGCGCCAGATTGATCAGCGCATTCTCGATGTTTCTTTTGGTACTGGCTGGCATCTGCACCTTCAGCGTCAATCGGATCGCGGCTGTGAATGAGGTCTCCACCGAGATGGCCCACAATTGGATGCCGAGCATCCACACTATCGGAGCTCTCAATAAAGAGTTTTCCGACTTGGGAACGATCGCTATGGCGCATGTGCTCTCCACGTCGGATGCCGGTATGGCTCGCAATGAGAAAAGGCTTTCGGATACTCTTGCAAAGATTGAGAAAGAGCGTTCAACGTACGAGAAGCTGATATCCTCGTCGGAGGAGAGAGCTCTTTATCAAACATTCAGCGAACAATTCTCAGAGTTTGTCAAAGCGAAAGATGCTGCACTAGAGCTTTCTCGTAGCAATGAGAACGAGAAGGCGCGGGACTATGTAAACGTCAGAGTCGTAGCTCTTCTTAACGCAGTCGATGAGACGTTGAGCAAGCTGGTCGTCATGAATCTGCAGGGAGGCAACAATGCTAGCCTCAAAGGCGATGAGATATATAGCCAGACGATGAGTCTCATCCTCGCGTCAGCAGCAATCATTATGCTGGCTGGAATTTCAGGTGCCGTTCTTATAGTTCGCAGCATCGGTCGGGGCATCTCCTCGGTGGTTGTTCCCATGCAGCAGCTTGCAGCTGGAAATCTCGATGTCGCAATCCCCTCGCGAGGAGAGAAGACCGAAATCGGAACGATTGCGGATGCCGTGCAGGTGTTTAAGCTCGCACTGATCGAGCGCCGTCAGCTTGAGGAAGAGGCCAACACAAAAGAAGCGGAAGCTTCAGCTGAACGGAGGCGAATGCGCAATGAGCTTGCTGATAGCTTCCAATCCGCAGTCGGTGGACTTGTTCAGAGCCTATCGGCTGCCGCGACTGAGATGGAAGCGTCAGCCCAGTCCATGAGTTCGATTGCTGACCAGACTAACAGGCAATCTGTTGCTGTTGCCTCCGCTACGGAGCAGACTTCGTCAAACGTACAGACAGTGGCAGCCGCAACTGAAGAACTCTCCATTTCAATCCGTGAGATCGCGAGTCAGGTGGCTCACTCTTCGCGGATTTCCGGTCAAGCTGTTCAGGATGCTCAGCGAGCGAATGACACTGTTCAAACACTCGCCTCGGCAGCCGAGCAAATCGGCAACGTAGTCTCATTGATCCATTCCATAGCCGGACAAACGAACCTGCTGGCCTTGAACGCGACAATCGAGGCGGCCCGAGCGGGTGATGCGGGAAAAGGATTTGCTGTTGTTGCAACTGAGGTGAAGGAACTGGCGAGCCAGACCGCAAAAGCAACAGAGGACATTTCTCACCAAGTCGGATCGGTCCAGCAGGCAACTGAGCGCGCTGTGCAAGCGATCCATAGCGTTGTTCAAACGATAGGCGAGATGTCACAGATATCTGTGGCAATTGCGGCTGCGATGGATGAACAAGGAGCAGCAACCTCTGAGATCGCCCGGAACGTCCAAGAGGCTGCGCGCGGTACCGAGCAGGTCACCGGAAGCATCGGTACGGTGCAGCAGGGCGCAGCAGAGACAGGTGCTGCCGCCACCCAGGTGGCGGGATCTGCCCAGGAGCTTGCGCGTAGCTCTAGCATCCTGAGTCACGAGGTCGCCAATTTCCTCTCGGGAATACGCGCTGCGTAAGCGGATGTCGTAGGACTATGGACCTCTGAAAGGCAGGGCTGTGCAGCCCTGCCTTTCCTGCGTTCGTGATCCACTCCACGGATTGGGCGCGCATCGAGCTCACCAAAGCCACGCGCGGCGGCTCCATCCCCTCCAGACCGGCGCTCAGATCTTTGACCGTGAAGACGCCAACGTGGTCATTTCCACCGAGAACGTCGACGGCTTCGAGAAGAGCATGGGTTCGATCCGCTGCGAGGAGCGCCTGGCCCTCGCCATGAGACGTCCTGGAGCTTTCGTTGCTGGGGACTTCGGCGCCGCTGTTCCGACCACTCCGTGATCAACATGAGTGAAGCGGACCGCCTCATCGCGACGCGGTCTCGCTCAAAGGAGAAAACCATTCAGATCAAAGGCATTGAGGACGTTCCGCCTCGGGAATGTGAACATCGCGCGCGGCTCCACGGCTGAGATCGTGGACACACCAAGAAGCTCCTGAAGGCAGGCTGTGCCGTTGAATTGAAAGGCAAGGCGTCTGCGGATGCCGGGAAGAAAACCCCTGAGCCGAAGGGCTGGAGCAAGCGGACTGATGCTGGTTGAGAGACAAGGGCGGCATTGCCCCCCGGGTACCGCCCTTGTCTCTCCAGCCAAGCGGCCGCGCATGTTCACTAGGTGAGTCGAACGACAAGTTGATGACAATGGCAGATCGATGCTGATCCCGGGAATGGCGGCCGAGCTCATCGTGCCGCTCAATGAGGCGAAGGAACACCTCCGTCCAGACCACCCGGACGATGACGCCTACCTCACCACCCTCATCGGCGCAGCAACAGCGGCTACACACCGACACCCGCTTTGCTGACGGCAAGGACGTTCATGCCCTGAATGCCGAACAGCCGGGCAGGCGGAAACAGGGAGTTCGGGTACCTCGTTGCCGTAGCCGTCGTCAATCTTATCGCGAGCCTGGAAAGTGATGCGGTCGCAAAGCTGCCATATACTGGGCAAGGTTTACTCCATAGAAAAAGGCGGCTCCGAAGAACCGCCTCAATTCAAGCTGCATTGGAAGCTGCTCTTAACCGCCATATGGCGAGACGCATGCCTGCCGTGGACCATTGTATGGCTGATAGGTGTTGTCAGATATCCGGTAGGACTTCCAGCGGTTCGTGCACCAGTTGACGTGTGCTGCACTCAGGCGAACTGGTGCGTATACCGGCGGCGCCGCAACCGCCGGCTGATTGGCTATTGCGCCTCCGATGATTGCTCCAGCAACAAAGGCTGCCGGGGGAAACCACCACCCGTTGGACTGGCGATAACCACGGCGGTACTCGCGATATCCGCGATGCCCGTTGTAGTAGCCGTATCTGCCGCGATGTTCGAAACGCGGACGAACAGCACGACGTTCGACACGTGAGCGTTCATCACGGCGCCGGTCGAAACGATCTCTGTCATGGTCGCGACGGACCTGCACCTGCCGAACCTGATTGCTGGCAGTGTCATGCTTGATGACAGGTATCGGCGCGGCCTGAGCAGCTGATACGGATGCACCAACAATACTCATGACCATAGAAGCTGCGCAAACACCCGAAATAACCTTATTCATTTCATACTCCACAGGACGTGTTTTATCTCTTCGCCTGTGCAGAGAGTGGGATCAAGCCGGTGAATGCCATCTGAATGCTGGCATTAAGCTTTCGTAATGAGCCGGCAATGCGCTTGCTCCCTCAAGTGCTTCTGCTGATGTTGCGGGCCACCCCGACCAAGGACGCGCCGGCAGCATTGGCGAAGCACCGGACGGCCATGACGGCCTCCTCCCCGATGTAGTGGAGCCCTGCCGCCGGGGGGGCGCAGCCATGTCCCGCAGCGTCGGGGAGCATTCCGGCTCAAGCCAGTAGCAGAGCAGCGCATGGGTTGGGTCGCGATCATTGTTCATGGCTTCAGCATCCAGGTTTTCGGGCCTCGAACGGATCAGTTCACGGTTGCCGCGCGGGTCGCGGCGAAACCGTCACGGCCTCGCGGCTCCAGGGCATCAATCCCGTGAGTGTCTGGGTGAGTGGTCGGCCTTGACCAAGACCATTCGAATCGAATGAAGAGATTCGACCATTGCTTCCGCGCCTCCGTCGTCGCGGCCCGCAAGGCTGGCGACGAGGTGAAGATCACCGGGGCCGAGTACGAGGCCGCGAACGCAGCCGGATCCATGGAGATCATCAATGGCGAAAGTGCAGAACAGGGAGAAACTGCCGCCGAAGCTGGCGGCACTGCCCCAAAAGGCAAGGCAGGCGATCGCTCCCGCGCTTGAGCAGGAGTCTGGAGAAATCGCCGCCATGCAGCGGCGTCCCGCACCGAAGGACAGCGGGGCGCCTGAGCGTTCAATCCGCGTCCTGAAGGGCTCCCAAACGCCTGACAATGCCAATGCGCGGCGTCGGCGAGGCCGGGGAAAACGATCCGGATCTCACGATGCGCATCGTGGCCGGCGTTGCGACGGCCTAGTACGCCCGCTTGGTTGAGTTCGGTTGGCAGGATCGATCGAGAAGCTCGGCGACCGGCTGGACAGCCTGCCTCGAGAGGTCATCAGTCACCGGTCGGGGAGCTCGGCGGCTTCGTGAAGGAGCCGACCGGCCACAGGGCCAGCGAAGGCTGGCCTGATCTCTGCCTCTACGGGGGAGACAACCTTGGCAGTTGCTGTTAGGTAAGGGCGCTTGTACTTCGCCAGCGGGGAATAGATGCTCAATCGGTCGTTCGTTCTAGTTGCCGCATTTGCCATGTCACTTTCGGCATGTGCATCGCCTTCCTCAGTAGGCACATTGTCCGACTATTGGGGGGTGGGCTACGCGAACGTGAGCACCCAGTGCGGTGGGGGATATCAGGTCTATCGAATCCCTGGAGAGCCGCGAATTCTCGTGAGAGCGTACGAAATATCAGAGGCCCGGCAAGCTTTCTGTGAGGAGTACAATGGGCTTGAGCGAAGCGTGGGCATGACTGGTGTGCGGCACGAGGAAGCCGTTCTGGAGTACATGGCTGAACGACCGGATCTGAAATCCTGCACGCTCGTGAGCGGGGCCGAGATCACGTCATTGCATTCCGAGTTCGTAATTTCATGCCCTGTCGCTCCTGAGGTCGCAATTCGCGCTAAGGGCTAGATCTGCGCCTTGCCGGCAAGCTGCCCGACTCGAATCGCCCCTTCCCAGGTGATGCGGCATGTCGCTTGCACAATGCGCCCCGCTGGCTCAGGTGGGCAGGGCGTGTTCGTTCATAGGCAATGCCGGCGACAGATCCCTGCCGGCTATGACGTATGGTCTAGACCATACGTTCTAGGGAATAAATCGGCCCGATAGGCGTTTATGCTCAAAGAGGTCGAAGTAGGGGAACCAAGATGGACCGGGACAGGGCAATCGACAACGTCGCTCGAGCGTTTTACGTCGTCGACAACGACGAGCAGACCTGGGAGCAGGCACCCGAAGACGTGAAGGAGACCTTCCGCCAGCTTGCAAAGGCTGCCGTCGCTATGATCTCCCCTGGCCAGGACAATAGCTTAGGACATCAGGCATCGCCGAGAACGCGCCTTGCATCTCGTGAGATGAGGTCTGAATGACGCCGATCCGTGTGCCCGATTTGCGTCCTGCTGGCTCAGGCCAGCGGCCTACACGTTTGCTGTCCTGACCACCCGGGTTTCCCCGCTATCCACACGTAGTTCCGGGTCTATTTGACTCACCTTAGGTAAAGATGTTCCCTTTATGTTCTTGAAGACATGGAGGGCGGACGTGCTGACACAGATCAGCGGCAGCGGGACGGTGCGTGTCCCGCTGTACGGTCATGTTTTGTGTGCTGGCTTCCCATCTCCGGCACAGGACTACATCGAGGAACAGGTCGAGCTCCCCCGGTGGATGGCGCCCAATCCTGCTTTCACCTTCCTCTTCAAGGTCGGCGGCTACTCGATGATCAAGGCCAGGATCTTCCCTGGCGACCTTCTCATCGTCGACCGCAGCATCACCCCGGCCAACCGCCATGTCGTCGTCGTGGACATCGATGGCGAGCGCAGCGTCAAGCGCCTGATGATCAAGGGTGGTCGGGTTCGCTTCGCCTTCGAGAACGACGAGTTCCCTCCGTTCCAGATGTCGGAGCACAGCGAATATCTGATCTTCGGGGTTGTTCTGAGCACCTATCGCCGGATGTACGAGGCCTGGACATGACCTTCGCCCTCATCGAGGGCAATTCGTTCTACTGTTCGTGGGAGCGGGTGTTCGATCCCTACCTTAAGGGACGGCCGGTCATCGTCCTGTCGCACAATGACGGCTGCGCCGTGGCCAGAGCGGCGGAGGCCAAGGCGCTCAGCATCCGCATGGGCGAGCCCTTCTTCAGGATCCGGGAGCTCTGCAAGCGGGAAAGGGTGGCGGTCTTCTATCACACCTTAGGCCATGACACGGACCAGCCGCAGCGGAGCGTCTCAACGACGGTGCATCTGATCGAGGCGATCAACGACACCATTATTCTTGTGATGGCGGCCGAGGCCGGTGCGCGGCAGATCTGACGGGACGGCTATCGCTACTGCAAGGCCGGGGTCATGACGGACGATCTCATGTCGATGGACGAGGCCCAGCGGGCACTCTTCGGCGGCTTCGATCCGGGCCGGGGAGGGCGGCACATGGCGGCCAGGGATGCCGCCAATGCCCGGTTCGGTCGAGGCGCCGTGACCCGGGCGGCTGCCGGCACCGCGAAGCCTTGGGAGACCAAAAGTTCAAGAACCGGTCCCCGCACTTCACCACGAGAATGGCCGACTTGCCCCAGATTGCCCGAAAAATAAAGCGCCCCCTCTCTCGGGGCGCTTCAAGGTTCGGCCCGTAGGGGCAAATAATGGACCGTGAGGTCACCTTACGTTGGGTAATCCGTGCCGTCTGTCAGCTACCCGACCGAGACCGCAGATTATGATTGCTAGCCCCGTGCGACCTGCATGCGTTCCACCGTTGTCCTGATCTGTTCGGCGGACTTGAGCCCTCGAATACTGATGACACCGCGGTCAATGGTCTTTCCATCTGCATCCTTCTTGCCGTTGAAGAACCTGTCACGCTCTTCCTTGGACATTTTCAGGACGGCTCGGGCTTCACATTCGTGCTGCCATTCCTCCGACCAGGTGTTTACGGCCTGGCCGGTGATCTCGGAGATGGCGGTGGTGTCTCGGGAATAGGTCATATCGAAGATGTGGCAGGGAAGGATGAAAAGAGAGTTCATCCAGATGTTCCTGATTGGGAATGCCCGTGTGACGCAGTGCAAGGGAGGTATTCCTAGGTTGCTTTCCGCTGACGGCATGTCAGAAAGCGCGAATGTGCGCTGACCGCCAAGATAGAGGTCCTGTGCCGCGCAACGAAATATTCTACACCGCAGGGGCTGCATCAATGATGTACAAGGATCGTGCTTTTAGCCTCCCCAAGTCGCGCCTGATGCGGTGGTTCGCCGATCCGAACCAGGACGCACCCTTCGAAATCAGGGCTGCCCTGATCTCAAGCCTGTACGGAACCTTACCGATCTTTATCGGTGGTGTGGCCAATACCGTGCTGGTTTCCGCCGTGATTGCAGCACGGCGCCCAGAGCCTGCTTTCCTGGCGTGGTTCGTGTTCGAGGTTTTGCTTTGTCTGGCCCGAACCTGCCTGATCCTGATTGCCTATAAAGCGGCAGACGAGGCACGTGAGACCCCAACGGACCTCTACCTTGTCCTGGCGCTCGTCTGGGCGGCCAGCGTAGGAGCCGGAGGCTTCATAAGCCTCTTGAGTGGCGATTGGGTCATTGCGGCCTTAGCCTGCCTCTCCTCAGCCGCCATGATGGGCGGGATCTGTTTTCGCAACTTCGCGGCGCCACGCCTGGCGACCGCAATGATGGTGCTGAGTTTCGGTCCGATCTGTCTCGGGGCCGTCCTGTCTGGCGAACTTATCATGCTGCTGACGGCGCTTCAGATCCCATTCTATCTCTATGCAATGAGCAAGGCCGTCTATCGGCTGAGCGCCATGCTGGTTTCAACGATGAGAGCGGAGCGCGACAGCGACCAACAGGCGCGCCATGACGAGCTGACCGGATTGCCGAACCGACGCTTTCTCATGAAAGCCGCTCAGGATTCCGCTGCTCTGCCCATGGTTATGGCCCTCGTGGACATTGACCACTTCAAGAGCGTCAATGACACCTATGGCCATCAGGTCGGCGATATCGTCCTGCAAAAGATCGGAAGAATGATCACGGCACATCTGGCGACTTTCGGCATGGTGGCTCGCTTTGGTGGAGAGGAGTTTGCCTTGATCGCGCCGGAGGCTTCAGTCCACGAGGTTGTTCAGGCCGTGCGAGGGCTTCTCGAGGAGGTCGAGAAAACTCCCATTCAGGCGGCTGGCCAGCGGGTTCAGGTGACCCTGTCCGCGGGGATCGCTTACTGCGGCCCGGGCGAAGGGCTAGAGCAGGTGTATTCTGCCGCCGATACGTCACTTTACCTCGCGAAACGATCCGGGCGAAACCGCATTGAGGTTGCCGAGTGGAGTCGAAAGGCAGGTTCTGATGCCGGCGAAAGCAGGCGTGGCCTGCGTCGTGAGGTTTCGTGAATAGGCCCCTCGGGTTCGCTCACGACAGTCGTGACTGGTCGTGTTGAGGATCGCACGGGCACTGGTTGCCTCGAACGGAGACCAGACCTGGGCGCTATCGGTATGGCAGGGAAGAGTGCAGAGAGGGTTATGCCTTATCACTGTTCTTTGAAAGCCGTTGCCTCCTTGAAGCCTTCCCTCCAGTCGGCATGGGCTTGTGTCTCAGCCGGATAGGGGCACTCATCTTCCGTCAGGCCTGTCTCGGGGGCGTGAAAGTCTTGCCAATATGGAGCCTTTTCACTCGTTCTCACGTCCTCTTTCTGGGCGGGCCAAACGGTTCGGGCCTCTTTTGAGATGGTTTGGAGTGAATGTTCGGAGCTTGCCATTGCTTACCTGTTCCTCCGCTACTGAGAGAGGGATTGGGGCGTCCGGCTGGTCCGCCGCGCTAGCGTCTTTTGGATCGGGCCGCTCCGCGTCCCGCCGCTGCTGGCCTCCACCGCGGACGCTGAGGGCGGCATCTATGGCCGCAATATCACCGGCAGAGTTCCACTTCTCCTGAAAGTATTTGTCGGCGTAAGCACCCCTGATCTGGACGGTCCTCTTGGCATCCACGAGCGCACCCCGCAGCCGCTCGTTCTCAGCCTTGGCATCAGGCATTCCTGACGGAACCCTAATGTGGCGGGCTGCTGCATCTGGTGGACCCGCTCGGCGGTCTCGCACTCCTGTACCATTCAGTCGAGGCGAGCCTGCCTCCGGACACGTGCCTCACCCTCCAGACGGGCCTCGTTCTCGGCTGCATGGCGCCGACATCGTGCTGGCCGACGACAACTTCGCGACCGTCGTAGCTGCCGTCGAGGAAGGGCGCTCGGTACTCTCGAACGTCGGAAAACTCCTCCGGTACCTGCTCACCTCAAGTATCGGTGAGGTGATGACGAAGTTCTTCGACGTCCTGATGGCGGACGTCATCGGAATGGGGCCTGATGGAAGCGGAAGTGTCGTGCTGCCGCTTCTGGCGACGCACATCCCCTGGATCGATCGCGTGACCGATGGCGCGCCTGCGGTCGCTCTCCGGGGCAATCCTGTCGATGATGCAATCATGCGCGTGCCGCCCAGGCCGCGCGGCCGGTGGAGCGGACGACATGAGCGGACAGGTGTCGGGCAGGCTCGGAACAAGGCTCAGGGACGAGGCCCCGCCCGCGGCGGAATCTCCCGCGACAGCGGCCCAGGTGCAGATCTTCCCTCGAGACGCGGGGCCGTGCCCGCGACGGCGAGCCGCAAAGAGGCGTGTCCCGCCGGTGTGGTGTGACGTGACCTTCATCCTCCAGTGATTGGGCCGGAACGCTAGATCGCGACGATCAGGGTCAGCAGGAGAAGGGCCACCCGGACTTCGGGATCCGCGATGGCTTCGACGACGATGTCATGGCCGACCCAACCCGTTCTGACCTTTCCGACGACCCCCGCCGAGGCCGGGGCGCTGACGGCGCATGCCGTCATAAGGGCTATTGCAGAAAGTATCCTCTCATCCTCTCTGACATGCTCGTTGGATACCGATGGGTTTCGGAGGAAGCCCATGTTCCCCGCATTGCGGGAATGTCGGAATCTGTTCAGACGTCCATCGGCTTCGATCGGTGTCAACGCCCGTTGAGCCGTCGCGATTTAAGGCCAGCGCCGCTTTTAACCTGATCATGTCTCCCATGTTGCAGGCTGGACCGGCTGCTCCCCGAGCAATGTCCATGGGGCGGATCTTCCGATCGGCTCATGCCTGCGGGAAGTTGAACTCGGCTCATGATGAAGAAGGCGAGCGGATGTCTGTTCAGACTTGCGGCCGTGGCGGGGGCGTCGCGCTTCCCCGTGGCGTGTGGCGGCTCCTCCAGCTGGAGGGCTTGCCTGAGGGTTTGGCCAGCGGCAACGGCCGGATCGGGGCCGTCGGAATCGACATCGCCGCGAAGTCCGGCGGCCGGGCAACCGATATTCTGGTCAAAAAGGGCGAGTTCGTCAGGGCGGGGCGGATTCCCTCGCCCACATGAATGTCGAGCCGCTTCAGGCTCAGCTCAGGCAGGTTCAGGCGCAGCGCCAGCAGGCTGCCGGGTCCTGAACATGGTCGATCTCAGCGATGTCTACATGACCTGATTTTGTCCGCGGAGATGGCTGGCCGCGTGAGCATCGGAAGCGAGGTGCGGCCTCGAACCTCGCATCACTCTGACCGCCGCCGATCACGAGAAGCTGCCGGTACTTGCCGATGCGGCCCCGCCCAACATGCCCGAGCTCGCGGAGGAGCTCGACCGCGCGCATGTTCGCAAGCCCGCCGTGGCGGAGCATCCGCCGGCCCGAGGCGGCGACGCCCCGTTGCAGGCTCTCGTGATTGGACGCCAGGCTGCGGTTCCGTCTCGGAAGCCTACAAGGACACTCCGTTCACAGGATCCGATGTTTCCAGCTTCTTGATCCAGGACCGGTGCTGGGAGGCGGTTCCGCCCGGCATGAGGCGCCGTGAGGTCTCATCCTCCATGATCACGTCCAGCGAATCGACCAGGGTCCCTCCCGGCGTATCCAGCTTGCGGATCCAGTTCCGGTGCTGGACGCGCGTGTTGTCGGCGCTGAAGGCGCCGCCTGTGGACGCGATACTGAAGGCAAGAAATGCAAGGCCAGGGATGATGCGCTGCATCGGTGCTCCCTTGTTTGAAGCGAAGAACGATTCCGTTGCGGGGCCGAGAACCTAGGATGGACGGTGCCGCCGGTCAAAGCTGCCGATGCACACGTATCCGTGAGTTGTGGAACGGCTTCTGGCGCGAAGGCGGGACCGGCCTCAGGTGCCCTCCGATCGGATAGCTCGTGCTGTCTGCTGAAGCAGTTCGAAAGCCTTGAAACGCTTCTCGTGCCAATCCGCCAATGCCGGATTCGGCTGATAGGTCTCGCCCATGGCGGACATCTCGCCCATGGCTTCGTTGACATCGGCGTAGTGGCCTGCCGCGACGGCCCCGAGGATGGCGGACCCAAGCAGCACCGGCTCCTGCGAAACGGGAGCGGCGACGACTTTCCCCGTCGTGTCGGCGAGAAGTTGCCGCACGAGCGGGCTCTGGCCGGCGCCACCGCTCACCACGATGGTGTCGATGAGGACGTTCTCGTCATCGAGCGCGCGTAGGATCTGACGGGCGCCATAGCCCAGACCGCAGACCCCCGCGAGGTAGAGGGCGACGAGGCTGTCGATATCGCTGTCGATGCCGAGTCCGGCAATCACGGCCCGCGCCTCCGGATCGGCGAACGGGGCGCGATTGCCGAGGAACTCGGGAACGACGTGCACGCCGCCGATCAGACCGGGCACTGCCGCCGCGCCGCCGCGCCGCTCGGCCTCGAACGACAGCCATTGGCTCAGGCTCGTGCCGCTCTCGCGCGCCGTCCTGGCTGCCTGCTCAGAAGCCGGGTGCATCCGGACCAGATGATCGATGGCCGCTCCGGCTGCCGATTGGCCGCCTTCGTTGAGCCATAGGCCGGGGATCATGGCGGAGTGGTACGGACCCCATACGCCCTGGACGAAAGCGGGCTCCCGGGTCGAGGACATGGTGCAGGCGGAGGTGCCGAACACATAGGCCATGCGCGTAAGGACATTGCCCACATTGCCGCGTGCGCCGACGGTTCCTACGCCGCCCGCATGAGCGTCGATGAGGCCCGCGCCGACAGGGGTGCCGGGCCGCAGGCCGAGATCGGCGGCCGCCTGAGCGGTCAGGCCGCTGCCGAGAGCGGTGCCGCCCGGCACGACCTCGGTGCCGATTCGGCGGAAGGCTTCATCGGCGAGGGTGTCGAGCCCGACCTTTCTGAAATAGCCGTCGTCCCAGCGGTTCTCGTGCGCCAGATAGGTCCACTTGCAGGTGACTGTGCAGGTGGAACGCGCAAGGCTCCCCGTGGCTTTCCAGGTGAGGAAATCGGCAAGGTCCATGAACTGCCAGGCCCCTGCGAAGGTCTCGGGCATGTTCTCGGAGAGCCACAGGAGCTTCGGCGTTTCCATTTCCGGCGAAATGGAGCCACCCACATAGTTCAGCACCGCCTCGCCGGAGGCGTTGATCCGGCGCGCCTGCTCAGTGGCGCGGTGATCCATCCAGACGATGATGTTGCGCTCGGGGTCCCCGGATGGTCCCACAGGGAGGGGCTCTCCGTCCGAGCCGAGGACGACGAGGGAGCAGGTGGCGTCGAAGCCGATTCCCGAAACGCTCTCGGGCGCGACGCCCGCCGTCCTCACCGTATCGCGCACACAGGCACAAACGGCGCGCCAGATGTCGCTGCTCGATTGCTCTACGATGCCGCCGGGCTCATGCCAGATCGCGATATCGGCCTTGGCGGAGGCGAGCAGAGTACCCTGTTCGTCGAAGAGCCCGGCGCGGGCGCTGCCGGTGCCGACATCGATGCCGAGAAAATGGTTTGCCATGGCTGTTCAACCGTTCAGGGAATGTCGAGAGCGGTGACGGCTTGCGCCGACGGTGATCTTACAGGTCGTTGCTCTGCGGCAGGATGACGAGATCGCGGATGGTCACGTTCCTGGGACGCGTCAGCATGAAGAGGACGGCTTCGGCGACTTCGACCGGCTGCATCAGGCCGCCCGCCGCGAGCTCCGCGTCGAGCTTTTCTTGGGGCCAGTCCTTGATCAGGGCCGTGACGACCGGGCCGGGCGCGACCGCGCCGACGCGCAGGCCGTGGGGGGCCACCTGCCGCCGGACCGTGTGCACGAAGGCCTGCACCGCATGCTTCGATGCGGTATAGATCGGCTCCCATACGACGGGAACGAGACCGGCGATCGAACTCGTCACGATGATGTCGCCTGTCTTGCGTTCCACCATGTGCGGCAGCACTGCATGGACCGACCGGAATGCGGCATTGATGTTGAGATTCAGCATGCGGTCCCAGGCATCGGGATCGCCTTTCAGAATCTCGCCGCCGATATAGGATCCCGCATTGGCGTGGAAGATGTCGAGCTGACCCGCCTGCTCGAGGATCTGCGGCATCATACGGGAGACGCTTGCCGGATCGGTGAGGTCGATGCGCAGGGGAATGGCCCCGGGCCCGAGATCCGCGCAGACCGCCTTCAGCGCGTCCTCGTCGCGGTCGACCAGCACCACGCGCGCACCCTCGGAAAGCATGATCCTCGAGCATTCGAGGCCGATGCCGGAGGCTGCTCCGGTGATTGCCGCGACCTTCCCGGATAGTTTCTCGCCCATGGCAGTTCCTTTTCGTTCGATTGCTTCAGGCCCGGCCATGAGACGCGCGCGAGCGGCGTGCCAGCGAGTCCACGATGACCGCAATGGCAAGCACGGCGCCGGTGATCATGTACCGAAGCGATGAGGAGAGATCGAGCAGCGTCAGGCCGCTGGCGATCGACTGGATGACGATGATGCCGAGCAGGGCGGAATAGGCGCTGCCGCGTCCGCCGAAGAGGCTCGTCCCACCGATGACGGCGGCGGCGATGGCGTTCAGGTTGACGTCGCCGGTGCCCGCCTGCTGGCTTGCGGAGGCCAGGCGCGCGGCGGAGAGAATGCCGCCGGCTGCGGCGAGCCCCGAGCAGAGCATGAAAGCCGTCGTATAGATGAACCGGACATTGATGCCCGCCCGGCGCGCGGCCTCGCGATTGCCGCCGACGGCGAGCATCTGACGACCCCACTTGGTGCGGGTCAGCGCGTAGTTCATCGCCACCACGAGCCCGACGAACAGACCGAACATCCATGGAATGCCGCGGTCGAGATTCAGGTAATAGACGATGAACTCCAGAATGACGGTGATCACCAGAGAGCGGAGCAGCAGACTGCTCATCGGCTGAGCCGACAGCCCGGCGGCGCGGCGGCGAGCAGCCGTCCGATAGCCCAGAACGAACATCACGATGCCGGGGAGGGCGGCAAGGGCGTACGAGACCGGATCGGGCATCACAAGCAGTTGGCCGAATTCGACCAGCGGCGAGCCGTAAGGGAGGTTGATCGAACCGGTCGAACCGAGAAGGTAGAGCTGCAGGCCCAGGACCGACAGAAGTCCCGCCAGCGTCGCCACGAAGCTCGGCATGCCGAAGCGGTTGAACAGGACCGCGTAGAGCGCGCCGATCAGGGCTCCGAACACGAGAGCCGCGAGGATGGCGGCCGCCACCGGCCAGCCCTGGTTGACCCACATGACGCCGAGAAGCGCCGATGCGAAGCCGCTGACGGAGCCGACCGACAGATCGATTTCGCCGACGATCAGGATGCAGACGATGCCGAGGGCGATGACCCCGACGGTCGAGCAGTCGAACAGGAGATTGACGAGATTGTTGGGCGCCAGGAAGACCGGGTTGAGACTCTGGAAAACCGTCCAGATGATCACCAGTCCGACCACGACGGGAAGCGCGCCGAGATCCCCCGAACGGACCCTGTCCAGGAAGGCGCGGATCGAGCCGCCGACTCCCTCGGCATGCTTCACGCGCTCGTCTCTGCGATCGAGCATCGGGGTCGTGTGCGCGTTCTGCTCCGCGCTCTTGGTCATTGGCGTCCCTCCGGTGCCGGGGTTTGTCCACTCTGCGCCTGCCGCCGGTGCGCGCGGCGCGAAACCGAATTGTTAGCAGCGCCCGTGATGGCGCTGACCAGTTCCTCATTGGAGGCGTCAGGGGCGAAGACGCCGTTGTTGCGGCCGAGCCTGAGCACGACGATGCGGTCTGCGACCGCGCGCACGTCTTCCATGTTATGACTGATCATGATGACGCCGAGCCCCCGGTCCCGCACCCGTTCGATCAGGTCGAGCACCTCGGCTGTCTGGGCGACGCCAAGAGCTGCCGTCGGCTCGTCCAGGAGAATGAGCTTCGGCTCGAGCAGCAGGGAGCGCGCAATGGCGACGGTCTGGCGCTGTCCGCCCGACAGGGAAGCCACCGGCTCGCGCACGCTGGGAATGCGGGCGGACAACTCATTGAGCAGGGTCCAGGCCTTCAGCTCCATGGACACTTCGTCGAGTCGGTAGGGGCTGAGTTCCCGCCCGAGAAAGATGTTGGCGACCACATCGAGATTTTCGCACAACGCCAGATCCTGGAATACGGTGGCGATGCCGAGGCCGAGCGCGGTGCTCGGGTCGGTGAGGGTCACGGGCTTGCCGCGGAAGGTGATCGTTCCCGATGTCGGCTGGTGAACGCCGGCCAGAGTCTTGACCAGCGTCGACTTGCCGGCTCCGTTGTCGCCGACCAGCGCCACGACCTCGCCCGCGTGAACGTCCAGATCGATATCCGTCAGAGCCGATACGGCGCCGAAATTCTTCGAGATGCCGCGAAGGCTGAGCACGAGTTCGCGCTGCTCTTGGTTATTGTCCATGTTTTCTGTGACCCTGGAGGCGTTTGTCAGAAGCCTCACGTGATGTCCGGCCGCCGCGACGGCGGCCGGACGGTTCTTGGCGGTTATTGAATGATGCCGAGCTTCTTGCAACCCTCGACATAGCGGCCGGTGCAGAGCTGTTCGGCGGTGTTGATCTTCTTGTCGATGATCTCGGCCTTCAGGTTCTCCGCCGTGATCACAGCCGGAACGAACAGCTGCGAAGGGGTGTCATAGAGAGTTGTCTCGCCCTTCGGCGTCCCGCCCTCCAGGAACTGGACGGCGACCTTGGCAGCGGCGGCAGCCACGATCTCGCTCGGCTTGGAAATCGTGTTGTACTGATCGCCCGCGATGATGAGCTGGAGCGCCGCGATGGTCGCGTCGTTGCCGGTGACCGGCGGGACCGGATTCACGCCCGCAGCCTTGAAGGCCGCGATCGCGCCGCCCGCGGTGCCGTCATTGGCCGCCACGACGCCGAGGATGTTCTTTCCGAAGCGTGTGATCTGACCGCTGGCCCATTGCTGCGCCTTCGGCGGGGCCCAATCCGGCGTGTCGTACTCGGCCAGGATCGGATAGCCGCTGTTGTCGAGGCCCTCGTGAATGCCCTTCTTTATGAGGCCAGCCGCGGCGTCCGTGGGCGAGCCGTTGATCTGCAGCACGCCCGTGCCCTCGGAGGCGGTCACGTTGGACTTCTTCAGGTGCTGCACCAGCGAGTCGGCGATCGACTTGCCGATGGCCTGATTGTCGAACGACACGTAGAAATCGGCCTTGGCATCGGGGATGGGCCGGTCATAGGCGATCACCTTGATGCCCTGGCTCTGAGCCTGCTTGACCAGCGAGGCGGCCGCCGCGGAATCGACCGGATCGAGCACGATCACCTTTGCGCCCTGCGAGATCGCCGAATTGAACTGCTGCTGCTGGCGCGACACGTTTGCGTCGGCGTTCTGGTAGATGACCTTGCAGGTCGGGCACAGCTTTTCCATTTCGGCCTTGAAGCCGGGGTAGTCGTGCTCCTCATAACGGGTGGAGGCCTGGTCCGGCATGAGGAAGGCGACGGTGGCGTTGGCCGCCTTGGCGTTCTGGGCCATGGCGGCGCCCGTGCCGGCAAGCAGTGTCAGGCTGAGGGCCGCAAGGCCGCTGAGTTTCCATGAAGATGTGATCATCCGTTTCTCTCCCGTTGATCCTTTTATGATACTGTCGAATTGCGCCGGCTCATGGGCGGCCGTTGGCAGGAGCGTCGATTCCCTGCGCCGCGGGATGTCAGAGCAGAGCGCCTCTTCCAGCGGGCTCTCCTGTGGAGCCCACTCTTTCCCTCGATGACTGAGATGCTGTTTCCTGACTCCTCCGTTGGGCGGCCTTCGCCGTGTTGATGTTGTCGAGCAACAGGCGCCGGAACCGGGAGGGAGTCATGCCCTTCTCGGCCAGGAACTGCCTGTTGAAGTTGGATAGATTGTTGTAGCCGACTTCGTAGCAGATGCTGGTGATCGAGGCCTGCTCGTCACTCATCAGGATCTGGCATGCGAGATTGATGCGCAACCGTTTGACATACTGTACCAGTGACATGCCGGTGTGCTGCCGGAATGCCCGGGAAAACGCGCTCGTCGATTGCCCGGCGATCGCGGCCAGATCCGCCTCGTTGAAGGGGCGGGTCAGGTTCTCGCGAATGTAGGCCAAAGCCTTGTTGATCCCGACGGACATGTAGCCGGATGGATCGGGCAGATAGCTGGCGCTGGCCAGCATCCGCGAGCCCCGCGCGCGGCTCAGCAGTCCCGCGATCATCATGAACAGCTCGATGCGGCGCACCCCTTGCGCATCCATTACCTCTTCCATGAGCGGCGACACCTCGCGGCTGGTCTCCTTGTCGAAGAGAACGCCTCGCCGGGAGGCTTCCAGCACCGGGGTCAAAGCAGCGAACTCCGGCAGGGCCTTCATGGCTCCGCTGACGAAGTCCTCACTGAATTGAATGATGCGGCAGCGCAGGGGGACGATTGCATCCTTCGGAACGTCGCTGACCCAGTTGTGCGGAAGGTTCGGTCCGGTCAGAACCAGGTTGCCGGGCTCGAACTCGCCGATGAAGTCACCGACGAAGTAGCGGCCATTGGTAGCGACGACATGGTGCAATTCGTACTCGGGATGAAAATGCCAGCGTACGGTCCGATACGGATAGCCGTGCGACCAGGCGGCAAACGACTCGCCGGGCCTAATCTGAACGACTTCGAGATCCGGCTCCATGTCCGTTTCCTCCAGACCGATGCAGGCATCCGCATCGACCCTCGCTCCAGCCGGCCGATCGTATATTCGGCTCTCACTGATTGTGACGGTAATCCTCGCCGAGAAAGCATGCCAGCACGTTTCCCTGCAGAGACTGATACTTTTTTGACGCGGCGATGTCCCGATCTGCCGCAATATGTATGTCACGTCTTGCCGGCGGAAAGGCAAGAACAGACCTTCTCGGCTATCGCGAGGAGGAAGTCGTCGGCACGCGCTTCGAGACGTGGATTCATCCGGAGGATCGCGCAGCCGGCCAGCACATGCTTCAAGCCCTGCACCGGAGCAAATCGATCAGAGATTTCGATGTCCGCATTCATGCGAGGAATGGCGATTAGCACTGGATCAGCTGGACCTTCGTCCCTGCGGAGGACGTGTTCTACGGCGGGGGCCGCGATGCGGCCCAGCGCAAATTGCTGGAGGAGCAGCTTCGCCAATACCAGAAGACGAAGGCCGTCGGCCAGGTCACCGGCGGGATCGCCCATGGCTTCAACAATCGCCTGACGGGTATCGGCGGGTCCCTCGATCTTCTGCAGACCCGCACGGCGCAGGGGCGCCCCAACGAAGCGTAACGCTATATTGAGTACGGAACCTCATCGACCGACCGCGCCGCAGCGTTGACGCGCCGCCTTCCCGCTTTTGCGCGGCGGGACGTTCCTGCGATCCGTTCATTCCATAACGGGCAGCACCCGGCCGGGACGGGCTCCCGTTGGCGCACCGTCGGTCACGATGGCCTCGCCATTCACCCAGACATGAGTGATGCCGGACGGGAGCTGGGTGGATTCATCGAACGTCGCCCGGTCGGTCACGCCCTCTTCGAAGAGCACCAGATCGGCCACCATGTCGGGCCGCAGCAGGCCGCGATCCAGGAGGGAAAAGCGCTGGGCCGCGATCGAGGTCATACGCCGGACCGCATCCTCGACGGAGAACCAGCCTTTATCCCGGCGCAAGGGGCCGATCATCCGGGGGAAGGTGCCGAAAGCCCGTGGATGAGGCTTCGTGCCAGGGCGGGGCAGGCCATCGGATCCCACCATGTGCAGCCGGTGGCAGCAGGCTGCATGCAGATCGCTCTCATCGAGCTGGAAAAGAATGACGCCGGTCTGGCCTTCGTCCTCCTCCACCAGGCGGATGAGGAGATCGTAGGGCTCGATGTTCTCTCGTTCGGCGGCCTGAAGCATATCGAGGCCTTCCAGGTGCTTGAGCGCAGGATTGTTGATGCCTGAAATGCGCACGTTGTCCCAGCCGATCAGATGCAGCTTGCTCTGTCCATGGAAGGCAGGACCTCCGTTCTCCACCCAGCGGCGTAGAACGGGGCCGATTTCCGGGTCTCGCAGCCTCTGCTTGAGCCGGTCGAGCCCCCCTTCGAGGGCCGCGGGCGGCAGAAGCTGCAGGAGGTAGGTGCTGCCCGCGGGATAGGGATACATGTCGAAGCTGATGTCGATTCCTTCCCGCCGCGCCGCTTCCAGCGTCTCCAGCGCGCGCGGGATCTGACCCCAGTTGGGACGTCCCGCCGACTGGAGATGGGACAGGAGGCCGGCAGCCCCGGATTGCCGAAGGATCTCGATGAACTCCTCGATGGACTGGACAAGTTGGTCCTCGTAACTGCGCACATGGGCGGTCATCAGGCGGCCATGCGCCTTCACTACCTTGGCGAGCGCCACCATTTCGTCGAGATCCGCGAAGGCACTGGGAGGGTAGACCAGCCCCAGGGACAGGCCGATCGCTCCTTGAGCGAGCTGCCGGTCGAGAAGAGCCTCCATGGCGGCGATCTCATCCGGCGTCGCCGCGCGCCGCTCATTCCCCATGACTGCGAGGCGCATGGCCGCATGGCCGACGAGAGAGACCACGTTGATGGCGACGCCCCGATGAAGCCTGTCGCGGTAATCCGAGAAGTCGTCGAAGATCTCTTCGGGAGCCGTCTGGCCAAGCAGGCCCGAGAAGTGCTTGCGCAGGTCCTCGCGGGATCGCCCGCGCGCCGGATAGAGCGAGAAGCTGCAATTGCCGACGACAACTGTCGTCACGCCTTGCATCGCCTTTTCGGGCCGGTCCGGCTCGCGCAGGCAGATGAGGTCGTCGTGGCAATGGGCGTCGATGAATCCCGGTGCGAGATAGCGGTCCTGCGCATCGACGACGATGGCACCCGGCTCTGCCTTCAAGGCGGAGCCGAGGGCGGCGATCCGCCCGCCGGCGATATGCACGTCGCCGCGGAACCAGGGAGCTCCGGTGCCATCGATGATCCGGGCGTTTCGGATCAGCCAATCCTGCGTCATCGTCTTCTCTGCTGCTGCTTGAGAGAATTTCGGTTCCGGTTCAAGCGCGGGGTTTGCCCATCGGGAACGGCATATAGCCGACGAAGCCAGTGATCTTCCAGCGTCCGTCGAGGCGGGCGCAGAAATACAGTGTCTGCCAGTTCAGCACCTCCACGCCGCCACCTTCGAGAGCGATGGTTCCGTCGAACTTCTTATGGCAGACGGCGGTATCGCCCCGAAGGTCGATGTCGCGCATGTTCGTGGCGCGATACAGTGCGTCGCGCACGGGCTCCGCGTATTCAACGGCCTGCGCGGCTTTCGCCTGTCTCAACCATTCATCACGGTAGGTTTCCAGGTTCGGGAAATCGAGGCGCCAGCTGTCGGGCATCTCCGACTTGTGCGCGTGCAGGCCCAGGAAACCTTCCCGGCGAAAATCGGAATCGACCATGGACCAGTCGGCGGCAAGAAATGCTTCGATGTCGCGCTCGACCAGCATGGTCCAGATCTCGCGGCGGTCGGGATCCGTCTCGGAGAAGGGATTCTGCGTGTGGGATATCACGGCGGAAACTCCAGATGATGGGGCAGGGGAGGAGGGGAGCCGTCTCACCGCACTTTACCGCGGGCGGAAACGGGAACCGTGTCGACCACGGCGTCTCCGCGTACGAACGTCACTTCGTCGAAGAGGTTCGTCACGGGGCAGACATGGTTGGGAATGATGCGGACCATCTCGCCGACCTTCGGTTTTGCGGCCGAATGGGTCAGGTCGACGATGCCGTGCTCCTCGCTCAATGACACGATGGCGGACTCCGGATATTCGACGATGCGGCCAAACCCCGAAAGCCCGAGCGTATCGCTGGTGAGTGACTTCGAACCGGTATCGAGGATCGCCCGCGTCTCTGTGGGGCGGGAGACGACGGTGGCGAGCACGGTGAGTGCGCAATCGTCGAAGCCGCCCACGCCTTCCTGAACCTGGAACCGGTCCAGATAGATGTAGGTGCCCGGCCGATACTCCGTAGCCGCTTGGTTCTCGTTGCTGTGCCAGAGATCCGGCGTTCCTCCGGTCGAAACGATCTCGGGCGCGAGCCCTGCCTCCGCGAGAAGAGCCTTGGCGCGCTCGAGCCACGCGTTCGCCTGGGCGACCATGCCCTTGGCGGGATAGGTCATCAGGCCGGCAAAGCGCAATCCCTCGGAATCGGCGATGCGGCGAGCGAGGCCGAGCGCTTCCTCTGGGGACTGGACGCCTGCGCGCCCACCGCCCGTGTCGCATTCGACGAGAACCGGAAGAGTGAGACCGGATCCGGAAAAGGTCTCGGAGTAGCCCTGGATGGTGGTCGTGCTGTCGGCGGTGACCTTGATGGATGCTCGCCGTGCGAGCGTGAGAAGACGTTTGAGCTTGGGTTGGCCGAGGATGTTGTAGGGCAGGAGAATGTCCGTGATCCCGGCCTCGACCATCACCTCCGCCTCGCCGATCTTCTGGCAGGTGATGCCGATGGCGCCGAGTTCCATCTGGCGCTTGGCGAATAGCGGCAGCTTGTGGGTCTTGATGTGGGGGCGCAGCTTCACGCCATTTGCATCCGCGTAGTCCTGGGCGCGCCTGAGGTTGGCCTCGACACGGTCCAGGTCGATCAGGACGGCAGGGGTATCCAGTTCATGAATCTTCGTCATTGCAGGTCTGGTGTCTCTCAATCGCCAAGGGGAAGTTTCGGGTCGTTGACGTTCACTACGGCCAAGCTGTGCTTGATGCGGCGAAGGCCTTCGAGAACGGAGGGGCCGATGGCCTCGGCTGTCGTCATCGCGATCAGGTCGACGACTGCCAGCATCGCATAGCGCGCGGAGGTTGGTTTGTAGAGATTGCTATCCTCGGGTACGGCGAAGGGCAGAAGGGTCTCGGCCTCCTGGGCGAGGGCCGATCCGGGCGCGGTCACGGCAATGGTTCTGGCCCCGTAATGGCGGGCAGTCCTGACGGAATCGACGACAGAGGGCGAGTAGCCGGAGATCGAGAATGCGATCACGACGGTTTCCGGCGTCACTACCGAGGCCGTCATTCTCTGCATCTGACCATCGCTATGGGCGATCACGGAAAGGCCGAGGCGGAACAGCCGGTTGTGCAACTCCATCGCCATGTTCGAGGAATTTCCGCCCGAACCATAGGACAGAATCGAGCGCGCGGCGGAGATCTGTTCGGCGATCGAGCCGACGGTATCCATGTCGATGCCGGAGCGCACGCGCTCGATCGCGGCGACGGCATTGCCGCACACGGTGGCAAGGACACGCTCCTCGCGCTCTTCGCGCTGAAGAGGCGCGGGGTTGAGATAGCTGCCGCCCACGGCCAGGGCCTGGGCGAGATGATACTTGAAGTCGCGGATCCCCTCGCAGCCGAGCGATCTTGCAAAGCGCGTCACCGTCGGCTCGCTCACGCCGGCGCGACTTGCGATATCGGCAATGGGCGCCTTCGACACATATGCAAGATCACGAAGGACCAGAGAGGCAAGTTTGCGCTCTGCTTTCGATCCATCCGTGGCCCATCTGCGAACCCTTGCGATGATGTCCTGCGTCGCCTTCACATTCAAACTCCCGAGAGGCGCAGGCCCGTGGAGGCGTCGAAGAGATGAAGCTTGTTCGGATCGGCCGACAGCCGCAGGGTTTCGCCCGGGCGAACCGAAATCCTTTCCCGGAACACGGCGCGCACCTCCGCCTCGCCGACGTGCCCGTAGATGTGGCTTTCCGATCCGGTCGGCTCGATGACGTCCACCTTGAGCCTGATCTGCCCAGCGGGATCGAGCCGGTACTGCTCCGGCCGTATGCCCAGGGTCACGCTCGTGCCATCGGGCGCGGCCGGGCCCGCCAACGGCACCATCGAACCATCCGGAAGTTGAACGGACATCTCCTGACCCGACAGCAGCGCCGTTCCCTCGAGGAAACTCATGGCCGGAGAACCGAGGAAGCCCGCGACGAAGAGATTGGCAGGATGATCGTAGAGCTCGAGGGGCGTCCCGACCTGCTCGATGCGACCGCCATTCATGACGACGATGCGGTCGGCCATGGTCATGGCCTCGATCTGGTCGTGCGTCACGTAGATGATGGTGCTCCTGAACTTGTGATGCAGGGCCTTGATCTCCGTCCGCATCTGGACCCGGAGCTGCGCATCCAGGTTGGAGAGAGGCTCGTCGAACAGGAAAAGGTCCGGATTGCGCACGATGGAACGTCCCATGGCGACGCGCTGGCGCTGGCCGCCGGAGAGCTGACCGGGGCGCCGGTCCAGATATCCGCCCAGATTCAGGATCGAAGCCGCGCGCTTCAGCTTCTCAGCCGTCGCATCCGGGCTCTCCCGACGGATCCGGGGGCCGAATGTGATGTTCTCCCTGACGGTCATGTGAGGAAACAGCGCGTAGGACTGAAACACCATCGAGATGTTCCGCTTCTGCGGCGGCACTTCGTTGGCGCGTCGCCCGTCGATGCGGATCTCGCCGTCGGAAACCGTCTCCAGCCCGGCGATCATGCGGAGCAAGGTGGACTTGCCGCATCCCGAGGGTCCGACGAGCACGACGAACTCGCCGTCTTCGACCGCGAGATCGATGCCGTGGAGGATCTCCACGGCGCCGTAGCGCTTCTTGACGTTGTCGAGGTGGAGCTCCGCCATCGGCAGTTCCTCTCACGTGATCGCATCGATAAAGGGCAGGTTGCCGGCCATCAGGCCGCCATCGACAGGCAGGGCGACGCCCGTGATGCCAGCCGACAGGGGGGAGGCGAGAAACACAGCCGCATTCGCGACATCGACAGGGGTGACCATGTGGCCGAGGGGATAAAGGCGCGAAACCTTTTCGAGAATCTGGGGATCCTTCTCGATCCGGTGATCCCATGCATGGGTGCGCACCGAGCCCGGGCAGATCGTGTTCGATCGGATGCCGTGGCGTCCGCATTCCGTCGCGATGGCTCGCGCATAGGCGACGAGTCCTGCCTTTGCCGCCGCATAGGCCGGATTCCCGAAATGAGCGAGGGCGTTCACGGATGAAATAAATACGAAGACGCCCGATCCCCGCGTCTTCATGGGATCGAGAAAGGGCGCCGTGAAGTTGCGGGCGCCGTTGAGGTTCACCTCGAGCTCGAAATTCCAGGCGCGGTCATCGACCTGATCGAGCGTTTCCGCGCGGGTGTAGCCTGCGTTGCTGACGACGATATCGGGCAGTCCGGCGCTCGCCTGGATGCGCGCGCAGGCTTCTTTGCAAGCCTCAGGCTCGCGGAGATCGAACACTTCCCTGTGGGCGACGTCCAAGGCTCCGAGAGCTTCCGCCGACACATCGCAGGCGACGACCCGCGCCCCGGCGTCGCGGAACCGCTGGACCATGGTGATCCCGATCCCGCCGCCCGCGCCCGTAATGACGGCCAAGCGGCCCTCCAAGCTGTTATTCAACGGCTTGCTCCGAACTGTTTCTCGCCTTCCATACGATCAAGGCTGAAGCGGTTCATGAAAATTAGCAACATGAAACCGGGAGTTTTGCGCACAAATGCCCTTGCATAAGTAATTTTCTTTCATAACAATGTCCGCTGCCGGGCTGCTTTTCTAAGGTGTGCGGCCCTAGCAGAGGGAACATGCACATGAAAAAACTCCACAAGAACACCTTCTTCAGCCTCAAGGGACTTATGCTCGCAGGCGTCGGCGCGATCGCCCTCTCCGCGAGCGCCGATGCCGGCACCGTTCGGGTGACCGTCGCGGAATACTCGGCCAAGACGGGTCCCTATTTCGAGCAGGTGGCCAAAGACTTCGAGGCGGCCAATCCCGGCATCAAGATCCAGTTCGAAGTCGTGCCGTGGGACAACCTGCTCCAGAAGCTGACCACGGACATATCCGCCAATGCCAACGCGGATCTGTCGATCATCGGCACCCGCTGGCTCGTGGACTTCGTCGAGCAGGGCATCGCAGAGCCGCTCGACAATTACCTCACTCCGGAGATCAAGGGGCGCTTCATCGAGACCTTTCTGACGCCCTCGGTGATGAACGGCAAGACCTACGGGTTGCCCATCGCCGCGTCGGCGCGGGCGATGTACTACAACAAGGAGCTGTTCGAGAAAGCCGGGCTCTCCGAACCGCCCAAGACCTGGGCGGAACTGGAGGAAAGCGCGAAGAAGATCACCGCACTGGGGAACGGTCTCTACGGCTTCGGCCTCCAGGGCAAGGAAGTCGAGACCGACGTCTATTTCTATTACGGCATGTGGTCCTTCGGCGGCGACATCGTGAACGACGGCAAATCCGGCCTCGACTCGAAGGCCGCCATCGAGGCCGCGTCCCTCTACAAGCGCCTCATCGACGAGGGTGCGACGCAGCCGGGCGTGACCTCCTATGCCCGTGAGGATGTGCAGAACCTGTTCAAGCAGGGCAAGATCGGCATGATGATGACGGCACCGTTCCTCGCCAATCAGATCCGCGACGAGGCTCCGAACCTCAAATACGGCGTCGCCCCGATCCCGAAGGGGCCGAACGGGGACCAGGGCACCTATGGGGTGACCGACTCGGTCATCATGTTCCAGAACTCCAAGAACAAGGACGAGGCGTTCAAGTTCCTCGACTTCCTGTTCCAGCCGAAGCAGCGCATCAAGTTCACGATCGACGAGGGCTTCCTGCCGGTGACCAAGGCGGAGGCGCAAGACAAATACTTCGCCGAGAATCCCGATCTGAAGGTGTTCACGAGCCTTCTGCCGACCGCTCGCTTTGCCCCGGTGATCGCCGGTTGGGAGGAGATCGCCGACATCACGACATCGGCGCTCCAGCGGATCTATCTCGGCAACGGCCAGATCGAGCCGACGCTGAAGGAGGCGGCCTCCAAGGCGAATGCGATCCTGAAGAAGTAGTCCCGGCAGAGGGAGCCGGGCGCGCTCGCCCGGCCCCTTCACTCTGTCGGCTCAGCCAACGGAACGTCAATGACCTCGAAACGGATGGTTGCGCCCTACGTCCTCATCCTTCCTAGCTTCGTGCTGGCCGCCCTGATCGTCATCTGGCCCGTCGCAGAGCTGGCGCAGATCGCAAGCCACAACGTGAACCGCTTCGGACAGCTCCGGGACTTTGCCGGCATGGCGAACTTCCGCGCGCTGCTCGACGACCCCAACTTCATTGCCTCGCTCTGGCGAACGGGGATCTGGACCGTCTGCGTTGTCGGCGGCGCCATCGCCTGCGCCGTACCGGTCGCCCTGGTGTTGAACGAGGATTTCTATGGGCGCGACATCGCACGGGTGATCGTCATGCTTCCATGGGCGGTATCGCTCACCATGACCGCCATCGTCTGGCGCTGGGCGCTCTCGGGCGAAAGCGGCATGTTGAACTCCGCCCTCATGGGGCTCGGCCTCATCGATGAGAATATCCAATGGCTCGCTGAGGCGACCACCGCGTTCCCGATGCAGATTCTCATCGGTATCCTCGTGACCATTCCCTTCACGGTCACAATCATTCTCGGCGGCCTCTCGTCCATTCCCGACGATCTCTACGAGGCGGCGGCCCTCGAAGGGGCAGGACGCTGGGAACAGTTCCGTCATATCACGCTGCCGCTCATCGCTCCCTTCCTGAACATCGCGCTCGTGCTGAACACCATCTACGTGTTCAACTCCTTCCCGATCATCTGGGCGATGACGCAGGGCGGACCGGCGAACTCCACCGACATTCTCGTCACCTATCTCTACAAGGTGGGCTTCAGGCTCGGGAAACTGGGCGAGGCCTCCGCCGTCTCCCTGGTGATGTTCGGCATCCTCCTGATCTTCACCCTGATCTATGTGCGGATCACCACCACCGCGCGGGGAGTGAGGGCATGAACTCCTCCAAGCTCCGCCGCTCGCTGGTCTGTTGGCTCGTTCTCTCGCCCATTGTCGTCGCGGCGATCTTCCCATTCGCCGTGATGCTGATTACGGCTCTCAAACCCAGCACGGAAGTGCTGAGGCCGACCTGGTGGCCGTCCCGGGTCGCCTGGGAGAACTTCCGGACCATGTGGGTTGCGACGAATTTCGGGAATGCCCTGAAGAACTCCCTCTATGTCTCCGTGCTGGCGACCCTGGGCTCTCTGATCGTGTCCATTCCGGCGGCCTATGCGCTGACGCGGTTCGATTTCAAGGGGCGCGAGTTCTATCGGCAGTTCCTGCTTGTGACCCAGATGCTGTCGCCCATCGTACTGGTGGTCGGGCTGTTCCGACTGATGGTCGCGCTTGGCATCATCGACAGCATCAATGCCGTGACCGTGGTCTATGCCGCTTTCAATATTGCGTTCTCCGTTTGGATGCTGCAGAGCTACTTCGCCACGATCCCTCTCGACCTGGAGGAGGCTGCCTGGATGGAGGGAGCAGGGCGGGCGAGGACCCTTGTGAAGGTGTTCCTTCCCCTTGCCGTGCCGGCGATGGTGGTGACGGCGATCTTCACGTTCATCAACGCGTGGAACGAGTTCGTCATCGCGCTCACATTGCTGCGCTCACAGGACGGCTATACGCTGCCCATTCAGATTTTCTCGCTGGTGTCAGGGCGCTACACGGTGGAGTGGCACCACGTGATGGCCGCCACTTTCGCCGCGACGATCCCCATAGCCATCGCGTTCGCGTGGCTCCAGCGCTATCTGGTCCGCGGCCTTGCGCTGGGCGCGGTGAAATAGGCTGCCAACAATCATGAAGGAAGAGACGATGACCAAGCAGACTTTCGGAGCCTCCCACGTTCCCTTGTCGCCGGCAGTCCGGGCGGGGGATTTCATCTTCATCTCGGGGCAGACGCCGGTCGGCCCGAACGGAGAGAATGTCGGCGGCACGATCGAGGTCCAAACCCGTCAGGTTCTCGAGAACATCAAGGCCGCCTTGTCCTTGGCCGGTGCGGAGATGTCCGATGTGGTCAAGACGACAGTCTGGCTCGAGGATGCACGCGATTTCGGCGGATTCAACAAGGTCTATGCCAGCTACTTCCCCGCCAACCCGCCGGCCCGCACAACCGCCGAGGGTCGCCTGATGGTGGATATCAAGGTCGAGATCGAGGCCATCGCCTACAAGCCCCTGGACGGACGTTCATAGCCGGCGGGTTCCCCGCCCGATCTGCCGCCGTTTACCTTGTGTCTTAAGCCTTTGTCGACCGCGAGCCCTTATCGAGACGGCGGGTCGAAGAATTCCCAGCAAAGGAACGGCACAATGGCTCTGACGGGGCGTTTCAACCTCCGGAAATCTTTTTCCGGACGGATCATCTTGCAGGTCGAAGAGGAGGTGAAGAGTGTCTGGAGCCTCTTCTCGCGACAACCGAAGTTCCGCAAGCGCTGGCGCGATGCGAAAGCAATGGATCTTCCGGCGGCCGAATTGCGTGCTCTCATGGATCTGCGCAACCGTCCCCGGTTCGTCACGCAGGCGTTCGAACCGACCCAGGTCGTTCGCCCGGCGCCGCGTATGGAGGAGCCGGCGCTTTCCGTGCGGACTGTTCCAGAAGAGGTGCGTTCGGTCGCCACGCATTGAGAGGAGGGGCTGCCCGTGAGGGCAGCCCCGATCTGTTTCAGGATTCCTGTCCGGTGGCCGAGGGCGGGTCCATCAGCTCCCAGTTCGCGAAAAGATCGATGGTGGCGTGTCCCGGCATATCGTTGCCGAGATAGAGCAGGATCTCGACCCAGGGGCGGCCATAGGCGCGGGGCGTAACCTTCGTCACCTGACCGAAGAACCCGGTGAGCGGACAGCGGACGAACTCGCCGACCTCGGGCCAGCGGGTCTGCTCGTACTGCAGTTCCTTTTCCGCGTCTCGAAGCTCCATCCGCAGCCGCTCCACCTTGGCCAGAAGTTCGGCGATGCGCTTCGTGCAGTGGCTTTCCTGAAGCTCGTGCAGCTTGGGGCCGAGCGCCAGCCCTTCACCAAATTCGGCAGGCGGTAGCGAAATCAGGCTCATCACACGTCCCTTCTCGACGACAGGATGGACGACAAGGACCGCTGCGAGAGGAATGTCTCCAGGGCTCGTCAAAAATGTGGGGCGGGGGAGAGCCGACAGCAAGACACCCAAAAGGATAAAAAGGACATATGGAACGCAGGCTTGCCACGGCCGATTGACAAGCATGGCAAAGCTACTTTCTGGACAATTCCGTGGCTGGAGATGGCGTCGCGCTGCGCGCCGGGCGGTTTGGGATCTGAGTCCTTTGATCCTCGTGCTGTGGCTCGGATACCCAGAGACAGGATTGGCCCAGCCAGCCGCGCCGCCTTTGCCGCCGCCCAGACCTGACCTTCCTGCGCCGCCTGCCGACGGGCCGGGCGCTCCGAAGGCCGCGAGTGCCGGGCCGCAAACCGGACCTGCCACCGAGGCTGACACGGGCTGCCTCGAGCGTTTGGACAAGCTCGGGGTCCGGTTCGAGAAGCTGTCTCCCGTACAGGAGAAAGGCTGCAAGATTGGCAACCCCGTTTCGGTCTCTGCGCTCTCGAACACCATCGAGATAGCGCCTGCATCGGTGATGGAATGTAGCTATGCGGAAAACCTGGCGCGTTGGATCGCGAACGTCGTCGTGCCACGCGCAAGCGAGCATCTCCAGAGCGCACCGACGAAGCTCTTGATCGGCACGGCCTATCAGTGCCGGGACCAGCGTTCGGGAGCCAAGTTGAGCGAGCACGCCTTCGGCAACGGCGTCGACGTGATGGGATTCGAATTCGACAGGCGTCCGCCGTTGCGGGTCAAATTCCAGTCCGAGGGATCACCTGAGGCCGCATTCCAATCCGCCATCCAGAAGGAGGCCTGCTCGATCTTTACCACTGTGCTGGGCCCAGGTTCCGATGACGACCATGGCGATCATCTCCACCTCGATATGCGGATGCGAAAGGGTGACTACCGCATTTGCCAGTAATGCAAAGGAACGGTCGCAGGGCTTTTGTCTTTGACATGAGCGCTGCCTCATTCCGAGGCGGGAGGAGTGGAGTCGAGGATGAGAGTTCTGGCGCGTTTCGCGTTCGGTCTTTTGTGCATGGCGGGAAGCGTTGCTGCCGCTTCCCAGGACTTGAGCATTGATGCGATCAACAGCGCCGGCGATCTCTCCATGAAACCGGAGAAGGGGCCCAGTCCGCTCCTGATCAAGGCACAGGTTCTCCTCGACCGCGCGCGTTTCTCTCCGGGTGTGATAGACGGTCGCGACGGAGAGAACCTGCAAAACGCCATCAAGGCGTTTGAAAAGGCACGAGGGCTTCAGGTCGACGGCGCGCTCGACGAGGAACTCTTGGCGAAGCTGAACGAGACCTCGACCGACCCTGTTCTCATTTCCTACACGATCGCCGATGAAGACGTAAAAGGGCCTTTCATCGAAATTCCCGACAAACTGGAGGCTCAGGCGGAACTCGAGAAACTGTTCTATTCCAGCGCTGAGGAACTTCTGGCCGAGAAATTCCATATGGATATCGATCTCCTGAAGGAGCTGAATCCGGGTAAACGCTTCGACGTGGCCGGCACCTCCATCGTTGTCGCCAATGTTGCTCCAGCCGGTGCCGCGGAGGACAAGCCGGAGGTCGAAAAGATCGAGGTCGTAAAGAGCGAGAAGGCTCTACGGGTGCTCGGAAAGGACGGAGCTGTGCTCGCCGTCTATCCGGCCTCGATCGGCAGCGAAGAGAAGCCTGCCCCCTCGGGCACCCATACCGTGCGGGCCGTCGCACCCGATCCCGTTTACACGTACAATCCGGACTACGCGTTCAAGGGCGTGAAGGCGAAGGAGAAATTCGAGATAAAGCCTGGCCCCAACAATCCTGTCGGCTCCACCTGGATCGACCTCTCCGTGGAGTCATTCGGCATTCATGGCACGCCGGAGCCCGAGAAGATCGGCAAGGCCCATTCAAACGGCTGCGTGCGGCTGACGAACTGGGACGTGGAAGAACTGGCGGGAATGGTCGAGAAGGAGACCCCGGTCGATTTCCTCGATTGAATGCCTGACAAATGATTCTCAATCGTCGTTGGCGGAGTTCAGCTGATCGGGCTTCATGCCCTCGTCGACCTCGGTGTCATGCATGCGGACAAGCCATTCCAGCTGCTCCTGCACAAAGCTGGGGTCGCTGTGAAAGCGCATGGCGCAGGCCACCAGGAAAATCGCGATCTCCGGCAGGTCCTCGTCACCCATCTCTGGCAGGACAAGCTCCAGCTCCGTCATGTTTCCGGATGTCACGATGGCTGCCTCGTTGGGAGGGATGACGGTGCCGCTGCTGTCGGGAGGAAGAGTCATGAGTGAACCTGCGGATCGTTTTCGAGCTTCAGTCAGTTCTAAGGCGCCGGCCCCGAAGGTAAAGCCTCCGGCTCCGGATCAGAAGGTCCGCGCAACCGGAGACCGGGCGGCTCTTGCGCCTACTGCTTTCCGGGCCTGCCGTCGAGAAGATTGAAACAGCCCGGCGCCTGGTGCGGCGGGCCGCTGTCGCATCGTCCCCGCCTTTTACGGATAGGTGCAGACGTAGCGCATGCCGTTGGTCGACAGGAACGTGCCCGTCACAGGATCATACGAGCGGTACTTGCGGGCGCAGTAGGCGGCAAGTTGCGGGTCGACCGTGCCTGGCGGGGGTGGAGGGGCGGCCTGAGCCTGGCTGCTGGCGATGGCGCTCCCAATCAATGCGCCTGCGGCCAAGCCGACAGCGCCTGCGGCCAGTGCGGAGCCTCCACCATGGCGATGGTGATGGTGGTGACGGCGGTAGTAACGGGGCGGGGGAGGACGATAGCCGCGCCGGGGACGATATTGAGTGTAACTTTCGTTGGGATAGGCACGGTCGATCTGGGAAAGGATCTGACTGGGAAGCACCTCCGCATGCACAGGAAGACTGGAGCTGAGAAGGACACCAATCATGCCTGCGCTTCCGAGGATTGCAGTAAACTTGCGCATTGATGACTCCTGAATTTGCATCATTGCACTACCGGCGGGATAGGGCTGGGGCAAAGTTACACTGTCCTCTGCCAAGCTTGCAAATTCTATCCTGCCCTTCATGAAGGACCGGCCACTGATTGGTTAAGCCACGGTAAGGTCACCGGACAAATCTGGCCGGAGGAGACAGCCCTCATCGTATGAAACAGGGTCTCTTTTGCCTTCGGGCCATCATCCGATTTCCTGCGTGCTCGCCCGCACAGCACTTGCCCTGTGCCCCTTTTCGAGCAAAATTCCTTCAATACCCTGGATTTTCGGCCCGAAATCATTCAGAACTTGTATGTTCTAACGTGAGCTCTTCGGCGGGAACCATGCGACACAATATAACGTTAAAAGTGTTGCCCGCTTTGCTGGTTGGAGCCTGGGGTGCCCAGGCCGCCAGCCCTTTGCCGACACCCAAGGGGCTCGTGCTGCTGATCATTTCCGGCAGCACCGGACAAACCGCTATGGGGTACGAAGCTCGACTTGATCGAAACATGCTCGAATCCCTGCGGCCGGCTTCTGTTGAGACGTTCTCATTCGTCTGGGCAAAGAAGCCACTCTGCGAGGACATCCCCCGGCGGATTGTTCCCGGGAGAGAGGGCCGCAAGGGAACTTCGATTGTGGTCACGGTTCCCAACCGATGCAAAATAACGACTCCGCTCGGCGATCTGAAATATGAGCCCGTTAGCGCAATGCGCGTGGACGGGCAGGTGTTGACGCTGCGTGACAAGGGGCCGCCATGGGTCGTCTATCCCGGCGAGGCCGCCCCTGCTCTCCAGGCACCGATATACGAGGCCCGCTGGATTTGGCAGTTGATCAGGCTGCAGGTCGAGCAACCATGAAGCTCAGCATCAACAATCACAAGGCGGGATTGGTGACGCTTGCGGCGGTGGCGGTTCTCGCCCTTTCCCTGAGCTTTGCCGTTGTGAGATTGTTCGACATCGATCGGGATCTGCGCACGGAAGATACCCATGCCAACCTGTGGATGATCTCCCAGGCCCAGTTCGAAGCCGCACTCATGGCGGAAAGTCTCGCCCGCTATGCGGCGAAGGATGACTTCCCTGTTCCGGAACAGGCTCCGACGTCTCGTCTGCCGATTCTGATCAGCCGGGTGGCCGTGCTGCTTGACGGGCCCCAAGCCGAAATCATCGGCAAGGTCGGCTTGCTGGGCGACCTGAAGGCCGCTTACCTCCTCCTCACCCTTGCCAAGCCCCTTGTCGAGCAAGGCATGACTTCGGAACAGGCCTCGCAATTGCGAGTGCAGGTCCACGAGCTCGGCGGTGACTTACGGGACGCGGCCGACGAGGTCATGATGCTCAACCGCACGGACGTAGCGTCCAAACGTGCCATGTATCTTCGGGTCGTGCTGGAGAGCCTCGCTTTCCTCTCAGGCATTGTCCTGAGCGCCGCGTTTCTCCTGCTCAGATTGTTTCGGGGCGTGCAGGAGGCGAGTCAAGCCAAGCAATTGTTGCGCCAGGAGCAGGAGCTTTCGGATCTCGTCATCAACAATGTCAGCAATCAGGGCATCATCATGTTTGACGAGAAACTGGAGTGCCTGCTCTGGAATCCGGGTATGGAGGGGCTCCTTCACATCAAGGCTGATGAAGCCATCGGCCGCCTGGTGCAGGATCTCGACCCCCTGTTCTCCAAACCCGATATGATCCGCTCGCTCGATCTCGCAATCGAGGGAACGAGTACGGTTTTCGAGGACGAGACGGAAGGCGAGGCTGGTCAGGAGCGCTGCCTGGAGGTCAACTGCTTTCCTGTTTCCATGGCGCAGCGCAAACTGGGCATCGCCTTCGTGCGCGACGTGACGGAGCAATGGCTTGCCCGTAGGGAAGCCGAGCGCCTGAACTTCGATCTGGAGATCAAGGTGCTTCAGCGCACCGCCGCCCTTCGGCAGGCTGAACGACGCCTGATCGCGGCCATCGAATCCGCCGCGGAAGGATTCGCAGCCTTCGATTGGACCGGCAAGCTCCTGTTCGCGAACGAGCAGATCTGGGCTGCCGCTCCCGTGGCGCTCTGGTGCCGGGAGCAGATGAGCCTTCCCGTTTTCCTCCGCTGCTTCGCCATGTGCGAAGGGGCAGATCATCGGCTCCTGACTGCGCAGCCTCCCTTCGAGGAAATCGAGATCGACGTTCTGATCAAGAAAGATGTATGGACCCGCCTGTCGGTCACAAAAGCGGACGGCGCAACGATCTTCGTGCGCCTCACCGATATCTCGGCGTACAAACAGGTGGCGGCGGCGCTCCAGTCCGCGCTGGAGCGCGAGCGCGAGACGACGGATGCCTACCGCAACTTCGTCTCTATGGTATCGCATCAATTCCGGACGCCGCTGGCGATCCTCGATTCCAGCGCGCAGCGCATCCTGAGGCGAGGCCCGAACCTGACTCCGGAGGAACTCGCCACGCGCATTCAGAAGATCAGGAATGCCGGCAGCCGCCTGACCCGCCTCGTAGAGAGCGTCCTGAATGCTGCCAAACTCGACGCCGGGCGCATCGAGCTGAACCCCGAGCCCTGCGACCTTGTCCAACTCGTGGTCGATATCGGCGAGCGTCAGAGTGAGCTGAATTCCCACTCCACGATCCGGTTTCAGGTGCCTGAGTATTCCGTCAGGGTCCATTGCGATACGATGCTGATCGAGCAGGTCTTCATCAATCTCCTGTCGAATGCGCTGAAGTATTCAGGCGATAATCCGGTTGTGGAGATCAAGGTCTGGACGGAGGGCGCACGGGCGTTCTGCTCTGTCCAGGACTGGGGGATCGGTATTCCGGAGGACGAATTGCCCAAGATCTTCGACAGGTTCTATCGCGCGAGAACGGCTTCCGGGATCGCAGGGACGGGTATCGGGCTGAATTTTGCGCAAAGAATCATGCATCTGCACGGGGGGGAAATTCAGGTGGAGAGCTTCGAAGCAGAGGGATCCCTGTTTACATTCGACCTACCTCTATCGAATGTCGACCAGGCGCAGCAGGCTGCATAGGTGAGCAAGGCCATGAATGATCAGAAAACGATCCTTTGCGTCGAGGACGAGGATGATTTGAGGTCCGATCTGGCCGAAGAGCTGGAGGCCGCGAATTACCGGGTGCTCCAGGCTGCCAACGGCAGCGAGGCGCTCAGGCTGCTCGACACCGAGCGTCCCGATCTCGTGCTCTGCGACATCACCATGCCAGGCGTCGGCGGCTATGACGTCCTCAAGGCAATTCGCGAGCAGGGGGACAAGGCCGACGTGCCGTTCATCTTCCTGACTGCCTTGGCGGAGCGGAACGATGTCCTTGTGGGCAAGCAGGCCGGGGCGGACGATTATCTGGTGAAGCCGATCGACTACGAGATTCTGCTCGCTACCATCGCGGCGCGCCTCAATCAGGTGGCGCGCGTGCAGTCGAGCGCAGTCAGCCGCGCCGAGGAGGCCTGGCAGGAAATCCTCAAATCGTCGCGCGGGCGCACCGTCGAGGCGCTCCACAAGGCCACTTTCGCATTCGACCGGTTTCTCGTTGGTGTCCTCATCGTCGACGAGATGGGCGCCGTGAGGCTTATGAACAAGGAGGCTGAGCGGATCATCGGAGAGAGCGATGGCATCAGTCTCTCCGGCGGCGTGCTGAGAGGGGCGGCGGCAAAGCAGAACGCCAAGCTCCATCAAGCGATCGAGCGGGCCTTCGAGGAGGAGGCGCTCGACGAGATCGTTTCCTTCCCACGCACGTCCGGGGGACGGCCTTACCTCGTGCTCGTGCCCGGGCAGCGCTTCTCGATCGACGAGCGTCCCGACGCGGTGGTTCTGCTCGTGATCGACACGGAGCAGCGCACCAAGGTATCCGGCGATACCTTGGTACAGCTCTACAATCTGACGCCGTCCGAAACACGCGTTGCACTGATGCTTATCGACGGCAAGCGCCTCGATCAAATCGCCGAAGAACTCGACATCGCGCAGACGACCGTCGTCTTCCATCTGAAGAACCTTTTCAGGAAAACGGAAACCAACCGGCAGGCGGATCTGGTGCGCGTGCTGCTCTCGGTGCCGCTGCGGACGACGGGGGATTGAGGGCGCACGACGTTAAGGATTCATTTGCCATTCGCGCCGAAACAAAGTTCGGTCCCGCCTCTGCCACAATCTGTTCAGCTTCCAGTGAGGTTTGAGGCCCTACAGTCACTGTCGAGAAAGGGAGAGCGGATATCTCCCTGGTTACAGGTGACGATTCATGAAGATCTTGAATTTCTTCTCCGGAACGGCCGCTGCTCTGGCGCTGGTGACCGGTCTGGCCGCCGCCCAGCCTGCCATTGCCCGTGATCGTATGTCCCCCGGCGCTGCCGCCGCCGTCGGTGTCCTGGGCGGCCTTGCTGTCGGCACCATATTCGGCGCGACGATTGCCCAGCCGGCCTATGCGGCCCCGGCTCCGGTCTATGTTGCGCCTCCGCCGCCACCCCCGCCGGCTCGCGTTTACGTGGAGGAACCGGCTCCTGTCGTGTACCGCCACCGGCCCCGCAGGGTTTACGTTGAGCACTGCACGACTGAGCGCTTCCGCGAATGGATTCCAGGGTGGGGTTGGGAATACCGTACCCGTCGGGTATGCAGCTGACGGGCTCTGACCGGTCGTGAGACAGGCCCGCATGAATGCGGGCCTTTTCTTTGGGAGTGGGGAGAAACCGCGATTCTCCTGCCGCGTTGTCCGGTGAGGCCACAACGCGAGTCCCGTCATGAGCAATACACCGCACGATCAGGCAGACTCTGACCAGACGAAGTTGAATCCGGGCGACCAGGCCGAGCCGAACGCCCCGGGTGCAGGCGAGAATATCTGCCCCGAATGCAAAGGGAGCGGACGTATCGGCGCCGCCGCCTGCCCGAATTGCGGCGGCACGGGCAAGATCATCGAGGGAATCGGCGGGGCCTAGAGGATCGGAACCGCAAGTGGAGTTTCGCTTTTGCGGAAACCCGACGCCCAACCATAGGGTTGGCGCATCGTGCCTTACGAAAAACCGGGGCCGCTTCTTCGCGCCATGCGCTAGGGCTTATCGGGTTTCGCCATCCACCGCACGAGCGGCATCAGCGGTACGATCCAGATCAGGCCGAGCACGATATAGGCGAGGGTCTGGAGAGGCTTGGGCGCTTCCGTGATCCTGCCTTCGGCGATGGCCATGGCAAACAGCGCGTAGGTGATGATGAAGATCAGCATCACCACCGTTCCAATCAGCTTGCGCAGTCGCATGCCCATAGCCACACCCTTCCGGAACACCGCCTGAGAGCGGTGCGTCATTGACATTGATTGCCTCGCGGCGATCCTGCCTCTATGTGACAAGCCACATCCCGGGTTCAAGTCTTTAATTTCCGATGAGGATGAGCATGGCTGTCGCAGTCTCACCCGAAGGCGTCCCGTTGGAGCGCCTGCCTGAAACCGAAGCGCCGCAAGCCGGGTCCCGTACACTCGTGCGTGCCTGGATCTACACTCTTGCGGCCCTGGTCGTGCTGATGATTGCGGTCGGAGGAGCCACGCGCCTGACGGGCTCCGGTTTGTCCATCACGGAATGGAAGCCGGTGACCGGCGCCATCCCGCCCCTGACGGATCAGGCTTGGCAGGCCGAGTTCGAGAAGTACCAGCGGATTTCGCAATATGAACTCGTCAACAAGGGCATGACCTTGTCCGAATTCAAGTTCATCTATGCCTGGGAATGGGGACATCGGCAGCTCGGCCGCCTCATCGGTCTCGTGTTCTTCGTGCCTTTGATCTGGTTCTGGTTCCGGGGCACCATCAAAGGGAAGATGGCCCTGACGCTTCTCGGCATCGGCGCCTTGGGAGGGCTTCAGGGCGCGATCGGCTGGATCATGGTTGCCTCGGGTCTCGAGCCCGGCATGACGGCCGTTGCTCCGATCAAGCTCGCCCTGCACCTGACAGTCGCAAGCGTCATTCTCGCCTGCCTGGTCTGGGTGGCGGCAGGTCTGAAGGACCGAAGCGCCTTCCCGACCGAGGCCGGTTCGGGCTTTGCTCCCCATGTTCTTGTCGGCCTGGTTCTGGCCCAGATTGTTTTGGGCGGCCTCGTCGCGGGTTCTAAGGCGGGGTACACCTATAACACCTGGCCGCTCATGGATGGCTCACTGATCCCGCCTTCATCGGCCCTGTTCGTGGTGAAACCCTGGATCGAGAACTTCGTCGACAACGTTCTCCTCGTTCAGTTCAACCATCGGGTCCTCGCCTACGCGCTTGTCGCCTTCGCGCTCTGGCACGCCTGGACCATGCATCGCCGGGCGCCTGGATCGGGGGCGGCCCGCCGCGCCAAGGGCATTGCGGGGCTTGCCGCAGCGCAGATGGCGCTCGGCATCGTCACGCTGCTTCTTGTGGTGCCGCTCTGGGCCGGGCTGGCGCATCAGGTCCTCGCCATGGCCGTGCTCGCCATGGTCGTCGTCCATGCCCGTATGTGCGTCGCCAAATAGAAAGGGCGGCCCTGAGGCCGCCCGAACTCCATGCCGTCCTGCCGATGCTTAACGGATGACCTGGACAATGCGGCGGGTGCCAGGATCGACCAGGACCGGGGTGTCGTTGACCACGGTGTAGCGATACTGGGTCACGCCATATTCGGCCGGAACCTCATAGAACTCCACGCCCGAAGCGGGCAGGGTCGCGCCGACACGAACCTCTTGCGTATAGCGGTAGGACGGGACCTCCTGCTGCACGACGTACTGGCGGAAGCGAGGCTGAGCGTCGCCGGCGAGGCCACCCACGATGGCACCGGTCACGCCGCCGACGGCTGCGCCGATCGGGCCGCCGACGATCGCGCCGCCGACGGCGCCCGTCGCCGCACCGGCAGCAGCGCCACCAGCCGCCGGGTCCTGGGCGAAAGCGCCAACCGGGGCCAGGGCCGCAAGAATAGCGCCTGCAAACAGAATCTTCTTCGACATGTGTCAGCTCCATTCAACTGTTGAAGTCGGGAGCTTAACGACCAGGCAATAAGGTGGTTCCGGCAATGGTTGAAAGTTGCTCGATGGGGTGCTTCCAAGGATAAGTTCCTGAATTTTTGTTCATCGCCATGGATCGAAAACTGCATTCTTCCATTGGAATCTGGTCTTGCGGCTCAGGATTCTGCTCGATTGCTTCGTCGCTGCTCTCACCGTTGCGGTCTACGCATGAGGGTCCGGCATGTGCGGGCATATCTTCCTGACGTTGCGTTATGCGTTTTTGCGTGAAAGTCTGAGCTCTGCTTGGGGATATGCACAGAGTGATCGAAGGCGGAGTTAGGAAATCAGGTCTTGTTCTGATACAGATGAACAGTATTAAGCTCGCATTAACCGAGGGCGGCGGGCTTTTTTAGACTTATGAGGAGTCAGGCATGAACGTGCTGGTCTTTGCTTCGCGGAAAGGCGGCTCTGGTAAGAGCACGCTCGCTGCTCATCTCGCGAGCTATATTGCCAACCCGTCGCGTAAGACCTTGCTGATCGACAACGATCCGCAGGGGTCTCTTTCTCTGTGGCACAAGATCCGTGATCAGGAGTATCTCGGCCTGAAGCACAACGTGCGTAATCTTGGGGAAGCCCTGAAAGAGGCCAAGCGCGAAGGTTACGAGTGGGTTCTGATCGACACGCCGCCGAACAAGTCGCATATCGTGGCCGAATCCATCAGACATGCCACGCTCGTGATCGTCCCCACACGGGCTAGCCTGTTCGACATCGCGGCCCTGCAGGATACGGTCGCCATCGCCAGGGAGCTGCGCAAGCCCTACGCCGCCGTGATCAATGCCGCGCCGGCCAAGCACGGCGATGCGGAGGCCGCCGTGGTGGCCGATGCCCGCGGCGCGCTGAATGCCCTGCAGGTCCCTGTCTGGGCGGGCCAGATCACCCATCGCCCCGAGCTGACTCTTGCTCTCGCGACGGGTGAAGGGGCCAGGGAGTACCAGCCGAACTCCCAGGGTGCCGAGGAAATCGGGCGGCTCTGGACGGCCTTGGAGCGCTCGTTGAGCGCCATTCACAACACCTACAAGAAAAGCGGTGGTTCCTCGCGCGCCGCGTGATTGAAGCCTGAGCGGTTCAAAGAAGAAAGGCGGCTCCGGGCCGCCTTTATTGTGGTCGTTTGTCCCTCACGGCCGGGCTTGTCCCGGCCATCTCGATCCTCCAGAGCGCGGCGTTCCATCGAGCGGCATCACCGGCCTTGTGCCGGTGATGAGGTGCAGACAGCCGGAACTCCACTTAGGAATTCCTAAGCCGCATCGAGAGCCTGGTTGAGATCCTCGATCAGGTCTTCCTTGTCTTCGAGGCCGATCGAAAGGCGAACCACCTCCGGTCCCGCTCCGGCCTGGGTCTTCTGCTCGTCGGAGAGCTGGCGGTGCGTCGTCGAGGCCGGGTGGATCACCAGCGATCGCGTGTCGCCGATATTGGCGAGATGCGAGAAGAGCTTGAGATTCGAGACCAGCTTCACTCCCGCCTCGTAGCCTCCCTTCAGGCCGAACGTGAACACGGCGCCTGCGCCTTTCGGGCAATACTGCTTGGCAAGGTTGTGGTAGCGGTCGGAGCGCAGGCCCGGATAGCTGACCCAGGACACCTTGCTGTGGTTTGCCAGGTGCTCGGCAACCGCCAGGGCGTTGTCCGAATGGCGCTGCATGCGAAGCGGCAGGGTCTCGATGCCGTTCAGGATCAGGAAGGCGTTGAAGGGCGAGAGGGCGGGGCCGAGATCGCGCAGGCCGAGCACGCGGGCGGCAATCGCGAAGCCGAAATTGCCGAAGGTCTCGGCCAGCACCATGCCTCCGTATTCGGGGCGCGGCTTGGAGAGCATCGGATAGCGGTCGTCGCCCGCGAAATTGAATGACCCCCCGTCCACGATCAGACCGCCCACCGAATTGCCGTGCCCGCCGAGGAACTTGGTCGCGGAATGCACGATGATGTCGGCGCCGTGTTCGAACGGGCGGATCAGGTAGGGGCTCGCCATCGTGTTGTCGACGATGAACGGGATGCGATGCTTCTTGGCAATGGCGGCAATCGCCTGAAGATCGACGATCACGCCGCCCGGGTTGGCGATCGATTCGACGAAGATCGCCTTCGTGCGCGGAGTGATGGCAGCCTCGAAGCTCGACGGATCGTCGGAATCGGCCCAGACCACGTTCCACCCGAAGTTCTTGTAGGCGTGGTTGAACTGGTTGATCGAGCCGCCATAGAGCTTCCGTGCCGCGATGAACTCATCGCCTGGCTGGAGCAGCGTGTGGAAGGTCAGGAACTCCGCCGCGTGGCCCGACGCAACCGCAAGAGCCGCCGTGCCGCCTTCCAGGGCGGCGACGCGCTCCTCCAGCACGGAGCAGGTCGGATTGCCGATACGGGAATAGATGTTGCCGAAGGCCTGAAGGCCGAAGAGGGAAGCCGCATGGTCCACGTCGTCGAACACGAACGACGTGGTCTGGTAGATCGGCGTCGCGCGGGCGCCGGTCGCGGCATCCGGGGCAGCCCCCGCGTGAATGGCAAGCGTGTCGAAGCCCGGCAAACGGTCAGTCATGGCAGGAGCCCTTTTCCTCTCGAGAATGATGTTCCGTTCTCTTTAAAGAACGAAACGTTCGTCCGGTCAAGGAGGCTTGAGTTGAATGCGGGCGGCGCCATCGCGGGGTCATCACGGGCTCTGTGCCTGTAATCCCGACCGGTCACGGCGGGGTGATTGTCCTCATCGAGGTGGCCGGGATTGTCACCGGATCAGGTCCCGGGACGGCCATGACGGCAGGACCGTGACGAGAGCGCATCATCAGGGGCGATTGAGGCCGAGCTTCTGGAAGCCTTTTCCGGAGAGAACCGGCTTCTTCGAACTCAACATCCGAGAGTTCACGCCCTGCCAGGAGATCTCGCCGGAGAGCCGCCCGAACTCGATCTTGGGGCAGCGGTCCATGACGACCTTGATTCCCTTGGCCTCGGCCCTCGCCGCCGCCTCGTCGTTGCGGACCGAGAGCTGCATCCAGATCACCTTCGGCAGCGGATCGAGCGCGAGGGCTTCGTCCGTGAGGGGGCCTGCCGCTTCCGAGTTGCGGAAGATCTCGACCATGTCGATGGGGCCGGGCACCTCGGCGAGAGAGCCGTAGACCTTTTTGCCGAGCAGTTCGGTGCCTGCGATTCCCGGGTTGACGGGAATGACGTCGTAGCCCCGCTCCAGCAGGTACTTGGTGACGATCCAGCTCGGGCGGGCGGGATTCGCGGAGGCTCCCACGAGCGCGATGGTCTTCACGCTGTTGAGAATGCCGCGGATGTAATCGTTCGGGTAATTGCTGTGATCCATGGCGAGACCGTATGGGATAGGGCAGGGCAGTTCAATGAGCATTTGAGGCATGGCATCCCATCATCCGATCATGACCAAGGAAGACCTGATCGCCTTCCTCGACCGGGAATTTCCCCAGATCCATATGGGCGGGCAGAGCTACTTCCTGGAGGACATCGGGCCGCTCTCCGCGCGGATGCGCATGGACTATCATGATCGGCATCTCAGGCCCGGGGGCACCATTTCGGGGCCAGCCATGATGACCTTGGCGGATCTCGCGCTCTATGCCGCGATCCTTGGCCAGATCGGCCCCGTGGCGCTGGCCGTCACCACGAGCCTCAACTTCAATTTTCTCAGAAAACCCGAGCCGCGCGCCCTGATCGCGGATTGCAGGCTCCTTAAGCTCGGGAGGCGTCTCGCCGTGGGTGAGGTGTCGATCTTCTCCGAAGGCAGCCCGGATGTGGTCTGCCATGCGACGGGGACCTATTCCATTCCGGAACGCCGCTAAACCCGTGGGTCAGGATGAGGGCTGCTTCCGAGCAGCAGCCAGCGCATCGTCGATTTCCCGCGCGCGGACGGCCGCAGGACGGGAGCTGATCCGCTGCCAATATGCTTCGAAGGCCGGGCGCTTTTCGAGCGTGCCGAACATCATGCCCCAGCCGATCTGCGAACCGACATAGACATCCGCCGCACCGAAGTGGTCGCCGGCGATGTATTCTGATTGGGTGACGGCATATTCCAGGGCGTTCACGACATCGTTCATGCCGCCATAGCCGACCATGCCGCGTCGTTCGTCGGGCACTTCAAAGCCCAAGGCCTTGTTGCTGATAGCGGCCTCGACGGGACCGGCGGCAAAGAACATCCAGCGGTAATAGGGGCCGCGGCGGAGGTCGCCGGGCGGCGGTGCGAGCCCGGTTTCCGGGAAGGCATCGGCCAGGTAAGCGCAGATGGCTGCCGCTTCCGTGACGACGGTGCCGTTGTGAATGATCGTCGGCACCTTGCCCATGGGGTTGAAGGCGAGATAGTCCGGGCTCTTCATGGCGGTGCCGAACTCGAGAACCTCAGTCCTGTAGGGGTGGCCGACCTCCTCCAGCATCCAGCGGACGATTCGTCCGCGCGACATGGGATTGGTATAGAAAACGAGGTCTTCGGCCATCGCTGGTTCTCGTAATAGGGAGGCGGGAACGACGATAGACTTGAGGCTGTGAAGATGCAATCGGGCCCGGGGGTGATGTGGTCTTACAATACCACATGTGAGGTATTATGGTACCTATAGCGCATAAGCTGCTGAAAAATAATGATTTTACTGTGATACGGCTGGGCATGATTGCCGTTGACTTGAGAAATAAAAATCACTAAACACCTCTCACTCGCCGCCGCATCTCGCGGCGGTTTGTCGTTTTCAGAACCTGAGCCCAAGACGGGCTCCAACGGGAAACAGCGCAATGAAGACTACGACTTCGCTGAAGCCCGCCGAGGTCGAGAAGAAGTGGGTTTTGATCGACGCGGAGGGCCTCGTTGTGGGCCGCCTCGCTTCGATCGTTGCCATGCGCCTGCGTGGCAAGCACAAGGCGAACTACACGCCCCACGTCGACTGCGGCGACAATGTTATCGTCATCAACGCCGACAAGGTGGTGTTCACCGGCCGCAAGCGCGAGCAGAAGGTGTACTACCATCACACCGGTTATCCGGGCGGCATCAAGGAGCGCACCGCCAAGTTCATCCTGGACGGTCGCTTCCCTGAGCGCGTGGTCGAGAAGGCCGTGGAGCGCATGCTCCCGCGCGGCCCGCTTTTCCGCCAGATCATGGGCAACCTGCGCGTCTACGGCGGCGCTGAGCATCCGCATGCGGCTCAGCAGCCGGAAGTGCTGGACGTGGCTGCCCTGAATGCCAAGAACGTGAGGGCCTAATCCATGGCGACCCTTCAGTCTCTCGCCGATCTGGGTCAGACCACCCAGACCGCCGCTCCGGAAGCTCCGAAGCATGTCCAGAAGCTCGACTCCCTCGGTCGCGCTTACGCCACCGGCAAGCGCAAGGACGCTGTCGCCCGCGTGTGGATCAAGCCCGGCTCCGGCAAGATCACCATCAACGACCGCGCGGTGGAGGTCTACTTCGCCCGTCCGGTCCTTCGCCTGATCCTGTCGCAGCCGCTGCAGGTCGCTCAGCGCGAAGGCCAGTACGATATCGTCGTGAACGTCAACGGCGGCGGCCTCTCCGGCCAGGCCGGTGCGGTGCGTCACGGCCTCGCCAAGGCGCTGACCTACTACGAGCCGGAGCTTCGCGGCCCGCTCAAGAAGGAAGGCTTCCTGACCCGCGATCCGCGCGTCGTCGAGCGCAAGAAGTACGGCAAGAAGAAAGCCCGCCGGAGCTTCCAGTTCTCGAAGCGCTGATCGCTTCCAAGCTATCGATTTCGAAAAGGGGCGGCTTTCGGGCCGCCCTTTTTATTGGCCTCCAAAGGCTGAGCTTGTTGACACGGCACGTTTGCGACCTCATACGAACATCATGGACCTGAGCCTCTTCGTCATCCGACGCCGAATGATCGCCGCCCCGGCGCGCGTGCGATGACGGCTGCTCGGACGGCCTGACACGCAAGCCGCGCCAATGCGCGGCTTTTTTGTTTCTCCACATTCCTATCGGCGTTATTGGCTTGAAGCCTCATCGGCGCGGCCACAGGTGGATCGGATCGACCATGACAACCATGACCCAGAATTCTCCCGACCTCTCGCAAGGCACCAAGACTGTCTTCATCGATGGCGAGGCAGGCACGACCGGCCTCGGCATCCGCGAGCGCATGCAGGGCGTGGCGGGCGTCGCCATCCGCAGCATCGACCCTGCGCGCCGCAAGGATCCGGAAGCCAAGCGGGCGATCCTGGCCGAAGTGGATCTCGTGGTGCTCTGCCTTCACGACGATGCGGCCCGCGAGACGGTTTCCCTCGTCGATGGCTTGAGCGGGAAGAAGCCGAAAATCCTCGATGCGAGCACCGCACACCGGGTCGCCCCCGGCTGGGTCTATGGCTTCGCGGAGCTGGCCTCCGGGCAGAAACAGGCTGTGGCATCGGCGGAGCGCGTCACCAATCCGGGCTGTTACCCCACGGGTGCCATCGCACTCCTGCGGCCACTCGTCGATGAGGGCCTGATTCCGGCCGATTACCCGATCAGCGTGAATGCGGTGAGCGGCTACAGCGGCGGTGGCCGCACGATGATCGAGGCCTACGAGGCCGGTACCGCTCCGGCCTTCGAGCTTTACGGCCTCGGCTTCGAACACAAGCACGTACCGGAGCTGCAGAAATATACCGGCCTGATCCGGCGTCCGATCTTCATTCCCTCCGTCGGCAATTTCCGGCAGGGTATGCTGGTAAGCGTGCCGCTCCACCTCGACCTGTTGCCGGGAAAGCCCGATGCCAGGGACCTCGAGTCGGCGCTCACGGAGCGCTATCAAGGTGGCGGCCTGGTGAGTGTCGTTCCGACGATTTCCGAGGGCAGGAGGATCGAGCGGATCGAGCCCGAGGCACTCAACGACACGGACCGGCTGGAGCTCTTCGTGTTCCAGCACGACAGCTACAATCACGTCGTGCTGGTGGCGCGTCTCGACAATCTCGGCAAGGGCGCATCCGGCGCCGCCGTGCAGAATATCCAGCTGATGCTGGGCTTGGCTTGAGCACATTGGGTATCGTCATGGCCGTCCCCGGACCTGATCCGGGGATCGGTTCCAATCGTCCCGAGCGCACATGTTCTGCCCTCCAAGGAAGGGTCATCACCGGCGCGGGGCCGGTGGTGACGAGGTAGGGCAGCGGCGTTCCTTTCACCGTGATGGCCGGACTTGATCCGGCCGTTCGCGTCTTGAACCGCCGCGCCGGAAAAGACGTGAATCCCCGGCACGAGACGAGGGATGCGGGGAGAACGAAGAGCTTAGTGCCCCTTGCTGGTGTCCGGAGGGTTGTCCTCGAACGCGACAAGGCGCTGGCGCTGTTCGCCGAGACCTTCGATGCCGAGGCTCATGACGTCTCCCGCCTTCAGGTAGCGCGGCGGCTTCATGCCCATGCCGACGCCCGGAGGCGTACCGGTTGTGATCACGTCCCCGGGTTCGAGCATCATGAAGTGCGAGACGTAGGAGACGATCTGCGCCACGTTGAAGATCATGGTTCTGGTGGAGCCCGTCTGCATGCGTTCGCCGTTCACGTCGAGCCACATCGAGAGATTCTGCGGATCGGGAATTTCGTCCTTCGTCACGAGCCAGGGACCGAGGGGGCCGAAGGTCGGGCAGCCCTTGCCCTTGGTCCATGTGCCGCCGCGCTCCAGCTGGAATTCGCGTTCGGAGACGTCGTTGCAGAGGCAATAGCCGGCGACGAAATCGAGGGCTTCGTTGGCGCCGACATAAGAGGCGTGCCGGCCGATTACGATGGCGAGCTCAACCTCCCAGTCGGTCTTTTGGGATCCACGCGGAATGATGACGTCGTCGTTCGGTCCGACGATGCACGAGGGGGCCTTGTTGAAGACGATCGGCTCGGCAGGAATGGGGGCCCCCGTCTCGGCCGCATGGTCGGCGTAGTTCAGGCCAATGGCGATGAAGTTGCGCACTTGGCCGACACAGGCGCCGAGACGCACCCCGACCGGCGCCGGGGGGAGGGTGCCCGGGTCGAGTTCGCGAACGCGGGCGAGGCTCTCCTGTGACAGGGTTGCTCCCGTAATATCCGGGATCGTACCGGAGAGGTCACGAATTTGTCCTTGGGAATCGACGATTCCCGGCTTCTCCCGCCCAGGCTCCCCAAATCTCACCAGCTTCATCAATTTCTCCTCTCGTAACGGCAGTTTGTATCTGGCGCATTCACGCCTGCCTACAATGCATCTTCTGGGCCCAAATCTGTTGCCGTTCTGCCACGAACCGAGAGAAAACGCCGGATTTCCCCGGGCGAGGGAAGATGTAGCAGAATTGCAATTCTGACGCTCGAATACATTTGTTTACATGTGAACCAATTGTAATGAACGGTATTGGTCCGAGCTGTTCTTTATGGATTTCATGTAGATGTCAGAAACAACGAAACGTATTCGGCCGCCCGTGGAACAGACTGTGGCCCAGGGCTGGAGATTGCGGCGGAAACAATGCATGGCACATTGGAGCTAACGCGGGATTCCCGCAAAACAGAAAAGGGCAGGAAGCTTCCATGAGCCGTTTCAACCGTTCTTTGTCCCTCGCCGCCGTCTCCCTCGCAGCTCTCATGGCCGCTCAGGGCGGCGCGCAGGCTGGCGCCTTTGGACTGCGTGAGCAGAGCGCTACGGCGCAGGGCTTCTCCTTCGCAGGCGCCGCTTCCGGTTCGGGCGGCCTGTCATCCATGTACTGGAACCCTGCCGTCATCACCATGGCGCCGGGCTGGCAGAGCGAGTGGCACGCGTCCCTGATCATTCCCCGGGTCGACATCAACCCGCTGCCGTCCGTCCCGACCTTCGCGGTTGGCGCGTCGGGGGATATCGGCCAGGATGCGATCGTCCCGGCGAGCTACGGCTCCTACCAGATCAACGACATGCTGTGGGTCGGCGTATCCACCAGCTCGCCCTACGGCCTCGTGACCGATCCGCGCACCAACTGGTCCGGCCAGCTTTACTCGCGATCGTCCAAGATTTTCTCGGTGAACGTGAACCCGGTCCTCGGCGTCAAGGTGAACGACTGGTTCTCGTTCGCAGTCGGCCCGTCACTTCAGTATTTCGACATCACGCTGAAGCGGGCCGTGCCGTTTCCGGGCGCCCCTGCGGCATCCGCGGTGTTTCCAGGCGCTCCCAGTGCGGCCCTCGAGGGCGACGACATCGGCTTCGGCTTCACGGCCGGTGTCACGATCACCCCGTTTGCCGGCACGACGATCGGCCTTGGCTACCGTTCGCAGGTCGAGCATGAGCTCGAGGGGACGCTGTCGGCTCCCTTCGGCTCCATCGGACCATTCGCCCGGCTTCCGATCACCGCGAAACTGAAGACCCCGGACCAGGTCACCATCGGCATCTCGCAGGCGATCACGCCTGACATGACGGTCCATGCGGGCTTCGAGTGGACGAACTGGAGCGTTCTCGAAACGCCCCTCGTGATCGGCCCAGCCGGAGCAGCCGTCACGGATATCCCGCTCAACTACGACGACGGATTCTTCTACTCCCTCGGTTTCGATTACCAAATCAACGACCGGTGGATCGTCCGGGCTGGCGTGGCGTACGAGGAATCGCCGATCGATACGGAGATCCGTTCCACCCGTCTGCCCGACAACGACAGGATCTGGGCGTCCATCGGCCTCGGATATCGTTGGAACGACCAGCTGTCGTTCGACGTCGCCTACACGCACATCTTCTCCAAGGATACGGATATCCGCATCCTTCCCGGGCATCAGGACTTCGAGGAGCTGCCGTTCGTGGCCGATGTGGACTCGAGCGTCGACATCATCTCGGCGGCCGTGAAGTATCGCTGGGACAATCCGGCCAGGGCCATCCCGGCTCCGATCGTTCGCAAGTACTGAGAGCCGGGCCGCTCGCAACGAGGCCGACGGGATCGCCGGCCTTTTTCCTCCGAGGACCGCAAATTCACGTTATCATGTGGCGCGCAGATTCCGCCTCGCGGTCCAGAACCGAGACGTGACCCGGTTCCACACGAGGGCAAACGGCTCCTGCCGGGTCGGCAGCGTCAGGCCTTCGCCAGAACGTAGGTGCCCGGCGCATCGCAAAGCGGCTCCAGCTTGCCGCCGCCTGGGCTGCGCGCCGGGACTTTCTTCGGCGCCTGCTTCTCGATCCACGAGAACCAATAGGGCCACCAGGAGCCCGGAGTCTCTTTGGCCTTTGCCAGCCAGTCGTCCAGCTCGCCTTCGACGGGGCCGCCGGTCCAGAACTGGTACTTCTGCTTGTTGGGTGGGTTCACCACGCCTGCAATATGGCCCGATCCGGCGAGGACGAGGTCGACCGGCCCTCCGAAAGCCTTCGAACCCAGGAACACCGAGCGGGCAGGAGCGATATGATCTTCCTTCGCGGCGAGATTGAAGATCGGCGCCTTGATCTTCTTCAGATCGAGTTTCACGCCTGCAAGCTCCATCTCCCCCTTGGCAAGCTTGTTCTCGAGATAGCAGTTGCGCAGATAGAAGGCATGGTTCGCAGCCGGCATGCGTGTGGAATCTGAATTCCAGTAGAGCAGGTCGAAGGCCGTCGGGGCACGACCTTTCATGTACACGTTCACCACATTCGACCAGATCAGGTCGGTGGGGCGCAGCATGTTGAAGGCGTTGGCCATGTGCGAGCCGTCGAGATAGCCGCGCTTCTTCATCTGGGTCTCGATGGTGCGGATCTGCTCCTCGTCGGCAAAAACCTTCAGGTCGCCCGCATGGGTGAAGTCGACCTGCGCGGTGAAGAAAGTGGCGCTGTCGATGCGCTTGTCCCTCTTGGCCGCCATATAGGCCATAGTGACGGCGAGAAGGGTGCCGCCTACGCAATAGCCGATCGCCGTCACCTTCTTCTCGCCGGTGGCCTGCTCGATCGCTTCGAGGGCCGCGAAGATGCCCTCGCGCATGTAATGCTCGAAGCCCTTTTCGGCGTGCTGCGCCTCAGGGTTCACCCAGGAGATGCAGAATACCGTGAGGCCCTGATCGACCGCCCAGCGGATGAAGCTCTTTTCCGGGTTGAGGTCGAGAATGTAGTATTTGTTGATCCAGGGCGGCACGATGAGAAGCGGGCGCTTGAGGACCTGCTTCGTGGTTGGCTCGTATTGAAGCAGCTCGATCAGATCGTTTCGGAAGATCACCTTGCCCGGGGTCGCGGCGATGTTTACCCCAATCTTGAAATTGCTCGGGTCGGTTTGGCGGATTCTCAGCTCCCCGCGCCCGGACTGGATGTCCTCCGCCAGCATCGCCATGCCCCGGGCGAGGTTCGCGCCGTTCTCCCTGATCGTCTCGCGGATGAGCTCTGGGTTGGTCAGGAGGAAGTTCGAGGGCGAGAGAGCGCTCGAGATCTGCTTGAGATAGAACTGCGCCTTGTGACGGGTCCGTTCGTCGAGTCCCTCCGCTTCCTCGACCATGTCCTCCGCCCAGCGGGAGGAAATCAGATAGGCCTGCTTCAGAAAGTCGAAGACGGGATTCTCAGACCATTCGGGGTCCTTGAAGCGGTTGTCTTTGGGCTCGGGCTCCGCCACGGGTTCGGCGGGTTCGCCCTGTGCCTTCTTCAGTGTCGATGCCCAGAGATCGAGGAACTGCGAGCCGAGGCGTGCCTGTGCTTCCAGCGATTTTTGCGGGTCGCTCAACCATGATTCCGCAACGCGGCCCAATGTCCTGATCGCCTCGGAGGCGTCGCTTGCGATTTCGGGGGGAGCGCCGCGCTCCTCCAGCGGCTTGAGATAGGCGGTCGTGGCCTTCGTCGCCCCTTCGAGGAAACGGGCCATATTGCGGGAGAGCTCCTCGAAGTCCGGGGCTGAGGATTGGGTCTTCTCTTCACCGTATGGCTTGTCCATAAGGCGATCTCCCTCTATGTCGCGCCATTGCCCAGGGTGCACATTTCGAGCATCTTAACGTTCGAGACCCATTCTGTGCAGTCATCTCTTAGGTTAGTTACAATGCGTATCCGGTTTCCTGCGGCTTCCCGCGCCTCGGCTCTCATGCTGGCCGTGCTGGCTGCTGCTAACGTTACGGCCTGCACAGGCGGTTCCAACCCGGTCCGCGATATTGCGGCTGCGGTCGGGGCAGGCCCCAAAACCGCACCGAGCCCGGACTTCGTGGCGCAGTCCCGCCCGCAGAACTTGGATTTCGTGCCGATCGGCACCGTAGAGGAGGGGCGTCCCACTCCGGCGCGGTCGGCCGCCGAGGTCAAGGCCGAAGAGGCGGAACTCGAGGCTATCCGCGCCCGAAACGAAGCTGCGGGGGCAGCTGCCGCCCGCCTGGGCGGAACGCCTCCGCCCGAGCCGATCAAGCTCCCGGTCAACAAACCGCAGAGACCTGCCCGCAACACGAATTCCAATACCAATCGCTAGAATTTATACCGATTTCATACGATTCCGCTCGAGGACAGAACCATGTCTGATTTTTACCGCATCAAGCGCCTTCCGCCTTACGTCTTCGAGCAGGTCAACCGCATCAAGGCTGCCGCCCGCGCCAATGGAGCGGACATCATCGATCTGGGTATGGGCAATCCCGACCTGCCGGCCCCGCAGCATGTCATCGACAAGCTGGTGGAGACCGTCGGCAAGCCGCGCACGGATCGCTACTCGGCCTCCAAGGGCATCTCCGGCCTGCGCCGCGCCCAGGCAGGCTATTACGAGCGCCGCTTCGGCGTGAAGCTCAACCCGGAGACGCAGGTCGTGGCGACCCTCGGGTCCAAGGAGGGCTTCGCCAACATGGCGCAGGCGATCACGGCGCCGGGCGACGTGATCCTCGTGCCCAACCCGAGCTACCCGATTCATGCCTTCGGCTTCCTCATGGCGGGCGGCGTGATCCGCTCCGTACCCGCCGAGCCGACACCGGACTTCTTCGTGGCGGCCGAACGCGCGGTGATGCATTCGATCCCCAAACCGGTGGCGCTCGTCGTCTGCTACCCGTCGAACCCCACGGCCTATGTGGCTTCTCTCGATTTCTATCGTGATCTCGTCGTCTTCGCAAAGAAGCACGACCTGATCCTGTTGTCCGACCTGGCCTATGCGGAAGTTTATTTCGACGAGCAGAACCCGCCGCCGTCGATCCTGCAGATCCCGGGGGCCATCGACGTGGCGGTTGAGTTCACCTCCATGTCGAAGACCTTCTCCATGGCGGGCTGGCGGATCGGCTTCGCGGTCGGCAACGAGCGTCTCCTGGCGGCTCTTGCCCGGGTGAAGTCCTATCTCGATTACGGTGCTTTCACCCCAGTCCAGGTGGCTGCGACGGCCGCTCTCAACGGCCCCGACGACTGCATTCGCGAGATGCGCGCCACCTACAAGCGCCGCCGGGACGTCCTGGTGGACGCCTTCGAGAAGGCAGGATGGGTCATCCCGGCCCCCAGCGCCTCCATGTTCGCCTGGGTCCAGATCCCGGAGAAGTTCCGCGGCATGGGCAGCCTCGAATTCTCCAAGCTAATGGTCGAAAAGGCCGATGTGGCGGTCGCTCCCGGCATCGGCTTCGGCGAGCACGGGGACGATTACGTCCGGATCGCCATTGTGGAAAACGAGCAGCGCATCAGGCAGGCCGCCCGCAACATTCGCCGGTTCTTCGACAACGCGGACCACATCCTCCACAACGTCGTGCCCATGGCGCGAAGGGGCTGAGCCTTAAAGGCTGGGTGGTCTTGTATGTCCGACGAAGTTTCCATGCCCGCATGGACATGGGAGCTTGGCGGTCGTAAAGAGCAACCCGGTTTTGAAGGGAGCTTTCGTCCGTGACACGTCCTCTCAAGGTGGGCATCGCCGGCCTCGGCACCGTCGGCGCCTCGGTTATTCGGATCCTCGAGCGCCGGAACGAGACCGTCGCCCAGAGGGGTGGGCGGCCTGTCGAGGTCGCGGCCGTGTCGGCGCGGGACCGGTCGAAGGATCGCGGCGTCGATGTCTCCCGCTTCACCTGGTTCGACGATCCTGTGGACCTTGCCCGGTCGGCGGATGTCGATTGCGTGGTCGAACTGGTCGGCGGTGCCGACGGGACTGCCCTGGAGGTGGTCCGGACGGCTCTCATGCAGGGCAAGCACGTGGTCACGGCCAACAAGGCCCTGCTCGCCAAGCACGGGCTCGACCTTGCGCAACTCGCGGAAGACAAGGGCGGATCCATCGCCTTCGAGGCATCGGTCGCCGGCGGAATTCCCATCATCAAGACCCTGCGGGAGGCTCTGCCGGGCAACAGGGTCTCGCGGCTATACGGCATTCTGAACGGCACCTGCAACTACATTCTCTCCCGCATGGAGCTGGAGGGGCTGACGTTCCAGGAGTGCCTCAAGGACGCGCAGCGCCTCGGCTACGCAGAGGCCGATCCGACCTTCGACGTGGAAGGCTTCGATACGGCCCACAAGCTCGCGATCCTCACGAGCCTCGCCTTCGGCACCAGGATTGACGCCGAAGCGATCTATGTAGAGGGGATCTCCTCCATTACCCCTCTCGACCTCGCCATGGCGAAGGAGCTTGGTTTCCGCATCAAGCTGCTCGGGGTCGCCGAGCGTACGGAAACCGGCATCGAGCAGCGCGTGCATCCGACCATGGTGCCGAAGTCCTCGTCCATCGCGCAGGTCATGGGGGTTACGAACGCTATCACCATCGATGCCGATGCGGTGCGCGAGCTCACGCTGATCGGCCCCGGGGCCGGAGGGGATGCCACCGCCTCCGCCGTGGTGGCCGACATCGCAGACGTGGCCGCCGGTTTGGTCCAGCCGCTGTTCGGCAAGTCCGTCGATCAACTGGAAGGCGCTCCACGGGCTCCCATGCAGCGGCACGAGGGCGGCTATTACATTCGCCTGACGGTTCACGACCGGCCGGGGGTTGCCGCCGGTGTCGCCACGCGCATGGCCGAGGCGGATATCTCGCTCGAGAGCATCCTTCAGAAACGCTCCGAACTGGCGGCCACACAGGATCCCCATGGCCGCTCCGGGGCGCCCGTGTCCCTGGTCCTCATCACCTACGCGGCGACCGAGGCCTCGATCCGATCTGCGCTGGAGAAGATTTCGGGGGATGGTCTTATTGCCGAGCCGCCCCAAGTCATTCGCATCGAACGCGATTAAACATCAGGCGGGCGCATGCGCCTGCCCATCACCGTCAAGAGGGAGACGTCACGTCCATGTCGCAAGGCATTACCGTCCAACCGGGGCAAATCATCGAGCGCATCCTGACCATGGAACTCGTCCGCGTCACCGAGCGCGCGGCGGTGGCCTCGGCCCGGCTGCGGGGACGCGGCAATGAAAAGGCGGCGGATCAAGCCGCCGTGGACGCCATGCGCCGCGAGCTCAACAAGCTTCCCATCGACGGCACCGTGGTGATCGGCGAGGGTGAGCGCGACGAGGCTCCGATGCTCTTCATCGGCGAGAAGGTCGGCAACAAACAGGGCCCGAAGGTGGACATCGCCGTCGATCCGCTGGAGGGCACCACCCTCTGCGCCAAGGACATGCCGGGCTCGATCGCCGTCATGGCCATGGCCGAGGCCGGTACGCTGTTGGCGGCCCCGGACGTCTACATGCACAAGATCGCCGTCGGACCGGGCTACCCGGCCGGCGTGGTCGATCTCGATGCGTCCCCGGAAGATAACATCCATGCCCTCGCGAAGGCGAAGGGCGTGAAACCGAACGAGATCAACTGCCTGGTGCTCGACCGTCCGCGCCACGCGGAACTGATCGCCGCTATCCGCAAGACGGGGGCCGGCGTCCGCCTGATCAGCGATGGCGACGTGGCGGGCGTGATCTTCACGACGAAGCCGGCCGATACGGGCATCGACATGTATCTCGGCATCGGCGCCGCGCCTGAGGGCGTTCTCGCGGCTGGCGCGCTGCGCTGCATCGGCGGCCAGATGCAGGGCCGTCTCATCCTCGACACAGAGGAGAAGCGTTCCCGCGCCTTCCAGATGGGCGTGACCGACCCGAACAAGAAGTACGACATGAAAGACCTCGCCCGCGGCGACGTGATCGTGGCGGCGACCGGCGTGACCGATGGAGCGCTCCTCAAGGGCGTTCATTTCGGCAAGGAGGTGATCACGACGGAGACCGTCGTGTACCGCTCCGCTACCGGAACGGTGCGCCGCATCCACGGCGAGCACCGCGAGTTCGCGAAATTCCACCTCGAGTAAGGGTTCGCAATCGAAACAGGATACCTGGTCCCCGGGCTCGCTCCGGGGACTTCCGTTTGAAGGCAAAGCTTCCCGAGGTGCACTGAGATGATCCAAATCCGACCCTTCAGCCCTGAAGACCGGCCCGCGTGGGAACCCCTGTGGCAGGGCTATCTCAGCTTCTACAGATCCGCCCTTCCGGCTGGCGTCACGGACGTCACATGGCGGCGCCTCAACGATCCTGCAGAGCCGATGCACGGTCTCGCGGCCCTTCTCGATGGCAAGATCGTCGGGATCGTGCATTACCTCTATCATCGGTCCACCTGGACCGTGGGCGATTACTGCTACTTGCAAGATCTCTTCACCTCAGAGGAGGCACGAGGGCGTGGCGTCGGGCGTGCCTTGATCGAGGCCGTTTACCAGCGGGCGCAGGCTGATGGGGCGAGCCGGGTCTATTGGCTGACGCACGAGACGAATGCAGCAGCCCAGGCGCTCTACGACAAGGTGGCCTCCCGCAGCGGCTTCATTCAATATCGCCGAGTGTTTTGACCACATTTCGCGGTTAAGAGTCACAGCGTGACCGAATCATCGCCGATTGCCCTGCCGAAACCGTTCCTGGGGGTGACCCATTCCGCCCTTGGCCGCACCTGGGTCGAGCGCTGCAGCGCCGCCCAGAGCACGATTGCGCTCGCAATAGCTCAGACCCATGGCGTGCCGGACATCCTGGCGCGGGTGCTTGCCGGGCGCGGCGTCGGCATCCATGAGACGGAAGGGTTTCTCAATCCCCGCCTGCGGGATCTGATGCCGGATCCGCATGTGCTGACCGACATGGAGAGAGCGGCCAGCCGGCTGGCGGACTCGGTCATACGGAGAGAAAAGGTCGCCATCTTCGGCGATTACGATGTGGACGGTGCCTGCAGCGCGGCTCTTCTGGCCGAATACCTGCGCGCGTGCGCCATTTCCTACACGATCCATATTCCGGACAGAATCACGGAGGGTTATGGCCCGAACATCGACGCCATCCGGGCGCTGAAGGAGCAGGGGGCCGACATTCTGGTAACGGTCGATTGCGGCACGGCGAGCATCGAACCACTCGCGGAGGCGAAGCGCCTCGGCCTCGATCCTCTCGTTCTCGACCATCACCAGGCGCCCGAGCGGCTCCCCGAGGCGCTCGCAATCGTCAACCCGAACCGGCAGGACGATCTCTCCGGCCTGGGCCATCTCTGCGCGGCCGGTGTGGTGTTTCTCTTCCTCGTCGCCCTCAACCGGGTCTTGCGGGCACAGGGCTTCTTCCAGAACCGGCGCGAGCCGGACCTGATGGGCAGCCTCGATCTCGTCGCCCTCGCCACCGTGGCGGACGTGGTTCCTCTCATCGGCTTGAATCGCGCCTTCGTACGCCAGGGACTCGCCGTCATGCGAAGCCGCCGCCGCTTGGGTTTGGCGGCGCTTCTGGATACGGCCGGGCTGACGGGCGCTCCGGAATGCTGGCATCTCGGCTATCTCGTCGGGCCCCGCATCAATGCGGGCGGACGCATCGGCGATGCGGCGCTGGGATCGCGCCTTCTGCTGACGGAAGATCCGGTTCAGGCAGGCCGGATCGCCGGCGAACTCGACCGGCTGAACCGGGAGCGGCAGGCCATAGAGGTGGTGGCGGTACAGGAGGCCGAGGCCCAGGCCATGATGGCGCTCGAGAAGGCGCCCGATCAGGCCGTGCTCGTCACCGCTTCCGCCGAGTGGCATCCAGGCATCGTCGGACTCATTTCCGCCCGCACCAAGGAGCGCTTCCGGCGCCCCGCCTTCGCTTTCACCCTCAACCCCGACGGGACCGCCACGGGTTCGGGGCGTTCCGTGCCCGGGGTCGATCTGGGCCACGCCGTCCGCGCAGCGGTGGAGGTGGGTCTCGCCATCAAGGGGGGTGGGCACACGATGGCGGCTGGCGTGACGATCCGGGCCCAGGACCTTGACCGTTTTCTCGCTTTCATCACGGACAAGCTGAGCGAACCCGTCAGCACCATGCGCCTGAACGATCGTTTCCCCATCGATGCCACGCTCACGGCGGCTGGCGCGCAACCCGCGCTCGTGACGGCCCTGGAGCGGGCAGGGCCGTTCGGTTCAGGGCAGCCGGAACCCATGTTCGTGTTTCCACAGCATCGCGTTATCGAGGCGAGGGAGGTCGGCAGCGGCGGGCATATGCGGGTGAAACTGCGCGGCGGCGACGGCAGCTTCATCGGTGGAATCGCTTTCCGCGCGGCGGGACAGCCTCTTGGAAATGCGCTCTCCGGCGCGATCGGAAACACGCTCCACGTGGCGGGGACGCTGTCCATCGACCGATGGGGTGGTCAGGAAAAGGCCGAGTTGCGCATCATGGATGCGGCGAGGCCTGAATAATTCGAAACTGACGCTTGCGGTGCGTCAAGAACCCATCTATATGTCCGCCCACTTCAGGGGCGACGCCCCGAAGCACCGCGCGCCCTTCGTCTATCGGTTAGGACATCTGCCTTTCACGCAGAAAAGAGGGGTTCGACTCCCCTAGGGCGCGCCACTTTTCTCCATTCATTGGCTGCATCGATTTCAAGGCCGAGGGTGGTTCTCGATCCGCCCGCCAATCTCCTCAGATTGTGTCCCGAACGATTTGCTGTTCTCACTCCCTTTGTGATGGCCGATTAGAACCTGCGACAGGTAACTATCCGAAAATGAATGTGTGTGAGGGCCGGTTTGACGGGTGGGAAACTCGGAATCACCGCCCTTGGCGATGGCCTCCTCTCTCATTGCCATAATCAAGCTGGCGCTCCCCGGCCCAACAGTCGATCCAGGCAAGGTTCAGAAGGGATCCCGAAATAGCCTCTCCTGCTGCTCGGTCAGCATATGGTCATACCGCGGGCCTAACTCAGGCGAACTTCCCGAGGAATGGGTGACCCATTGTTTGCCGAGTTGCTCAAGCAGCGGAAGCCTCAGAGAGGTTTTGGCGTTCGCATCATCCGCCGCTTGGGGCATAGTGCTGATCTTGCTTCCCGTGCAGGGCCGCCGCTGTACCGGATTTCCCACGTGCCGCCCCAAAGTGTTGAAATGAGAGGGGGGACATCTAGATAAGGGCGCTGAACTGCACAGCTTGCATCCAGCACCCGGAGCAAGCAGCCCCTACCGACCAATCCTTCGATTGCATGGAGCGCCTATGTCCGCCGTTCTTCAACGACACAACGTAAAGGTATTGGGCCAGGGTCAGCAACCCATGGTCTTGGCCCATGGCTATGGCTGTGACCAGAATATGTGGCGCTTCATCACCCCTGCTTTTGAGGACCGGTACAAAATCGTTCTTTTCGACCATGTCGGACACGGGCAGTCGGATGCCGCGACCTTCGACAGAACAAGATACGGTAGTCTCGATGGTTATGCGGAAGATGTCCTGGCGATCTGCCGTGAGCTGGACCTGAAGGACGTGATCTTCGTCGGTCATTCGGTCAGTGCGATGATCGGGGTTCTGGCAGCTGTCCGGGAGCCGGAGCGGTTCGCCCGTCTGGTGCTGATTGGTCCATCCCCGTGCTACATCAACGACGGCGACTACGTAGGCGGCTTCAAGCGGGAAGACATTGAGGGCCTGCTCGATTTCCTCGACAGCAATCACCTCGGCTGGTCCAGCACCATGGCCCCGGTCATTATGGGCAACCCGGACCGGCCGGAACTCGGCGAGGAACTCACCAATAGCTTCTGCCGCACCGACCCGGAAATCGCCAAGCATTTCGCCCGTGTGACGTTCCTCTCCGATAACAGAGCGGATCTGCCCAGATTGGCAAAGAAGGCGCTCATCCTCCAATGCTCTCACGATGTCATTGCACCGGAGGCGGTTGGGCGCTACATGCATCAGAACCTTCCGGGCAGCGAGTTCGTCCTGCTGAGGGCAACAGGGCACTGCCCGAACCTGAGTGCGCCAGAGGAGACGATTGCCGCCATGGAAGCCTTCCTGCGCGATCCTGCGCCAGCAAAGGCAGTCGCCTAGTGAAAATGGACCCGGGCGCTCTGTGCGAGACGGCCGAGGAACTCTATGAGAGCGCCCCCTGCGGCTACCTCTCAACGCTGCCGGACGGCACTATCATCCGCGTGAACCAGACCTTCCTCTCCTGGATCGGCATGGAGCGGAACGACCTCGTCGGCCACAGGTGCTTTCAGGACCTGCTGAATGTTGGCGGCAAGATATTCTACGACACGCACTTCGCACCGCTCCTGCGGATGCAGGGATTCGTGAACGAGATTGCTTTCGACCTGACCTGTGCAGATGGGCGGCAGCTGCCGGTTCTGGCCAACACGGTTCAGAAGCTGGATGCGGCCGGCCGTCCAATGGTTCATCGCATCACCCTCTTCAATGCTACCGATCGACGGAAGTACGAACGGGAGCTGCTTCTCGCCCGCCAGAAGGCCGAGCAGGCCACTGAAGAACTTAAACGCCTGAACGAGACGCTGGAGGAACGGGTTGCGCAGGAGGTCGCCGAGCGCCTGAAGGCTGAGGAGGCTTTGCGACAAGCGCAGAAGATGGAAGCCGTAGGCCAGCTCACCGGCGGCATCGCCCACGACTTCAACAACCTGCTGACGATCATCGTCGGCAACATCGAACTTATCCAGCGTCGTCTGCCCGAGGGGAATGAGCGGCTCCAGAGAGCAACCGACCACGCAATGGAGGCGACACGACGCGCGGCGACTCTGACGCAGCGGCTTCTAGCCTTCTCCCGCCGTCAGCCATTGGACCCCAAGCCCATCGACGCCAACAAGCTGGTGGCCGGCATGTCCGAACTCCTGAGGCGCACGCTGGGTGAGACAGTCGTGCTGGAGACCGTTCTGGCCGGCGGTCTCTGGCGGACCCAAGCCGACCCGAACCAGTTGGAGAACGCCATCGTCAACTTGGCCGTGAATGCCCGCGACGCGATGCCGAATGGGGGCAAGCTCACGATTGAGACAGCCAATACCCGCCTGGATGAAGCCTATGTGGAGGCTTTGGCCGAGCCTGTGCCGCCTGGGCAGTATGTGCGGGTGTCGGTCTCCGACACCGGCACTGGCATGGACAAGGCTACAATGGAGAGGGTGTTCGAGCCGTTCTTTACGACCAAGGAGGCGGGCAAGGGCACCGGACTGGGCCTGAGCCAGGTGTACGGCTTCGTCCGGCAGTCCAACGGCCATGTCTGGATTTACAGCGAACTCGGCGAAGGCACGACCATCAAAATCTACTTGCCCCGCCTGATCGGCTCCGATGAGGAGCCTACGGAGACGCCGCCGCAGAAACCTGAAATGGTGAAAGGGGCCGGCGAGACTATTCTGGTCGTTGAAGATGAACCGAGCCTTCGTGCCTATTCAGTCGAGGCACTGCGCGACCTTGGATACCGTGTGCTTGAGGCAGCAGACGGGAAGGGCGCTCTGGCAGTTGTGGAGCAGCACCCGGAAATCCATTTGCTGTTCACCGATGTCGTTCTGACAGGCGGCATGAACGGACGTGTTCTTGCCGAGGAAGTTGCCCGGCGAAAGCCGGGGGTACCGGTGCTATACACGACTGGCTATACAGCCAATGCCATCGTTCACCATGGCCGTCTCGACCCTGGGATGCATCTGATCGGAAAGCCTTACACCTATGCTGAACTGGCCGCCAAGGTGAGATCGGTGCTCGATGAGGCCCAATTCTGAGCGTCCATGGCGGAGAAGCTCAGCAGATGCCACCAAGCTGACGTCCAGGCTGGCCTGTGTTTCGGGACCGATCGCGCCGCTCACATGGGCTGCTCTGGTGGTTGATGTGTGACTCTCGGATACTGCCGCGTGAGGCCTCTCGATGGCCTTATGGCTCCCAACACTTCCCCTTTCCGGATCATGCTTGAAGGCAGGGGGAAGCCTCTGTTTCCCCCAATAGTCTCCCGTGGCATCATCGATCCTTCATAGCCCTGACGGCACAACCCTTCTCCAGAAGCCGGTCATCTACCAGAGCATCGAGGGGGAGCGCTCCTCGGCAACGTCAACGAACACCCTGTCCTTAGCCCTACCTGGGGTCTCAAGCCAGGTTGGGCCCGCGCGTATTTGGACCTGCGGAGCGCTAACATCCTCAGATCGGGCTGCCTTTGGCCTTCGTCACCATTTCCCAGTTGTCGCCGGCCGCGATCAGACAGGCTTTGCCGTCCGGCATGGTCATCACCATCGACCAGGTTCCCGCCTGCGAGGCGAAGACCTCCAGCACTTGGCCCGGCTGCGATAGACCGATGCCGACGGGATCCTCCTTGTACCGATCAGCGAGCAGCTTCACGAGTTCATGGCGCGGCCCGCACGACGCCTGGGCCTGGGCGGAGCTTTCGGCAGGAATCAGAAGGAGGGAGCAGCCGAGAACAGACAGCACGGCAAGGGATCGATGGATCATGGCACATCCTAACCGGTTTTCCCGCATGAACCCTTGGCGTGTCCTTCAACGCGTGAGACTTCAAAAAGGCTCCATGCGGCCGGTTCAGCCAAATTGTGCTGTAGAACTTGGCCTTAAGCCAAGATTCCGGTGTCAAAGGGAGGCGCGCTGGCGTTACAGTGAACCTGCCGAAGCCAAAGGCGTTTTCCCGCCGTCTCCCTCTTCTCGAGCGTTTCGCCATGCCTCGTTTTTTCTTCAACATCCGCGACGGTTACGATGTCGACGAGGATGATGAAGGCATTGAGCTGCCCGATCTCGAAGCCGCTCGTGCCGAAGCCATCGCTACCGTCGAGGAATTGCGCGACGAGCTGAGCGATGCGGGCAATATCGAACTTGAGATCGTGGATGAGACGGGGCGTCGCTTGCTGACGGTCCCGTTCTTCCGCGGAGGGCGTGGCGGCAAGCGACGCTAAGGCCCCCTGCAAGAGAAAGCCCGGCATGTGCCGGGCTTTGCCTTCCGATCAGGTGCGGTCAGCACTCGGTTGTCCGTTTCGTGGTCGTGTCACCGAATTCGTCGGTCTTCTGCTTGGTCTCGGTCGTGCAGCCGACACCGGAATCGGTTGTCACCGTCGTGGAGGAGGTCGTGCTCGGCTCACGCTTCTGCTCGATCGTGGTCTTGCTGCCGAGGATGCCTTCCTCCTTCTTGATCGTTGTAGTGGTATCCTGCGCGAAAGCAGCCGTGCTCAGGACAGAGGCGGCCAGGACGAATGCCAGTTTGTTCATGCTCGGAACTCCTATTCAGCCTTTGCCGTGTGAACGCCGACGGTACGTGGCGGTTCCTGCAGGGAAATGGGTCCTTCGAGCATCGCGCAGCCCTTGGGGTCCGCATCAGTGATCGGAAGGACCGCGTCATCGGTCCCCAGGGCTACGTTGGTGAAAAGGTGATCCGGTTTTCCGCCGGCTCCTCCACGTCGTCACCGGGCCTGGGGCGATGATGCCGATGGATGAAAAGCGCAGCTCCATCAAAAGCAAGATGGCCGGGATTGATCTCCGGATCAAATCCTGGACGGCCATGACACGGTGTCCTGGCGCATCATGCGGACCCGAAAGGCCGCAGTGAAAGAAACTCTCGTCCTGGGAGGAAACCCCGGATTCGCGCCAAAAGGACGGGTCCTTTTCACGTCCGATCCTTCAGCCCGAACGGAGATCCTTCCATGCGGATGCAAAGGCGCGTGCATTGCGCGCGATATCCTCGATGGTCATGGCCGGCGTGAAGAGGGCGGAGCCGAGACCGAAGCCATTGGCGCCGGCATCCACATAGGGCTTCATGTTGCCGGGCCTGATGCCGCCGACGGGCAGAACGACGGCGTCTTTCGGCAACACGGCCCGCCAGGCCTTTAGCACCGCCGGAGGAATGCCTTCAGCCGGAAAGATCTTGATTGCATCGGCTCGGGCCTTCAGTGCCGCGAATGCCTCCGTCGGCGTGGCGACGCCCGGCATGCACATCATGCCATGCTCCTTGGCACGCAGGATCACATCGGGGTCACCGTGCGGCATGACGATGAGCTTGCCGCCCACGTCGCGGATGCCATCGACCTGCTCCGGGTCGAGGACAGTTCCCGCGCCGACAAGGACGTCGCCCGGCATGGTCCTCGCCAGGGTTTCGATGCTTCGGAACGGATCCGGCGAGTTCAGAGGAACCTCGATGACGCGAAAACCGGTTTCGACCAAAGCCATGCCGACTGCTTCGGCAGATTCGGGCCGTAATCCACGAAGGATCGCGACCAGGGGAAGATCGGTCAGATAGCCTCGCAACAAAACAGCACCTCATATGAACGATCGCATCGAACCCTTGGACTTAACGCCGAAGTCGTGAGAGTTTTCCAGCCGCCGGGTCCTGTGTGCGGCTTTCAGCCTAGCCGTTCTTGGTTCTCAGCGGAATTCATGATCTGCCCGCGAAATGCGAAGAACGGATCCGGCCGTCGCGAAAGGTCAATTGCGCAGCGGTTCGCCGCAGGAAAACTCGGCCATGGCCAGGGGCAGGGCATGGGCGATGTAGCTCACCACGCTACCGATGGTGTCACGCCCGCCGGAGGAACACTCGATAAACCAGTCTTCAAGGGCCAACCCCCCGTAGAGTTCTTCGATACCAGAGAAGAACTGCATGAGCTGTAACGAGTCGAACCGGAGGTCGCGGGTCAGGGACATTCCCATCTCGATTCGGGCAAGGCTGCCCTCGCTAATCCATTTGCAGAGGTCGACAACCTGACGCGCAATTTCCGCTTCTAAACGGTAAGTCATCGCATGCCTCGTGGCGGTTTACGTTGAGTTCCACGGATATGATGCGTTGTATTATATTGAAATAATATAGCAATCACCCATGAATCCTGCAAGCTCCCTTTGAGAAAATGCGAAGGTTCAGGCTTGGCTACACGGAGTCGACACTCGCTCACCATTCGTTGGTCGCCACGCCTTCGATTGGCAGGAAACGCAGCTGCCGGTATGGCGGCCGAGCGCCCGTCAGGCATGTCGTGGAAAATTGGGTTTACTTCTGGCTCGATGACCTAGGACGAGGGGCGCCGTAGGCACTGCTGTGCCGTGCGGGAAATCCGCACCCGATCACCTGCCGTCGTGCTGCCGCTGAGCACCCTTCGCCAGAGATCTTCATGGCGCAGCGTGTCGACAGTGCAGGAGCAGACGGAGCGGCAGGTCCCAGCATCGGCGTTTTGCATGAGGCAGGTCGCCACGCAGTCATTCATGAAGGGCCTGGCCTCGGCGGCCGGATGAGGACCGGTGATCAGCAGAACTCCATAGAGAAGCGCGAGCAGAAGCGGTTGGTGGACGAGATAGATCGGCAGACTCTTTCGTCCGGCCCACAAGAGAGTTTTCGCCGGAGCATTCCGCGCCCGCCAGCGCGCCAGAGCCAGGGTGCTCTTGCGGGGCATCAGTGTTTTGCCGACGGCGATCCCGACCAGAACCATGCCAAACCACGGAAAGATGGGCACGTAGTCGTTCGTCATCGGATCGGTGGAGCCGAGGCCCAGCCAGTCCAGATAGGGAGCATCGAGGGCCGGACTCGTAAACAGCTGCGGCCCCGCGAGGAAGAAGATGGCAGCGAGCAGGCTTGGAGCGGAGGGCAGCCGGAGAAACGGAAGGGCCAGCACGCTCGACGCGGCAATGCAGTGGAGAATGCCGAAGAAGATGTAACTGTTCGGGAAAGCGAAGAACGTGACGAGGGTCACGGCCAGAGCCGCGCCCCCGACCTTCGCAAGGCGCCTGAGGAACTGGAGACGGCGAAAGCCGTGGGCGTGAGCAAGCGCAAGCCCCACCCCAGAAAGCAGCAGGAACGAGCCGGCGATCCCGCGTGCGAACCAGCGCCATGCCGGGACTTGGAGAATGTTGGTCTCGATGAGCTGCAGAAAACTGAGATCCCAGCTGAAATGATAGACGATCATGGCCATGATCGCGAGACCGCGCGCCACGTCGATGGCATCCCACCTCTGAGATGCGGTGACATGTGATTGCCCGGTCAGAACATCTGATGGGCGGAGGCTCCGAACGGGATCGGGCGGGGAGAGATCGTCGTTCACCTGAGGTAGATCCCTGACGCTGAGTGATGCTTCTATTCAGGAAGCGAGGGCTTATATCAGTGACATGACCGAGAAGCTCGCCGCGTCAATCGCCAGACTCGAGGAAATGATTCAAGAGGCCCGGATCGTGGCGGGCTTTACGGGCGCGGGCATTTCGACGGAGAGCGGTGTTCCGGATTTTCGCTCTGCCGGCAGCCCGTGGATGCGGAACAAGCCGATTCCGTTCGAGACTTTTCTTCAAAGCGCCGAGGCTCGGCGCGAGGCCTGGCGGCGCAAGTTCGTCATGGATGACCTTTATCGGGATGCACGGCCCAGCCAAGGGCATCACGGCATCGCTTCGCTCATCGCTTCGGGGCACATGCCGGCGGTGATCACGCAAAATATCGACGGGCTGCACCAAGCCTCCGGGCTGTCCCAGGAGCAGGTCGTCGAACTTCATGGCAATGGGACCTATGCTGCATGCCTTTCCTGTGGGCGCCGCCACGAACTCGAGTGGATCAGACGGCATTTCGAGGCGAGCGGCGACCCGCCTGAATGCACCGATTGCGGCGGCATCCTGAAATCCGCCACAATCTCCTTCGGCCAGCCGATGCCGGAAGGACCCATGCGACGGGCTCAGAAGCTGATGGCGAGCTGTGATCTTTGCCTCGTCGTGGGATCGTCCCTGGTGGTCTATCCGGCAGCTGCTTTTCCTGCCTTCGCCAAGGAGAACGGGGCACGGCTCGTGATCGTCAACCGGGAGCCGACTCCGCTCGACAGCATGGCCGATCTGGTGATTCATGCAGAAATCGGATCGGTGTTTTCGGCATTTGTATCGTGATTTCAACGCTCTCAGCGGATGCCGAAAAATTCATCGCATTTTAGGTCGCGTTTCCGGCTTCCCCTGATTCAGGACGATGTTATCCTCATTTTAAGAATCGGGTTTTTGATTCGAGTTCGGGTTTATTCATGACTAGCGATTTCGGCTCTAACTCCTTCAATTTTCGAGAGGATAACTCCTCTTTCGATCAAGGTCGCCGCGAGGTCGCACAGACCCCTGCGGAGGAGAATTCCCTCGACCTCATCCAGGTGAGCGGCCGGATCAAGTGGTTCGACGTCGCCAAGGGCTTCGGATTCATCGTGCCCGACAACGGCATGCCCGACGTTCTCCTGCACGTGACCTGCCTTCGCAGGGACGGTTATCAAGCCGCCAACGAAGGTGCCCGGATCGTCGTGGAGGCTGTCCAGCGCCCCCGGGGCCTGCAGGCGTTCAGGATTCTTTCTCTCGATGAGTCGACGGCACTCCACCCGTCCGAGTTGCCGCTGCCCCGAACCCATGTCCAGGTGGTTCCGACCAGCGGCCTGGAGCCTGCCGTCGTGAAATGGTTCAACCGCCTGCGGGGCTTCGGTTTCCTGACGCAGGGAGACGGCAAACCCGATATTTTCGTGCACATGGAGACGCTGCGCCGCTATGGCATTGCCGAACTGAAGCCCGGCGAGCGGGTTTTCGTGCGCTTCGGCGACGGATCGAAGGGGCTCATGGCCGCCGAAGTCCGCCTCGCGGAAATGGCCCTGCCGCATTCCCACTGACAGGCCTCGTTCGTGTTCCAGCGTCTCCGTCCGGTTCTTCCGGCCCTCGGTTTCACGGTCGCCTTGGCCGGGGCAGCCTTCGCTCAGGCTCTCGAGTCCCTGTCCATCGTGACCCAAGGGGGGCAGAAGCGGAGTTTCCAGGTCGAGGTCGCCCGCAATGACGCGGACCGGGCCCAGGGTCTGATGTTCCGCCGCTCCATGGCACCGGATCGCGGTATGCTGTTCGATTTCGGGCGTGTCGAGCCGGTCTCCATGTGGATGCAGAACACTTATCTGTCCCTGGACATGTTGTTCATCCGGCAAGACGGCACGATCGCCCGCATCGCTGCCAACACCGAACCTTTGTCGACCCGCACCATCTCCTCCGGCGAGCCGGTTCTCGCCGTTCTCGAGTTGAACGCGGGCACGGCGGCCGAGCTCGGCATCAAGCCTGGGGACCGGGTAGAGCATCCGATTTTCAAGCGGTAACGTTCGGATCGCACGGGAAATCTGCACTGGTGCAGTCGCAAGGCCCAAGTCCTGACTGCGCTCGCCGGGACCAGTCACTCTCCAATCGATGTTTCTCGTTCTCCTCTTCCGGCGGAATCTTGCTGTTTCCGGGTCCGTTTCACGGCGCTCCTGCAGCTGCCGTGCGGGGCAGGTCTTCTTCATGATCACGATCATCTCCAGCGATGAAAGATCATCAGCCTGCCTGCCGGAGAGATCGCCCGAGTACATTTGAGCGGGGCATCTCAGGGCGGTTCAACGCCAATACCTTCCACAAGTCCCGAGCGATCCCGTGCAGCTGTCGGCAGCAGCGCTTTCCATCCGGCCGGTTTGCTTTCAGCGATTGCGACTATGCTTGGATGATGAGCATCTTCGCTAGCATGACAAAGAATTCTTTCCTCGTATACGGCATTGACTTAAAGAATACTAATGAACAAGAACAAGTATGGTCCACTAATTTGTAATAGGATATCTTGAAGTATCCATAATATCATAACATGTCGGGTGATTTATTTCAATAATACTCCATTGACGTCCTAATCTCTTCTTCATACAGCGGCGTTGTCGATTGCTTAGGGGCCGTTATGAATCAGCTAGAACGTGAAATGGATCGTTTTGCGAAGGAAGGAACACTTCGCCTTGGCCGGGCAGCCGTGTATGCGGCTGTTGCGTACTTGTTGCTGTGGACCCAGTCGGTCTATGAGGGGTCCTATCTTCTGGTGGCTCTTGTTGTTCTCCTGCTTGCGATGACCAGACGATCCCTGGTTCTGATCCAGGTGCTGCTCGGCATTCTGTTCGTCGTCGGTCTTCTCTCTGAACAAATCAACACCGTCGTTGGGGCCGTAATCTGATTATCCCTCTCTCCCTGCAGGGAGAGAGGGGGCTCTCCATTCTGGGATCCCAGACGAATTCCGCTGCTCCTCGAATTTCAATACGACGAGCGGCTTGGGTCTGTTGAAACCCCTTCAACATTCGACGCAGGGCTCGGAAGCCCCCTTAGCGCAGGGCGGACGTTTTGTTGCATTTCGTTTTCGGGTGTTCGAAGGGAAGTCTTCAGCCTTTCGTCTCCCGGGGGCCTTCAATCCTTCGACCTTCTCCCTGAACCCTTGGGCTTACATAGGAGGTCGAAACGAGAGAAACCAAGTCGTTGAGAGACTCGGCTGTAGCGCAATCTGGTAGCGCATCTGCTTTGGAAAGATTCGGCCTCAAAGCCGTTCTCTTCGTGGATTCAACATTTTAGGCTAATTTAGTCTTGGTGTCCTGCGAGTTCGGGTGGGACTTCACAGCATTCTCCATCGTAAGTCTCAGATGCTCGTCCGTGACGTGCGCGTATCGGGTCGTCGTGGCGATATCTCGTGCCGAAGAAGCCGCTGGACGAGCCTCAGGTGGCCGCTTGAGCGGAGCAGGCGGGTGGCAGCCGTGTGCCGGCTGTCGTGAAACCGAAAGGCGGTCACGCCCGTCTCCTCCTTGGCCAAGGTTCGTCGCCAAGCGGTCTTCTGCCCTCGCAGGTCATGCACTGGTAATCTCCTCTGAGGCGAAAGCCCGTCCGGGTCTCTCGGACCCTGTAGGTAAAGACGGCTTCAGGGCGGCGTCCCTGGAGGGGGAAGAGCAGCTCCCGAAGATCCTTGGTCAGAGAGGCTTCGCTGGCTTTTCCGCCTGAACCCTTGCAGAGATTGAGCCCCATGCCAGTCGATGTCAGACCGCTTCAGGTTCATGCATTCTGAAAGCCGGAAACCTGACGGCAGAGCCAAGTGAAATATCGTACGGTCGTCCTCAGGAAGGACATCAAAGATCCGCCGCTTCTCTTCACGGTAAGCGAGGGGTTATGCGGGCAGGCGCGGACTTTGATCGAAAGCTCTGCGCAAGCGTCAGACGTTATGTCATGCAAGCCTGAAAACTGTGCGCCATAGGGGTGCGCGCCTCCCGCGGTCATGTGGGCAGGTCAATGATTGCCAATGCGTTTTCTTAACGATCGCAAGCTCCTCACGAAGATTGCGCTGCCAGTTGCGGTTTTTATCGCAATCACGATCAGCCTGATCGCGATGGCTACCTCCAGCCTCGACCACATCAACGAAGACATTCACACGATCGTTGATGCCGATGCGAAGCGGCTGAGCTTGGTGCTGGGCATCAATGCTCAGATCAACGAGGCATCAATCCAGGAAAAGGGCATGATCCTGACGCCGAAGAGCATGTCGGAGCGGGTCAGGAGTGTTGAGAACGCCTACAAGAACGCAGTCAAAAAGGCATCCGATGACCTGAACCAGCTCGTGGAGCTGTCGAGCTCCCCGGAGTTCAGGAAACTCAACGAAGAGCTCAGAGACGCTACGCTCAACTATTTCGAGATGCTGAATCGGAGCCTTGCCTTCTCCATGGCCGGTAACGACGACAAGGCCACGGAAATCACTAATGGCGGTGCTCGCGATATGCGCCGTGCCCTGCGGGATCAGATTAGCAAGAGCATCGCAGGCATTGCAGTGGAGATGAACGAGGCCAAGGAGGATGCCGCTTCTGATGCCTTCTTTACGAAGTGGGCATTGATTGGCTCAGCAGGCGCTGGTCTGATGCTTGCAATCGGTCTGACCTGCGTCATCATCATCCTCGGTGTGACACGACCGCTGGGGGCAATGACCGGTGCTATGGAGCGGCTGGCCGCAGGCGATCTCGCGATCCCGGTGACTGGCACGGAGCGCCAGGACGAGGTCGGTGCGCTCGCCCGCTCGCTCCAGGTGTTCAAGAATAATGCCATCGAGGCCCGCCGCCTCGCCGCCGAGCAGGAGGCCGAGAGCCAGGCGAAGATGCGCCGTGCGCAAGCTCTGGACGAGCTCACGCAGCGGTTCGAGGCCCAGGTGTCGGCTCTCACGCAGGGCCTGGCCTCGGCCGCCACCGAGATGGAGGCGACCGCCCAAAGCATGACAGCGGTTGCCAACCAGACGACCCAGCAATCCGTGACGGTCTCCTCCGCGGCGCAGCAGACCTCGGCCAACGTGCAGACGGTGGCCGCCGCCACGGAAGAGCTCTCCATCTCGATCCGCGAGATCGCCTCGCAGGTGGGCCAGTCCTCGCAGGTGGCCGAGAAGGCGGTGCAGGGCGCCCGGCGCACGGATGCGGCGGTGCAGGGACTGGCCTCCACCGCCAGCAGGATCGGCGACGTGGTCCAGCTGATCAACACCATCGCGGGCCAGACCAACCTGCTCGCGCTCAACGCCACCATCGAGGCGGCGCGCGCGGGCGAGGCCGGCAAGGGCTTTGCCGTGGTGGCCACTGAGGTCAAGGAGCTGGCCAGCCAGACGGCCAAGGCGACCGAGGAGATCTCGGCCCAGATCGCCTCGGTGCAGCAGGCCACGCAGGAGACGGTGCACGCCATCCAGGAGATCGCGCGCACGATCACCGAGATGAGCCAGATCTCCACCTCGATCGCCGCCGCCATGGAGGAGCAGGGCGCGGCCACCGCCGAGATCGCCCGCAACGTCCAGGAAGCCGCCCGCGGCACCGAGCAGGTCACGGGCAGGATTGTGGACGTGCAGCATGGGGCCGGCGAGACGGGAGCTGCGGCCAGCCAGGTGCTGGGAGCCGCCCAGGAACTCGCCCGCCACTCCAACGATCTCAGCCACGAGGTCGCCACCTTCCTCCAGGGTGTGAAAGCCGCTTAAGAATTGAAAAGCTGGAACAGGATGGCTCAGTGAGCTCGACGCATGTCCATCTCCTGATGGGCAATCTCAAGAGAGGGGGGCCGGAAGCGGCGCCCCTTTTACCGTTAGGGATGTTCGGCCCCGAACGACTTCAGCCGGATCCGGCCCACTATCAGTTCCCATTCCTCGGACCAGGTGTTGACGGTGGGGCCGGTGAGTTCGGAGAGGGCGGCGTCGATTATGGCCTCACAGACTGGCGCGACTACCCGAGGTGCGACGCATGATCACCGACTGCCTGTTCCCGGCAGACCACGTTTTGAGCGTCAATCCCGCATGGCCTGAAGGGCGGCTCGGGCGTCTCTCCGGAAGCCTTCTAGGACAGTCGGGTCGCTGCCGAGGCTGACTGCCAGGATAACTTCGGCGTAGGTCAGGGCGCATCCGGATGCCGGGCCCTCTGATGGCTTCGGCCACCTTCTCGATCGTCTCACTCATCGTTCGCCCCTCACGGCGCGAGGCAGGACAGATGGAGCCATAGGTCGAGTGCTCGTAAAGGGACATGGTCCGAGGATCGATGAACCCGTCTGAGCACGACTATTGTCCATCATTCCAAATCGCAGCGACGTCGTTCTGTTCGCTGTAGGAGGCAAGCTCGTGCACGACCTGGGCGCGAGCTCCATCCTTGGATGCGGATGTTGTCGTTTGCCGCTCGCTCATGCCGCCCCCAAGGCGTGAGAGGGGCGAGAACGATTTGAGAGCATCCATGGGATCCCCCATGAAACTTCCTATTCCAGCCCAATCCCATGGGCTCCTTTATGTTCTGATGATGCAACCTTGGGGCTTGCATAGGGGTTCTCAAATCGCTAGAGAAACCAAACCGTTGGAACACTCGGGGTGTAGCGCAGTCTGGTAGCGCATCTGCTTTGGGAGCAGAGGGTCGCGGGTTCAAATCCTGCCGCCCCGACCATTCTCACCGGCTGAACTCTTGGAGAGAGTGCAAGGACCAATGCCTGCCCGGATTTACAAGCCGTCCAAATCCGCAACGCAGTCCGGCCTGGCCCGGACCAAGCAATGGTTGCTCGTCTTCGAGCAGGACAAGCCTCGTGAGATCGAGCCCCTCATGGGCTGGACCAGTTCGGGGGATACCCGCCAGCAGCTTCGCCTGTGGTTCGATTCGAAGGAGGAGGCGATCGCCTATGCCGAGCGCGAGGGCATTGCCTACCGGGTCGAGGAGCCTCACGAAGTCAAACGGCGCACGATCTCCTATTCCGACAATTTCAAGTTTAATCGCGTCGGTCCCTGGACCCACTGAGATCCAGGCCCCTGGCTTGAGGGCTCCTTAGCTCAGCTGAATAGAGCAACAGCCTTCTGATCAGGAGCCATGAGCTAAAATGATCCAGGAAGATGAAAGACTTACTGGTTAAGGTAACGGAATTCGGCTGTGCTAACAGCTGCACTATTGCGTTTGCATCGTAAAATCAATAACTTAGATATCCAGTGACCAGCCGATATCCAAAGTTGGTCAAACGGCCACGTAGCTCAGCTGGATAGAGCACTCGCCTTCTAAGCGAGATGTCGCAGGTTCGAGCCCTGCCGTGGTCGCCATTCATTCTCCATAGAGGAGACCCCACTAAAGCGGGGCCGATGGCCAGAACCTGCGTTGCAGCATTTCTTATTTCGCGAATGCAGCAGGCGCGCATTGATATTTTCTGACGACATTCCCCTGGTTGAGCGGTGCGCGCACATGATCTGTTGATGCGCCTGGGCCGCCCACCTTCGAGCAACGCACTATCTCGGAATGAGGCCAGTAGATCCGTATCTCGTTTGCCTAGGGCTTCTGCAAGGGCGCCGGGATCGGTGTGGAATGGCGCGGCTTCGGCTCCTCGATCAGCCGGAACACCATCGGAGGCGACTTCCAGTCGGCAGGCAACCGGAGAGGGACGGTGCAGCCTGTGAACAGAGACTGCCCCTCCTCATTCTTGACCTCGAAGACATAGCCGGGCCGCTCCATCCGGGCGCACTCGTTCCAAAGGTCGAAGGCGATCCAGTCACTCATCTCAAGATCCTCAGCGAGCTGTCAGAGATAGAAGTCCGTTTTGGCAAGCGCCGACAAGCCCGATACCTTGAGCTGGAATTCGGCCACTTTGTCGCCGTTCACGTCCGCAGACAGGATCCCGGCGCTGAATTTCAGCTGTCCTGCGCCGCCGGTGAACTCCTTGTTGCCGATGAACGAGAAGGCTTGATTGCCCGCTAGCTTGGTGTTGGCGTCAATGATCCGCAGATCGATATGGTCGCTGCCGCGCAGGAAGTCCGCGATCGTGTCCCGTGCTCCGGGCAGGGAGTCCTTGACCGAGGTGAACACGAACGTATCTGCTCCGGCATTGCCATACAGCGCATCCGATCCGGCACTTCCATAGATCAGGTCGTTGCCGGCGCCGCCGTAGAGCTTGTCGTTCCCTCCGCGGCCGTAGAGTTTGTCGTTTCCACCACCGCCCTTGATCGTGTTTGCGGCATTGTTGCCGCGGAGATTGTCGGCATATTTGCTGCCGATGAGCCCCTCGACGCTGGAGTACCTGTCGCCATACGCATCCCGGCTGTTCGAGGACGCGTACATCAGATCTGCCAATGAGCCAGCGGTGACGTAGGCATAGCTGGCGTAGTCCAAACCGGCTCCGCCGCTGAGGTAATCCGCCCCAGTTCCTCCATCGAGAATGTCGCTGCCGTCATACCCGTAAAGCTTGTCGTTGCCGCCCTTGCCGTAGAGCCTGTCGTGACCGGCACCGCCGGACAGCGAATTGTTGCTGCTCGTCCCTTGCACGGTCAGGTTGGAGGTCGTCACCTTGCTCAGGCTCACCGTATCCCCGTTGAGCTCGGCGGCGGAATAGAGCTTGTCCGAGAACTGGAACCACTCAGTGCCGCGGACGCTGTCCTTGCCGTCCGGCGTGCCCGAGCGCAGATCCGTGACCTGGAACGATCCGTCCGAGAGCTTCGAGATGTTGTAGCTCGAGCGTGCGCCGCTGAACACGACAGTGTCAGTTCCCGTGCCACCATCGAGAATGTCGTTGCCCCGGCCGCCGGCCAGGCGGTCAGTGCCGACCCCGCCCTTGAGCGTGTTGGCGGCATTGTTGCCGGTGAGGGTGTCGTTGCCCGAGCCGCCGACGGCGTTCTCGATGAGCGAACGCGAATCGCCTTTGTAGAGCAACGCGTTTGCGATGTTGCCAACCGCGACCTTCGAGCCGTCGTAATGCAGTTTTG
>NZ_WURB01000080.1 GCF_009830105.1 Microvirga makkahensis
GTGAAGTTGCCCTTCACCGCGTGCTCCTGCGTCCGTGCCCCGATCTGGCCCGAGTAGGACACGCCGAGAGCCATATCCTTGTTGATCTGCCAGTCCAGCCCCGCCTCGGCCACGAGAGCGTTGCGGTCGATCGGCAGGCCCGCGACGCTGAAGCCGGTGGTGCCGCCCGAGAAGGCCAGCAGCGCGGCAGGCTCAACATCGCCGAAGGCATGCCGCCACCCTACCATGCCCCGCAACGTCAGCGGCAGCTCGGCGCTGATCCGCGCCTGCGCCCGAACCCCCAGCGTGGTGGAGGCGAGATCGTAGCTGCGGGCAGAGCCGGTCAGGGCCGCCTCCCCGCCCTCCTCGGCAAAGCCGTCCAGACGCAGGCGCATCACTGAGGCGCCCACGAAGGGCTCGACCGTCACCCAGCCGAGATCGACCGCGTAGCCCACCTCGCTGAAGGCCATCAAGGTCGAGCCGTCGTAGGAGGCGCTCGCCTGATCGGCAAAACTCGGGAAGGTGATCGTGCGGATGGTGTCGATGTCATGCCAGGCATAGGACGCGCCGGCCCGCAGGCTGACGGCTCCCCATTGAGCCATGCCGTAGATTGCCCCGAACGTGGTCTCGTTCGAGCCGGAGGACAGCCGCCCGTCCACCTCGAAGGTGGTGCGGGAGAATCCGCCTGACATGCCGAACGTGAAGGTCTTGTCGAGCCGGGTCTCGGCGCCGATCGCAAACCCGCCCGTGGACGTGTCCATGCCGGCCGCGCCGCCGTTGGAAGCGGCCCTGCCCCACGAGCCGAAGCCCTCGCCCCAGAGGCTAAAGCGGCGCGGGTCGAAGGACGGGACCGCCAGCATATCGACACGGGGAGCGGCGCCCGGCCCGTCGGCCGCATAGGCGACCTGGACCTGTCCCGCCACCGGCGCCTGGAGGGCGCGCATGCGGGTCAGCAGCAGGTCCTGCATCCGCAGGGTGCCGCTCAGAGCCGTGCCGGCGGCGCTGGCGTGAACCTCGCCGGAGAGCGCGTCGAAGGCCTGGCGCGCCCCGTCGACGCTCTGGCCGATCACGGCGTCGAACACGCGGTGGCCGTTGCCAAGGGCTTCAACGGCATCGGCCGTG
>NZ_WURB01000081.1 GCF_009830105.1 Microvirga makkahensis
GATGCGCATGCTGATCGTCGGCTACTGCTACGGCATCCGCTCGGAGCGCAAGCTGTGCGAGGAGGTCTCGCGTCATCTGGCCTATCGATGGTTCCGCCGGCTTGATCTAGATGACGCGGCGCCGGATCACTCCACCTTCTCGAGGAACCGGCATGGGCGCTTTCGCGACAGCGATCTGCTGCGGCTGGTATTCGAGCGCGTGGTCGGCATTTGCCTGGCCGCCGGGCTGATCAAGGGCGAGGGCTTCGCAGTCGATGCGAGCGTCATCGAAGCCGACGCCAGCCGCTATCATGGCCTTGAGCCGGAGAAGATCGACAATGAGCATGCCATTATTGTCGATGTCGAGCCGCCACCGGCGCGAACCTTCGAGGTTCGGTCCACCGCGACCATGCTGGAGCGCACCCAGGTCCGGATTGGTCTCAAGCCGAAGAAGCTCGCGGCGGACACCGCTTATGGAACAGGCAGGCTCCTGGGATGGCTGGTGGGTCAGGCGATCGAGCCGCACATTCCAGTCTGGGACAAGGGCAGCCGTGACGACGGCACGTTTGGCCGCTCCGACTTCATCCTCGCTCCTGGCCTGGACCAGTACACCTGTCCGGCGGGGAAGATCCTGAGGCAGTTCCGGCGCAACTACAGCGTGGCGCGCCGCATCCAGGAAGAGGCGCGCGATCAGGCTCGACTGGTCGCCGGAACACCGCAGTTCGCGACCTCACGCAACGAGCGGAAGAAGGTCGAGATGCTGTTTGGCCATCTCAAGGCCACCCTGCGATTCGAACGCATGCGCTTGCGAGGACGAACGGGGGCCAGAGACGAGTTCCACCCGGGCAGCCATGGTCCCAAACCTCCGACGCATGGCTCGGTTGACAGCGGCAATGGCCGCCTGAGCGGGGTGGCAGGCTGAGGCCCACGGCCTCGGGTTCCAGTTACCTCTACCCCAGCCGTTAAGAGGCGAGCCCCGGGCACCCAGCCGCTCAACCGGCGGAGTTTTTCAACGGCATCG
>NZ_WURB01000082.1 GCF_009830105.1 Microvirga makkahensis
CGTGATGACGCTGATGCCGATCCCCTCGAAACGGTCCATGTTCATGAGGGCCGCGGGCGCCTCTTCCAGACTGATCCTCCTGCCGACGAGCTTTTGAGGGCTGAGCTTGCCCGTCTCGATCATGTTCATCATGGCCTGATAGCGGAAGGCCTGCATGCCGTGGCTGCCGAGAATTTCAAGCTCCCAGCCGATCACGCGATCCATCGGGATTTGCGGGCGCGCGTGGTCGCCCAGCATCAGGCCGACCTGCACGTGACGTCCCCGGCGGCGAAGGTTCGCAATCGAGTTGAAGCAGGTCGTGGGATGGCCCAGCGCGTCGATGGACACATGCGCGCCGCCCTTGGTGATCTCGCGCACGGCCTCGACCACGTCGGCGACCTCGCGCGCATTGATCGTCGCGACCGCGCCCATCTGCCTGGCGAAGTCGAGCTTCTCCTGAGCCAGATCGATGGCGACCACGTTCGCGCCCAGGGCGGCCGCGATCATGATCGCCGACAGGCCGACCCCGCCGCAGCCATGCACGGCCACCCAGTCTCCCGGTCCCACGCGGCCCTGGTCGACGATGGCGCGGAAGGACGTCACGAAGCGGCAGCCGAGGCTCGCGGCGGTTTCGAAATCGAGGCTCTCGGGCAGCGCGACGAGGTTCGTATCCGCGTAATCGACCGCCACGTATTCCGCAAAGGATCCCCAGGCCGTGAAGCCCGGCTGGAACTGATGCTCGCAGACCTGATGGTTGCCCGAGTTGCACTCGAAGCAATGCCCGCATCCGCCGACGAACGGCACCGTGACGCGGTCGCCCCTCTTCCAGCGGGTGACCTGCCGGCCGGTGGCGAGAACCGTGCCCGCCAGCTCGTGCCCCGGCACGTGCGGCAGCGTAACGTCGGGATCGTGCCCCATCCATCCGTGCCAGTCGCTCCGGCACAGCCCCGTCGCCTCCACCTTGATCACCACGCCCTCGGTG
>NZ_WURB01000083.1 GCF_009830105.1 Microvirga makkahensis
CGAAACGTTCGGCACCACCTGCCAGCGTGCGGCAAGATCATGCAGGGTCAGCAGGGCCTCAGACTTCGGCCTCATGGGTGTCCTCCGGTTTGGGGTAATCGGGCTCGGAGGCAGAAGCCGTTTGGGCGGTGGCGAGCGCTTCATAGGCCGCCTGCCGGACCAGCACCCGGACGAAAACAACCAGAGAGGCTGGCGAAGATGCCGGCTCCTCACGCTCGGGAGTTGCTGGTTTGCTGTCTAGCCCACTGGTGACCTCCAATGGGCGCAACCATCGGGCCTTCAGCGCGGCAGGTATAAATCGTTAACGCAGAGGTTTTTGCGCGCTCATGATGAATGGAAGGTGGAAGGATCGAGATACTCCCGGTCCCGTACGATCAACGACTGCCTCACGATCTCATCGATCAGCCGATGCTTGAACGTGTGTTCTGGCCGATGAACAGCGAGTGCTTTCTTGATAAAGCCACCGGCACCCGTTCGATCAAGCCGGTATCTGAATCGATCGTGTGAGATGGCTTGACGCCGAGGATCTCCTGATACGCAATGAGCAGAAGGACAACGAGTTCATGTCTGTTCTGATCTGGCGTGTTACCATCTTTGTGGCTCCGCGCTGATCGACTTTGCTGGCCGGCAACCTCTGCCGCCTTGCGGCTCCAAATGGCCATACGCTGCAGGTAAAGAATATGGCGCCGCATATCGAGGTCGTCGGCATCGGGATGAGCTTCCGACAGGGCGACGATCGGCAGCGGACCCTGGTTGCCGAGCCTCTCTGCTGCTTTCGCTGCTGTCTCGACACCTTTTGCTAGTTCGTTCAACTCACCTGCAACAGCAGAAGGACGGAGCTTCTCGGGG
>NZ_WURB01000084.1 GCF_009830105.1 Microvirga makkahensis
CAGCAGAAAGCCCCGGCTTTGGGCCGGGGCTCCTGAGAATTGTCCGTACCGTCGTCCTTACTCGTTGCGGTTGCCCAGCAGCGCCAGGAGGAACTGGAACATGTTGATGAAGTCCAGATACAGCTGAAGCGCGCCATAGACCGATACCTTCGCGGCGGCCTCGGCGTCGAAATTGCCGTAAAGGTACATCTCCTTCAGCTTCTGCGTGTCGTAAGCCGTCAGGCCCGCGAAGATCAGCACGCCGATCACGGAAATGCCGAACTGCAGCGCGCTCGACGCGACGAAAATGTTCACGATCGAGGCGATGATCAGGCCGAAGAGGCCCATGATCAGGAACGAGCCCATCCCCGACAGGCTGCGGCGGGTGGTGTAACCCCACAGCGACAGCGCGCCAAAGGACGCCGCCGTGATGAAGAACACCTGCACGACGCTCGCGCCCGTATAGCGCAGCAGCAGGGTCGAGAGCGAGGCGCCCATCACCGCAGCGAAAGCGAAGAAGGTGCCGCGCGCCGTGGCCGCCGACATGCGGTCCATGCGGAACGAGAAGAAGAAGATGAAGGCCAGAGGCGCCAGCGCCACAACCCACATCAGCGGCGAGCCGTACAGGGCCGCGCCGAACTGGGTCAGGCCGACGCCGCCCATGCGGGCGACGGCCTGCGACGGATCGCTCGTGGTGGCCAGCATGTTGATGCCAAGCGCGACCAGAGCCGAAATCGCCAGACCCAGGACCATGTTGTTGTAGACGCCGAGCATGAAGGCGCGCAGGCCCTGGTCGACCTGTGCCGCCGTCCGGGCAAAGCCGGTGCCATAGGCGGTTTGGTTTTGCTCATACGGTTGCATC
>NZ_WURB01000085.1 GCF_009830105.1 Microvirga makkahensis
CGTCCGGTTTTCCTGTTCGAAGCGGATGTTCGGCCCCCGTCCGGAACGTGCCATGAGCGGACAGCAGATTCCGGTCGAGGAGCATGGGACCTCGACCGGGATTGTCCGGAGGATCAAGGCGGCCGTTCCACCTGCTCTTCCCGGCAGAACAGCATTCCGCCATGGTGGAGTACGCCACCGATAAACTCACCGTCGGCCGTGAACCCCGTATCGCTTCCTTGACTGGGGGATTGGTGCTCGCAGGCTGGCCGAGGGCCCATGGTGCGCTGACCATTGCGGCAGCAAGGACGAGAGGGAGTGCGCTCCCTGGCATCGCATGCTCCTTTCTTCAGTAAGGACCCGCAGTCGGACGAACGATGATCTCGCTCACGTCCACCTCCGGGGGCTGCCAAAGCATCACTGCATCGGCTGGCGGCCCAACCCGCAGGTCGCCCCTTATCGATGGGAGTTCACCGAGAGCGGACGCGACTTCGCTGTAGACGTGAACCCTCGCGCGACCACCAACGACATGAGGGTGATGATACAACCGGCTTGTGCGGGAGCAGGCCTGACCTTTGGGATGGAAGAGGCTTTCCGCTCCTCTATCGCCCCTGCTGAACTTGTGCCGCTTCTGGAAGAGTTCTGCCCGCCGTTCCCCGGCTTCTATCTCGACTATCCGACCCGCAGGAACGTGCCGCTCAAATTGCATGTCCTCGTCGACTACCTGAGACAAAGACGGCGGGATACCTCGACGCCCATGGGATGAGGTGAACCAGACTTGCAGCCCCTGCTTTCACGGAGGCTCGCTCAAGGCCAGCAAAAAGACCAAACGTGACTTCCCAAACCTGC
>NZ_WURB01000086.1 GCF_009830105.1 Microvirga makkahensis
GGCACCGTCAGCCTAACCGGGTAGTGATGGGATGCTGACATAGATATGGGATGAACGTGTCTCGCCATCCCCGCGATGCCCGTCATCGCTTCCCGGCTGAAGTCATCAGCCATGCCGTGTAGTTGTACTTCCGGTTCCCGCTCCGCCTGCGCATGGTCGAAGAGATGCTCGCCGCCCGAGGTATCCTGGTCAACCGCGGGACCGTGCGGCAGTGGGCGCTGAAGTTCGGACAGAGCTTTGCCAACCAGATCCGCCGGCGTCTGCCAGCAGCCGGTGACAAGTGGCACCTCGATGAGGTTGTCATCAGCATTTCTGGTCGGAAGCATTGGCTCTGGAGAGCTGTGGATCAACATGGGGTCGTGCTCGACATCCTGGTTCAGAGCCGTCGCAATACCAAAGCAGCCAAGCGTCTGATGCGGAAACTACTCAAGAAGCAGGGTATCACTCCACGCGTGATGATCACGGACAAACTCGCCAGCTATGGTGCGGCCAAGCGCGAGATTATGCTGGGTGTCGAACATCGCCAGCATTGGGGCTTGAACAATCGAGCAGAGAACAGCCATCAGCCGACCCGACGGCGAGAGCGCATCATGAAGCGCTTCAAGTCAGCCGGGCAGGCCCAACGCTTCCTCTCTGTTCACGATCAGGTGTGAAATCTCTTCCGCCATCCTGTCACCATCCACACTTCCGATCGTCGGCAGGCTCGCGCTCGGGCCTTCCGCGTCTGGGCAGAGGTCACTGGTGCCTAATCCGGCCCCGAACCAGGATCGGTGTATCCTACTTCAACAACTT
>NZ_WURB01000087.1 GCF_009830105.1 Microvirga makkahensis
CGGAGGATTGCGGGTTCTGCCCCGTGATCAAGTTGCCGTCCTGGGCCGCGAAGGGCTGCCAGTCCGGCCCACGCTCGAAGCGGCCTCCCAGCTCCTTGAGCCGGTCCTCCAGCAGGAAGGGCACCACGGCAGTCAGCCCGACGGCCTCCTCCTCGGTGTTGGTGAAGGCGCTCACCCGGCGACCGTCGACGAGGGAGCGTCCATCCTGCCGCTTGGCCTTCACCAGCCCAGCCGGTCCATGGCACACGGCGGCGACAACCTTGCCCTGATCGGCCATCGTGCCGACGATCCGGGCCAGCGTCTCGTCATTGGCCGCATCCCACATCGGCCCGTGCCCACCGGGCAGGAACACCGCGTCGAACGAGCCCGGATCCACGCTGGCGAGGGCAGGAGAGTTGCGGGCCGTTGCCATGGCCTTTTCGTCCGCCAGGAAGCGGTGAACCGAAGCCGGGACCTCCGGCTGCTCCTCTGGTTTCTCGCCCGGCCCTTCGCCGGCCTCCACCGGCAGGCTGCGCGGATCCCACGGGATGGCGCCGCCCTTGATGGACACGAGCGTGACGTCAGCACCTCCATCCAGCAGGGCGTAGTAGGGCGTGGCCAGCTCCTCCAGCCAGACGCCGGTGCGGTGGCCGGTGGATCCCATCTGGTCATGCGAGGTGGCGACGACGAGCACTTTGGAGGCGGGCATCTCTGTTCCCCGGACGGTGGCGCTACGCCGTCAACCCGAAACCGCCGGGGAGGTTC
>NZ_WURB01000088.1 GCF_009830105.1 Microvirga makkahensis
ACGTGGAGGGCGTCCCGATCTGCATCGGAATAGACCGCCACCGTCTTGATGCCCATTCGCCGGGCGGTCTTGATCACCCGGCACGCGATCTCGCCACGGTTCGCAATCAGGATCTTGTCGAACATGAATCAGGTCTGTCCAATGGAAGGAGGAACGATGAGGCGGACGGGCGGTTCGAGAGTCAGTCCATACGCCATTTGGAGAAGTCAGCTCGGGAACGTTGAATGGACAATCTCGCCTTCCTCCGGGCTGCGCTCACTGATGGCCCAAAGGAGCCGGGACATCTCGTCGATGATGTTGTGCGCTTCATCTCGATCAAAGCCAGGTTCCCCAACATCCCACAGGAGTTTGGCGACGTCGTCGAATGAGACTTCTGCGGCGTCATTTCTACTGTTGTTCATACTCCCCTCCCCTACAGCGGTATGTTGTCGTGCTTCTTCCAGGGGCGCTCCGTTTCCTTGTGGCGGAGCATGGCGAGGGCGCGGGCGATCCGCCGCCGTGTCGAATGCGGCATGATTACCTCGTCGATATAGCCGCGCTCAGCCGCTACGAAGGGTGACATGAAGCGGTCTTCGTATTCCTTCGTGCGCGCAGAGATCTTGTCCTCGTCGCCGATGTCGCCTCGGAAGATGATCTCCACCGCGCCCTTCGCTCCCATCACCGCGATCTGCGCGGTCGGCCAGGCATAGTTGATGTCTC
>NZ_WURB01000089.1 GCF_009830105.1 Microvirga makkahensis
TGCGCCATGTAGAACAGGATGTGAGCACCGATGGATCTCGACCCGACAGCACTGCCGCTCTGCTTTGCCCTCGGGACGATCCGTTTCCATGCCCGCCTCCATCATCCTCTCCAAACTTTCATGGTCCGCGCCTGACGGGCGTGCTCTCCTTTCCGATCTCGATCTGGCGTTCGGCCTGGAACGAGCGGCTCTCGTCGGCCGCAACGGCATCGGCAAAACCACGCTTCTCAAGCTGATCTCCGGCGAGCTGCGCCCGCACTCCGGCACGGCGGCCGTCAACGGCACCCTGGGTGTCCTGCGCCAGACCGTTCAGGTCGCTCCGGGCGAAACCGTTGCCAATCTCTTCGGCATTGCCGAAGCGCTTGCATTACTTCGCCGGGCCGCGAGCGGCGCGGCCACTGCCGAAGAACTTGCGGACGCCGATTGGACGCTGGAGGCCCGAATTGCCTCCGCTCTTGGCCAGGTCGGGCTCGATGTGGAACCTGAGACCCGCCTGGCAACGATGTCGGGCGGACAAAGCACACGGGCCCGCCTTGCCGCGCTCATCTTCGCGGAGCCTGACTTCCTGCTGCTCGACGAGCCGACGAACAACCTCGACCGCGAGGGACGCGCGGCGGTGATCGATCTTCTCGCCGATTGGCGGGGCGGCGCGATCATCGTCAGCC
>NZ_WURB01000009.1 GCF_009830105.1 Microvirga makkahensis
AATCACGAATCGCCTCGATCAGCGCCTCCGGGATGCCGCACAGGCCGAACCCCCCGGCCATGATCGTCATCCCGTCCTTCACCAGACCAGCCAGCGCAGAACGCGCATCGCCGTATACCTTGTTCATAAAACGATTCCTCCTGATCTGCGCCGCCCTTCAGGGTCTTGGAACGAGATTGCCCCCACGGTGCAACTTGGCCTCAATTTAGACAATCCCTTCCTGTGGATATATGAGATCAATTGCTTATTCGGTTCCGTCGCCAGCAGGCTGCTCGTTCTCCATCCCTTGCGAGGCGGGGCACAAGGTCTAAACACTCAAAAGCTATGTCCCGCCGCGTCATCTTCCTTATCGCGTTGATTGCCCTCGCTCTCGTTGGAGCGGCGGCCGCCCCCTGGACCTTCCGGGAGAACGGCCTGTCGTCCGCCCTCTCCGACCACATGAAGGAGCGCTACGGGCTGGATCTGACCGTCGATGGCCGCAGCACCTTTGCGGTTCTGCCGATCCCGCGTGTCAAGTTCGAGGGTGTGACGGTCCGGTTTCCGGACCAGGCGCTCGAAGCCAGGGGAGGAACCCTGCGCGGGGAGATCCGGATCCTCCCGCTCCTGTTCGGGCGGATCGAACTCTCGGATTTCGACCTGAGCGACAGCCGGATCACGGCCTCTGCCGAGGCGCTCAGGGCGGTGAACTGGGCGGATGCGTTCAAAAGCCGCTCCCGAACCCTCCATGCCCGCCGCCTTATCCTCAACCGGACCAGCATCCGCTGGACCGACCTCAGGGATGCGGATCTGGACGTCGAGGAACTGGTGATCCGATGGGTCGGCGAGGACGAGCCTCTCACAGCCTATGGCAACGCCACCTGGCGGGGAGTGCGGGTCTTTCTCACGGAGGCGACCATCCATCCAGACCGGCTCGTCTCCGGCACCATTTCTCCGCTCAAGCTGGCCCTGTCCTCCTCGGGTGCCCGCCTGAACCTGGAAGGCGAAGTCCAGCTCGGCCCCAATCCCAGCCTGACGGGCGAAACTTCCATCGAGGCCCGGTCCATACGGGACTTCACCCGCTGGAGCGGCGTGAAGCTGCCCTTCGGGCCACTGATCCAGGCATTTTCCATCAAGGGCGATTTCTCGATGGACCACAGGCGCCTGTCCTGGCCCTCCGTTTCCATCACGCTGGGCGAGGACAACCTGGAGGGCACGATGTCCGTTCGCTTCGATGCGAAGCGACCCGTGATCACAGGCACTCTCGCAGCGGAAGACCTGGATCTCACCGGTCTCTTCGCGCCTTTCGCTCAAGCCCGCACCTCCTCCGGATCATGGAGCGAGGAGACACTCGACCTCGCCCGTGTGACGGGCAGCGATCTCGACCTGCGTCTCTCGGCGGCCTCGGCCCGGCTGGGGAAGCTAAGGGTCGAGGACATGGCCGCCAGCGTTCTCGTGCGTCCTGGAGAGATCGAAGCCTCCATCGGACGCGCCGGCTTTCACGACGGCAGCCTGAAGGGCCGCCTGTCGCTCGTCTCCGTCGATGGAGCTACGGCGTTCAAAAGTCAGGGCACCTTCACGGGCATCGAGATCGCACCTTTCTTGAGCGGCATGGGCGAGCCGCGCTGGATCACGGGCCAGGCCCAGGGACAGTTCTCCTTCGAAGGCCAGGGCATGAACCCAGCCGAAGTGGTCCGTCGGGCGCAAGGACACAGCACGATCACGATCCGCAAGGGCGAACTCGTCGGCATTGCCCTCGGCGATGCCCTGAAGCGCGTGGAGAAGCATCCCCTCCTCGCCTCGCTCAACTGGAAAGGGGGTCGCACGCCTTTCGAGGAAGCGCAGGCGCAGATCGTCGTCCGGAACGGCGTGGGCGAGCTGGTGGAAGGCTGGCTCACTTCCGAGGACCTGACTGCGCAGCTCAGGGGCGAGGTGCTGATGGCGGACCGTACGCTGAACCTGACGGCGGAAGTTTCATCGGCGGGCTCACGGAAGATTCCCGCCATCGCTTTCGACATCGATGGCGAGTGGGACAACATCAGCGTGATGCCCGACGCCCGCTCATTGATCGAGAGATCCGGTGCTGCGAAGCCTCTCCTCCCCGCAGCCCGAATGCCTGCCGATGAGCCGACGTCGGAAGCAGCCGCTCAGTGAGCGTTGCGCCGCGAGCGCAGGACCGAGCGCTTGCTGATCAGCGTTGCCAAGATCACGCCGAGCGTCACAAGCCCGATCAGAATGGTCGAGGCGGCGTTGATCTCCGGTGAGAGACCGAGGCGAACCTGGCTGTAGATCTTGATTGGCAGCGTCGTCGCGCCCGGACCCGTGTTGAAGCTCGCAACAACGAGATCATCGAGCGACAGGGTGAAGGCCAGCAGGAATCCTGCCACGATGGACGGCGCGATCAGCGGCAGCGTCACGGAGAAGAACGTTCGCAGCGGTGGCGCGCCGAGATCCATCGCGGCCTCCTCCAGGGAGCGATCGAAGGTCATGAGGCGGGCCTGTACCACCACCGTGACGAAGCACATGGTGAGCGTGGTGTGGGCGAGCGTAATCGTCCAGAAGCCGCGATCGAGATCGACAGCCACGAAGAACAGCAGGAGCGACAGGCCTGTAACGACCTCCGGCATGACCATGGGCGCATAGACCATGCCGGTGAACAGCGTCCGCCCGGGAAAGCGCCCGTAGCGCGTGAGCGCCAGAGCCGCGAGCGTGCCGAGCACCGTCGCGATGCTCGCGGACAGAAGCGCGATCCGCAGCGTCACCCAGGCCGCCTCCATGAGAGCCTGGTTGCGGAACAGCGCGCCGTACCATTGGGTCGAGAAGCCTCCCCATACCGTGACGAGCCGCGAGGCGTTGAAGGAATAGACGACGAGCAGCAGGATCGGCAGGTAGAGGAAGGCGAAGCCCATGACCAGGGACGTGACGTTGAAGATGCTCAGGCGCCTGGTCATGGCCGCATCTCCATGCGCCGTGCCTCGACGTCGCGGTAGATCACGATGGGCACGACCAGGATAATGAGCAGCAGGATGGCGACGGCGGAGGCGAGCGGCCAGTCGCGATTCGAGAAGAACTCGCTCCAGAGCTGGCGCCCGATCATGAGCGTCTCGGACCCGCCGAGCAGATCCGGGATCACGAACTCGCCCACCGCGGGGATGAAGCAGAGGAGCGAGCCGGCGATGATGCCGGGCATCGCGAGCGGCACCGTGATCGTCCAGAAGGAACGCCATGGCGTGGAACCGAGATCGAGAGCCGCTTCGAGCAGCGTATCATCCATCTTCTCCAGTGTCGCGTAGAGCGGCAGCACCATGAAGGGCAGGTAGGCATAGACGATGCCGATATAGACCGCCCATTCCGTATTGAGGATCTCGATGGGATCCGAGATGAGGCCGATTCCCATGAGAGCCTGCGTGAGCAACCCTTCCGGCTTGAGAATCGCGATCCACGCATAGATGCGAATGAGAAAGCTCGTCCAGAACGGCAGGATCACGAGGGCCACCAGGAGCGAGCGGTGCCGTTCCGGCGCGCGCGCCATCCCATAGGCGATGGGAAAGCCTACGAACAGCAGTAGGATCGTCGAGATTGCAGCGATGCGCACTGAGGAGAGCGTCGCCCGGAAGTACAGGTCGTCCTGCGTGAGCAGCTCGAAATTCTCGAGGTCGAGCGCGCTGAGGAAGCCCGTGATGTCGCTCCAAGCGAAGACGGGCTTGTAGGGCGGCTGCGCGATCGCCGGATCCGACAGGCTGATCTTGAGCACGATCAGGAACGGGACGAGGAAGAACAGGCCGAGCCAGAGGTATGGCACAGCGGGCACCAGCCCCGAGGTGAGTCTCTTCGTGAACGAACGCTCTATCATGGCTATTCCGCCAGAATGACTGCCGCACCCGGTGCGAAGGTGACATAGACCTGCTCGTCCCAATCGATGGGGCTCTCCACGAACCTCGATATGTTCGCGCAGGATACGCGGAGGATCTCGCCGGTCGCGAGCCTGATCCGGTAGACGGTCCAGTCGCCGAGATAGCCGATGTCCCACACCTCGCCGGTGAGCACGTTGACGGCCTCCGGACCCGGCTTCTCGCGCTGAACAACCATCTTCTCGGGCCGCACGGCTATGGCGACGGCCTGCCCCGAATGCAGAACCTCGTCGGGATCATCGATGGTGAGCGGCATCTCCGCCGAGGGCGACTTCACGTGCCAGAGCCCGCTCTCCTGGCCCTGCACGTGACCCTCCAGAATATTCACGTCGCCGACGAATTCCGCGATGAAGCGCGTCTTGGGCTGCTCGTAGATCTCGCCGGGGGTCGCCACCTGGACGATGCGGCCATGGTCCATGACCGCAATGCGGTCGGCCATGGTCATCGCCTCCTCCTGGTCGTGGGTGACCACCACGAAAGTCATACCGAGCTCGTGCTGAATGTCCATCAGCTCGAACTGCGTCTCCTCGCGCAGCTTCTTGTCGAGAGCGCCGAGCGGCTCGTCGAGCAGGAGCACTTTCGGCCGCTTCGCGAGCGCGCGGGCCAGCGCCACGCGCTGCCGCTGACCGCCGGAGAGCTGGCTGGGGTAGCGCTTGGCGAGCTTTTCCAGCTGCACGAGGCGCAGCATCTCGCCCACGCGGTCGGAAATCTCGGATTTGGGCAAGCCGTCCTGCCTCAGGCCGAAGGCGATGTTCTTCTCCACGCTCATATGCGGGAAGAGCGCATAGGATTGGAACATCATGTTCACGGGACGGCGATAGGGGGGAACGCCCTCAAGGCTCTGGCCCGCCAGGGTGATCATGCCCTCGGTCGGGAACTCGAATCCGGCGAGCATCCGCATCAGAGTGGTCTTGCCACAGCCGGAAGGGCCGAGCAGACAGAAGAATTCCCCTTCGAATATGTCCAGTGTCAGGTGATCCACCGCGACGGCCTCGCCGAAGCGCTTCGTGACGTTCTCGAAGCGGATCAGCGGCTTGGCATCGGGATCGGCCCAGGGAGCGAAGGCGCGGCGGACGGCGCCGACGGAAGCGGATTGGCGTGATGGAGGAGGCAAGATGGTTGCACTTCGACCTTTGGTTGGAAATATCCGCGCAAGCTAGGATGTCCGGGGCACAAGAACAACAATTTAAACACCGGATTTCCACCACCTCGGCGGGCGTGCAAGCCTTGAGGCAACGAAGAGGATCCGGCACGCGATTTGACGAGCGGGATCTTGAAACCGCGCGGCAGAGGACTTATAAAGGCCCCATATAGTTAGTACCCTATCAATATGCCCGCTATTCAAGTCCGGCCATGACGGCAAAAATGCTATTTTCCGAAGAACTGTGGAAGGTCAGCCGCAAGATGCGGACCCTGTTCGACGCCCGGGTCCGCGCCGAGGGTCTTACCCTGCCCAGGGCTCGTACCCTGATGCTTCTCGGCAAGAAGGACTGCATGACCCAGACGGAGCTGGCCGATGCTCTGGAGATCGAGAGGCCGACCCTGGTTCCCCTCCTGGACGGACTGGAAAAGCAAGATCTAATCAAGCGCCTGCCTGTCGACGGCGACCGGCGCGCCAAGCATGTCGCGTTGACCCCGGCGGGCCGGGAGCAGGCGGCCCACGTCAACAGACTCGTCAGGGAATTCCGCAACGACGTCCTGAGCAACGTCGATGAGGACGACCTGAATGTCGCCATCCGCGTTCTCGAGGCCATGACCCGGAACATCGAAGCCGCGAGCTGATGGTGGTCCATTGTCGATGACTGCAGCCCGAGGCGATCGCCCGACCGGTCCTTCTTCTCCTGATGCCGAGGTTTCCGGGAACGAGACCCCTTCGGAGCCTTCCGACCACCAGGAGCCGCAGGCGCCGCCCACCCCTCCGGCGGCGCCTGCCCCCATGCCCCGATCCCGAGCGGCTCTCTATATGCTTGCCTCGCTCCTGCTCTCCCTCACACAGGGCCTGGGAATGAATCTCGCCGCGGCGAATCTGCCGCAGCTCCAGGGGCCTCTCGGCGCCACCGCCAGCGAGGTCACGTGGCTTATCGCCGCCTACATGGCCCCGAATGTCAGCCTTTCCTTGATCCTCGTGAAGGTCAGGGCGCAATTCGGGCTCCGCAACTTTGCTGAACTTAGCATTCTGCTGTTCGTGCTCGTGATGCTGCTGCACATTTTCGTGCGGGACATGCAATCGGCGCTCGTCGTGCGGTTCTTCAGCGGCATCGCGGCTGCGCCGATCTCGACGCTCGCCTTCCTTTACATGCTCGAGCCGCTCCCCCCGGCAAAGAAGCTCGCTGTCGGCCAGCCTCTCGTCTTGACGACCATCGCCCTGGGCGCGCCCCTCGCCCGCCTCATCTCGCCCGATCTCCTGGTGCTGGGGGATTGGCACGGCCTGTATCTCTTCGAGATAGCGCTCGCCATGATGGCCTTTTCGGCGGTTTACCTGCTGCCTCTTACGCCGCCTCCCCGTGCCAAGGTGATCCATTGGCTCGACATCTTGAGTTATCTCTTCATCGCCGTCGGCTTCGGCCTCACCGCCATGTTCTTCGCACTGGGTCGCGCCTATTGGTGGTTCGAGGCGCCATGGCTCGGCACCATGCTGGCCATCGGCCTCGCGTCACTGACCTGCGCGGTCGTCATCGAGCTCAATCGCGAGACGCCCTTTCTCGACATCCGCTGGCTCACTAGCAAGGAGATCGTGCATCTTGCCGTCATGCTGTTCATCTTCCGCCTTCTGATGTCGGAGCAGACCAGCGGAGCCTATGCCTTCTTCCAAGCCCTCGGCCTGCAGAACGACCAGATGACCACCCTGTCGCTGCTGGTCATCGGCTCGTCGATCATAGGCGGGCTGGCCTATCTCGCCGTGTACAAGCCCGGCCGGGAGAACGCCATTCAGATGGTCGCCTTCGCCCTCCTCCTCGTCGGCGCGCTGATGGACAGCGACGCGACGAGCCTGACGAGGCCAGCGCAGATGTATGCGAGCCAGGCGCTGATCGCGGTTGCCGGCGCTCTCTTCCTCCCGCCAGCCATGGCGGCGGGCATGATGATGGCGCTCCAGCGCGGTCCCACCTTCATCCTCAATTTCATCGTCGTGTTCCTGACCACGCAGAGCCTCGGCGGCGTGGTCGGAACGGCCCTGGTCGGCACCTTCATCACATGGCGCACGCGGCTGCATTTCCAACATCTCGCCGAGAACCTGAACCTGGGCAATCCGATCATCGCCCAGCGAATCTCTCAGCTTTCCGCGTCCTACAGCCACGTCATCACCGACAGGAGCCAACTCAACGCTGAGGGCGTCGCTCTCCTGAGCCAGCAGGTGACCCGAGAAGCCACCGTTCTCGCCTACAACGACGCCTTTCTTGCCATCGCCGTTCTGGCCGCTCTGGCCCTCACCGTGATGGTCCTTCATCTCGCGACCCGCACCATCGTCAAGCGTTTTCCCCCCGAACAGCAACCAGCCGCCGGCTGATATTGTCATGCCAAAGATTTTCAGATCCGCCTCCACCATCCTCGCTGCGATCGCCGGTTTCGCCGGTGTTCTTCTGGTGCTGTATGCGTGGCGGCTTCCTCCCTTCACCAGCACCGTACAGAGCACGGACAACGCCTATGTGCGCGGACAGGTGACCATCATCAGCCCGCAGCTCGCCGGATATGTGAATCAGGTTTTGGTTCAGGATTTTCAGCATGTGAAAGCCGGCCAGGTCCTGGTGACGATCGACAGCCGGATCTACGAGCAGAAACTGGAACAGGCGAAGGCGACGCTCGCAAGTCAGCAGGCCGCGTTGGCCAATTCCGCACAGAAGCAGCGTTCCGCAGAAGCCGGGATCGCCTCGAGCCAAGCCCGGGTCGAAAGCGCCCAGGCCGCCGTCACCCAGGCCGAGGCGACCTGGAAGCGGATCGAGCCGCTTCTGGAGCGGGGCGTCACCACGCAAAGCCAGGCCGATCAGGCCCGGGCCACTCTCGACCAAGCGACGGCTTCTCTGCACGGGGCGCAAGCCGCGCTCGAAGTTTCCCGCCAGGACCTCGCCGCGACCCTCGTGAACCGTCAGTCTCTGGAGGCTGCGGTACAGGGCGCCCAGGCAGCCGTTCGCCTTGCTGAAATCGATATGCAGAACACCAGGATCCTCGCTCCTGAGGATGGCCAGCTCGGCGAGATCGGCGCACGCGTCGGGCAATATGTTTCGGCGGGCACGCAGCTGATGTCCGTCGTCGCGGAGCGGATCTGGATCGTCGCCAATTTCAAGGAAACGCAGATCCCGGGCATGAAAATCGGCCAGCCCGTCACCTTCACCGTCGATGCGCTCGATCATGCCCAGCTGTCCGGCCATATCGAACGTTTCTCGCCGGCGGCCGGATCGGAGTTCAGCGTGATCCGCACGGACAACGCCACCGGCAATTTCACGAAGGTGGCTCAACGCATTCCAGTGCGCATCGCCATCGATCCGGGCCAGCCTCTCGCGGAGCGCCTCGCGCCCGGTATGTCGGTTGTCGTGAGCGCCGATACCTCCACTGAGAGCTCCGATGCGCTCTCGACCGGAACGACTCCACAGGCTCAAGCTTCCGAGCGATGATCCCGTCCCCAGATGGTCCATCGGGAATCCGGCAGAACGACAAAGCCAAGTCTTGATTCCGCCATTTCGAACAGCCGCGTTGGAACAACCGCCTGCCTGTATCGTTCCGCATCATCGGCAGAAGGAGTTTCCGGATGCCTGCCGTCATCGATACAAGCACGACCTGATCGCCAGCGGCAGCACCAGGTCCTGAGCCTTGCGGGAACCAATGCCTGCTGCCCGAGGGAATGCTGAGAGATCCGATGACCAAGGAGGTTCGCCATGAGCGCAACCGGTCTCGAAGTCTTCGATAGAACCCTTCACACCACGAACACCTGGCTCAAGGAGATCATGGAGGCGCTCGGTTGCGACCGGCATGTCGCCTGGCATGTGCTGGGGTCCGTTCTGCGCGCTTTGCGCGATCGGGTTCCGCTGGAGCTTACCGCGCATCTCGGCGCTGAATTGCCGCTTCTCGTGCGCGGGCTTCTCTACGACCGGTGGCACCCTGCGACGGCACCGGAGCGGTATCGCTCGCTCGATGAATTTCTCAAGCGCATCGAAGACGACCTGCGTTCGACCCGGCCCACCGCCCCCCAGGATGCGGCCCGCATCGTCTTCACCGTTCTGTCGCGGCACCTTCCGGAAGGACAGGTGGAAAAGGTACGACATGCGCTCCCGGAGGATATCCGGGCTCTCTGGCCCGTGCGGGCTTCCCGTCAAGAGAGAACCCGGGTCGAGGTCGAGTTCGACGAGACCCGCCTTACCCGAGAGGCCTGAATTCGTCTCGTGCGGTTCGAGGACGGTGAGGTGAAACCTTGGGCCGGACAACCGGCGAACGGTCCGACGAGCAAAGGGGGCCGTATGGCGCAGCCGGCGGCGATCCTCTCTCGCTCCACGGGGATTCCCTCATGGAGCGCGTGCCCATGATGTTCACTTCAGGGACGGGCTTCAGGAATGGAACACGGATCCGGCGGCGAGCGTAATTCCGGGCCATGAAGCCGGAGCAGCACGCCCTCGAGGAAAGCTTCTACAGAGAATGCGCCCGGCCGCTCGATGCGGTGCATGCCTACGAGCCATGGATCGGGCGTTGGCCCAATCGCTGCAACAACCGGCGCTCCGGCACTGGGCGCTTTCCCGGCTTAGGCACCATCCGATTCTATGCACCGGACCACATCCACATCTCCCTGCGCCAGCCCATAGCGCTGAACCGGATCTGCCGCTCCTGCGAGGAGGTTTGCGACCTTCTGCGACATCTGAGGCTGAAGGGCGGCAAGCACGAGAAAAGCCCAGCCGGACAGCCGGGCTGAGGCTCGGGAGGTTTCCTGGCTAATGCCCCCCGGCACCTGCGGGAGCCACGCGCGGTTTCTCGATGAGGGGCAAGGCGAGGATCAGGGAGAGGAACAGCACCGTCAGCAGCAGGAACACATCCGCGAAGGACATGACCGTTGCCTCGCGGCGAACCATGTTGGACAGGGTCTTGATCGCCGCCACGTTCGCATCCGTGCCGAGGGACTGGAACCTCAAGGCCATGGCATTCAGCGCCTCGATCGCCGAGGGGCGGCCCCAGTTGACGCTCTCGCGCAGCCGCTGGAGGTGGAGATCCATGCGGCTGTTGAGAGCCGTATTGATGAGCGCCAAGCCGACAGCACCGCCGAGGTTACGGGTGAGATTGTAGAGACCGGACGCATTCTTGATGCGTTCGGGCGGCAAGGTGCCGAGCGCGATGTTATTGATGGGCACCATGCAGATCATGAGCCCCGCGCCACGAAAGATCTGGGGAACGAACAGCTCCCAGAAATCCCAATCCTTGGTGAGGCCGCTCATCATCCATGTGCCGTAGGCGAAGGCGGCAAAACCGATGCCCATCATGACGCGCGGATCCATCTTGCGCGACAGGATGCCCGCGACTGGGGCCATCAGGAACATGGTTGCGCCAGACACAAACATGGTCTCGCCGATCTGCAGGGCCGAATAATCCCGCACGCGCGCGAGATAGATCGGGTAGAGATAAGTCAGGCCATAAAGGCCGATGCCCATGACGAAGCTGAAGGACGAGCCCGCCAGGAAGTTGCGGTCGGCGAAAGCCCGCAAATCCACGATGGGCTGTTTGGCGTTGAACGCCCGGTAGAAGAAGCCCGCCGCTCCGATGACGCAGACGATGGCGAGGATCAGCACTGCCTTGTCCTGGAACCAATCGTGGTTCGGCCCCTCCTCGAGGACGTATTCGAGGCTTCCGAGGAACGCCGCCATGAAGCCGAGGCCGGCCCAGTCGAAACTCCTGAAGAGCTCGAAGTCGGGCTCGTCGAAATCGACCAGGAGATAGGTGGAGACCGTCACGAAGATCCCGGGCACGATGTTCACGAGGAACAGCCAGTGCCACGAGAAAAGATCCGTCAGATAGCCGCCGAGGGTCGGACCGATGGTGGGGGCAAGTGTCGCCACGAGACCGATGAGGGGCGAGATCACAGGTCGCTTCTGGGGCGGGAAGACGGTGAAGGCGGATGCGAACACGGTGGGAATCATGCCGCCGCCGATGAAGCCCTGCAACGCGCGGTAGACGATCATCTGATCGATGTTGGTGGCGGTCGCGCACAGGAAGCTCATGAACGTGAAGCCTCCCGCCGAGATCACGAACATCCATCGTGTGGAGAGTACGCGCGAGAGGATGCCCGACAGCGGGATCATGATCACTTCCGCGATCAGGTAACTCGTCTGCACCCAGGAGATTTCGTCTGATGAAGCCGAGAGGCCCGCCTGGATCTCGGCGAGGGAGGCCGAGACGATCTGGATGTCCAGAATCGCCATGAACATGCCGAAGACCATGCAAAAGAATGCAAAGGTCCTGCGCGGGCTCACCTGTTCAGGCTTCGTGTCCTGCGGCGCGGCCTTGTGCGTGCTCGTGATGGCGGCGGAAGCGGCCATGTCGGCTTTCCCTGTTCCTAATGTTTGGCGCTGGCCGTCTTCTGCGGCTCGGCCGAGGTACGGGTATCCACATCGACGACGACCGAGAGGCCGGGACGCAGCAGGCCCTGCTGGGCGACCTCGGGGCTTACGGCCACACGCACGGGCACGCGCTGCACGATCTTGGTGAAGTTGCCGGTTGCGTTCTCCGGCGGCAGCAGACTGAACACGGCGCCGGAGGCAGGCGAGACGCTCTCCACCGTGCCGACAATATCCGCATCGGGGAAGGCATCGACCTCGATCTTCACTTTCTGGCCAACCTTGAGAGAGGCGATCTGCGTTTCCTTGAAGTTGGCGTCCACATGCACGCTGGTCAGCGGCACCAGAGCGGCCAGACGGGTGCCCGGCTGCACGAAGGTGCCGACCTCGACGGCCTTGTTGCCGATCACACCATCGACAGGAGCGCGGATTTCCGCGAAGGAGAGATCGCGCTCCGCCTTTGCGACGGCGGTCTGCAACTCGGCGGCGACGCGCCGGGCCTCGTTCTGCTGAGCAGCGAGAACCTCGACGTTAGCCTTGGCCGCGGCAAGCGCCGCCTGTGCGCTCTTGACGTTCGCCTCGGCTCTATCGCGGGTAGCCTTCGCGTTCTCCAGGGAGGCGCGGCTGGTGTAATCGGAGCGGGCGAGTTGCTGCTGGCGCGCATAATCGCTTCGGGCCCGCTCGAACTCAGCCTCAGCCGCCGCGATCTGCGCCTCGGACTGGGTTACGGAAGCGCGGCCGGCCTCGATCTGCCGTCCGATACGCTCGATGGCGCTTTCCTGGGTCGCGAGCTTGTCCTTGGCGGATTGCAGGGCGAAGCGGTAATCGCCGTCGTCGATCTTGGCGATCAGGTCGCCGGTCTTGACGCTCTGGTTGTTCGCAACTGCCACGGACGACACGTAGCCAGAGATCTTGGCCGAGAGAATCGTGATGTCGGCCTGCACATAGGCATCATCCGTGGAGACCATGAACCGGCCCTGCGTCCACCAATGGAAGCCCTCGTAACCGCCGAATGCGAGAGCACTCAGCAGGACCGCCGCGGCAATAAGCTTCTTTCGCGACTTCGTTCTTCCGCGCGCTGCTGCATCCAGGGCGGGGGCTCCCCGCTCCGTCGCCGGAGCCCAGGCGGGCTGCCGATCCGCGAGAGGCTCGGAAGCGCTCTTCTCGGAAGCGCCCTTGCCGCTCTGCTCGAACTCATCCCGATAAGCCATCGAACCCTCTTTTCGGCAACCGGAACCGCGCAGATCGAAAGATTAGACTCGTTCTTGCGGCATTGAACTATAGTGGCTAAGTGAATGACATATGATTTGACCGAACCGTTCGGTCAATAGCTCGGAGGTGACAAACCGCACATGAGCGACCTGAAGGATATCGCTCCCACCGAAGCAGCCGTTCCCAACCATTCCCCTTCAACGGAGGAAGGGCCGGAGAATGCCAAGCGCCGCCAGATACTCGAGGGGGCACGCCGGGTCTTCCTGGCGAGCGGATTCGACGGCGCCAGCATGGGCGAGATCGCGAAGGCCGCAGGCGTATCCAAAGGGACACTCTATGTGTATTTCGACAGCAAGGAGCGCCTGTTCTCGGCCCTGACACTGGAAGAAAAGCAGGGCTTGGCCGAGGTTCTCTTCAAGCTGGATGTCGACGATCCGGATGTGCGCTCCGTGCTGACCGAGCTCGGCCACAGCTATCTGAGCCGCATGGGCAGGCCCGAGCACATTTCATCGATCCGCATGGTGATCGGCGCGGCGGAGAAGTTTCCCGCTCTGGGTCAAGCCTTCTACGAAGCCGGGCCATGCCAGGGCGCGGCCCGCCTTGCCGCCTATTTCGACCGGCAGGTCGAGGCCGGGCGTCTGTCCATCGAGGATACCGGCGTGGCCGCCCAGCATTTTATGGATCTGTGCGTCTCCGGCCTGATGCGCCGCCAGCTTTTCGCCGTCGGGGGGCCGCCGACGCAGGACGAGATCAGGGCGAATGTAAGAAACGCCGTGCGCGTGTTCTTTGCGGCCTACGGACCTCACAGCCAGGACTAGGCTCGATGCACGCGATCCTCGATGTTCGCGATCTCGATTCGCTCACAGGCAATCCGATCGTTGTTGTACATCGAGCTTCTTAGCTCGAAATCGACCCCTCTATCTGGAACTCAGCCTTGTTGCCCGATAGTGCAATATCAACAGCGCTCCATATTCGCCGTTGGTCGCTACCTGCGACGATGGAACGTCATCTATCGACAATTGCGACAATCCCCTGAAGCGATGACGGCATCGTCTTGTTTTTCTTCCCCGATGTAAATGTCTTCCACCAGCATCGATAGATCCTGACCCGTCACATTCAAGGATGCGACTGAGGCATCATGGAAGCCGTGGCCAAGAAACGGAGATACTCGATCGCAGCCTTGTTGTCCGCGAAGGGAATACTGTCAGTGATCCGCCCTCATGGCCTCGGCGACGCGGGCCTTGAGAACCTCGGGCTGGCGCAGGATCAGGGCGCCGCGCGTGCGCTCGATCAGGCCCTCCTGGGTCAGCATCGAGAATTCCCGGGTGATCTGCTCGCGGCGGCAACCAATGCGGGCGGCCACGATGTGGTGGAAAGGCGGAGGCGTGATGACCCGCTCGCCCGCCCTGTCGCTGCGGGGCACAGACAAGCGCAACAGCTCGGAATAGAGCCGGTGCCTCAGGTCGAGCACCGTCTGTTCCATGAACTTGGCGTTCAGCTCGCGCAGGCGGGACGCCATGAGGCAGAAGAGACGCTCGGCCACGGGCCAGTTGGCGAAGAGCAGCTCCTTGAACACCGCCGCGGGCATCACGCAGGCCTCGCCCCTCGTCAGCGCCGTCACGTTCGCGGAGCGCTTGATGCCGTCGAGAGCCGCCAGCTCGCCGAATACTTCCCCCGGCTTCATTTCGTTGAGGATGACCTCCTTGCCCGAGGCGGTTCGCATGAGGACGCGCACCTCACCCGACAGCAGGAAATAGACGTCGGTGGAGAGCTCGTCGAAATCGACGAGCACCTCCTCCGGATCGAAGCGACGCCAGTTCGACCGCGCCTCGAAGGGAGCAAGGTCCAGATCCAGCCCCTTGAACAACTGAACATTGGCAAGCCGCGTCATGTCATTCTCTCCGACCGCGAACCTTGGCTATAACTATATCACATTTCCGGACTGTCCAGGTTTCGCCAAAATTCAATCTAGCAGGCTTTGATGATCCGGTCATTCGCAAGCTCCGCCCTGGTGGAACTCTTGCTGATGTTCGCCGCGATCCCGTTAGAGAGCGCATCCGCCTGCGCGGCCACCTTGCCAGCGCCGTCGTCACAGGTCAAAAGGGCGGCATGCTCCACGTCAACGACCTGACCTACCGCATCGGCGACCGGCTGATCCTCGACCACGCCTCCTTCAACCTGCCGACGGGCAGCAAGGTAGGCCTCGTCGGGCGAAACGGCGCGGGCAAGACCACCCTGTTCAAAATTATCCAAGGGGAGCTCGCCACCGAGAGCGGCGCCATCACCCTGCCCCGCGGCATGCGCATCGGCGCGGTGGCCCAGGAGGCACCGGGCGGTCCGGAGCGCCTGATCGACGTGGTGCTGGCCGCCGACAAGGAGCGCACGGCCCTTCTCGCCGAGGCCCAGACGGCGGAGGGCATCCGCCGCGCGGAGATCGAGACGCGGCTCACCGACATCGGCGCGCATTCCGCACCGTCCCGCGCCGCAGCGATCCTGCACGGTCTCGGCTTCGATGCGGAAGCACAAGAGAGGCCCTGCTCGGACTTCTCCGGCGGCTGGCGAATGCGCGTGGCGCTCGCCGCCGTCCTGTTCACCGAACCCGACCTCCTGCTCCTCGATGAGCCGACCAACTATCTCGACCTCGAAGGCACGCTCTGGCTCTACGATTATCTGGCGCGCTACCCGCACACCGTCCTCGTGATCAGCCACGACCGGGAGCTGCTCGACACCTGCGTCAACCACATCCTGCATCTCGATCGCGGCAAGCTCACGATCTATCGCGGCGGCTACACGTCGTTTGCCAGGCAATATGCGGAAAAGCGCGAGCTAACGGCCAAGATGGCGGCGAAGCAGGAGGCGGAGCGCAAGCACCTCCAGGCTTTCGTGGATCGCTTCAAGGCCAAGGCCTCGAAGGCGCGTCAGGCGCAGTCGCGTGTGAAGCGTCTCGCCAAGCTCGAGCCCATCGCGACAGTCATCGAGGACGACGTGCTGCCCTTCAACCTGCCAGGGCCGGAACGTCCGGCAGCGCCCCCGCTGATCACGGTCGAGGGCGGTGCGGTCGGCTATGGCGAGCGGATCGTGCTCGACCGGCTCAATCTCACGATCTCGCCGGACGACCGGATTGCACTATTGGGCTCCAACGGCAACGGCAAGTCCACCTTCTGCAAGCTCATTGGCGGTCGCCTCGAACCCATGAAGGGCGAGATGCGCACGGTCAGCCGCATGGATGTGGCCTATTTCGCGCAGCACCAGCTCGACGAGCTGAAGCCCGAGGCGACTGCCTACGACCACGTGGCCGCGCGCATGCCGGACCAGCCGGTCGCCCGAATCCGTGCCCGCACGGCGCAGATCGGCTTTCCGGGTGCGAAGGCGGATACGCCCGTTTCCGCCCTCTCCGGCGGCGAGAAGGCACGTCTGCTCATGGGCCTTGCCGCCTTCAACGGCCCCCACCTGCTCATCCTCGACGAGCCGACGAACCACCTCGACATCGACAGCCGCACGGCGTTGATGGAGGCCATCAACGACTATACCGGCGCAGTGATCCTGGTGAGCCACGACCGTTTTCTCATCGAGGCCTGCGCCGAACGCCTCTGGATCGTCGGCAACGGCACCGTGAGGCCCTTCGACGGCGACATGGACGATTACCGCCAGCTCGTGCTGGCGGGCGAGCTCGACCCCCAGAAGCAAGGCGACAAGCTGCAGGCGCCGACCGCGTCGAAAGCCGATGAACGCCGCGCTGCCGCCGAGAAGCGCGCGGCCCTTGCGCCCCTGCGCAAGAAGCTGGAAACCATCGAGGCGCGCATGGCGAAGCTCACGGAGGTCATCGGCAAGGTGGATGCGGCGCTTGCCGACGGCACGGCCTTCCTGAAGGATGCCGCGAAGGCTACCGAGCTGTCGAGAATGCGAGCCGAAGCCGCGGAGACGCTCGCCTCCCTGGAAGAAGAATGGCTCACGGTCAGCGGGGAGATCGAAGAGGCCTCCGCCTGACGGTTTCCGAGCATTGTGGCCGCGCTTGATGGAATCGGAATCATCGGCACGAGGCCGGTGACGGCGTGGTGCCCTTACGGCTTCGCGATCCGCTCGAGCCGGTTGTCTACGAAGAAGTAGAGCTCGCGCCCTCCGGGCTCCGCATAGAGCACCTGCACCTCGCGCTGCCCCTTGCCACTTTCGCCGACGAGCACGTCCGTGGCGGGCTTGCCCTTGAGACGCACGAGTTCGCATTCACTGATGCCGGGCTCGATGATGGTGGCGGTGCCAGTGAAAGGACCGGTGCAGCGCCCATCAGGACCGAGCAGGGGGCCGTCGAAGGTGGGGCCGGAGGGAGCGGCGGCCATCGGCGCCGCAGGTGCAGCCAGAGGCGGCAGGGCGGAGCCTGTGCCGGTGCAGGCCGCCAATCCGATTGCGGCCAGAGTCACGCACGACAAAACCTTCAGGCGCATCGATCAATCCCCACTGGCGGCCCTGGCCTGCAGGGCTTCCTCGAAAAGCCGCTGCACGTCGGTGCGAAAGGCCTGCCGCGACGCCTGCCGCGAATAGAACATGTGACCGCCTTCGTAAACACTCAAAGTCGCGCGCTTCTCGGGGCCGAGATCGGGAATCTGGTCGAGGAGCATCTTGGAGGCGAAATATGGCGTCACCAGATCCGTGAAGCCGTGCGTCACGAGCACGCGCATCCTGCCGTCGAGCGCCAAGGCTCGACGCAGCTCCTCCAGGTTCTCGGGGCCGCTGCGGCCATTGCCCCAGCGCCAGGCGCCGTTGATCGAGCCATTGAGCAGGTTGTATCGCCCTTCCGCCTTGTAGTTCAGCGTATCGGTCAAGTGATGGATGATCGCGCTCGTCAGGGGAGCCGTCATCGCATCGAGCACCGGATCCGCAAAACGCGAGACTTGCGAAGTCGGATTGGGATCAGCCGCCGCAACGTTGGTATCGTAGGCACTCACGACTTCCGCCGAGCCCCGCCGCAACTCTCTCTGGGCGGTGCGCATGTCGATGCGCCCCGCCAGACGCCGCGTGAGCTCGGGGTCGAGGCCGCTCAACTCGGCCACCCGTCGACTGAGGCGTTCAATGGCGTCCTTGTCCTGCAGGCCGCGCATGAGATCGACGAGATACTCGCCGGAGGCATAAATCTCGGCATCTCGGAGGCTCTCCCTCGAAACTGGCCCATTTCGCGATTGCGCTGTTGCCGCCAGCGACGGCAGGAGCGCGGCATTCACCCAGGGAGCCCCCGCGCCCTGGGCGAGCCAGTCGAAGTCGAAGACCGGAGAAACGAGAACCAAGCCGCTGAAACCGATACCCTGATCGCTCTGGAGCTTCTCCGCCAGAAGAGGACCACGGAATCCGCCATAGCTCTCGCCGACGAAGAATTTCGGCGAAGTGAGCCGGTTCTTCTCCTTCAGCCACCGCATGACGAAAGCCGCCAGCCCGTCGATATCGCCCTGCACGGAATAGAACCGCTCCCGCACCTGATCCCCGCCGACCACACGGCTGTAGCCGGTGCCTGGAGGATCGATGAAGACGAGATCCGTGAAGTCGAGCCAGGTTTCCGCGTTGGGCGCTAGCGACGGCGGAGCGGACGGGCTGATCGCCGGGCCGTCGAGGGGCAGCAGCCAGGGACCGATTGCGAGGAGATGCAAGTAAGCCGAGGATGCGCCTGGTCCGCCATTCACGGCGAAGGTCACCGGGCGCGTCGCCGGGTCGGAGCCGTCCTTGACGTAGGCCACGAACCCGATCTCGGCCTGCGGCGCGCCCTGTGGATCGGTGAGCGTCAGGTGTCCCGCCGTGGCCGTGAACTGGAGCGTCCGCCCGGGAAGGTCGAGGGTATGGCGCGTCACCGATTCCGGCGGCAAGCTCTGGGCCGCGGCCTCGGGCCGAGGCCTGCGCGCCTCCTGCCCGCCCTGCTGTTCCTGCGCCAGCGTGGCGAGAGGCGTAGCGAGGGACAGGCACAGGGCGAGCGTGACGGGCAGACGGAAGGCTCGAAGCATGGCGGTTGTCCTTGTGGCCTTCGGAAAACTGGAGGGCGAAAGTTCAGATGCAAGCTTCCCGGCGATGAAGAATTCGTGTGCCGGTGCGTTTGTCCCCTGTCCCGACATTACCGGCCTCGGGCCGGGGATCCCGATGGCTTGAGGCGCGGCGCGTTCGATCGGGACGGCCGGGACAGGCCAAGCCATGACGGAAAGGACGGTAAAAGAATCTGCCCCCTACCGATGCTTATCAGGCCTTGCGCTGCCAGCGGCCGGAATCGTCCTGCTGCCAGTAGGTCGCATCGTGTCCCCCCTCCTTCACCGCGCGCCACTGGTCGCGCGCGATGGCGAGCGCCTGCACGTCGTTGCCGTCGAACAGAATCGCGAGGCGTTGGTAGGAGGCGATGTCTTCCGGCAGGCCTGCTCCCTCGACCAGGAAGCGGATGGCCGCGCCATTGGGATTGTCGCCACCCAAGGTGATCAGGATCGGCTGGTCCGCGGCATGGGCCTCACGGTCCGTGCCGTGCGGCAGAAAACTGTCGTCGGAGAAGGTCCAGAGATGATCGTCGAGTGCGGCCATGCGTTCCTCCGTGGCCACCTGGATCACAGCGCGCCAGCCGCGCTCAAGGGTCTTTTGCAGGAGCGTCGGCAACACCGATTCGAGCGGCTGTTGCTGAAGATGATAGAACAGGACCTCGGCCATTATCCCCCCGTCATCCCGGGCGCCGCCAGGCGATCCGGGATCGTCGTCAGGATCGAGCGCCATTCCCGTTGAGCGATCCCGGGTTCCGCTGATGCGGCCCCGGGATGGCGTTCGTTATGACGCGATCCCACCATCATCCAAAGTCTCAACCCTCGTAGTGATCCCGCACGAGGCGGTCGAGGAGGCGCACCCCCCAGCCTGAAGCCCAGCCGCGGCTGATCTCCGTCTGCGGCGAGCCCATGGCCGTGCCCGCGATGTCGAGATGCGCCCAGGGGGTGTCGTTGACGAAGCGCTGGAGCAGCGCCGCCGCCGTGCTGGAACCGCCGAGGCGTCCGCCGGCATTCTTCATGTCGGCGAACTTGGATTCGATCATCTTATCGAATTCCGGCCCGATGGGCATGCGCCACACGCGCTCGCCCGTCGCCTTGCCTGCCGCGGCGAGACGCTCGGCGAGTTCGTCGTTGTTCGAGAACAGCCCGGCATATTCATGCGCGAGCGCCACCAGGATCGCCCCGGTCAGGGTCGCGAGGTCGATCATGAATTTCGGCTTGAAACGATCCTGCACGTACCAGAGCACGTCGGCCAGCACGAGGCGGCCCTCCGCATCCGTGTTGATGATCTCGATGGTCTGGCCCGACATGGTGGTGACGATGTCGCCGGGGCGCTGAGCATTGCCGTCAGGCATGTTTTCCACGAGCCCAATGGCTCCGACCACGTTCGCCTTCGCCTTGCGGCTTGCGAGAGCGTGCATGAGGCCGACGACGCAGGCCGCCCCCGCCATGTCGCCCTTCATGTCCTCCATGCCGGCCGCAGGCTTGATCGAAATGCCGCCGGTATCGAACACCACGCCCTTTCCGACGAAAGCGATGGGCTTGTCGTTGGCCTTGCCGCCGTTCCAGCGCATAATGGCGACGCGGCCGCCGCGCGCAGAGCCCTGAGCTACCCCCAGAAGAGCGCCCATGCCGAGCTTCTTCATGGCTTTCTCGTCGAGGATTTCCACCTCGACGCCGAGCTTGGCAAGAGCTTGAGCGCGTGCCGCGAACTCCTGGGGCCCGAGCACGTTCGGCGGCTCGTTGACGAGATCGCGCGCGAGCGTGATACCTTGCAGGACGCTCTCGTGGGCCTTGTAGACCTTCTTGACGGCAGCCGGATCGGCCACGCTTAGGGCGAGCCGGATGGTGCCTTTCTGCCCATTGTCGTCCTTCTTGGTCTTGTAGCGGTCAAAACTGTAGCGGCGCATCTGGGCGCCCAGGGCTATGTCGGCGGCGGCTTCGGGCGAAACATCGATCCCGGGCAGATCGAGTACGACAGTCGCGCTCCTGCCGTTCGTCTTGCCGGAGATAAGCCCGCCCAGTTGGACGAAATCCGTCTCTGCTCTGTCCTTCTCGCCCCCGACGCCGATCACGATCAGCCGGTCGACCGAGAGGCCGCTCGGCAGGACGATGGTCATGGCGGATTTGGCCTTGCCCTTGAAGTTCTCCGCCGCCGCTGCCTTGGCGATGAGATCGACAGCCTTTGGGCCGATCTGCTTGGCAACCGTCGGCGTGGGCTTGAGATTATCTCCGACGAAAACGATGAGATCGCCGGACTCGACCTTGCCGTGCGCCTGGAAGTCGATCTTGAAGCTGTCGGCCATGAAACCCTCTTGGTGTGACTGCACGAGAGCCGGATTCGGGGCGGCGCTCTTGGTGACCGGCATCATATAGGGCATGCAGGGCCTCGCCGTGAAATAGGCGCAATCTCGGGCTGTTGAAAACGGCCGTCTTGCCTTAAGACCGGGCGACAAGGTAACCCCGGACTGCCTGCCCGGGGGTGAAGGGCTCCATGACACTTCTCGAACGTTACATCCTGAGAATCGCATTCAGCGCCTTTACCGCGTGTCTGATCGCCCTGACGGGCGTCATCTGGATCACGCAAGCTCTGCGCGAACTCGATCTGCTGACAGGCAAGGGGCAGACCCTCTTTATCTTCCTGACAGTAACCGGCCTCTCACTGCCGGCGCTCATTAGCGTCATCGCGCCGGTCGCCCTCTTCATGGCGACAATCTACACCCTCAACAAGCTGAACGGCGATTCCGAGCTGATCGTCATGAGCGCAGGCGGCATGGCTCCGCAACGTCTGCTGCGCCCGTTCTTGGCGCTGGCCTTGTTCATCAGCCTCGCCGTAGGAATGATCTCTCTCTACCTCATGCCGGCGAGCCTCCAGGAGCTGCGCCTGCTGTTCACGCGGATCAGGGCGGACTTCGTGGCGACCATGGCCAAGGAGGGGCAGTTCATATCGCTGGAGAACGGTATCACCTTCCACTACCGGGAGAGGTCGGGAGATGCCCTGCTCGGCATCTTCATCGAAGACCAGCGCGACAAGACCAAACCCATCGTCTATCTCGCCGAACGCGGACAGACCGTCGAACAGAACGGACAGGCCTATCTCGTGCTCGAGAAGGGCAGCGTGCAGCGCAAGGATCCGCAGAGCAAAGATTCCTCCATCGTTGCGTTCGAACGCTATGCGGTGGATCTCGCGGCCTTCAACCAGGAGGGCGGCGATGTCGTCTACAAGCCGCGCGAGCGCAGCACCATGCAGCTCCTTTTCCCTGATACGAGCGACCCTCTCTACAAGGTCCAGCCGGGCCGCTTCAGGGCCGAGCTTCATGACCGGCTGTCGTCCTGGCTCTATCCCCTGGCCATGATGATCGTTGCCTTCGCCGCTCTGGGAGAGGCCCGCACCACCAGACAGGGGCGCGGGCTGGCAATCGCGACAGCCATCGCGGGAATCGTCCTGCTCAGGGTTCTGGGTTTTGCCGCCTCCAGCGCCGTGGTCCGCTCGCCTGCAGCAATCGCCGCAGTCTATGGAATCCCCTTAGGCAGCATCGTTCTCTGCCTCTTTCTGATCTTCCAAGGAGCGAGGATGCGAGCTATCTCCGCCAGGATCCGGTCGGTCCTCCGCGGCCTACATCCGTCGCGGAAGACGGCCGCCCAGGGGGCTTGAACATGCTGATCGGCCGGACTCTCGGATTTTACTTTGCGCGCCAGTTCATCAAGACGATCTTCATCGTCTTCGTCACGGTGTTCGCGCTTGTCTACACCATCGACTTCGTGGAGCTGATGCGCCGTGCGGGAGATGCCCAGAACGCGACGCCGGGGCTCATTGCGCGGCTCACGCTGTTCCGCACCCCCGCCATCGCCGAGCAGGTCATGCCCTTTGCGGTGCTCTTCGGCAGCATGGCGGCTCTTCTGCAGCTCAGCCGCAAGCTCGAGCTGGTGGTGGCCCGCGCAGCCGGTATTTCGGCCTGGCAGTTCCTGCAGCCCGGATTGCTGGTCGCCCTGCTCATCGGAATCGGATCGGTGACCGCCTACAATCCGGTCTCGGCCAGCCTGAAGCAGCAGGCTGCGGCCCTGGAAACCAAAATTTTCTCGCGCACGACGCAGGCCTCCGGCAAAACCATCTGGTTACGGCAGAAAAGCCAGGATGGGCATGCCATTTTCCGGGCGGAGGGGTCGCGCACGGACAGGGCGACCCTGGTCGGCGTGACCGTCTATACATTCGACCTGGAGGGGGGCTTCACCCATCGCATCGAAGCCAAGGAGGCCACACTCCACGAAGGGTTCTGGGAGCTGAGGGAAGCCCGTGTCCTTTCGGCAGAGGAAGAGCCGGAGAATCACGAGCAGTACCTGATCGCCTCCCATCTGCAGCCGTCCCAGCTGAGACAGAGCTTCGTCGCACCCGATTCCATACCGTTTTGGGAACTCCCCGAGACCATCCAGCGCATGGAGCGGGCGGCGATCAACACCACCGCCTATAAGCTCCATTACGACCTTCTCCTGGCCCGTCCCCTGCTCTTCATCGCCATGGTGTTCGTGGCCGCATCTGTGTCGTTAAGATTCTTCCGATTTGGCGGTGTAGCGTTGATGGTTCTGGGTGGCGTTGCCGCCGGGTTCATGCTTTATGTCGCCACGGAGCTAATGGCGGAGCTTGGAGCCTCCGGAATCATCAGCTCGGTTGTTGCCGCCTGGTTCCCTGCCGTTGTAGGCAGTCTATTAGGGACCTTGGCGTTATTACACCAAGAGGACGGCTAAGCCGCCCTCATATAAGGCATGGATTGAGGAGTGAGGATGCAACGGCTCAAGACAACGATCGCAACCTCTGCGGTCGCAACGGCACTTCTCTGCGCCGTTGGGTCCACGCCTGCGCCTGCCCAATCGCTCAACGAGGCCATCAGCTCGCGCCTGCAGTCGAACCCGGGCCAGGATCGGCTGCTCGTTGACGCCAAGGAAATCATCTACGACAACGACAGAAACACGATTTCCGCCTCGGGCGACGTCCAGATGAACTATCAAGGCAGGACGCTCCAGGCCGACCGGGTCACCTATGACCGGAATACCGGTCGCGTCCATGCGGAGGGCAATGCCCGCCTTACCGATTCCAGTGGCGCCGTCGTCACGGGCGACCGATTCGAACTGACGGACGACTTCAAGAACGGCTTCATCGATTCCCTGCGGGTGGTTCAGACCACGGTCGAGAACGGCCGGCCGGTCACGACCCGCTTCTCCTCGCCCCGCGCCGAGCGGGCGGCAGGCGAGACGACCACTTTCGAGCGCGGCACCTATACGGCCTGCGAGCCCTGCAAGGAGCACCCGGAGCGACCGCCGCTGTGGCAGGTCAAGGCCGCGAAGATCATCCACAACAACAGCGAGCAGACGATCTACTACGAGGACGCGACTCTCGAGATCCTCGGCCTGCCCGTTGCCTACCTGCCCTATTTCTGGACGCCGGACCCCACCGTCAAGCGCAAGACCGGCTTCCTCGCGCCCCGCTACGTCGCATCGAATACACTCGGTTTCGGTGCCCAGATTCCGTTCTTCTGGGCCATCGCCCCGAATTACGACCTGACGGTCGCTCCGACCTTCCTGACCCGTCAAGGCATTCTCGGCGAGGCGGAGTGGCGCCACCGGCTGGAGACCGGCGCCTACAACATCCGCGTTGCGGGCATCTCGCAACTCGATCCCGATGCTTTCCTCCCCAGCCCTCGGGGCGCCGGGGATCGGGACTGGCGCGGCTCCCTGGAAACGGCGGGCCAGTTCTATCTGAACGAGCGCTGGAAATGGGGCTGGGACATCACCCTCGTGTCGGACAAGTGGTTCCTCGAGAACTACAGCATCCGCAACGAGAGCCTCAGCGCCCTCTATCTGAAGGAGGCGGTCTCGACCCTTTACCTGCAGGGTCAGGGGGATCGCTCGTTCTTCGACGTGCGCGGCTATTATTTCCAGGGCCTGTCCACCCGCGATTGGCAGAAGCAGCAGCCGGTCGTCCACCCGGTTCTGGACTATAACAAGCGTTTTACGCCCTCGGGCATCGGCGGTGAGTTCGCCCTCGACGTGAATGTAACCAGTCTTACCCGCGAGGCGGCACAGTTCGAACCGTTATCGAGTAAGAACAGGACTTCCTTGTTCGGCATTTACCAGACCTGCAAGGAGTTCAATCCGGAGGATTGCCTGGTTCGCGGTACCAGCGGCTCCATGTCCCGCGCGTCGGTCATGGCTTCCTGGCGCCGGGAATTCATCGATCCCGTCGGGCAGGTCTGGACGCCGTTCGCCTATCTCCGCGCCGATAGTTTCTGGGTCTCCCCGGATCTGGAAGGATATCAGAACGCCAAACTCAGCAATTATATCACGGGCGACGACGATTACCTCTTCCGCGCCACCCCGGCCGTCGGCCTTGAATACCGGTATCCCTTCGTTGCCGACCTCGGCACGTCTGGGCGACAGGTCATCGAGCCGATCGCGCAGATCATCGCCCGTCCCAACGAGACCAAGATCGGCAATCTTCCAAACGAGGATGCGCAGAGCCTGATCTTCGACGACACCTCCCTCTTCGACTGGGACAAGTTCTCCGGCTACGATCGCGCCGAGGGCGGTGTTCGGGCAAATATGGGCATTCAGTACACGGTCACAGGCGCCGACGACTTCTATGCGAGCGCGCTCTTCGGCCAATCCTATCAGGTCGCAGGCCGTAACTCGTACCGTCAAGGCGATTTGGCCAATGTGGGTCTCGATTCCGGCCTCGAGTCGCGCGCATCCGACTACGTCGGCCGCGTGCAGTTCTCTCCGAACAGGAACTTCTCCTTCGTGACCCGCGCGCGGTTCGACGAGGAGGACTTCAACGTCAATCGGCTCGAGGCGAGCGTCCGCGCGAACTTCAATCCTTACCTGCCGCTTTCGACATCGCTGACCTATGCGCGGTATGACGCCCAGCCGGAGATCGGTTTCACCCGTCGCCGCGAGGGTCTCCTCGGCTCGGCAACCTGGAACCTGACTCCGAACTGGAGCTTGTCAGGCTCGGTGCTGGTGGATCTCGACCGCTACCTGCTGCAAGAGGAGAACCCTGCGGCTTATGCCGATAACCCGATCGAGCGTGCCTTCGTCAGCTCCATGTCCCTCGGTGTGGGCTATATCGACGAGTGCACGACCTTCTCGCTGCGGTACATCATGAAGCCCCGCTCCCTCACCACCAGCAGTTCAGGCGAGAGAGAGCGCAATCACACGGTCATGTTGAGCCTGGAACTGAGAACCCTGGGCGCGGCTGCGATCACCCAGAACATCGACGGATCCTCCTCCGAAGAAGGTGTAGCGAACTAGCGATGGGCTTCGAACGCCCTCTCCTTCTGACCCAGGGCGATCCTGCCGGGATCGGACCCGAACTCACCCTTCGGGCCTGGCTCTGCCGCGAGCGGGATGCCCTGCCTCCCTTCGCCACTCTGGCCGATCCTGCGCAACTTGAACGAACGGCCAGCATCCTGGGATGGAACGTCCCCGTGATGCCTGTCGAGCTATCGCAGATCGAGTCCACCTTTGCGCATGCTCTGCCCGTCATTCCGCTCAAAGAGCGCGTATCCGCCGAGCCGGGACAGCCCCATCCCGCCTCGGCCCCTTCGGTGATTGAATCCATCGAGACGGCCGTCCAGCTTGTCCGCAAGGGCGAGGCCAGCGCCGTCGTCACCAATCCCATCGCCAAGCACGTGCTCTACGACGCCGGGTTCCGGCACCCGGGACACACGGAGTTCCTGGCAGCTCTCGCGGGACAGGACGGGAACACCTATCATCCGGTGATGATGCTCTGGAGCGAGGAACTCGCGGTGGTGCCGGTGACTGTCCACATTCCCGTCTCGTCCGTGCCTGCCGCCCTGACGACGGAGCTGATCGTACTCACGGGGCGCATCGTGGCACGGGAGCTGAAGGAGCGCTTCGGCCTTGCCGATCCGCGCCTTGCCCTGGCGGGCCTCAATCCGCATGCCGGTGAGGGTGGCGCGATGGGCATGGAGGATCAGGCCGTCATCCTGCCGGCAGTCGCGGCCCTCCGGGCCGAAGGGATCGCCGCTGCTGGTCCGTTCCCGGCCGACACCATGTTCCACGCCCGGGCGCGGAAGGGCTACGATGCAGCCTTGGCCATGTATCACGATCAGGCGCTCATCCCGATCAAGACCATAGCCTTCGACGAAGCGGTGAATGTGACGCTGGGCCTGCCCTTCGTCCGCACCTCTCCAGACCACGGCACGGCTTTCGACATCGCGGGCAAAGGCATCGCGCGCCCCGACAGCCTCATGGCCGCCATCAAGCTGGCGGGACACCTCGGCGCAAGGGCGAAGAAGCCGTGAGCCAGATCGACAACCTCCCCCCCTTGCGCGAGGTCGTCCGCACCCACGGCCTCATGGCCAAGAAATCACTTGGTCAGAACTTCCTGTTCGATCTCAATCTGACGAGCCGGATTGCCCGCTCAGCCGGCCCGCTGGAGGATGCCACCATCATCGAGGTCGGACCCGGTCCCGGCGGCCTCACCCGCGCCATCCTGGCCGCGGGCGCGAAGAAGGTCGTTGCCATCGAGCGCGACAGCCGCTGTCTGCCTGCCCTCGCGGAGATTGCCGCCTACTATCCGGGACGCCTGGAAGTCATCGAAGCCGATGCACTGGAGTTCGATCCGCGCCCCAGGGTCGGCGGTGGGCTCGTGCGCATTATCTCGAACCTGCCCTACAACGTGGGAACGGCTCTGCTCACCGGCTGGCTGACGGGCGAGGAGTGGCCACCCTGGTGGTCGTCGCTGACCCTCATGTTCCAGCGCGAGGTGGCCGAGCGCATCGTGGCGACCGAGGACGATCCGAAGGATTACGGACGACTCGGCGTGCTCTGCGGCTGGCGCACCGATGCGCGCATTCTCTTCGACGTGCCGCCCTCGGCCTTCGTGCCGCCGCCGAAAATCACCTCGAGCATCGTCCATCTGACACCGAAGGTCTCGCCTCTGCCCTGCCGGATCGGCGCATTGGAATCGATCACCCGGGCCGCCTTCGGACAGCGCCGCAAGATGCTGCGCCAGAGTCTGAAGGCGGTTACGCCCGATCCGGCCGCGATCATCGCCGCCGCCGGGCTGGAGGAAACGGCCCGCGCCGAGAATGTACCAGTGGAGGGCTATGTGTCTCTGGCCAACGCCTTCGATGCGATGCGCGCCAAGGCCTAGCCGACCTGCTCCGAGAGCAGCCCCTCGACGAATTCCTGCAGGCCGACGAGACGATCGCGCTTGAGGCGTTCCGCCGCCTGGATGGCCTTCAGGCTCTGGAAGGACTGGTCGAGATCCTCGTTGACGATCACGTAGTCGTATTCGATCCAGCGCTCCATCTCAACGCGCGCATTGGCGAGGCGCTTGGCGATGACTTCGGGCGCATCCTCCGCCCGCCGTTCAAGGCGAGCCTTCAGCTCCTTGAAGCTCGGAGGCAGAATGAAAACGGTCACCACGTCGTCCGGCAGCTTCTGGCGGACCTGGCGCGTGCCCTGATAATCGATGTCGAAGATCATATCCTGACCAGCCGCGAGGGTCTTCTCCACCGGCTTGCGCGGCGTCCCATAGAAGTTGCCGTGAACCTCTGCCCATTCCAGGAGTTCGTCGCGATCGCGCAGCGCCTTGAACTCTTCCACATCGATGAAGTGATAGTGCTTTCCATCGATCTCGGACGGCCGTTTGGGGCGCGTGGTGACGGAGATGGACAGAGCGCCTGCGCGCTCCTCCACGAGGCTGCGGGTGAGCGTCGTCTTCCCGGCGCCGGAGGGCGAGGACAGGATGAGGATAAGGCCGCGACGACCGACGAGAGGCTTCGAATCTTGGCTCACCGCATCACTCCACATTCTGAACCTGCTCGCGGAATTGCTCGATAACGGCCTTCAGTTCAAGCCCGATCCTGGAGAGAGCCACATCATTGGCCTTGGCGCAGAGCGTATTGGCCTCCCGACCGAATTCCTGCGCCAGGAAGTCGAGCCTGCGCCCGACCGGCCCACCCTCCCGCAAAAGAGTCCGCGCGGCATCGACGTGCGCGCTCAGGCGATCGATCTCCTCGCGGATATCGGCACGCGCCGCGATCAGAACCGCCTCCTGATGAAGACGCGCCGGATCGAGGGAGGTCTTGCCGTCCATGAGTTCCGCGATCGACGCTTCGAGGCGGGCGCGGATGGCTTCGGGCTGTCGTGCCGGGCAGGCCTCCGCCTCTTTCACCAGCGCAGCCATGGCGTCGAGATGCTGATTCAGGACGGCGGCGAGCGCCTTGCCCTCGTTCAGCCGCGTGGACTTGAGCGCCTGAATGAGCCTCCCGACGCCGTCGTTGAGCGCCGCGGCCAGAGCCGCGTCCTGCCCCGGATCGACCGCATCCTCATCGAGTTCCACGACGCCTCGAACGGAGAGAAGCCCATCGAGAGAAGCCGGTTGAACATTGTCGGGCAGGTTCAGTTCCCCGATGACGGCGAGGAGGGATTGCAGGACCTCCCGATTGACGCGGAGCTTGGGCGCGGAGGAAGTCTTGGAAATCGAGAGGTTGAGCTGCCCCTGCCCCCGTGCGAAGGCCTTGAGGATCTGGCTCCGCGCCTCCTCCCCGATGGCGTCGAGCCCGGAGGGGGTCCTCACGCGCACCTCAAGCCCGCGGCCGTTGACGGTCTTGAGCTCCCAGGCCCATTGATAAGAGCCGGTCACACCGGCCTCGCGGGCAAAGCCGGTCATGCTTGCAATCGACATGCACAGATCCTCAGACGTCGCGCAGAAACTGAATTCGGCGCGACCATAACGCATCGTGAAAAAAAGTGGATTCGGTTTTCGCTTCCCGCCCCGGGACTCTGCGCCCAACGATGAGTTTCGTTTCGAGGGAGAGAATACCGGATGGGTCCCCAGAGCGAAGTCCACTTTGGGGCCGATGCTCGAATGCCGCTGATATCCAAATCGACCGCGACGGTCCTGCGTGAAGGGTCAGGGCTGCTTGAGGTCCGGAACGGTCTTCGGATTGGTCAGGTCGAAGCTCTTGTTCTTGAGCGGATCCTTTTCCGTGCCCTCGCTGGCATCGAAGGCACGGGCGCGCCGCCCGTTCGCGCCGACGGTGCGAACCCCGGCTGGCCGGACGGCGCCGGTGGTGCCGCGCAGCTCGTTCAGCCCATCGTCGAGCGCGCCGGACTGTCCCGGCGCCGGCTGAGCAGGGGCATCGGCGTCGAGGACACGGTCGACATTGTCGCCGTCGGGCGCCGCCTTGGACCTTTCGATCTGCCGCCAGCGGCTCACGTTGCGCTGATGCTGCTCGTAGGTTTCCGCGAAAGCGTGACCGCCTGATCCGTCGGCGACGAAGTAGAGATCTTTCGTCCGTGACGGATTGGCCACGGCCTCAAGCGCAGCGCGTCCGGGATTGGCGATGGGGCCCGGAGGCAGCCCTTCGATCACATAGGTGTTGTAGGGCGTCGGCATCTCGATTTCGCTGCGCAGGATCCCCCGGCCCAGAGTGCCCTTGCCTCCCACGAGACCATAGACGATGGTGGGGTCCGACTGGAGCTTCATGCGCTTCATGAGACGGTTAATGAACACGCCGGCCACGCGGGTGCGCTCGTCGGCGCGGCCCGTTTCCTTCTCCACGATGGAGGCGAGGATCACCAGCTCTTGCGGGGACTTGATCGGCAAGTCCGCGGAGCGGCGCTGCCAGATCTGATCGAGCACTTGGCGCTGGGCTGCCTGCATGGTGTTGACGATCTGCTGGCGTGTGGTGCCGCGCTCGAACTTGTAGGTGTCGGGCAGCAGGGTTCCCTCGCGCGGCGTCTCGGCGATGTCGCCGCTCAGGATTTCGTTCTCGTAAAGGCGAGCAACGATCTGATCGCTCGTGAGGCCTTCGGGAATGGTGATGGCGTGGAGGATCGCCTTGCCCTGAACGAGCGTGTCGATGGCTTCGCGAATGCTCGTGCCGGCCTTGAACTGGAACTCGCCGGCCTTGAGGTGACCGCGCTGGCGATTGATGAGCGCATAGGCCTCGAACAGCAGCGGATGATCGATGACGCCCTCGTCCCTCAGGATGCCCGCGATCGCGCTCGTGCCGGTGTTGCGTGGGATGAGCACCACCTTGTCGTTCTGCAGCGGCCCTTTGGCGGTCACCTCCCGCTCCAGCATGGTAAAGCCGATAATGCCCGCCAGAGCCAGGGCGACGACCAGGGTCATCAGGCCGCTCATGACGGCCAGCATCCCGCCGCGACGGCGGCGGATGCGAGGCGGCGGTGGCGGAGCCAGGCTCGGCTTGAGCGCTTCGCTCGGCGAGCGCGGTGCAAGACGCGGCTGCTCCTGATTCTGGAGCTCGGCCTCGTGTTCAGAGATCAGGGTGCTTTTCTTTTTACGTCCGAACATCACGATGCTTTTCTGGTGCCGGCCGGGCCTTCCCCGACTCCTCCGACACCCTAGCGGGGAATATGGCGAAAAGCCGTAACGTAGAAGCGCTATCCTCAGGCAACGCGGCGGAAGATCAGGGAAGCATTGGTGCCGCCGAACCCGAAGGAGTTCGACAGGGCCACATTGACTTCCTTGCGCTTGGCCACCTTCGGCACGAGGTCGATAGCAGTTTCGACGGACGGATTGTCAAGGTTGATGGTGGGCGGAACGATGCCGTCGCGCATGGCGAGGATCGAGAAGATCGCCTCGACAGCGCCGGCCGCACCCAAGAGGTGCCCGATGGCCGACTTGGTCGACGACATGGTGAGCTTGTCCGCCGAGTTGCCCATGATGCGCTCGATGGCCTTGAGCTCGATTTCGTCGCCGAGCGGCGTCGAGGTGCCATGGGCATTCACGTAATCGATCTCGGAAACCTGGATGCCTGCGCGCCTCACGGCGGCGGACATGCAGCGGTAGGCCCCGTCACCGTCCTCCGAAGGAGAGGTGATATGGTAAGCATCGCCCGATAGACCGTAGCCGATCACCTCAGCATAGATTTTCGCGCCGCGAGCCTTGGCGTGCTCGTATTCCTCCAGCACTACGACGCCTGCGCCCTCGCCCATGACGAATCCGTCACGGTCCTTATCATAGGGACGCGAGGCGCTGGTGGGCTCGTCGTTGAAGTTGGTGGAGAGCGCACGGCAGGCGGCAAAGCCCGCGATGGAAAGACGGTTGACCGGGGATTCCGTGCCGCCCGCCACCATCACGTCCGCATCGCCCAACGCGATCAGGCGGGCTGCATCGCCAATGGCGTGGGCACCCGTGGAGCAGGCCGTGACCACCGCATGGTTCGGGCCTTTCAGGCCGTGCTCGATGGAGACATAGCCGCCAGCGAGGTTGATCAGGCGCCCGGGAATGAAGAAGGGCGAGATGCGGCGCGGGCCGCGCTCGATCAGGGTGGCCGAAGCCTCGTAGATGCCGCCGATGCCGCCGATGCCGGAACCGATCAGCACGCCTGTGGCGCATTGATCCTCATAGGATTTCGGAGCCCAGCCCGCATCGCGAAGAGCCTGGGCCGAGGCCGCCATCGCATAGACGATGAAGGGGTCGACCTTGCGCTGCTCCTTCGGTTCCATCCACTCGTCGGGGTTGAAGGTGCCGTTGGATCCGTCGCCGACGGGAATCTGGCAGGCGATCCGGCAGGCGAGATCGTCGACCTGGAAGTCGGTGATCTTGTTCGCGCCGCTTTGTCCCTCGATCAGGCGAGACCACGTGACATCGACACCGCTGCCGAGCGGCGTGACCATGCCAAGACCTGTAACAACAACACGGCGCATAACGTTCTACCCTATCATCAAATATAAATCGGGCGTCGGGTGGCTCACCCGACGCCCGCGAACTTCTTAGGCCGCGTTCTTCTCGAGGAAGCGGATGGCGTCGCCCACCGTGACGATGGTCTCGGCGGCATCGTCCGGGATCTCGACGTTGAACTCTTCTTCGAAGGCCATCACCAGCTCGACCGTGTCGAGGCTGTCGGCGCCCAGGTCGTCGATGAAGTTGGCGTTATCGGTCACCTTGTCGGCTTCGACGCCCAGGTGCTCGACAACAATCTTCTTCACGCGATCAGCGACGTCACTCATCGTTTTCTTCCTCAGTGGCTGCCGCCTCAGGTAACGGGCGGATTTAAAATCGAAATCGGATCAGCTGCTCAGCTGACAACGCTGAAACGGCTACCTTGCGCCGTGCAAAGCCGCATTTTTTAGCGCCGGTCAACCCCTTTGGCGTGATCGGGCTCATGCTTAACACAAGCTTATCCTCTCTGGCGAGAGGCGAGAGGCGCCTGCGAACAGATTCCGCAAGCGCCGCTAAGTGCCTTCAGAACATAGCCATTCCGCCGTTGACGTGCAGGGTGTGCCCTGTCACGTAGCCGGCTTCGGCGGAGGCGAGATACACAACCGAAGAGGCGATTTCGTCACCCTGCCCCAGCCTTCCCATAGGGATGGTGCCGAGGATTCCCTCGCGCTGCTTCTCGTTGAGCACGTCGGTCATCGGTGACTCAATAAAGCCCGGAGCGACCAGATTCACCGTGATGTTGCGGCTCGCGACCTCGGCGGCCAGCGCCTTGGTCATCCCGATGAGGCCAGCCTTCGAGGCGGCATAATTGCCCTGCCCCGGATTCCCGGTGGAGCCCACCACGGAGCCGATGTTGACGATGCGACCATAGCGGCGGCGCATCATGCCCTTGACGGCAGCCCGCGAGAGGCGGAAGGCCGCGGTCAGGTTCACGGCGATCACCGTGTCCCACTCCTCGTCCTTCATGCGCATGAACAGGTTGTCCTTGGTGACGCCTGCGTTGTTCACGAGAATGTCGAGCCCCTCCATAGCCGCTTCCGCCGCCGGAACGAGGGCCTCCACCGAATCCTTGTCGGCAAGATTGGCCTCGACCACATGGACCCGCTCGCCCAGCGAGGAGGCCAGCTCGTCGAGAGCGGCACGGCGGGTGCCGGAGAGTGTCACGGTCGCGCCTCGGGCATGCAGCGCGCGGGCAATGGCGCCGCCGATGCCGCCCGTGGCGCCCGTCACGAGAGCCTTGCGGCCAGTCAGATCGAACATGAAGGCTCTCCTCTTATCCTTGCAGGGAAGCTTTGAAGGCGGCGACATCCTCGGGGGTGCCTATGGCGGTGGCGGCGGCACCCGCCGCGATGCGTTTCACGAGTCCGGTCAGAACCTTACCCGAACCGATCTCATAGAACGATTCAACGCCCTGGGCGGCCATGTAGGCCACGCTCTCGCGCCAGCGGACCGTGCCGGTGACCTGACGGACCAGTGCATCCCTGATCGCGTCCGGGCCTGTGATCGGAGCGGCCTCCACATTGGCCACCACCGGGACGGCGGGAATGTTCACCGTCACAGCGGCGAGGGCCTCGCGCATGGCGTCGGCGGCGGGCTGCATGAGGGCGCAATGGAAGGGAGCGGACACGGCCAGCATTACGGCGCGCTTGGCGCCCTTCTCCTGAGCGATGCCGACTGCCCGCTCGACGGCGGCCTTATGGCCGGAGACCACGACCTGGGCGCCGCCATTGTCGTTGGCCGCATCGCAGACCTCTCCCTGAGCGGCGGCGCGGGCAACCTCGAGAGCCCTGTCGAATTCGAGTCCGAGAAGAGCCGCCATGGCACCCTGCCCCACGGGCACGGCGTTCTGCATGGCATTGCCGCGGATCCGCAGGAGACGGGCCGTATCGGCGATGGAGAGGCTGCCGGCAGCGGCCAGCGCCGAATACTCGCCGAGGGAATGACCCGCGACGAAGGCCGCATGTTCCTTCAGGTCCAGACCGGCCTCGGCTTCCAGCACGCGCATGGCCGCAAGGCTCACGGCCATGAGGGCCGGCTGGGTGTTGGCGGTGAGGGTCAGCTCCTCGGCGGGACCGTCCCACATCAGCGCGGAAAGCTTCTGCGAGAGAGCCTCGTCCACCTCGTCGAACACGGCCTTGGCCTGGCGAAAGGCGTCGGCGAGGGCCTTGCCCATGCCCACGGCTTGGCTTCCCTGACCGGGGAAAATGAATGCGCGCTTCATCGGGAGCGGAACCTTTATTGCGTCGAATCCGCGCGGAACTCGCACCAGCAAGCTCCGGAGTCAAGGCAAAGAGAGCGTCTTGGGCCTTTATCCCGCCCTCAGAGCCGTTTCCCCTGCCAGGGAATCACCCCTCTTCTTTTGCTCGCCGCATCACCCAATGACAAACCGGATTCACGTCGCAGAAGAACGCTCTAGATGTGCTGCCTCCATCCCTTCAGAAGATTGCGGTCGAATTTCGGCCTGCCGGAGAAGAGCCTGCACCAGAAACACTTGCACCAGCACTTGATGCCAAGCAGGAAAGAATTCACGATATTCATGGACACTCGCTGTTTATTTTATATATTGTTTCATGTTTTTGGTGACATCAAGTCGACATGCGGGTCCGCACGCTCCGCAGGACCATGGGTTTAAGTCCCTGTCTTGGAACGCATCCTCTTGTTTTCCGGCAACATCCGGTGTATCCGGTCCCCCTTCCGATATTCTTTGAACCTGAAGAAGGAGCCCCTGCATGGCTCGCGTGACCGTCGAAGACTGCATCGACAAGGTCGATAACCGGTTTGAGCTCGTGCTGCTGGCCAGCCACCGCGCCCGCCTGATTTCCTCGGGTGCGCCGCTCACCGTCGACCGCGACCGTGACAAGAACCCTGTCGTGGCTCTCCGCGAGATCGCGGACGAGACCATCGCTCCTGACGATCTGAAGGAGCAGCTCATCCACTCCATGCAAAAGTATGTCGAGGTGGACGAGCCCGAGGCCGAAGCCGTTCCCATGCTGGGCAACACGGCGGCCGCTTCCGGTGCCGACAACGACACGGACGTCCAGTTCGACCGTATGAGCGAAGAAGATCTGCTCCGCGGTCTCGAGGGCCTCGTACCTCCGAGCAACAACAGCTCGGACGATGACGAGCGCGAATAGCGCTTTCGCTCTGTGATTTCCTGAAAAGCCCGGCCCTAAGCCGGGCTTTTTCGTTTCACCTTAACCACAGCGTGGATTTGCCGCCTGCGGCAAGGTATTCAGCTTGCGGTCACAGCAGCCGGTACAATATTCTTTAAAGTTGTCTGATTTCAGCCTGATAGAGCAGTTTCGAGGAGTTGGCGGCCGCATGATGCGCCAGTATGAACTTGTCGAGCGGGTGAAGCGCTACAACCCCTCGGCCGACGAGGCGCTTCTCAACCGTGCTTACGTGTATGCCATGATGGCTCATGGCAACCAGAAGCGCGCATCCGGCGACCTGTTCTTCGGCCATCCCCTCGAGGTCGCGGCCATCCTCACCGATATGAAGCTCGACGAGGCGACCATCGCCGCGGCCGTGCTCCATGATACGGTGGAGGACACCGAGGCGACCCTGGAGGAGATCAACAAGACCTTCGGCCCTCAGATCGGCGCGCTCGTCGACGGCCTCACCAAGATCAAACGCCTCGATCTCGTCTCGAAGCGCGCCGCGCAGGGAGAAAACTTCCGCAAGTTGCTGCTGGCCATCGCCGAGGACGTGCGCGTGCTCCTGGTGAAGCTCGCTGACCGCCTGCACAACATGCGCACCCTCGGCTTCATGCCTCTGGAGAAACGCCAGCGCATCGCGCAGGAAACGCTGGAGATCTATGCACCGCTCGCCGGGCGCATGGGTATTCAGGAGATGCGCGAGGAGCTTGAGGATCTCGCCTTCCAGAATCTCGATCCGGAGGCCTATGAGGCCATCAACCGCCACCTGCACGAGCTCACGGTGAAGAGCGAGAAGCTCGTCGAAGAGATCGAGCAGACTCTCACTACCAAGCTCAAGGCTCAAGGGATCGACGCGCAGGTGACGGGGCGTCAGAAACGCCCCTACTCGATCTGGCGCAAAATGGAGCGCAAATCCGTCTCTTTCGAGCAATTGTCCGACATCTTCGCCTTCCGGATCATCGTCGGCACCATCGACGAATGCTATCGCGCGCTCGGCATCGTGCATACGAGTTGGCCGATGGTTCCGGGACGTTACAAGGACTACGTCTCGACGCCCAAGCAAAACGATTACCGTTCGATCCATACTACGGTGATCGGCCCCGGCAGCCAGCGGGTGGAGTTGCAGATCCGTACCCGGGAGATGGATCAGGTTGCCGAGTATGGCATTGCCGCGCATGCGCTCTACAAGGAAGGCGTGAACGACAATTCCCGTCTGGCCATGGAAAGCCGCGCCTATCAATGGCTGCGGCGCACCATCGACCTCCTCGCGGAAGGCGACAACCCGGAAGAGTTCCTGGAGCACACGAAGCTTGAGCTGTTCCATGATCAGGTCTTCTGCTTCACGCCGAAGGGCCGGCTGATCGCATTGCCGCGCGGCGCGACGCCCATCGATTTCGCCTATGCGGTGCACACGGATGTCGGCAACACGGCGGTGGGTTGCAAGATCAACGGTCGCATGTCGCCGCTGCTCACCGAACTGCAAAACGGCGACGAGGTAGAGATCATTCGCGCCGAGGGACAAACGCCGCCGGCGGCTTGGGAATCTCTCGTGGTAACCGGCAAGGCGCGCGCCTCGATCCGACGCGCCACCCGCGCCGCCGTGCGGCGGCAATATACCGGCCTCGGCCATCAGATCCTGGAGCGCGCCTTCGAGCGGGCGGGCCGCGCCTTCTCCGACGAAAAGCTGAAAGGAGCCCTGCCGCGCCTCGCCCGCGTTTCCGTCGAGGATGTTCTGGCGGCGGTCGGCCGGGGCGAGATGTTCTCCGGCGACGTGGTGCGCGCGGTCTATCCCGACTACAAGGAAGAGCGCCGCGTGGGAATCGACGCCAAGGGCGCGAGTCAGCCGGACGGCGCGGGCACACGGCAAAACGGCGAACAGACCGACGGCATCCCGATCCGTGGCCTGAACAAGGATATGCCGATCCGCTTCGCACCGGAAGGCGGAGCGGTGCCGGGCGACCGCATCGTCGGCATCCTGACCCCGGGCGAAGGCGTCACCATCTATCCGATCCAATCACCCTCGCTCGCCGATTTCGACAACGAGCCCGACCGCTGGATCGACGTGCGCTGGGATCTGGAATCCGGCTCCACGCAGCGCTTTCCCGCCCGCATCAAGCTGCAATCGATCAACGAACCGGGCTCGCTTGCGCAGATCGCGCAGGTGATCGCCGATCACGACGGCAATATCGACAACGTCAACATGAAGCGGCGGACGCAGGACTTCACGGATGTGACCATCGACCTGACCGTCTGGGACCTGAAGCATCTCAACGCCATCATCGCGGAACTGCGCGCCAAGCGCGTGGTGAGCCGCGTCGACCGCGTCACCGGATAATCGCCGATGTCTGCCACGCCGCGCATCGCCGTCATCATGGACGAGAACACCAGCATTGACGGAACGCGCTACGACATGACGAAGAACTACTTCGTCGCTGTTCATCGTGCGGGCGGCATGCCCTTCGGCATTCCGTACTTCATGGACATGGCCGAGGCTGTTGCCGATGAGTTCGATGGATTCATGAACGTAGGCGGCCGCTTCGCCTTCCCGGACGCGTGGTATGCGGACGGGCAGGGTTCGAAAGCCCCTCATTCCGAAAGGCTCGACGTGGAGCTCGCGCTCATGCGGGGCTTTCTCGAACGCGACAAGCCCGTTCTCGGCATCTGCAACGGCATGCAGGTTCTCGCAGCCCTTCACGGTTGCCGCCTGTCACCCGATGTGCGCGCGACGGGGGCACATATCCTGGAACATGACAAGGGCGGATACGAGCATACGGTCGCCGTCGGGGAAAACACCCTTCTCTCCCGAGTCACCGGCGGAGGTGTGCTCTCCGTGAACACCTTCCACCGGGAGGCGGTGATCGAGTTGTCGGACAGCGTGGTGGCGAGCGCTCACGCGGAAGACGGTGTCGTCGAAGCCATCGAAATTCCCTCCCGCCGCTTTGCGCTTGGAGTGCAGTGGCATCAGGAACTGTTTGCCAGACAGGACCATCCGGGCAACGGGATCTTCGAGGCTTTCGTGCGGGCGTCGGGAAAGAAGTAAGCCGCGTCCCGACGCCCGCACGAAAGCCTCCTGTCGGGAGCTCCTCGTCATTATGTGCGCAAACGCCCAGAGAGCCGCTTGCGTTCGGTTTTCGCCCGGAGCTTACGCAGGATGGTCTTGATGTGAACCTTGACGGTTGCCTCGGAGATATCGAGTCTGCGGGCGATGGTCTTGTTCGATGCGCCTCCAGTCAGACATCTGAGAATGGCCTTTTCGCGAGCGGAAAGGCTACTCACTTTTCCAGGATTGTTGAAACCCGCCGGTCTCTGAAGCTCGAACAGAACGGCACCCGGGACAATCGTTTCCCCGAGCACGACCAGTCCAGGGTCTTGACGAGTGCCTCGCGCGACATCGACCTCATGAGGCAGGCGGCAGCCCCCGCTTCGAAAGCGTCAGCACCCGGCGGAGATCGTACTGCTCGACGAGCTTGACAAGCTGGACGGAGGAATTGCGCTCCTTGATCACCCGGATCCTCCAGCATGTCCCTGGATGGCCGACAACCGTGTCCGCGATCAGAAGGAGCATATTGCCCCCTGATTCCAGCCTGGGCGGCACGTCACCGAGGCTCGCAGCAAGCATCGCCGGGCAATACGCCGTCTCGGCCAGGATCCGCCTCGATCCCTCACGGAGAACGGTGTGCTTCTTTCGTGCCCGTCGTCTCCGATTTCGTCCCGTTACGGAGATGAGCGACTGACATGACCTCCCGCGAACCGGCTGAAATGGGGCTCGATGCCTTCGCACCGATGTAACTTCATGTCGCAGCTCGAGTGCGCCTTCGCACAGGAACGTAACCGCAGATGAGCTTCCGTTGGCCTTTCCCCGCTCGAACACTCTTGCTTCTCGTCAGCCCACCTGCCAAAGAGCGCCCGAGGAGATACCAATCATGACCCCGAACGACGTCCTTGATGAATTCCGCTCCGCCGGCGCTCTGCTGGAAGGTCACTTCATCCTGTCGTCGGGATTGCACAGCCCGGTATTCCTTCAGAAGATGTTCGTGTTCCAGGATCCGGCCCGCACCGAGCGGGTCTGCCGGGCGCTGGCCGACAAGATCAAAGAGACATTCGGGCCCGTCGATTATGTGGTCTCCCCCGCCGTGGGCGGAATCGTTCCGGGCTATGAAACAGCCCGGCACCTCGGCTCCAAGGCGATCTTCGTCGAGCGCGAGAACGGCGTCTTCACTCTCAGGCGCGGTTTCACCATTCCCGAGGGCGCCCGGGTCGTGATGGTGGAGGATATCGTCACGACGGGTCTCTCCTCCCGCGAATGCCTGGCAGCTCTCAGGGAGTATCCCGGAACCATCCTGGGGGCGGCCTGCCTTATCGACCGCTCCGGTGGGAAAGCGGATCTCGGCGTGCCCCTCGTCTCCCTGGTGCAGCTCGACATTCCCGCCTTCGAGCCGGACAAGCTCCCCCCCGAGCTCGCCGCAATACCGGCGGTCAAGCCCGGCAGCCGGAGCCTCAAAGCCTAAATCTGTTTATTTTTCAACAGAAGGCTTGACTGCCCCGTTTCCGCCACCTTGACTCTTTTCTTTTACTCGCCATTAAGTATTCGGACTTGTGGTTTTACTCGTCTAAAGGGTTGATAGCAGCCTGTTCTCGGGCGCGTCCTGTTTTTATGGCGCAATTGAATTGTCCGCATAAATAATAGATGTCGCTTTGACAGATAAGGTTGTTATGCCGCCCAGGCAGACACAAAAAGAGAATACTTATGTCAGGCCAACAGCGGATCGCGCTCTTCATCGACGGAGCCAACCTTTACGCTACCACGAAAACGCTTGGTTTCGATATCGACTACAAGCGCCTCCTGAAGGAATTTCAGAGCCGGGGCACTCTTGTGCGCGCGTTCTACTATACGGCCCTGGTGGAAGATCAGGAGTACTCTTCCATCCGCCCGCTGATCGACTGGCTCGACTATAACGGCTATCGGGTGGTTACGAAGCCCACCAAGGAATTCGTCGACTCCGCCGGCCGCCGCAAGGTGAAGGGCAATATGGATATCGAGCTCGCCATCGACGCGCTCGAGCTGTCCCCCTACATCGACCACATGGTTCTCTTCTCCGGCGACGGGGATTTCCGCTCCCTGGTCGAGGCCATGCAGCGCCGTGGCGTGCGTGTGTCCGTGGTTTCCACCATCACCACGCAGCCTCCGATGGTTGCCGACGAGCTGCGCCGTCAGGCCGACGAATTCCTGGACTTGTCGCAGCTCGCCTCCCGGATCGGCCGCGATCCTTCGGATCGCCAGCAGCGTCCCACGGGAGAAGGCAACGAGCGGACGCGATCACAGCAGCATCAGCCGCGAAACGGCGCGCTGGAGAGCCGCTACGGGATCCGCCAGGGCCAGGACGACGAGTTCGATATCTGATCGTCTCTCCTGCAGGTGCGACGATGGCCGGGGCCACCGGCGGCTCCCGTGAATGCTCAGAGCATCCCGGCCTCGACATCGCAATCGAGGCCGAGTGCCCCGGCGGTGTTGCTGACCGTCGCGAGGCACGGATTGGCCTGGCTCTCGGGGATGAAAACCGCGAAACGGGTCACATAGAGCCCGCCCTCCGCATCCCCCAGCTTGCGGGCTTCGAGGCGCACGATATTGGCGCCGTATTGTTTGAACACCTCGGCGAGTCGCGCCACCAGGCCCAGCTGGTCGCCGCCGCTGATGGTGATGCGATGCGTGATGCTGCCTGCGGGACCGGGACTGGGATCGAAAGCGTAAGGCACGGCCCGAACGTCCGCGCCGGCAAGTTCCGGGAGCTGCTTGAGACCCAGCTCGATCTCGCCCGCCTCCAAACCTAAAGGCAGCTCGCACAGCGCCACGAACTCCGCGCCGGTGCCCAGGGCCGCGAAGGTCGTATCCCTCAGGTTCACGCCGATATTGAACAGGTGTTCCGCAATCGCGGCAACGAGCCCAACCCGATCGGGGCCGAGAACGGAGACAAGAGCCACGGACGCCATACCGATCCTCCCAAACACAGAGGAGAACTTAGAGCGCGCCCGCGCCGAGTCAGCCCTTCTCGCGCATGAGGCGCGCCTTCTCCCGGTTCCAGGAGCGCTGCTTTTCCGTCTCGCGCTTGTCGTGGAGCTTCTTGCCTCGCCCGAGGCCTAGTTCCACCTTCGCTCGTCCGCGCTCGTTGAAGTAGATCTTGAGCGGGATCACGGTGAAGCCTTCGCGCTGCGTCGCGCCGATCAACCTGTCGATCTGCCGCTTGTGCAGAAGCAGGCGGCGCGGGCGACGCGTCTCGTGGTTGAAGCGGTTGGCCTGGAGATATTCCGGAATATAGGCGTTGAACAGGAAGAACTCTTCGCCGGACGGTCCGGCATAGGCCTCACCGATAGTGGCCTTGCCTGAGCGCAGGGATTTGACCTCAGTGCCGGTGAGTGCAATGCCGGCCTCGTAGGTATCGACGATTTCATAATTGAACCGCGCCTTCCGGTTGTCCGCGACAACCCGGTTGGCGCCCTTCGAATCTTTTGCCATTCGTTTTTAAGCGTTGATCAGGCCCGCATGGACCATGGCCGACCGCACGGCCTGCTTCGTGCCCTCGGTAACCGGGATGAGCGGCAGGCGCACATCGTCCTGCATCAGGCCGAGGACGGACGCGGCATATTTCACGGGCGAGGGGTTGGTTTCCAGGAACAGGTTGGTGTGGAGCGGCATGAGGCGGTCCTGCACCTTCAGGGCCGTGGCATAATCCCCCTTCAGGCAGGCCTCCTGCATTTCGGCGCAGAGGCGCGGAGCCACGTTGGAGCTCACGGAAATGCAGCCGTGCCCGCCATGGGCCATGAAGCCCAGCGCCGTGGCATCCTCTCCGGAGAGCTGGATGAAATCCGGGCCCATGACCTGGCGCTGCTGGCTGGCGCGGGCGAGATTCGCGGTCGCATCCTTCACGCCGGCGATGTTCTTGAGTTCGAACAGGCGCGCCATGGTCTCCACGGACATGTCGATCACCGAGCGGCTAGGAATGTTGTAGATGATGATCGGAATGCCGATGGCGTCGTTGATGGCCTTGAAGTGCCGGTAGAGCCCCTCCTGCGTCGGCTTGTTATAGTAGGGCGTCACGACCAGCACCGCATCGGCGCCGACCTTCTCCGCATGCCTCGAGAAGCCGATGGCCTCCTCGGTGCTGTTGGAGCCTGCGCCCGCGATCACGGGAACCCTGCCCTTCACCTCGTCGACGCAGATCTCGATGACCCGGTCGTGTTCGTTGTGGCTCAGCGTCGGGCTCTCGCCCGTGGTGCCGACCGGAACCATGCCATGGGTGCCCTGTTCGATCTGCCAGTTGATGAAGGCCCGGAAGGCCGCCTCATCCACGGCACCATCCTTGAAGGGAGTCACCAGAGCCGTGATGGAGCCTTTGAAGCGGGTCATGATATTCCTCGAATTACAAGCTTCAGATCTGAAGGAGGCCAGCAGCTTAACACATAAGGGGTGCGTCGCATGGGCGCAAACGAACCTTTGGGGAGTTGTCCTAGCCCGGCACTTGGTGTTTCCTCAAGAGAAACGTCGCCATCACACAGAGGCGACGGTAAGGGGGTTAGCGGGTGAACCTCACAATGCGCCGTTCGATACGTCTTCTGGCGTCTGTCGCCGTGATCCAACTGTCCGCCCTCACCGTTCTTGCCAGCGACATGCCGGCTGGTTCCCCTGAGGCCATGACCCTGGAGGACTTAACGCCTTCCTCCAGTGCCATGGAAGACCTGGAACAGCTGCCGCTGATCTTCAAGGCCTACAGGGCGAACGACCTGACGGAGGCTGCAGTCCTGAAATCGAAGCTCTCGGAACCGGCGGCGCAGGCGCTCGCGGAATGGTTCGCCATCCGCAGCGGCCTGCCCATTGGCTACGAGCGGATCATCGCCTTCCGTCAGGATTATCCGGACTGGCCGATGACGTCGCAGCTCCGCCGGCGAATGGAGACCACCTTCCTCTCCGAGCGCCCTTCGAATACCCGAATTCGAACCTTCTTCGACAAGCATCCTCCGATGACCCCGGGCGGGCGGATTGCCCTGGCTTTCGCCCTCAAGAGCGACGGCCTTGACCAGGAGGCGGCTGACCTGATCCGCCAAACCTGGCGGGAGGACACCTTCGGCAGCGAAACCGAGCGTCGCATCCTCGACCGCTTCCCCGGCCTGCTCACCGGGGCGGACCACCGTTATCGCATGGAGCGCCTTCTCCTGAAGGAGAACTGGGGCGCCGCTTTGCGCGCCGCCGGCCGTGCCGGCAAGGATCATGCCACCCTCGTCAAAGCCCGCATGGGTGTTTTTCAGGGGAAGAAGAAGGCCCAGAAGGCCTTCGCCGCAGTCCCGGCATCGCTCAGGAGCGATCCGTCCTATCTGTTCTCCCGCGCCCTCCTTCAGCGCCGGAGCAGGAACTATTCCGAGGCCGCCAAAATCCTCATGCAGGCGCCGCGGGATCACGAGCTTCGCGCAGACGGGGACGAATGGTGGGCCGAGCAGCGCCGGGTCGTGCGTGAACTGCTCGATAAGGGCGACGCGCAGGCCGCCTACGACGTGGCCAGCCATCACGCAGCTGAATCGCCTGCCCAGCAGATCGAGGCGGAGTTCCACGCGGGCTGGATCGCGCTCCGCTTCCTGAATGATCCGGCAAAGGCCGCAAAGCACTTTGCGACCGTCTCGGAAACGGCCTCGACACCCATTTCCCTCGCCCGGGTTGCCTATTGGCAGGCCCGCGCCGCGGAGGCGGCTGGAGCTTCCGATGATGCAAGGCTCTTCTACGCCCGGGCTGCCGATCACCCGACCACCTATTACGGTCAGCTTGCCCGCCGGAAGCTGGGCAAGGACGTATCTCTCCGCGCGGTGGAGCCGCTTCAGGGGGAGGAGCGCGAAGCCTTCGAGGCACGCATTCCGGTACGTGCCGTGAAGCTCCTGCATCAGGCCGGGGAAACGGATCTGGCCATCGGACTCTATGGCGATCTCGCTCAGACCCTGAACGATCCGGGACAGCTCGATGCCCTCGCGGCGCTGGCGACCTCGCTGCAGAACCCGCGCGCGGTTCTCGCGGTCGGCAAGATCGCCCTGCAACGGGGCTTTCCGCTCGATCAGCATGCCTACCCGCTCGCGGCCATCCCGGATTTCGAGCCGGTTGGCGACGAGGTGGAGCCCGCAATGATCTATGCTATCGCCCGGCAGGAGAGCGCCTTCAACCCGAAAGCCGTCTCGAGCGCAGGCGCGCGCGGTCTCATGCAGCTCATGCCCGCTACCGCCAAGCGGACAGCGAAGCGCTTCGGCGTCGATTTCGACCTGAAACGTCTGGTGGAGGACCCCTCCTACAACGCGAAGATCGGATCCGCCCATCTCGGCGAGCTGATGGAGGATTGGAAGGGCTCCTATATCCTCGCTTTCGCCTCCTATAACGCGGGCGGCGGCAACGTGAAGAAGTGGGTCCGGGCCTATGGCGATCCGCGCGAAGCCCAGGTGGACACGATCGACTGGGTGGAGCGGATCCCGTTCTACGAGACCCGCAACTACGTGCAGCGGGTCATGGAAAACCTGGAGGTTTACCGGGTGAGGCTGAAGGAGAAAACCGTTTCTGCACCTGCGGCAGCAGCCGCGGCGGCGGCAGATGCGACGAAGACCGCCTATTGACGCACGGCGGCGCCCGCCAGAATTCCAAGCACATTGAGCCTGTACCGAAGGGGGCGAACGGGGTCTGTTCGCTCATCCCATCCTCATGCCTCCACCGTCAGTCCCTCCCCTGCTTCAGGCCCGGCCTCCCCCTCATTGTGGTACGGCGGTCAAGGAGGGGGAGGCCCTGATCAAGTGTGACCATGATGGAAGGAGCGGCCGTAACAGTCATGACGGAGAGAATGCGGATCCTGTGCACCGCCATCACGCCCTTCTCAAACATCATCATCAGATCGGGCCGAGGCTCTACGTTCCCTGGCGACGCGGCTTCAGGATACAAAAAAGAAAACCCCGGTGTTTCCACCGGGGTTTCCTCCAACCAATCGGGGTGAACCGATTAGAAGTTGCGCTCGACGCGCAGACGAGCCTGCCAGAAATCGTCGGTCTCGTCGTCAGCAACGTCGTCGATGTCAACGCTGGTGTACATGACTTCCGCGCCGATGTTCAGGCCGGAGACCGGCGACCAGATCAGGTTCGTGCCGGCGCGCCACTCGGTGAAGTCTGCGCCCACGACGCCTGCGCCGTACTCGACGCTGGCATACGAACCGAAGACGTTCTGGCGGATTTCAGGGGTCCAGTAGTGACGCAGACCACCAGCGATAGACCAGCCCTGGGTCGTGTCGATGTCGCCATCGGCGTCGATGATCGCATCGTCAACGTCGGCGCCGCCGAAACCGAGGTAGCCAAGGGCACCGTCGGCGTAGGTGGCAGCGAGCCACACGGCGTCGCCAGCAGCCAGCATCGGCAGGTTGAACGTGAACTGGCCGGACACGGCAAAGCCGTACTCGGTGTCAGGAATGAAGCCGAGGCCAGCAGCATCCGTGAGAGCGACGCTGCGGAGCTGGTGGACAGCACCGGAGAGCTGAGCCGAACCCCAGGTGCCAGCATAGCGGATGTTGGCGACAACGTCGGGCATGTTCCGGCCAGCGGTGACGTCACCGAACGCGGGAGGCAGGCCGATGCCGGCGTACTCACCCTCTTCGAGCGACAGGGTGGCCGAGAAGCCGTTGCCGAACGAGAAGGTGTAGGCCAGCAGGTTGACGTTCGGCTGGTCGTTCCAGCGGACGCCGGCGAAGGTCTGAGCGTCGATGTCGCCGTTGTCGAAGAAGGTCAGAGCGCGACCGGCGGTCAGACCACCGAACTGCACGAAGGCCTGATCGAGGCTGGAGTAGTTGTCGACGGTGCCAGGAGCAGCGTTGAAGGCGCCGGTGTCGCGGAACATCTCCAGGCGGATGAAGGTGCGCAGCAGGCCGTAAGCCGTAGCGGTGCGGGCGTCGACCTGGATGCGGCCGCGAGCGCGGAAGCCGATCGCGTCGTCGTCGCGGAGCTCCGGCTCGACGTAGAGGTAGTCAGCGCGGACTCGGCCGCCGACGCGGAGGCAGGTTTCCGTGCCGGGGATGTAGAAGAAGCCTGCGCCGTAGGTGGAGCAGACGCGAACGTACTCAACAGGAGCCGCCTTCGCGATAGGAAGGTCAGCAGCCTGAGCCCCGGCAACAGCGGCGAGACCCGCAGCCGATCCGAGGAGAAGGCTCTTAACGAGCTTCATGGTAAACCTCCAAAGTTTCGAGACCCTTGGGGGGTCGGGTTCTTGTGATTTGAAGGCCGAAGCCCCAAACACTTCCCTTTTCCCCTAGTGATCTGGCAGCCCGCCTCTTGGCTGGGACTCACCAAATGACGACTGGGGTGCCCCCGTCGCTGGTGACACATTAGCCAGAGCGATCCGCCAAGCAACCGAATGAAGGCACAAACTGGGCAATCCAGGGGGCTTTTCACGGGCATGTTGCACAAACGCAACGTTTTCATTCCCGGCCGTTTACTTTCGGTAAGATCTTGCGGCCGTGACCTAACAAACCCTTAATTTTCAAGGGTTAGCCCTTCGGAGAGAAGGGTTGCGAAGACAACGCCGAAACGCTTTTTCTCGGGATCACGAGCGGGTGAGCCTGTGAATAAGTCTGTCCACAATCTGGTCGAGGACGGGCTGTAGCGATCCAAAAAGAGAGGGCCGGAACATGGCCGGCCTTCGTAGAATCGCTCCCATGCGACGGTCTCAAGCGGCGTTCGGCTTCAGGACCCCACGACGAATCTGATCCTCCTCGATCGATTCGAAGAGCGCCTTGAAGTTGCCCTCGCCGAATCCTTCGTCACCCTTCCGCTGAATGAATTCGAAGAAGATCGGACCGATGGCGGTCTTGCCGAAGCGCTGGAGCAGCACCTTCGTGAAGCCCCCCTCGACGACACCCTCGCCATCGATAAGGATGCCGTTCTTCTGCAGACGGTCGAGGGGCTCGCCGTGACTCGGCAGACGCTTGTCGACCCGCGCGTAATAGATGTCGTTCGGGGCAGGCATGAACTCGAGCCCGCGCGCGATCAGGGTCTCGATGGATTCGTAGAGGTCGTGAGAGCCAAGGGCCACATGCTGGATGCCCTCGCCCTTATACTCCTGGAGATATTCCTCGATCTGCCCGGTCTCGCCCGCGTCCTCGTTGATCGGAATGCGGATCTTGCCGTCCGGGCTCGTCATGGCGCGAGAGTGCAGGCCCGTCAGTTTGCCCTCGATATCGAAGTAGCGGATCTGACGGAAGTTGAAGAGGCGCTCATAGAAGCCCGCCCATTCGTTCAGCCGCCCGCGATAAACGTTGTGGGTCAGGTGATCGATGTAATAGAGGCCGACGCCCTTGGGCTTAGGATCCTTCTCCCCAAGCCATTCGAAGTCCACGTCATAGATCGAGCCCTTCGCTCCGTAACGGTCGACGAAGTAGATCTGCAGCCCGCCGATACCTTCGATCGCCGGGATCTCGAGTTCGTTGGGCCCCCTCTCCGTCTGGGCCGGCTTGGCCCCCATGGAAAGAGCGCGTTCATAGGCGTATTTCGCATCGACCACCCGGAAGGCCATCGCGGGAGCGGACGGACCGTGCTGGCTGGCGAAGCGCTCAGCGAAGGAGCCGGTCTGCGCGTTGACGATGAAGTTGATATCCCCCTGCCGGTAGAGCATCACGTTTTTCGAACGATGCTTGGCGACCGGTGTGAAGCCCATGGTCTTGAAGAGCGTGTCGAGCTGGCTCGGATCAGGATGACAGTATTCTACGAATTCGAAGCCGTCGGTGCCCATCGGGTTGTCTTCGCTGATGGCCGGCGGCGGTGCGTCGTGCGGAAACGGTCCCATGGTTTTCCTCCTGTTATGGGCGCAGGCCCTCGACGGACCTGCTCGTCGTCGACGGGCGCATCGCCGGGAATCGGCCACGCGCCGCCTCGTCAAACCGCGTCCGGCTGGCGTTCCGGAGCGGCATCCTGAAAGGCGCGAAGTTCCGCGCAGGCGGCATCCACCGCGACGATTTTCGGAAAGGCGGCAAGCGAGACGTTGAACCGCCGCGCATTGAAGACCTGCGGCACGAGATAGATGTCGGCGAGGGTCACCTGAGAGCCGAAACAGAAAGGGCCGGTCTCGATCAGAGCTTCGATGGCATCGAACCCTTCGCATATCCAATGGGCATACCAAGCATCGATCGTTGCCTGCTCGTGTCCGAGCTTTCCCTTGAGGTACTTGAGCGGCCCGAGATTGTTGAGCGGATGGATATCGCAGCCGACAATGGAGGCGATGGCGCGCACCTTCGCGCGGCTCACGGCATCTCCGGGCAGCAGGGGCGGCTCCGGATAGACCTCGTCGAGATATTCGAGAATGGCGGGAGACTGAGTGAGAACCGTACCGCCGATATCCAGGGCCGGCAGTCGCATCTGAGGGTTGACGGCGCCGTAGGCTTCCTCCCGCTGCTCACCTTTCAGAAGGTTCACCGGCACGGGTTCATAGGGCACGCTCTTCAGGTTGAGCGCGATCCGGACCCGATAGGCCGCCGAGGAGCGGAAATAAGTATAGAGCCTCATCCTTCCACCTCCCCCTCGGGAGCCAGCTGCCGCGCATGGCCGCTCAGGCGGTCGACGAGCGAGACAAGGAGTTTTTGCTCCTCCTCGGTCAGCACGGAGACGAAGCGCTCCTCGAAGGCGAGCGCCTCGGGAGCCAGGGCCTCGTAGATCTCCCGCCCCTCGGCGGTCAGCTCCAGCAATTCCTCCCGCCGGTCGTCCTTGTTGGATCTGCGCGCGATGAGGCCGCGCTGCTCCAGGGAAGCCACCGCCCGGGAGACCGTGGATTTGTGCATGACTCCGTGAGCCGCGATGTCCCGGGCCGTGCGGTTCTCGTACTGGCCCAAGGTCGCCACCACCCGCCATGCGGGGATCGAGAGGCCGAACCGCTCGGCATAGATCTGCGCCAGAGCATTCGAGGTCAGGCTTGCCAGCACATTCAGACGGTAGGGCAAGAAACTCTCCAGGATCACCGTGGGATTGGAGGCTTCCTGTTTCTTTGTTGCGGTCTGCCGGGCCATGATTGACATCAACTCGTTGCGCATGCAACCAATATGCGAAATTCGTTGCACTAGCAACTAGATTTGTGGAGCGTCCGGTCAATATCCTTTCGATGGAACCCGCTCCGCTCCAGGGAGAGCGCTCATGAACGTTCAAAATGTCTCTGGCATCCAATCTCGGCAGCCCCGCACCAGCGCCCTCATTCCCGGTTATATGTCGGGCTTCGGCAACTCGTTCGAAACGGAAGCTCTGGAGGGAGCGCTCCCCATCGGGCGCAACTCGCCGCAGAGGATCAATTACGGGCTTTATGCCGAGCAGCTTTCAGGATCGCCCTTCACGGCCCCTCAGGCGACGAACCAGCGCTCCTGGCTCTATCGGATCCGGCCTTCCGTGAAGCATTCCGGCCGCTACGTGAAAATGGACAAGGGCCTCATGCGCACGGCGCCTGCAGCCCGCGAAGAGAGCAATCTCCCCATCGGCCAGCTGCGCTGGGACCCGACGCCGATCCCGGACGAGGCACTGACCTTCATCACCGGCCTCCGCACCATGACCACCGCTGGCGATTCCGACACCCAGACCGGCATGGCCGTGCATTTGCTCCTCGTCACGCGCTCGATGGACAACGAGTACTTCTTCAACGCCGACGGCGAATATCTCGTCGTGGCGCAGCAGGGGCACTTGCGCTTTCGCACGGAATTCGGCGTGATCGACATCGAGCCCGGCGAGATCTGCGTGATCCCGCGCGGCGTGACCTTCAAGGTCGAACTCCTCGACGGCTCCGCGCGCGCTTATGTGTGCGAGAATTACGGCGGCTCCTTCACCCTGCCCGACCGCGGCCCGATCGGTGCGAACTGCCTCGCCAACCCGCGCGACTTCCTCACGCCCGTCGCGGCCTACGAGGACAAGGAAGCCCTGTCCTTCCTGTTCGTGAAATGGGGCGGCGAGCTCTATCGCACGGAGATCGGGCAGTCCCCGCTCGACGTCGTGGCGTGGCACGGCAATTACGCGCCCTACAAGTACGACCTGCGCCACTTCTCGCCGGTCAACGCCGTGCTGTTCGACCATCCCGATCCCTCGATCTTCACGGTGCTCACCGCGCCCTCCGAGACGCCCGGTACGGCAAATGTGGACTTCGTGATCTTTCCCGAGCGATGGTCGGTGGCGGAGAACACCTTCCGCCCGCCCTGGTATCACCGCAACCTGATGTCGGAATTCATGGGGCTGATCTATGGCGTCTACGACGCCAAGCCCGAAGGCTTCGTGCCCGGCGGGATGAGCCTCCACAACCAGATGCTGCCGCACGGGCCGGATAGCTCGGCCTTCGAACATGCCAGCACCGTGGAGCTAAAACCCGTGAAGCTCACCGGCACCATGGCCTTCATGTTCGAGACGCGCTTTCCGCAGCGCGTGACGAAATATGCCGCCGAACTGCCGACATTGCAGGAGAACTACATCGATTGCTGGCGTGATTTGAAGAAGCGCTTCGATCCCAACCGGCGCGAGCCGAAGTGAGTATGGCGAGCCTTTCCTCCAGTCGGAGAGACCGCATCTCCACCATACGATGCGAAACTCAGCGCTCGGGATCGAAGTTCAATCCGTCGCCGACGGCGTCAAGAGCGAGCGGCGCACGGAGAGGCAAGGTCCTCCATGTCACCTTTGTGGGGGTGTCGCTCGAAATATGTCCGGTCGAATGCTGCATCCTGCGAGTAAGATAGTTGACGCTGACATCCTTGGTTTCGCCGGTGGTGCGGTGAACCGCAGAGCGGTCATAACCGATCAACTCGAAGCGCCCGTTTTGGTATCGAACCTTGTATGTCGCTCGAAACATGCCCCACCCGCCGGCGCTCATGAAGTGGTGGAGAGACACCTCCAGGCTTCCTCGCCTGATGGCGATGCCGCCATTCCCTTCGCCGAAGGGATCTACCTGCACCGGATCTTCGCGTCGCCGAATGAGCGTGTGGTTCACCACTTTCAGAACATAGTCCCCCGAAGGGCCGTTGCGGAAAGCCACCGCCAGAATGCGCGGATTCGTGTTGAACGGATTTTCGCCGAGCCCCAGATTCTCGATCACGTTGTTCGGATCGTTCTGTCGAAGCACGATCGCCAGATCCGCGACACCGTCCCGGTTCAGATCACCACTCGCTTCGCCTTCGACAACCCACCCCCTGGGTACGAACCCGTCCGCAGACGCAGCCTGTCTCGGCAAGTCCGGATAGGTCACGTCCCGAATGACGAGTTCCTGCGCGGCAGCGGGAGTACTCCCGCCGCACAACGCAGAACAGAGGAGGAGCGCCGTTGAGAAGGCCCCTCTCCTCTGCGGCCTCATCGCCCTTACGCCCGACCGCGCGTGCGGATCATGAAGGTGTCGAATGCGTATTCGTTGAGCTGCCACCAGGGCAGGACATCGGCACGATAGGCCACCATCGAATCGTAGGCCTTCTTGAAGTTGGCGTTCTTAGCGGAGAGTTCCTCATAGAGTTCGTTCGCGGCCTTGAGCGAAGCCTCCATGATGGGCTGCGAGAAGGTACGCAGTTCCGCGCCCGCGCCGACCATGCGCCGCAGAGCTTGGCCGTTCACGGCATCGTATTTCGCCAACATCCAGTTGTTCGCGGCCTCGGCGGCATTGGACATGATGGCCTGGTAGTGCTTAGGCAGGTCGTCCCACTTTTGCTTGTTGATGACGAGGTGCAGCATGGCGCCGCCCTCCCAAAAGCCGGGGGCGTAGTAGTACTTGGCGACCTTCAGGAAGCCCAGCTTCTCATCATCGTAGGGACCGACGAACTCGGCGGCGTCGAGCGTGCCGCGTTCGAGAGCCGGATAGACGTCGCCGGGCGCAACCTGCTGCGGAACGACGCCGAGCTTGGCGAGCACCTGCCCCCCAAGGCCGCCGATGCGGAACTTGAGACCCTTCAGGTCGTCGACGGTGTTGATCTCCTTGCGGAAGAAGCCGCCCATCTGCGCTCCGGAATTGCCGCAGACGAGGGAGGTGCAGTTATATTTGCCGAGGATCTCGTTGATGATCTCCTTGCCGCCGGCGAAATGCCACCAGGAATGGGACTGGCGCGCATTGAGGCTGAACGGCAGGCCCGTCGCCACACCGAGCGCCGGCTCGCGGCCGATGTAATAATAGGTCGGGGTATGGGCGCACTCGACGGAGCCGTTCTCTACCGCATCCATAGCCTGGAGGCCGCCCACGATCTCGCCCGGAGCGAAGACCTGGATCTGGAACTTTCCGTCGGTCGCGTCCGCCATGTACTTGGCGAAAGTCTGCGCCGTACCGAAAATCGTATCGAGAGACTTGGGGAAGCTCGAGGTCAGACGCCAGCGAACCTCCGGGCTGGACTGCGCAATGGCGGGAGCCGCCACCGAGGTGGCCGCAGCCGCAAGACCGGCCCCCTTCAGGAAGTTTCTTCTCTTCATCGTTGTCATTGGCGTTTCCCCGCGGACTCTTTCGTTGCAAGCTCAATAAACCACAACAACCAGGTGGGTGGCTATGAAGCTCTCCTCGCTCAAACAGGGCCGTGACGGCCGGCTCGTAATCGTCTCGAGGGACCTGACCCGCGCGACGGACGCATTTTTCATTGTTCCGACGCTACAGCAAGCCCTCGATGACTGGGAAAAAGTCGAGCCTCGCCTGCGTGACCTCGCGGAACAGCTCGAACACGGATCCGTGCCCTCGTTCCGCTTTCACGAGCATGACTGCGCTTCGCCCCTGCCCCGTTCTTATCAATGGGCGGACGGCTCAGCCTATGTGAATCACGTAGAGCTGGTCCGCAAAGCCCGCGGGGCGCAGATGCCGGAATCCTTCTGGGCCGATCCGCTCATGTACCAGGGAGGCTCCGATTCGTTCCTCGGGCCGCGAGATCCGATTCCAGCGCTGGACGAGGCCCATGGCATTGATTTCGAGGCGGAAATCGCCGTGATCACGGGGGACGTGCCCATGGGCGCGACACGGGAAGACGCGGCCAGGGCCATTCGCCTCGTCGTTCTCGTCAACGACGTGTCCTTGAGAAACCTCATCCCGGCGGAACTGGCGAAGGGCTTCGGCTTCTTCCAGTCGAAGCCGTCCTCGACTCTCTCCCCGGTCGCTGTCACGCCAGACGAGCTGGGAGAGGCCTGGGACGGAGGCAGGCTCCACCTGCCCCTCCTTTCCACTCTGAACGAGAAACCGTTCGGCAAGCCGAATGCCGGAGTGGACATGACCTTCGACTTTCCGACCCTGATCGCTCACGCGGCCAGGACCCGCCCCTTGGGAGCGGGCACGATCATCGGCTCGGGCACCGTCTCCAACAAGGACGAGGGCGGCGGACCGGGCAGGCCCATCTCCGAAGGAGGCCTCGGCTACTCGTGCCTCGCGGAGCAGCGCACCGTCGAGACCATCCTCCATGGCGAGCCTCAAACTTCCTTCATGCGCATCGGCGATATCGTCCGCATCGAGATGAAGGACGGGGCCGGCCACTCGATCTTCGGCGCGATCGAGCAGGAGGTGGTGCCGTACAGCCAGGAGGGCTGACCAGGAATAGGCCGCCGAAGGGCTTCCGGCGGCCTTTCCCGCCTTACATCGCGGGGGCGGCGCCGCTGAGCGCCTGTGCGTGATTCAAGTGCATCTGCAGCGTCGGGAGCGTCCGGCCCGCGAAGGATGCCAGCTGCGGCACGTCACCGCTCGACGAATAGGACGCGAACAGGGCGACAGCCTCCTGATGCGCCATGAGCTGGGCGTTCACGTAAGCCGCATCGAAATCCGGAGCGGCTTCGACGGTCGCGAGCATCTGCTGGTGCTTCGCATTCAAGGCCGGAGGCGGCACGGGCATGCCCGAATTGCGCAGCACCGCCGCCATGCGGCGCGTGGCGAGGCGATGATCCCGGATCATCTGCCGGGCGAAGCGGCGGACTTCGGGATCACGTGCACGGCGCAGGGCCAGACGGCTCGATTCGATTTCGAAGAGGTTCGACGAGGCCGCCGTCGGCACGAAGACCGATGCGCTCGTCACTGCCGCGGGAGGAGCCGAGGCCATCGGCGTCATGCAACCAGCCACGCCGAGTGCCAGGGCACTCACAACAAGAACGACCTTGGGATTCATGGGAGAGTTCCCTTCCTGCGCACGGCCCGTATGGCCGAGCTGACGGCTCCCCAACAATGGAACACCGTCCTAAGTTCCTGTGCCGTTGCTGCTATTTCGTCTAATGTCGATCACAAATTCACTTTTGAATTGCGAAGCGGCCCTAGGCAGTCGGCATCCGGGCTCCAATTCACGCTCCTGGTAAAGCATGGAGCACCTGATGAACGATCACGTCTACAAGATCGTCGAGCTCGTCGGCTCGTCGGATACGAGCATCGAAGATGCGATTCAGACCGCGATCCGGCGCGCCGGCGCGACATTGCGGAACCTGCGCTGGTTCGAGGTCCTGCAAACCAGGGGACATGTGGAGAACGGAGAGGTGCGCCATTATCAGGTCGTGCTGAAGGCCGGGTTCACTCTCGAGGAAGGCGGTTAGGGCATTGCGGGAAGTCACGGCTGCGTCCGTGATGGGCGCGGCGCCTCGATGGACCGGGATCACCGGCACAGGGCCGGTGATGACGTGGGAGCATGTGGCGATGACGCTCCCTCCTCGTCATGGCCGGGCTCGTCCCGGCCATCCCCGTCTTCGAGAACCGCCACGCAGAACAAGACGTGAATCACCAGTACGGGGCCGGTGACGACGTGAAATGGGGGCGGAAGCGCTCGTCAGTCGTCCACGCGAACACCGAAGAGATTGGGATACTGACGAGGCTGTGAGCGCAGGTACTGATTCGGCCCCTTGACGGAGGCGCCGAAGTACGCGGCCGCGTGCCAGGGCCAACGCGGATTGTAGAGGATGCCCCGGGCGAGAGCGATCAGGTCGGCATCGCCCGTGGTAAGGATGGCCTCCGCCTGCACGTAATCGGTGATGAGGCCCACCGCGATGACCGGCATCCTGGTGGCCGCCTTGACCGCGCGGGCGAGCGGCACTTGGTAGCTCGGCCCCACCGGAATCTTCTGCGCCGAGGTCAGGCCGCCGCTCGACACGTGAATCCCGCTGCATCCCCGGGCCTCGAGCGCCTGCGCGAAGGCAACCGTTTCCTCGATCGTCCAGCCGCCCTCGGCCCAGTCCGTTCCCGACACGCGCACGGTGACGGCCCGCTCCGCCGGGAAGGCAGCGCGAACCGCGTCGAACACCTCGAGCGGAAAGCGCATCCGGTTCTCCAGGGACCCGCCGTATTCATCCGTCCGCTGGTTGGACAATGGAGACAGGAACTCATGCAGCAGATAGCCATGGGCAGCATGGATCTGAACGGCATCGATGCCGAGCCTTGCGGCGCGTTTCGCCGAATCGGCGAACGCGTTCCGCACGCGCGCCAGCCCATCCCGATCCAGCGCGGTCGGAGCGGCATCGCCGGAAGCGAACGGAAGCGCGGAGGGCGCTTCCGTCTGCCATCCATTGGGGTGATCGGGGGGAAGCTGCGGCCTGCCCTTCCATGGCACCTCGGAGGAAGCCTTGCGTCCGGCATGAGCGAGCTGAATGGCGATCGGCATGTCGGACCAGCGGCGGACGCTCCCCAGAACGCGCGCCATCGCGGCTTCGGTTTCATCCGAATAGAGGCCCACATCGGCATAGGTGATGCGTCCTTCGGGCACGACGGCGGTCGCCTCGATGGTCAGGAGCGCGGCGCCCGAGAGGGCGAGCTGACCCAGATGAATCAGATGCCAGTCGGTCATGCACCCGTTCTCGGCCGAGTACTGGCACATGGGTGCGATCACGATGCGATTGGCGAGTTCGAGCTCGCCGACCCGGAAGGGTGTGAACAGTTTTGCAGGTGCCATCGGCTGTCTCTCAGGTGCGGGTGAATTCAGGACCACAGGGTCGTTCGGGCTAGAACGCACAGCCGGTCCAAAAGGTCTTTGGCGACTCGATCAGCTGGACAGCGGCAATCCCGGCCATAGACACCGCCTTTCCGCGGGTGGCAAGCCGTTCCTTCCATCGGCGGCGACACGAGGAGCCCGCCTCCCCCCACGTCATCACCGACCCTATGCCGCCCTCCCACGTCATCACCGACCCTATGCCGCCCTCCCACGTCATCACCGGGCTTGTCCCGGTGATCCCGATGGCGTGAAGCGCCGCGCTCGGCACATCGAGATTGCCGGTAAAGGGCGAAGATCCCGTTTCGAACTCACATGAAATCTGTTATTATATTTCACTTGTGATGGGGAGCTCGGCGCCATGGGGCGAGGAGCGGTGCTGCGTTTTCTGATATTGCTGGCTTATGTCGGTATCCTACCGGTCGGGCTTATCATGATGATGGCAACTGCCGCATGGCTGTCCGATCGCACTCACCATTTCGACCCTTACGATATCCGCTATCTGCTCCTCATACGCGGGACCCAGGTCGAGAACCTGGATCTGGTGGAGCCGATCCCCGGGACCGTGCAATATGGCGCGCGAGGGCAAGACGGCACGGCTCCCGCCTTTGTCGAGGTGACATTCAAAACCAGAGCTTCGCCGGTTCAGGTTATCGATACGTACTTCGCCCGCTGCCGTGCCAGCGGCTTTGCCGCCCAGCAGCATGAGGAGACCAGCAGCATGAGGAGAGAAGTGATCTGCGAGCGTGAGAACCCGTCCGCCGTCATCGGCATAGAAGCGGCCGAGGCGGACGAGCTTACGGAAGTCATCATCTTCGGATGGGAGTTCGAGTGAGCGAAAGCGCCGCTATCCCTCCAGCTCTTCCCTGAGCATCTCCAGCTCCAGCCAGCGTTCCTCCGCCGCGTGCAGTTCGCCCTGCAGCAGCGTCAGTGCATCCATCGCTTTCTGGAAACGGGCCGGGTCGCGGGAATAGAGGTCCGGATCGGCGAGGATCTCCTGCACCTTGGCGATCTTGGCCTCCAGGTCCTCCATGCGCTTCGGAAGCATCTTGAGGTCGTGCTGCTCGTTGAAGCCTAGCTTACGTTTGGCGTGGGTCGCGGGCTTGTCCGCACCCCTGGATTGCGCGCTCCTGGGCTTGGCCTCCTTCTCCACGGAGCGAGCCTGCACGCCCTGCCCGCGCTGGGCCACCATGTCGGAATAGCCGCCCGCGTACTCGACCCAGCGTCCCTCGCCTTCCGACACCAGAACGGATCCAACCGTGCGGTCGAGGAAGTCGCGGTCGTGGCTGACCAGAATCACCGTGCCGGAATAATCCGTGATCATTTCCTGCAGCAGGTCGAGGGTCTCCAGGTCGAGGTCATTGGTGGGCTCGTCGAGGACGAGGAGGTTCGAGGGCTGCGCGAGAGCGCGGGCCAGCATGAGCCTGTTGCGCTCGCCGCCGGAGAGCACGCCCACGGGCGTGCGAGCCTGCTCCGGCGAGAACAGGAAGTCTTTCATGTAGCCGATCACGTGCTTCGTCTGCCCGCCGATGGTAACGCTGTCGCCGCGCCCCCCGGTGAGCGTCTCCGCCACTGTGGCATTGGGATCGAGGCTCGCGCGGCGTTGGTCGAGGGTAACCATCTGCAGATTGGAGCCGAGCCGCATCCGGCCGGAATCCGGCTGGAGATTGCCCGTCAGCAGGTTGATGAGCGTGGTCTTTCCCGCCCCGTTCGGCCCGATGATGCCCAGACGATCGCCGCGCAGAATGCGCAGGGACAGGTTCGAGACGATGGGCCGGTCGCCGTAAGATTTCGAGATGCCGTCCGCCTCCACCACCAGGGTGCCGGACTGCTCGGCCTCGGCCATGGTCATGCTGACCGTGCCGACCGCGCGCTTCCGGTCGCGGTATTGCTGGCGCATGGCGTGGAGATTGCCCAAGCGGCGCACGTTGCGCTTGCGCCGGGCCGTCACGCCGTAGCGGAGCCAGTCGGCCTCGGCCACGAGCTTGCGCCCGAGCTTGTGGTGCTCGGCCTCCTCCTGCTCCAGCACCTGATCCCGCCATTCCTCGAAATGGGCGAAGCCCCGCTCCATGCGGCGGGTGCGGCCCCGGTCGAGCCAGATGGTGGACTGGGACAGGCTTTCCAGGAAGCGCCGGTCGTGACTGATGAGAACGAGAGCCGAGCGGAGGCTCTTGAGTTCGCTTTCGAGCCATTCGATGGCCGGAAGATCGAGATGGTTGGTGGGCTCGTCGAGCAGCAGAATGTCGGGCTCGGGGGCCAGGACATGGGCGAGCGCCGCACGGCGGGCCTCGCCGCCCGAGAGGTCGGCCGGCCTCTCCTCGCCGGTCAGGCCCAGCTGCTCCAGCAGATAGCGCGCCCGGTAAGGATCATCGCCCGGTCCGAGGCCCGTTTCCACATAGGCCAGCGTGTCGGGATAGGAGCTCAGGTCCGGCTCCTGTGCCAGATACCGCACCGTCGCGCCCGGCTGCACGAAACGCTTGCCGCCGTCCGCCTCGATCAGCCCTGCGGCAATTTTGAGCAGGGTGGATTTGCCCGAGCCATTGCGTCCCACCAGGCAGGCCCGTTCGCCGGGGGAGACGGAGAGCTCAGCGCTCTCGATCAAGGGCGTGCCGCCGAAGGTGAGAGCAATGTCCTGAAGGTGGAGAAGAGGAGGAAGCGCCATCCCTGCTCCCCTGACACCTCTTGCCTGAGGATGCAAGATCACTTGTGGTTGTTACGGGGGTGGACGCTCAACGATCTTTATGGTCCCTTGCTCTTCTCAAGCTGGGCCCTTGCATGACTCTGACGAGACGTTTGCTCCTATTGGCGCTGATCTCCGTTCTGCCGGCGATCGTCATCTGGGCCTTCACGGAAGTTTCGCTGAGGCGCGCCCGGGAGGCGGAAGTCAACGAACTCGTCATTCGCCAGGCGCAACTGGCGGCTTCGGAGATCGACCACATCTTCGACGGCATTCACAGTCTTCTTCTGGCGATGGACGAAACGCCGTCCATCCGGAGGTTCGACATGCCGGCATGCAACGCCTATCTGCGTTCCGTGCACCAGAAGGTCCCGCACGTCGTCGCATTCGTGGTGCTCGACCTCCAGGGGGCCGTTCGCTGCAACGACAGAGGCTTCATCAACACCGATCTGCGCTTCAGGGACCGCCCCTATTTCCAGGACAGTATTTCCAGGAAGGCTTTCTCCATCGGCACCTATACGGCGGAGTTCACGGAGGCCGGGCTGGGAGCCCATTCCATCATTCCCCTGTCGCTCCCGATCTGGGGCTATGATGGAGAGATCATCGGCGTCATCGCCGCGGCCATGGATCTCACATGGCTCGACCGGGAGCTCAAGGAGCGCGTCATCGCCGAGGGTGGCTCTCTCACCGTGGCCGACCGGAACGGGATCATCATCTCGCGAGAACCGTTCCCGGAAAAGTTCATCGGCACCAAAATCCCGGATGCGTTCGCGGATCTCCTGTCCGCCCGAAGCCCCGGCAGCTTCACCGCGGACAGCCAGGACGGTACGCACAGGATCTTCGGCTACATCCCCGCGAACGCCTCCCCGGTCGAAAACATCTACGTGAGCGCAGGCCTTTCCACGACGGTTGCATTCGCGACCATCAACGAGGCGGCAAGGCGCGGCTTTATGCTGATCGCGGCTGCACTGGTTCTCGCCCTGTCGCTTTCATGGCTGGCGAGCCGAGCCTTCATTACGAAGCCGTTCGAGATCATGACCAACGCCGTCAGGGATTGGCGGCGCGGCGATTATCAGGCTCGCATCGACCTGCCGAAGAATTCCGGCGAGTTCGGCATTCTCGCACGGGCGTTCAACGATCTCATGGACGACGTCGCCGAACGGCAGGAGGCGCTGAAGGCAAGCGAGGAGCGGGCCCGGCTGGCGCTGGAGGCTGGCCACATGGGAACCTGGTGGTACGATCACCGGAAGCAGACTGGCGGATGGTCGAGCCAGGCAGCCCTTCTCATGGGCTACCCGGCCTCTCACACGGTCGCCTCCATCGACGAGTGGAAGTCGCTCCTCCACCCCGACGATGCGCCGGAGGCCATCGCCAAGATCCGCGAAGCCTTCCTCGGGGACGGCGCATACGAGGACGAGTACAGGGTGCGAAGGCCCGACGGGCGCGTTCGCTGGATCAGCTCGAAAGGCCAGGTGTCCTACGATGCGCAGCGCAGGCCCGTGTTCTTCGTCGGCATCTTTCAGGATGTCACGGAGCGCAAGCAGGCCGACGAGCAGCAGCGCTTCTTCCTGGACGAGCTGAACCATCGGGTGAAGAATACGCTGGCCACGGTCCAGTCCATCGCCGCACAGACCCTGCGCTCCTCCAAAAACTCGGCGCAATTCAAGGAAGCCTTCGAAGGCCGGCTGCTCGCCCTGTCGATGACCCACAACCTCCTGACCCTGACATCCTGGCGCGATGCCGACCTGCATGACATCGCGGAACAGGAACTCGCCCCCTATAAGCGGGAGGCTGACGAAAGGGTCGTCATCCAGGGGCCGAATGTAAATCTGCCCCCGCGCCATGCCATCAATCTCGGGCTCGTCCTGCACGAGCTGGTCACGAATGCGGCGAAGTACGGCGCTCTCTCCGTTCCCACGGGCCGGCTCGATCTGTCGTGGGCGATCGTCCGGGCAGAAAATCAACCGGAGCATTTGCGCATCCGGTGGTTGGAAACCGGAGGTCCGCCTGTGGAACCGCCCAAACGCCAGGGCTTCGGATCGCGCCTGATCCGCCGCAGTATCGAGGGCGAGCTGGATGGCGCCCTGGGCATCCAATTCGATGGACCGGGCGTCTCCTACGACATGTCCATTCCGTTACCGTAGAGGCTCTATCGCAGGAGGAAGGACAGCAGGCGCTCCATGCGGCCACCATAGGGCGGCTTCGTCATGCCGGCACCGCTGATGCGGGCCTGGTGGAACACGGAGCGGGTATGACTGAAGGTTCTGAAGCCGGCCTCTCCGTGATACGCCCCCATGCCGCTTGGGCCGACGCCGCCGAAGGGCAGTTCCTCCTGAACGCAATGGAGCAGGGTCTCGTTGACCGCGACGCCGCCTGAGGAGGTCTCGTCGAGCACCAGCTTCACGAAACCCCTGTCATGACTGAACACGTATAGCGCCAAAGGATGCGGGCGATCCCTGATGAATCGGATCGCCTCCTCCACCCGGTCGTAGGTGGCGACGGGCAGAACGGGGCCGAAGATTTCCTCCTGCATCACCAAGGCCTCCGCCGGCACCCCGGTCAGAACGACCGGCGCCATCTTGCGCCCGGCAGGATCGAGGCTCTCCCCTGCCGGGTTGATCTCATGAACGGCGGCCCCTCTCGCCCTGGCATCCGCCACGAGACGGCGGAGGCGCTCCGCGTGCCGCTCACTCACGATGGCGGTGTAATCGGGATTGGCGGCGAGGCTTGGATACAACCGGGACACCGCGTCGCGGAAGGCTGAGACGAAAGCCGCCTCATTGTGCCTTGGAACGAACATGAAATCGGGGGCGATGCACGTCTGCCCCGCATTGAACAGCTTGCCGACGGCGACCCGCTCCGCGGCCTTCCCAAGCGGGTAATCCGGAGCCAGGATCACCGGAGATTTGCCCCCGAGTTCCAGCGTCACCGGCACGAGGTTCTCGGCGGCGGCCTTCATCACCTCCCGCCCCACTGCCGTGGAGCCAGTGAAGAACAGGTGATCGAAAGGCAGACCTGCGAAAGCCTGCGCAACCTCCACCCCGCCCTGCACCACCGCCACCTCGCTCTCGTCGAACACTTCGCCGATCACCTGATCCAGCAGAGCCGAAGTGCGCGGGGTGAGTTCGGAGGGCTTCACCATGATCCGATTGCCGGCGGCGAGCGCCCCCGCGAGCGGCGACAGGGCAAGCTGCACCGGATAGTTCCAGGGGCTGATGATCCCGACCACTCCGAGAGGCTGGTAATGGATGCGGCCGGACGCCGGCTGGAACATCAGCCCGATCGGGCGCCGGCGCGGCTTCATCCAGCGCCGGAAATGCTGTCGGGCGTGCCGCAGTCCGGTGACGACGGGATAGAGATCGGCGAGCTTCGTTTCGTGAATCGAGCGATGCCCGAAATCCTGCGCAACGGCGTGCGCGAAACCATCTGCATGACGGATCAGCGCAGCCGCGAGAGCCTCCAACGCTTCGTCGCGACGTTGAACGGCAAGCGCCCCCTGCTCGGCCCAGGCGCGTCTTTGCACGGCGAAAACGTCCTGGAGCCGCCTCGCGGCAGAAACTGAAACGGTATCATGCACGAAAGTCTGGGCTCCGCTCGACCTCCGCTAAGATATGGCGGCGGCCGCCCGTTCTCCACCCGCGCAGGTTTTCAAGCGCCAAAGAGCCCGGGTGGATTGACGGAAGGGCCATGGCGCGAGGATGCTTCCCGTCCTTCGGGCTTCCCAAGCCGTAGCAGGAGAACGCGAGTGAACGGCCCCTCCCCCGTGCTGTCGATCGAAAACCTCTCCATCGGCCTGCCGGCCCTGTCGGACCGGCAATATGCGATCAGGGACCTGTCGTTGACGATCGAGGCGGGCGAGACGCTCTGCGTCGTAGGAGAATCGGGATCCGGCAAGTCCATGACCGCTATGGCCGCCATCGGGTTGCTGCCTCCGGCGGTTTCGGTGCTCTCCGGCTCCATCAGGCTCGGCGGCTCCGATCTTCTCTCTCTCGACGAGGAGAAATGGTGCGAAGTGCGCGGCCGAGACATCGGCATGGTGTTCCAGGAGCCGATGACCTCGCTCAATCCGGTGATGCGCGTGGCGGACCAGATCGCCGAGACTTTCCGGGCGCATCGCATCCTGAGCCCGGCCGATCGCGCCAGACGCGTCGTCGAGCTGCTCGCCGAGGTGAACCTGCCCTATCCCGAACTCATCGCCCGCGCCTATCCGCACGAGCTCTCCGGCGGCCAGCGCCAGCGGGTGATGATCGCCATGGCCCTGGCGCTGGAGCCTAAGCTCCTCATCGCGGACGAGCCGACGACGGCCCTCGACGTCACGACCCAGGCGCAGGTTCTGAAGCTGATCGACAACCTGCGCCGGAAGAAGGGCACGGCGGTTCTCTTCATCACCCATGATTTCGGCGTCGTCGCCGAGATCGCCGACCGCGTCGCGGTGCTGCAGAACGGCGAGCTCGTGGAACAGGGGCCAGCGGACGTGGTGCTGAACAACCCGCAGCACCCCTATACCACGCGCCTTCTGGCAGCCGTGCCCTCGCTGACGCCGCCGCCGCCGAAGGAATTGCGGAACGAACCGATCGTTCTGACGGTCGAGGGCCTCCGAAAATCCTACGGCGGACGCGGCCTCTTCAGGAAGAGCCGCGAGGTCCGGGCGGCCGATGCCGTGAGCTTCGACATCCGCCGCGGCGAAACGCTGGGGCTCGTCGGGGAGTCGGGTTCCGGCAAATCCACGGTGGGGCGCTGCGTGTTGCGCCTGATCGAGCCCGACGGCGGCAGGATCGAGATCGGGAGCCTGCCCTTCGGCTCCCTGCCGCAGCACGATCTGCGCCCGCACAGGCGCAGGATCCAGATCGTCTTTCAGGATCCCTTCGCGTCCCTCAACCCGAGGCGCAAGGTGGGTTACATCATCGCCGAAGGCCCGATCACGCAGGGCGTCGCCCCCGACCGGGCTTTCGAGGAAGCGCGCATCCTGCTCGAGAAGGTGGGCCTTCCCGCCCAAGCCGCCGAGCGCTACCCGCACGAGTTCTCCGGCGGTCAGCGCCAGCGCATCGGCATCGCGCGGGCGCTCGCCATGAAGCCCGACGTGCTGGTCGCGGACGAGGCGGTTTCAGCCCTCGACGTGTCGGTGCAGGCCGAGATCCTGAAGCTGCTGATAGGCCTACAGGCGGAGTTGGGGCTTTCCATTCTGTTCATCACCCATGACCTGCGTGTCGCCGCACAGATCTGTGATCGTGTAGCGGTCATGCAAAAAGGTCGAATTGTCGAAATGGCGGAAACCGCGCATTTGTTTGCTGATCCTCGCGACGCCTACACGCGCCAGCTCCTGGCCGCCGTGCCGGGCAGAACCAGATTGATTGACGGAGTCCAAAACCGGTGAACGACCAGATCAGCTCGCATATCGCTCCCCACATGGTTTTCAAGCATCTCATCGGCGGCAAGGAGGTGCCTGCCTCCGACGGCATGCTGCTGGACGTGGTCTCGCCGGTGGATGGCGCGCTCATCGCCAAGATCGCCTCCGGCACCGCGCAGGATGTCGATACCGCCGTCAAGGCGGCACGCACCGCGCTCGAAGGTTCCTGGGGCAAGCTAACGGCCACCGAGCGCGGGCGTCTCCTCATGAAGCTCGCCACGATCGTCGAGGCGCATGCGGACGAGCTGGCAGCCCTGGAGAGCCGCGACAACGGCAAGCCTCTGCGCCAATCGCGCGCCGACGCCATCGCGCTGGCCCGGTATTTCGAGTTCTACGGCAGCGCCGCCGACAAGCTCCACGGCGACGTCATCCCCTATCTCAACACGCATTTCATCGGCGTCGAGCGCGTGCCCCACGGCGTGACGGGGCACATCGTCCCCTGGAACTACCCGATGCAGATCTTCGGCCGTTCCGTGGGAGCCGCGTTGGCCGCCGGCAACGCCACCGTGGTGAAGCCCGCGGAGGATGCGTCGCTGACGATCCTGCGCGTGTCCCAGTTCGCGCGCGAGGCGGGATTCCCCGACGGCGCGCTCAACATCGTCACGGGCCTCGGCCGCACAGCGGGCGCGGCGCTGTCGGCCCATCCCGGCATCGATTTTCTCTCCTTCACCGGCAGCCCCGAGACCGGCACCGCGGTACAGACGGCCGCCGCCCAAAACCATGTGGGCGTAACCCTTGAACTCGGCGGAAAGTCGGCGCAGGTCGTCTTCGACGACGCGGATATCGAGCGCGCCCTGCCCACTCTCGTCAACGCCATCATCCAGAACGGCGGGCAGACCTGCTCGGCGGGCAGCCGCCTTCTGATCCAGCGCGGCATCTTTGACGAAGTCGTCAGTGCCGTCGCCGAACGTTTCAAGACGTTGCGCGCCGGGCATCCGGAGCGCGAGCCCGACCTCGGCCCCATGATCAATCAGGCTCAGCAGCGCCGCGTGCGCAGCTATCTGGAGCGTGCCCGCAACGAAGGTCTTCAGATCATGGGCGAAGGCGTGGTGGCCATCGACGCGCCGGCCGAAGGCTTCTACGTGCCGCCGGTCTTCTTCGCGCCGGTGCCGCATCGAAGCATTCTGTCCCAGGAGGAGGTTTTCGGCCCCGTTCTCGTGGCGACGCCGTTCGAGGACGAAGCGGAGGCGATCCGTTTCGCCAACGGGACGCCCTATGGTCTGGCCGCGGGCGTATGGACGCGCGACGCGATGCGCTCGACCCGCGTGGGACGCGCCATGCGGGCAGGTCAGGTCTTCGTGAACTGCTACGGCGCGGGCGGCGGCATCGAGCTGCCTTTCGGCGGCTTCGGCCGCTCGGGCCATGGCCGCGAGAAGGGCTTCGAGGGATTGGTCGAGTTCACGACCACGAAGACGCTTGTCATCGCGCACGGGTAGAGAAAGGTCACAGCTCGGCCGTCATGGCCGGGCCGGTCCCGGCCACCTCGATCGGAAAAGCGCTACGCTTCACAGGATCGGGATCACCGGCACAGGGCCGGTAACGACGAAAGAGGTCCCGTCCGGCAAGTCTGAGCTGGCTCGGAAAGCGCGGACGACACTCCTCCCCCGCAAGGGGGGAGGGAAAAGCACACTTGAAAGGGAAGAAACATGAAACGCCTCGATGGCAAGGTGGCGCTGATCACGGGCGCAGGCTCCGGCTTCGGCTTGGGAATTGCGGAGACCTTTGCGCGCGAAGGAGCGAAGGTCGCGGTTGTGGACATCAACGAATCCGCCGCCAGAACGGCCGCAGAGAAGATCGGGACCGCGGCCATCGGCCTCTCAGCCGACGTGTCGAAGGCCGCCGACGTGAACAATGTGGTCGCCGCGACGCTTTCGGCTTTCGGCAAGCTCGACATCGTGGTCAACAATGCGGGCATCAGCCACCGCAACCGTCCCATGCTGGAAGTGGAAGAGGACGAGTTCGATCGGGTCTTCGCGGTCAACGTCAAATCGATCTATCTCTTCGCCAAGGCGGCCGTGCCGCTGATGCACAGCCAGGGCGGCGGAGCCATCATCAACGTGGGCTCGACCGCGGGTCTGCGCCCTCGCCCGGGTCTCACCTGGTACAACAGCACCAAGGGCGCGGTGCACACCATGACCAAGTCCATGGCCGTGGAGCTCGCCCCCCAGAAGATACGCGTCTGCGCCGTGGCACCGGTCGCGGGCGAGACGCCGCTGCTGGCCACCTTCATGGGCGAGGATACGCCGCAGAAGCGCGAGCAATTCATCAATTCCATCCCGCTCGGGCGCTTCTCCACCCCGCAGGATATCGCCAACGCGGCCCTTTACCTTGCTTCCGACGAGGCCAGCATGATCACCGGCGTGGTGCTGGAGGTCGATGGCGGGCGCTGCATCTGATGAAATAGTCGGGAAAAAGGCCCGAGGAACATCTTCCATCCGGCGCCGCACTGCGTAAGCTGAGGGTCACCGCGACCCTCGCTCCTCACACCGGATGGAGATCCGCCCCATGTCGAAGCGCTTCCTGGCCGCCTGCCTGCTGCTCTCCGTGAGCGCCCTTCCGGCCCTTGCCGCCAAGACCTCCCTCGTCGTCGGCATGCCAATCGAGCCACCGGGCCTCGATCCGACGATTGCCGCCCCGGTCGCCATTCGCGAGGTCACGCTCGCCAATCTCTACGAGGGCCTCGTGCGCATCGACAGGAACGGCAAGGTCCAGCCGCTCCTGGCGAAGAGCTGGGAGATCTCCCCCGATGGTCTCACCTATACCTTCCGCCTGCAGGAAGGCGTGAAGTTCCACGACGGCACCACCTTCGATGCCGCCGACGTGAAGTTCGCCTTCGACCGCGCCCGCGATCCCAAGTCCACTAACGCGCAAAAGCAGATCTTCGCGCCGATCGAGGGCATCGAGACGCCCGATCCGTCGACCGTGGTGATCAAGCTCAAGGAAACCTCGGGCAATTTCCTCACCTATCTCGGCTGGGGCGACGCGGTGATCGTGGCGCCCGAAACGGCTGCCAACAACGCGGCGAATCCGGTCGGAACAGGACCCTTCAAGTTCAAGTCATGGACCCGCGGCGACAGGGTGGAGCTCGTCAGGAATCCGGATTACTGGCAGAAGGACAAGGTGAAGCTGGAAAACGTCACCTTCCGCTTCATCAGCGACTCGCAGGCCCAGGTCGCGGCCGTGCGCGCGGGCGACGTGGATGCCTTCCCGAATCTCGCCGCGCCGGAGCTTTTCGCCGAGTTCCAAAAGGATCCTCGCTTCAAGGCGGTCGCGGGCAACACGGAGGGTGAGACGGTCGCGGGCCTCAACAGCGCCAAGAAGCCATTCGACGATGTTCGCGTGCGCCGCGCCATCATGCACGCCATCGACCGCAAGATGCTCATCGAGGGCGCCTATTCCGGCTTCGGCACTCCCATCGGCAGCTTCTTCTCGCCGAACCATCCGGCCTATGTGGACACGACCGGCGTCGTTCCCTACGACCCCGCCAAGGCCAAGGCGCTTCTGGCCGAAGCGGGTTACGGCAACGGCCTGTCGATCACGATCAAGACCCCGCAGATGGCCTATGCGAGCCGCTCGGCGGAATTGATCTCGGCCATGCTCGCGGAGGTGGGCGTGGACCTGAAGATCATCCCCACGGAATTTCCGGCCAAGTGGATCGAGGAAGTTTTCAAGAACAAGGATTACGATATCACCATCGTGTCCCATACGGAGCCGCTCGACATAGAGATCTTCGCCCGCGACAACTACTACTTCAATTACAAGAACGAGAAGTTCAAGGCGCTGATCGCGGATGCCGCAAAGACCACGGACGAGAAGGCGCGCTTCGCCAAGTACGCCGAAGCGCAGAAGATCCTGGCCGAGGACGTGCCCGCCCTCTTCCTCTTCCAGTTGCCGAAGCTCGGCGTGTGGAATGCGAAGCTCCAGGGCATGTGGGAGAATTCGCCGATCCCAATCAATGATGTCACGGACGTATCGTGGACGGAGTGAACCACAACTCTCCCGCCTTTCCCTCGCCCTCGCGGGGACGGCCAAGGGCGGGGGCCGCAAGATCGGAGTGCTGTCCAGATCCCTATTGCCCGACAGCCCTGCAACGTCATGGCCGGCACAAGGCCGGTGATGACACAATCGTGCCGATGAGCCTCTCACCGAACCAAACCATCTCCACCCCAGCCCCTCCCCGCAAAGGAGAGAGAAGGCGGGGATCGTAAACTCATGCTGCACCTCGTCATCTCCCGCCTCGTCTCCCTGTCCATGACACTCCTGTTCGTCTCGCTGGCGATCTTCCTGATCTTGGAGGTGCTGCCGGGTGACCCGGCGGCGATCATGCTGGGCACCGCCGCACGGGAGGATACTCTCGCGGCTCTGAGGCAGGAACTCGGGCTCGATCAGCCGGCGCTCGTCCGCTATCTCGATTGGATCGGCGGGATCCTGCACGGCGATCTCGGCACCTCCATCACCTACAAGATGCCGGTCTCAACGCTTGTGGCCGAGCGCATGAGCGTTACGCTGCCCCTGAGCCTTCTCGCCATTCTGATCTCGACGGCCCTCGCCCTGCCCCTCGGCGTGGCCGCCGCCGCGCGCCGGGACGGGCCGGTGGATCGCGCAGTGCTGGTGTTCAGCCAGATGGGAGTCGCCGTGCCGAATTTCTGGATTGGCCTTCTCTTCATCCTGTTCTTCTCGACCCACCTCGGCTGGTTTCCGGCGGGCGGCTTTCCCGGCTGGGGCGCCGGGATCGGGCCCGCCCTCCAGGCTCTGCTCCTGCCCGCTCTGGCGCTTGCCCTGCCCCAGGCGGCCGTGCTCACCCGCGTGACGCGCTCCGCGACGCTCGAAGTGGTCGGTGCGGATTTCGTGCGCACGGCGCGCGCCAAAGGCTTGGACCGAGGCGCGACCCTGCGGCGGCATGTGGTGCCGAACGCGCTCATTCCCGTCACCACCATCCTGGGCCTGCAGCTTTCCTTCTTCTTCGGCGGCGCGATCCTGGTCGAGAACGTGTTCAACCTGCCGGGGCTCGGGCGGCTCGCCTATCAGGCCCTGAACCAGCGTGACCTCGTGGTGATCAAGGACATCGTGCTGATCTTTTCCGGCTTTGTGATCGTGGTGAACTTCCTAGTCGATCTCGGCTACACTATCCTCGATCCGCGCCTCAGGAACCGAGCATGACGAACCGCTCCCTGCGTCCGAGTTCCGCCCTCGTGGTCGGCGGCGTTCTGACGGCGCTCCTCATCGCAACCGCCCTCCTGTCCCTCGTCTGGACGCCCGAGGTACCCACCCGCGTACGCGTCGCCATGCGACTGAAGGCGCCCCTGGAGGCAGGGCTCCTCGGCACCGATCATTTCGGACGCGACGTCACCTCCCTCCTCATGGTCGGAGCCTGGAACTCGCTCGCCATCGCGTGGCCCGCAGTTCTCTTAGGCGCGGCCATCGGCACCGCCATCGGCTCCGCGGCGGCCGCCTGGAAGGGGATAGCGGACGAAATCGCCATGCGCGTATCGGACGTGGTCTTCGCCTTCCCGGCCGTTCTCTCCGCCATCATGATCGGGGCGCTGGTAGGCTCCGGCCCGCTTGCTGCCATTCTCGCCATCGCGGTGTTCAACGTGCCCGTCTTCGCCCGGGTCACGCGCGGCGTCGCCCTGCAGGTCTGGACACTCGACTACATCGCCGCCGCCCGCGCCATCGGCAAGCACCCGCTGCGGATCACCTGGGAGGACGTGATGCCCAATATTGCGGGTGCGCTCATCGTGCAGGTCACGATCCAGCTCGCGCTTGCCATCCTGACCGAAGCCGGCCTGAGCTATCTCGGCCTCGGCGTGCGCCCGCCCGATCCGAGCTGGGGCCGGATGCTCAGCGACGCCCAGACCTATCTCTCGCAGGCCCCTCACCTCGCCATCGCGCCGGGCCTTGCGATCGCTCTCGCGGTGCTGGGTCTGAACCTCTTGGGCGACGGCCTGCGTGATGCGCTGGATCCGACGCTGAAAGGCCGTGGCGCAGCGGCTTGAGACGGCAACGCCGCTCCTGCCCCCGCGATCCCGATCGTAAAAGGCGCGGCGCTTCAGATGATCGGGATCACCGGCACGAGGCCGGTGATGTCGTGGTGGGGAATGTCCGGCGCCCTACGCCGCCTGCCTCATCGTCCGCCGCACATCCGCCAGGATTTCGTAGGAGCGCAGGCGCTTTCCGTGGTCGTAGATGGCCGAGGCCACGATCAGCTCGTCCGCGCCCGTCTGTTCGAGGAAGCCTTCGAGCCCCTCACGCACCGTGTTGGCGGAGCCGACGAAGGAACAGGCGAGCATGCTCGAGGCCTGCGCTTTCTCGGCGGGCGTCCAGTAGGTTTCGATGTCGTCAATGGGTGGCTGGAGCTTGCCGCGCGTGCCGCGGAACATGTTGGTGAAAGCCTGCTGCGCCGAGGTGAAGAGATATTTCGCCTCCTCATCCGTGTCGGCGGCGATCACGTTCACGCCCACCATGGCATAGGGCTTGTCGAGTTGGGCGGAGGGCTGGAAGCGCTCGCGATAGACCTGCAGCGCCTGAAACAGGGCGTTCGGCGCGAAATGCGAGGCGAACGCGTAAGGAAGCCCGAGCATGGCCGCGAGCTGCGCACCGAACAGGCTGGAGCCGAGAATCCAGATCGGCACGTTGCTGTCGGAGCCGGGCACGGCCTGAATCACCTGCCCCGGCTGCACCGGCCCGAGCAGGGCCTGCAGCTCCATGACATCCTGCGGGAAGGTATCGGCGCTGGTGGGATCGCGGCGCAGGGCCCGCATCGTGCGCTGGTCGGTGCCGGGAGCCCTGCCGACGCCGAGATCGATGCGGCCCGGGAACAGGGCATCGAGGGTGCCGAACTGCTCGGCGATGATCATCGGCGCGTGGTTCGGCAGCATGATGCCGCCCGCCCCCACGCGGATCGTCCTCGTGCCTCCCGCCACATGGGCGATCGCCACGCTCGTCGCGGCACTGGCGATCCCCACCATGTTGTGGTGCTCGGCGAGCCAGAAGCGGTTATAGCCCCAGCGTTCCGCGTGCTGCGCCAGATCGAGCGAATGGCGCAGAGCGTCGCTCGCCGTGGAACCCTCAGTGATATGGGCGAGATCGAGAATGGAAAGCGGCGGCATGGGCGAACTCTCTGCTGAACGGGCGAAGCGATGACCGACCTGAGATCATCACTCGACCCCTGCGATGCAAGATCCGGAGCCCCTCGCCCAGAGCGCAGCAGCTTTGCAAGGAAAAGCCCGGCGCTTGTCGCGCCGGGCTCCGAAAGCCGCGGCTCGATCCAGGCTCAGCCGCGGGTGCGGGCGCGGATCATGTAGCTGTCGAAGGCATACTCGGCCACCTGGAACCAGAGATACTCCTCGTTGCGGAAGGCGCGGAGCGAATCGATCAGCCTCTTGAAATCCGCGTTCTGGGCGGAGATTTCCGCATAGACCTCGTTGGTCGCCTTGTAGGCGGCGTCGAGAATTTCCTGCGAGAACGGACGCAGCTGAGCGCCAGCGCCCACGAGGCTGCGGAGAGCTGCCGGATTCTTGGCGTCGTACTTGGCCAGCATGTCCTGGTTGGCGGCCATGCAGGCCGCCTGCAGGATCGCCTGGTAGTTCTTCGGCAGGGATTCCCACTTGGCCTTGTTGAACATGAAGTGCAGCGTCAGGCCGCCCTCCCAGAAGCCCGGGTAGTAATAGAACGGTGCGACCTTCTGGAAGCCGAGCTTCTCGTCGTCGTAGGGGCCGATCCACTCGGCGGCGTCGATGGTGCCGCGCTCGAGGGACGGATAGATGTCGCCGCCCGCCACCTGCTGCGGAATCACCCCGAGCTTCGCCATGACCTGACCGGCGATGCCGGCGATGCGCATCTTGAGGCCCTTGAGATCCTCAACCGTCTTGATTTCCTTGCGGAACCAGCCGCCCATCTGGGTGCCTGTGTTTCCGCCAGGAAGCGCATAGAGGTTATGCTTAGCCATGAACTCGTTCACGAGGTCGATACCGCCGCCGTGATACTGCCAGGCATTGAGCTGGCGAGCATTCAGCGTGAACGGCACCGCCGCGGCGGCGGCGAAGGTCGGATCCTTGCCGACATAGTAGTAAGCGGCCGTATGGGCCATTTCGACGGTGCCCGAGGAGACGGCGTCGGCGGCCTGGAAGGTGCCCACGATCTCACCGGCGGAGAAGGGCTGGATCTGGAACTTACCCTCGGTGGCCTCGGATACGTACTTTGCGAGGAAGTCCGCACCGCCATAGATCGTATCGAGCGACTTCGGGAAGCCCGAGGTCAAACGCCAGCGGATTTCGGGATTCGACTGAGCAATGGCCGGCTTGGCGATGGCGCCAGCGGCGATGCCTGCACCGGCCGTGGCGAGAAAATTACGGCGTTTCATAAGACCCTCGTCTGATTTCGCGTGTGCCGCTGCTTACGCAACGCCATCCAATCGGACAATTCGTCGTAAGAATAATACGCGGAATTCACCGCGACCCGCGTCGGTATCCTGTTGGAAGACCGGTTCCGATGGGACCAAGCATCCAGCCATGTCGATGGATAGTAGACATTCATAATAGCTGGGCCTTACTCCATTATTTCCAAGCAGTCTGAGAGAATACCCCTAATCCTCAGGCAGCAACCGACATTATTTCATAGAGTCGCCACATTTTCTTAACCCAATTTTACTGAAGCAAGGGGAAGGGCGAAAAGGCCCTTAAATGCCGATGAACAGGATGAGAGTTTTACTCGGCTCAGTCATCGTGCTTGCGGTTGTGAGCAGCGGCGCCGAAGCCAGGAAAGTCTACTACGAGATCGACGGCAAGCGATATTCCTACAGTACGAACAACCGCGCGGCGACGGCGCGAGCAAAGGAACGGATTGCGGCCGCCAAGGCAGCGAAAGCCGCGAAGGCCAAGGCTGACGAGGAGATCTCCAAGCACCCCCTGGTCAAAATCTTCGGCTCGGCGGCGCAGACAGAAGCTAGATTGGCGCAGGAGAAGCTCGACAGGCTTCTCGCCAAGGGCACGCCGTCGATCAATACCGAAGTATCCTCTCCTGAGCGTTGGGCAAACCTGAGAGACAAGCCGAAGGAGGACAGGAAGAACGCGCGGAAGAGCAAGGCTCCACCTGTCCCCGCATCACAGACAACCGACACCGCCCTCCAGGAGCCCGCACCCACGCCCCCGACACCAGTCGCGGCCCCGGTCCGGCCGCCCCCCATCGCCGAACCTGCCATGCCTTCGCACCGGACCAAGATCAGATCCGTCTCCTTCGATGTCGAGTCCGGCATCAAGACCATCATCATGATCGACGGGGCGGTCGAGGAAGAACCGTTCGACAGCAGCGTGCTGGCCCATATCGCCCCCGAGCAGGGACAGGCCAACAGTCTCGTGGCCTTCGTGAAGAAACTGCGAAAAGTTGCCGTTGACGAAGGGGCAGATTCGGCCCCTGTGAGTGCGGAACTGCCGGCTCCCTGATGCAGAGGCCCCTGGGGCCTGCCGGAGGATCTCCGGCGAGGCTCTTCTATTCAGAGTTCGGCACCGACGTTACCGACAGGATGGGAGATCGCGGCAGGAATTATCGAAGATACTCGGCTATGCCCGAGCACCGATGCGCGAAACGATGAAAGACGGCGCCGCATTTCGCGACGCCGTCCCGTTCGATCAGCCTTTCCGCAACGGCTTAGAAGTCCATACCGCCGGCCGGCATCGCCGGGGCCGTGGCCTCCTTCTTCGGCTTCTCGGCAACCATGGCCTCGGTGGTAATGAGGAGTCCGGCCACGGAGGCAGCGTCCTCAAGGGCCACGCGCACGACCTTCGCCGGGTCGATGATGCCGAACTTGTAGAGGTCGCCGAACTCGCCGGTCTGGGCGTTCCAGCCAGCCGAGTAATCAGCCGCCTCGGCCACCTTGCCGACGATCACCGAACCGTCCTCGCCTGCATTGAGGGCGATCTGGCGGGCCGGAGCCTGCAGTGCACGGCGGACGATCTCGACACCGGTCTTCTGGTCATCGTTGACGGGTTTGACGCCGTCGAGGGCCTTGAGCGCCCGGAGCAGCGCAACGCCGCCACCGGGAAGGATGCCCTCCTCGACCGCAGCCTTGGTGGCGTGCATGGCGTCGTCGACGCGGTCCTTCTTCTCCTTCACCTCGACCTCGGTGGCGCCGCCGACGCGGATCACCGCGACGCCGCCCGCGAGCTTGGCGAGGCGCTCTTGGAGCTTCTCACGGTCGTAGTCCGAGGTGGTCTCCTCGATCTGCGCCTTGATCTGGCCGACGCGCGCCTCGATGTCCTTCTTGTCGCCGGCGCCGTCGACGATCGTGGTGTTCTCCTTCTCGATCACCACCTTCTTGGCGCGGCCGAGCATCGGCAGAGTGACGTTCTCGAGCTTGATGCCGAGGTCTTCGGAGATGACCTGGCCCTTCGTGAGAACGGCGATGTCCTCGAGCATGGCCTTGCGGCGGTCGCCGAAGCCCGGAGCCTTCACGGCGGCGATCTTCAGGCCGCCACGCAGCTTGTTGACCACCAGGGTGGCGAGCGCCTCGCCCTCGACGTCCTCGGCGATGATGAGCAGCGGCTTGCCGGTCTGCACCACGGCCTCGAGCACGGGCAGCATGGCCTGGAGGCCGGAGAGCTTCTTCTCGTGGATGAGGATGTAGGGATCCTCAAGCTCAACGCGCATCTTCTCGGCGTTGGTGATGAAGTAGGGCGAGAGATAGCCGCGGTCGAACTGCATGCCCTCGACCACGTCGAGTTCGGTCGCGAGCGACTTCGCTTCCTCGACGGTGATCACACCCTCGTTGCCGACCTTCTGCATGGCCTCGGCCAGCATGCGGCCGACTTCGGCATCGCCGTTGGCCGAAATGGTGCCGACCTGGGCGATCTCGTCGTTGGACGTGACCTTCTTGGCGTTCTTCTTCAGATCCGCCACAACGGCCTCGACGGCCATGTCGATGCCGCGCTTGAGATCCATGGGGTTCATGCCGGCGGCCACGGCCTTGGCGCCTTCCTTCACGATGGCCTGGGCGAGCACGGTCGCGGTGGTGGTGCCGTCACCGGCGCGGTCGTTCTGCTTCGAGGCCACTTCGCGCACCATCTGGGCGCCCATGTTCTCGAACTTGTCGGAGAGCTCGATTTCCTTCGCGACGGTGACGCCGTCCTTGGTGATGCGCGGGGCGCCGAAGCTCTTCTCGATCACCACGTTGCGGCCCTTCGGGCCGAGGGTCACCTTCACCGCATCGGCGAGGACGTCGACGCCGCGCAGCATCTTCTCGCGCGCATCGGATGAGAATTTGACTTCCTTAGCAGCCATTGTTCGTCACTCCTTCGAGACGTAACGATATGTGACTCTGAATATCTGGCCTTACGCGGCCTTCTTCTGGGCGGCGATCTCCTCCAGCACGCCCATGATGTCGCTCTCCTTCATGATCAGGAGATCCTCGCCATCGATCTTCACTTCCGTGCCGGACCATTTGCCGAAAAGCACGCGGTCGCCGACCTTCACGTCGAGAGCGACGATCTGGCCCGCCTCGTTACGAGCGCCGGGACCGACGGCGATGACCTCGCCCTGCTGAGGTTTTTCCTTGGCGGTGTCAGGAATGATGATGCCGCCCGCGGTCTTCTCTTCCGCATCGATCCGCCTGACCAGGATGCGGTCATGCAAAGGACGGAACTTCATAAAGCTTCCTCCAATGGTTTCAGTGCGTTAAGTGCCACAAGCGGAGCCACTCGGGGCCTCCGCGGTCGAAAATTTGGGCGAACAAGCTTCACCGTTCAAGAGGGGTGAAGAAAATTTTTTGGCACTCTGCGACCTGGAGTGACAAGCTGGTCCGTAAGAGTTCCGATGGGCAAGGTGGCGAGGCGGCGACTAGGTCGTTCCGGCGGGGCGCCAGGTGTGCCCAAGGAGATCGATATGACCGATGTGGTTGTGAGAGACAGCCAAGAAGCCCAGCTCACGAGGGCGATTCGGGGCAGGTTACCAAGGACCTGAAGGCAAAGGGCTCCCCCGACCCTGAGGCGGGGCACCGTGTTTAGGAACATCTCCCTCACGGACAATGCCAACGAGCCGCTCGGACCAAATCGAGGGCCGGTCCCCACAACCGAGTTCGTGAAGATGGTTTGACGGACACTCCGTCACGTCCCTCTCCGGACCCCGAGCCAGGGATCGGTCCCCGCCACCCACCGTCTGTTGTGCTCGCCCCGTCATCGCCGGACTTAATCCGGCCATCCCGATCCGAAGGGCGCTGCGCTTCACGCAAACGGGATCACAGGCACGGAGCCGGCGGTGACCGGGGGTGCTCCGGCCCTGCGGGAAAATCCGGCGCCTCAATAATGCGGCGGCGGAGGCTCGGGCGCGCGGGGTCCGGCTGCGCTATCCTCGACCTCCATAACGCGGTCGAGCAGCTCGGCGAGCTGACGCTTCAACCCATCGATCTTCTTCCACTGGTCGATGACGGTCTGGTTCAGGTCCTCAATGACCCGATCCTGATAGGCGACGCGCACCTCCAGCGCTTCCAGACGGGCATTGACGGATTCCGTGTCACTCATCGGCCAGCAGGCTCCTGTCCTCGGGGCGTTCGACCAGGCCGTGACCGAGGGACACGCGCTCGTCGAACACGAAACAGCCGCCCTTCCAGCGGCTCTCGGCTTCCGGCACCTCCTCAAGGTATTTGAGGATGCCGCCCTTCAAGTGGTAGACCTCCTCGAAGCCCTGGCCCAGCATGTAGGAACTCGCCTTCTCGCAACGGATGCCGCCGGTGCAGAACATGGCGACCCGCCTGTGCCTGGCGGGGTCGAGCTCCTTCTTTACGAAATCCTTGAAAGCGCTGAATGTCTTGATGCGCGGGTCCACCGCCCCCTCGAAAGTGCCCATCTCGACCTCGAAGTCGTTCCGGGTGTCGAGCAGGATCACGTCCGGGCTCTCGATGAGCTCGTTCCACTCCGCCGGCGGGACATAGGTGCCGACGACCTTGGTCGGATCCGCCTGCGGATCCCCTAGAGTCACGATCTCCCTCTTCAGGCGCACCTTCATCTTGCCGAATGGCATCTCGGAGGCGGTCGAGAACTTCAGCTCCAGATTGTCGAGACGGCCACGAAAGAGGTCGCCCTCGCGCAGCTCGGCCATGAGGGCGTCGATTGCCTCCTCCGTCCCCGCCACGGTACCGTTGATCCCCTCCTCGGCGAGCAGAAGCGTGCCCTTGACCCCGAGGCCGGCGCAGAGGGCGTGAAGCGGATCCCGGATCTCCCGGAAGTCGGGTAAGGACACGAACTGGTAGAGAGCGGCAACTCTGTAAGTCATGGCCGCTGTTTACCAGCAGGAGGCTTTTCGGGAAACCCGCCGCACGGATCCTCGGTGTCGCTCTCCCCCTCCAGCCCTGGCAGGGCCTGTCCCGGCCATCCCGATCGGATCGGCGCGGCGCTTTCCTGATCGGGATCACCGGCACGGAACCGGTGATGGCGTGGAGGCAAGCACCGGGTCTCTGAATCTCAGGAATCCTGTCTCAAGCCTTTCGGCCAAGCTCGCGCCTCGGGGCACATCTCCTCCCAGGCCTTCGAGAGACGTAGCACACCCACGTCGTCGAAACGGCGGCCGATGATCTGCAGGCCGATCGGCAACCCCGCTTTCGTGAAGCCCGCATTGACCGAGGCCGCCGGCTGGTCGGACATGTTGAAGGCGACCGTATAGCCTATATGCTCGAACGGCCGCTCGGGATCGTGGATCGGGGAAGCGAGTTCCGCGTCATAGGCCACGTTGGGAGCAACCGGAGAGAGCACGAAGTCGAATGGGTGCGTCGCCGCCACCGCCGCGTGGCGCATGACCATCATCTGGTTCATGCCGGAATAGACATGAGCGCCCGTCAGGGCCTTTCCACCCTCCGCCCATTTGAGGATATAGGGCAGTACCTTGGCGCGCTCCTCGTCCCTCAGGGAAGCGATGTCCATCCAGGCGCGCTGGCGCCAGAAATCGTCGAGTCCGTCGAGCATCTCGCGGGTGACGAAGGGCTTTACCTCCCCGATGATCGCTCCTGCATCGGCAAAGGCTTGCGCGGCCCGCTCCACGGCGGCGCGCACCTCAGGATCGAGATCCAGGCCGACGCCCGCTTCCATCATGAGGCCGATCCTGAGCCCCCTGATGTCGATATCGAGATCGAGCCACGGCAGATCCTGGTACGGCAGACTCATGGGATCGCGCATGTCGGGCCTCGTGAGGCTTGTCATCATCAGCGCGGCATCGCACACGTTGCGCGTCATCGGTCCCGCCACGCGTCCGTAATAAGTGGGATCGATGGGGATGCGCCCGAAGCTGGGTTTGAGCCCGAACACGCCGCACCAGGATGCGGGCAGACGGATGGAGCCGCCAATATCGGTTCCGATGTGGAAGGGTCCGTAGCCCGCTGCCGCAGCGGCTCCTGCACCCGCCGAACTGCCTCCTGGGTTCTTGGACGGATCCCAGGGATTGCGGGCAAGCGGGTGGAAGCTCGAAAGGCCCGAGGACAGCATGCCGTAATCGGGCATCGTGGTCTTGGCGAGAATGACGACACCGTCTTCGCGCAGGCGCGCGGCGGGAGGCGCATCCTCCGCCGCGGGCTTCAGCGGACGCGCCGCCGTGCCGAGGGGCACCGGCGTGCCCCTGGTCGCGATGTTCTCCTTGATCGTCGCGGGAATGCCGTCGAGGGCCCTTGCCGCTCCCTTCAGCCACCGCTCCTCGGATTCCTGCGCCGCCCTCAACGCTTCATCGGGATCGAAGGCATAGAGGGCATGAATGCGAGGCTCACAGGATTCGATACGCGCGATCACGGACCTCGCGACATCGACGGGGGAGACGGTTTTGCCGGCGTAGGCCTCGAGCAGATCGCAGGCCGACCAATCGGCCAGATCCGCAGACGATTGAGAGGAGATCTGTGCACTCACGTGAAAGCCCCGGAAGCAGCGTGGAATCGTTCAGCCTCCATGCTGCGTCATCCCTCGCCTTGCGTAAACCGGGACAGATCAGATCCGGCCCAGCGCCATGGGGCCACGCCCCTGTCCCAAGAGAGAGGGTTCGACTACTTCTTTTGAGGCTTGGCTTTAATCCGGCAGATACACAACTTCTTTCCGGGAAGTGTGTTCTACGTTCATGCGGACGCGAAAAACTCTGTTCATAAAAGTCGTTCAGGCGATTTACTACCTGAGGTTGCATGCGCATCCTGTTCCTCGATCTGCCCCAGGGTGGAGGTGGAGCATCATGCTGAACGGTACACCTTGACATGCTGAATGGTTCGAACGGGATTATCCATCGTAAGAACCGGCTCCTTGGAGCTCTGGAGCCCGAGGATTTCAGGATCCTCGAACCCCATCTCGAGCTCGTCGAGCTGCCGAAGGGCAAGGTCATTTACGAAATCGGCGAGCCCGTGCGGCATACCTATTTCCCGCACAACGCCATCATCTCGCTCGCAACTATCCTCCACGACGGCGGTACGGTGGAGATGGCGGTGTTTGGGCGAGAGGGCATGTTCGGTTTCGTCAGCGCACTCGTAACGCGGCAATCCTTCGGCCGTTATGTCACCCAGATTCCCGGCTCCGCCTCACGGATAGCCGTGGATCGGCTGGAGGAAGCCGGGCGGCACTACCCCCGAATACGTGAGATGGTGTTCCGGTTCACGGAAGCGCTTCTGGCTCAGACTTTGCAGACCGTCGCCTGCAATGCCGTGCACAGCGTGGAGGCTCGCTGCTGCCGCTGGATCCTGAGCACGCGTGACCGCGTCGATTGCGATGCGCTGCCTCTGACTCATGAAACACTGGCGGAAATGCTGGGCGTGCAGCGCTCGACGGTCAGCAGCGTCACGCGCGCTCTTCAGGTCGCGGGCATGATCCAGCAGGGGCGCGGCTCCATCACGATTACGGATCGCGCGGGGCTCGAGGAAATGTCCTGCGAATGCTACCGAAAGATCCGCAAGAGCTTCGAACGCTTGCTTCCCGGCACTTTCGACCAGACGGCCTGACCATCATCTATGCCGGCAGACCACACAGCAAGCCGCCGCCTTGTCGCGATACATCGGAAATGCGAATTCCCGTGCCCGAGAGGACAAAACCTGAAATCTTTCTAAATACTGTCGGATACCCAACAGACGGAGTAACCCAGCGTCAGTACTCTCGGGTTTGTTACCGCAAAGTTAATGAGGCGGCGCATGGACGACACTCAGTTATCCCGTAACAACAAGCCGGGCGAACCATCTCAGCCCAGAATGTACTCTCCCACTGACAAGCCTTTACTTCAGTCGCTTCTCTCCACCTTGGCCGATATCGACTTCGAATACGAACAGGCAAGAGACAAGGTCAACAAGCACTCCCCGGATCTGAACCTGAAGATCCGGATCCTCGAAAAGTTGAAAGCGCAGCACCAGGAACGTCGAACGCCCTATATCCAGCAATTGGCAATTCTGCAGGAGCGCATGATTTCACGCGAATAACCAACGCACATCGCAGAATTTGCGCGATATATCGACCATTTCAGCGTCACGCATTCAAACCTACAAGACGAAGCGACCCATCGGGGCCACGACACAAACCATCAGATGGCGGCCACCGCCATCCGAACGGAGCTCAACTCCGACTTCCTTCAGGGAATGAGCCGATGACCGAAGAAGAAATCGAAATCGTTGCGGAAGAACTTGCAAAGATTGGTGGAGTCTCCTGGTATCCGGGCCGCCAGCAAGGGACCCTGATGAGAGTGGTCACGGATCGCTATCGCGACCGGGCCCGCATCGCCATCGAAGCGCTTGACCGTTACCGGGCGGGTCAAAAAACCTCGGTCCTGCAAGACAACGGCCCCGGCGAACCGCATGTGCCGAGCCCGTCCTTTGGTGACAGCTCTGAGGAGATCAGGCCCGGCAGCACAGTGGTTTACCGCCCTCCTGGAGACCGGCGGGCCTACCCCTGCCGAGTGGTCGAAATCAAAGGGAGCCGCGCCTATCTCACTCCCATCCTGAGAGCGTGCACGAACTGGGTTTCGATCGAGTATCTCACCCCGCAGGCAGAGGTTCAGTCGTTTACGGTGCGGGACAAGAACTGACTTTATCAAGCCCCCGGCAGGCGGTCTGTCCGTGCCGGGAGACATCGCCGCCTCGGCCGCCCCTTACAGGCGGGCGCGGGTGCTGCGCGGGGTCGCAAGCAGCAGATTGGTTTCCGATGCGATGACCCCGGGGATCAGACGGATGCGCCTCAGGATGCCGTCGAAATCGGACAGGTTGGCCGCGCCGAGTTCGACGATGAGATCCCATTTTCCATTCGTGGTGTGAATCGCGCTGACCTCCGGAAAACCGCCCAGAGCATCCACGACCCGGTCGGCCGCGCGCCCCTCCACCTCGATCAGCATGATGCCCCGCACGGGCAGGGAAACGGCGTCCGCCCGCAGGATCACGGTGTAACCGACGATGTCTCCCGAGCGCTCCAGACGCTCCATGCGCGAACGCACGGTTGCGCGGGAAACGTCGAGTTCGAGTGCGAGATCCGAGATGCTGCGCCGACCGTTGTGACGCAAGAGCGTGATGAGGCGCTGGTCGAGATCGTCCATTTCTGCCGCTTTGTAAAAAGATCCTTGTCAAAATGGCTAAGGAACTTTTCCGGTTTGTCAAACTGCCCTGTTCATATCGCCAAGTCCGTCGCTTAGCTTGACCCATATCGAGCGGAGAGATCGAATGACGCAAAAGCCCTGCCTTCTTATCGGAGTGCCCGTTCAGGAAGGCGCAGGCCGGCTCGGCTGCGACATGGGGCCGAGCGCATTCCGCACGGCAGGGCTGGCGACGGAACTGCAAAACCTGGGCTACGCCGTGGAAGACCGGGGCAATATCGCACCTACGGCCTTTCGCGAGATGCGTCACACGAATGGAGCCATCAAGGCCCTCCCCGAGACCGTCGCCTGGACGGAAGCCATCGCGGACGCTGCCTTCAAGGCCAGCGGCGAGGGCCTGCCGATTTTCCTGGGCGGCGATCACAGCCTCTCGGCCGGCTCGATCACGGGCCTCGCCCGCCGTGCCGCCGAGGACGGCCGCGAGTTCTTCGTCCTGTGGCTCGACTCGCATCCGGACTTCCACACCCTGGAGACGACGACGAGCGGCAACCTGCACGGCGTTCCCATGGCCTATGCCACGGGCCGGCAGGGCTTCGACGGGTACTTTCCCAAGGTTCATCATCCGGTGAAGCCCGAGAATGTCTGCATGATGGGCATCCGCAGCGTCGACCCCGCCGAGCGCGCGGCGCTTGCGACCACGGGCATCACGATCCACGACATGCGGGCCATCGACGAGAACGGCGTCGCGCCCCTGCTCGACGCTTTCCTGAAGCGCGTCGCCATGGCCGACGGCATTCTCCACGTGAGCCTGGACGTGGACTTCCTCGACCCCGGCATCGCGCCGGGCGTCGGCACCACGGTGCCGGGCGGCGCCACCTTCCGCGAGGCGCACCTCATTATGGAGATGCTGCACGACAGCGGCCTCGTGAGGAGCCTCGATCTGGTCGAGCTCAATCCTTTTCTGGACGAGCGCGGCCGCACGGCTCTGCTCATGGTCGATCTGGCCTCGAGCCTCATGGGCCGCCGCGTGCTCGACCGTCCGACGCAAAGCTACCGCCACACCCCGAAATGAATGCCTCATGACCCCGAAACTGAACATCGTTCCCTTCGTCAGCGTCGATCATATGATGAAGCTCGTCCTCGCCATTGGCGTGGAGCGCTTCCTGACCGAGCTGTCCGACTACATCGAAGCCGATTTCCGCCGCTGGGAGGCCTTCGACAAAACGCCCCGCGTCGCCTCCCATAGCCGTGAGGGCGTGATCGAACTCATGCCCACCAGCGACGGCGAGGTCTATGGCTTCAAATATGTGAACGGCCACCCGAAGAACACCCGCGAGGGACGCCAAACGGTGACGGCATTCGGCGTGCTGGCGGATGTGTGCACCGGCTATCCCGTGCTGCTGACCGAGATGACCATTCTGACCGCGCTGCGCACCGCCGCGACCTCGGCGGTCGCCGCCAAGTATCTCGCGCCGAGGAATGCGCGCACCATGGCGATCATCGGCAACGGCGCGCAATCCGAGTTCCAGGCCATTGCCTTCAAGGCCCTGCTCGGCGTCGACAAACTGCAGCTCTATGACATCGATCGCTCGGCTAGCACGAAATGTGTGCGCAATCTTGCGGGCTACGGCTTCGACATCGCCGTGTGCAGCTCCATCGAGGAAGCGATGGAGGGCGCGGAAATCGTCACCACCGTGACCGCCGACAAGCAGAACGCCACGATTCTGACCGACAACATGGTCGGCTCCGGGCTGCACATCAACGCAGTCGGCGGCGACTGCCCGGGCAAGACGGAGCTTCACGCCGATATCCTGAAGCGCTCCGACATCTTCGTCGAGTATCCGCCCCAGACGCGGATCGAAGGCGAGATTCAGCAGCTTGCGTCCGATCATCCGGTCAAGGAGCTGTGGCGCGTGATCGCGGGTCAGGAAACGGGCCGTTCGAGCGACCGGCAGATCACCCTGTTCGACTCGGTGGGTTTCGCCATCGAGGACTTCTCGGCCCTGCGCTATGTGAAGAGGCAGATCGAGAAGACCGGTCTTTATGAGGAGCTCGATCTTGTGGCGGATCCGGACGATCCGCGCGACCTCTTCGGCATGCTGCTTCGCGCAGCCGCGACGCCGAACGCCGCGTGAACTGAAGAATCGGCCAGATCGTCGGGATCAGGTCTTTTCCATCAGAACCGGTCTGCCCGGTAAGGCAGCGGATCGCAGAACGGTGCCTCGCCCGTCATCATCTCCGCGAGCAGGCGGCCCGAGACGGGCCCGAGGGTCAACCCGTGATGGGCATGGCCGAAGCAGAACCACAGGCCCGGATGACGAGGCGCCGGGCCGATCACGGGACGCATGTCGGGCAGGCACGGCCTGCGCCCGAGCCACGGCTTCGGCTCGACCCGTTCGCCCAGAGGGAACAGATTGCGGGCGAGAGCCTCGGCCTGATCGAGCTGACGGGAATCCTCCGGCGCGTCGAAGCCTGCAAGCTCGACGCCCGTAGTCAGCCGGATGCCCTTCGCCATCGGAGCGATCACGTAGCCCCCCTCGAAATCGAGCACAGGCTGGTTCAGGCGCGCTCCGCCCGTCGTGGCATAATGCATGTGGTAGCCGCGCTTGATGGCCAGGGGAATGCGATAGCCGAGCGGCTTGAAGATCCTGTCGGACCAGGGGCCGAGAGCCACGACGGCCTGGCCCGCCCTGACAGGCCCCTCCTGTGTGGTCACGACCCAATCGCGACCGCTCTGCGAAAGGGTCTGCGCATCGCCCGAAACGAAACGCCCGCCCTGCTGCGTGAAGAGCGCCGCATATCCCTTCGTGAGCGCTCCCGGATCGGACACGGTCGTGGGATCGAGCCAGTGAACGGCGCCGATGGGCGCGTCACCGAGACAGGGCTCGCGTCTCTTGAGCTGTACTCGATCGAGCACCTCATAGCGCAGGCCGTATGACTCGAGGTCCTTCGCAGCGGCCAGAGCCTTGCGCTTTCCTTCAACCGTCCGGAACGTCTCGATCCAGCCGCTGCGGCGCAGAAGATGCGCGGTTCCGGCCTGCTCGATGAGCTGGTCGTGTTCCGTCACGCAGCGTTCGATGAGCGGCAGCATGGCATTGGTCGCCGCGAGAAGACGCTCCGGCGAAGAATGCCACCAGTACCTGAAGAGCCACGCGCCCATCCTCGGCAGGTGAGAGAAGTGATACCGCACCTCCGGCGAGCGGTTCAGGCTGTAGCGGAGCAGAGCCGTGATCTGGCGCGGCATCGCATAGGGAATGACGCTCGCCCGCTCGATGAGTCCGGCGTTACCGTAGCTGGTTTCCTCTCCCGGCGAGCGGCGGTCGACGAGACAGACGGAGCGGCCACGCGATTGCAGATGGAGCGCGGCGGTGACCCCGACGATCCCTGCGCCGAGCACGATGACGTCATGACGCATGATGAATGATCTCGACTTACGCGTTGGGTTTGAGGGCCGTCTTGGCCATCCGGCTCAGCCAGCCCGGCCGCGCCGGTCGGGGCAGGTCCCCTGCTCTCAGGTGGCGGGTCAGCCGCCTTTCGAGCACCGCCCAGAGCCGTCTGATGCACTCGACGATGAGAAGGTAGAGCACCGCGGCCCACAGATAGAGCTCGAAATTGTAGGAGCGAGAGAAGGCGAGCTTGGTGACGCCCATGAGGTCGTAGATCGTGACGAGCGACGCGATGGCGCTGGCCTTGATCATGAGGATCAGCTCATTCCCGAGCGGCCGCAGGCAGACGATCATCGCCTGGGGGAAGACGACCTTCACGAAGGTGATCGCCTTGTGCATCCCAAGCGCTGCCGCGGCCTCCCGCTGCCCTCTCGGGACGGACTGGATGGCTCCCCGGAAGATCTCGGCCTGATAGGCCGCCGTGTTCAGCGTGAAGGCGAGCAGGGCGCAGTACCAAGCCTCGCGGAAGAACCACCAGAGGCCGAGATCCGTCCAGAAGGCGCGCAGCGATCCCAGGCCGTAATAGAGCAGGAACAGCTGTGCGAGCAGCGGAGATCCGCGGAAGAAATAGATGTAGACGCCCGTGAGCCAGCGAAGCAGACGATTGTCCGACAGACGTGCGAGCGCCAGCAGCAGCCCGAGAGCCCCGCCGATTGTGAAGGAGATCGCCACCAGCTGCGCCGTGACCCCGACGCCCTCGACGAAGCGCCAGCCGTAACGGTCCAGGAGGTCGAGATCGATGAGGAGGCCCAGAATATCGCGGAAGGTCATTCTAGCCTCTCGCGTAGCCGCGGTTGGCGCGGCGCTCCAGGAGCGTGAAGGCGAGACCCGAGCCCGCCGAAAGCAGCAGATAGATAACGCAAGCCGCGAGATAGAATACCATCGGCTGCTTGGTAGCGCCCACCGCCAGGTTCGTCTGCCGCATCAGGTCGACCAGGGAAATGGTCGAGATGAGCGAGGTGTCCTTCAGAAGGGTCAACCAGTTGTTGGAGAGTCCCGGCAGCGCCGCTCTCATGAGCTGCGGGAAGACGACGAGCCGGAACGTGAGCCACCTGGACAACCCGAGCGCGCTTCCCGCCTCGTATTGCCCTCCAGGAATGGTATTGAGCGCCCCCACCCAGACCTCGCTGGAGAAGGCCGCGAGCACGAGCCCGAAGGCGACGACGCCGGCCAGAAACGCATTGATCTGAAGCTGGCCCTCGTACCCCATCGCCGCCATCAGGCGCTGAATGAGGATCTGACCGCCATAGTACACAATGAGCAGGGTGAGCAGTTCCGGCAGACCGCGGAACACGGTCGTGAACACGGTGGCCACGGCGCGGGCACGCGGGCTGCGGGACCGCGCCATCAGCGCAATAGTGAGGCCAAGAAAAATGCCGATGGGCAAGGTGGTGATGGCAAGCGTTAGGGTCACGAGAGTGCCCGCTGCGAGCGCAGCGCCCCAGCCCCCGTCGGAAAAGGAAAGAAGTGAAAGAACATTCTGCAATGGACTTACCCTACTGCCTAAGTCTCACCCTGAAAGTCTGGCTCGCAACGCGCCCGCAAGCCTCCTCCTTTTGAGGAATAGCCCATAACGGTCTGGCGCCGACACCCTCGCCCTGCCCCGCCCGTTCTCCCGTCATAGCCGCACTTGTTGCGGTCATCCCCGGCACGAGGCCGGGGATGGCGAGAGCATCTCTCCCATGCCCGGGGAGCCCGACTTGCGTCAGAGAAAGCCCGTCTCGGAAACATCCGGGACGGGTGGGAGGGAAACCTGCACCATCCTTTTCCGAGGCCGGCCTCTCAGGATGAGGGTTCTTGTAAGATACTCTCAGTAGATATCGAACTCGAAATACTTGCTCTGGATCTCCTTGTAGGTGCCGTCGGAGACAATGTCCCTGATCGCCTTGTTGAACCTTTCTTTCAGCTCCTCGTCCTCCTTGCGGATCGCGATGCCGGCCTCGGACATGGTTCCTTCGATGTCGCCGAGGAGCTTGCAGCAATCCTTGCCCGTGTTCTTCAACCACTCGACCAGCACGAATTTGTCGGCGACGACAGCGTCCAGGCGTCCGTTCGCGAGATCGGCATTGGCTTCATCCTGCGTCGGATAGAGCTTGGCATCAGCACCGGCCTTGCCATAGACGTCCTCGGCATGGATCGCCTGGGTGGTGGACGACTGAGCACCCACGGCCAATCCCTTCATCGAGGCGGGGGTCGTGTCCTTGATCTTGGAGTCCTTCGGGACGGCCACGGAGAGCGGCGTGCGGTAATAGCGGTCGGTGAAATCGATCTGCTTCTTGCGTTCCTCGGTGATCGTCATGGAAGCGATGATCGCGTCGAACTTCTTGGCGAGAAGCGCCGGGATCATCCCATCCCAATCCTGCGCGACGATGGTGCACTTCACCTGCATCTTCTCGCACAGCGCGTTCGCGATATCGATGTCGAAGCCCTGCAGCCTGTTGCTGGAATCCATGAAATTGAAGGGTGGATAGGCTCCCTCCGAAGCAATCACGATCTCCTTCTTGTCCTGCGCCGACGCCAGGGACGTCATGCCCAGAATGCAGATGCCTGCGGCGAGAATGGCTTTGTACATTTCGTACCCTCTGTTGTTTCGACCCATCCGGTCCTCTCCACGTCCAACCTTACGGGTTTTCCGTATAGCCGACGAATTCATGATAAAGCGCGGCCGTCGTATTCAGCCGCTCCTCCACTTTCGGGCCCATCTCATTGAATACGGCATTCAGCAGCAAATGCACCAGAGAGAGCATCGGCGCCGTCGATTCCCAAAAGAGATTGAGATCCGTGGGGATGCGGAATACCTCGGCCGTACAGCCATCCGCCCAGTCGCAATAGGTGTCGGTCACCAGCGTGACGGGGATGCCGCGAGCATGCGCCTTGCTCGCAAGGAGCTTCGCCTGCCGCGAGTAGCGGCGGGCTTCGAAGATCACGAGGGCTGACTGGCCGTCGCCTGCGAGGAGCGCCTCGGCGAAATGCCCGGAGCCAGTATCCAGCAAGTGCACACCATCGCGCAGATATTGGAGGTTATGGACCAGTGAGGCCGCAAGCCCCCTCTCCGTCTGGAACCCGGCGACATAGACCCCCGACGCGGTCGCCAAGCGCCGGCTCGCGGATCGAAACGCGGCGGTCTGAGCATACTCGTAGACCCGCACCAAGGCCGCGACCTCCAGATCGAAGCTCTTCGTGAGCTCGGCGTGATCTTGACGGCTGCGCCTCCGGAACTCTTTGAGCCTGTCGCCGATGAGCCAGGGGCTGCCTTCAAGATCCCTTCGCAAATGCTCTTTGAGATCTTTCAGGTGACGGTAACCGATGGACCGGCAGAACCGCCCCACGGTCAGTTCGCTGACACCGAGCTTCTGGGCAATGGAAGCCGAGGTTTCGAACGGGAGTTCACTGAGATTTGCGAGCATGTAGCTCGCCACCGCCCTGCCGGATGCAGTCGCCGTATTCAGGCTCTCCTCAAGGCGCTTCTTCACGTGCCGGCTCACGACATTCCCCCCGAAGTCATTAAGACAGCTTTCTGACATGAAGGCAATTGCCGGTATGTTTATGTCCAAAAGGACCGGCACGAAAAAGCCCGCCAATCAGGCGGGCTTCGTAGCTGAGCTCAACGGGACGTCCGAAGCGTTGATGGGCGTGGGCGCGTTGGCCCGCCAGGGAGCCACCGGCAGGCGCCCGAAGCACATGGCCCGAGCCTCGCGTACAGGGGTTTAGCTGCCTTGACGGGGGAGCGTGGATACGGCCGCCGGGCGGGCGCCCCGGCCGCCGCCCCGAGCGTCACGGGCGGGTCGCTTGGGGGCTGCAATCAGACCTTCTCGGATCGCCTGCTTGCGAGCCAGCTTGCGGGCCCGGCGCACGGCTTCCGCCTTCTCGCGCGTCTTCCGCTCCGATGGCTTCTCGTAGGCCTTCCGGGCCTTCATTTCCCGGAAAATCCCCTCGCGCTGCATCTTCTTTTTGAGCGCCCGAAGAGCCTGGTCGACGTTGTTGTCTCTGACGAAAACCTGCAAAGAATGTCCTCTCTTGTCATGGGTATTCACGCCCGCCGACACACCGTGCGCCGGGCGATCGGGTGAAATCCCGATCTTCAGGCGTTGCGGATCTCGCTCTCCCGGACGGCCCTTTCCAATGAGCCTGACCTGATCCGGTATGAAAGCTCTCCCGACTGATCCGCAGGCATGAGCCGGACGATTTCGTAGACGTCCGCAGAGCCCATGCGCGCATCAGCCGAGCCCGGCTGCTTGAGCCGGACCATCTGTTTGATTTTGAATTTGTGGGACATGATATGCTCCTTCGGGTGTTCCGGCATCGGGATGGCACTCCCGACGGCCGGACACCGGCACCTTCAGGCAAGGCGCTTTTGCATTCGCACGAACAAAAAAGCCGCCCCTGAAGGGCGGCTGTATCAGGCGGCGTGGAACACCGCGCCGCCCGATAGTGACGGCGATTTAGGCCGTCTGGATGTTGTTGACGGCGACCTTGCCGGAGCGGCGGTCCTCAGCCGTGTCGAAGGCCACCTTCTGGCCTTCGCGCAGGCCGCGCAGGCCGGCGCGCTCGAGAGCGGTGGCGTGGACGAACACGTCCTTGTCGCCGTTGTCCGGCTGGATGAAGCCGAAGCCCTTCTGGTCATTGTAGAATTTAACGGTGCCCGTAATCATGGGAGTGTCCTTAGGTATGCGTCAGTGCACGTGAGCGATTGGACGTGCCACAGCACGGCCCCGCTCGGTTCGTCGATGTTTGGGAGAGTGTCTGAACGTGCGCCCGGCAGGCCAAGGCGGTACGGCCCGATTGTCCGGCCAAATGTCGATAGAAAGCAAAATAGGGCAAAACCGCAGAAAAGACAAGAGCAGATCGAAAATAAATCGACAGGCAATGCCTTCTGGCGTCGACTCAGATTTCTGTTTTCCCAGAGGCAAACCGGAAAATACCATTGCTCTCTCTCGGCTTCACAATTTTGAGCCAGAGATCTTTTTATTATGCTTTGTTTCTTTTTCCTGGTCTCGGCGACTTACCGCCCCGTATCAGTTCATCTGGTCGACATATCGATCTGCTCTCCTGGGCTCCCCATCAAGCGCCGAGCCTGCTCTTCACTCCCATCGATGGTGCCCGGAGCCTGCCCGACGGACTCCTCCCATCGTGATTGCCCCACCCTTCCTCGAACACGGCAATGCCGTCCGGCCACCGCCGGCACGGCGACAGGAATTTCAATGTCGACGTCAACCCAAGTTCAGAATCACACGAAGAAACCGCAGCCCGCGAAAGCGGATCCGCAGATCAAGGCCGCACCCAAGCCCCAACCGTCGGGCCTGACCCGAGAGGAACTTCGCCGGATTGTGCTAGAAATGATCGGATAAGACCGCTGGCGGCAGCCGAAGCGAGACGGTGCGGCAGCGAACCGGTCAATCGCATATGCGGGGACGCGTAGAACAGGCTCTCCTGAAACGCCGGACGCTCGCCCATCATGACCGATCCTCCCGCTGAGAATGCCTCATCGAGGAAGCGCGATCCGCCGCCCTCCACGAGAACTTTTCAACGAAATCTGCCAGTAAGGTACATTCCAGGTTCACAGGTAGAATTTCGTGGATCCCCGTTATAGAATCACCTCGGCTTCCCGACATAGGCTCAGGAGCTGGACAAGGCTTGCTCAACATCCACGGAACTATACGGCTGCGCCGATTGGATCAGGCACCGGGGCCGTGATCGTGCAGACAACCCCTGTCAACGCAAACTCAATCTTTGCCTCACCTTGGAGGTCACCAGCAAGGCTCCGCTCGATCAGCCGTGTGCCAAAGCCCCTCCGACTTGGGGGGCGCACCGGAGGTCCGCCGCTTTCCTCCCAACGTAGATGGAGGTGGGCCAAGCTGTTCGTCTTATCCAAGCTCCAGCGAAGTTCCACCTTTCCTGTCTCATTGGAGAGGGATCCATACTTCACCGCGTTCGTCGCCAGCTCCTGGAGCGCCATGGCAACCGCCAGTGCCATTGAGGGAGGCAGGCGGACCTCAGGCCCTGCAACCCGGATCCTGCTCTCACCCTGCGCCCGAAACGGCTCCATGGCCTCCAGGACGATCTGATGCAGGCTCGCCGCTTCCCAGCTCTCCCGCGTCAGCACGTCATGCGCCTTTGACAGAGCAATCAGGCGGCTCGAGAGAGCGGTTTGAGCGTCCTCTGGGGTTGGCGCATTGCGCAGCGTCTGGAAGACGATTGACTGCACGGTCGTGAGGGTGTTCTTCACCCGGTGGTTCAGCTCGTTGATGAGCAGTCGCTGATGCTCCTCCGCGCGCTTGCGTTCGGTGATGTCGCGCGCCACGCGAATGCCATAGAGCGGCTTCCCGCTCCCATCATCCACCCGGGAGGCCGACAGCTCGATCCAGACGGTACTCCCATCCTTGCGGACATAGCGCTTCTCCAGGGCATACGCATCGAGCTCGCCGGCCATTTGTCGGCGGAACTGATCGAGATCAGCCCCCCTGTCGTCGGGATGGGTGATCTCGATGAAGGTGCGTCCCAGCAACTCCTCACGGCTGTAGCCGGTGATGATGCTCAACTGTTCGTTTACCCGGAGAAAGCGACCGCTGGCGTCTACCTCAGCGATGCTGGTGAAGGCATGCTCATAGGTTGAGCGAAGGCGCTGCTCGGTCTCGCGCTGGGCCGCTTCCACCTGCTTATTGAGGGTGATGTCACGCAAGTAGGCAGTGAACCGCGGGCTGTCTCCGCTACTGATTGGACTGATGGCCAGCTCGACGGGGAACCGGGAGCCGTCAGCCCGAACAGCCTCCAGCTCGATACGCCTGTTCAGCACCGGCCCCTTACCCGTGGCAAGGTAATGAACCATGCCTTGGCGGTGCCTTTCCCGAAACTCCGGCGGGATGATGAGCTCGGCCAAGTCCCGGCCCAGGGCTGCCTCACGGGAGTAACCGAAGGTCCGCTCTGCGGCAGTATTCCATTCGATGATATTGCTCTCATGATTAATGCTGACGATGCAGTCGAGGGCCGCGTCCAGGATGGAGCCCTTGAGGGCCTCACTCTCGCGTAGTTCCTGCTGGGCATTCCTGTAGCCGGTGATGTCGATGGACACAGCCAGGATGCTGTCCGGCTTGCCGGAACTGTCGAGGATCGGGCTGACAGCATTGCGCACCCAGACCACCGACCCATCCGGGCGCAAATAGCGCTTCTCGATCTCGAAGGCCTCACCCGTTTCCAAGGCTCGGCGGAACAGAACCATGTTGTGTGGAAGGTCGTCCCGGTGGGTACAATCCTGCATGCGGAGCTGGAGAAGCTCATCGCTGTGGCGGCCCAGGATGGCACAGTATTGGTTGTTGACGCGCACAAAGCGACCCGTCAGGTCGACTTGGGCCATCCCTGCCGCCGCTTGGGCAAAGAGGGCTTCCACCTCCTGCTCGCTCCTGGTCATTGCCAGGTTGACACGAAACGTGTGGGGGGCCTCAGGCGTCATCCGCTCCCTGTAGAAGCTCCGCAAAGCTGCGCGCAAGGCCTCGCTGGCACTCCGGTACCGACCAGAGGCCACATCTTCGTCGATGAGGCGAAGGAGCTCAGAGGGCAGAGAGATGTTCTGGGTGGAGCTGGGCGGCATGGACCAATGAACTAGGTGAATATGCCCTGCCATACAAGGCTGTGGCAAAGAATGTCACTGCGGCAGCCTTAAGAGGAAGTAATTGATCAAGGAAATCGCCGAGTAGAATTTCAAAACGCACCACCAACGGCGAGGCGGTGGTGCGGCTTTTTTGCGCTTCCGCCGTAGGTTTTGGGACCAGCTTGGACAAGTCAGGCCGGGTGCTTTCGTGGCTTTCCCCTCCGGTCAGCACTCCTAGCGGGACCGGCGGTGTTGCCAAGCTCATGCCAGGGCAGAGGCTGAACCGCTGGACGCGACAGGCGGAAACGCTTGAAAATCTGCTCTGGGGAGACAGGTTAGTGCAGTCAATAACGCGGGGGTGCACAATGACCAAAGTCGTTTCAGGGCTGGATGCCGGATCACCCAAGCTGTGTTGCACCGGGGCGATCTCATTCCGATGACAACCAGGCCAGAGGTGAACGTGCCGACTCTTCCGGTAGCTGAAGTAGATGACTTCCAGGCCTTTGCAGATCACCTTCCGCAGCTTGCCTGGATAGCAACGCCGGACGGCAATGCTTATTGGTACAACCATCAATGGTATCAGTACACAGGCACCACACCTGAGGAGATGCTCGGCCAGGGGTGGCAGGCTGTTCTCAATCCTGCGGTCCTGCCAGATGTGATCGAACGGTGGTTCGCAGCAGTTGCGTCAGGGAGCGCCGCTGAATGGGTGTTCCCTATCAAAGGCGCGGACGGTGTGTTCCGCCCATTCCTGACACGCGTCCAGCCGCAGAAGGATCAGCAGGGTCGGGTGATCCGCTGGTTCGGGACCAATACCGAAATTTCGGAGCAGCAGCGGATCGCCGAGCTTCTGTCAGAGGAGAAGCGGCATCTTGAGACCCTGAATCAGACCATGGCACAGGTCTCTGCCGAGCTTGATCTGGAGAAGTTGACCCAAACCATCACAGATGCCGGCGTAAGGCTCACCGGCGCACGCTTCGGAGCGCTCTTCTATAACACCACAGACGAACGGGGGGACGCCTTCACGCTCTATACGATCTCAGGGGTGCCAAAAGAGAGCTTTTCCGACTTCCCGAACCCACGAGCCACGCATGTGTTCGCCCCAACCTTCAGGGGTGAAGGTCCAGTTCGGTCAGATGATATCCTTGCCGACCCACGGTACGGACAAAACCCGCCCTATTCCGGGATGCCCAAGGGGCACCTCCCGGTAAGGAGTTATTTGGCCGTTCCGGTGAAATCCCGATCAGGCGAGGTGATGGGAGGCTTGTTCTTCGGTCACCCTGAACCCGGAAAGTTCACTGCTCGCCACGAGGATCTGCTGGTCGGGATTGCAGGTCAGGCCGCCATCGCGATTGACAATGCTCGCCTCTTTGAGGCCGCTCAGCGGGAGATTGCCGAGAGGCGGGAAGCCGAAAAGCACCGTGAGCTCCTCATCAATGAGCTGAACCACCGGGTTAAGAACACCCTCGCGACAGTGCAATCCATCATTGCGCAAACTCTCCGGACGAACTCGCTCGAAGCCGAAGCTCGCAGCAGAGTCGATGCACGGTTGATCGCCTTGTCGGACGCCCACAACCTCCTGACCGAGCACAATTGGGAGGGGACTACCCTCGACAGGGTGGTGGCGATGGCCCTGCGGCCACACCAGAGTGATCGGGAGCGGCGCTTTGAGGTTCATGGGCCGAATGTTCACCTATCTCCCAAGACGGCTTTGGCCATTGCCATGGCGCTCCATGAGCTTGCAACCAACGCGATCAAGTATGGCGCCCTTTCAAACGATCACGGCCAAGTCAGCCTTCATTGGAAGGTTGAGCAGAAAAACGCGGAGCAAAGGCTTCACATGCTCTGGTCCGAGCGTGGCGGGCCACCAGTGTCACCACCAAGCCGCAAGGGCTTCGGCACGCGCCTCATTGAGCGCGGATTAGCGGCCGAACTCGGCGGGTCCGTCCAGCTTTCCTACCCGGCAAGCGGGGTGACGTGCGTCATCGACACGCCTCTGCCGACGGTTAGCGGGTTCTGAGCCATGGGTGGACACTTGGAGTCGCGAAGGGTGCTCGTGGTCGAGGACGAGATCATGGTGGCGATGTACATTGAGGATCTGTTGGTTGACCTTGGCTTCGAGGTGGCGGGGATGGCCACGAGCCTGGATCAGGCGCTGAGACTTGCCCAGGAGAGCGACTTTGACTTTGCCGTCCTTGATATCAACCTTGACGGAGGGCTGAGTTTTCCCGTTGCCGATGTGCTGAGGCAGCGAGACATTCCCTTTATCTTTGCCAGTGGTTACGGCGTGGCTGGCGTAAGGGAGGATTATCGTGATGCCGTTCGCATTCAAAAGCCGTTCCGAGCCCAGGACCTAGAACAGGCGATTGCCCGAGCCACAAAGTAGCACTTGAACTGTTCGAAGTTGCATGCGCCAAAGCGAGGGCGCTGTCGCAGAAGCTGCTCGTGAATCACCGCACCGGGTCAGAAGACGAAGATCCCCTGCCCTCCATGAACTTCCACTTAGAGCCCGCGAGCGGACCAAAGCGTTGCATCCGGGAAGTGCCATTGGGGGACATTCGGGTTTATCGAGGGTCGACTTGGCCACCGGCGGCACGCTGGCAGGACTGCAGGTTGCGCATCGCCTGGCCAATCACCCCGGCTCTATTGTGTGCGAAAGCCCCAGATGAGGTTCCTCTCGAGCGCATCCTTCTGAGCGCGTGCGCGCACCTGCCCCGCATAGGTATCGCTCAGAGTCCTGATCCGCCCGTTATTCCCACACGGCGCACGGCAGGGCGTCGAGCGGGATCTTGAGGTATCGTAGCCCATTGCTCTCAGGTACGGGTAACCGACCACCCGCCAAGTTCACCTGGAGAGCGTGCAAGATGAGCTTGGGCATCGGCAGCGTCACGTCACGTGCTTTGCGGAGAGCAACGAACTGCTCCTCGGTCCCAGCCTGCTTAAGGTGAATATTGTGGGCTTTCTGGCTCGCCACCGAACTCTCCCAGGCCGGGGCGCGCCCGCCGGGCCGGTAGTCGTGGCCGGAGAACAGACGGGTGTGCTCCGGCAGGGAGAGGATACTCTGGATCGTACGCCACAGCGCTCGGGCGTCCCCGCCCGGAAAGTCGCATCGCGCCGTGCCGAAGTCCGGCATGAACAACGTGTCGTGGATGAAGGCGGCATCTCCGATCACGTAGGTCACAGAGGCCAGGGTATGACCAGGCGAGAACATAACGCTCGCGTCCATGTCTCCGATGCGGAACACATCGCCATCGGCAAACAACCGGTCCCACTGCGAACCGTCCGTCGGGAAGTCGTCGGGAAGATTGTAAATCCCCTTCCAGAGCCGCTGGACAGCAACGACCTGTTCGCCAATGGCTGTCTTGGCGCCCGTCTGATCTTTCAGATATCCTGAGGCCGAGAGGTGATCTGCGTGAGGGTGCGTATCGAGAATCCATTCAACCGTGAGGTTCTGCTCTAGCACGTAGGTGAGCAGGGCATCCGCAGAGGTTGTCGCCGTGCACCCCGACTTCTCGTCATAGTCGAGCACCGGATCGATTAGGGCACAGGCTCCGGAGGCAGGATCGGACACCACGTACTGAACACTGCAGGTCCGCTGATCAAAGAAGGCATCCACGTATGGCCTGAATGCGAGCAGGTCAGGGGCCGACCGAGATAGGCTCGTTGAACTCATGGTATTGCTCCATGGTAGTTTAGGCTCGCTCCGCCGTTAAGCCGGCGCGAGCCCGCAGGAAACGCTCGCGCTCAGGATTGCGGCTGTGGCACAATACGGATGTAGGGCTTCGGAGCTTGCCACCCCTGCGGGTATATGTTGCGCGCTTCGTCATCCGACACAGAGCCGGCAATGATCACGTCCTGCCCCGGTTGCCAGTTCACCGGGGTTGCGACCCGATGTTGAGCGGTAAGCTGGAGCGAGTCGATGACACGCAGAACCTCATCGAAATTGCGCCCCGTGGTCATTGGGTAGGCCAGCACCAGTTTGATCTTCTTGTCAGGGCCGATGACGAACACGTTGCGGACGGTCTGGTTGTCTGCGGGCGTGCGCCCCTCCGAGGTTCCGTTGGTGCTGACTGGCAGCATTCCATAGAGCTTCGACACCGTCAGATCGGAGTCGCCAATCATCGGGTAGTTCGGTGCGTATCCCTGCGTCTCGCGAATGTCCTCTGCCCAGCGATCGTGATGGCCGACCGGATCAACGCTGAGCCCGATGATCTTTACATTGCGCCGGTCGAATTCAGGCTTGATGCGGGCCATGTAGCCGAGTTCGGTGGTGCAGACCGGGGTGAAGTCCTTCGGGTGGGAAAACAGCACGCACCAAGCCTCGCCGATCCATTCATGGAAACGGATGTGCCCTTGCGTGGTCTCAGCCTCGAAATCGGGTGCGACGGCGCCTATCTGGATCGTCATAGCGTTCTCCTTTCCCGCATAATGAATACCGACGAATGTTCGATCGGCACCTTGACAGCTTGGGATGAGCGGGTCCGTGGAAATCTTCCGCCTTTTTCGGAGATTTTTGGAAATTGCGACCAGTCCATCCATAATGGACCGCGCAAGTCATCGTGTCATTCTATGGTCGCGAGAAGAAAGCTCATTGGCAAATGATACCTCATAACAGAGGCAGCAAGGGCTCCGCCACACGCCCGATGAGAGAAGGAACTGCCGGGCCCTTGGTCGCCTTGAAACTCAAGCTGACGCTTGTGGCGCTCGGAATTTCGCCAAAGGATCTGTGTCGTCGTTTCTCGGCTGTGAATTCGGCCACCTCCTTTACTCTGCAGAACGCCTATAAGTGGCTGGGCGGCAAGTCAGCGCCGCGAATGTCTCAGGTCTACGATGAGTGGGCTCGTATCCTTGGGGGGGATCTTACCGGCTCCTTCATTGCGGCGGCGTCCTTTGAGGAGTTCGCCACCTCCCTCTCGGCGCATCACAGGGTCCCGACTACGACACTCGCTGAACTCATGCGCGAGGCATCCTCAACCGGTCAGGCCTCTTCTGCATTCCCTCTGGATGGAGGCACATGGTCCATCAACCAACTTCTAATGGGGCGTTATCTTGCTTTGTCTCTGGCATGGTCGCAGGCACAATCCGGTAAGCTCATTCTTGGACAGGTCGACATCAGTCGAAACGGCACGTCGGGGCTGAAACTTACTTACTCAGAAGCGCTTTTCGGACGTATCGTCATAATGGACGGAGCGGTGATCTGTGACGGGCGAACCGCTCAAGCAATGGCTGTCTGCCGTGAAAGCGGCAGATGTTATCTATTTGCCCTTTGCGTTCCATCACCGCCAGCTAACCTGATTGGAGGTGTGTTCAGCGGTTCGGCCTTGCATGACTTCGGTGCTCGCCCTTGTGCCTCGCGTATTCTCTTCATTCGCGATCACTCAGCGGCTGACGCCTCCGGCAGGAGCCGCACCACATACCTGGAGCCATTGGGGAAGCTCATCAGCCGTGAGCTAGCCGACCTCGGTTATGGTCCAGAGGACGAACGTCTAGACTGTGCCGAACATATGAAAGAATTTCTGTTGCCGGAAGGAGGGACAGGCCTGCTGGAAGCAACACCAGACAGCGTTGGCGCTCTTGGCCTCCTGCTGGACCGGCTTAGCAACACCTGGACTGCTCCACGAGGGGCTCAGTAGCCGGAGTTGACTAGGGTTTCCGCCAAATCCGGCATATCCTGTTGGCGCCGTAGCTCTGTATCGCCAGAATTCGGAAAGGGTTGAGTCGATGTCTCCCCCTCCATCAATGATCTGCAAGGGTTGCTGGCAGCAGATGCGTGTCCCTATACCGCTGCGTGGTTTGGCTTCCGTTCCCTTCAAAGCCTTTGGTATTCGTCCCAGCCGGATGAACCCGAACACCTGCACAGTTTGCGAGTTGATGTTCACGCGGGTCATGAAAGCGCGCAAGATCACGGTCGACGTGTCTGTGCTTTTTGCAGACCTAAGAGGCTATACGGCCCTGTCGCAATCGCTTTCGCCCGCCTCTGTCTCGTCGATGCTCGACGCCTTTTACGATGAATGTGCGGCGGCCATCTGGGAGTACGACGGCCTTCTCAATAAGACGGTTGGCGACTCCGTCATGGCCATCTTCAATTTTCCCATCCGTCACGACAATCACGCCGCACAGGCCGTGCTGGCGGCACACGAGATCCAGCGTCGCTGCAGAGCCCGACGGGAGCCTCTCCTGGCTGAGAATGCTGGACTTGGCAGGAGTGACCTTGGGGTCGGCATCGGCATAGACTCCGGCCCTGCCAGCTTTGGCGAGTTCGGTCGGTCGCTGCGTGATCTGACTGCGATTGGAACGGTCGTAAACACGGCCGCTCGCGCCCAATCGGCAGCCGACGCCGGCCAGATACTGGTCACCCAGGCCGTTCAGCATCGGGCCGGTCCCGACGTGGTTAGAGGCGATGGACGAGCATATAGCCTAAAGGGATTTGATGCCCCTGTAAGGCTTTACGCCGCCTGAATGAAGCTCCCAGTGAGACCACATGGCTCCAACAATCCCGTTGGGGCCCGGCCCTCATTGCTTCGCACATTCCTGTGGGCAATCGATCCGACTGGCGAAGATCCGCCCTGGATCATTCTCTGCCGATCCCCTGCCCTGCGCGAACGCCCGCTGTTCGCTGCATGAGCGGACATTCAACCTGGTTCCGGGATGTGACAGAAGCAGTCATTCGCCATGTGGACGGCACGTGGACGGCACGGACGCACAGCCAGTGGAGCGGGCTGCCCCGAGTTGCACCGCTCCAGCCCTATCTGGAACCCTTCCTCGTCCCAGCGAGCATTTCAGAGAGTTGCTCGCCAGCAGGAGCCAAGCGACCGCCCCGCCGCCTGATGGCACCAATCGTTCGTGACAACCCAGGGCGGCCGCGGATAAGAGGGGCCGAGGGTCTCCAGCCCCTGTGCACCGAGATCGCGGGCAGGATGGTCGCGCCTGCATTGGTCCCTTCTTGCTGGCAACATCAGGCGACACGAAACCCTGGCCTTGCCAGAGCGTTGATATGCCCGGGATTATCAAAGGGGAAGGCCGTGTTGCCATCGGCATCGGCGCGAGGACTGCGCTACCAGCACCTGCCTGCGGGGACCCCACAGCCGCCCGCGAAGTCGGGAGTAGCCTGACGGATGCGACGCCAGGACAGGGAGAGCCCCATCGACGAACTCCGGGAACTGCGCCATCAGAATGCCGAGCTGAGGGCTGAGGTCGCCCGCCTCAGTAGCGCCCGCGATGCTCCCCACAGGTTGATACGCGGGAATCCGCCTCCGGTCGGACACGAGGATGTGATCCTGGAGAGCGCGACCGGCTACGCCATCTTCACCATGGACGCGGACGGCCTCCTGACTTCCTGGAACGAGGGCGCCCGGCTCATCCACGGCTGGAGCGAGGATGAAGTCCTTGGCCGCCACACCCGCCTGATCTACACCCCCGAGGACCGAGAGACTGGCGTGCCCGAGGAGGAGATGCGCGTTGCAGCCGCCCGTGGCAGCGCCGAGAACGAGCGCTGGCACGTGCGTAAGGACGGGTCGCGGTTCTTCGCCACCGGATTGCTGATGCCGCTGCGCGACGGCTCCGGCGGCTTCGTGAAGATCCTGCGCGACCGCACCGAACAGCTTCACGCCGAGCGCAACCAGCTCCGCCGCCTGGAGCAGATGAGAGCGCTCGCAGAGGTGGCCCGCACCATCATGGGCGCTGTCGATCTGCCTACCACCCTCGACGCGATCACGGTGGCAGCCCGGGACATCGTCGGTGCGCACCAGGCCATTTGCAGCACCGCCCAAGGCGCGGACTCGTCACAGGCCATCACGGCCGTCTCGCTCTCCGACAAGTACGCCATGGGGCGGAGCTTCGACAAGCTGCCGGACGGCTCCGGCATCTGTGCCTGGATCTGCGAAGGCAACCGGACGGTGCGCATGACCCAGACCGAGCTTGAGGCCCATCCGCGCTGGCGTGCCTTCGGCGAGCACACGGGCGAGCACCCGCCCATGCGTGGCTGGCTCGCGACTGCACTTGTTGGCCACGACGGCAGGAACCTCGGTCTGCTCCAGCTCTCGGACAAGATCGAGGGCGAGTTCGACGAGGTCGACGAGGCCATCGTGGTGCAACTGGCGCAGTTCGCGGCATCCGCCATCGAGCGGATGCAAGTGGGCGAAGAACTCCGCCACAGCGAGGAGCGGCTCAGGGGTGCCCTTTCGATCAGCACGGTCGGCGTGCTGTTCTGGGGTCCAGGCTTCGGACTGACGGAGATGAACGATGCCTTCCTGAGGATGACCGGCTTCAGCCGCGAGGAGGCCCTCGGCAAGACGTGGCAGGAGCTCACGCCGGAGGAGTTCCACCCGGAGTCCAGGCGGGCCGTTGAGCAGGTGACCACGCTGGGGGAAGCGACCCCTTACGAGAAGCAGTACTTCCGCAAGGACGGCTCCCGCTGGTGGGGTTTGTTCGCCCCGCGCAAGGTCGGCGACGAGGTGGTCGAGTTCGTGCTCGACATCACGGACCGCAGGAAAGCCGAGCAGGATCTGCGCGAGAGCGAGGCACGCTTCCGGGCGGCAATCGATGCGGTGCAGGGCGTATTGTGGACCAACAATGCCCGGGGCGAGATGGTGGGCGAGCAGCCCGGCTGGGCCGCGCTCACCGGACAGACGTACGAGGAGTACCAAGGCATCGGCTGGGCGAAGGCGGTTCATCCCGATGATGCCGACGCCAGTATCGAGGCTTGGACCGAGGCCGTGCGGGAGCGCAGGCCCTTCATATTCGAGCACCGCGTCCGCCGGCACGACGGTATATGGCGGCTGTTCTCGATCCGAGCCATTCCTGCCTTTGATGCGAGCGGCGAGATCCGGGAATGGGTGGGTGTCCACACCGACATCACCGAGCTGCGCGCGCGGGAGAACGAGCTGCGCGAGCTGAATGCCACCCTGGAGCAACGGGTATGCCAGGCCATCGCCGAGCGCGACCGGACCTGGAACAACTCTCAGGACCTCCTGCTCGTGCTCGATACGCGGGGCATCCTGCACGCGACCAACCCGGCCTGGTCCACGATCCTGGGCTGGGCACCGGAGGAGCTGGCGGGGCTCCACTATCTCGATCTGCTCCATCCGGACGACCACGACGCGGCCCGCGCAGCCCTGGCGTCTGCCTCCCACGGCCCACTATCGAGTTCTGCGCTCCGGAGCCGGCACCGGGACGGCAGCTACCGCTGGATCGCCTGGGTCGCCGCTCCCGAGGGCGATCTCGTCTATGCCAGCGGCCGCGACGTGACGGAGGAGCGGCGCAAGGAGGAGGCTCTGACAACAGCCCAGGAGGCCCTGCGGCAGGCGCAAAAGATGGAAGCCATTGGCCAGTTGACGGGCGGCGTGGCGCACGACTTCAACAATTTGCTCACGATCATCCGCTCGTCCGTGGACTTCCTGCGCCGTCCTGATCTTCCGGACGAGCGCAGGCGCCGATATGTGGACGCGATCTCCGATACCGTGGAGCGCGCGTCGAAGCTCACGCGCCAGCTCCTGGCCTTCGCCCGGCGGCAGGCGCTCAAGCCCGAGGTGTTCGACATCGCGGACCGGATCCGCGGCATCACGGACATGCTCGGCACCATCGTGGGCTCGCGTATCAGGATCATTACCGAAATCGACTGCGAGCGCTGCCATGTGGAGGCGGACGCGAGCCAGTTCGAGACGGCGCTGGTCAATATGGCGGTGAATGCTCGTGATGCCATGGATGGCGAGGGCACCCTCACCCTACGGGTGGAGAGCCTCAGCCATCTGCCGCCGATCCGCGGCCATAGCGGCGGTAGCGGCGACTTCGCGGCCATCTCTGTCAGTGACACCGGCTCCGGGATTCCCACCGACCAGCTCCCGCACATCTTCGAGCCCTTCTTCACCACCAAGGAGGTGGGCAAGGGAACGGGCCTCGGCCTGAGCCAAGTGTATGGGTTCTCCAAGCAATCCGGCGGCGACGTCGACGTCCGGAGTGAGATTGGAAAGGGCACTACATTCACCCTCTACCTGCCCCGGATAGATGCCGACCCAGATGGGGAGGACGACGAAGTCCCATCTGGGCAAGAACCGGCGGAACACGGACGCGGGCGCCGGGTGCTGCTCGTCGAGGACAATGTCGACGTGGGCCGCTTCTCAACACAGACGCTTCAGGATCTCGGCTACGAGACCACCTGGGCTACGAATGGCGACGAGGCGCTCAAGGTGCTGGAGGAGACAGGCGCCGGGTTCGATGTGGTGTTCTCGGACGTGGTCATGCCCGGCATCGACGGCGTAGAGCTCGGACAAGAAATCCGGCGCCGCTATCCCGGCCTGCCGGTGGTGCTCACATCGGGCTACAGTCACGTCCTGGCCGAGGAGAGCCGGCACGGATTCGAGCTTCTGCACAAGCCGTATGCGGCCGAGGAGCTGTCGCGGGTGCTGCGCCGCGTCACGCAACGCAGGAAGCGCCGCGACCGCTGAAGCGGCGAGGGTTCCCGGAGTTCCTTCACACGAAAGGGCCAGGGCCGGCTCCGTAAATCATTCACTGGAATGTCCGCAGAGGGGAAAGCCGCGACGTAGAGCGGGCGCCATTGAAGGTCTGCTCCTGCTGCCAATGCAGAAATCCAACCGAGCTCTGCCTCGAACCAGACCATGATTCAGCGCGCTTGCAGGATAGCCCGAAGGAGTTGGATGCAGTTCTTACGGCACGTGTGCTTCCTGAGTGCTTGTCCTGATCGTTGGCTTTGCATGCGTTTCGCGGGAGCTCTTCGGCGCTTTCGCTTTCTCGGATCGGCAAAAATTGATTGCAGCCTCCAAGAAGGCTTGGCGGGCTTGTGAATGCTGGCTCACGGCCTCGATCCAGGGTCTGTCCGCAATAAGCGTCACAAGCCTCTCTGGCATCAGGCGGCGCTTCTCCTCCTCCGCAGCCACCATCCGTTCATAAGCGTTCAGCAGTTTTGAGGAATTGGCCATGCACGCCCCGACAACGATCATCGAAAGACTGGAGATCTTTTCAGACCCACGTGTCGCTTTTTACTGCCGATCGCTCTAGGGATCGTTAAGCTGGGACGTTGTTCTCAGATTGCATGCGAGCCCGGCTTCGGATTGTTCGCATGACGAACACCGGCGTGGTAACGCTTTGGGCGAACCTCGGACGAGACTTCGAAATGCGCTTGGGATGGTCAAATCCTGCGCGGCTCAGGACGTCCGGCCTGCTGACGTGGAGGAAGCGCTCTTCTCTGCCTTCATGCAATACCGAGCCGAACAGACGCCGCAGGGGTATGCCAAGACCGGCGGCGGGAGCTCAGCGCTACCTAAGATCCTGATGCACGAGGAACGCCGGCAGCGGGTGAGAAGCTCCTACAAGGCTGCCCTGAAGGCGCAGATCGCGGTCGCAACCGGCATTCTGACAGTGGCGCCGGTAGCGCATCGGCAATCTCGCGGCAACCGAGCTCGACCAGAATTTCCGAGGGATCCAAAACCATGCCTGGGGCAATGTGGTGGTGCACCGGTAGGCCCTCGCATCAAGTCCTCTCATCAGGCGCGATTTTCTCTGCGGGAATGCTCATTCAGCTCACCGCAGAGTTCGTAGACTCGGATCCTCGCCTCGAATCCTTTTGGCTGGATCGTGTCGACAGCCCGGAATGCGAAGCGGTCAGACACTCGGCGTTGGATAGCATCGCTGACCAGGATGTCCGTGCCGTATTCCTTGTTGAGCGGCTCCAGCCGCGCCGCCAGATTCACCACCGCACCGAGAACTGTGTAAGCCATCCGGTCATCCGATCCGATGGTGCCGACGACAGCTTCCCCGGTGTGGAGCCCAAACCGGGTCCGGTAGGCCGGCCAGCCCTCGCGCTCGAATTCCCCGTTGAGCCTCCGGTTGGCCTCACGGCAGGCCAGCACGGCCGCACAGGCATGTGCCACATGATCGGAATCGTCGGTCGGCGCGTTCCAGATCGCCATGATGGCGTCACCGACGAATTTGTCGACCGTGCCGCCGTGCTCCGTGATAACGGCGGACAGCACGGCGAGATAACGCGAGGTGCGAAGCATGACCTGCTCGGGATCCGCCTTCTCGGTGATGGCGGTAAAACCCGTAATGTCGGTGAACAGGACAGTGACCTCGCGACGAGAGCCGCCGGGCTGGAGCGCATCGCCCGTGGCGACGAGCTGCTGGACGAGGCGCTTCGGCACGAAACTGGCGAAGGTCCGCACCACGGTCCGCATGGTGGCAACGGATCGTCCTAGGTCGTCTATCTCACGGATGATCGAGCTGATCCTCCTCGGGGGCCCGTCGGTCTTGAATTTCTGGATGCGATCGGTCTCCCGCGCCAATGCCTTCATGGATCCTGACAGCATCGAGCCGATGCCCCAGACGACCGGGAGTGCCGCAAGGACGAGACCGAGCGCCAAGAGAAACAGCTGGCGGCGCCCGGCCTCGATCTCGGCGAAAAACTCGTCGAGCGGCGCCATGACGGCAAGGCTGAGACCGGAGGATCGGGCCGTTCCGATCGAGCGGAACGCCACGACATAGGTCCGCCCGTCTGCCGCCTCGAAGATCTGCTGTGCCGCCGCGCCCTGCTGCCAGGCGTTTAAGGGCGGTGCAATGTCAACGGCCACGAGCTGGCCGAGGCGCGGCAGGTCGAGGGGAGGGTCCGCCGTTCGCGCATGAAAAACCTCCTCCATGCGGGGATGGGCGACGATCCGGCCGCTGTCATCGAACAGAAACACGACACCGGAGGTGCCGAGCTTCTGCGAGCGCAGAAAGGCATCCGTCTCGGTGAGAAGGATGTCCCCAGCAACGACGCCACGCCGCCCTTGCGGGAATGGTGCCCGCACCGTGTAGCCGATCAGGTTGGCGAGCTTGAAAACGTAAGGTTCGGTGATCGGACCTGCTCCGGGCAGGAAGGCGTCCCGATACCATGGCCGCTCGCGCGGGTCGTAATCGGCCGTGCGATGGTCCTGGGCCAGGATGGCGAGATCGGAAGAGAGATAGGATGTGAAGCGGATCCGTGATGTCTCCCCGGCCGGCGTTTCCATGACGGTCAGCCTGAAGGCGGCATCGGGCGGCGCGTGGAGTTGCGCGCGGACCGCAGGTCCTGCCCGATTCAGCATATCTAGTTCGATGAACCCGCCGTCATCGTAACCGACGTAGAGATTATAGAGCTGCCTGTGTCGGCGCAGAAGCGCTGCCAGGTTGGCGTAGAGAGACGGGTTGCCCAGGATCGTGCCCGACTCGACTGGCTCGAGCTGCCGCAGGACCTCCAGGATGTCGAGCACATCCTTGAACTGCCCGTCCACCCGGTCGGCCGTGTGGTCGGCGACCCGGTCGATGAAGGCCAGGGCGGCCGTGCGGGTGATCGAGCGGGCGCGATCGAAACTGAGGAAGACCAGGGTGAGGCCGACGGCAAGCACCACTGCCACGAACAGCGTCGTGACGGAGAGTTGAAAGCCGAACCGAACCCGCATGCTCCAGCCTTCCGATTGCCCGCCCCAGCGGCGGCCGAACCAGTGTACCGACTGACGCCGGTAAAGGTAGACCGTACTGGCGCCGACTCACAGGGTGACCAAGACGACGGCGCCGATGACGCGGTATCCAGAGAGGGCGCCTTGCCGCCGCTCGCCCCCAGCTTGATCATCACCTGCTTGCGCGGCCCGACAGTCATAGACACAGAGTCGAACGTATCACCGGTATTGTTCAGTTCCTGCGCGAGCTTTGGGCGGGTTTGAAAGAGAAATTTTTTCAGCCCGTTCAGCGTGGCTCCGTGCAGGTCAGCTTGCCTACGATGCTGAAAACTCAGCTTTCGTCTACCTCGTGCCACTTTCTCACCTTCGGAACCGGGTGCGGTGCTCGATAGGCCATGAACCGAAAACCAATTTGGAACCTCCTCCGGAAATGAGCAGTCTACCAAGAGACGCCTGTCTCATCAGGTGTATGAGCGAGCTACGAGGGAGCACTCGGATGAACAAAGGGTTTGGCGTGACGGTAACAGTGACCCAGCCGGGGAAGCAGGCGCCGACGACCGCACCTCTGGTGGTGGTCGCGCGGGACGAGCATGACGCCGAGCTTGTGGCGGCGACCGCAGTGGGCCAGAACGCACGTGCCGAAACGCTACGTGAACTCACGGACGAGGAGGTTCGGGAGCACGGCCTCGATCTCCGGGCACACGGCAGCGCAAAAGTCCTCCCGATCCTGAAATTGTGACGTTTCTGCTCCTTCGGTCATGCCACGTGGTAACCTGTCCTGACCGAAGCCGTAGTCTCTGAATGTCGCATTCGGGTCAGGCCCCACAATCCCCTTCCCCCGATTGACGTCCGGTGTTCCTCTCTACAGCGGACGTTCGCTCTGATTTCGGGAAGTGTCAGTGGATGACCTTCGTGGATGTGCTTGGATCGAGCACTTGCCGATTGCGGCGTGTCCTCAGGTAACAGAAGCGAGTTTGTTGTTACCTTGCCCCATTTCCGCTCGCGCTGGCCAAAGCTCCACGGAACCTGCGCTTCAAGAAGGTGCGACGACCTGACGGGCGGCGCTCTCCTCGCGGATCGCCGCGGTGTTGGCGTCCGGTGTTCTGTCGAGGACCCACCCTGAGGCCAGCGCCGCCATCAGGGGCGGCATCATCAGGGACCAGACGCGGATCGCTGGGCCGATATGGTTGCGGTCGTAGGATTGTGGATGGTCGGAAAGCGGTAGACCGCCTTCGGCGCTCGCGTCGGCAGGCCTCCTCCGGTGCCGCAGGATCAATCCCTTCCTCGTGCATGGCCGCTGGGACCAACCGCGCCTTGAACTGCTTGGTAACCGCCCAGGCCCGGGTAAGTGAGGCCCGGAACGCAGACGGCGCCGCCAGGCCCTCCTAAAACCCGCACGATGGCATAGAAGGCTGCCTGGGCTCCTCCGGTCACCACGACATGGTCAACCAAGACGGGTCCCAAGCGCGCCCCGGGCCAGCGGGCGGCCACGGCACGGTCCGGTCCGGCTCTCATGCTCTCCTGACAGTGCAGGTGCATGAGCCCATGCGACGACAGCACGCCCGCGATCCCCTCCCGGGTGCGCTCGCGTAGCCTCGCCGCCGACGGCTGCGGGGGCATGTTCAAGGTCAGGTCGATACCGGAGAGCCGGGGAGCGCAGTGTTATCCTGTCCAAAGGTCTTTCCGCGCACATAGCTTCGCCGACCCGTGGTGGCCTCCGTCGGCCCCATCCCGCGAACCTCGTTCAATGCATGGGGAACGGTGGTGAGGTGGACACCGGGCTCGTTCGCAAGCTGGCGCTGCGACGGCAGGCGGTGCCCCGGCTTGAGCCGGCCGGACTGCACACCGGCCAGCAACGCCCCGGTGAAGGCCAGGTCCTCGGGCTCACCCTCGTCCTCGATCTGCGGCTTCCAGACGTATGATCAGTTCGACGCCCTTCTCCTGGCGGGTTTCCAGTTCGCCTCCACGGTCTCCCAGGAAAGTGGAATCCCCAACACGATGAACGACCGGATTGCGGACGAAACGGGCATTGGAAGCTCTTAATGCCATTGCGGCCAGGCTTGATCCTTCGGGACGTGGCCGCCAAACCAGCCCAATTAGCCCCGAAGCCCGTCTACTTTGGGGATATTCTCCAGATAAGCGTCCCACTCTGCTCTGCTCGCAAAGCAAATATGCGCGTGTGGTCGGGTATCGATCGCGCTATCAAGGCTTCCGGCAGGTACAGCCAGCAGAGCACCCTGCGATTGAACACTCGGAAGAGCAGACCCGCATTTCGCGCAAAAACTCTTTACGTGTCGGGTACCTGGCAGATCTGAATACTGTCATGGCCAGAAATCCAAGTTCTCGTCGCTGTCGATGGAAACAAGTTGGCCGCATGTGCCGATCCCGTATCCTTTCGACAACGTGCGCAATGACAAAGGAAAGAGTGCTCGAACTCTCCGGAAATCCGAAATCTGACGGTGCCACACAAACAAGCGCCAGCAGTCGTTCGGGTCATAAGTATACTCATGCTCGTTTGAAGCGGATCACAGCCGCCGTTGCCCTCTGCCGGATTGATGAGTCCTGAGACTAGGACTTTGTTCAGACAGGATCGTGGCTGAGTATGACCTGCCGATGCTTATCGATGACGTCACAGGCAGCGTGAGCGTCGGGAACTGAAGCTGGATGCAAGATGTCACTCCACGGTCGGGATAGAACGAGCGCATCTTCCGTTCGGGAATAGCCCCGAGGCTCAACCCATCGGCTCACCTGCGTCATTGCCATGCACGCAGGTAGTCTCTTGGATTAGCGAAGAGGATCATTCTCGAGCAGGATCGGCTGCCCATGTGGCGTCGCGTGTGCCGCACGGTCCCATGCGTCCCGGCGCTCCGCCAGCGCCTGCTCGGTTGCAATGCCCTTGTCGCTGACCAACCGCTCGATCGCGGCCAGCCAGTGCTGATAGTAAGTCGAACCATCGTCGCAATCCCCCGCCGCCTGGGCGCGCTTGATCGCGGCCGACAGTGCTGCGGCCCATTCCGTCCAGGTGAACAGACCCTGCTCGTACAGGGCTAACGTCATCGCGAAGGCCTGGGCCTCCCACGGCTCGCGGAAAACAGGCTCGCCATCCTCATCGCGGGGGATCGGCGCAACCGTCGCGGCCACACGGGTCATATCATCATGCCGGCTCAAGGTAGCTCTCCCAGGCATCGATCGAGACACTGACGGTCGGATCCGCCTGCTCGCCCCACAGCTCCCGACCCGGGAAGCAGATGGTGTAGAGCCATTGCGGCTGCTCGCCTTGGCCATGTGCATTCGCATCGGGGAACACATGGGCGCTGTGCACCAGCTCCACGATCCCACTCTTGCCGCGGGCATAGCGCGGCAGGCGGGTGTGGCCTTGGGGATGCATGTTGCGGGTGCGGACCCGGTCGCCAACGGCAAAGCGCGCCGGCTGCTCGATCGGGCGCTCTGCCGGACCGCCGCGGGCCAATACTGCCGGCACGTCCTCCGCCTTGAGCACCCGCTTGATCGGCGCCGGCTCCATTAGCGCCCGGCCACGTGTCAGTTCCTCCGCAGAGACGAGCCCGGCTGCAACAAGCAGCTTTTCGACACCCTTGGTCCAGATCTCGTAGTAGCTCGAGGTGAGATACTCGGCAGGCGGCAAGGATTCGCGGGCGTGCCGGCTCATGTCGAGGTTCCAACTGCCGGTAGCACCCATTGCCAGGGTGAGGCCGAAGGCCCGTCGCTCCCACTCGTGATGGAACCAGGGCTCGTCCTGCTCCATCTGGATCGGGCCGAAGCCCATCATGCCGCCGAGGTCCTGAGCGCCATTCATCGCATCGCCTCCGGCTGCAGGGCGAGACCGGTGCCGATCATGGAGTCACGGGTCACGAGGTCGGCCAGCGCCTCCTCACTCATGCCCTCTGTGCGTTCGGGGCGCATCGGGATCACGAGGTACCGGACCTCTGCGGTCGAGTCCCAAACACGGACACGGGTGGTCTCCGGCAGGCGCACGCCGAACTCGGCGAGAACCGCGCGAGGATCAAGTACAGCACGAGAGCGGTAGGGTGCGGACTTGTACCAGACAGGAGGCAGGCCGAGCACCGGCCAGGGGTAGCAGGAGCAGAGGGTGCACACCACCAAGTTATGCTGCTCGGGCGTGTTCTCGACCGCCACCATGTGCTCGCCCTGACGGCCAAGGAAGCCCAAGGAGGCGATAGCGGCTGTCGCGTCGGTTCGGAGCCAGTCTCGGTAGGCTGGATCGGCCCAAGCCTTGGCGACCACCTTGGCGCCGTTGCGCGGGCCGACCTTGACCTCATAGGTCTCAACCAGCACATCAATGGCCGCTGAATCGACGTACCCTTTCTCGACCAGGATCGACTCGAGTGCGCGCACCCGCAGCTCGATCTCGGAGAGATGGCTTTGGTCGTCATTATCATGGTGATGATGGTCGTGCACCATACGTACCGCCCTCGCCTATTCGGATGAGTCGCGGCCATGCTAACTGGGCGATGGTAGGGAGGCCAGCCCAGAGCGGCGGATCAGCCTCTGGGCCGCCGGTCTGTGTCGAGTGTCATGAGCAGCGGCAGCGATCGTCTGGCCAACTATTGGCTCCCTGGGCGAAAACGGCTCAAAGGGCAGATGCCGGTATCCCTTCGAAAAGTTGGTGAGCGCGCCGGGACTCGAACCCAGGACCCTCTGATTGCAAGTCAGATGCTCTGCCGCCCCCTCAAACTTGCAGGTTGGTATTCTGATGGAAAGGGCAATGAGCCACTCTAATCAGATCGCGAGTCGAGGCCATCGTTCGGGCCAGACTTTCGTCAGCCGAAACATTTTTCTTACAGCTTCTTAATTGAGAATAATGGCGGAGACGGAGGGATTCGAACCCTCGATACCCTTTTGGGGTATGCTCATTTAGCAAACGAGTGCCTTCAGCCTCTCGGCCACGTCTCCGTTCGCGATCTGGCAGGGTGTTGCTCCCAGCCTCGCGGTGGCGCAATAGACGCGATCAGCCTCCCTTCGTCAAGGCCAAAAAGCATCTCGGCCGGAGGGAAACCAATCATGGAGCCTGGGCCGCATACCGCCCCCCATGCTAGGAGGCGGCTCCCATGAAACGAAAGGAGCCTGACGTGGCAGATATCAAGCGAATCGGCGTGGCAGCCCGTTACAGCGATCTCGTGATACACGGAAATACCGCTTATTTCTCGGGCTATGTGCCCGAAACCAGCCTGGGCGGGTCCGTGACCGAGCAAACCCGGGATGTGCTGGCGCAGATCGAGCAGTCCCTGATCGAGATCGGCAGCGACAAATCCAAGCTCCTGCAGGCCACCATCTGGCTCACGGACATGGCGTCCTATGACGAAATGAACGCCGTCTGGGATGCCTGGGTCGTGCCGGGCCACACGCCCGCACGGGCCTGCGTGCAGGCCAGGCTCGCCGATCCGGCCTATGCTCTCGAGATCCAGGTCACGGCTGCCGTTTGAGGCGGCCAGAGGCGAAGGCGTTCAGGCCTGCTCGGTCTTGGCCGTCTTCGCCATCGCGTTGAGGCGCTTCTTCTCATAGTGCTTCGCCAGACGCAGGTGGCGCCAGATGGCGTAGTTCATGGCGATGAGGAAGCCATAGGTGCCCCGCAGGAAATGCAGGCGCCCGAAATAGGCTTTGATGAAAGCCGCCGGAAACTCGAAATAAACCCGCCATGTGGGGATGGAGACCCCCCTCACCTCCAGGTCGAGGGCAAGCTGGTCGGTATAGAAATTGAGCTTCGCGATCTGGTCGCCGAGCGAACGGATGGAGCGGTGATGGACAAGCCCTCTGAGCTTTCCGATCTTCGTCCCCGGCTTCAGATCCACCCGGTCATGAACGAGCGACGACGAATATCGCCCAGCATCCCTGCGATAGAGCCGGACGGGGGCGAGGCGATAGGCGAAGGGATGCGGCGCTGCCTCGCCCGGATAGGTCTCCGCGATACGGATGCAATAGGCTTGGCATGGAGGCTCCCCATCGGCGAAGAGTGCCTTGATCTGCTCGCGCAAGGCCGGTGAAAGCTCCTCGTCCGCATCGAGGTTGAGGAGCCACTCATGCCGGCACTGGTCCTCGCCGAAGCGCTTCTGCTGGCCATAACCGGGCCAGGGATTGAAGATCACCCGAGCGCCGAGCTCCTCGGCGACGGCCTGGGTGCCGTCGGTCGAGCCCGAATCGATCACGATCAGATCGTCCGTCAGGTCGCGAACGGCGCGGATCGTCGTTCCGATCCGGTCGGCCTCGTTCTTGGCAATGATGAAGACGGACAGTGGAAGCATGGCAACGGGTGCCTAGCCGCCCTCATGAAAGAAGGCAAGAGGAGCCAAGCCCTTAGCCGCCCTCGTCTCTGCCATATGGCTTTCGGGCCCCGTCCGTGGCCCCCGGAGGCCGGGGAAGACAGGCCACTCCGTCTCAGTCCGTTGCCTTGCCGTGGCCGGATGAGAGCAGCTCCCCCTCATGTGCCTCCTTGGGCCCGGAAGCGGAAACTCTGGCATGGTGGCGCACGCGCAGTTCCGCCAGCAGCGGGAAGTGATCGGAGGCGACGCGCGTGAGAGAGTTCCTGACCGGCGCAGCGTTCACCACATGCACCGATTTCGTCACGAACACATGGTCGAGGCGCAGCACGGGCGCACGAGTGTGAAAGGTGGGCTGCGGCTCCCCGTGGGAATTTGAAAGCTGCGCGTCCCGCAGGCGGTCGGCGATTATGCGGTAGGAGCGCGAGTAAGGCGGCGCATTGAAATCACCGAGCAGGATCGCCGGATCCGCACAATCCCTATGCCCCATCCATTCGGGCCCCACGAGCGCGGCGGCCTGAGTCCGGCGCTCGCCGGAGCGGAGGGACAGATGGGCGTTGATGACGTTGATCTTCTGCCCGTCGATCTCGGTGCACACCCACAGAGCGCTCCGCTTCTCGAAGGACGGCCTCGTCGACTGAGTGGGCAGGCGTTCGGACTTCACCAGACGAGCGGGATGCCTGGTCAGGATCGCGATTCCGTATTGCTCACCTAGGATGCGGATCGTGGGCTGGAAATGGAGGCCCATACCAAGCCTATCCGCTACGTTCGCAGCCTGGTCGACCTCCCCGGCACTGGTGCGGCCGACCCTCACCTCCTGAAGCGCGACGATATCCGGCTCGCAATCGGCAATGACCTCGGCGATCCGCCCCGGCGAGATCTTTCTGTCGGTGCCTAGCCAGCGATGTACGTTATAGGTGAGGATCCGAAAGGGGCGCCCCTGATGATGGCTATGCTTCAAAGGTCCGTACCGGCTCGAACATTGGTGACGATGAACAGGCACTGCCCCACAGGGACATGCCATGACGTTTCGGTTCGCGCCCTAAGGCGCGAAAGTGTCGGATCAATGACCCATCTTCGGCCAGAGTTCCTGAAAAACGCAACCGGAAAGGGGCGCTTGACCTTCCCATGATTGGAAGGACTACACCCCGATCCCATATAGTGGATCAGGAGATTCCAGATGACCACCACCAATCCTTCCGCCGAGGCGGAGAGCTTCGACATTCCCGTTCAGGGCATGAGCTGCGCGTCCTGCGTCGGCCGCGTCGAAAAGGCGATCAGGTCGGTCGAGGGTGTGACCGCCGCCAATGTGAACCTGGCGACGGAGCGGGCTCATGTATCTTTCGCCCAGGACAAGGCCGATCCCAAGGCGGTGGCAGAGGCGATCCGGACGGCGGGCTATGAGCCCACGGAGAGCCACGCGGAACTCGCCATTCGGGGCATGACCTGCGCTTCATGCGTGGCGCGGGTGGAAAAGGCGCTCAAGCGCGCGCCCGGAGTTCTCGATGCGCATGTGAACCTCGCGACGGAGCGCGCATCCGTGCGCTACCTGGGCGGGACGGAGGTTGTCGGCCGCATGATCGAGGCCGTCGATGCGACGGGCTACGAGGCCGAGGAAGTCCGGCAGGATGCCGAGCGGACGGATCGGGAGCGCGCGACCCGGGAGACCGAAATCGCAGCCTTGAGGCGCTCGCTCGCGCTTGCCGCCATCCTCACCCTGCCCGTCCTCATGATCGAGATGGGCTCGCACCTCGTCGACGCGATTCACGATTGGGTCATGAACACCCTTGGCCACCGGACGAGCTGGTACCTGCAATTCGCGCTCACCACGCTCGTCCTCTTCGGCCCGGGCCTGCGCTTCTTCAAGAAGGGAGTGCCCGCGCTGCTGCGCCGGGCGCCCGACATGAACTCGCTCGTGGTGCTCGGCACCAGCGCGGCCTACGCCTATTCGGTGGTGGCGACCTTCCTGCCGGACCTTCTGCCCGCCAGCATGGCCAACGTCTATTACGAGGCCGCTGCGGTCATCGTGACGCTGATCCTGCTCGGCCGCTTCCTCGAGGCAAAGGCCAAGGGCCGCACCTCTGAGGCCATCAAGCGCCTGATCGGCCTCGCCCCGAAGACCGCGCGGGTTATCCGCAACGGCGAGGCTTCGGAAATCCCGATCGATCAGGTGCGGATCGGCGACATCGTGCAGGTTCGTCCCGGCGAGAAGGTGCCGGTCGACGGCGAGGTTGTCGACGGCTCCTCCTTCGTCGACGAATCCATGATCACCGGCGAGCCCGTGCCCGTGCAGAAGCTCGAAGGCTCGGAGGTGGTCGGCGGCACGATCAACAAGACGGGCGGCTTCACCTTCCGCGCCACGCGCATCGGCGCAGACACGGTTCTGGCCCAGATCATCCGCATGGTCGAACAGGCGCAAGGGTCCAAGCTGCCGATCCAGGCCCTGGTCGACAGGGTCACCGCCTGGTTCGTCCCGGCCGTCATGGGCGCGGCGGCGCTCACATTCGCGGTCTGGCTCATCTTCGGCCCGGACCCTGCGATCACTTTCGCGCTCGTGAACGCGGTGGCCGTGCTGATCATCGCCTGCCCCTGCGCCATGGGACTGGCCACGCCCACCTCGATTATGGTCGGCACCGGCCGCGCCGCGGAACTAGGGGTCCTCTTCCGCCAGGGCGAGGCCCTGCAGAGCCTGAAGGAAATCGGCGTCGTCGCGCTCGACAAGACCGGCACGCTCACGAAAGGCCGTCCGGACCTGACCGATTTCGTGACCGCCCCCGGGTTCTCCGAAGACGAAACCCTGAGGCTCGTCGCCGCCGTCGAAGCGCGTTCCGAGCACCCGATCGCCGAGGCCATCGTTGCGGCGGCCGAGCGGCGGAGCATGACCCTTCCCGCGACCGACGGCTTCGAGGCCGTCCCAGGGTTCGGCGTCTCGGCCACCGTGGAAGGCCGCGAAATCCATGTCGGCGCGGATCGCTTCATGCGCACGCTCGGTCTCGACACTGCCACTTTCGCCGAGACGGCGGCCCGCCTCGGCGCCGAGGGCAAGAGCCCGCTCTACGCGGCGGTCGGCGGGAGGCTCGCGGCCATCGTCGCCGTGGCGGATCCCATCAAGGAATCAACCCCGGACGCAATCGCCGCATTGCATGCTCTGGGGCTGAAAGTCGCGATGATCACCGGCGACAACCGCAAGACGGCGGAAGCCATCGCGCGGCGGATCGGCATCGACGAGGTCGTCGCCGAGGTGCTGCCCGAGGGCAAGGTGGAGGCGGTCAAACGCCTGCGCCAAACCCATGGCCGCATCGCCTTCGTGGGAGACGGCATCAACGATGCGCCGGCACTCGCCGAGGCGGATATCGGCATCGCCATCGGCACGGGCACGGATATCGCCATCGAGAGCGCGGATGTGGTGCTCATGTCCGGCGACGTGCGCGGCGTGGTGAACGCCATCGCCCTGTCCAAGGCGACGATCCGCAATATCGGGCAGAACCTGTTCTGGGCCTTCGCCTACAATGTGCTGCTGATTCCCGTCGCCGCGGGGGTGCTCTATCCCTTCGACGGCACCCTGCTGTCGCCCATGGCGGCCGCGGCGGCCATGGCCCTCTCCAGCGTCTTCGTCGTCGGCAATGCGCTTCGCCTACGCCGTTTCAAGGCGCCCATCGAGGTCAGGCAGGAGAACCTGCCTGCTGCTCAACCTGCAGGAGCTTCGGCATGAATATCGGACATGCATCTGCTGCATCCGGCGTTTCCGCCAAGATGATCCGCTACTACGAATCCATCGGCCTTATTCCGAAGACCGTCCGCACGGAGGCGGGCTACCGTGTCTATTCGGAGCAGGACGTGCATACGTTGCGCTTCATCCGTCGCGCCCGCGATCTCGGCTTCTCCGTGGAGCAGATCGCTGATCTCGTCTCGCTCTGGCGTGACCGGGAGCGGGCGAGCAAGGACGTGAAGACGATAGCGCTCGGCCATGTGAGCGTGCTCGAGCGCAAGATCCGCGAGTTGCAGGAAATGGCCTCGACGCTGAAGCACCTTGCCGAGAACTGCTCGGGGGATTCCCGCCCCCATTGTCCGATCATCGAAGAGCTCGCGAACGAAGACTCCCCGCCCGTCCTTGCCAAGGCGGACGCGCGCTTCGGGGCCTTGGGCAAGGCTTGAAGCGGCAGAGCAGTCGACCCGGTCATCCCGCGCCGTCACCGGTCCCGTGCCGGTGACCCCGATTGCCTCAAACGCTTTGCTTGCCCGATCGGGATGGCCGGGATGAGCCCGGCCAAGACGAAGGGTTCAGGGACGGCCATGACGTTGTTCGGCCGTCTTGTGCCTCTTAAGCCGCCATCTCGACTTCGCGGCCGCGCCCGAGTTCGTGCATCCACTGCGCGAATTCCGGCTTGCGCCGCATCTGGCGTCCGTAGTGGCGGCGCAGCGCATCGACGAGACGGCCGTCGCGTGACAGCAGATCGTCCGCGAAGGCGACCATGCGCGAGTTCGGCCAGGCCTGGGGCCTGATCTCCACCAGCCTCTCGAACAGCCGGTCCTCGACCTCATCCGGAGAGCTCCGCGCCATCAGGGTCAGCATCGCAGCGGTCGAGCGTGAGATTCCCATGTGGCAGTGGACGAGGAGATGCCCCTCCACACGGTCGGCTCTGCCCGCCTCCATCTCTTCGGCGAAGCGCAGCACCGCCTCCACGTGCTCAGGCTGCGGTAGGATCATGCCCTCGACGGGAGCGATGATGTCGTGAAAGCGCAGGACCGTGCGGCGGTGCGGATCGTAGGCCCCGAACGCCTCCGGATCGGGATGACCGGGATCGAGGATCGAGAGCACATGCGTGACTGCCCTCTCCCTCTGCTCGGATAATTCGGAAATCCCGCAGATCGTCAGCGTGGACATGGACAGAGACTGCATCTTGGAAACCTGTTGGAACGGAAGACGTATCGTCGTGGTGCCCTCTTTTGAGGGTGTACCCATTTTTGAGGGTGTACCCATCCTGAGGGACTTTTTTCACCCTATCAAATGATTGTGTCCTTTTGATCACATCCCGTCATGGCCACATTTCGGCCACCTCGGTAACACCTTGTTGTCACTGCCTGGACTATGAACTCCCTTTCAGAGTACCGCCGCCGCTTCCAAGCGTTGGCGGCATAAGCGAAAAACCAAAAACTGCGAGCCTCCCCCACTGATGTTTGCTCTTACGGCCCCACGCTTGTCCCTGTTGCGGAATCTCGTCCGCGTCTGCTCCCTGCTCCTCCCGGTGGCGCTGGCCGCGTGCGTGACCTCCTCCCCGCCGCCGCAGGCGGTCCGCCGCATCGATCCCACCTATATGGCCATGTACGGCGCTCGTCCCGACGAGACGCACCCGCTTCCGGCCACCGACATCTCCGAGGTGGATCCGCGCTTCCTGCGCCGGGAAGTCGCCTATTACGGCCGCGAGGAACCTGGCACCATCGTGGTCGATACGGCGGCCCGGTATCTCTACCTCGTTCGCGAGGGCGGACGCGCGATCCGCTACGGCATCGGCGTCGGCAAGGAGGGCTTGGCCTGGTCCGGGCGCGCCAGAATCGGGCGCAAAGCCGAATGGCCCCGCTGGACGCCCACCGCCGCGATGATCAAGCGCGAGCCCGAGCGCAACAAACCCTGGGCCGGCGGCATGCCGGGCGGCCTCAGCAATCCGCTGGGAGCCCGCGCGCTCTATCTCTACAACGACGGCGTGGATACCATGTACCGCATCCACGGCACCACAGAGCCCTGGTCCATCGGCCAATCGGTGTCGTCCGGCTGCATCCGCATGTTCAATCAGGACGTGATCGACCTCTACAACCGCGTTCCCGTGGGCTCGCCGGTGGTGGTACTGAACGGGCGCAGTCCCTTCGACGACGTCGAGCAGGAAGAAGTCCGGGTGTCCTATTATTGAACGGATCCCCATGGGTCACGATGAAGGGCCGGTCTCTTGCCGGCCCTTTGTTTTGCGGCTCGGCCTTCCCAACAAGCCCGGCTTCACCTGAGCGACGTTGCCCCTGCCCTCTGGAGGTGCCGGTACGTTGTCCTATGAATCAATGTCCATGCTCATTGTGAAGGATCCCTCATGGACGATTGGTTCCAGCACGCTCTGCGTCTCACGACCCGCTCCATCGAAGTCTGCGGCATCGCCATCATCGTCCTGGGGACTTTCGGCGCAACGGCCGCCGTCCTCTGGCAGCTTCTGCGAGGACGACCGGGCGATATGGTGCTCAGCCTCTATCGCTCCAATCTCGGGCGGGCGATTCTGCTGGGCCTCGAATTCCTCGTTGCCGCCGACATCATCAATACGGTCGCCATCGAACCGTCGCTCCAAAGCCTCGCGATCCTGGGCGGGATCGTGCTCATCCGCACCTTCCTGAGCTTCTCGCTCGAAGTCGAGATCGAGGGGCGCTGGCCGTGGGAGAAGCACAGGAGCGAGCATCCCGACCGGAGTGCCGACGGCAGGCAGCTTGGCAGTTGACGAGCCCGGTGGCCGCGCATAGAAAGGCGCCCCGGCCCGCAAGCCGCCGCCGCCCTTCCAGCGCCCGTCGGCTCCACAATCTGCCCCCTGCCGTCGCTTCAGCCGTGTGGATGAAGTGCGATCGCGCACATCGGTCAGCGACTCTCTTCCCGCAGATTTCTCTTTTCGGTTCGATGCAGCCCCCTCAGACCTCACGCCAATGCCGTCACGGGCTGCTTGCAGCGACAGTTCTCGACCATGACGACTATCGAAACAGGTACTTTCCTGAGCCGGATTCCCTTCGTCCGAATCGGCCCCGGCTCTGATCCCATCGTCGTTCTCAACGGCGGACAGGCCTTTGTCCGGCGTCCCACGCCCGCCCGCGCAGAGCGAGACGCCAGGCGCATCGCGCGACTCCTGCCCTCTCACCGCACGATCTATGTGCTGGGCTACGATCCCGCTCCGCCCGCAGGCTACAGCATCGACCTGATCGTGAGCGACGTGTCGCGGATCCTGCGCGATGACATCGGCCCCGCCAGCGTGATGGGCATCTCCTTCGGCGGCTTCGTGGCGGCGCGCCTCGCGGCGGATCATCCCGATCTCGTGAAGGATCTGATCCTGATGGTGAGCGCCCACCGCCTCTCAGATCAAGGCCGCCGCAGTGTCGACAGGCAGATCGAATACGCCTGGCAAGGCGACTTCGAGGGCTTTCTCGACGAGTTCGGCCTCGTCTTCCGGCGCCCCTGGCTCAACTGGCTGCTGCGCCTGCGCTTCAAGCAGGAGCGGAAGAGGCTGAACGAGACGATGAACGATTCCGCGATCATCGTCCGGGGTCTCCACGCCGTCGCTGGCGAGGATTTCGGCAAGGATCCCTCCTGGCTGCGGGCTATCCGGGCCCGCACCCTCATCGTCGGCGCGACGCGCGACCCGTTCTTCGATGCGGACGCGATGGAGGAGACGGCCCGCCTGATCGCCGGAGCCCACCTCAAGCTCTTCAAGGGCGAAACTCACATGCTGCCCGTCGAGCGGGCGCGGGACGTGGCGAAGGTCGTGAGAGCGTTTCTATGATCGAAGAACCGGCCAAAGGCGGAGCTGCACGGCGGCTCCGCCCGAAGCCCGCGCTACGATCTAAAAGTACCGAGCCAGATTCCTCCGGATGCGCTCCAGCACCGGCACGCCGGGATCCGGCAGCGCGAAGGTCTGGCCGGTGATGCGCTCGAAGGCGTCGATATAGATCCGCGAGGTTTCGAGAATCACCTCGGCGGGGATCTCGGGGATCGGGTCCTTGTATGGATCGCAGCGGGCGACGACCCAGCTGCGCACGAAATCCTTGTCGAAGCTGTCTGGCCGCTCGCCCGCCTCGAAGCGCTGGGGATAACTCTCCGCGAACCAGTAGCGGCTGCTGTCGGGCGTATGGATCTCGTCGGCGATCATGATCCGGCCGGCCTCGTCGATGCCGAATTCGTATTTCGTGTCGACGAGGATGAGGCCGCGCGCCGCCGCCATCTCGCGGCCTCGGGCGAAGAGAGCGAGGGCGTAATCGGACACGGTCCGCCACTGTTCGGCGGTCAGCAAGCCGCGCTCCACGATCTCCCTCGCGGTCAGCGGTTCGTCATGACCGCCGTGGAAGGCCTTCGTGGTGGGGGTGATGATGGTCTGCGGCAATTTCTGGTTGTCGCGCATGCCGTCCGGCAGGCGAATGCCGTAGATCTCGCGCTGGCCCTGCTTGTAGAGCGAGAGGATCGAGGTGCCCGTGGTTCCGGCCAGATAGTCTCGCACGACGATCTCGACGGGCAGGATGGTGAGCTTCTTGCACACGGCCACGTTGGGATCGGGATACTCGATGATGTGGTTGGGGCAGAGATCCGCCGTCTTCTCGAACCAGAAGCGGGCGGTCTGCGTGAGCACCTGACCTTTGAGCGGAATGGAGGCGAGATTGATGTCGAAGGCGCTGATCCGGTCCGAGGCGATGATGATGCGCCGCCCGTCGGGGAGATCGAAATTGTCGCGGACCTTGCCCCGGTAATGATTCGGCAGATCCGGGATCGTCGCATCCTCGAGGATGTAACCGGAATAAGCCCGAAGGGCTGCTTGATCGACCATGCTCACCTGCCACGGCTGTTCGGTGGATATGCCTCCCGGGAGGCCTGGCGGAGTTCTAAACCGAATCGTCGAACAGGCCAGGCCCCAATCTCAAGAATCTCTCGGGAGGCGTGGCGCTTTCCACGGGTTCAATCGGCGCTGGCGTTCTGGCGCGGCACCACGTTGAGGCGGGAGAGCACCACCGTGGTCTCGTAGCCCTGCGCATCCACCACGGTCCATTGCTTGAGCGCGCTGGCGCGGCTGTCGAAGCGAAGGGTAATCTTGGAGGTTCCGCCGAGCGTCGCGCTGTCTTCGAAGCTCACCGTGATCATGCCGTCACGGCCGATCTGCACGTCGCGGACCTTGGTGTCGCGCGCCAGATCCACCTTATCCTGGACCAGGAACTTCAGGGGGGTCTGGCTGACGGGATAGACATCGTTGGTGCCCAGCTTCTTGTCCCGGATCGCCACGTTGCGGCCGTCGGAAACGATCTCGAGAGTGCTCGGCGGCGCATAGGCGAAATGCAGCCGCCCCGGGCGCTGGACGGTAAGGGTGCCCTCCACCTGCTGGCCGTTGGGGTTCTTCTGCACGAAATGGGCGGACATCTGGTCCATGCCGTTGAAATAGGCGTTCACCCGTTGGAGGGCCGCCGCCGGGGACGTGGGGTTCGGCGGTGAAACGGGCGTAACGGCGGCGGCCTGGGCCGCGACCGGAGTCGGGGTCGGCGCAGCCTGTGCGGGCGTGGAACGGGCAGGCTTCGGCGGCTCGGTCAGCTTCACAGGCGTGGGGTCGGGCGCCTTCGGCGTCTCGGCGCTCCGCGTCTCGGACGGCGAGGCAGGCTTCCGGGGCTCAGGCGTGGCCTGCTTGATCGCTGGAGCAGGAGACGGTTTGGGCGCGGGTTGCGGTGCCGCGGCCGGCTGCGGTTTAGGCTGCGCGGCCTGCTGCCGGACAGGTGCCTTCGGCTTGGGCGCAGCGGTCCCGGTCTGCGGCTCCGACTGCTGAACCGGAGCAGCCTGTGGCTGGGTCGCAGGAGCCCCCTGTCCCTGGTTGGGCTTGAAGATGCTGTCGAGGAAGCGTGTCAGCGGATCGGACGCTCGCTGCTGAGCGGCAACCGGCGAGGCAAATGCCAGCGCGAGGACGAGACCGATGGAGCGACGCAGAGACTTCTGGAGCATGACCCGACTGCAAACCCGAAAGAACAAGCAATGTCCGCCCCAGGCGCGAAACCGTGGCGGCCACGCCTTATCGCGTCGATTAAGGGCTGAATGAAGGCATTCACTTGGTGATGAAAGCGCGTCGCGTCCAGGGGTGACGGAAACTTTGCGGCCCCGGTCGCCATCGGCGCCCATCACTCATCACGCGGCATTTGCGAATTCATCCTCGTCATCCACGGGACGGACCGGCGCAGGCTTGGGCTTGGGCTTGGGCCTCGCCGCGCGCGGGCGGGACTGACGCTTCTTCTTTGCAGGCTTCCTGGTACCCGCACCGCCCCACCATCCCTGCCAGCTCCAGGCGCCCGGCCCCAGGAGCAGGTAGAACAGCAGCCCGGACAGGATTCCCGCATGAGCGAGGAACAGCGCTTCCTCCATCTGGCGGTTCAGGCCGCCATATTCCCAGAACCGGTGCAGGGCTCCGGTGGTGACCACGAGGGTAGCGATCAGGACCATCGCGCTCAGGCGCGGCGCAAGACCGAGGATCAGGGCGAGCGGAGCCACGATTTCCGCGACCGCGATGCCGGCCGCCACGATATCTCCATAGGGGATGCCCTTCAGGGTGAGAGCCGCAGCGAAGCCTGAGATGTTAGTCAGCCTGACGATGGCGGACGGCAGGAAGCAGCAGGCCAGCAGGAGGCGGCCCAGGAGCAGGATCCCGTTCGTCGTGCCCGCATTCATGATGAAGTCCCCCCTCTGCGTCCGCGCCCGCGGAATCAGGCGCCGCCGCCCGCATTAGAGGCAGGGGTTCTTAACCTGTCCTTAGCAGGCCGGACTTCTCCGAGGCCATTCCGCAGGGGTGCGTTCAGAGCTTCAGGTTTCTTTCGCGCAGCATGGTCTCCCAGCGCAGGGTGTGCTCCACGATGGTCGCGAGATCGTCATAGCGGGGCTGCCAGTCGAGGCTCGAACGGAGCCGGGTCGAATCCGCCACGATGGTGACCGGGTCCCCGTCGCGCCGCAGAGCGATCCGCGCCTCAAGCGGCCGTCCGGACACCTTGCGGACCGTATCGATCACCTCCGAGACGGAATAGCCGTGCCCGTAGCCGCAATTCGCCACGAGGCTCTCGCCGCCCGCGCCGAGATGGTCGAGCGCCCGCATATGGGCCGAGATCAGGTCGCTCACATGGATGTAGTCGCGGATGCAGGTGCCGTCCGGCGTCGGATAATCCGTGCCGAAGACCTCCATGGACGGGCGCATGCCGAGCGCCGTCTGGACCGCCACCTTGATGAGATGGGTCGCATTCGCGGTGCACTGCCCATGCCGCATGGCGGGATCCGCCCCCGCCACGTTGAAGTAGCGCAGGACGACGAAACGCATGCCGTGGGCCGCCGCCACCTCGCGCAGCATCACCTCAGTGAGCTGCTTGGAGCTGCCGTAGGGAGAGAGGGGCGCCAGCGGCGCATCCTCGGCGATCGGCCTGTCGGACGCGTTGCCATAGACCGCCGCCGTAGAGGAGAAGACGAAAGTCTCGACACCGGCGGCCACCGCCGCCGCCAGCAGGGAGCGGCTCTTGACGGTGTTGTTGAGATGATAGCCGAGCGGATCGCGCAGGGATTCGGGCACGATGAGCTTGGCGGCAAAATGCACAATGGCGTCGATCGAATGGGCCCGGAGGGTCTGGAGCACCAGCTCGTAATCGCCCACATCGCCGACCACGAGCGGCACGTCCTCGGGAACCGACCAGCGGAAGCCGGTCGAGAGATTGTCCAAGACGACGGAATCGTGACCCGCATCGCGCAGAGCCAGCACCATATGGCCGCCGATATAGCCCGCCCCTCCAGTCACCAGTACTTTCACGAAATCACCTCGGCACCTTTTGCACCATCGTTACTCGAAAGACTCTGGATTTCCAGTGCCGTCTGCTGGCAAAACAAGCCCACTACACGGCCATTCCTGACAGGGTGTCGCATGAACGAGCGTACGGAATATTGGTGGGTCCACCACGATTCCCGGATCCAGCCGGCGGAAGTCGGATTCATCGGCGGGATTCCCATGCATTTCCGGTTCATCGGCACCGAAGGCCGCCTTCGCGCGGAAGCCGCCGAACTGGTCGAGCGGCTGCCGATGCCGCCCGCACCTGTTTTCCGCCCCCAAGCCGCCATTGCTGCGGCTCCGGCCGCGAAGCCTCAAAAATCCGGATCCTGGCTGTGGTTCATCGGCATCCTGCTTCTGATCTTCGTCGTACAGTGCTCAGGGCCGATCTTCGATGCGATCAAATAGGAACGGCAGATGAGGCAAGCCTCCCGAGGCCTGCGCATTCACCTGTCGGATCAAGAGGCGCGGTAACTTGGCAGGGCGCGAGGTCGGGGAACCACCTCGGACGGCACGCGCCTCGCTCAAGCCGCGTCGAGATGCGGCGGCTCGAAGGTGCTCTTGATGGGGTGAGGATTCCAGTCCTGGCGCGGAGCCGGCAGCATCTCGGCGGAGGCCATTTCCATCTTCCTGGACCACCGCAGCGCGAATTGGGAAGCCGCGTTCCGGCTCTCGAACCCGACGATGCCGCCACCGCTCAGGAACAGGTGGACATCGTGGGACGCTTCCGTTTGCTCGAGCCAGTAAACCACCTCGAGCTTGAGCGCGGACTTACCCTTGTTCCAGACATCCCAATCGGTGATCATGAAGACGAAGGGCCACCGTCTCGCATAGGCTTCGACTGCGTAGCAGGCCGACAAGGCCAGTTCCTCATCGCGGACGGTGGCGACAATGACTCTTTTCATCTCGTCCAGATCCGTCATCGCCCAGCCCCACGTCCTCGAATCCGCCGATTGCGGACATCCCGCAATCCGAAACGGCGACACTTCTAGTCTACCTCATAGGAGTTAAACAAGGTCCCGCCTGAGAGTTCCAGCGCCTTGGCATTCATCCCGAACCAGGGGCCCTGCTCCCGCGGCACCGCAGCCGACCGTCCGCCCACAGACACAAAAATGCCGGGATGCTTCGGAAGCCTCTTGGTTGACCTTCCCTCAGCCCGCGCTTCCTTCGCGATGTTTCAAGAGGCAACGACATGAGCGTCAATTGGGATATCCTGGTCCCCGGCCCTGGCGGCGTTCTCATTCCCACCTACGGCAAATACGGTGGGCCAGGCTATTCCGATGGCGAGGTGCTCGACTACCCCACTCAGCCCGTGGATTACTCGTCCAAGCCGGTCGATGCTCTCGATGCCTTGTTCAAGCGGCACGACAAGGCCTATGACTCGCTCGACCCTCTTGATCGGGCCATCGGCGACCTCGCGCTGCTGGAAGGCATCTCAAGGCTTCCGAACGGGCAGCTGGACCCGGAGGCCAGCGTCTATGCGGGCCTGGCGACCCTGCTCTTCATTCAGCAATTGACGATCGTAAACGACCATCCCGAACTGCTGTCGGAGAAAGCCGCCATTCGATACACCAGCGGCGCACTGCACGATATCGAACGGGGGCTCGCCGAGCTGGATGCATCCGACCGCACCGCCCTTCAGGATTGGCTGGAGGATACCGCCATCGCCGCGGGCGGAACCGTCGCCGAAGAGGTCGCTGGCCTCTTGAGCATCATCGAACTCCATGGCCTCCAGGCACGGATCAGCAACGTCCACTTGGCGGGGCCGAAACTCGCCGGGGCTGACGGCGGCACCTTTGCACCTCTGTTCACCGCCGACGACCGGAGCTTTGATTTCGCTGAGGCTACTCACCTCTCGAAGGGACAGCAGATTGCCGGAGAGATCTTCTCCGGCGACTTCTCCGCGGTCCTGACACCGTTCAGGGCGGATGGTCCCGATCGGCCGCAACAGGGTGCGAGCCTATCGGACGAAGGGGCGGGCCTCATTGCCCCCGAACACCAGAAGCATCTTTTGGCGGATTATCTGCTCCTCTAGCGCATCGTGCGGAAAAGCGTATCCAAATTGCGGTCCCGCAAACAGGCCGTGATGGGCACAAACATGACAGCGAAGCTTGAACCGATCTCAGGCGGCCCGGTTAACAACTCAGGTGAATCCCCGTCCGAAACGGACTTCGCGACAACCTGCCAGGAGGCAGGCCGTGGCCTCGGTGTCGCCCACAGGATCGACCGGAAGGATCTCAAACATCCTCCTCGTTGCGGATGAGGTGCTGGTGCGCCTGTTCTGTGCCGAAGCCCTGGAGGAAGCGGGGTTCAGCGTCGTTGAGGCATGCCGCGCCGAAGGGCCCTGCGGGTTCTGGAGACCCGTGACGACCTCATCGTCCTGTTCACCGACGTCGACATCCGAGGAGGCGCACCGGCGCAAGGCCTGACTTCGGCACGTTCCACGGACACCGACAGGCACGAAGGGAGAGACCATGCTCGTCCGAGACAAGCGCCCTGCCCAGCGGACCGGACAAGGGCCCCATCGCGCCTACCCGCCAGACCTGCTGCCCCGGCTGCAAACGCTGCTGGCCGATCTGGCAGACATCGACTTCGCCTATGAAAAGCATCTTGACGCTCTTCAGCGCAATTCAGGCGATGAGCTGATCAAGCGGGAGATGCTCGAGCGGCTGCGGCTCTACCACGAGAAGCGGCGGGCTCTCGTTCTCGCGGAACTCACGTTGCTCGAAGGGCACGTTCGGGCGCTGTACGGGATCAAGGACCGGACCGCCTCCGGAAAGGACGGTAAAAAGACAGTGTCGCTCTTCCGGCGAGGCACGAGGAGATGGACGATCCGCTGATCCGCAAGCTGAGCCACTATGTCGGCGTGGCCGAGGATGAAAGAATGGCGCCGACAAGCCGATGACCGTTCCGGCTCGCGCCGATCTCATCCGCGAGGGCGATCCGACGGATGGCATTTTTCTGATCCTGTCGGGCTGGGCCTGCCGCTGCAAGGTGCTGCCGGATGGCGAGCGCCAGATCACGGCCTATTTCATCCCGGGGGACCTGTGCGACCAGCGCATCTTTGGCCTCCAATGCATGGACCACCGCATCGGCGCTCTGACTGCAGCGCCCGTGACGGTGTCCCGGCGGAGGCCATCGTCGACCTCACCGACCGCCTCCCCCGTGTTGCCCGCGCCCTGTGGCGGAGTACCCTCGTGGACGAGGCGATCACACGTGAGCGGGTCGTGACCGTGGGGCAGCGCAAAGCCCCGACGCGGGAGGCACCTGTTCTGCGAGATGTTCGCACGCCTCCGAAGTGTCGACTTGGTCGAGGGAAAGAGCTTTGACTTTCCGGTAACCCAGACAGAATTGGCGGATACGGTCGGGCTCACGACGGTGCACGTCAACCGCACACTCAAGGAGATGCGCGAGCACGGGCTGATCGCTTAGAAGGGACAGCGTCTGTTCATTCACGATCTCGAGCGGCTGACGGCCTTGTCGATGTTCAACCCGAACTACCTGTATCTGGAGCGTGAGGGGAATGGCCCCTGCGCTGCTGGGACGACGCCGTGACGGTCTGTATCTCGGTCCCTTCCGAGAAGGCAAAAAAGAAGCGCCCGGTGGGGCGCTTCAAGGTCCCGGCCCGTAGGGGCAAATGAGCCGGTGAAAAGGAAGATGTCGATCAGCGCGCCGCTTGCAGATCACTCCGTTCGACGCGCGCAAGGTGTTTCTGAAGCTCCGCGACGAGCCCGACATAGGGTTGCCTCCGCTCGCGATGGCGAAGCCTCAGGTTTTCTGCAATCTGCTTCTTCAGAACCGGATTGGTCCTGCTGCTCGCCAGCTTCTGCATCTCGTGCTGATGCTCGAGGTCCAGATTGGAGAGGGTGCGTGCCGTATCCCGCAGAAGCGCGTGCAGATCGAAGCTCCGGCCAGCGCCGACAACCAAGCGGTTGAGCGCAGACGATCCATGTTGCTGGTTCGGCATGATTCCACCCTGCTGTTGGTGTGTTCGTTGTCCATGCTCCGCGGCGAGGCGGAGCGCGTGTGGAGCCACGAAGCTCTCGTCAATCAATTCGCGATGCGTTTTTTTAGGCTGAACGTTTCGATGTCCGCGGCACCAGCAATCAGAGACAGATCCTCTCCTATCCTGGAGATAGGGAGTATTCGGTCTGGCTTATCTGGAATTTGCCCAAGGACAGGGAGGCAAATACCTGCACCTGACGTGCTTTGTCTGTCTGAAATCCGACAATGCATATAACTCATTGGTAGTATACCGGAGTATGCAGCAAATTTACTGTCAAGTTTCCGAGAAGACCCAAATTTCCGTTGGGGCATGTAGGAGACCGACCCCGTTTCGGCCCCTTAGAGCAGGCCTCCGCGAACAGGCTCCGGTGCGCGCCGGACAATACGGCAAGCCAAAGACGAGCCGTGTATCCACGCCAACGGAAACCGCCTCGCATTTCGCAAATCAGGCTCTCAAGGGACGAGTGGTGCCAGGGCAGAATACACCTCCCTATAGGTCACAAGGTCTTAGGCCAAAGCGGGACACAAAACGATTTGCTGGAATCATTGGGCTTTATTGGCCTTGAGTCCCACCGCTTTCCCGCTCCTCTCACGGCTCGAAGGGCGGAGGATGAGTGAGTGTCAACCGATAGAGACTGCTCCCAAGGACGGAACCCGCGTCCGGGCCTTCCATGAACACGACCCCAGCCGAGACGGCGTGACTGGAGCCTGGAATGGCCAAAAGTGGTCCGGCTCAGCATGGTTCATCGATCCTCGGACCATGTACCTCTACAAGCGGCCGACCCATTGAGTCCCTCTGCCCTGCCTTGCTCTGGGAGGGGAGGATTAGCGTCATGACTGCCGCTCATCGGCTCACAATGACGTGCAACACCGTTTATGGAATGCCTGCCTGGAGGCAACATGGGCCTACAGACGAAGCTAGTAGGGAGGTGTGCACATGGAGATTAGGATAGCCCGTACTGAAGACGCTGAGCAGGCTTGTACAGTGCTGCGTCGTTCCATCCAGGATCTATGCCACGCCGACCACAGCGGAAATGCAGCCAAGCTCGCTGACTGGCTCTCCAACAAGACCCCGGAGAACGTGGCAGCCTGGATCAGCCATCCTCAGAGCCACGTGTTCGTCGCCGCGGAAGGCGAAACGATCCTCGGGGTGGCTGCCATGACCGCGGCTGGAGAGATCACCCTGAACTACGTTGCGCCGGATGCACGGTTCCGGGGCGTGAGCAAGGCCCTGATTGAGCGGCTGGAGGTTCAGGCCCGCGAGCTGGGTCTGGACCGCTGCACCCTCAACAGCACCGAGACGGCACGCCAGTTCTACCTGTCCCTGGGGTACCAGGAGCAAATTGCGCCTGCCAACGGTCCCTGCCGCATGGCAAAAGCCCTGACCTGACATCGGAACTCGGACCATGATTTCCGAGATGGCCTTTCATGGAACGAGCGCTTTTGAAATCACGAGCTTTGTGTAGGTCAGATTGGGGGCTTTGACGGTCTCAATACGGAATGTCGCGTGGTCCCGCTCGACACATTCAGGCTCGTCAGGCAGGTCGATGTCGCGATAGTCGAAGAGAAAAACCCGCCCTGTAGCCGCCACGCTGTCGATGAACACAAGGGCGCGCCTCCCCTCATCCACCCACCGGTCATGGGGAACGAACTTTAGCTGAGAGGAAGAGTGAGGCAGGAGCCGGGGTATCCAAGCCGAGGGCATAGAATAGTCGCCGAGCCAACAAACGTGATCCCATTTCTCCGGGTAGATCTGGCTGAAGGGCACAACCGCTCCCCTGGTCGCGAGGAGGCGGTCAGCCAAGGCCTCATCCTCTGCTGTGACATCGTCTGATATCAGCCAGAGGCCGAGACCTGCCAAAGCGGCGAATCCGCTGAGACCGATAAGCACCTTTCGCCCAATCCGCCGCACGGCGCTCTCCAAGAAACAAGGCATCCTATCAGGCGCCTACGCGCGTGAGATGATTGTCCGCAAATTTCCGACAATCCCCTTTTATGGAACCGGATGATGTGTAATTTTTGAAGTGCTCGGAAGATGCATTTCTGACCAGCGGGCTGTCCCCTGTAAAGACCTAGTCTAACCAGCTCTTATGAACCCCTATGCTCGTCTCTGAATACTCGCGAGTTCCTTATGTGAATGCCGCCTGCCAGCGGGTTCTCACCAAGGAAAATCCGTGTCTCACACTCCTGTATGATCAGCGATAGCGATGGCATTGTTGCCTTCCTTCAAAGCCGCCCAGATATGCTGCGCATCCTCCGAGCGGTGGAGACTTTGGGGCTGCCGGATTGTTGGGTTGGGGCAGGCTTCATCCGCAATGCTGTGTGGGGTGCCTTAACTGGACAGCCAAATGCATCGTCATGGGACGACGTTGATGTTGTCTACTTCTGCCGATCAGACCTGAGCCCAAGCCGGGATCAGGCCCTTGGAGATGCGCTCCAGGCTGTTTGCCCAGATGTGAAATGGTCGGTGAAGAACCAGGCTCGCATGCACATCGGAAACGATGATCAGCCCTATACCGACACTGAGGATGCCCTCCGACACTGGCCCGAGTGCTGCACCGCCATTGCGGCTCGCTGCGCAGACCGGACCATTGCGCTCCTAGCACCCTTCGGGTTGGACGATCTTCTGAGCATGGTCGTTCGCCCAACACCCTCGTGCGCATCCAAGATGGGGGTCTACCGGGGCCGCGTCGATGGCAAGAGATGGCAGAGGCGGTGGCCCATGCTTCGGATCGATTTCGCTCCGCCATAGGGGCCTCGGCATGATCGCAGAACGAGTCCCATGGAACCTAAGCGACTGATTGTACTAGCACACTCGAGGGTTTTTCATTTTTGAGACGTTTACACTCCCTACTGTGAAGGCAATTTTGGTTGTGCATCATGAAGTCCGACCGGAAACGTACCTGCTCGATGACCGCGCTGGCGCTGTGCGCAGCTACTTTCCACTCTTCCAGGTTGGGGCCGATAGCGCCGAACCCAGGAGGGATACCGTTGCCTCAGCGCAGGCCTATGTAGGTCAATTCATCAGGGATGATGCCGGGGCCTGCTTTGGCGAAACCCATTTCAGCTTGGCCCGGATAGAGGGAAAGCAAGAGGATTCCGGCTCTGCCTTCTTGCGCCGCGCGATCGTGTTGATCGACGGATCCGGATCGATGGCCGGTCGGCTCAATGGTCGCACTAAGCTCGACCTCGCCCGCCAAGCCGCTCGGACGTTTATCGACTCCCTTCCATCGGACGCCGAGGCTTCCGGGATCGCCTTCGGCCAACAGGGGAACAATACCCGAGCTGGCAAGGAACAATCCTGTTCCGCTATAAACACATTAGCGGCAATGACCCCACATCATTCCGCTCTGCTGGCAACCCTCGACGAAACCAAAGCCGTCGGGTGGCCCCCATTGGCAGCAGCCATAGAGCAAGCACAAGCCATGCTCCAGAATTCATCTTCTTCCGGCGAGCAGATCATTTATGGCATTTCTGACGGGGAAGAGACCTTTGGCGGAGATCCCGTAGAGATTGCACGACGGGTCAATCAGGGGCAAACCCGGGCCATTGTGAACATTATCGGGTTCGGCTTGCCACCGAAGGAAGCGGCCTCCCTGAAGTCCGTCGCCAATGCGGGCGGGGGCACGTTTGTCGATGCACACACCAATCGGGCTTTCAATGAAGCCATGGGGGTGGTGCGCGAATCCAACCGGCGGGCCGGGAATGCGGTCAGGCCAGGCGAGGCGCGCCCATGCCCTACATGAGAGAGAGGCCTTGTCCTTGTTACAGGCCCGCCACAAGGACCTGAACGCCCGTGTAAAGGCATTCTCCGAGCGCCTCGAGGCCGCCGAGCGCGACGCACGCACCAAGATCGACAAAGCCAAAGACCCGGCGGGGATGTCACGTTAACTGAATATAGCCTTGGAGCCGCCCACTAAAGACTTTCATCACTTTTCTCCGCCATAGCCCTGGCATATCCTGCTCCCGCGAAAACACCGCCGTCTCCTTGATAGCTCACTAGCTGGGAGGCGATCGATCTAGCTGTGCCCGGGAAAAGGCATTGAAGGGTCTCGCGTCCGGATGCAGAATAGAAGCAATCCATCGATCCGGAATTTCTTGCAATTCCGCGTTATACAAGCGCACCGCACTGATGAAGTCGCTTCGAGCAATTACAATTCGATCCTCGAGCTGCTGAAGCGATCTGATCTGATTCATGAACTCGGTATCGCCCGCGATGTCAGGGTACCGTTGGACCATTGCATATAACTGAGCAATTGCTGCTGACAGTCGGCGCTGGGCCCTCGCAAAAGTTCTGAAACGCTGGCCGTCCGCTATGGAGCCATCGTCCGCCACCACGGCAAGAACTTCGTCTCGGGCTGCAGCCGCTTCGGCTAACAATTCGCGTTCGGAAGGTACCCTCTGCCGAACGATCTCGATCAGAGGTTCAACTTTGTGGATGCGCTCGAGATACAGAGTCAGAACTTGCCCCCATGCCAAGCGCGCACGCTCGCGGAATTGTGGGGCATCCGAATCGCAACCTGCTTGGAGGAGGCCGATCGAGCTGACTACTCCAATCAGAAACAGACGCTTGATCAAAGCATTCTCCGGCAAATCTCTGGCGGTCGTGTCGCCAGATTAGTTTCCGGCTGTAATCTTCGAACGGCTGACATTGATCGCCGATTCCGTCCCGAGATACAAGAAGCTGGAGCCTAGATGGCCTCTACCTACTCCCGCGACACCACTGCCACGTCGAACTCACCGGCCAACCCGTGAACACCTGGCCTGAGGAATGGCAGCACTCGGCGTCCCGTAGATTTATCCCCGTACTTCACAAGAAGATGCGGCAGCCGTTCGACTCCCGGCCAATCGTTTGTCAGGTTCCCTCTTCGTTTGCGCCGAATCCGATATGGCTGAGCATGCCGCAGATCAAGAAGCTGACAGTGTTGCAGGTTTTTGAGGCCAGAATGCGCTAGACGGCCGGTGAGCGCGGGACCTCAAAAAGCTCGCTGCGGCGTATCGGATCAGTCCCTCAACCCTCGCCAATGCGGCTCTCTGCTAGGCCTTCAAGGATCCGCCCATGCCGCCTCGACGGCCTTGATGCTGAGATGACGATGGCAGAGCGATTTGACCGAACGTTTCAGCCAAGGCGGCTTTGATCAAGCGTGTTGGGGGAGGATGCACGCCTGCCCTCCCCTCGCCTGGAGATCGCCGCCAAGCGGGGCTGCGAGATTGCTCAGAAGCAACTCAATGAAGGGTACCGCCGGGGTTTGAACGGTGCAGGGCCATTTATCCTGATCTGGTGAAGCGATTGGGCCCCGATCGCCACAAAGAAACCCCGCCAGCCTGAGCCAGCGGGGCGTGGTGTCCAAGCAATGTGCCGCATCTCCTGGGAAGGAGACGACATAGAGTCGATCAGCTTGGAGGCAAGGCGGATGAAGAGAAATCCTTCATCAGGTTAACGTTTGAATCGCGCTGCTGATCGGGTCCGACAGAAGGCTAATCACGAAAAGGATACAAAGCAGAATTTGAATCAGCGTTTGTGACCCCCGAGTGAGCCCAAGGAGAAGAAGAGCGAGCGCTACAACAAAATACGGTCCATCGTAGACCGACTGCATCCATAGCAGCAGGTATGCAACGACCGCGTATACGGCAGATCGGGCAGCGCGAAGCGTGCTTTCCCTAGCGAAGTATTCCATTTCACGAGCGAGATTGCTCATTGTTACCCCCAACGAAATATCCGGTAAAATTACAGCAGTGCACCATCAAGCAAGTGGGCATTCCATCGCGGTTCGGTTCCTCCGCCTAAGATCACCTACCGGCTCGCTGCTTCGGCTTGCACACTGTTGTGAATCGTAATCCTGGGCCCAATTTCCTTAGCCAGTTCGTGAGACGCGGCCAAGCCCATGTGCGTGTTATCGATGAGGATCGGCCATCCATCTTTGTCGAAGTGCTTACACTTCCGCTTAGGGCAGAGAGTATCTAGCGGGGAAATGTAATTCACAGCAGGTTTCTCAGCTAAGAGCTCTTTGTATCTTTCGTTGCTCTGGAATTGTGCGTCCTGGACGGCGGCATCAAAACGGGACGAGATCAGATCTCGCGTGAGACGGCCTACCATACCCTCGTAAAGCTCTGGCATGTTTGGTCGATAGAATTGGATTGGGCCAACCACGTGAACCGATGTAATCTCGGCTAATCGTGCGGCTCTATTGACGAAAGCGCGCAGATAAGTGTCGCTGAGCACTTCTCGCGTAGTCATTATGATGCCATCGAAATCACCCGGGCGCAGCTGATCAAGATAGTCGATCAGGGCCATGCAGGCTGGCCGTCTCTGATCGATACGCTCGTAGCCAGAGAGGGTGCAACTGCTTGACGCGAGAAGGCTGACATTGAGATCTGGCCTGGCTCGGCTCAAACCGTCGAAGAGATGCGCCGCATGCGAGTCACCAACCAGTAGAACTCTTGGGCGCCCGTCGCGAGACTTTACGCATGGCTCCTCGGCAGCTTTGAAATCAGCATTTGCGCCGATCCAGCACTTGTTATGCAGTGCCGCCCGGCGCTGCGCCCTAATCTGTGCCTTCAGAGCTTTGGCGTACTTATTGGCGGCATCAGGCAATCTCCATGGGAAGCCATTCGTAACATTCCCCGCAACGCCGAAAGCGATGAAGACGATGCTAGCCGTTGCAAAAAGCGCCACAGCCTGGCTCCGGCTCGGCATGACGGCCCGAAAGCGAATTGGCCGCTCAATAATGAAATACGAGATGGTCGAGATTGCGAAGGTCGCGGCAATGGCCATCGCAAACTGCATCGAGGACGGATCGCCGTAGATGATATTCAGAAACGCGAAGAGCGGCCAGTGCCATAGGTAAAGCGCATAACTGATCAGACCGACAGCAACGAAGGCTTTTGTCGAAAGCAGCTTGCTGGCGAGCCCACCTTGTGCCTGGATCACCAGAGCGGTCCCGATAGTAGGGAGCAAAGCCCAAAAGCCGGGGAACGCCATTGTAGGGTCGAAGAAGACAATGCATCCGGCGATGGTCGCAAGGCCTGTTACGCCAACGACATTTTGCCATAAGGCAGAGCGCGGAGCTGGTATAATCCTGAACGCTAGAATGCCACCGACCGCCATCTCCCAGAAACGCCCGAAAGAATTGTAAAAGGCTGAGTTAAGGTCATTATTGGCAACGAAATATATATTGATGGCGAATGACAGGCCGATGATCGCGCATACCATTCCGGCACGGCCGGCGCGACTCAATCGTGCAGTGGTTAGCAGAAGGACGGGGAAGAAGAGATAGAACTGCTCCTCAACCGACAAGGACCACGTGTGCAGGAGTGGCTTTAGATGCGAAGGTCCGTCGAAATAACCGGCTATGTCCCAGAAGAACCAGTTTGAAACGAATAGCAGAACAGCCACAAGGCTATTGGAGAATTCCTCCATGGCCTCGGTCGACAGGAGATACCCTCCGGCCACTGCGCTGAACAAAAGTACCGGAATTGCCGGGGGAAGAAGGCGTCGAATTCGACCCTCATAGAAAGCGCGCAGAAAGGGACCAATTGGCCCCTCGTGTTTGAGGATTATGCTCGTGATCAGATAGCCTGATATCACGAAGAAGACATCAACCCCGATGAAGCCGCCGGCGAAGAGGCTGAAATGCGCATGGAATAAAATGACAGACAGAACCGCAACAGCCCGAAGGCCATCGATGTCGGCGCGATAACTGAGTTTCATCTTCTGTCCCACCCGGTAGCGCCCCGCAGCGCTCCCCCCCTTGGTGGGGCACTTATACCTTCCTGGAAGGTAAATTCTAGTCTTCAACTGGCATCGATGGGATCAAAATCCACTTGGATATCATTGTCTTCCCGCGACTTATTGACCAGTAACGGAGTCAGAAACCGGATGAATACGTTACGTTACGAAATAACGAATGCTGCATCTGCTCACACTCCGTCCGGCATCCAGCCTGCTCTTTCCGATGCAGGATGACCTCCCGAAGCAGGCCGTCCAGCCGGTCCCCGTTGGGCAAAGCCTCCACCTGGCTCTGGCTCAAGCGCCCGCCAAAGAGCGACGGGCGAATAGCCGCGAAAACGGCACCTTATGCGGCCGCCGCGAAGAAGCCGAGCGAGGAATGCGTCACGCGCCCGGCTGGCCGCCGGACCTGGACCTTGCCGATGTGACGGGGAGTGGCTTGCCGGCCTCTGATGCGTCTAGTTCATCCCGCCCCTTGATAAATCCGAATGCCGTCAGGCATAGGCCTCCGACGATCAACAGCGAACGGCTCGCGGTCAGTGGGTCGGCTCTGCACAAACAACTGAAGTGCTGATTGTGGTTTGGTCATCCGCGTGACCGCCGCATGACGCCCGCCTTGCTCCGCGTCCCGTTGACGGCGGCGCGCATGGGTTCTCCTTCCCAGGATGGGCCAGAATACCGATTTCGGACAAATTCTCTTGGGTGATGCTGCGTCAACTAGACCATTCGGGGTCTGCCTTGTGCCATTTCCAGACCTTGCCCTCCCCAAAGGTCTCTTCGGCGCTGCCATCCATGACTACCCGTGCCTTAAGATTCTACGATTTGGACTGAGGGGCTGTCACACCATGCTCACTCATGTCGGGTAGCGGTGCGGGCTTGGCAGATCCGCCCGAGCTGTACCCACCGCAGTAGATCGGAACTCCTGCTCATACGATCTGTTCTGCTAGCGTCCACTGCTGAAGCTCCGCTTCAACGCAGGGCCGGATCGGGATCCACCATCTGTTTGTCGGAATGCAGTCAATGTCCTTGATGTCCCCAGAGTCAAACCGAATATCGCACCTGCGTGTCTGTGCGACGGCGGGTGCGCTCCCGCGCGAGGTGGATGGATCGGATCCTGTTGCTTCGATGGGGCACGGGAGCTCCTGCCGGACTATGCAGGATCGTCCGATGCACCATCCGGTTTAGGCGCGACGGTGATTGCAATGCTCCAGCTCGCAGGGCGCTGGGCCATCCGTCTCCTGGCCGGGATCCTTGCCAGTGGTCTGCTCGTGGGAGTAGCGGAGCGGCACTTCCGGCGCGTACGCAGACAGCTCCTCAATCGGGGCGACGAGTTCCGGCCGGAGCGGCCAGTGCGTCCTTCGCCGCTGGCTGCAGCAGCACAGGCTGGCTCAGACGCGCATAGGGGGCAAAGCGGTCACCGGCTCCTCGTCGATGGCCCCGAGGCACTCGCCGCCCGTCTGGTGCTGGCGCGGGCTGCGGTCAACACCCTCGATCTGCAGTACTACGCCTGGCACGACGATCTGGCTGGCCGCCTCATGGCCCAGGCGGTGCTGCAAGCAGCTGGGCGCGGCGTGCGCGTGCGCATCCTGCTCGACGACCTGCATGCCCGCTCGACCAAACGGCTTGTGCGCCTGCTGGCAGCACACCCGCAGATTACGCTTCGGGTCTACAATCCGTCGGTGACCCGCCGCGCCTATTTTCTGAACTGGCTGTTCTCCTTCCACCGCCTGAATCGGCGCATGCATAACAAAGCTCTGGTTGCCGATGGTGCCGCCGCGATCATCGGCGGGCGCAATATCGGTGATGTCTATTTCGGCCTAGCAGCCAACATGAATTTTCGTGATCTCGACGTGCTCACCGTCGGGCCGGACGTGCAGGCAGTGGAGGCCTTTTTCGAGCGGTTCTGGGACAGCGAGTTCGCCATGCCGTCGGCGGCCTTTGGAGTGAAGGAGCAGGCCAAAGAGGCCGAGGTCGACGCCATTCTCGCCCGCCTAGATCACAGCATCCGTGAAAATCTGCGTCGACGCAGCGGGAAAGGAGAGCCACAGCGCAACGCCGAGGAGATATTTGCCGAACACAGAATGAGTCTGAATGCACTCCTCTCCGACCTGATCTGGGCAACGGCCACTGTGCTGGGCGACACGCCCGGGGAAGCTGCAGGCGCGGGCCGGCTCCAGAAGAGGCTCTGGGACGCTCTCAGCGGCATCAGAAACTCGCTCGATATTGAGACCGGCTATTTTATCCCCGATGAAGAGGATCTGGCGCGCTTTCAAAGGCTGACAGCACGCGGGGTGGCGGTCCGGGTTGTCACGAACTCCCTTGGCACCAATGATGTCCTGCCGGCCCAGATCGGCTATGCGCGTCACCGTCGGAGACTGCTCGCCGCCGGGGTCGAGTTGCATGAACTACAGCCTGACGCCAAGGTGCGCCGCGCCCTATCCCTATTAGGCAGCTCCGGCGGTGCGGGTCTCCACGCCAAGGTCATGCTTGCAGACGGGCACCTCGCGGTGATCGGCTCCTACAATCTTGACCCGCGCTCGGCGGACCATAATACGGAGTTGGTGCTGCTGATCGAGGACGAAGCCTTCGCCCGGGAGCTAGCAGCAACGATGACGCAGGTGCGGTCACCGTCCCAGAGCTACCGGGTCGAGCTCCGTCGAGGCAAGGTGGTCTGGGTTGACGATGGCGCGGTGCTAACCCGGGAGCCGGGAGCCACGCTGCCGGCACGCCTGCTCGCGGTTTGCATGCGCATTCTTCCGGTCGAGTGGCTGCTCTAAGGCAGTTGGCGTCCGGCCGAAACAGCGATTCCGCAGGCGACCGCAGCTGTTTTGAATGCTTCAGCTTGGCTATGTTTCGGCGCCGAAGGTCTGCAGCGGGTCACCCAGCGTTCTTCAGCGGGTTCGCGCAAAGGTCCGCTCATCCCAGCAGCGCGGAAGTACGGCTAAGGTCAGCCTCGTGCCACTTTCTGACCTTCTCCGATGCGTCGCGCAGGCCCGGTCCCGTCTCGGGCTCTCATTGTCCGTGTGAACAGCGTCACTGGTGGCGAAACACCCGTTGCGTGGGATGGTCGCCGCATGTTGACCATCATTGCCTATGCTGGTGCCGCCGGTGCCGGAATCGCCGGCTGCTTTGCCTTCTGGGCCTGGCTGCGCCTGGGCAAGTCCGTCTGGCGACTGCTTCCCGGCGGCGTCTCGCTGGCCCTTTTCGCTTACCTCTTGACGCTCGTCGACAGCGCCGCGGCGGGCCGGACCTACGCGGACTATGGCGGCGTCTACATCGCGGCGTCCCTGTCGTGGCTCTGGGCGGTCGAGGGGGGTCGGCCAGACCGGTGGGATCTGAGCGGAGCTAGCCTTTGCCTGCTCGGGCTGCTGTCATCCAGTTGGGACCGCGGGCTGCCTGAGTTCATCATCATGCTCCCCGGCTTGAGCTCCACCGTCTGTCCCGGGGCGATCCCTAGCCCCCTGTGACGGGCTCCATACGGGCGACGCCGTCGGCGACCGTGGAGCGGTGCACCTCAAAGCGTTCGGCCACCACGGTCGAGCCGCCGACCAGGCGATCGGGTTCCGAGCCCGTGTTGGTGATCCGCATGTAGCCGCCCGCCACCTTGGCGCCGCCGGGCGCGGCGCGCGAGCAGGGCGCCTCCACCACGACGGTGCCGGCGCGATAGGTTTCGGGGGCCTGGGCCATCGCATGCGGCAGGGCACCGACGGCCAGTGTGGAAACAAGGGCAACGAGGGGTCTCTTGGTCATCAGGGTATCTTTCGCCTCTCAAGGGGTGCGTCATGGAATGGGTGATTGGGTGCCATGGCGGCGGTCCCGTTTCGCGCGATGGAGCACGGACGTGGGGACTGGTTCAGGGAGCCGGCCTTGTCGCAGATCTTCCCCCTCAGACGGTGACCTGACGGAAATGACCCGCATCGGCGCGGCAGCCGCACGGCTTCCGGCGCATGGTCAATCCTGCGCTGCAACAGGTCGGGTCGGACCTGCGCGTCCGGCAGACGGCCTGCGTTGCCGCCCGGTGCCGCTTCGCGACGCGCCAGGTCGAGACCGGGGGTGTCCGGGCCGGCGGACCGCCCCGCCATGGAGCGGATCACCGTCGCGGCCAGCTTCCGCCAGGGCGGCGCCGATGCGGCGAGGTGCCTCCTCGAAGATGCCCTGACGGTGGTCGGGGCCACCATGGTCGCCTACGATCCCGGGATGGCGGCAGAGCGCCACGGTGAAGTGCTGCTGGAACGGGGCGAGGCCGCTCTCGGCAGGGCGAGGCGCATCTGGACAGCGCCGACATACACTACGCCCTCTCGTTCGACGACGTGAGCGGGCGCCTGGAGATCACCGCTGCGACATTGCGCGCAAGGCATGGTTAAGGAACTCTCCGGAACCAAAGAGGGTGCGACCTGTTAACTCTCGTTTAACTTTCGCCTTGAGCGCCGCCGACCCGCCGTGTCAGGTTTGATGAACAAATCCTTAACGGCACATCGGTGGGGGCAATGCGGCAACCTCTCTTCGGGCTTCTGAGCGTTCGGACTTTTTCCAGGAGCACGTTCCGTTTCGCCGCCGCCGTCTCCCTCGCCCTGACCGCAGCGCAGGCGCAGACCCAGACCGGGAGCATCCTGCCAGGCGTGTCCCAGCCCGTTGCCAAGGTAGGCACCGCAAGGCCGATCATGGGCTGGGTCCGCTTCTGCCAGCAGAACCCGGCCGAGTGCGCCGTTGACCTCTCCGAGCCGGCCACTATCGAGCTCACGGCGAAGGAATGGCAGACCCTCAACCGGATCAACCACCAGGTTAACGCCAGCATCAAGGCGAAGACCGATAAGGATCACTGGGGCGTCGAGGACGTATGGGACCTTGCCGAGGACGGCTACGGCGATTGCGAGGACTACCAGCTCGTCAAGCGCAAGCGCCTGGTCGAGGCAGGCTTTCCGCGCCGGGCGCTGCGCATGACCGTGGTGATCGACGAGCTGGGCGCGGGTCACGCCGTCATGATGGTGCGAACTAGCCGGGGTGACTTCATCCTCGACAATAAGAAGGACGCCGTCCTGCCCTGGCACAGGACCGGCTACACCTATATCAAGCGCGAGGGTGACGGCGGCACGGCCTGGGCCTCGCTCCGCCACCAGACCTCGCCCGTGATGACGGCGAACCAATAGTCGACGTCGCAGCCTCGCTCGCTTGGCTTTGGGCCATGGCAGGCGGAGGCCCGACCCTTGGGACGCTGCGGGCGCGGCGGTCGTCCTGGTCGGCGCGAGGACGGTCCTTTTCGATCCGCCAGGAGCGTAACCGGCATCGGCCAGCGCACAATTCCGATCATGCCTGGCCGGACAGGCACACGCCGCTCCCTCTGTCTGTGAGCTGACAGGAACAGAAGCAACTGCGATCCGTTTTGCTAGGCTTGCCGAGTGGTCATCTCGCTGACTGCCGGGTTCCTCTCGGGCAGCGCGGCACTGGTGAGCCGGGGATTCGACAGCAACGTGGAGGGCGCTTCCGCAGGGGCGATGATCTGGCGGCTACACGGAGAGGAACGCGAGATCAGCCCTCACGGCCTGACGCGGCGAAAGAAGACCGCCCTGTCGGTCGTCGCGGCCGCATTCTGGATCGTGGTGGCCTTCATTCTCTATGAGGCGGTCAGCACGTTCATCGCGCAGAAAGCCCCGGCTTTCTCCTGGCTCGGCATCGGCATTCTGGTCGTGGCTCTCGTGGTCAATCCAGTCCTGGCCTGGGGCAAGTATCATTACGGCAAGAAGCTAGACGCCAAGTCGCTCAAGTACGACGCCAACGACACGCTGATCTGCCAGTATCAGACGGTCGTGGTGCTGGCCGGGCTCATTCTCACGGAGACCATGGGCTGGTGGTGGGCCGATCCCGTAGCGACTCTGGTCATCGTGTCCTACATCGCTTGGGAGGGCGTCGAGGCGGCCCGCGACGCCTGGCGCGTGGACCCGGACGAAGCCGGCATGGAAGCGCAGGCTGCATAGGCGGCGGAATGCGGGGGCTTGCGTTTGAGCGACTTCCCGTTCCGACCAGTGTGCCGGGCCTCGCGCTGGACATCCTGCTTTCTTAGTTGCGTCATTTCCCCGAGACGAGCACCGGTATAGGCCATGAGCCACGGCACCCGTTTCTTGGCGGCCTAGGTTTTCGGGCGCTCTCGTCCGCGCTGCGCATGGAGAGCGTGTCTGAGGATAGCTTCGGCTTCCGCATCGGTGAGATCCGGCCACCGCAGTCGCTGCGGCTTGCCGAGATCCAGGGTTACGCCCTCGGCGGGATTGCAGCTCGTGAGATTGCTCTTGCGCGCCCAGCCGAGGACCGCCTTCAGGGCGACGAGATCGAAGTCCTTGACGGTCTTCGCTGCAACCAGTTTGCCTGTGCGTGAATTGATAGAAGCCAGCCGATGGTTCTTGAATCCGAGAACATCCTCGCGACGCACCCGGTGCGGATCATCATGATCGAGATAAGTGATCAGGTTCTCGATGGTCTGGCGGTCGCTCTCGTGGGTGCTCGGCTTACGCCCTGTGGCCTTGCCCGTTTGTATCGCCATCCTGCGTCTTGGGCAGCCCTGCCGACCTCCCTCAGCAGCTTCAGCCGTGTTTCGGCGTTCGACCTCCAGGCCATGCTTCGTCAGGACCCGGGAGGCGAGCCTACCGAAGCGCATCTCAAGCCCCTCCGGGCTGGCTTCGGACGCCGGCTTCGGATGGCAGGAATGAATTCACTTGCGCCGTCAGGTCAGCCCCAAACAACACGGCGGCTGCCGCTTGGTCATTGACTTTCCCCTAGCTCAGTTGCGGGCGCTTGGCTGATCGGGCCTTCGAGAATGGCGCGATTGATCGCCTTAGCGCGCCCCATTCCGCAGGCGATCCGGGGTCCTCCTCAAATCACTCGACGTACAGCCGACAGATCTCGCCGGACAGAGCGATGATCTGCTTGTATGTAAGCGGTGCCGGTCCCTGCTCGATGGCTTCGAACAGCCGCCGGAAGCGCGCTTCCGCGATGCCGATGCGGGCCTTTGCCGCTCACTCCGCAGCGGCGGGGACTCAATAACGAAAAGCCGACCACGTACGCGCTGGGACACCCTGCCGGGCACGTTCTTCTCGAACTGGCGATACGAGGAATCGGGGCGGCTCGTTGGACGTGTCATTTGAAGGCTCATGGCTCTTCAACCGGTTCGGTCCACCGGCGTCAGATCATTCAGCCTGCAAGATAAGGCCTTCAAGCACTTAGGGGAGGAATGGTGCCCAGGGGCGGAATCGAACCACCGACACTGCGATTTTCAGTCGCATGCTCTACCAACTGAGCTACCTGGGCATCCGATGCGCGGCTGGTGCCGTGCGCGTCGTGGGCGGTTGTATAGTCAGACCTTCGCCGCCTGTCCAGCCGCCGGAAGAGAATTTTTTAGAAGAAATTTTATTGACCGTCTTCCCGCGCGTCCTCGCCGCGGTCCTCCGGATCGTCCACGGCGGGAATGGCGTAGCTGCCCGACAGCCAGCGGTTCAAATCCACGTCCGCACAGCGCTTGGAGCAGAAGGGCTTGTAGTCCAGGATAGTCGGCTTGCCGCAGATCGGGCATGTGCCGGTGGATGCCAGGGGCTTGTTCTCGTTGGCAGGGTCCATGCCTCGCTCCTTCTCCGATCAGGCAGCGTCGAGCCAAGTGGAGCGTACGGGGAAGCCCTCCCCATCGAGCAGCACAACCGCCTCGTAGAGGGGCAGCCCCACCACGTTGGTGTAGGAGCCGACCAGCTTCACCACAAAAGTGCCGGCAAGCCCCTGAATGGCATAGCCGCCCGCCTTTCCGCGCCACTCGCCCGACGCGAGATAGCGCTCGAACTCCTCACGGGAGAGACGCTTGAAGCGCACGCGGGTTTCCACGAGGCGATCGCGGATCGAATCCTTGGGGGTGATGAGGCAGACGGAGGTGTAGACCCGATGAGCCCGGCCCGACAACATACGCAGGCACCCGGCCGCCTCGTCCTCTACCTCGGCCTTGGGCAGAATGCGCCCGCCGGAGACCACCACCGTATCGGCGGACAGGATATAGGCGTCCTTCAGGTCCTCGCGGTTGCGGGCCGTCTTTCGGGCGACTTCCGCCTTGGAGCGGGCGAGACGCTTGGCGAGGTCCTTGGGGCCCTCGTTCTTCAAGGGGGTTTCGTCCACATCGGCGGGCAGAAGGGCATCGGGCTCGATCCCGGCCTGCTGCAGCAGGGCGAGCCTGCGGGGCGAGGCGGAAGCCAGAACGAGCTTCGGACGCCCGCTGGGATTCGACAGCTCGGAAGAGGACGCCACTTTGATCTCCACGCTCCAGGGCCATTGAAGCCCTTCACGATAATTGATTACCAGCCGGGCGAAGGCTACGCCCGGTCACAACATGGCACCTGCAACGCTTGATTCAAGCGTCAGGGGGCGCCTCGGCTTCCGGCGCTTCGGGCTGCGGGGCGGAAGCGACTCTGACGGCGTCCGCGCGCTCGAGCTGGCGGTAGCGCATGACGCTGAGGGGAATCGAGCCGAGGAAGAGAACCGTGATGCCGGTCAGCATCTCCCAGGGAAAGTTCACCAGCAGCCCGAAGACCGCCACCGACAGCACGAAGATCGGCAGCACCCAATGGCGCGGAACGTTCAGGCCGATGGTCTTGCCCGAATAGACCGGGATGGTGGACACCATCAGAAAGGCGAGCCCCAGCAGGTAGACGAGCGCGATGGGAGCGATCGCAGGACCGATGGGAAAGCCCAGAAACGAGAGGTAGAGAGGCAGCATCGAGGTCAGCGCCCCTGCTGGAGCGGGCATGCCGGTGAAGAAGTTCTTCTTCCATTCGGGCCGATGCGGATCGTCGAGCATCACGTTGAAGCGGGCGAGCCGCAGAACCATCGCGATGGCGAAGACCAGCACGGCGATCCACCCGATCGCCTTCAGCTCGTTCAGCAGGAAGCTGTAGAGAATAAGGGCGGGCGTCACGCCGAAATTGACGAAATCGGCCAGGGAATCCAGCTCCGCGCCGAAGCGGGAAGTGCCCTTCAGCAGCCGCGCCACTCGCCCGTCGACCCCGTCCAACAGGGCTGCCACCACGATGGCGACGACCGCGGGTTCATAGCGCCCCTCGAAGGCGAGCCTGATCGCGGTGAGCCCCAGGCACAGGGCGATGAGGGTGATGATGTTGGGAACGATGACGCGGAACGGAACGGGTTTGAAGAGCCGCTTGCGCGGTTCGTTCGGATCCGGGGCGAAGGGCGGGAAAAGATCACTCATGGCATGAACCTAACGCATCGCACGGAAAAGTGGACCCGGTTTTCGCGAGCGTGGCCCTTCGGGTCAGAGATCGGGGCTTTCGGAGAAAGGGAGCCGCCTGACCGGAAGGGCGAGCCGCGCGGCGTACGGAATTGAGAAAGAGCAAACTGCTGTGGACAGTTTCGTCCGGGAAGCCCGGCAGGCGGGAACCTGCCCCTCCTGCCGCGCGGGATCAGCCGTTCCGGTACTGGCGGGCGGGCTCGTTGGCGGTCAGGTCCGCCAGAACCGTCTCCCCCGCGACGGCCGTCTGGCCGAGGCCCACGAGAACCTGGGCGCTCATCGGAACATAGATGTCCAGACGGGACCCGAAGCGGATCAGACCGAAGCGCTCGCCGGTGCTCAACGTGTCGCCCACCTTCACGAAGGAGACGATGCGGCGCGCCACGAGGCCCGCGATCTGCACCACGCCGATGCGGGTGCCCGCCGTCTCGATGACGAGGGCGTTGCGCTCGTTGTCCTCACTGGCCTTGTCGAGCTCGGCATTGAGGAAAAGACCAGGACTATAAAGGATTTGCTCGATCCGGCCCGTCACCGGTGAGCGGTTCACGTGGCAGTCGAATACGTTCATGAAGACCGAGATCCGGGTCATCGGTTCGGGCGGCAGGCTGAGTTCGGCCGGAGGAACCGCTGTGGTGATCAGGTTCACTCGCCCGTCCGCCGGGGAGACGACGAGGCCCTCGCGCAGAGGGGTCACGCGCGGCGGATCGCGGAAGAAGTAGCAGACCCATACGGTGAGGATGGTGCCGATCCAGCCCAGCGGCGACCACAGCCAGGCCAGGACGATGGTCGCGAACAGCGCGATCAGAATGAAGGGATACCCCTCCTTGTGGATCGGGACGAAGATGCGGCGCATCGATTCGAGGATATCGGTCATTCTCTTGGAGCCTTGCTGGAGCATGATCAGAGCAAGTGGAAACCGGCTGCTCGCCCGGATCATGCGGCAAAAAAACGAATCGAGAGCTTGACCCTGTTTCAAGGAGACTTGATCAAGCTCTTGAGTTTGCGAGGGGATGGCAGGCGGAGAGGCTTCCGTCAACCTGCCGCGGTTTCTTCCGCCCGATCCTTCGGCCGGTCTTCCTCTTCAGCGCGCTTCAGGGTCTCGCGGGCTTGGTCGGCCTCGCGCTGACGGTTCCACATGGAGGCATAGACCCCGCCGAGCGCCAGAAGGCTCGCGTGATTACCCCGCTCCACGATGCGCCCGTGGTCGAGGACGATGATCTCGTCAGCCCCGATGACGGTGGACAGCCGATGGGCGATCACCAGGGTGGTGCGGCCGCGGCTGACCCGGTCGAGAGCGTCCTGGATCTCCTTCTCCGTGAAGGTGTCCAGGGCCGAGGTCGCCTCGTCGAGGACGAGGATCGGCGGGGCCTTCAGGATCGTGCGGGCAATGGCCACGCGCTGCTTCTCGCCGCCCGAGAGCTTGAGGCCACGCTCGCCCACGGGGGTGTCGTATCCCTCCGGCAGGAGACCGATGAATCGGTCGATCTGGGCGAGGCGCGCGGCCTCCCTCACCTCTTCCTGGGTCGCGTCCCAACGGCCGTACCGGATGTTGTATCCGATCGTGTCGTTGAACAGCACGGTATCCTGCGGGACCATGCCGATGACCTTGCGCAAGCTCGACTGCTGCACGTCCGCAATGTCCTGCCCGTCGATGAGGATGCGGCCGCTCGTGGGCTCGTAGAAGCGGAACAGCAGGCGCGAGATGGTCGACTTGCCCGCGCCCGAAGGCCCGACGATGGCGACCGTGTGCCCCGCCGGCACCTCGAAGGTCACGCCCTTCAGGATGGGACGCTCCGGAATATACGAGAAATGCACGTCCTCGAAGCGCACGATGGCCTGTTTGACCTCGAGCGGCTTCGAATCCGGCTTGTCCTGGATTTCCGGGTTGCGCTCGATGATGTCGAACATGTCGTCGATGTCGATGAGCGCCTGCTTGATCTCGCGATAGAGCATGCCCATGAAGTTCAGCGGGATGTAGAGCTGGACCAGCATGGCGTTGACGAGCACGAAGCTGCCGACGGACACGCGGCCCGCCATGATGTCCCGGGCCGCCAGGACCATCACGATCGCCATGCCGATGGAGAAGATCACCGCCTGACCGGCATTGAGCACGGCAAGGGAGGTATAGGTCTGGGTGGAGGCCCTCTCGTAGCGCTCCATCGAGCGGTCGTAGCGGGCGGTTTCCCGCTGCTCGGCGCCGAAATACTTCACCGTCTCGTAGTTCAGCAGGGAATCGACCGCCTTCGTATTGGCATCCGTGTCGGAGTCGTTCATCTGCTTGCGAATGGAAATTCGCCACTGGGTCGCCTTGTACGTATAGGCGAGGTAGATCACCACCATCACGAAAACGACGGCGGAATAGACCCAGTCGAACTCCCAGGCCAGGAGTCCCAGCACCAGCACGAACTCGAGAATGGTGGGAACCAGGGTCAGCACCACGAGACGCGAAAGATCCTCGATGCCTTCGCGGCCGCGCTCCAGAACGCGAGTCAGGCCGCCTGTCTTGCGCTCGAGATGGAAGCGCAGCGAAAGGCGGTGCATGTGCTCGAAGGCCTGGAGCGCCAGCTTACGCACCGCATGCATGGCGACCTTCGCGAAGAGCCCGTCGCGAACCTGCGTCAGCACCGCCATGAGTATGCGCGTGACGCCGTAGACGAGGGTGAGCAGGATCGGCGACTTCCATAACCAGGAGCCGGAGGCGGCGGCCGCCTCGGTCGCCAGGTTCCCGCTGCCCGTGACAGCCACCAGGGCATCCGTCGCCCATTTGAAGGCGAACGGCGTCACCATGGTCACGCCCTTGGCGACGAGGAGCAGGCCGAAGGCCAGAAAGACACGGCGCTGGAGGTCGGCTCGTCCCTGCGGCCAGAGATAGGGCCAGAGCTTCGTCCAGGTTGCGGACAAGCCTTTGGGCCTGAGCACGGCGGCGCTCGTCGGGGGGACCGAGGAAGTGGGAGGCATGACCAGAGAATCCGAATGAACCGTCGGCCCCGATATAAGGGTTCGGAGACAGGAATTCACCCCGCGGCGTTCACGGCCCCATCAGGCTAGTTGGTTTTCCGTTCCTCGCTGCTGGGAAGCACGAAAACCTGTCCCGGATAGATGAGATCCGGATTGCGGATCTGGTCCTGGTTCGCCCCGTAAATGACGGTATAGCGGTAACCGCTACCGTAGATCCGCTGGCTGATCCGCCAGAGATTGTCGCCCCGGGAGACGATCGCGGTGTTGATGTTCGGGATCACGATCGTTCCGGCCGCAGCCACCTGGGCTTCGGCGCTGGCCCTCGCGGCTGGCTGCCCCTGGGTGGACGGAGATTGCGACGGCGGCGTCGTGCCCGGCGCCTCCCGCCGGGAGGAAGCCACCTGCACAGGCACGTTGAAAGCGACCTCGGCGCGGGATTTCACTTGGCCGGAGACCGGATCCACATCGTCGAGACGAATGCGGTAATCGCCCGGCCGGACGCCAGAGCCGATGGAGAAGGAGACCTTTCCGTCAGCCCCTGCCCCGCCGGGAGCGATAAGGGCGTCGTTGAGATACAGGCGGACCGTCGCGCCCGGAGCCGAGACGCCGGACACGAAGAGCTTTCCTTCCTCGGTCTCGACGCTCACGATCTTGATCTCGGGCCGCGGCGCAGGCTGTGCCGGCGGCTCGGGGGCGGCATTCGCCTGCTGCTGCGGCGGCTGCGGCGCAGGCTGAGCGGGCCCTTCGGGTTGCGCCGGTTGCTCGGGCTCCTTCGGCGCATTCTGCGCGACCTGCGGCTCCGGCGGCTCCGGGTTGGAGAGGACGACCGTCGGCTGGTCCGGCGTGGTCAAGGTCACCAGGGGCCGCTTCTGGGCCGCGTCGATCACCACCGTCACGCTCTGGGTGGAGCGCTGGCGGGCCCCGTCCGGCGCAATCGATTGCAGCACGATCTGGTGCGAGCCCGGCGGCAGGGCCGGAGGCACGATGGCGAAAAGCCCCGAAGCATCCGCGACGGCCCGGGAGTGGACCTGATCGCCTCTCAGGAGTTCGATGGTGGCGCCCGGAGCGGCGCGCCCTGCAATCACGCTTTCGCCATTGGGCTCGACCCGGACGAGATCGAAGGAGGGCACGATGGGAGCCTCGGCTGCCTTGGGAGCCGGGGCTCTGGTCTCCGCAGGCTTGGCGGGCGCGGACTCGGCCGGAGGGCTCTGCTGCGGCGCGGGCTGCTGGATGGCCGCCTGGGGCGCGGCTGCCGAGCCCGGGGGTTCAGGGGTGCTGGGCCAAGCCCAGTAGAGGGCGCCGACAAGAACCGCCACGACGCCGGCTGCCGCCGCGCCGAGAATCGCGATCGTTCCTTTGATTTCCGTTGCCTGCGCCATGTGCTTTTTCTCTACCGGGGCACTTTCGTGCATTTAAACCGTTTATCTTTCAAAAGGCTACGGCCATAAAAGGGAATCTCTATGTTTTATGATACAACGCGGGAGGCTCCCCTCCTCCCCGAAGTGCCCATGTCAGATCTCAAACCCATCAAATCCATCTGTGTTTACTGCGGCTCCGGATTCGGAGACGATCCGGTCTTCGCCGAAACGGCGGCGGCACTGGGTCGAGCCATGGCCGAGCAGGAAATCAATCTCGTCTATGGCGGGGGCAATGTGGGCCTGATGGGCACGATTGCCCAGGCCGTGCTCGACCATGGCGGTTATGTCACGGGCATCATCCCGGACTTCCTGAAGTCGCGCGAAAAGCTCCTCGACGAGGTCCAGGAGACCATCGTCGTGTCGGACATGCACACCCGCAAGCGTATGATGTTCGAGAGAGCGGACGCCTTCGTGGCGCTCCCCGGCGGCATCGGAACGCTGGAAGAACTCGTGGAACAGATGACCTGGGCGCAGCTCGGCCGCCACACGAAACCGATTCTGATGCTCAGCACCAAAGGTTTCTGGAAGCCGCTTCTCACCCTCTTCGCCCATATGCGCGACCAGGGCTTCATCCGCGCGGGCCTGGAACTCAATTATCTGGTGGCCGAAAAGGTCGAGGACGTGATTCCCATGCTCGAGGCTTCCGCCCGCCGCATCGGCATCGTCGAGAATGCGGATCTGATCGAAACGAAGTTCTGAATCGGCCGCTCATCCTGCGCGGGACAGAACCAGCCCGCCCAGGATGAGCAGCGCCGCCACGACGCGCTGCCAGGAAATTTCCTGAACCGGAAGCCCGAAGGCGCCGACGGCGTCGAGCACCAGAGCCGCGATCACCTGCCCGAACACCAGCGCCGCCACGGTGCTCACCGCGCCGAGCTGCGGCACGCCCCAGATCACGATCGCTACGTAGAACGCGCCGAGGACCCCACCGAGCCATGCCCACCAGGGCGCGGAGGCGATGGCGCTGCCCGTGGGCAGGACGCCGCGAAACGCACTGACGGCCGCCAGGATCACGAAACCGATGCCGAACGAGATGCAGGCTGCCAGCAGCGGGTCACCGAGAGCGCGCGCGAGCGCCGCGTTGATGGGGGCCTGCGACGACAGAAAGACGCCGCCGATGAGAATGCCGGACAGGGGCAGGAGGAGCGAAAGGTTCATTGGATCGACTTGGTTCTGGAATGAACGGTTCATAGCGTATCAGGGAGAAATGTGGACCCGGTTTTCCGCGCCTCTCCGTTCCCCCCGGCTCCCTCTCATGTCATCACCGGCACAGGGCCGGTGATTCCGATCCATGGGAGCGCTTGCGTCCTTCGCATGGGGATGGCCGGAACTGATCCCCGGATCAAGTCCGGAGACGACCATGACATGACGAATGGGCCTCAGGCACTCTTGCCGATGCGCATCGCCCGGACGTTGTGACCGCCAGCCTCTACCCCTCCTCACAAGGGGAGCGAAGAAAGCCGGCACCTCTCTACAGCATCGCCCCGCTCTTGAGCAGCTTGTAGATCATGGAATCGGTCAGCGCCTGGAACGAGGCATCGATGATGTTCGCGGACACCCCGATGGTGGTCCAGCGATCGCCCGACGCATCGGCGAATTCGATCAGCACGCGGGTCACGGCATCCGAACCGCCCTGGTAGATGCGCACCTTGTAATCCACCAATTCCAGATCTTGGATCAGATGCTGATACTTGCCGAGATCCTTGCGCAGGGCGACGTCGAGCGCGTTAACCGGGCCGTTCCCCTCGGCTGCAGAGATGAGAACCTCGTCGCCCACGCGCACCTTCACGATGGCTTCCGATGCGGTGACGAGTTCGCCCATCGCGTTGTAGCGGCGCTCCACGTTCACCGAGAATCGCTCCACGTCGAAGAAGGCCGGCACCTCGCCGAGCATCCGCTTGACCAGCACGTAGAAGGAGGCGTCCGCGCCTTCGAAGGCGAAGCCCTCCGCCTCCTTGCGCTTCACCTCGTCGAGCACGCGCCCGATGCGCGGGTCGCCTTTCTCCAAAGAGAAGCCGCAACGCTTGAGCTCCGCGAGAATGTTGGACTGCCCGCCCTGATCGGAGACGAGAACCTTGCGCAGGTTGCCGACGACCTCGGGCTCCACATGCTCGTAGGTGCGCGGGTCCTTCAGAACGGCGGAGGCATGGATTCCCGCCTTGGTTGCGAAGGCGCTCGCACCGACGAATGGCGCGTGCCGGTTGGGCTGGCGGTTGAGGATCTCGTCCACCTGCCGCGAGACATGGGTGAGCCCGCCCAGCGCCTCGTCCGCGACGCCGAGATCGAAGCGGGAGGCATAAGCATCCTTCAGCTTCAGCGCGCCGATAAGCGTGATGAGGTTCGCGTTGCCGCAACGCTCGCCGAGGCCGTTGAGCGTGCCCTGGACATGCCGCGCGCCCGCCTCCACCGCCGCGAGCGAATTGGCGACGGCGCAGCCGCAATCGTCATGGGCGTGGATGCCCAGATGCGCGCCCGGCACGACGGCTGTCACGGTCTCCACGATCTGCGTCACCTCGTGAGGCAGCGTGCCGCCGTTGGTGTCGCAGAGCACGACCCAGCGCGCGCCCGCCTCGTAAGCCGTCTTCGCGCAGGAGAGCGCATAATCCGGATTGGCCTTGTAACCATCGAAGAAGTGCTCGCAATCGACGATCACCTCGCGCCCCCTGGCACACGCGGCCTCGACGCTGTCCCGGATTCCGGCGAGGTTCTCGTCGAGCGTCGTCTCGAGCGCCACGCGCACGTGATAGTCCCAGGATTTCGCCACGAAGCAGATCGCGTCGGCCTGGGCCTCCAACAGAGCCGAAACGCCGGTGTCGTTCGAGACCGAGCGCCCCGCCCGCTTGGTCATGCCGAAGGCCGTGAACTTGGCGTTCTTGGTGCGCTTCTCCGAGAAGAAGGTGGTGTCGAGGGGATTCGCGCCCGGATAGCCACCCTCCACGTAATCGATGCCGAGCCGGTCGAGCAGCGTGGCGATGGCTCGCTTGTCGTCGAGCGAGAAATCGACGCCGGTGGTCTGCGCCCCGTCGCGCAATGTGGTGTCGAAGAGATAGACGCGCTCGCGGGTCATGACGACAGCTTCCTGTCCTCGGCAGGCGCGAGGCGCTTTTCCATCGTGGTGGTTCCGAGCCACTCGTCGCCGAGCGACAATGTGTTGCGGCGCTGAGGCTGGAAGCCGTGCTTCTGGAAAAAGGGCTGCGCGTTGTCGCTGACCTCCGCCACGAGGCGCTTCGCGCCGCGTGCGGTGGCGAGCTTCTCGACCGCGTCGTAGAGCATGGTGCCGATCCCCTGCCCCGCTGCGGCGGGATGCACGTGGAACAGCTCGATCAGCTCGTTGTCCTTGAGCGCGATGAAGCCGACGGCCGAGCCTTCGACCGTCGCGACGAGGGTGAGATCCTTCGCCAGCCTTCCGGCGAAATCCTCCTCCTCGGCCTGGAGCATCCAGGCCTCCTGCTGGGCCTCGCTGTAATCCTCGCCCGTCAGCTCCTCGATGCTCGCCTGGAAGATCTCGACAAGCGTCGGAAGGTCGGCGGGAAGGAAGGGACGGAGTCCCGGTTTCGACAACGACTGTCCCATCAGCATGCCTCCCAGCTCGATGCGCGGGCGACTGCGCGTCCGTCACCACCGGCCCTGTGTCGGGGGTCCCGATCATGGAAGGCGCCGCGCTTTTCTTCGCCGGGACGGCCGGGACGAGCCCGGCCATGACGATCGGAGACAATTTTGGTCATCGCGCGACCTCCCAGGTGGTGGTGCCGTCCTTGTTGTCCTTCACCACGACGTTGAGCGCCGCGAGTTCGTCGCGGATGCGGTCGGACTCGGGCCAGTTCTTCGCGGCGCGCGCTTCCTTGCGGGCGGCAATCAGGCGCTCGATCACGGCGGGATCGACTGCGAGCGAAGCCCGCTTGCGGGCCTTCCAGCCCTCCACCCCTTCCCGTAGGAAGCCCATCGCGCGCAGATTGGCACCGAGCTCGTCATGGGCGCCCTCGCCGTCGAGAGCATGCAGCTCCGCCAGCATCTTCGGCGTGTTGAGGTCGTCGGCAAGCGCTTCGACGATATGTTCCGACCACTGCGCCCTCTCGCCGTGACCGGCCAGCTCGTACCATCGGTCGAGGGTCTTCTGGCTCTCCTCGAGCCCCTTCACGGTCCAGTCGATCGGCTGGCGATAATGGGTGCGCAGCATGTTGAAGCGCAGCACCTCGCCGGGCCAATCCTTCAGCAGGTCATGGATGGTGAAGAAGTTGCCCAGTGACTTCGACATCTTCTCTCCTTCCACCTGCAGGAAGCCGTTGTGCATCCAGACATTGGCCATGCGCGGTGTCTGGAAAGCGCAGCAGCTCTGCGCGATCTCGTTCTCGTGGTGCGGGAACACGAGGTCGATGCCGCCGCCATGGATGTCGAAAATCTCGCGTTCCGTCGGGTCGCTGCAGGAAAGCCGCGTCTCGAAGGCCTGGATCAGGTGCTTCCAGGACATGGCGGAGCACTCGATATGCCAACCGGGTCGGCCCGGAGTCTTGATCCCTGCCGGAGACGGCCAGGCCGGATCCTGCGGCCCCGAGGGCTTCCAGAGCACGAAATCCATCGGATCGCGCTTGTAGGGAGCCACGTCCACACGTGCGCCGGAGAGCAGTTCGTCGAGGGAGCGCTTCGAGAGTGCGCCGTATTTCGGCAGCCCAGACAGCTCCTGCATGCTGGCGACGGAGAAGAGCACGTGGTCCTCTGCCACGTAAGCATTACCCCTTTCGATCAGCCGCTCGATGATCATACGCATCTCGCTGATGTGCTCGGTGGCCCTAGGTTCCACGAAGCTGGGCCGTATGCCGGGGATGTTCACGTCCTCCGGCATGAGGACGCCGAGCGCCTGGATGTCGGCGTGGAACTGCTCCTCGGTCTTCAGGGTCACCTCACGGATGGCCTCGTTGTGAGGCAGGCCCGGATAATCGCGGGCGGCGCGGGCGTTAATCTTGTCGTCCACATCCGTGATGTTGCGCACATACGTTACGGCTTCCGCACCGTAAACATGTCTCAGCAGACGGAACAGAAGGTCGAAGACGATAATGGGGCGGGCGTTACCGATATGTGCATAGTCGTAGACCGTGGGGCCGCAGACATACATGCGCACGTTCCCGGGGTCGATCGGGACGAAAGCGTCCTTCGACCGAGTGAGTGTGTTGTAGAGCTTCAGCTGAGGCGCCATGAAACCAAGTCCCTGTCAGGCCACAAGGCCGGAGTTTGGTTTCATTCTTGGAATGAGAACGAGACGGCTCCAGCCAGCGTGGCGCGCTAGCCGCAAATAATCCCGGAAATGAGGATTGTTGCCGTGTTCATGAAACAATCAATGCCTCGTCGGCGGACAGGCGTCAAGGTTCCCGTGCCAATGAGCACAGTTCATTTGCACACATGCAAGAAACGGGTCTTTACCAAACCCGTTAGACCTTTATTCACGGGCTTCCGTGATACTGAAGCACGAATTCAATCAATGAGGTTTTCTATGCGCCGCGCATATGCCGTGCTCGGGTTGGGCACAGCCGTGTTCCTTGCTGCCGCGTCCTTGACGCTGCTTCCGAACGGCACACAGGCCTCATCGACCGAAGCGACCTTCCTCGTCCCTGCCGCCGATGGCTACGGCGTCGCGGAATGTCTCATCTCAAACCAGGCTTGTGGCCAAGTTGTGGCAGACACCTGGTGCGAGGCTCAAGGCTATGCCCGAGCCGTTTCGTTCCGGCAGCTCCGGATCGAGGAGACGACAGGCTCCATCCAGAAGGTGTCGATCAAAACCGACGAGCTCCGCCCGATCTCGGTCACCTGCTCGAACTGATTCCGTCCCACAGTAACGCTGGCGGCAAACCGGTCTCAGGGCTCCCGTGAGACAGGCAGGCATGTCAGCAGGGCCCGGGCGGTCTTCAGGACAGTCCGGGTCAAGTCCGCCATCACCGGACCGACAATCCGGCTTTCCTGCCAGAACAGGGGCACCTCCAGCGGAAGCGACGGTTTCAGCGCTACCAGTCGACCGGTACGCAGGTGCTCCCTTACCGAGACTTCCGGATTCATCCCCCACCCCAACCCGGCAAGCGCGGCATCCACGAAAGCCTGCGACGAGGGCAGCCAATGGAGCGGCGGACGTATCTCCGCATCGAAGGCCTGTCGCAACCAGGCATGCTGCAGGCGGTCCTTCTGATTGAAGATCAGGCAGGGCGCGCGGGCGACCGTCTCCCGGTCGAGGCCGCCGGAGAACCAGCGTTCGACGAAACCGGGGCTGGCCGTCGCAATGTAGCGCATCGCTCCCAAAGGACGGCAGTTGCAGCCCTGGATCGGCGTTCCGTGAGAGGTCACGGCTGCCATCACTTCCCCGCGCCGCAGCCAATCCGCGCTGTAATCCTGGTCGTCGAGGACGAGATCGAACAGATACCCCGTGGCCTCCGCCATGGCCGGAATGAACCATGTGGCGAGGCTGTCTGCGTTCACGGCAATACGCAGCGTCACGGATTGCGTGTCAGCCTTGAGTCCCGGAAGGGTACGACGGAGCGAGCTTTCGAGCAGGGCGACCTGCTCCACATGCTGGCACAGGCGTTGCCCGGCTTCCGTCGGCACACAGGGCTGACCTCGGATGACGAGAACCGTCCCAATCCTTTCCTCCAGCAGCTTGATTCTCTGAGAAACCGCCGAAGGCGTCACGTTCAGGTACTGCGCCGCCCGCTCGAAGCTGCCGGTCCGGATCACGGCAGCGAGGGCGGACAGGTGGGCATAGTCCAGCATGGATTAGAACTTCTAATGTGAGAGCAGCTCTTTTAACTACCCTAATCCCATGGACGCACCTAGGGAGGATGGTCTCTCGTTTGGATCATCGACATGACCGCTTCTCTCATCGCCGGCTTCCTGCTCGGCATCAGCCTGATTCTTCCCATCGGGGCCCAGAACGCATTCGTACTGCGCGTCGGATTGCGGGGCGAGCACGTCTGGGCCGTCTGCCTGACCTGCGCCCTGTCGGACGCCGTGCTCATCCTGGCCGGCGTGTCCGGTCTGTCCCGAGTCACCGCAGCGATGCCCTGGGCGGAGACCACCCTCCTCTATTTCGGCGCCGCCTTTCTTCTGGCGTATGGCGCGCGCAGCTTCAGGGATGCGTTTCGCTCTGCTGCCTTGCGGCCATCCGAGGCCGCGCCGGCCGGCATGAAGCGTGCCGTCCTCACCTGCCTTGCCCTCACCTGGCTGAACCCGCATGTCTATCTGGACACGGTGGTTCTCATCGGCTCGATCTCGACGCAGTTTGCCCAGGGAAAGGAAGGCTTCGCCATCGGGGCCATGCTGGCGTCGTTCACGTTCTTCTTCTCCCTCGGCTACGGCGCACGCCTGCTCAAGCCGTTCTTCGCCAACCCCGCCACATGGCGCGTCCTTGACGTCGTGATCGGGCTCATCATGTGGGCGACGGCGGCGAGGCTGCTGCTGAACGGCGGCTGAGGGGCGCGCCTCACTTGTTCAGCCACTCGCCGCATTGGGCCGGAACCTCGTTGCCCCAAGGCATCAGGGGCACGGTGGAGGTCGAATTCTTGGGCGAGCCTTCGATCGGCCGGTCCGAATAGACCATGTAGACCAAGGTGTTGCGCTTGGCGTCGCAGCCGCGCACGATCTGCATCTTCTTGAAGATCAGGGAGCGCCGCTCGCTGAAGACCACGTCGCCCTGGCCGAACCGCTGCTTGAACGTCACCGGCCCGATCTGACGGCAGGAGAGCGAAATGTCCGACACCTCCTCCGCCACGCCGAACGTGCCGGAGATGCCGCCCCGCTCGGGTGTCGTATAATGGCAGGCCACGCCCTCCACGAGGGGATCGTCGATTCCGTACACCGCGAGCTTGTCGTCCGGGGTCAGGGCCCGCCAGACGGTGGACTTCTTGAAGATCAGATCCGGCTCCTGGGCCGCAGCCCCGGCGGCGGCGCCCACGACGAGGGCAAGGACCAGAGCGATTCGAGCAAGCATTCCTGTTCTCTCCCAATGCTACGCTCCATGTGGGGATGCCGCGCTCCCTTGGCGAGAGCCCGGAAGGGCTCACGCAACCTTATTTGCTCCCGGAGCCGGATGAGGGTACATGCTGCTGCTGTCCTGCAGCTTCACCCGAAGCCCGCGCGACGGTAATCACAATAGGGCCCCATTCCGGCGCCACATGACCAGTCTCTGGCCATGGCGCCGTGTCGGACCCGGTTCTGCGATCAGCTTGATGACAAAAACATTTCTTCTTCGCTCCCTCCTCGCCGTCGCGGCATTTCTCGCCGCCGGTCAGGCTGCCCTCGCCCAATCGGCCGAGTGCCAGCGCTTCCGCGCGGAACTGGCGAATCTCGAGCGCAGCGGAGGCGGGGCGCCGACCGGGCAGATGCGGGCCCAGCGGGCAGAGATCAACCGGCTGGTCCGGTACTACAATTCCATCGGATGCGAGCGCGGTCCCTTAGGCTTCCTAGCCGGGCCGCCTCCGGCCCAGTGCGGCTCCATCGCCGCGCAGATCCGCCAGCTCGAAGCCGGTTATGCCCGCCTTGCCGCTCAGGCCGTCGATCCCTCCGAGGTGGAGGTCCGCCGTCGCCAGCTCCAGATGGCCGTGCAGGAGGCCTGCTCCGCCGAACAGCCCCGGGGCTTCTTCGAGTCGCTCTTCGGCCCGCCGCGCGGTCAGCAGCCCAACCAGGTCATGCCGGAAGGTCAGCCGATCATCGCCGACGAAGGTCAGACCGCTCTGGGCGGCGGTCGCCTGATCTGTGTGAAAACCTGCGACGGCGCGTTTTTCCCGCTCACCACTCCGCCCGGCGGCCAGCAGAGTGCCGACGAGATGTGCCAGGCCCTGTGCCCCGGCACGGAGACGACCGCCTATGCCTATCCGGGCGGCGACGACGGCCTGTCCCGCGCGGTTTCTCTATCGAGCAACCGGCCCTACACGTCGCTCGCGAACGCCTTCAAGTTTCGCAAGACCTTCGATGAAAGCTGCGCCTGCAAACGGCAGGACGAGAGCTGGGCCGCCGTTCTTCGCAAGGCCGAAAGCATGCTGTCGCAGCGCAAGGGCGACATGATCGTGAGCGCCGAGAAGGCCGAGGAGCTCTCGCGTCCGAAAGCCGTTCAGGCCCGTAGGGCCGCCGAGAAAAAGGCGGACGAGGAGGAGAAGGCCGCGGCCGAGAGCGCCGACGCCGCCCCGACCGCGAGCAGGGAATCCTCCGGTATCGGCCCGCAATCCATCGAGAACACCCGCGTGGTCGGCGAGAACGAAGGCAACCAGCAGGAAGTCGTCGCCGGAAACGGCCAGAAGAAGACCGTGCGCGTGATCGCACCGGACCTCATTCCGGTGCCGACCCCGCAGAACTGATTTCCCGTCATGGCCGGGGCGGGCCCGGCCATCCACGTCTTTCGAGAACCGCCGCGCCGAAAAAGGCGTGAATCACCGGCACGAGGTCCGTGAAGACAAGAATGTACGTAAGTCCTGCCCTCCTGTGGAGGAGGGGTCACGACGCATTTTTTGTGCTATCAGGCGCCGCATGAAACCTCTCGATCACACGCGAATACAGCAAGCCTCCGGCGCGCCGGACCCGATCATCTCGGTCTCCGGCCTCTCCAAGACCTATGCCTCGGGTTTCCAGGCTCTGCGCAACGTCGATCTGGAGATCCGCCGCGGCGAGATCTTTGCGCTCCTGGGCCCCAACGGCGCCGGCAAGACGACGCTCATCAGCATCATCTGCGGGATCGTCAATCCGAGCACAGGCACGGTGACGGCTGACGGGCACGACATCATCCGCGATTACCGCCCTGCCCGCACCAAGATCGGCCTCGTCCCGCAGGAGCTTACCACGGACGCTTTCGAGAGCGTCTGGGCGACGGTGAACTTCAGCCGCGGCCTCTTCGGCAAGCCCGCGAACCCCGCCTATATCGAGAGGATCCTCAAAGATCTCTCCCTCTGGGAGAAGAAGGACGCGAAGATCATGGCCCTGTCCGGCGGCATGAAGCGCCGCGTCATGATCGCCAAAGCGCTCTCGCACGAGCCCAAGATCCTCTTCCTCGACGAACCGACGGCCGGCGTCGACGTGGAGCTCAGGCGGGACATGTGGGCCATGGTGCGCGGCCTGCGCGAGAGCGGCGTCACCATCATTCTCACCACCCACTACATCGAGGAGGCCGAGGAGATGGCTGATCGCATCGGGGTGATCAACAAGGGCGAGATCATCCTGGTGGAGAACAAGCACGTTCTGATGCAGAAGCTCGGCAAGAAGCAGCTGACCCTGCACCTTCAGAGCCCGCTCGAGGCCTTGCCCGCCGCGCTGCAATCCGAGCATCTGCAGCTCTCCACCGACGGTGCGGAGCTGATCTACACCTTCGATACCCAGAGCGAGGAGACGGGCATCGCCACGCTCCTGCGCCGGCTCAACGAGCACGGCATCGACTTCAAGGATCTTCACACCTCCGAGTCCTCGCTCGAGGACATCTTCGTCAGCCTGGTGAGGGGGCGCTCGTGAACGTTTACGGGATCAAAGCCATCTATCTCTTCGAGATGGCACGCACCTGGCGCACGCTGATGCAGAGCATCGCCTCGCCGGTTCTCTCGACATCGCTTTATTTCATCGTCTTCGGCTCGGCCATCGGCTCGCGCATGGCCCAGATCGACGGCGTAAGCTACGGCGCCTTCATCGTCCCGGGCCTGATCATGCTCTCGCTCCTGACGGAGAGCATTTCCAACGCGTCGTTCGGCATCTACATGCCGAAATTCACAGGCACGATCTACGAGATTCTCTCCGCGCCGATTTCCGCCATCGAGACGGTGATCGGCTATGTGGGCGCTGCCGCCACCAAGTCCGTGATCATCGGCACGATCATCCTTGTCACGGCGCGGCTCTTCGTAGACTTCTCGATTCAGCATCCGGTCTGGATGATCGCGTTTCTGGTGCTGACCTCCGTCACCTTCAGCCTCTTCGGCTTCATCATCGGCGTATGGGCCGACAGCTTCCAGAAGCTTCAGGTCATCCCGCTGATGATCGTGACGCCGCTCGCTTTCCTCGGCGGCAGTTTCTATTCCATCAGCATGCTGCCACCCTTTTGGCAGAAGGTCGCCCTGTTGAATCCCGTCGTCTATCTGGTCAGCGGCTTCCGCTGGAGCTTTTACGGCGTCGCGGACGTGGATGTGGGCATCAGCCTGGGCATGACCTTCGCGTTCATGCTGATCTGCCTGGCCGCGATCTGGTGGATCTTCCGGACAGGCTACAAGATCAAGGCGTGAAGCATCCCCCTCCTCGTCATGCCCGCACCTGTTGCAGGCATGACGAGGAGAATCGTTGAACGCGCTTTAAGCCGCCTGCCCCGCCAGCCGCGCCCTCACGCGCTCGGGCCCGATCAAGGGCAACAGGCTCCCAAGCTCCGGGCCGTGATCGACGCCGGTCAATACAAGGCGCAGCGGCATGAACAGGGCTCTGCCCTTCACGCCGGTCTTCGCCTTCACGGCCTCCGTCCAGGCCTTCCACGTGGTGATGTCCCAGGGTGCCGAAGGCAGCACCTCCGCCGCCGCGTCGATGAAGGTGCGATCCTCGATCACGGGCGTCACCGGGCCGCGCACGACCTTCGCCCATTCCACCGCATCCTGCACTTTGTTGAGATTGCCGCGAACCGCGTTCCAGAAGGCTTCGCCCAGATCCGCATCGAGCGCGGCGAGGCGTTCGCGCACGGTGCCGTACGACATCTCGTGGATGAGGCGCGCGTTGAGGTGCTCCAGCTCGCTCTCGTCGAATTTGGCGGGCGCGCGGGAGATGTGGGAGAAGTCGATGAGCCTGGCGAGCTCGTCGAGATCCGCCACGGGGCGAACCGCCTCCGCCGAGCCGACGAGCACGGCGAGCGACGCCACGGCCTGGGGCTCGAGCCCCGCATCGCGCAGGCCCTTCACCGAGAGGTGGCCAAGTCGCTTTGACAACCCCTCGCCGCTCGCCGTGATCAGCAAACTGTGATGGGCGAAGGTGGGAGCGGCGGCGCCAAGTGCCTCGAAGATCTGGATCTGCACCGCCGTGTTGGTGACATGGTCCTCGCCGCGGATCACGTGGGTGATCTTCAGGCCGATGTCGTCCACGACGGATGGCAGGGTATAGAGATAGGTGCCGTCCTCGCGCACCAGAACGGGATCGGAAAGCGAGCCGCAATCCACGTGGCATTCGCCCCGCACGAGGTCGTTCCATGCCACGTTCACGTGATCGAGGCGGAAACGCCAATGGGGTTTGCGCCCCTCGGCCTCAAGCTTTGCGCGGTCATCGTCCGTGAGCTTCAGGGCGGCGCGATCGTAGATCGGCGGCAGGCCCCGGGCGAGCTGGCGCTTGCGGCGGAACTCAAGCTCCTCCGGCGTCTCGTAGCAGGCATAGAGGCGGCCCACGTCCCTTAGCCGCTCGGCGGCGGCATCGTAGAGGTCGAAGCGCTCCGACTGGCGTACAGTCACGTCCGGCGGGATGCCCAGCCATGTGAGATCGGCCTCGATGGAATCCGCGTATTCCTGCTTCGAACGCGCGAGATCCGTGTCGTCGAAGCGCAGGATGAAGATTCCCCCTTCGCGACGCGCGAAAAGCGCGTTGAGCAGGGCCACGCGGGTATTGCCGATATGAATGTGCCCGGTCGGGGACGGGGCGAAGCGGACGATGGGTTTGGACATGGCCAACCTATGGCGAAGGGAGCGAGGCGGCGCAAGGGGGACGCGGATCGGACAACAAGGCTCCTTATCGTTTCCCCGTGAGGGGCAGGGGGTTTGCCCGATCGGGCGAGGACTTGATCCGGCTCGCTCTCAAACCATTGCCGACCTTGGGCTGGCGGTCCCGACGGGTAAAGCGCGGCGCTTTTCCGATAGGAATGGCCGGGACTGATCCCCCGATCAAGTCCGGGACGGCCATGACGTGGGCAGCTGTTGGTCCTTCGGATCGGACGAGACACCGCCGATCACACATCGAGCGAACCGACACGGGGCTTGCCGGTGGCGCGCTCCAGGGCCTTGTCCTCCACATGGGCGGCGAGGCCCTGGTCCCGGAAGCGGTTCACGACGGGGTAGCGGCGATCCCGGCCGAAATTCCGGCGGGTGACCTTCACGCCCGGCGCCGACTGGCGGCGCTTGTATTCGGCTACATAGAGGAGTCGCTCCACCTTTTTCACCACCTCGGGGTCATGGCCCCTCGCGACGATGTCCGCAACACGCAACTCCTCCTCCACAAGACCGCGCAGGATCTCGTCGAGCTCCTCGTAGGGCGGCAGGGAATCCTGATCCTTCTGGTTCTCGCGAAGCTCCGCCGTGGGAGCCTTGGCGAGAATGTTGTCCGGAATCACGATGCCGTCCGGTCCCAGAGCCCCCTTCGGTTTCCAGCGGTTGCGGAGCGCGGACAGGGAAAAGACCTCCATCTTGTAGAGGTCTTTGATCGGGTTGAAGCCGCCGTTCATGTCGCCGTAGATCGTGGCGTAGCCCACCGACATCTCGGACTTGTTGCCGGTGGTCACCACCATGGCGCCGAACTTGTTCGAGAGCGCCATGAGGATGGTTCCACGCGCACGGCTCTGGAGGTTCTCCTCCGTGATGTCGCGCTCCGTCGCCTGGAACAGCGGCTGGAGCACGGCCTCGAAGCCCTCCACCGCGTCGGCGATGGGCAGGACGTCGTAGCGCACGCCGAGAGCTTTCGCGCATTCCTCGGCATCCTTGAGGGACGCGGGCGACGTGTAGCGGTAGGGCAGCATCACGCAATGCACCCGGTCGGGGCCGAGCGCGTCGACGGCCATGGCCGCGCAGATCGCCGAATCAATTCCGCCGGAGAGCCCCAGCACCACGCCCGGGAAACGGTTCTTCTCCACGTAGTCGCGGAGGCCGAGGACACAGGCGGCGTAATCGGCCCGCTCACCCTCCTCCACCGTCATCTTGGAAGCCTCACGGCAGACCCAGCCGTCCTCGCCCTTCTCCCAGGCCGTGAGCGCGATCGTCTCCTCGAAAGCGGGAAGCTGGCAGGCCAGCGAGCAATCGGCATTCAGCACGAAGGATGCGCCGTCGAAGACGAGCTCGTCCTGGCCGCCGACCTGGTTGAGATAGACGAGCGGCAGGCCGCTTTCGGTCACGCGGGCGGCTGCGATGTTGAAGCGTTCCTCTGTCTTGCCCCGCCAATAGGGTGAGCCGTTGGGCACGAGGAGCAACTCGGCCCCGGTTTCCGCAAGGCATTCGACCACGTCGCCGGTCCAGATGTCCTCGCAGACCGGGATGCCCAACCGGATCCCGCGGAAATTCACCGGGCCCGGCAAGGGACCGGCCTCGAAGTTCCGCTTCTCGTCGAAGACGCCGTAATTCGGCAGGTCGACCTTGAAGCGCACCGAGATCGCGCCGTTGTCGAGAAGCGCATAGGCGTTGTAGAGCTCGCCCTTCTCGCGCCACGGCAGACCGACGAGCATGCCGGGCCCGCCATCCGTCGTCTCGCGGGCCAAGCGCTCGAGCGCGGCGCGGCAGGTATCCTGGAAGGCAGGCTTGAGGACCAGATCCTCGGCCGGGTAGCCGGCGAGGAACTGTTCGGAGAACATCACGAGGTCGGCTCCCATCCGGGCAGCCTCGGCGCGCGCATGCCGAGCCTTCTCCTCGTTGCCGGCCACATCGCCGACGATCGAGTTGAGCTGCGCGAGGGCGATCTTGAGCGTGTTCTGAGCCATGGTGTCTGAAGACTTAGCGCGCCCGCGGGTGCGCAGCAATGCTGAGCGAGAGCTATCCCTCGGCCAGTGTTTCCTCAGATCGTGGCTGCCTCGTCATACGGCTCCCGGCCATCCCGACGCGAAGGGCACAAGCGCTCCCATAGAACGCCCCGGCCCAGGGCCGGTGATGACGCAATGCGGAACCATGAGGATGAGACCCGTGCGAACACCATGAATCTCGGAACCCACTACAGCCCAGGTCGTTATCCTCACAGATTTGGACAATGGAGACAACGATGCTGAAGGGCGGTTTGCTTTGGTTGATCGGCATTCCTCTGCCGATCATTCTGATCCTCTACTTCATGGGCTGGCTGAGCTAGGATTAGGATTGGATTACCACCAACCCGGCCAAGTAAAAAGGGGCGCCTGAAGCGCCCCTTTTCTCGTTTTTATTCGGCTGCCAGCGCGGCGGGTCGCTCCCGGGACTGACGTTCGCGTTTGATCAGCTCGGAGGTCAGGAACGCGATTTCCAGCGCCTGCTCCGCGTTCAGACGCGGGTCGCAATAGGTGTGATAGCGGTCCGAGAGGTCCGCGTCGGTGAGCGCGCGGGCGCCGCCGGTGCATTCCGTCACGTTCTTGCCGGTCATCTCCAGGTGGATGCCGCCCGCATGGGTGCCCTCCGCCTGATGGATGGCGAAGAAGTCTCGCACCTCGCCCATGACGCGCTCGAAGGGGCGCGTCTTATACCCGGAGGCCGCCTTGATCGTGTTGCCGTGCATCGGATCGCAGGACCACACGACCGTGCGGCCTTCCCTCTGCACCGCGCGGATCAGATTCGGCAGATGATCGGCGACCTTGTCCGAGCCGAAGCGGCAGATCAGGGTAAGGCGACCGGCTTCGTCCTCGGGATTGAGGGCATCGATCAGCTTGAGGAGCCCGTCCGGCGTGAGCGACGGGCCGCACTTGAGACCGATCGGGTTTCTGATGCCGCGCATATATTCCACATGAGCGTGATCGAGCTGACGGGTCCGGTCGCCGATCCAGACCATGTGCCCGGAGGTGGCGTACCAGTCGCCGGTGGTGGAATCCACGCGGGTCAGGGCCTCCTCGTAGCCGAGCAGCAGGGCCTCGTGGCTGGTGTAGAAATCCGTGGAGCGCATCTCGGGATGCGTCTCGGGATCGACACCGATGGCCCGCATGAAGTTGAGGCTCTCGGTGATGCGCTCGGCCAGCTCGCTGTACCGCGAGGATTGCGGCGAATCCTTCACAAAGCCGAGCATCCAGCGATGGGCGTTCTCAAGGTTCGCGTATCCTCCGGTGGCGAAGGCGCGGATCAGGTTGAGGGTCGCGGCCGACTGGCGATAGGCCTCGATCTGGCGGCGCGGATCGGGCGTGCGGGCCTCGGGCGTGAAGGCGATATCACTGATGATGTCGCCCCGGTAGCTCGGCAGCTCAATCCCGTCGATGGTCTCGGTCGCCGACGAGCGCGGCTTGGCGAACTGGCCGGCCACGCGGCCGATCTTCACCACCGGCGAGCCGCCCGCGTAGGTCAGCACCACCGCCATCTGCAGGAACAGGCGGAAGAAATCGCGGATGTTGTCGGCGGAATGCTCGGCGAAGCTCTCGGCGCAGTCGCCGCCCTGGAGCAGGAACGCCTCGCCCTTGGCCACCTTGGCCAGCTCGCGCTTCAGTTTACGGGCCTCACCGGCAAAAACGAGCGGGGGAAAGCCTGCGAGCTGCTGCTCCACACTTTCAAGCGCCTCCGGATCCGGAAAGGCCGGAACCTGCTGGATCGGCTTGTTTCTCCAGCTGTCGGGCGTCCACCGCTCAGTCATGACACTTACCCCCGTGTCGTTTGCATCCTCTCGCAACCGCAACAAGCGGCACGAAAAGGCACCTATACACGACACAAACAAAAAGGCGAGTGCCGAAAGGACGCGACCGCCTCGAGGCGCAGTCTCACCCCACGGCTTCCGGCTTCTTGACCACCACGGGCGTGCGCATGGTCACCAGTTCCTCGGCTGCAGTTGGGTGAACCGCGACGGTGCGGTCGAAATCGGCCTTGGTCGCCCCCATCGTGACGGCGATGCCCGCGAGCTGGATCATCTCGCCCGCGTCGTGACCCATGACGTGAACGCCGACGACCTTGTCGGTGGCCTTGTCGACGATCAGCTTCATGAGTACCCGCTCCGATCCGCCCGAGAGGGTGGCCTTCATGGGACGGAAGGCTGTCTTGTAGACGTCGATGTCCCCGTAGATCTCCCGGGCGGCCGCCTCGCCGCAGCCGATCACGCCAATCTCGGGGGTCGAGAAGACCGCCGTGGGGATCAGGTCGTGGTCGATGATGGTGGGCTTGCCGCCGAACACCGTGTCCGCGAAGGCGTGGCCCTCGCGGATGGCGATGGGCGTCAGATTGGCCCGGTTCGTCACGTCTCCCACCGCATAGATCGAAGGGATGAGCGTCCGGGAATAGGCGTCGACCGGGATTGCTCCCACTTCGTCGACGGTGATCCCTGCTTTTTCGAGACCGAGCCCATGGGTATTCGGGCGCCGCCCGGTGGCGACGAGCACCTGATCGACCGTTACGATGGATCCGTCGGACAGGGTCGCGGCGATGCCGTCCGCCGTCCTGTCGAGGCGCGTGAGGGTCTTGCCCAGGGCGAGGTTCATTCCGCGCAGAGCATAGGCCTCGCCCAGGGCGTCCCGCACGTCCTCGTCGAAGCCGCGCAGCAGCTTGTCGCCCCGGTGAACCAGGGTCACCTGGCTGCCGAGGCCTGCGAAGATTCCCGCGAATTCCACGGCGATATAGCCGCCGCCGACGATCAGAATGCGCTCCGGCTTGGCTTCCAAGTGGAAGACTTCGTTGGAGGTGATGCCGAGTTCGCCGCCCGGAATGGCGGGCTCCATCGTAGGATGAGCCCCGACGGCTACCAGGATATAGCGGGCGCGAATGCGGGCCCCCGTCTTGAGGACATGAACCGTATGCGCGTCTTCGATCACGGCCCGGCTGTTGACGATTTCGACCCCGGCCTTTTCCAGGTTCGTCCGGTAGATCCCTTCCAGCCGGTGGATCTCCTTGTCCTTGTTGCGGATGAGGGTTGTCCAGTCGAAGCTCGGCTCCCCGGCTTTCCAGCCGAAGCCCGCCGCGTCGTGGAAATCGTCGGCGAAGCGGCTGGCATAGACCATGAGCTTCTTCGGCACGCATCCTCGGATGACGCAGGTGCCGCCGACCCGATACTCCTCTGCGACCATCACCTTGGCGCCGTAGCCCGCCGCGATGCGGGCGGCGCGGACGCCTCCTGACCCGGCTCCGATGACAAAGAGGTCGACATCGAACTGGGGCATGGGCTTGGTCTCCGTGTGGAATCGGGGGTCATGTGCATTCATATAATGGCTGCGTCTCCATCGCCGCCAGTGTTCCCGCCAAGCTACTGGGGCATGACCAGCATGCATCCCGTCGTGACGGCAAGAGCGCCGGGGAATGAACGCCTGCCGCCGGCGCCTTGCCGCTGGCGCTTCCGTAGGGTTCAACATCAAACAGGGGACGGATGCTTGCCCCTCGGAGAAACCGGCTTTACGGTCTGCCGCACCACGTCCTGACGTGACGTTTAGTCCCATGGAGGAAACAGAATGAGCCAACTTCGTAAGAGCCTCTGGCGCGGCGCCCTCGCTGCGGCGGCCGTGGCAGGTTTCGTGACATCGGCGGCCGCCCAGATGGAGCTGAAGATCATGGCCCCTGCGGCACCCGGCGGCGGCTGGGACCAGACCGCCCGCTCCATGCAGCAGGCTCTGACCCAGGCGGGAATCGCCAAGAGCGTGCAGGTCAGCAACGTTCCCGGCGCGGGCGGCTCCATCGGCATCGCGCAGCTGGTGAATAACTCCAAAGGCGACGGCAATCAGCTCATGGTCATGGGCTACGTGATGGTGGGCGCGCTTCTGACGAACAAGTCGCCGATCACCCTCGACCAGACGACGCCGATCGCCCGCCTGACGTCGGAATACGAGGCGATCGTCGTTCCGGCTGATTCACCGATCAAGTCCGTCAAGGAGCTGGCCGAGGCCATCAAGGCCGACCCGGCCAAGGTGACCTGGGCGGGCGGCTCGGCAGGAGGCGTGGACCACATCGCGGCAGCGCTCTTCGCCAAGGCTGCCGGCGCCGACCCGACCAAGATCAACTACATTCCCTTCTCCGGCGGTGGCGAAGCCCTGGCGGCCATCCTCGGCGGCAAGGTGACGGCAGGCATTTCCGGCTACGGCGAGTTCGAGAGCCAGATCAAGGCCGGCAAGCTGCGCCTTCTCGGCCTGAGCTCCCCAGCGGACAAGGCCACGGCCGAGCTGCCGTCCATCAAGGCCCAGGGCGTCGATCTCGAAATCGCCAACTGGCGCGCGGTCGTGGCTCCTCCCGGCATCTCCGCCGACGAGAAGAAGGCCCTGACGGATGCCATGGACAAGATGGCGAAGTCCAAGGAATGGCAGGAGATCCTGAAGGCCAAGGGCTGGCAGGATTCCTACCTGTCCGGCGACGATTTCGCCAAGCTCCTGAACGAGGAAGTGGCCCGCACGAAGGAAGTGCTGACCGCGGTGGGGCTGGTGAAGTCCTGAATTTCGCGTTAATGCCCGTCGAAGCGCCGCGTTCCCAGAGCGCGGCGCTTTTGCTTTCAGGATATTTTCTATGTCATCTCAGCAACGGCACATCGACGTAGCGGGCCTCATCATTGCCCTCCTCCTTCTCGCCCTCGCCGGCGTGGTCTGGTGGGACATGACCAAGCTGCAGCTTCTGTCACCCTACGACGTCGGCCCGAAGGCCATGCCCGTCATCGTTTCCATCGGCCTGACCGTCCTTGCCATCGGCAACGGCATCGGCGCGCTCCGGGGCAACCTGCCCGACCGCGAACGCCTGGACTGGAAGCCGATCATCCTCATTCTCGGCGGCCTCGCCTGCCTGATCACTCTCATCGCCGTCGGCGGCGGCTTCATGATCGGCACGGCCATCCTCTTTGCCGCGACCTCGACGGCCTTTGGGCGCCGGGCCTTCCTCGTGGACCTCCTGATCGGAGCGGTCATCGCCGTCTTCATTTATTTGCTCTTCGCCAAGCTCCTGACCCTGTCGCTGCCGGCAGGGCCGCTCGAAAACCTGCTCTGAGGCCCCCATGGAAGCCTTCGTTTCCCTCGCCAGCGGCCTTTCCGTCGCTATTCAGCCGATGAACCTGCTTTTCGCGCTCATCGGCGTTCTTCTCGGCACCGCGGTCGGCGTGCTCCCGGGCATCGGGCCGGCGCTCACCGTGGCGCTGCTCCTGCCGATCACCTTCAAGCTCGACCCGGCGGGCTCCATCATCATGTTCGCCGGCATCTACTATGGCGGCATGTATGGCGGCTCGACCACCGCGATCCTCATCAACACCCCGGGCGAAAGCGCCTCGATGGCGACCGCCCTCGAGGGCAACCTGATGGCGAAAGCCGGACGCGGTGGGCCCGCGCTCGCGACGTCCGCCATCGGCTCCTTCGTGGCGGGCACCTTCGCGACCTTCGGGCTGGCGCTGCTCGCGCCCTATCTCGTCGACCTCGCCGTCCGCTTCGGGCCCGAGGATTACTTCGCCCTCATGTGCGTGGCCTTCGTCACCGTCTCGGCCACCTTCGGCGATTCCCCCGTCCGGGGACTCACGAGCCTGTTCATCGGTCTGGCCCTGGGCCTCGTGGGCATCGACATTCTCTCCGGCCAGTCCCGCCTGAGCTTCGGCGTGCCGGAACTCTACGACAATATCGAAGTGACGACTCTGGCGGTCGGCCTCTTCGCCGTGGGCGAAGCCCTCTATGTCGCTTCGCGCCGGCATGTGCACGAGGAGAAGCTCGAAGCGGTGCGCGGCTCCCTCTGGATGACCAAGGAGGACTGGAAACGCTCCTGGAAGCCCTGGCTCCGGGGAACGTTCTACGGCTTCCCCATCGGCGCCCTCCCGGCGGGCGGCGCCGAGATCCCGACCTTCCTCTCCTACGCCACGGAGAAGAAGCTCACCAAGCATCCTGAGGATTTCGGCAAGGGCGCCATCGAGGGCGTGGCCGGTCCCGAGGCCGCCAACAACGCCTCCGCAGCGGGCACCCTGGTGCCCCTCCTGACGCTCGGCCTGCCGACATCAGCCACGGCCGCGATGATGCTGGCGGGCTTTCAGCAATACGGCCTCAACCCGGGCCCCCTGCTCTTCGCGGAGAAGCCCGATCTGGTATGGGGCCTCATCGCGAGCCTGTTCATCGCCAATGCCATGCTGCTGGTGCTGAACCTGCCGCTGGTCGGCCTGTGGGTCCGTCTCCTGGCGATCCCTCAGCCCTGGCTCTATGCAGGCATCCTGGTCTTCGCGACCATGGGCACGATCGCCGCCAACCCCTCGCCGGTGGAACTCATCATGCTGACGGTGTTCGGCGTGCTCGGCTTCCTGATGCGGCGCTTCGATTTCCCGATCGCGCCGGTGGTCGTGGGTCTCATCCTTGGTCCCGTGGCAGAAAGCCAGCTGCGGCGCGCCCTGTCGATCAGCCTCGGCGACCCGATGGTCCTGCTGCAGAGCCCGATTTCGGCGACGCTTCTCGCCATCGCCCTGATCGCCCTGGTGCTTCCCTTCGTCATGAAGGGTCTGGGGCGCTTCAAGGCGGTCGAGGATTAGGACCTGTTCCATCCAGCAAAAAGGCCCGGGAAACCGGGCCTTTTTCGGTCTTGAAAGCCTCCGCGCCCCTGGAAGGGAAGCATCGGATCTGTCCCGAAGGCGGAATTCGCTTCCGGGGCAGATGGATCAGTGAAGCGCGTGGCCGCGCTTGCTCATTTCCTCGCGGGCGCGGGACATGATGAATTCGGAGGTCCGCTGCGACCACAGATCCATCTGGCGCACGACATCGTCGAGAACCGCCGGCTGGAGCTGCACATACTTCTGGCCCACGGCCGACTTGTAGAAGGCCGCGACCTCCTTCAGTTCCGCTTCGGTCATCCGCGAGGCGAGGATGCGCGCTGTCTCGTCGATCAGTTCCTGCTTCTTCTGCTCCACTTCGGGCCGCAGCAGGGCGACGACCGCATCCAGATCCTTCTGGATGTCCGGATTCGTGACGCTCATCCGCTGCAGGCGACCGAGGAGCGGGCCTGGCAGCGCATCGAAGGCGCCTGACATGCCCGAGCTGATGGCAACCTCGCGCCCGGCGGCCATGTGACTGGCGCTCGGAGCAGCCTGCTGGGCGAAGACGGGGCTCGCCAGCAGGAAAAGCGCGACGGAGGTCGCAGCCAGTCGTGAAGCGGAACGGATCATAGAAGAGACTCCAATCGTGAAGGCTGATGGTCAGAGCTGACCGAGTTCGACAAGCCCCTCCCCCGTCGCGAGGATCGCAGCGGTAGCGAGGCCGAGAAAGAGACCGTGCTCGACGACCCCGGGAATGTTGTTGAGGGTCGAGGCGAGAACGCTGGGTTTGTCGATACGTCCGAGATGGGCATCGAGAATGAAATGGCCGCCATCGGTCACATAGGGGGCTCCGTCGGCAGCGCGGCGAAGGCGGAGCTCGCCGGTCATGCTGAGGCTCTCCAGCAGTTTTCCGATAGCCCGCTCCGTGGCCGTGAGTCCGAAGGGCACCACCTCGATGGGAAGAGGAAACTTGCCGAGCTTGGCGACACGCTTGGAGCCGTCCGCGATCACGACCATGCGCGCGCTGGCGGAAGCCACGATCTTCTCGCGCAGAAGCGCGCCGCCGCCGCCTTTGACCAGCCGAAGGTCGTCATCGAGCTCGTCGGCCCCGTCGACCGTCAGGTCGAGCTCCGGTACCTCGTCGAGCGTCGCGAGCGGAATGCCCTCGCGCAAGGCCTGGTCGCGGGTCGCTTCGGAGGTCGGCACGCCGACGACCTTCAGGCCACCGCGCACCCGCTCGCCGATGGCCGCAACGAAATGCGCCGCCGTCGAGCCGGTCCCGAGGCCGAGCCTCATGCCATCGGTCACGAGTTCGGCTGCCCGTTCGGCCGCTGCACGCTTGAGATTGTCGCTCACTGAGGACCTCTAAATCTGTCGCCCCGCTCGAAGGGGCCGCAGCCCGCCTCTAGCACGCGAGGATGTTGAAAAGAAAGATGGTTTCATACCCGCCCCGGACAGAACGCCCTGACAAGGGCGTTCAGGGACGCTGGGGCGAGGCTCCCGTACCCGGGCTGACCCCGGGTGTCGATGCGGAAGGTGCCATCGTGGACGCCGCCGAAGACGGCCTCGCCTGGGGCGTGCAGACGACCCGCTCGTCGAAGACATAGCAGATGCTCATGTCGCCGGTGCGGTAGTTCACCCGAAACACGCCGCCCTCCCGCTCGTGCCGGGACGCAACCAGTCCGTATTCTCCGGGCTGCTGGGCTCCGGCGCCCTCGCCCGGGCTGAAGCACAGGGTCACCCCGATGGTGCCTTCCTGCAATCCATACTGGCATGAGCTGACCTCCCCCGTGACCCGATCGATCCGGTAGATCCGGTTCAGATCGGTCTGCGGCGCGGGCACGAAATCGTAGGAAGCCGCCAGGACGGAACTGGGCAGGCCGGCCAGCGCCAGGGCCGTCGACAGAAACGCCGCGCAACCAAAAAGCCGCATTCACCACTCCATTACGGTAAGAACGAATCAACCGGAGACACCATATCATCCCGCCGATTGATTCCCTTGCCTCCAGCAGGTAACCGAGCTTCATGACCATTCAAACCCCGCAAATCGCCCCGCCCATCGCCGTGTTCGATCTCGATGGCACTCTGGCCGACACGGCCGGCGACCTCGTCGGGACCCTCAACGTCATTCTCGATCAGGAGGGCCTCGCCCCCCTTCCCGTCGCCCACGCGCGCGACATGATCGGCGCGGGCGCAAGGGCCCTGATCGAGCGTGGCTTCGAAGCGGCGGGCAAGGAACTTGTCCCCGCCTATCTGGACGAGCTCTACCGCCAGTTCATGGTGCATTACGGGGAGAACATCTGCGTCAGGACCGAGCTCTTTCCCGGCGTCGCCTCAGCCCTCGACCGCCTCGAAGCGGCCGGCTTCCTCCTCGCGGTCTGCACCAACAAGGTGGAGGAACATTCGGTCAGGCTGCTCGATGAACTCGGGATCGGCCACCGCTTCGCCGCCAATTGCGGGCGTGACACATTTCCCTACTTCAAGCCGGACCCGCGGCATCTGACCCTGACCATCGAGCGGGCGGGCGGCGATCCGTCGCGGGCGGTCATGGTGGGCGATTCACGCACCGATATCGTTACGGCGCAGAACGCCGGCATCCCTGTGGTCGCCGTCCCCTTCGGTTATACGGATGTGCCGGTGAAGGATCTCAAGCCCGACATCGTGATCGATCACTTCGACGAACTCTTCGCCGCGGTCGAGGGGCTGATGAGGCCCGTCGCCGCCTGACGGACAGGCATGGCCGAGGCCTCTCTTGCACTGAATCGAATTGTCAGGAAGAAAATGGTGGGCGCGACAGGGATTGAACCTGTGACCCTTCGCGTGTGAAGCGAATGCTCTCCCGCTGAGCTACGCGCCCTGACCAGCGCCTTCTACTGGCGTCCGTAGCCCTGCGTCAAGTCACAGAGTCGAAAAGGGTGGCAAGAATTTTCAGCCCCTGCCCTCGAAGGTTCCAAATCTGCCTCGCATCCTTCCTCGTCATCTCTGGCCCCGTGCCGCCCCTTCCGCCTTGATGGCGCAGCGCTTTCTGAAGACGGGGATGGCCGGGCTGATCCCCGGATCTCGGACCGACCGCGCGGAAGGGAGCGGGCCCGGCCATGCCGGCGGATGCAGGCCTGGCACCGCCTCAGATGATGATGAACTCGGCATAGGTGAGCGCGGCCTTGTTGGTGAAGTGGGCGATCAGCACCTGCTTGGACGCGCTGCCGGAGCCGTCGGCATCGTAGTAGAGGTAGCCCTTGGCC
>NZ_WURB01000090.1 GCF_009830105.1 Microvirga makkahensis
TGCCCTACATCGTGGTGATCGTGGACGAGATGGCCGACCTGATGATGGTGGCCGGCAAGGAGATCGAAGGTGCGATCCAGCGTCTCGCCCAGATGGCGCGCGCGGCGGGCATCCACGTGATCCTGGCCACGCAGCGCCCGTCCGTGGACGTGATCACCGGCACGATCAAGGCGAACTTCCCCACCCGGATCTCGTTCCAGGTGACCTCCAAGATCGACAGCCGTACGATCCTGGGCGAGATGGGCGCCGAGCAGCTACTCGGTCAGGGCGACATGCTCTACATGGCCGGCGGCGGGCGCATCACCCGCGTCCACGGCCCCTTCTGCTCCGACGAGGAGGTGGAGAAGGTGGTCAACCACCTCAAGCGCCAGGGCGAGCCTGTCTATCTCGAGGCCGTCACGGCCGACGACGAGGAGCCGGAAGATCTGGAGGCATCGGAGCTTTCGCCGGATGATGACGATGTCGTGCTGGGGGTGTCCGACATCTACGAGCAGGCTGTCGGCATCGTCCTTCGGCACAAGAAGGCGTCGACCTCCTACATCCAACGGCGCCTGCAGATCGGCTACAACCGCGCCGCCTCCCTGATGGAGCGCATGGAGCAGGAGGGCATCGTCGGACCCGCCAACCATGCCGGCAAGCGCGAGATCCTGC
>NZ_WURB01000091.1 GCF_009830105.1 Microvirga makkahensis
GAGGATGTACGGTTTCTCCGTCTCCGGGCGGCCGCAGATCTCGTTGAGGAAACCCATCGGACTGGGAGTGTGGGTAAGCGTAACAAGCCCCGCCGCATGCAGAGCCGCGATCAGGAAGCCGGTGGCGAGGCCTACCGACTCCGGCACGTAGTAGTTCTTGATCCTGCGTCCGTCTGGCCTCTGGCTCGACCGCTGCCCGAAGATGGCAATCAGCACGGGAGCGGTCTCCAGGAATTCCTTGTTCTCGTCCGTGCCGAGCGGCGCCAGGGCATCGAGCCATTCCTGAGGGGCACGGCCGTTGTAGAAATCCCGCTCCTCGACTTCGGCGGCCTCCCGGATGCGCCGTTTTGCGCCTGGGTCGGCAATCACCGTAAAGTGCCAGGGCTGGAGATTGGCTCCGGAGGGGGCGGTGCCGGCGGCCAGGAGCGCATATTCGATCACCTCCCGCGGCACCGGCTTATCGGAGAAGTCCCGCACCGTCCGCCGACGCCTGATGTCCTCGTAAAAGGCCTGTGCCCGGGCGATCATCTCCTCCGGCGGATAGGAACGAAATGAGCTCAGAGGCTCAAGGACCAGACGTGTCATGCAACTCTCCAGGGCCGGGTTCACGTCACCCGTTCCACCACGG
>NZ_WURB01000092.1 GCF_009830105.1 Microvirga makkahensis
AGCCGACCATGCGCGCCGCCTCCATGAGGCGCGTGTCGAGCACGTGCTGCAGCTGGCGCTTGGTGTCGAGATAGATCCAGGCCGTCGCGAACAGCCAGATCCCTATCGTGGCGGCGATCAGGATGATGAACAGCCGGGCGCGGATCGAGCTCATGTCAGGTGCTCCGAAGCCTGTAGCCGAGGCCGCGTACGGTCTCGATGGCGTCGCGTCCGATCTTGACGCGCAGGTGATGGACGTGGACCTCGACCGCGTTGCTCTCAACGTCCTCCTCCCAGCCGTAGAGCCTGTCGGCGAGCTGGTCCTTCGACAGCACCGTGCCGGGATGCTTGATCAGGGCCTCGAGGATCGAGAACTCGCGGCGGGAGAGGCCAATCGGGTTGCCGTCGATCTCGACGGTTCGGCGACCGGGATCGAGTTCAATCCCGTTCCAGGATAGGGTCGGGGTCGCCCGCCCGCCTGCCCGGCGGGAGATGGCGCGCAGCCGGGCGGCGACCTCGTCGAGATCGAAGGGCTTGCCGAGATAGTCGTCCGCGCCGCTGTCGAGGCCGCCGATCCGGTCGGCCACGGTGTCCTTGGCGGTCAGGAGCAGGACCGGCGTGGGGTTCTGGCAGCGCCGC
>NZ_WURB01000093.1 GCF_009830105.1 Microvirga makkahensis
TCTGGTGCTCCAACGACTATCTCGGCATGGGCCAGAACCGGGACGTGACCCGCGCGATGGTGGAGACCGCCTGGCGGCTGGGCACCGGCGCGGGCGGCACGCGCAACATCTCCGGCAACAGCCATCCCATCGTCGAGCTCGAGGCGGAGCTCGCGGATCTGCACGGCAAGGAGGCCGCCCTGGTCTTCACTTCGGGCTATGTCTCGAATCAGACCGGCATCTCGACGCTGGCCAAGCTCATCCCGAACTGCCTGATCCTGTCGGACGCGCTCAACCACAACTCCATGATCGAGGGCGTGCGCCAATCCGGCTGCGACAAGGCGATCTTCCGCCACAACGACCTCGACCACCTGGAGGAGCTGCTCCAGGCGGCCGGCGACCGGCCCAAGCTCATCGTGTTCGAGAGCGTCTATTCCATGGACGGCGATGTGGCACCCATCCGCCAGATCTGCGACCTGGCCGAGCGCTACAACGCCATGACCTATCTCGACGAGGTCCATGCAGTGGGCATGTACGG
>NZ_WURB01000094.1 GCF_009830105.1 Microvirga makkahensis
GTGGATCAGCGGTTCGTCCTCGCCATGAATGGGCGAGGTGAGTCCGAAAACGAACCGGGCGAACATGTGGTCTATTTCAGCGCTCGATAGCTGCGTAGCAAACCGCCGCTCCAAGGTCTGCCAAGCGGCAAGAGCCTTCTGAGTGAAGATTGCGGAGGCACTCTTCGTATGAATCGAGATGACGGAATCCATGGTCATCCCAACTCAAGCGTACGCAAATGTCGGTGTCCTGAGCCACCCCGCTCGTGCTTCCAAAGCGCGAGGAGGGGCAAGTGCCGGATCATGCCGCTTGAATACGGGGCACCACGAAACACGCTCCTGGCCAGCCATGCAAAAGATGCCGCGCTCGATGCCATCTGAGCACGCTTTTGAGGGGCGCTTCCACCCGCATTCGATAAAGATCGTGCGTGATTTCGCACGATAGAATGTTGCATAGATGCCCCCGCATCTGCACAGCGATCCTGCCGATCCGGCTGAAGGCAATGCAGCCCGACAGTATGCAGCATGA